>NZ_LMFF01000011.1:0-19406 GCF_001427205.1 Rhizobium sp. Root491
CGTGATCGCAGCAGTCAACGACGTCTTGCCGTGGTCGACGTGACCGATCGTGCCAATGTTGACGTGCGGCTTATTGCGCTCAAACTTGCTCTTTGCCATTAGTGGCTCTCCATTCTTGTCCCTTGAGGGGAATAATCTTCAAATCTCTGATGGGGCGTACCCCGATCACTTCTGACCGGAGTACTTTGCCTGGATTTCCTGCGCCACGTTCGACGGAACCGGCGAATAGTGATCGAACGTCATCGAGTACTGCGCGCGGCCCTGCGACATGGAGCGCAGGTTGTCGACGTACTTGAACATGTTCGCGAGCGGAACGTGTGCGCTGATCACGATGGTGATGCCACGCGATTCCTGACCCTGGATCTGACCGCGACGCGAGTTCAGATCGCCGATCACGTCACCGACGTAATCTTCAGGGGTGACGACTTCGACCTTCATCATCGGCTCGAGAAGCTGTGCACCAGCCTTCTTTGCTGCTTCACGGAAGCAGGCACGCGATGCGATTTCGAACGCCAGAACCGAGGAGTCGACATCGTGGTATGCGCCGTCGATCAGGGTCGCCTTGACGCCCAGCATCGGGAAGCCAGCAAGCGGACCGGAAGACAGAACGCTTTCGATACCCTTCTGAACGCCCGGGATGTATTCCTTCGGAACAGCACCGCCGACGATCTTGGATTCGAACTTGAATTCTTCGCCTTCAGGGTTCGGTTCGAAGATGATCTTCACGCGAGCAAACTGACCGGTACCACCGGACTGCTTCTTGTGCGTGTAGTCTTCTTCGTGCTGACGCGTGATGGTTTCGCGGTAGGCAACCTGCGGAGCACCGACGGTTGCTTCAACCTTGAACTCGCGACGCATACGGTCAACGAGGATGTCGAGGTGAAGTTCGCCCATGCCTGCAATGATCGTCTGACCGGATTCTTCATCCGTCTTGACGCGGAACGAAGGATCTTCAGCAGCCAGGCGGTTGAGCGCGAGGCCCATCTTTTCCTGGTCGCCCTTGGTCTTCGGCTCGATGGCGATCTGGATGACCGGCTCGGGGAATTCCATGCGCTCGAGGATAACCGGCTTCAGCGGATCGCAGAGCGTATCGCCAGTGGTGGTTTCCTTGAGGCCAGCCAGAGCAACGATGTCGCCGGCAAAGGCTTCTTCGATGTCTTCACGGCTGTTGGAATGCATCTGCAGCATACGGCCGACGCGCTCGCGCTTGTCCTTGACCGTGTTGATGACCGACGTGCCCTTTTCGAGCTTGCCGGAGTAGATGCGGGCGAAGGTCAGCGAACCGACGAAGGGGTCGTTCATGATCTTGAACGCGAGCATGGAAAGCGGCTCGCTGTCATCGGCATGACGCTCGATTTCGGCTTCGGTCTTGAAGTCGATGCCCTTGATCGCGGGAATGTCCAGCGGCGAAGGCAGGTAGTCGACGACGGCGTCGAGAAGCGGCTGAACGCCCTTGTTCTTGAACGCGGTACCGCAGAACATCGGGTGGAACTTCACGTCGATGGTGCCGCGGCGAACGAGCGAACGGATCTTCTCGTTGTCGGGCATGATGCCGTTCAGGTAGTCTTCCATCGCTTCTTCGTCGATCTCGACAACGGTCTCGATCAGCTTTTCGCGATATTCTTCAGCCTTGGCCTTCATGTCTTCAGGAATTTCGACGACGTCCCACTGAGCGCCGAGCGATTCGTCGCGCCAGATGAGTGCGTTCATCTCGATCAGGTCGATAACGCCCTTGAACTCGGTCTCAGCGCCGATCGGCAGCTGCATGACAACGGCGGTAGCGCCGAGACGGGTCTTGATCATTTCTACCGAGCGGTAGAAGTCAGCACCGGTCTTGTCCATCTTGTTGCAGAAGATCATACGCGGAACGTTGTACTTCTCAGCCTGACGCCAGACGGTTTCCGTCTGCGGCTCTACACCGGCGTTGGCGTCGAGAAGAGCGATGGCACCGTCGAGAACGCGCAGCGAACGCTCGACTTCAATGGTGAAGTCAACGTGGCCGGGGGTGTCGATGATGTTGAAACGGCGCATCTTGCCATCGCGACCCTTCCAGAAGGTCGTGGTCGCAGCGGACGTGATGGTGATACCACGTTCCTGCTCCTGTTCCATCCAGTCCATCGTGGCAGCGCCATCATGAACTTCGCCGATCTTGTGCGACTTACCGGTGTAATAAAGAATACGCTCGGTGGTCGTCGTCTTACCGGCGTCGATATGCGCCATGATACCGAAATTGCGGTAGTCTTCGATTTTATATTCGCGAGCCATAATGGACTGCCTTTCGATATGCGACCGTTTAAGATTACCAGCGGTAATGCGAGAATGCGCGGTTTGCGTCGGCCATCTTGTGCGTGTCTTCACGCTTCTTGACGGCGGAACCGCGGTTGTTCGCAGCGTCCATGAGTTCGCCGGAAAGGCGATCGACCATGGTCGTTTCGTTACGCTTGCGAGCAGCAGTGATCAGCCAGCGGATGGCGAGAGCCTGACGGCGCTCCGGACGAACGTCGACCGGGACCTGGTACGTAGCACCGCCAACGCGACGCGAACGCACTTCAACGTGCGGAGCAACGTTGTCGAGGGCGGAGTGGAACACGCCGAGCGGCTCCTGCTTCGTCTTGCCCTGAACGACGTCGAACGCGCCGTAAACGATGCTTTCCGCGACGGACTTCTTGCCGTGAAGCATGATGGCATTCATGAACTTGGTGACGACCAGATCGCCGAACTTCGGGTCCGGGTTGATCTCACGCTTTTCTGCACTATGGCGACGGGACATATTCTTTGTCTCTCAATGTTATTGACGCTAAACCACGCGGAGAACCTCGCGCAGCGCCTGATTGTTGTTGCCGAAAATTACTTCGGACGCTTCGCACCGTACTTCGAACGGCGCTGCTTGCGGTTCTTGACGCCCTGGGTATCGAGAACACCGCGGATGATGTGGTAACGCACACCCGGCAAGTCCTTCACGCGGCCGCCGCGGATCATGACCACGGAGTGTTCCTGAAGGTTGTGACCTTCGCCGGGAATGTAGCCGATGACTTCGAAGCCGTTGGTGAGGCGGATCTTGGCAACCTTACGCAGAGCCGAGTTCGGCTTCTTCGGGGTCGTCGTGTAAACGCGGGTGCAAACACCACGCTTCTGTGGGTTTTCCTGAAGTGCAGGAACCTTGTTGCGCTTTACCTGTGCCTGGCGGGGCTTACGGATCAGCTGGTTTACGGTAGGCATATAACCATCCCTTGCAAAAACTACTTTAGCCACCCTCACGGGTGGCGGCTATGCCGTTTCCGGCGACGAAGCACGCATATATCCTCATGCGCAAAACGTGGCCCGATCCGTTTTCACGGATGGACCACCAAGAGCAGAGGACGCCGGATGAGGCGTCTTGCGTGCAACATTCGTGTCTTCTACGTGCAATGAAGCTTCATTTGAGATGATGTCCGGGAAAAACGTTTCCGAACGGCCAGCACAGATAGAGGCTCCGATGGCGGGCGTACTACTGTTTTAGCCAGCTTTCGTCAAGGGCGAATCCGCATTTTGCGCTGGCACCCGAGGCCACAAAGCCTGCGCACAGGCCCTTTGCCCCCTCCTTCTAACATAAGTCACAGCCGGCAACAGCGATTTTGACCTCCGGCCTTTGGCTTTTCACAAAATCCGTCTATTGATTCCCTCAAGCGGGCCGGAGCTGGCACCGCCGCGCGCAAGACCGATTCCGTCCGGCCCGCATACTCCACAACGACATATCAAGGAACCGCGTCATGACCAACCTCCCCGACAACGACAACGGACGCGACGAGCCGATGGTCTTCATCGTCATCGGCAAGGCTTACGAACACGACAATTCCGAAGGCATCGACATCCACGTCATTCTGCGGGCGCCGGACGACGACACCGCCGTACGCGAAACGCTGAACGCGCTTTCGGAGGAAGGTTTCATCGAAGCCGACCTCGACCAGATCGGCATGCTGACTGAAGTTCCGGACGAAGAGCCGCACGCTTCCGCCTATCAGGGCGCCCTGGAGGGCGAAGTCGCCATCATCCGTTTCGCCTGAGGGATCGCCCTCACCGCGACAAATGCGCCGCCACCGATAAAAACGGCACCCGCCCACACCAGGGCGGTTGTCTTCCAGGACTTGATGCCAAGGCCGAAATCTTGCGTGCCAGCCACCCTTTCCTGCAAAAGACCTTGGTAAATTCCAATATATTAAGTCACTGATAGATTATATACTTTAAATATAATAGTATTATTTGTATTTCCGTTGAAATATACGAAGATATAAGATTAAATTGATCCCGACGCATGATTTCGGTGGCGGGTTGGATAATATATCTTCGGCAGACATTATAGATGACATTTACGAGGCAGCACTTTTTCCCGATCGCTGGGCAAACGTGATAGCCGCAATCTGCCACCGGCTCGATTTCTGGGGCGGCGCGCTCACCTGGGGCAAAGGCGAGGATGAAGCATGGCTCTATCCGCCCAATTTCCAGGAGCTCATGCAAGCCTTCATGAAGGGCGGCTGGAACCACCGCAACGATCGCCTCACACGCGCTGTCCGCGAGGGCCAATTTTCCTTCGTGCATGATTTCGATATCTTTACCCCTGACGAATGGGCGGGGCTGCCAATCGTGCGCGATTTCCTGATGCCGCGTGGACTGGGATATGGGGTGGCAACGCAGGTTGCGCCGCCGGATCATCCCGAAATGACTCTCCTGTTCGAACGCAAGCTCGACAGAGGAATCATTGGTCCGGAAACCATGGCGGCACTTGGCCGGCTGAGGCCGCATATCACCCGCAGCCTCACCCTCGCAACAGGGCTGCAACGCCAGAAAGCAGATGCCATCACGCTCGGCCTCAACGCCATCGGTGCGCCGGCGGCGGTGCTCCAGGCAAGCGGACGCGTTCTTTCCACAAACACCCTGTTCGAGGCGACCAAAAAGTGTATTTCCACCCGCGCCCGCGACAGGATCTTGATCTTGGACGAGAGAATAAACCGGCTGCTTTACAAGGCCCTCGCCGGCGGCAGTGTCAGTTCCTTACCCCTGCCGACAAGCGGAGACGGGGTGTGCATCCTTCACGTCATACCGCTGCGCAAGGACGCGCTGGATTTATCCCCTAACGGCAGCGCCATCGTGCTGATATCGCAACCATCAGACACCGTTGCCGACGTCACGCCGCTTCTGAAGGGGTTATACGATCTCACCAAGGGCGAGGCCCGTGTCGCGCTGGAAATCCTGAAGGGCCTTTCACTTCCCTCCGTGGCAAAGCAACTTCAAATCTCGCACGAAACGGTTCGCAGCAACGCCAAGTCTATCTATGCAAAGACCGGCAGTACGGGCCAAACCGATCTCGTTCGCCGGCTTTCCGTTTTGACGCGCTACACCATCGGTGAGCAGGAAAAACCCCGAGACGGGACTAGCCATGTGAAGGACCAGATCTGACCTTCGAACCCGACCAAAACAAAAAACGCCCGGATTACTCCGGGCGTTTTTTTACTGAACTTTGGCGGGGCTTCGTAAAGCCCCTGCCCTTGAGCAGACCTTATTCGGCCGGAGCCGGATCCGTCATGTCCTGCAGCATCTGTGTTGCAGAGCCTGCACCCGTACCCTTGCGGCGTTCCTCGAGAATGAGGTCGTCGCGCGAGGTGGCGATGCGGCGGATCTGCGTCATGGTGCCGCCGGTACCGGCCGGGATGAGGCGGCCGACGATGACGTTTTCCTTGAGGCCCTGCAGCGTATCCGTCTTGCCGGCGATCGCAGCTTCCGTGAGAACCTTGGTGGTTTCCTGGAACGATGCGGCCGAGATGAAGGACGGCGTCTGCAGCGACGCCTTGGTGATGCCGAGAAGAACCGGATCGCCATAGGCGGGCTTCTTGCCTTCTTCGATCAGGCGGTCGTTGTTGTCGTCAAGCTCGATACGATCGACATTGTCGCCAACGATGTAGTGGCTGTCGCCCGCATCGGTGATCTCGACCTTCTGCAGCATCTGGCGAACGATCACCTCGATGTGCTTGTCGTTGATCACAACGCCCTGCAGTCGGTAGACTTCCTGGATTTCGTTCACGAGGTAGGAAGCCAAAGCCTCTACGCCCTTGATTGCCAGAATGTCGTGCGGTGCCGGATTGCCGTCGAGAATGTATTCGCCCTTCTCGATGTAGTCGCCTTCCTGAAGATGGAAGGGCTTGCCCTTCGGGATCAGGTATTCGACCGGCTCGACGCCATCTTCCGCAGGCTCGATCATCACGCGACGCTTGTTCTTGTAGTCGCGACCGAGGCGGATCGTACCATCGATCTCAGCGATGACAGCATGATCCTTCGGACGACGTGCTTCGAACAGTTCGGCAACGCGCGGCAGACCACCGGTGATGTCCTTGGTCTTGGCGCTTTCCAGCGGCGAACGTGCAAGCACGTCACCCTGGAAGACCTTCGAACCAGGCTCAACCGACAGGATCGCGTCCACCGAGAGGTGGAAGCGAGCTTCGCCACCGCGGCTAAGCTTTGCAACAGCGCCGGAAGCATCCTTGATGATGATCGCGGGCTTGAGGTCCGAACCACGCGGCGTCGAACGCCAGTCAATGACCTGACGCTTGGTGATGCCGGTGGATTCGTCGGTGGCTTCCAGAACGGAAAGACCGTCGACGAGGTCCTCGAAGTGAACGGTACCTTCCACTTCCGTCATCATCGGACGTGTGTAGGGGTCCCACTCTGCAAGACGCTGGCCGCGTTTTACCTTGTCGCCATCATCAACGAAGATCTTCGAACCATAAGCGACGCGCTGCGAGGAACGTTCCACGCCACGCTCATCGAGAATGGTGACCGACATGTTACGGCCCATTGCGATGAGAACGCCATCGGAGTTCCGCAGGATGTTGCGGTTCTTGATCTGGATCGTGCCTTCGTACGAAGCTTCCAGGAACGACTGGTCGACCACGTTTGCCGTACCGCCAAGGTGGAAGGTACGCATGGTGAGCTGCGTGCCCGGTTCACCGATCGACTGTGCGGCGATGACGCCAACGGCTTCGCCCATGTTGACCGGAGTACCGCGAGCAAGGTCACGACCGTAGCAGACGCCGCAAACGCCGACCTGCACTTCGCAGGTCAGTGCCGAGCGGATACGGACGGACTGGATGCCAGCCTTCTCGATGATTGCAACGTCGGCTTCGTCGATCAACGTTCTGGCCTTGACGATGTTCTCGCCAGTTACCGGATTGTCGATGTCATCAAGAGCCGTACGGCCGAGGATACGTGCGCCGAGCGAGGCAACGACCTGACCGGCATCAACGATGGCGGTCATGGTGAGGCCCTTGTCGGTGCCGCAATCCACGGAGTTAACGATGCAATCCTGTGCCACGTCGACGAGACGGCGGGTAAGGTAACCCGAGTTCGCCGTCTTCAAGGCGGTGTCTGCAAGACCCTTACGGGCACCATGGGTCGAGTTGAAGTACTCGTTAACGGTCAGGCCTTCCTTGAAGTTCGAGATGATCGGCGTCTCGATGATTTCACCCGAGGGCTTGGCCATCAGGCCGCGCATGCCGCCCAGCTGACGCATCTGGTTCGGTGAACCGCGGGCGCCCGAATGGCTCATCATGTAGATGGAGTTCATCGGCTTCTGGCGGCCCGTTTCCGGGTCGAATTCCACAGCCTTGATGCGCGCCATCATTTCTTCGGCGACCTTTTCGGTTGCCTTACCCCAGGCGTCGACAACCTTGTTGTACTTTTCGCCCTGGGTGATGAGACCGTCGTTATACTGCTGTTCGTATTCCTTCACCAAGGCTTCGGTGTCACCGACGATCTTAACCTTGCTGTCCGGAATGACCATGTCGTCCTTGCCGAACGAGATACCGGCGCGGCAAGCGTGAGCAAAGCCGAGCTGCATGATCCGGTCGCAGAAGATGACCGTGTCTTTCTGGCCGCAATGACGGTAGACCGTGTCGATCATCTTGGAGATGTTCTTCTTGGTCATTTCCTGGTTGCAGACGTCGAACGGCACGTTGACGTTCTTCGGCAGAAGTTCGCCAATCAGCATACGGCCAGGCGTCGTTTCATGGATCTTAGAAACCGGCTTGCCGTCAGCATCCACGGTCTTGAAACGACCACGGATCTTGGCATGCAGCGTCACGACCTTGTTTTCAAGCGCGTGATGCAATTCGCCGATGTCCGAGAAGGCCATGCCTTCGCCGGGCTCATTCTGGTTCATGATCGACAGGTAATACAGGCCGAGAACCATGTCCTGCGAAGGAACGATGATCGGATGGCCGTTTGCCGGATGCAGGATGTTGTTGGTCGACATCATCAGCACGCGGGCTTCAAGCTGGGCTTCAAGCGACAGCGGCACGTGAACGGCCATCTGGTCACCGTCGAAGTCGGCGTTGAAAGCCGTGCAGACGAGCGGATGCAGCTGAATGGCCTTGCCTTCAACCAGCATGGGTTCGAAGGCCTGGATACCCAGACGGTGAAGCGTCGGTGCGCGGTTCAGAAGGACCGGATGCTCGCGGATAACCTCGTCGAGGATATCCCAAACTTCAGGCTTTTCCTTTTCAACCAGCTTCTTGGCCTGCTTGACGGTCGAGGAGTAACCCTTGGCGTCGAGGCGGGCATAGATGAACGGCTTGAACAGCTCGAGCGCCATCTTCTTCGGCAGGCCGCACTGGTGCAGCTTCAGCTCCGGACCGGTCACGATGACCGAACGGCCTGAATAGTCGACGCGCTTGCCGAGAAGGTTCTGGCGGAAGCGGCCCTGCTTGCCCTTGAGCATGTCGGACAGCGACTTCAGCGGACGCTTGTTCGCACCCGTGATGACGCGACCGCGACGGCCGTTATCGAACAGCGCATCGACGGATTCCTGCAACATACGCTTTTCGTTGCGGATGATGATACCAGGCGCGCGAAGCTCGATCAGGCGCTTCAGACGGTTGTTACGGTTGATGACGCGGCGATAGAGATCGTTGAGGTCGGACGTCGCGAAACGGCCACCATCCAGCGGAACCAGCGGACGAAGGTCCGGCGGAATAACCGGAACGACCTTCATGATCATCCACTCAGGACGATTGCCGGATTCCATGAAGTTCTCAACGATCTTGAGACGCTTCATGAACTTCTTCTGCTTGAGATCCGAGGTGGTCTCGGCAAGCTCGGCACGCAGGTCGCCGGCGATCTTTTCGAGGTTCATCGAAGCCAGCATCTCGTAGATGGCTTCAGCGCCGATCATGGCGGTGAACTGGTCTTCGCCGAACTCGTCGACGGCGATCATGTACTCTTCCTCGGACAGAAGCTGGTTCTGCTTCATCGAGGTGAGGCCGGGTTCGGTGACGATGTAGTTCTCGAAATAGAGAACGCGTTCGACATCCTTCAGCGTCATGTCGAGCAAGGTCGAGATACGCGAGGGAAGCGACTTCAGGAACCAGATATGGGCAACGGGCGCTGCGAGCTCGATATGGCCCATGCGCTCACGGCGAACGCGCGACAGCGTAACTTCAACGCCGCACTTTTCGCAGATGATGCCCTTGTACTTCATGCGCTTGTACTTGCCGCACAGGCATTCGTAGTCCTTGATAGGTCCGAAAATGCGTGCGCAGAAGAGACCATCGCGTTCCGGCTTGAACGTACGATAGTTGATGGTTTCCGGCTTCTTGATCTCGCCGTAGGACCACGACAGGATTTTTTCCGGCGAAGCGATCGAAATCCGGATGGAATCGAAATGCTGCGCAGGCACCTGAGGATTGAAAAGATTCATGACCTCTTGGTTCATGCCTTGTCTCCTTGAGAGGCTAGCTGCTGCCCCTGTTTGCATCTGGACCGGCTTCTTCCCGGGTCACCGTCCAGAGCTTTAAATACGGATTAACCGCACAATGCGGCGAAAGTGTCCCGCGGCAACCATTGGTCGCCGGGGAAACGGCAGGCGCCAACACGGCGCCCGCCTCTCTCATCTTTATTCCGCTGCGTCGGGCAGCTGATCCTCGGGCTGGGTCTCGACCTTCGAGTTCTCCAGTTCGACCGAAAGACCGAGCGACCGCATTTCCTTGACGAGAACGTTGAAGCTCTCGGGGATACCGGCCTCGAAGGTATCGTCGCCACGGACGATCGCCTCGTAGACCTTGGTGCGGCCCGCCACGTCGTCCGACTTGACGGTGAGCATTTCCTGCAGCGTGTAAGCCGCGCCGTATGCTTCCAGAGCCCAGACTTCCATTTCCCCGAAGCGCTGTCCGCCGAACTGCGCCTTGCCGCCCAGCGGCTGCTGGGTAACGAGCGAGTAAGGACCGATCGAGCGAGCGTGGATCTTGTCGTCAACAAGGTGGTTCAGCTTGATCATGTACATGTAGCCGACGGTGACCTTGCGGTCGAACGGCTCGCCGGTACGACCGTCATAAAGAACGGACTGACCGGATTCATGCAGACCTGCCTTCTTCAGCATCGCGGCAACGTCGGGTTCATGCGCACCGTCGAAGACCGGGGTCGCGATGGAAACACCGCGCTTGGCTTCTTCGGCAAGCTTGACCAGCGACTCGTCGTCGAAGCGCTTTACCTCGTCATGCGATTCACTCGCATAGATTTCGGTAAGCTCCGTGCGAAGCTCGCTGATGTCCATTGTCTTGCGATACTCTTCGAGCATCTCGCCGATCTTCTTGCCCATACCTGCGCATGCCCATGCGAGGTGGGTTTCGAGGATCTGGCCGACGTTCATGCGCGAAGGCACGCCGAGCGGGTTCAAGCAGATGTCGACATGCGTGCCGTCTTCGAGGAACGGCATGTCCTCGACAGGAACGATACGCGAGACGACGCCCTTGTTACCGTGACGGCCGGCCATCTTGTCGCCCGGCTGGATCTTGCGCTTCACAGCGACGAAGACCTTGACCATCTTCATGACGCCAGGAGGCATTTCATCGCCGCGCTGGACCTTCTCGACCTTGTCCATGAAGCGCTGTTCAAGGCGCGACTTGGATTCGTCGTACTGGCCGCGAAGTGCTTCCAGTTCGGACTGGGCCTTCTCGTCTTCGACTGCAAACATCCACCACTGCGAGCGGGGATATTCGGAGACGACGGCGTTGGAAAGCTCGACGCCCTTCTTGAAGCCCTTCGGACCGGCGATGGAAACGTGACCACGCAGCATGTCGATCAGGCGGCCGTAGACGTTACGGTCGAGAATTGCCTGTTCGTCGTCGCGGTCCTTTGCCAGACGTTCGATCTCTTCGCGCTCGATTGCCATCGCGCGCTCGTCCTTCTCCACACCGTGACGGTTGAAGACGCGGACTTCCACAACGGTACCAAACGTGCCCGGAGGCATGCGCATGGAGGTGTCGCGAACGTCGGAAGCCTTTTCACCGAAGATGGCGCGCAGAAGCTTTTCTTCCGGCGTCATCGGGCTTTCGCCCTTCGGCGTGATCTTGCCGACGAGGATATCGCCCGGCTGAACTTCCGCACCGATGTAAACGATACCGGCTTCGTCGAGGTTCTTCAGCGCTTCTTCCGAAACGTTCGGAATGTCGCGTGTGATTTCTTCCGGACCAAGCTTCGTGTCACGCGCCATCACTTCGAATTCTTCGATGTGGATGGAGGTGAACACGTCATCGGAAACGATACGTTCCGACATCAGGATCGAGTCTTCGTAGTTGTAGCCGTTCCAGGGCATGAACGCGACGAGCGCGTTACGGCCAAGAGCCAGATCGCCGAGGTCGGTCGACGGACCATCAGCGATGATGTCACCCTTGGAGATGATGTCACCGACAGCGACCAGCGGACGCTGGTTGACGCAGGTGTTCTGGTTCGAACGCTGGAACTTCTGCAGACGGTAGATATCGACGCCCGACTTGCCGGCATCGAGTTCTTCCGTAGCGCGGATAACGATACGGGTCGCATCCACCTGGTCGACGACACCGCCGCGGCGAGCCGCGATGGCAGCGCCGGAGTCACGGGCGACGATCGGTTCCATGCCTGTGCCGACGAACGGCGCTTCCGCCCGCAGAAGCGGAACGGCCTGACGCTGCATGTTCGAGCCCATGAGAGCGCGGTTGGCGTCGTCGTTTTCCAGGAACGGAATGAGAGCCGCTGCGACCGAAACGAGCTGCTTCGGCGAAACGTCCATCAGGTTAATGTTGTCGCGCGGTGCGAGCATAACTTCGCCCGAGTGACGGCAAACAACGAACTCTTCAGTGAAGGCGCCTTCGCCATCGAGCTCGGCATTGGCCTGTGCGACGTAGTACTTGGCCTCTTCCATAGCGGAGAGGTAGATAACGTCGGTCGTCACCTTGCCGTCGATGATCTTGCGGTACGGGCTTTCGATGAAGCCGTACTTGTTGACGCGGGCAAAGGTGGCAAGCGAGTTGATCAGACCGATGTTCGGGCCTTCCGGCGTTTCGATCGGGCAAATACGGCCGTAGTGGGTCGGATGAACGTCGCGGACTTCGAAGCCGGCGCGCTCACGGGTCAGACCACCCGGTCCAAGAGCCGAAAGACGGCGCTTGTGGGTGATTTCCGAAAGCGGGTTCACCTGGTCCATGAACTGCGACAGCTGCGAGGAACCGAAGAATTCGCGAACGGCGGCAGCTGCCGGCTTCGCATTGATCAGGTCCTGCGGCATCACAGTGTCGATTTCGATCGAGGACATACGTTCCTTGATCGCACGTTCCATGCGCAGAAGGCCGAGGCGGTACTGGTTTTCCATCAGCTCGCCGACCGAACGCACACGGCGGTTGCCGAGGTTGTCGATGTCGTCGATTTCGCCCTTGCCGTCGCGCAGTTCGACCAGCATCTTGACGACAGCGAGGATGTCTTCCTTGCGCAGCGTGCGCACGGTGTCTTCCGCGTCGAGGTCGAGACGCATGTTCATCTTCACGCGGCCAACAGCCGAGAGATCATAACGTTCTGCATCGAAGAACAGCGAGTTGAACATCGCTTCTGCCGAATCCATGGTCGGCGGCTCACCCGGACGCATGACGCGGTAGATATCGAACAGCGCTTCCTGGCGGTTCTGGTTCTTGTCCGCATGCAGCGTGTTGCGGATATAGGCGCCAACATTGACGTGGTCGATGTTGAGGACCGGAATCTCGTCAAAGCCGGACTGAAGAATGAGGCCAAGCGTCTTTTCGTCGATTTCGTCGCCGGCTTCGAGATAGATCTCACCCGTCGAGTAGTTGACGATGTCTTCGGCAAGGAAGTTGCCGTAGAGATCTTCGTCAGTCGCCTTAAGTGCCTTCAGGCCCTTGTCGACGAGCTGGCGGATAAGACGCGGAGTCAGCTTCTTGCCACCTTCGACAACGACTTCGCCGGTGTCGGCGTCGATCATGTCGGTGATGACCTTGGCATTCTTCAGCGTTTCAGGCTGGAACGGAATGCGCCAGCCATCGCCGGAGCGCTCGTAGGAAGCCTTGCTGTAGAACGTCGACAGGATTTCTTCACCATCCATGCCAAGCGCCATCAGGAGCGAGGTCACGGGCAGCTTGCGGCGACGGTCGATACGCGCATAGACGATGTCCTTGGCGTCGAACTCGATGTCGAGCCAGGAACCGCGATACGGGATGACGCGGGCAGCGAACAAAAGCTTGCCGGAAGAATGGCTCTTGCCCTTGTCGTGGTCAAAGAATACGCCCGGCGAACGGTGCATCTGCGAAACGATGACGCGCTCTGTACCGTTGACGATGAACGTGCCGTTATTGGTCATGAGCGGCATGTCGCCCATGTATACGGACTGTTCCTTGATGTCCTTGATGGACTTCGCGCCTGTATCCTCGTCGATATCGAACACGATGAGGCGCAGCGTCACCTTCAGCGGCGCTGCGTAGGTCAGATCGCGCTGACGGCATTCCTCGACGTCAAACTTCGGCGCTTCGAATTCGTAAGACACGAACTCGAGCATGGATGCGCCGGAAAAATCGGTGATCGGGAATACGGATTTGAATACGGCATTCAATCCCTCGTCGGGACGGCCACCCTTGGGCTCGTCAACCATGAGAAACTGGTCATACGAAGCCTTCTGAACCTCGATGAGGTTCGGCATTTCCGCTACTTCTGGAATTTTGCCGAAAAACTTGCGTACGCGCCTGCGACCGTTAAACGAAAGGGTCTGAGCCATCGTCGCTCCTTTAAAATTGCATCCGGGCCTGCAACGGACGGGAACCGATGGCCAGTCGATCCCGTCAAGCAATGGGTGTCATCAATCTCGTTCCACATCCCGGATCGATCAGGCCGGATTGCCTAGATGAGCCGGTTCGGAACCATTCTCTTGAAGAACCCATTACCCAAAAGCCATTTTCACGCGGCTTTTGGGTAATAAGTTTTAAAACGATGACGACGGAAAGGGGCATGAAGCCCCTTCCCGCCAGCAATCGCAAGATTACTTAACGTCGACCTTGGCGCCAGCGTCTTCAAGCTTCTTCTTGAGGTCAGCAGCTTCAGCCTTGGAAACAGCTTCCTTGACAGCCTTCGGAGCGCCTTCAACGAGGTCCTTAGCTTCCTTCAGGCCGAGACCCGTGATAGCGCGGACTTCCTTGATGACGTTGATCTTGTTGGCGCCAGCGTCAACCAGGATCACGTCGAATTCGGTCTTTTCTTCTTCAACGACAGCAGCAGCGCCAGCACCGCCAGCAGCAGCAACAGCTACCGGAGCAGCGGCGGAAACGCCCCACTTTTCTTCGAGAAGCTTCGACAGTTCTGCAGCTTCCAGAACGGTCAGGGTGGAGAGGTCTTCAACGATCTTTGCGAGATCAGCCATTTTGATAGTTCCTTTTGTTCAGTTCGAACCAGTTTGAATAATTACAGCGAAAAACCGCCTTAAGCGGCTTCGTCCTTCTTGGCGTAAGCCGAGAACACCCGTGCAAGCTGGCTTGCAGGTGCTGCGACAACCGTGGCGACGCGAGTTGCCGGGGCGTTGAGTAGGCCCAGCAGCTTTGCGCGCAGCTCGTCCAGCGAAGGCAGGGTCGCAAGCGACTTGACTGCTTCGGCGTTGAGCGTGGTTGCGCCCATGGAACCGCCGAGAACAACGACTTTATCGTTGGTCTTTGCGAAATCCATGACGACTTTCGGAGCAATCATAGGGTCGACGCTGTATGCAATCAGCGTCTGGCCCTTGAAGAGATCTGTCATCCCTTCCGACTCCGTGCCCTGAAGAGCGATCTTGGCCAGGCGGTTCTTCGCGACCTTGACGGTGCCTCCGGCAGCGCGCATTTTCGAACGGAAGTCGTTCATTTGCGCAACGGTGACACCAGCATAGTGGGCCACGACAACCGAACCGGAAGCCTTGAAGACTTCGTTCAGCTCCGTGACGAATTCGCGTTTTTCCGCTCTTTCCACTGTCTGTCTCCAGTAGACGGGGCCACATAAGTGTGAACCCGTCGGGTTTGCCTTTGCCCCAAGGGACCTTTTTACAAAGATCCCGAGCGACGCTCGAGGATCCTGTCCCCCGCTCTGTCGCCGCAAACGGCTTCAGGCACAGGCACACCAGGTTCGAACCGGACAGTCAGGCATCTGCGATGCCTCAAATCCAGCCTCACCCGTCTCATGCAGGTTGAATGATTAAGGCCAAACCCCGAAGGACATGGCCACCCGCAATCTCGGACAGGAGTTCCGGGTTTCCCCGGAAATCTCCGGCTCCCTGAGAGCCGGAAATTGTTTTAATCACGCTCCCCGACAGGGAAGCACGAGAATTGATTAAGCCGTAACCGACGAAGGTTCGATCTTGACGCCCGGACCCATGGTCGAGGAGATGGCAACGCGCTTGACGTAGTTGCCCTTGGCACCCGTCGGCTTTGCCTTGATGACCGCATCGGCGAAAGCCTTGATGTTTTCTTCAAGAGCCTTGGCGTCGAACGAAGCCTTGCCAATACCAGCGTGTACGATACCGGCCTTTTCGACGCGGAACTCGACAGCGCCGCCCTTGGACGCCTTGACGGCGCCGGCAACATCCATCGTCACCGTACCGACCTTCGGGTTCGGCATCATGCCACGCGGGCCGAGTACCTTGCCGAGACGGCCGACGAGCGGCATCATGTCCGGGGTCGCGATGCAACGATCGAAGTCGATCTTGCCGCCCTGAACGATTTCAACCAGCTCTTCTGCGCCAACAACGTCAGCACCAGCAGCCGTGGCTTCATCAGCCTTGGCGCCACGTGCAAAAACGGCGACGCGAACGTCACGGCCCGTGCCGTTCGGCAGGTTGACAACGCCGCGAACCATCTGGTCCGCATGGCGCGGGTCAACGCCGAGGTTCATCGAAACTTCAACGGTTTCGTCGAACTTGGCGATCGCACGTTCCTTGACCATCGAAATGGCGTCGGTGAGAACGTAGAGCTTGTTAGGATCCACACCTTCGCGGATCTTCTGAATACGCTTTGCTACCTTGGCCATGATCAACCTACTACTTCCAGGCCCATGGCGCGGGCAGAGCCCTCAACCATTGCCATTGCGCCTTCGATATCGGCAGCATTCAGATCCTTCATCTTGGCTTCAGCGATCGTCTTGACCTGAGCCTTGGTGATGGAGCCAACCTTGGCGCCCTTGCCAGGCGTCTTGGAGCCGGAGGTGATCTTTGCTTCCTTCTTCAGCCAATAGGTCATCGGCGGCTGCTTCATGACGAAGGTGAAGGACTTGTCCTGGTAATAGGTGATGACGACCGGAATCGGCATACCCTTTTCCATTTCCTGCGTGGCGGCATTGAACGCCTTGCAGAATTCCATGATGTTGATGCCGCGCTGACCAAGTGCAGGACCGATCGGCGGGGACGGATTGGCCGACCCTGCCTTCACCTGCAGCTTGAGCTGGCCCATAACTTTCTTAGCCATATCTCTCTGCCTTTCAATTCAAACCGGTTTCCCGGCTTCTCTCTAGCCGGATCGCTCCGGCGGCTGCGGTTGCGTGGTGCGGCGCCCTGCCCCGGCTATGGGAGCCCGTTTGCCTTCCACGCGATTGGGGTTTCACCCCTCCAGTCAGACCTTCTCGACCTGACTGTATTCCAGCTCGACCGGCGTAGCGCGGCCGAAAATCGAAACTTCCACCTTCAGGCGCGAACGCTCTTCGTCGACATCCTGAACAACGCCGTTGAACGACGCGAACGGACCATCGGAAACGCGAACCTGCTCGCCGACTTCGAACGAAACCGAAGACTTCGGACGCTCGACGCCCTCCTGAACCTGACCGAGGATACGATCGGCTTCATAATCCGGAATCGGAACAGGCTTATTGTCCGAACCGAGGAAACCGGTCACCTTCGGCGTGTTCTTGATGAGGTGATAGGCCTCATCCGTCAGGTTGGCGCGCACAAGCACGTAACCTGGAAAGAACTTGCGCTCGCTGTCGACCTTGCGGCCACGACGCACCTCGACAACCTTTTCGGTCGGAACGAGGATTTTCTCGAAAAGATGATCAAGACCCTTCTGACGAGCCTTCTCTTCGATCGACTCAGCGACCTTCTTTTCGAAATTCGAATATGCGTGAACGATATACCAGCGCGCTGCCATTTTTATTCTCCGTTCAATCCGTTACCGGCCGACGTTCAGCACGAGGCTAAGCACCCAGCCGATGAGCTGGTCAGCAGCAAAAAAGAACAGAGCCGCAAAAACGACCATCACAAGCACCATAGCCGTCGAAATCATGGTCTCGCGGCGCGACGGCCAAGTGATTTTAGACGCTTCGGCGCGAACCTGCTGCAGAAACGTAAACGGATTGGTTTTGGATGCCATTGACTGCCCACGCAATTACGGCGCGTAAAGCCGAACTAATCAGCCCCACGCACCGCGTGTCTGTTTTGACCTTACATAAACACCGATTCCAGTTTTAACAAGAGGAAATCGACATTCGGCGAAATTCGCCGGAAAACCGGCACCCATCTGCCATGCAGCGAAGACCGCGCTTGCGGATGGAAAGTGGCAGGGGCAGTAAGGCTCGAACTTACGACCTGCGGTTTTGGAGACCGCCGCTCTACCAACTGAGCTATACCCCTTTAACACCTTAGCCGACCACGAAAATCACTTGGCCGCTTCGGTATGCGTTCCCTTTAAGGCGCACGGAAAAGAATGGCAAGCGCTTTTTATTCGCTTTCGGAAGAAACTGTTGACGCCCTCCCCGCCACGTTTTTTCCTCGGCCGCTTAACCGGTTACCCCCAAGCCCGTCACCTCAACGAACCCCTTTGCGGCATCCAAATGCGCTGGTTTGATACCTTTCGCAACCGACCTTTAATCTGTTACGGCTCAAGCGCACTGCGATCGGACCTGATCAACTGACGCTCCCGATACTTGCGCTTGAAGTGTGCGACGTTGCGCGTCAACGAACGCCGCCATTTACGGATTGTCGCCAGCGAAAAGAATCTGTCGAGCTCTTGCGCCACACCGCGCCAACCACGGCGTTTCTTAAGACCATAATTGCTGCGGCCAAATCCCGAATGGCTGACGCCGGCTTCGGCCAACCACGCCATGATCGCGCCCTGATCCTTATAAAAGATACTAATTTCCGCCTCTGTCCGGAAACCAGCATAACCTTGCGGTAGTTTTTTATAGCAGGACAACCGCTTGACGGTCGGATTGAAGGTGAAGCTATGCCAGACACGATGCGCGGTCGGCGGTATTCGCCAATACCCTAAATCTTCAACTGCCTGCGCCTTACGCCGAATGTCACGGGGCATGTCGTCATCGGTTCTGAGTTGAACGAGCGCCACTTGCGGGTCCCGCTTCAGTATTTCGATGCCCCTGCCCACAACCTTAGAAACAGGAAATGCCCAGTCGTCTTCGAGATGCAGGATGTAAGGGGTTTGCACTTCCGAATATGCCCGGTCGATAGAGCGGTGCTGCCCAATGTTGACGCCGTTCAAAATGACGCGGATCGGTTGCTCTGGATACCGCGCCGGAATCGCCCACACCGATTCGTCGTCAGAGTCCTCGATAATGATAAATTCCCGTAGCGGGTAATCATTAGTAGAGAAGAAGCTATCGAGAGTTCCGATGAGAAGATCAGGACGGCGACAGCTGGTGAGCACAACAGTTAAATCGGACATGAAGTCGTCTCGGAAGAAAACTGGCCGATAAAAACAAGCCAGCCAAGCGCTAATCAATATAGTTTCATCTACGTCAAACGAGTTGCAGGCGAATTACGCCGCTAAATACAAATAGAATTACATAATAATAAAGCATAAATCACAACTATCTTAAATATATCGCATAATATACGCACAAAATAAGTAAAATATCAGAATTTGGACTCACATAATAAAACTATACGAATCTTTCAACTATATAAATTTACAAAAATCGATTTTTACATAAAAAAACGGCGATGCCGAAGACACCGCCGTTTTAGAACTAGATTTTTAAATCCGGCGAAACCGCCGTCTGTCGAAGATTACTCGACGATAGAAGCGACGATGCCGGCGCCGACGGTACGGCCGCCTTCGCGGATAGCGAAGCGCAGCTTTTCTTCCATCGCGATCGGAACGATC
>NZ_LMFF01000012.1:0-860074 GCF_001427205.1 Rhizobium sp. Root491
AGACGTCTCCGGCGGCAGAATAGTCATCGACGGCAACGACGCCACCGAAAAGGCCCCGGCCGAGCGCGGCCTTGCCATGGTGTTCCAGTCCTATGCGCTCTATCCGCATATGAGCGTGCGCAACAACATCGCCTTCCCGCTGAAGATGGCCAAGCTCGACAAGGCTGTCATCGACAAGAAGGTCGACGATGCCGCCCGYATCCTYAACCTCACCGATTATCTCGAACGCCGGCCCTCGCAACTGTCCGGCGGCCAGCGYCAGCGCGTGGCCATCGGCCGCGCCATCGTGCGCGAACCGAAGGCKTTCCTGTTTGACGARCCGCTCTCCAACCTCGATGCGGCGCTGCGCGGCACCATGCGGCTGGAAATCTCCGAGCTGCACAACACGYTGAAGACGACGATGATCTACGTCACCCACGACCAGGTGGAGGCCATGACCATGGCCGACAAGATCGTGGTCCTCAACCGCGGCAATATCGAGCAGGTCGGCTCACCAATGGAGCTTTACCGCTCGCCCGCCAACCTCTTCGTCGCCGGCTTCATCGGCTCGCCGCGCATGAACCTGGTGACCGGCGAYTACGCCCGGCAAAAGGGTGCGACCACCGCCGGCGTGCGGCCCGAGCACCTGACGCTGTCGAAAGAAACCGGCCTGTGGCAGGGCAAGGTCACGGTTGCCGAACATCTCGGCTCCGAYACCTTCCTCCACCTCGACGTCCCCGGCATCGGCCCCATCACCGCCAGAACCGACGGTGAATTCGAATGCAAACACGGCGATACCGTCTTCATCACACCCGATGATGCCAAAATCCACAGGTTCGATGACAAGGGCATCGCGATATGACGCCTTAAGTTCAGGCCTCGTCGATCCTGACACCGTTTCGGTCAAAAACATGAAGCCGTTCCTGCGGGAAACCGACCCGCATGGACTTGCCCGGCTGCAACAGCGCCCGATCAGACGAAAACAGCTTGAAGGGCAATCCATGCACGGTCAGGTGCAGGATGATGCCGAGACCCGTCGGCTCGACGAGATCGACGGTCGCCTCGACAGCACCATCCGCAGGCGAGACGGTGACATGTTCCGGCCGGATACCGAGTGTGACCGGCTCACCATCGGCAAGCTTCACGTCGCGGCCGAGTTCGAGGCGTGTGCCATCGCCGAGCACGACGAAACTACCGCCATTCTCCCGTCCGAGCCGTCCTTCCAGAAAATTCATGCCCGGCGAACCGATAAAACCAGCGACGAACAGATTGGCTGGGCGATCGTAGAGATCGAGCGGTGCGCCGATCTGCTGCACATGGCCGGCATTCATCGCGACGATACGGGATGCAAGCGTCATCGCCTCGATCTGGTCATGGGTGACATAAACCGAGGTAGCGCCGAGATCAGCATGCATGCGCTTGATTTCGGCCCGCATCTGCTCGCGAAGCCGTGCATCGAGGTTGGAGAGTGGCTCATCGAACAGAAAGGCCTTAGGCTGGCGCACGATGGCCCGGCCCATGGCGACGCGTTGGCGCTGGCCGCCGGAAAGCGCCTTCGGACGGCGTGCCAGATAGGGATCGAGACCGAGTTTCGCCGAAGCACCGGCCACGGCCGCCGCGATTGTCTCCTTGGTGCTGCGGCGCAGGCGCAGGCTGTAGCTCATATTGTCGGCGACGCTCATATGCGGATAAAGCGCATAGGACTGGAACACCATGGCGATATCCCGGTCCTTCGGCTTGCGGTCGTTGACGCGCTCACCGTCGATGGTCAATTCGCCCGCTGAAATCTCCTCCAGACCGGCAATCATTCGCAGCAGTGTCGATTTTCCGCAGCCGGAAGGGCCGACGAGGACGATGAATTCGCCGTCCTCGATCTTCAGATCGACCCCGTGCAGGACCGCAAGGTCGCCATAGGTCTTGCCGACATTCTTCAGCTCGATGGAAGCCATGGGATTATCCTTTCACCGCGCCGGCCGTCAGGCCCTGCACGAGATAACGTTGAATGAGCAGGAAGAAGAGACAGGCCGGAATGAGCGCCAGCACACCCGCCGCCATCATCTGCCCGAAATCGACGGAAAATTTTGAAACGAAGGTCAACAGCCCGACCGGGAATGTGGCGCTCTGGTTGCCCGAAATCAGCATCAGCGCGAACAGCAACTCGCTCCACGCAGCGGTGAAGACGAAGCCCAGCGTCGCAGCGATGCCCGGCAATGTCAGCGGCAGGATGATCTGGCGGAATGCCGTGAAGCGGCTTGCCCCGTCGATCATCGCCGCCTCTTCCAGATCCTTCGGAATACCGTCGAAGAATGACTGCATGAGGAAAGTGGCAAACGGCACGTTGAAGGCGGTGTAGACGATGACGAGACCCGTCAGGCTGTTGGTGAGGCCGAGCGGCGACAGCATCTTGAAGATCGGCGCGACCAGCATGACCAGCGGAAACATCTGGGTAATCAGCATCAGCGCCACGATCCAGTATTTGCCCTTGAAGCGGAACCGCGACAGCGCATAACCGGACAGTGACGAGAGTACCGTAACGGCAAGTGCCGTGGAGCCGGCAACGATGACGCTGTTCTTAAAAAATGTCGGGAAGGCACTGTTTTCTATGACATATCGATAATGATCGAGCGTCGCGTGCGACGGCCACATTCGCACGCCTTCGCTATAAAGCAGGTCATTCGGCGTGACCGAGACCTTGAGCAGCCAGAACAGCGGAAACAGCGCAAAGACGATATAGGCGAGGATCGCCAGGCGATGGGCAAGGGTGAGGAATATCCTTGATGTCATCGGTCAGTCCTTCTCGATAAGGCGTTGGCGCAGGAGCACGATGAGCATGGAATAGGCCAGAAGCAGCACCAGAAGTACCAGCGCGATGGCCGAGGCATAACCGAAATCGAGCCGCCGGAAGGCCTGCGTGAAGATGTAGCTCGCAACGATCTGGGTGCGGTCTGCCGGTCCGCCATTGGTCATGACGATGATGAGATCGGCAAAATTGGCGATCCAGACGGTGCGCAGCAAAACGGTGATGGCGATGGTGGGTGCGAGAAATGGGAGGGTGATGGAGGTGAAGCGCTGCAACGGGTTTGCCCCGTCAATGGAAGCGGCCTCGTAAAGATCACGCGGGATCGCCTGAAGTGCGGCAAGCAATGTGATGGCGAAGAAAGGAATGCCCCACCAGACATTGGCGATGATCGGCCCCCACATGGCAAGCTGCGGATCGGCAAGAATATTGTTGGGCGCGGAGAGAAGCCCGAGCGAGACCATCCAGTGCGGCAGCGGTCCTATGACCGGATTGAACAGCCAAGCCCAGTTGAGACCGGCAAGAAAGGTTGGCACGGCCCATGGAAGAAACACTAGCGCCTGGGCCAGCCCCCTGCCCGCGAACGGCTTGTCCAGCAGCAGCGCCAGAATGAGACCAAAGAAAAACTGCAGGAATACCGAAGCCCCCGTCCACCACAGCGTATTTTTCAGCGCCCGGTAAAAGGCCGCATCCTGCGACAGTGCCTCCAGATGTTTCAAGCCAACGAAACCGCCGGAAAAAGGATTGAGCAGCTGCACGTCGCGAAAAGCATAGGACAGGCCGAGCACCAGCGGCACCAGCATGACGGCAACAATGAGCACGAGAACCGGCGCACTATAGAGCCAGGGTTCGGCCCAGTCGGCAAAACGCTGCATTGCCGGCTTGCCGGCGCGGTTGCGCGCGGCCACGGGTCCGGCGCCATGGGCATAGGACATGATTGATCGCTCCTGATCGGACGGCGGGGCGGACAGGTTTTTCTAACGCTTCTGGCCAGCCGGTCCGCACGTTTTGAAATGGGGCCTGCCGTTTGGGACAGCCCGCAAGAACGGCCGCGCGGGTTCAAACCTCGCGCGGCCAACCGTGTGGTTTATTTGGAGGCGAGGAACTTCTGCTGCGCCTTCGTCATATAGTCAGCCCATTGCTTGGCGAGGTCTTCCGGTGAGATATCGCCAAGAAGCGCTTCCTGCGATGTCTTGATAACCAGTGAATCCTTGAAGAATGCGAATTCCTCAAGATAGGTCGGCATCTTCGTCGGCACGGCGTTCTTGTCCGCCAGTTCGTCGAACCAGCCCTTGAACTGCTCGCTGGCGTAGAAGGGGTCCTTCTCCGCCGACTTGTGCACCGGCAGCGCACCCGTCTTCTTGTTCCACTCGATATTGCCTTCCGGCCCTTCCAGCGTCTCGACCAGTTTCCATGAGAGGTCCTTGTTGGCGGATGCCGACATGATCGACCAGCCGGCGAAACCGATGGTCGGGAAGGTCTTGCCGTCAGGTCCCTTCGGCATGGTCATGACGCCGAAATCTTCCGGCTTCATGCGCTGGGCAATGGCGATAAGGGCGTCCGGATCCTGATCGAGGAAAGCGCAGGTGCCGGAATAAAATCCCGCGACGATCTCGTTGAAGCCCCAGTTGACGCTGTCTTTCGGCGCCAACCCGTTCTTGTAGAGATCGATCACATAGGTCAGGCCTTTCACCCAGCCAGGGCTGTCAAAGGTGGAGGTGCCGTCCTTGGTGAAGAACTCGTTCGATCCCGCCATGGACGCGCCGAACATGACCCAGCCGTTAAGTCCGCCCGGCCCGCCACGCAGGCAATAACCGTATTTGCCGGGAAGTGCTGCGACCTTCTTGGAGGCATCGGCGAATTCGTCGAGCGTCTTCGGCGGCTCCTTCACGCCAGCCTGTTCCAGCAGTTTCTTGTTGTAGAACATGGCCCGGAGATAAAAGCCGTAGGGAAGCATATAGGCCGTGTTCTTCACATCACGGCCGAGTTCCAGCGTGCGTTCACTCAGACCCTTGGTGTATTCCCATTTGGCGAGGTAGGGTTCGAGACTTTCGAGCATGCCGTTATTGGCATAAAGCGAAAGCCAGGTGTCGGGCATTTCCATGACATCAGGCACATCGCCGGCGGAGACCATCGTGGCGAATTTCTGGAAGGCCTCGCTCCAGGGCAGCGAGATGATCTCCACCTTGGTGCCGGGATTGGCAGTTTCGAACTTCGAGACGATGCCCTTCAGCGTTTCCGTCCGTTCGGGACTTGTAATGACCTCGACCAGTTTCAAGGTCGTATCCGCCAGCGCCGTTCCGGTCATCAGGGCGGTAAAGATTGCTGCTGCTACCAGTTTTTTCATGTCGTTCTCCCCTTTTTGTCGTCAGTTTTAAGACGCGTCAGACGGCCGAGGCCGCCTTGATCGCGGGTTCGAGATCGTTCCAGAGCGCTTCTGTGCCCTCCAGTCCGACATGCAGGCGCACGGAACGCGCGCTGATGCCGAACGTGTGGGCGGAGTTTGGCTGCGCCTTCTGTTCAAGCACCACTTCACCCGGGACGATCAGGCTTTCATGCCCACCCCAGGAAACACCCAGTTTGAAAAGCTTGAGGCGGTCGGCAAAAGCGCGCACATCCACCCCTTCCTTGAAAATGAAGGAAAACAGGCCAGACGTACCGTTGAGGCCGGGCGGCAGGCGGTTCGCCAATCCCGGATGACAAACCTTTTCCACCACATCGAGCGCCTGCAGGCGGCTGGCAATATCCAGCGCCGATGCCTGATGCGCCTTCATGCGCAGCGGCAGGGTGCGCAAGCCGCGGATGAGCAGCCACGCATCGAAGGGCGACATCTTGCCACCGAGATAGGGATAGGTCTCTGCACGAATGCGGTCGATCATTGCCTTTGAACCGGCAACCACGCCGGAGACCACATCGCTGTGCCCGCCGAGATATTTCGACGCCGAATGCACGACGAGATCGACACCGAGCGAGATCGGCTGCTGGAAGACAGGGCTCGCCCAGGAATTATCGATGACGGTGACGGCGCCATGGCGCTTGCCGATCGCGGCGAGCGCACCGACATCATGGGCCTCCATCACCCAGCTGGTCGGGCTTTCCATGTAGAAGAGTTTCGCGCCGGGCATAGCCTTTTCAACCGCCGCCTCGTCGCGGCCGTCGACATAGACCACCTCGACATTCATGCGCTTCATGAAGGTGCCAAACAGGCGAAACGCATCGGGATAGACATGGCGCACCGCGACGATGCGGTCGCCCGGCGAAACGAAGGAAAGAACGGTGGAGGAAATGGCCGACATGCCGCTGGCGAAGCCAAGCGCATCTTCCGCGCCCTCAAGCTTTGCCAGCATTTCCTCAAACATCCTGACGGTCGGGTTGAGCCCTCGCGTATAGACCGGCCGCACCTTTTCGCCGCGATAGGTGGAAACCATTTCGTCGTAGCTGGAAAAGGTGAAAAGCGAAGTCTGCACAAGGGGCGGCACCACGGCTTCGAAAGCGTGGGTCTCGTCATGGGCGACGATCAGGGAGGCGGGATCGAAGAGATCGTTGCCTTGGTTCATTTCGACATGTCCTTGATATCCTCCTCGACGACAGCGAGGATTTTCAGTGTTTCTTCACGAGCGGTCTCCGCATCGCCGGCGGCGATGGCGTTGAACAGCGTGCGGTGAAAGGGGAAGGAGCGGCTTGCAAAGTCCGGCCGGTCGAAAGGCTTCAGCCAGAAACGTTCGAAACCTTCGCGCATCTGCTCGAGCAGCTGCTTGAACAGCGAATTATGCGTGGCGTCATAGATGGAGAGGTGGAAGGCAAGGTCGGCCTTGCCGGACGTGCCTTCAGCCAGATGCACCCGCTCCATCTCATCGAGCCGCGCTTCCATCGTGGCGATATCCTCCACCGTGCGCCGGCGCGCCGCAGCCATCGAGGCCTCAACCTCGATGCCACGCCGGACTTCCAACGTCATCAACAACGCATCGCGCAGGCTTTCGGCATCGATGGAGATAGGCATATGCACGGTTGCGGCGGAAATCGGCTTAAGCAGATAATTGCCGCTGCCCTTGCGGCTGTCGATAACGCCCAGCGCCTGAAACTTACGGATGACCTCGCGAATGGTGGAACGGCCGACACCCAGCGCCACCATCAGCTCTCGCTCGGCCGGCAACCGATCTCCAGCCTTCAGTCCCGCCCTCTCGACGTAATCGGAGAGTGCCGCCTCGACCTGGCGCACACGGTCGCTGGGTGGAATAGGCTGCATTAGTTCGCGGCTGGATCTATCCAAGAGTTACCCTTTGAATTGGTCTGACATCTTACCATTTCAAACGGTTGATCGATTGTCAACGGGGAACGCAAGCAGCCTAAACAGGGAGATCACATCCCTGTTGAACCGCGTATTCCGGGAAAAATAGAAGGAAATTAGAGATTTGGGCGTTGGTAACGCTGGAGAAGGCCTACCGGCTGGGCAAAATTTGCGAGACGGCACAATCGACCGTGGGGCCTAGGACAGAAGGAAAAAACTTCTCCTCCGTCGCGCTCGGGCCTATCGCGAGCATCTGCCAGCTATTGATTTTACGATACGTGACTGGATCCCCGGAACGGGCCCGAGGATGACATCGAGTGTGGGGATACGTTAGTCAGGTGTCTGAGGGTGGCTGGTGCCACCCTCGCCCGTTTTGTCTTCTTACTGGCTAAGCACGGCCGCCTTGATGGTATCGATGTTGTGGTTGACCATATCGATATAGGTTGCGGCCGGGCCGTCGGCTGTCGAGAGCGCGTCGGAATAAAGCGTTCCGCCAACTTTCAGGCCGGTTTCCTTGGCAATCTGGTCCATCAATCGCTTGTCGGTGATGTTTTCGACGAAGATCGCCGAGGCCTTGTCGTGCTTGATCTGATCCACCAGCTTGGCGACGTCGGCGGCAGACGCTTCGGAATCCGTCGAGACACCTTCCGGCGCCAGGAATTCGAGACCATAGGCATGCTCGAAATAACCGAAGGCATCATGTGAGGTGATGATGTTGCGTTTTTCCGGCGGAATAGCGGCGATCTCGGTCTTCACCTTCTCGTTCAAAGCCGCGAGCTTGGCGATATAGGCCTGTGAATTGGCGGTGTAAGTTGCGCAACCGGCCTTGTCGACCTCGCAAAATGCGCCGGCGATGTTCTTCACATATATTTCCGCATTCTTGATTGACTGCCAGGCATGCGGATCGAATTCACCGTGATTGTGTCCCTCATGGTCATGCGCTTCCTCTGCCTTGTGGTCGTGACCCGCCTCTTCCTCGGCTTCCGGATGTGCGTGACCGGCTGGCTCGTCGGAAATCCTGAGGGGTTTCACGCCCTTGGTCAGCTCCACCACCGGCGCCTTTGTGCCGCTGGTATCGATCAGCCGCTTCAGGAAGCCTTCGAATGCAAGGCCGTTCACCAGCACAACATCCGCCTTGCTGACGGCAACGGCATCGGCCGGGCGCGGCTCGTAGACATGCGCGTCGCCGTCAGGTCCGACGATCGTGGTGATTTCGACGCGGTTGCCGCCGACATTCTTCGCGAAGTCGGCAATGATCGAGAAGCTGGCCACGACCTTGAGTTCAGCCGCAGAAGCCTGCGCCATCAGGACTGGGGAAAGGGAGAGAAGGCTTACGCAGGTAGCAAGACGTAGGGTTTGGAACATGAAGGGTTCTCCTTTTTTCAAACGCTGTTTTCAGGCCGTTCTGTGACGACCGGAACCGAGAAGATCGCGAAGCACACCGCGTGTGCCGACGACGATGGACAGGACATAGATGACGCCTGCGGACAGGATGATCGCCGGACCTGATGGCAGCGACGCGTGATAGGACAGAAGCAGGCCTGCAAAACACGAGACCATGCCGATGCCGATCGAGATGAAGCACATTGGCGCGACGCGATTGGACCAGAAGCGGCTGGCGGCAGCGGGCAGCATCATCAGGCCAACCGAAAGCAGGGTTCCGAGCGCCTGAAACCCGCCGACCAGATTGAGGACGACGATGGCGAGGAAGAGGAAGTGCACGGGGCTCCCCCAGTTGCTGACCGAGCGCAGAAACAGGGGATCGAGGCATTCCGCCAGCAGCGCGCGCCAGAAAACCATCATCACCGTCAGTGTGACGACACAGATACCGCCGATGAGGCCGAGCGCTTCATTGTTCAGTGCCAGCACCGTGCCGAAAAGCACATGCATGAGATCGACACTGGAGCCGCGCCAGGAGACGAGCAGCACGCCGAGCGCCAGAGAAATGAGGTAAAAGGCTGCAAGCGAGGCGTCCTCCTTCTGGATGGTGAAGCGCGAAACCGCACCGGCACCCAGTGCCACCAGAAGACCGACGACCAGCCCGCCGATGGTCATCGGCAAAATCTCCAACCCGTAAAACAGAAAGCCCACCGCCGCCCCCGGCAAAATGGCGTGCGACATGGCATCACCCGTCAGACTCATGCGGCGCAGCATCAGAAACACCCCGACCGGCCCGCAACTGACAGCAAGGATCAAGGCACCGGCAAGCGCACGCTGCATGAAGACATACTGGATGAATGGCTCGATAAATAAATCAGACATGGATATGCGAATGCGCCTGCGAGTGTTTGGGGAAATCCTGCGGCTTTTCCGCCAGGTCGGCGTTCACCGTCGCTGCTGCGGGTTCGCACCATGGGGCGTCGCCGTCCCATGCCTCGTGAAACCGTCGTGCCTGCTGCATCATTTCGGGCCTTAGAACCTCCCGTGTCGGGCCAAAGCCCACCAACCGTCTGGCAAGCAGAAGCGTTTGCGGAAAATGCTGACGCACCAGCTCGTAGTCATGAAGAACGGCCAGAACCGTGCGCCCCTCGGCAACCCATGCTTTGATCAGCACCATGAGATCGGCGACGGTGCGCTCATCGACAGCGTTGAAGGGCTCATCCAGCAAAATCAGCTGCGCATCCTGCAACATGGCGCGGGCAAAAAGGGCGCGCTGCATCTGGCCGCCGGAGAGTGAATCGATATTGCGTTTTTCAAAGCCAGAAAGTCCGACCGCTTCCAGCACATGGGCCATGGCCGCCCGGTCCGACTGGCGATGGCGAGCGAGCAGGCCGCGTTTGGGCCAGAGACCAAGCGCGACCAGATCGCGCACCTGTGCCGGAAAGGAACGGTCGAGTTCAGACTGCTGCGGTAGATAGGCGACGGAAACGCCGGGAGTAACCCGGCATTCACCGCCAAGTGGCTTCAAAATGCCGGCGATGCCCTTCATCAGCGTCGACTTTCCCGACCCATTGGCGCCGATCACCGCCGTGAGCGACCCTTTGGCAATATCGCCATCCAGATGATGCACCGCCGCGCGGCCGGCATATCCGAGTGTCAGATTTTTAAAGGCAAGGCACGGATCGTTCATCGATCCCTCCGGGGCATGATGTCATTTGATGACCCCCTCATATGTAATGTTATTACATTCGTCAAACAAATATGTAATGAAATAACATTAACTATCGGAAAGGTAGGTTCCATCTCACATTGGACGACAACCGCGGGATCGCCTCGGGGGGTGTGATCATGCCGAGTTCTGGATTCCCGGGACAAACCAGAGGAGCACCCGGCAAGCAATTTTTTTAAAGCCAGTTGACACGCCGCGCTTATGTAATGTTATTACGTTACATGCAACAAGCGATGTGGCTACCAGCTCCGCCGTTCTCAAACCGCAAGTCGTGACGACGATGACTCTCACGCTACCACCGCTAATAAAACGAGGCCCGCATGTCGAAAAAACTTCCCGTCACTGTACTCTCCGGCTTTCTTGGTGCCGGAAAGACAACGCTTCTCAACCATATTCTCGCCAACCGCGACGGTCTGCGGGTCGCGTTGATCGTTAACGACATGAGCGAGATCAATATCGATGCGGCACTTGTGCGAGATGGCGGCGCCAATCTTTCGTGCACCGAGGAACAGCTTGTGGAAATGACCAATGGCTGCATCTGTTGCACGCTGCGCGACGACCTTCTGAATGAGGTACGCGCGCTCGCCGAGCAGGGCCGGTTCGATTATCTGCTGATCGAATCCACCGGCATCGCCGAGCCGCTGCCAGTGGCCGCCACTTTCGATTTTCGCGATGAAAACGGTCGCAGCCTTTCCGATGTCGCGCATCTGGACACGATGGTAACGGTGGTGGATGCCGCCAATCTTCTCAACGACTACGGTTCCTCTGACTTTCTTGCCGACCGTGGTGAGACGGCAGGCGAAGGCGACAACCGAACCATCGTAGACCTCCTGGTCGAGCAGATCGAATTTGCCGATGTCGTCGTCCTCAACAAGATCGGCACTGCCACGCCGGATGAGCGGGACGCCGCCCGCAAGATCATCGTCGGGCTGAACCCGGATGCGAAACTCATCGAGGCCGATTTCGGCAAGGTGGAACTGAAGGAGGTGCTGGGCACCGGCCGCTTCGATTTCGCCAAGGCTGAAGAACACCCGCTGTGGTTCAAGGAGTTGCACGGTTTCAAGGACCACATTCCCGAGACCGAGGAATATGGCATCCGCTCTTTCGTCTACCGCGCCAGGAAGCCTTTCGATCCCGTGCTGTTCCAACGTTTTATCGACCGCGCCTGGCCGGGTGTGGTGCGCGCCAAAGGCTTCTTCTGGCTGGCCACGCGGCCAGCTTATGTCGGGGAGATAAGCCAGGCCGGCGCACTGGTGCGCACCGGCAAGATGGGCCTTTGGTGGTCCGCCGTGCCGAGCGAGCAATGGCCGCGCGAGCAGCAGTTCCTCGACATGATGAAGCCCTATCTCCACCCGGTGTTTGGCGACCGCCGGCAGGAAATCGTCTTCATCGGTTCCGATCCCATGAGCGAAGCGCGCATCCGCGCGCAGCTCGATGCGTGCCTGATTGACACAGATGCCTTCACTCCGGACGCATGGCGACACCTGCCCGACCCCTTCGCCAGCTGGGACAGGCAGGCGGCTTGATTGGTTCTCAAATCAGACCTTTTTGACCAGCGGATGCCTCTTTCGCCTTCTCCCCGCCGGGGAGAAGGTCTCGGCAACGCAATTCAAAGAAAATTCAGCGTCACCAGCGTCAGCACAAGATAACGCCCAACCTTGGCAATGGTAACAAGCAGAAGAAAAACCGGCAGCGGCTCCTTCATGATGCCGGCCGCAACCGTCAGCGGATCGCCGATCAGCGGCGCCCAGCTGAGCAGCAGCGACCACTTGCCGTAACGCCTGTACCAGTTCTGGGCACGTTGCAGCGCGGCTTCCCCCACAGGAAACCACCGCCGATGCCGGAAGCGTTCGATGCCACGGCCGAGCAGCCAGTTGGCGAGGGATCCGGCGACATTGCCGGCGCTGGCAACAGTAACCAGCAGCCAGACCGGCTGGGACTTCAAAAGGATCAGGCCGGCAAGTGCGGCCTCCGACTGCATGGGCAGGATGGTTGCCGCGACAAAAGCCGTCAGAAACAAACCCGCATATACCGCCAGATCGGCCATTCCGTACCCTTCACATTTAGCGAATCCCGCTGCTCCTGAAGTGCCGGATGACGACACCTGTCGTCAAGCGCCATGGCGTTCGATACAGACGGCCTTACGGCGGATTGGCGGCGACGGCTCTGACGATGTCATCACGCTCTATATCCAGCAGCGCCTGGTGAATTGAGAATTGCCGGGTTTTGCCGGATGCGGACAAAACGAGGATTACCGTTTCCTTCGGTGGGCAATCCGGCTGTACGCAGGCATTCTCGTTGACGGAAACGATCTCGTCTTCGCGGAGGGCAAGCAGCTCCCGCGTCCAGTGTTTCAGAAGACGGGCCTTAGAGACTATCGCAGAGCCGCTGCGTGCAAGCGGATTTGCTCTTGCCGTCATCGGGAAACCTTCCTTGCTGCCTGCGAGGCCAATGCCTCGAAAAGATCGCGGATCGGCTGCTGCGGCATATCCATGCCGATGAGGACAACACGGGTTGCACGGTTGCCATCCGGCCAGCTTTCCAGACGGCTCAGCGGATAAAGCCGGTGCTGCACGGCATGGGCGACCACTGGACGGTCCGGATCATCCGTCGCACCGAAAATTCCCTTGAGCCGCAGCAGACCGGAATGCACATTGCTGGTGACGAGATCGAGAAAGGTAACGATCGCCTGCGGATCGAAAGCCCCATCGAACGTCAAATCGAACGCCTCTACCCCCGCACCATGACGGTTGATATCGTGCCCGTGCGCGGCATGCAGGCTCAGCCTGTCGGCGGCAAGCCAGCCCGTCACGTCTTCCGGCTTGTTACGCAACGAATAATCCGCCGGCGCAAACAGCGACATCAGATTGAAGTCGCGCGCGTTGCGGTCATGCAGACGCGCGGCAGGATTGAGATCGGAGAGGCTCTCACAGCCCATCTCCGCCCCGTCAGTGAGATCGGTTTTGGTCAAAACAATGTGATCGGCAAAGGCAAGCTGTTTCCAGCCCTCGATGAAACTGTCGAGCATCGCCTGGCCGGAGGTAATGTCGAAAACAGTAACGACACCGGAGAGATGAAAGTGGCGGGCGACGATATGGTCGCGCAGGCCGACGGCAGGCGTACCGCCGGGAATCAGGCTGTTGATGATCGGCGCAGGATCGGCAAGGCCAGTGGTTTCGATGACGACACGCGATATTTCCGGCACCACCCCTTCCAGAAAGGCCAGATGCAACTCGTAAAGCGAGGTGCGGATATCGCTGGTGGCGGTGCAGCAGATGCAGCCGGTCGTGGTCCTGAAATAACGCTCCGAACCGGTGCGGACCAGGCCGTGATCGATGGGCACCGAACCGAATTCGTTGACGATGACGGCGGCACCACGCATTTCCGGTTCGCTCAAAAGCTCGTTCAGAAGCGTGGTCTTGCCCGCCCCCAGGAAGCCGGTAAGCAGTGTGACAGGCACCGTTCCGGTGGATGGGGTGACGTATGAGACGTCTTCTGGTGCAACCGCCTTCTTCCGCTTCATTCCGAACACATCCGCACCTTTAAGCAGCGAATCTCGGAGAGATTTAATACGTAATGTAATAACATATCAATACTTCTTGTTAGAAATTGCTCTTGAACATGGCATCCGCAGACTGCTTCCGGTATCCCGTCCCGAACCATGCCCACAAGCACACGAAAAAACCAAAGCGGATCCAAAATGGAATAATAAAACCGTTTCGTTCACTTTCGTTTTTTTCGTTCCACCATCTATTGCATTTTCATTAGAGTTCGCTTTAAATCAGGCCGCTAATACAGAAAAGCTCGCCCGCAGCTATATCGAGGAGGATAGGCTGCAATAAGGGGCTGTATCTTTTACTGTTTTTAAAATGGGAGGAATCGCCTTGAAAAAACTCAGCTACCGTCTTGCTGCGGCATCTGCGCTTTCGTTTTTTGTCACATCGAACGCATTCGCCGCGACGGAAATTCAGTGGTGGCATGCCATGACCGGCGCCAATAACGAGGTCGTGGACGCGCTCGCGAAAGAGTTCAACGATAGCCAGACAAACTACAAGATCATGCCCGTCTTCAAGGGCACCTATCCGGAAACCCTGAATGCCGGCATTGCGGCCTTCCGCGCCAAGCAGCCGCCGGCGATCATTCAGGTCTTCGACGCCGGTTCCGGCGTGATGATGGGTGCTGCCGGTGCAATCAAACCGGTGGCAGAAGTACTGAAGGAAGGTGGCTACACCTTCAACAAGGACGAATATCTGGCCGGCATCGTCGCCTATTATTCCAAGCCTGACGGGACCATGCTGTCCTTCCCCTATAATTCGTCCTCGCCGATCCTCTATTACAACAAGGACACCTTCCAGAAGGCAGGCCTTGACCCGGCAAATCCGCCGAAGACCTGGCCGGAGGTTTTCGAAGCTGCCAAGAAGATCAAGACAAGCGGTGCTGCCCAATGCGGCTTCACCTCAACATGGTTGACCTGGATCCAGACCGAAAACTTTGCCGCATGGAACAACGTCTCCTATGGCAGCAATGAAAACGGGCTGGGCGGCACCGATGTGAAGCTTGCCGTCAACGCGCCGCTCTTCGTCGAACACTTCCAGGCCATTGCCGACCTTGCGAAAGACGGCACCTTCCGTTACGGCGGGCGCACTTCGGAAGCCAAGCAGCTGTTCATGTCCGGCGAATGCGGCATCCTTACCGAATCCTCCGGCGGCCTTGGCGATATCATCAAGACCGGCATGAATTACGGTATCGGCCAGCTTCCCTATTACGAGGGTCATGGTCCGCAGAACACCATTCCCGGCGGCGCGAGCCTCTGGGTCTTCGGCGGCAAGAGCGATGCCGAATATAAAGGTGTGGCCGAGTTCTTCCATTTCCTTTCCCAGACCAAGATCCAGTCTCGTCTGCATCAGGTCTCCGGATACATGCCGGTAACGATCGCGGCCTATGAGGAAACCAAGAAATCCGGCTTCTATGACAAGAATCCCGGCCGCGAAACGCCACTTCTGCAGATGATGGGCAAGCCACCGACAGAAAACTCCAAGGGCGTGCGCCTCGTGAACCTGCCGCAGGTCCGCGACATCATGAACGAAGAGTTCGAGGCGATGCTGGCCGGCAAGCAGGACGCGAAATCCGCACTCGACAAGATTGTCACGCGCGGTGATGCGGCCATCAAGCAGGCAACCGGCAACTAAACGATCCCTGCCCCCGCCCGCATCCTCACCCGGTGCGGGCGGTATTCCCATTTCATCAGGAGATCGCCGTGCAAAGCGTCGTATTCCCCAACAAGATCCTGCCCTATCTGCTGGTCGCGCCACAGATCATCCTGACGGTGATCTTTTTCTTCTGGCCCGCAAGTCAGGCGCTCTACCAGTCGACCATGCGCGAGGATGCCTTCGGGCTGAATAGCAATTTCGTCGGGCTGGCCAATTTTTCCGCCGTACTTTCGGATGAAAGCTATCTGAACGCGTTGCACGTCACGGTTATTTTCAGCGTCCTGACCGCACTCGTCTCGATGGGGCTGGCATTGCTTCTGGCAACGGCGGCAGACCGCGTGGTGCGCGGCAAGGGTTTTTACCGCACCATGATGATCATGCCCTATGCTGTGGCACCCGCCGTGGCTGGCATGCTGTGGCTGTTCATGTTCAATCCGGCCATGGGAACCTTCTCCTATATCCTGCGCCGCAACGGCATCATGTGGGACCCGCTGCTCAACGGCAATCAGGCCATGCTGCTCGTGGTCGCAGCCGCCGCATGGAAGCAGATCAGCTACAATTTCCTGTTTTTTGTCGCAGGCTTGCAGGCAATTCCGAAATCATTGCTGGAGGCGGCCTCCATTGACGGCGCACGCGGTTCGCGGCGCTTCTGGACCATCGTTTTCCCGCTGCTGGCGCCGACAACCTTCTTCCTGCTGGTCGTCAACACCGTCTATGCCTTCTTCGATACGTTCGGCATCATCCACGCAGTTACTGGCGGCGGCCCTGCCAAGGCGACGGAAACACTGGTCTACAAGGTTTACAATGATGGCTTCGTTAACCTGAACCTCGGCTCTTCCGCCGCGCAATCCGTCATCCTGATGGTGATCGTCATTGCGTTGACCGCCTTCCAGTTCCGCTTCGTCGAGAAGCGCGTGCACTACGGCTGAGGATTTCCTGATGATTGAAAATCGCCCGGTCGCCCGCGTGATCGCCCATCTGATGCTGGTTCTCGGCATCATCATCGTGGCCTTCCCGATCTACTACACCTTCATCGCGTCATCCATGACGTCGAATGACATCATTCGCCCACCGATGTCGCTGCTGCCCGGCGACCATCTTGGTGAAAACTATACAGACGCCATGGTCGGCGGCGTCGAAAGAGTGGTCGGCGTCAGCCTTGAACGGCTGCTGTTCAACAGCTTCGTGGTGGCGCTCGCCATTGCCATCGGCAAGATCGTCATTTCTTTCCTGTCGGCTTTCGCAATCGTGTTTTTCCGTTTTCCCTTCCGCATGGGCTTCTTCTGGATGATCTTCATCACGCTCATGCTGCCGGTCGAGGTGCGTATCCTGCCCACATACAAGGTCATCGTCGACCTCGGGCTTATCGATACCTATGCGGGACTGACGCTTCCGCTGATGGCGTCCGCGACGGCGACGTTCCTGTTCCGGCAGTTTTTCCTGACCATTCCCGGCGAAATGGTCGAGGCGGCTCGTATCGACAATGCAGGGCCGTTCCGCTTCATGCGCGATATTCTGCTGCCGCTGTCGAAAACCAATATCGCCGCTCTCTTCGTGATCCTGTTCATCTATGGCTGGACCCAGTATCTCTGGCCGCTGCTCGTGACCAACGATGCCAAGATGAACACGATCATCATCGGCCTCAAGCGCATGGTGGATTTCACCGACGCTTCGACGCCCTGGAATTATGTGATGGTGACGGCGATCCTCGCCATCATCCCCCCGATTATCGTTGTGGTGCTGATGCAGCGCTGGTTCGTCAAAGGTTTGGTGGAGACCGAGAAGTAATGGCAAAAATTGCGCTGAAAGACGTCCGCAAGGTTTACGGCGGCAATGTCGACGCCATCAAGGGCGTATCGATGGATATAGCCGATGGCGAGATGATCGTATTGGTCGGCCCCTCCGGCTGCGGAAAATCAACATTGCTGCGCATGATCGCCGGGCTGGAAAGCATATCGGGCGGTGAGATCGTCATCGGCGACCGCGTCGTCAACGATCTCGAACCGTCAGACCGAGATATTGCCATGGTGTTCCAGAACTACGCGCTATACCCGCATATGACGGTGCGGCAGAACCTCGCCTATGGCCTCAAGAACCGCAACACGCCGAAGGACGAGATCGACCGGCGTATCACCGAGGCAGCCAAGGCGCTGGAAATCGAACAATATCTGGAGCGCAGGCCGCGCCAGCTCTCGGGTGGCCAGCGCCAGCGCGTGGCGATGGGCCGTGCCATCGTGCGCAAGCCCGCCGCATTCCTGTTCGATGAGCCGCTGTCCAACCTCGATGCCAAGCTGCGCGTGCAGATGCGCGTCGAAATCCGCCGCCTGCAACGCTCTCTCGCCACCACCAGCGTCTACGTAACCCATGATCAGATGGAAGCCATGACGCTGGCCGACCGCCTCGTGGTGCTGAATGCCGGCCGCATCGAGCAGATCGGCACTCCGATCGAGCTTTACGAAAAACCGGCCACCACCTTCGTCGCCACCTTCATCGGTTCGCCCTCCATGAACCTCCTGCCCTACGGCACCCCATCGGCTAACGGCGCATCCGGGTGGTCGGTGAATGGATCAGGCGCGCTGCAGCAAACCACCGCAACACTGGGCATCCGTCCGGAAGACATCACGCTCGCGGAAACAGAAGCTCCCGATGCCGCTTTCACTGGCACCGTGCGGGTGGACGCCGTGGAACTGGTGGGCGCGGAAAGCTACGTGCATGGCTCCTTCACCGACGGCACCACCATCGTCTTCCGCGTTCCCGGCCGTTCGCAGCTTGGCATTGGCGAGAACCTGCGGATTGCCGCCCAGACGAAGGACTTCCATCTGTTCGATGCGGCGGGGAAGCGGATTTAGGGTCTGTGTGTCGGCATTGCCGTTACCTGCGGCAATGCCCGGCCTATTTTACGCCGATGAGACCACCTCATGAGCAGACTGGCGGGACGCCAACTTCTTTCCGAACTTCTGGGACGGCAATTCAATGAAGTTATAGCTCAAATAAGCCATGACCACCGTTAGAACCCAAGCCAATACGATCATGACATGAACCGGATAGGGAGCTAGTTGTCTGTACGGAAGAATGTATTCCACGACAGGCTGGGCTACGGGCCCAAGTAGATAGACAGAATAGCTTATCGCGCCAAGCCAGACAAATATCGGATGCGTGATACGAAGTTTTGTCGTGAACAGAGCAAAAAGTGCCATTCCTGAATAATAGGCGATGGTATAGCGATACCAAGTCTCACCAAAGCCCATATCAACATTATAACTCAGAAAACTGACGAGTGGCACCGTAAAGACCACAAGAAGGGAAGTGAATATGATAAGCCGCCGCATATACACATCAGCCTGATCAACGGCTCCGTGACGCCACAACAAACCCCAAAACATCACAGTAAGCCCAAGCGGAATAGCGACCGGTAACTTGATGCCCAAAGCATAACGCGCAGCACCCATGGCAACCGCGCACAGCAGGAAGAACACCACCGCACCGACCGCACCCTCTGGCTTATGGAGGAGTCTAACATAAAACAGCATTGCGCTGACGACATAAAAAACGATTTCTATCTGTAGCGTCCAGTAAACACCGAGAATATTTTGCTGTCCCAGAAATTGCTGCAGCATCGTTACATTGGCGAGGATTTGGGTGATCGTAAAAAGATCTCCTCGCACGAGTGGAATGATTGCCACGGCAAGGGCTATCGACACCCAATATGCGGGATAAAGCCTGAAAAATCGGGAAAATGCAAAGCTGCGCAAGGGCGCTTTGCTCGCCTTCAGAAGAGAAAATGGGATAACAAAACCGGAAACAGCGAAGAACATGACAACGGCAATTTTTCCGATATCAAAGTATTCACTAAAAATATTAAACAAAAAATACTCAACCGCATTATTCGTGTATTTATTTTTGTAAGCTACTTCTGCAATGTGAAAATACACCACTGCCAAAGCCGCTATACCGCGAATAGAATCGACATATAGCCAACGACCAGGAACACGATCTTCGCTCATAAATACCTCATTTAGAAAATATATAAAATATAATAAATGTATATTTACAACATACTACAATGCGCTCGAAACGCAAATAGCGGGCAGTCGTTTCTTTCATCTACTTCAGCGAATGACGACGTGCAGGCACTATCAAAGTCCACTCTCCACGGGCACAATGACATCAGCGACGCGAGTGTAGCACCTGTTAAATGCATCCCGGCCCCACGGACCGGAATGCAGCGCTATCCATCTTGGCCCAGCCTGTGAGGCATCACAACAGCCTATGCCCGTTTCCCTACCAGACCAGCTCAACCTGTGGCCTACCGTTGGAGGTTTTCTCCACGGTACGTCCGGACGTATCGATATTGCAGTGGATACGCTGCCTGAAAGCCGAGAAGCTTTCGAAGGTCACCACATCCACGGGATCGTCGAGATGCAGGGTCAGCCGGTAGCGTTCCGGGTCGCCGCCGAGCGTTTGCACGCCCAGAACGGAGGCTACGAAGGGTTGGCCTAGATAGAGACCTTCCACCCGGGAACCAAGAAGATAGGGATTGAATGCGGGACGGTTTCCCGCCGTGGCATGCAGGGTGTTCCAGTCGCGGAAGCCATATTGCGCGGCGATGAGTTCCAGCGCCTTTGAATGGGTGATTGCCTGCCCCTGCCCTTCAAGGGCGGCGCGCAGCCGTTTTGCCTGCTCTTTCAGTCCCTCAAGCGCGGGAAGCGGTTTGGACACGTTCATAACGGTTCTCCAACATGCGCATGCCGTATTTTTCCGAAGGGGTCCGCGTTGCCATCGACGACATGCAAAACATGGGGATGACCGTTATTCCAAAAAGAGCTTCACCAAGGGCGTAAACGCCTGCGGACGGCCGGGGCTCTTCTGCCCGTGGCCGTCCATATAGCTTAGAAAGCGCCGCCCGTCAAAGGCAGCGACGGCGCGAGGCCAAGGGCTCAGAAGCGATAGGTGATACCCGCACCGATCAACCAGGGATCGAGTTTCGCTTTGCCGCTGATTGGCGCACCGCCAAGTTCTGCGGTCCAGTCGGTCTTCAGGAAAATCTTCTTCACGTCGAAGTTCACGCCCCAATGTTCGTCCAGCATATAGTCGAAACCCACCTGCACGGCCGCGCCGAACTTGTTCTTGACATCAAGATTGCTGAAGCCGGGTTTTTCGGACTGGTTGTAGAACATCGAATAGTTCACGCCCGCGCCGATATAGGGCTTGAAGGCGCCGAAATCAGTAAAGTGATATTGCAGGGTCAGCGTCGGCGGCAGCAACCATGTCTTGCCCACCGGCGTGCCGGCCAGCACACCCTCGCCGTTGATCTTGGCGTATGTGGTGCCGAGGATGAGTTCGGCAGCGATATTCGGGGTGAAGAAATAGCTGATGTCGAGTTCAGGAATAACCGTATCCGAATATGAGAGACCCGCACCCGGCACACCGTCAACGCTGCCGCTGTCATGGGTGATGACCCCGAGACCACGCACGCGCAGCATCCATGGGCTCGCCGCCGCAATCGCCTCTTCAGCGGTGGGGGCTGGTGCCGGCGTGGCCAGATCTGCCGCCATCGCGTTGGCCGACATCAGCATCGCCGCGACGCTCACCGTCACACTGGCAAGCAAGGCGGTTTTTTTCTTCCTGTTCGTCATTCCATCTCTCCTATCGCGCGCCGCAGCCGGGCAAGCCCGGGAAACCGGCTGATGGCGGCGGGCCTTCGCGAATCCTCGCTTGCCGCAGCCGCTACAGCCACTATCGCCAAGGGAGAGGTGAGCGGATTGAGATGGATCAAACCGAAAGGCGAACGATAAGCCAGGGCAGCTACCCGGTGCTTGGTGTGACAAATACGCAACGGATAGCCATGACAACGGTCAAAATAGCGGGCCCGGCAGTCGGAAGTCGGCCTGCTTTCACAAGCCATCTCCTTTGCAATCTCAGGCGGCCTGCGGTGCCAAAGTCGCGGAACCCGGCTTTTTGAGAAGCAGCCGAGACAGCAGCGATCATGCACATCACGCCGGCAATCTGCAGTGCGGGCATGTATGTGTCGAAGTCGCTCTTGAAGAAACCTGCGCCAAAGGCAGCGGTGGCGGCCCCCAACTGATGCCCCGCAAACACCCAGCCGAAAACCAGGCCCGCTTTTTCGCGGCCGAAACTCTCAGCGGCAAGCTTCACCGTTGGCGGCACGGTTGCCACCCAGTCCAGCCCGTAAAACACGGCGAAGACCGAAAGCTCCACGAAGCTGAAGCCCGAGAAGGAGAGATAGATCAGGGACAGCCCGCGCAGACCGTAAAACCAGAAGAGCAGGAAGCGGTTGTCGAAACGGTCGGAAAGCCAGCCGGCAAAGATGGTGCCGAAGAAATCGAAAATGCCGATCACCGCCAGCGTGCCGGCCGCCGTGACCGCCGCCATACCGAAATCACCGCAGATGGAAATCCAGTGTGTCTGAATAAGGCCGTTGGTGGAAAGTCCACAGACGAAGAACGTGCCGAAAAGCACCCAGAAAACCGGGTTTCCGGACACGCTCTTCAACGTCAGTATCGGGGATGCCAGTGTTGCAAGAAACTTGTGGTCCTGCTTCGGCGGTTTTACCACCACCGTCTCGCCATAGGCTGGCAGGCCGACATCGGCGGGATGGTCACGCATCAAGAGCAGCACGAGAATCATGGCGATCGCAATCACCGCAACGGATAGCGTCAGCGCGGTGCGCCAGCCATAAGCCTCCGTCAGCGCCGCGAGCAAAGGCAGAAATACCAGCTGGCCGGTGGCGTTGCTGGCCGTCATCAGGCCGATCACCAGTCCCCGGCGCTTTGAAAACCAGCGCGATGCCACGGTCGCGCCCAGCACCAGTGCCGTCATGCCGGTGCCAACACCGATCACCACGCCCCATAGCAGCAACAGCTGCCACACCTCAGTCATGAAGAACGAGGCGACGATGCCGCCCATGATCAGCGCAAGGGCCGTCGACACGACCTGGCGAATACCGAAATGGTTCATGAAGGCAGCGGCAAAGGGCCCGAGCAGGCCGAAGAGCACCAGCCTGACCGCCATGGCAGATGAAATATCGGCAATATCCCAGCCGAACTCCTGATGCAGCGGCTGGATCATCACCCCGGCCGATCCCATCGCGCCGGCGGTTGCCAGCATCGTCAAAAAGGTGGTTGCAGCAACAAGCCAGCCATAATGTATGTTTCTGTCGGCCATCCAGCTGGCAAGGCGTGTGGAGAGCATGTTCAAAATCCCTTTCCAGCGGCCAGCGGCCGAAATTTTACGGGTATATACCCTATATTGCGGGCAGATACCCGTTTTATCATCAAAAAAATTACAGGGCTGCGAGTAGTTCCTGCAATTGAGCGGTCTTTTCCGGGCCAAGCCGGGCCTCGATTTCGTCCTGTACTCCGTCCCAGAGGGGCGCGCCTGTTTTCAGTATCTGCTGCCCCTGCTCCGTCACAGTCAGCATCGCTTCGCGCTGATCTTCGCCATGGCCGACGGCCACCAGCCCCATCCGGGCCAGCACCTTGGTATTGCGGCCAACGGTCGAGCGGTCCAGTTCGACCCGCGCGGCGAGATCGGTGAGCGACACCGGCGCCATGCGGTTGATGTTCCGCAACAGGCTGAACTGGCCGATATTGACGCCAAGCGGCGCCAGCGCCTCATCGTAATAGGACGAGACCTTACGGGATGCTTTGCGCAGCAGGATGCAGTGACAACTATCGTTTGGCATTTGTCTCGGGTATATACCCGCAAAATGCCGAATGCAAGAGGCACTATAAGATCATGCAGGGACAATGACCGACTACAGCGCCGCGGCACTTCAGAAACGCAGCCGGAGAAGACCGTAGACCGCCAGAACCGCACAAACAGCGGCTCCAATCAGATAGGGCATATGCAGCGCCTCGATGCGGCCGAAGGCCGGTTCGGCAATGGTGACCAGAACGCCAGCGGCAAATGCGCCGAACGACATCGCACCCCAACCGAAAAACCGGTAGACGGAATTGACGCGTCCAAGCAACTCGTCCGGAATGAGCCGTTGCCTGTAGCTCACGGTCACCACATTCCACAACATACCCGCCGCAGCCTCGAGAAATAGGCCGACTGCTACCAGTGGCGCGGAACTCGAAAGGCCGAGCACCAGATTGAACAGCGCAAATGTGCATAGCGCCAGAACGAGGCTTGTCCTCGCACCCAGTCTACGGGCGAACCACGGCGAAGCCAGCCCGCCAAGAACACCGCCAACAGCGCCGCATGTCAACAGCACGCCATAGGCTGTCGCGGAAAGATCGAGCACCTCCTGCGCATAGAGAACGAGGACCGTCATTCCTCCAACGAATACGGCGTTGACTGCCCCCAGCATGATGGCAAGCCGCAGGATCATCGTATTGCGCCGCATCCAGCCAAGCCCCTCTCGCAATGCGGGCCAGAAAGAGACTATGCCGGACGGTTTGCGTGGCGGCAGCACGATAAGCCAAACCAATGCCGCCGAAACCGCGTAAAAACTGGCATCCAGACCAAAGGGAATGGCAATGCCCGCGGCAATCAGCAAGCCTGCCAGTGGCGGGCCGATGAATTGGCCAGTGACCTGTTCGGCGCTCCACATCTGACCATTGGCATGTTCGAGATCGCTCGGTGCGACAAGTGAAGGCAATATCGTCTGGGCTGCATTGTCCCGCACGACCTCAGCGCAACCGAGAAGGAAAGCGATTACCGCCAGTGAAAAAATAGCCGCCGATCCCGATTCTGCCGGTGACGGCAGGTTTGCAGTGGTGGAGATCATGCCGACCGCGCAGATCATCAGCGCCAGCCGAACCACATCGGCCCGCACCATAAGCAGGCGCCGGTCACTTCGATCCGTCCAGACACCGACGGGAAGCGCGAACAGCAGCCAGGGCAGCCGTTGCGCCACCGCAATCATAGAGATCAAGAGCGGATCGCTGGTCAGCAGGGTTGCAAGCCAAGGTATCGCCACCATCGAAATGCCATCGGCAAGATTGGATACGGCGCTCGCGGAAAACAGAAGACGGTAGTCACGGTTCGTTCTGAGTAGAGCTGCCTGCATAGCTGATCTCCGCTTTTGAAATCACGCGGGTGCAGACATATCCGATGCAATGTCCAAAAAAGCCAAATGCAACTTTGTCGCCGCCCGAACCGGTATCACGTCCGAACCCGCAGCTTTGCATAAAAGAACATTTTGCAGCAATCCAATTTCAGCCGGATCAACCCCGGCCGTTCAGCCGGGGCATTAGATACGGATATCGTCTCAGGCAGAGAGCCTGCGGCCGCTTGCGACCAGCATACCAGCCGCACCTTCCAGCCAGCCGGCTTTGAGTTCAAGCGCCAGAAAACGGCTGCGCTCGAACGGGCCGGGCATGATCAGGTGCTGGGCCTTATCGGCAAAAAAGCCGAAGCGCTCATAATAGGCGGCGTCGCCGACCAGAAGAATGCCGCCATGGCCACGTTTGGTTGCCTCGGAGATTGCCGCACGCATCAGCGCCGAACCGATGCCCTTGCCCTCATGGGCAGCATCAACCGCAAGCGGGCCAAGCAGCAGCGCTTCGACAGCGCGGCCTTCGCGCGAAATGCCAGCTTCGACATTCCACAGGCGCACCGTGCCGATGACATGGCCGTCCTCGTCACGGGCAACGAGCGCCAGACCTTCCGCTGGCACGCGGCCGGCGCGCAGCTTTTCGGAAGACTTGCGGCGGCGGCCAGCGCCCATGGCGCGGTCGAGCAGGTTTTCACGGGCAACGACATCGCCCGGATTTTCCTGATCGACATGAAATGTCTGCGGGGTGAAAAATGCACGTACCGAATTCAGAAGAGCGGCCATCTCTCGGCCCTCCATCACACAACCGCCCACACGCGGCCCTTGATCAAAAATGGTGGAGCCGTTCCGGCCCGCCGACACGCTTTCCTCGGCTGGAAGAGGAGCAGCAAGCAGGGATTTGCGCAACAGCACAATCGGCAAAGCCGGAACGGAAGCTTGTTCGAGACGCCGCCTTACTCAGCGGGCGGCGTTCGGATCAGATGACGTAGGCTTTCAGCGGCTCGAAACCGTTGAAGGCAACCGCCGAATAGGTCGTCGTATAGGCACCTGCGCCTTCGATCAGAACCTCGTCGCCGATGGTCAGAGAGACCGGCAACGGGTACATGTTCTTTTCGTACAGCACGTCGGCGCTGTCGCAGGTCGGACCGGCCAGAACGCAAGGCTCCATCTCGTCCTGATCGCGCTCGGTGCGGATCGGGTAGCGGATAGCCTCATCCATCGTCTCGGCGAGACCGCCGAACTTGCCGATGTCGAGGAACACCCAGCGATGGTTGTCGTTGTCGGACTTGCGCGACACGAGAACAACTTCCGCCTTGATGACGCCAGCGTTACCCACCATGCCACGGCCCGGCTCAATGATCGTCTTCGGGATCTGGTTGCCGAAGTGCTTGCGCAGCGCCGTGTCGATAGCCTGGCCGTATTCTTCGGCAGCAGGAACGTCGCGCAGGTACTTGGTCGGGAAACCACCGCCCATATTGACCATCTGCAGGTGAATACCCTGCTTGGACAGCGAAGCGAAAACGCGCTTGGCATCGCCCAGCGCTGCATCCCATGCGTCGAGATTCATCATCTGCGAACCGACATGGAAGGAAACGCCGTAGGATTCGAGGCCCAGCTGATGTGCGTAGACCAGAACATCAACAGCCATCTGCGGTACGCAGCCGAACTTGCGCGACAGCGGCCATTCGGCACCTTCACCGTCCGTCAGCACGCGGCAGAAGACGCGCGCGCCAGGAGCGGCACGGGCAACCTTCTCGACTTCCTCATGGCTGTCGACGGCGAAGAGATCGATGCCGAGCGCGTAAGCGCGGGCGACATCGCGTTCCTTCTTGATGGTGTTGCCGAACGAGATCCGGTCGGACGTTGCACCTGCATCAAGCGCCATCTGGATTTCAGCCACGGAGGCGCAATCGAAGTTCGAGCCGAGCGAAGCAAGCAGCTTCAGGATTTCGGGAGCCGGGTTTGCCTTGACCGCATAGTAGATCGCGCTGTTCGGCAGGGAATGCCGGAACGCGTTGAAATTGTCGCGCACGACGTCGAGGTCGACGACGAGGCAAGGCCCTTCGGGACGTCGGGTCTTGATGAAATCGAGAATGCGTGCAGTCGTCATCGATATATTCCCTATAAAACCGGCTCCGGAAAATCCGGAGGACAAAGGACGCTCGAGATATGCATACGAATCAGCCGGTGGAGGCGCAGAATCGATAGCATACGCTCAAGGCGCAAATATGAATGACGCCCTGCCAGAGCATCATTCGGCTTTGTCTGCCATCGATTGGAGGGAATGACCCGACCGCACTTCAGGCAATGATGGTGTGCCTCTTCAGTACCCCGGCTGATGGAAAGCCGGCAGAGAACCAGAAAGGCCCGCACCGTCGTTGCTTCATATGTCCTCGCATTTCCCGGTTGGCCGGAATAGCGACTGGAGGGGTTAGTTCCAGGTACCTTACCGAACTCCTCACCACATCGAGGACTCGGCGGACACACATGGGCACGTGCGACTTTGGGCAGCACGGGAGATAAGAATATTCGCCGTCATAATCAAGAGGATTTTTTCACCATATAGCGGATTTTTTCGGCAACCATTTTACGGGTTGAACAGTCGCGCCTCAGCGTTCAATTATATGGAACGAACCGGAGGATTTTCATGGACACTCTCACCCGCATCCGCGCCTTTATCGACGTTGTCGAAGCGGAGGGTTTTTCCGCCGCTGCCCGCAAGACCGGGCGTTCCAAGGCGCTTTTGTCCAAATATGTCCGGGAACTGGAAGATGATCTCGGTGCACTGCTTCTCAACCGCACCACCCGGCAATTCTCGCTGACGGAGGCCGGCCATACATATTACCGCACCGCCTCCGACATTTTGAAGGAGATCGACAACCTCGCCGATCTGGTGCGCGAGAAGAATGCCGATCTGAAGGGCAAGCTCAGAATATCCGTTCCGCGCACCTTCATCGACGCCGATGTTGGCCAGAGCCTCATCGATTTCGCCAAGGAAAATCCGGAACTGTCTCTGGAAATCGTCGCCGATGACCGATTCGTCGATCTGATCGAGGAAGGGTTCGACCTTGCGATTCGCATAACGCGTCTGGAAGATTCAGGCCTCATCGCCCGCAAGATCTCCGATTTCCGGGTCTATGCAGTAGCAACGGCGGATTTTGTCGCCAGACACGGCCCGCTCAATGGTCCGCAGGACTTTTCCCGCGTGCCCTTCATCATCGACACCAACACCCGCTTCCACAACACCGTGCGTTATCTTGAAGCGGATGGCGGCTCGAACTCCGTTACCATCAGTGGACCGATCGAGGTGAACAGCCCGCAGGCGACACTGCGCGCCGCCCGCGCAGGGCTTGGCATCGCCATGGTGCCGGACTTCATTGCAAGACCCTTCATCCAGTCCGGCGAGCTTGTGACCCTGTTCGACGACTATATTTCAAAAGACCGCGGCATATATGCCGTCTACCCCCACCGCCGTTACCTTCCCGCCAAAGTGCGCAGCTTCGTGGATTATCTCTCGGCGTGGTTCAGGAAAAATGGATGAAGAGCGGGGGAGCGGTATAGTTTCCGCCGACCTTCCCCTCGTCATGCCGTATTTAATCCGGCATCGAGCCGCGGCGCGCCCGCGCTATGAAGGACTCTATCGCGATCAACGACCTGATCGCGCTGCACCCCGAATCTGGTCCGGGGTGCAGGAGTGCGGATGCAACGCCTGCCTTTCAGCGGGCGTTGCTTAGCCGGAAACGGCTTATCAGAACGGCGAATCCGGGAAGTAGAACTGCTTGGCATTGTCCTTGGTGATGAGCGTAGCGTCGAGAATATACTCGCCAGCAACAGGCACCTGATCGTAAAAATGACCTGCCGTAAGCTGCATGGCGGTCGCCACCATCGCTGGCGGATAGAGCACGTCGACCGGAATTAGCTTGTCGCCGTCCATTACGCGCTTGATCATGTCCTTGGAACCGGCGCCAGCAACGATATACTTGATATCGGTGCGTTTCGCCTGCTGAATTGCCTCCAGCACGCCAACCGCCATGTCGTCGTCCTGACACCAGACCACGTCGATCTTCTTGTATTTGGTCAGGTAGTCCTGCATCACGCGGAAGGCGTCGTCGCGGTTCCAGTTGCCGTACTGGCGGTCGAGAACCTTGACGCTGGAGCCGGCAATACCCTTGTCGAAACCATCCTGGCGCTGCTGGTCGATCGGGATCGGCAGACCGCGAATGACCACCACTTCCGCATCAGGCGTGGTTTTCTTGATGTATTCGCCTGCCACTTGTCCGAGTGCCGGATTGTTACCCGCAACGTAGAGATCGCGGATCGAATTGTCGTTGACGCTCGGCGCGCGGTCGACGAGCGCGACAAAGGTGCCCTTGTCCTTGATCTCCTTGATGGCGTTGACGAGCGGATCGGGATCAGACGGCAGCACGACCAGTGCGTCCAGCCCCTGCACGGCAAGATCCTGAAGCGCGTTTGCCTGGTTGGCGGCATCCGGCGAGGTCTTGACGATGACGTTCAGACCCGGATGCTCCTTCATCAGAAGCTTTGCCACCCGTTCGGCATGGTAAACGACGCCCGCCGTCCAGCCGTGGTCGGCCGCCGGAATAGATACCCCGATCGTTACCTTCTTCTCCTGCGCATGGGCAGAACCCGCAAGAACGGCAGCCAGCGCGACAAATGCCACGCCGATGAATTTTCTACGCATAGTCTCTTCCTCCCAAGACCGGGGCGTTCCTCCTGTTTAAACCGCGCATGCCCCAGATTGCGCGGCCAGATGTCTCATCGATCGTCCGGCTATCTGCGGCTGAGCGAACGCTGCACCAGCATGGCGATGATGATGATCGCGCCCTGAATGGCACCGATCAGATATTCGCTGACGAAGTTCGACAGGATCATGATGTTGCCAACGATCTCCAGAATGAAGGCGCCGCAAATCGTACCCCAGATGCGGCCCACACCACCCCGTAGCGCCGTGCCACCGACGACAACGGCGGTGATGGCCTGCAACTCCCACAACATGCCTGTAGTGGCCGAGGTGGAGGCAAGACGCGGTACGTAAAGCAGGACGGCAACGGCGACGCAAAGCCCCTGAACCACATAGGCAATCGTGCGGACGCGAACGACCGAGATACCGGAGTAACGCGCCACATCCTCGCTGGAACCCACCGCCGTCAGATGCCTGCCGTAACGGGTACGGTAAAGCACGAAAGCGGCGATGGCGGCAGTGACGAAGATGACAATGACCGGCACCGGCACACCGATCACATTGCCGAAATAGACCGGGCGATAAAGCGTCTGGATTTCCGGGTTGCGCAGCGTGATCGCGCCACCCTGCGACAGCCAGGTGGTCAGCCCACGATAAATGCCCATGGTGCCAAGCGTGGCGATGAAGGGCTCGATGCGGCCGATGGTGGTGATGAGGCCGTTTGCAAGCCCGCAAGCGGCACCGATGGCGATAGCCAGCGCCATGGCGGCCAGTAGCATCACCAGCGGATTGGCAATAACGCCACTGTTCATGAACAGGATCATCAGGCTGGCAACGAAAGCCACCATCGCGCCGACGGAGAGATCAAGTCCGCCGGATGTGATGACATAGGTGGCGCCGAGCGCAATGATGGCGATGAAGGCGCTGCGGGTAACCACGTTCAGCAGATTGTCGATACCGATGAAATTCGGATTGGCGACGGCGCCGAGAACCAGCAGCAAAGCCAGCGCCACAAAGGGCGCAACGGCGCGCAGGTCCCAGTCTTTCGAGGTCTTCGGCGTTTTGCCGTTATCAAGTGCGGCCTCAGTCATATTTCCCCTCAATTGTCTTTTCTTCAGGCCAATCTGCCGGGACATCAGCCCTCAGGCGAATTCCTGCGTGTGCACGCCAGTCGCGAGTGCCACGATATCGTTTTCGGTCATGCGTTCCCCCGTCACCTCGCCGACGATCCTGCCGGAGCGCATTACAAGGACGCGGTCGCAGATGCCGATCAGTTCCGGCATCTCCGAGGACACGACGATGATCGACCTGCCCTCGTCTGCAAGCTTTGCTATGAAACGGTAGATCTGTTCCTTGGTGCCGATATCGATGCCGCGTGTTGGCTCGTCGATGATGACGATCGATGGATCGAGCAGCATCATCTTGGCGAGCAGCAGCTTTTGCTGGTTACCGCCGGACAGCTGGCCCGCGAGCAAGTCCTTACTTCCCGTGCGAATATCGAAATCACGCACCGCATCATCGAGCGCTGCCTTCTCTCGACGGATATCGATCTGGAACAGGCGGCTGAATTTCCTCAGCGAGGCGAGTGTGAGATTGACCCGCAAGTCCTTCGTCAGCAGCAATCCCTTGCCCTTCCGATCCTCGCTCAGATAAACGATACCGGCCTTCAGACTGTCTTCCGCCTTTGCAAAATGCACAGGCTTTCCGAGATGGCGGATCGTCCCCCGCCCTGGACGCAGGCCAAGCACGCCCTCCATAAGCTCCGTTCTGCCCGCGCCGACGAGACCAGCAAAACCGAGGATTTCGCCCTTTCGCAGGCTGAAACCGGCATCCTGCGCATAGCCGGGAACGGTGAAATGCTCCACCTGTAAGACAGGCTCGTGCTCGCCGCCGGCGTTCCTGTCCGGATAGAGCTTGGCGACATCGCGTCCCACCATCAACCGCGCCATATCGGCGGGCTCAAGCGCCGATATTGGGTGGGAGCCGACCAACCTGCCATCGCGCAGAACGGTCACACGGTCGGCAATCTCCTTCACCTCCGGCAGGCGGTGCGAAATATAGAGCACGGCCACGCCCTTTGCCCTTATGTCCCTGATAACGTTCAACAGCGCATCGGTTTCAATGGGCGTGAGGCTTGCGGTCGGCTCGTCGAAAATGACGACGCGATGCGGCACGAGCAGAACGCGGGCTATCTGCACCAGCTGGCGCTGGGCAATCGACAGGCTGCCGACGACGGCATCGGGATCGATCGTACCGCCGAGATCGGCGATAGCCCTCAGGGCGCCGGCACGCATGGCGCGGTCGTCCATCATCGGGCCTTTGCACAATTCGCGGCCCAGATAGATGTTCTGAGCCACCGTCAGATCCGGGGCCAGCAATATTTCCTGATGCACGAGAACGATGCCGCGATGTTCGGCGTCGACAGGTCCGCTCAACGTAACTGCCTCGCCATCGATCCTGATTTCCCCACTCGAAGGCTTCTCATTGCCCGCAAGCAGTTTCATCAACGTCGATTTGCCAGCCCCGTTCTCGCCAATGATGGCGTGAACTTCACCGGCGCGCACGGCAATCTCTATATCCTTCAGAACCTGGACGGGACCGAAAGACTTGGACAACCCGACAGTCCGTATAAGGACCTGATCTGGAGATTCCTCAGCAAAAGCCATGTGTCGTCACCGGTACCCGGTGCGAATGAACGGATCTTGCCCCTCGATTTTACTTGAAATCATCATGCGCGAACTCCTCCCAAAGCTCTTGGGAAGAAGCTAACGTCCGTTTTGAGGTACGTAAAGCAAATTTCGCTGGTCTTTTAGAATACACTCAAATTTGACCAGGACGATGGCGCCTAAAGGCTAAAAAATAGGCGGCCATGGTCCCGCAGAGCGTTGGAAATCCTCAGTGAGGCAAGGCACACACGGGATGCCTGTGGCTAGAGAAGGCGCTTCAGGGAGCTGGCTTCCGGTTGCGGGGAGGCCTTCGTTGTATCGCTGTTGTCGGCAGACCTGTTGCGCATCGCGGCGTAATAGGCGTTTTTCTGCTCGTACATATGCATGTCTGCACGGCGCACCAGCGATTCCATTGTCTCTCCGGCCTCGCTGGTTGCCACGCCCAGCGAAAGACTAAGCGGCGCATTGGAGTAGAACTGGTTGTTGATCTTCAGCAGTTCGTAAATCGTATCCACCATCGCCGCGGCGATCTGCTTGTCTGCGCCGGGCAAAAGGATCGCAAATTCATCACCGCCAATGCGCGCAGCATGGTTTGGCGCAGTAACGACACCGTTCAGGACTTCGCCAAGGCGCMGCAACAGTGCGTCGCCTGCGTCGTGCCCTAGCTTGTCATTGGCGTCCTTGAGGCCATTGAGATCGATGACGATGGCCGAAACGGGCCGGATCGTGCTGCGTTCCAGCCTGTTCATTTCGTCCGAATAGAAGGCGCGATTGTGCAGCTTGGTCAGCACATCGTGCTTGCCGAGATATTCGAGATAGGCTTCCGCCTTTTTCCGCGCCGTAATATCAGTCAGCGCGACCTGCACCAGTGACCAGTCGCGTTCGTGGCCCGGAAAAACGGAGAAATGCAGCAGCACGTGCCGCTCTGAACCATCCAGCGCGTAGTTCACCACTTCGCGATGATGGTTAAGATTGCCGTTCCACAGCTCCATCAGCTGTTCGCGGAAGGGCTTTTCCATTTCACCACGGAAAATATCGCCAAGCCGCTGCAAAAGAACCTGGCGGTCCGGCGCACAAAACAGGTCAAGTGTTGCCCGGTTGACGTCGATCACGCGGATTTCGCTCATGCATTGGCGCACGAATTCGGGATGCACATCCATGAACACCCGGAAGTCGATGATGCCGCGTTCCCTGACCTCCTCGATCAGACGCCGAACCCGGCTGAAATCCTCCACCCACAGGGAAACAGGCGAATGTTGGAACATGCCTTCAGCATAACGGCGGTTGAAAAGCTCCTTGCGGCGAGCCTCCTCACGTTCCGTCACATCCTCTGTGGTCAGCAGCAACCGCCCGAGTGTCTGTTCGTAGCCGGGTATGACCGCACCGCGCAGCTGGATATCCAGTCGCTTTCCGCCAATCGAGTAATTGACGGCGTTGCTGATGAATTCGGTTTTTCCAGCCCAAAGCTCGGAAAGCTCGTTCACATGGCTTTCAAGCATGTCATCGCGGAAAATCCGGTGCAGATTATCGATCAGATGCGCCTTGTCCCGCGCTTCGAACAGTTCAAGTGTCTTGGCATTAACCTGCACGACGCAGATTTTCTGCGAGCACGCCGCCACCCGCGACAGATCTTCCAGCAAAAACGCCCGGATATCCTCGACGCCCTGCGCCCGCCAGATATCGAACTGGCTTTTCACCTCGCTGAAATCCTCGATCCACATCGCCACAGGGGCAAGATTGAAGATATTGGTATCGATCGTTTCAATCATACGGGCAGTCTTCTTCAGGATAATAAGGGCGGATGCCGAATGCCGAAATCGTGCGAGACAGCGATGACTGACCGCATATCTGGATTTATTAGGGATATTCGATCCAACGCAAGCCTTTATCGCGCAAGCCAACGTATTGCGCGATAAATCTAGGTTTCGCCAAGATTCCGCCCGTTACCAGAGCTTCACGTGGCGGTTCACATCCTTGTAGAGCAGGTAGCGGAAACGGCCCGGCCCGCCTGCATAGCAAGCCTGCGGGCAAAAAGCGCGCAGCCACATGAAATCACCCGCCTGCACTTCCACCCAATCCTCGTTCAGCCGGTAAACCGCCTTTCCTTCCAGCACGTAAAGACCGTGCTCCATGACATGGGTTTCCATGAAAGGAATGGTAGCGCCCGGCTCCAGGCTGACGATGTTGAGGTGCATGTCGTAACGCACGTCGTCGGGATCGATAAACCGGGTAGTCGCCCATTTGCCGTCCGTATCGGGCATCGCCGACAGAGCGTGTTCATCTTCATGCGTGAAGATCGCCGGCGGCGGCTCCAGCCCGTCCACCGCCTGAAACGCCTTGCGGACCCAGTGGAACTTGACCGGTGCCGCGCCGGAATTGCGCAGCTGCCAGCGCGAGCCGGCGGGCAGGAAGGCGAAGGAGCCGGTCCGCAATGCATGCTGCACGCCCTCAAACTCCACGGTCATTTCACCATCAACGACAAAGATCGCCGCTTGCGCCCTTGCGTCCGGCTCCGGCCGCTCGCTGCCGCCGCCAGGCTGCACTTCAACGATATATTGCGCAAAAGTCTCGGAAAAACCGGTCATCGGTCGGGCGATGATCCAGGCCCGGGTCCCTGTCCAGTGCGGGAGCACGCTCGTCACGATATCGGACATGACGGTTTTGGGGATGACCGCATAGGCAGTCTTGAAAACAGCCTTGCTCGACAGCAGTTCCGTCTGCCCCGGCAGACCGCCCATATCCGAATAATATTTCTTCATTTCAGCCATTCCATTCTGCAACGCATTTCGCGCGAATTCTTAGGCCTGTAGCGACGTTTAATCAAATAATTATTGGCGTGCACAAGCCTTGCCGCCCGCATGGTAAAATGCGGGCGGCCTATTTCGCGCGGACATGCGAAATGAGGTTGGGCTCAGGCCTTTTTGCGCATCGTGGCATAGACGATATTGTGGTTTTCGCCGAAAAATACCTCCGCCTCGATACTTGCGGGATCGGCGCTGGCGTTGACGATCCGCCACATATCCGCCTTCGAACGCAACAGCAGCGCCCAGTTCATGAAGGTCTCCATGTAGCCGTCGACCACAATGTCTTCGGAGAAGTTGGCGAAGAGGAACATTCCACCGGGCTTCAGCATCTCCATGCAGCGCCGCGTGAGCTTGATCGCCACCTTGTCATTCAGGTAATCGTAAAGACCGGCAGCATATACCAGATCGAATTTGCCGAGCTCGTGCGAACGCAGGACGATGTCACGCACCGAACCGTCAATCGCCTCGATGCAGCTGCCGTTGAAATCGCGGGCAACGGAACCGACACTCAGGGGATCTTGATCGAGCGCCACCCAGCGCCGGATCTTGCCCTCTTTCAAGGCCACGGATGAATCCGCCTCGCGCAGATGTCCCGATGCAATGGTGAGGATTTCCGTTTCGCTTCCATGCCGGGCCGCAGCCTCGTCAACAAACCGGGTCAGCAAATCCCGCCGCTCGCGGACAGCGACCGAGGAACTGGCGTCCTTCGTATAATTGTAGAGAGCCGCGCCAAGCGGCGTTGCGTTCTTCACCTTATCGGCAACGCTGTCGTGACCGTAGATGAAGTCGAGAAGCTGCGCATCGCCCGAATAGCCCCGCGGCTTTTCGAACGACCAGCGCGTGAAGGGATCTTCCAGAAAATAGTCCGACACGGAGTGATTCTGCACCAGAGGAATCAGTTCAGCCCACACGCTTGAGTGGAGCTTTTCGCGCAGGCCATGCAGTGCGCCTGCCGTTCGATGTATTATCTCATGTGCTGAAACACCATTTTCGAACTGCTGTTGTGCCAATTCGAGAATGATCGCGATCTCTGCTTTCGCAACTGCGAAATGCTCATCGAACGCTTCCGTTTTCCGTGCAAAAATCTCTTTTGCGACAGTATCAGGAGTGATCAGACTTGCCCCGTCCAGATTTCTTTTCTTTACCTGCCTCACTTCAGCCTCCAGTATTAACACATTGTTAACTATACGTTTCTGGGAGACGGAAGGCCACTCGCTTTCGATTTTTGAGCAGTGTAGGGATACATTAGTTTATTAGCGTATTTTTTTGGTCACACTCGTGGACCGGAGGAGAAAGCGGATACGCGATTTAGTGAAACTTAATGTTGCGAGCGTATGATGCGCTCTTGCTTTTCATGTTTCCGCCCGCATGGAGAGAAATCGGCAGGAAATCGCGCTTAGCGTGAAAGTACACGCAAAGGTCGAATAAGCAGTTACTTGATAAAGTATACGCAACACTATGGGAAAGTGCATGAAGCACACGTTAGGCGAGGTGAGTGGACAGCAAGAATATCGGCGGCCGGACGCCCGGTTTTCTGATGAACTTCTTGCCCTTTACCAGCAGGAAGGTGAGCGTAGCCGCCGGGGTTCGATCAGGCGGGGCCTGTGGACGGCTGTTTTCATCTATCTGCTATTTGCCATTACCGACATCATTCTGGTGCCCGACGTCGCCTTTTACACCATAATCGCAAGAGTTATCGTCGTCCTGACGTCCCTGCTGACGCTCGAAATTCAATTGCGCATGGGCGCGAGCACCGCCGCACTTGACCTCACCTGCGCCACTGCGCTCGTCATGGGCTATATTGGCTGGCTTGTGCCCTCGCTCTTGACCGACAATCTCGAAAACATGTCCTATTACATGGTTTTCGGGGCGATTTTCATGATGGGCGCCAATCTGTTTTTCACCTTCCGCTTCCATCTTTCGCTCGTGTCATCGGGCATCATTCTCGTCACCTACTTTCTGGCGGCGACGCAGTTTCCCGAAGATGCGTTCTACAAGCTCGCTTTCGGCACCTTCTATATCTCCTGCTTCGTCTTCACCTCTTACGTGAACTGGAACCTGAACCGGGAACGCTACCACGTCTTTCTCAACGCACTGGAAGCCAAGGCCCAGCAGAAAGCGGCGGACGAGCGTGGGCAGGCGCTGTTGCGGCTTTCAAATACCGATTCCCTGACAGGCCTGCAGAACCGCCGCGCCATCGACCAGCATCTGCGCCTGTTGTGGGACAATTGGAGCAAGAAGGGGGAAGGTTTCGCCGTCTTTCTGATCGACGTGGATTTCTTCAAGAAATACAATGATCGCTACGGCCACCAGGAAGGCGACAAGTGCCTCGTGACGGTGGGCAACGCCCTGCAGGACGCGATCATCGACCATGCCGCCTCCATTGGCCGTTATGGCGGCGAGGAGTTCATCGTACTCGCTCCGTTCAAGTCCAGACAGCAGGTGGGTGAGCTTGCCGAAACCATCCGCCACACCGTCGAAGACCTGTCGCTCTCGCACGATCAGCGCCGAGACGGAACCTTCATCGTCACCGTCAGCATTGGCGCGTCTTTCACCCGTCCCAATCCGGATGGCAAGCTCGAAAAGATCATCAACGAGGCCGACCGGGCGCTTTATATCGCCAAGGCCAATGGCCGCAATTGCATGAAGCTGTTCGATCCGGACGATCCGCAGACCAGCGACGAAACCGAAAATATCGCCGCACTTCTGAAAATCGCTGTCGCGGAAAACCTCGTTTCTCTCGTCTATCAGCCGATCCTCAACATATCGACCAACGAGACGGCAGGAGCCGAAGCGTTGATGCGGCTTCGCCTGCTCGACGGTGGCTCCGTTTCGCCCGGCACCTTTATCCCGATTGCCGAACGCACCGGCACGATAATGGAGCTCGGTCTCTGGACCATAAAGACCGCCTGTCGGCAGATACTGGCCGATGACAAGGTATCGGTGGTCAGCGTCAACGTATCGCCGATGCAGCTGAAGAACCCTGGTTTTGCCACTTCGGTCGCAGCGATCCTCGTTGAGGCGGGGATTGCCGGCGGCAGGCTGGCCTTCGAGATCACCGAGGGTCTGGATATGGAGATGCATTCGGATGTATTGCGCTGTCTGAACGATCTGAAGACGCTCGGCATAAATATATGGCTGGATGATTTCGGAACCGGATTTGCGGGCCTTTCCTGGCTGCGGATGACGGATTTCGATACCGTAAAGATTGACCGCTCCTTCCTGCATGACAGCAAGACACCCCGCGGCCGGGCGATGTTGCAGGACATGATCCGTCTCATCCGCAATCGCGGCCACAAGATCCTGATCGAAGGCGTGGAGACGGAAGAGCAGCTGAGGCTCGTGCGCCAGCTCGAGATCGATTATGCGCAGGGTTATTATATCGGACGCCCGGTCGTCGCCGAAAGGCTGAACGTGGCGACTACCCCCTACCCGCAGCCCAAAATGCTACAGCGCCCCGCCTGATGATGCGATGGCGGTGGCAAGCCGCCGTCACCGACAGGCCCCGTCTTAGTGATATGCTGGCGGAATGATCGAGAATTTTGCCGCAAGTTCCGAAAACGCAGCACGCGTGACGGGATCGACAGGCGCGCCTTCCCTCTCCCGCTTTGCCGCTACCGCCCATTCCCGATCGCCCGGCGCCATGACCTTGCAGTCCTCCCGCGCTGGCGATCCCCGCAGTACCTCGAGATAGCGTTTCATGCCCTCGTCGAACACTTCGCGTTCAAGGAAGGCTTCCGGCTTCAACGCCAGGACGAAGGCCCCAAGCCCGCGCGGCTTGGAAAAATCAGGCCCCGACATTGGGGCGATATCGAAACTGAGCTTCATGCCGCTGAGAACGGCGCTAAAGATTTCCACCATTCCCGCAAGCGCCGCTCCCTTGAAACCGAAGGCACCGCCCAGCGGAGCCAGCATTTCAACGGCATTGGGGTTCTGCGTGTCGATACCGTCGCCATCAGACGCAACTCCTTCCGGCAATTGCTGTTCCAGGCTGCGGTAAAGCAGAACCCGGTTATAGGGCACGGCGCTGGTGGCCATGTCCAGAAGCCAGGGCATGTCATCGGCTGCCGGCACGCCGACTGCAATGGGGTTGGTGCCGTGGAAACGCATCGCGCCGTCATGCAGGCGCACGAAACTGTCGGAGTTGCAAAAGGCAATGCCGATATACCCCTGCCGCGCCGCCTCCAGCACGTAAGCGCCGGCCGGGCCGAAATGCGAGGAATTCCTGATCGCAACGGCGCCGATGCCGAATTTCCCAGCAAGCGCCATGGCGCTGTCCATGGCCGCATAGGTAGCGCGGGCGCCATGGGCATGGTCGGCATCGATCGTCTCCACCGCGCCGAAACCGGACACGCGGCTGATCTGCGGCCGCGGATTGAGACGCCCGCCTTCAAGTCCTGCGATGTAGTGAGCAAGAAGCCGAACGCCGTGGCTGTCTACGCCCAGCCGTGTGCCATGCATCATGGCGCGGGTCGCCGCATCGGCGGTTTCATCATCGGTGCCGACAGCCAGGAAAACGGAACGGCAAAACCGCTCCAGTTCATCCAGCCTTGCGAGGACGGTGACATTTTCATTGCTGTGCGACATCAGGGGAACCTCCCGATTCCAGAATCCATGCCGCACAAGCTAGTCACGGGGCGCGTTTTTGCAATCGAATATCGCGCCCCGAATGGATCAATCAGTCGTCGCCGCCAATCGCCTCGTAGGTGTCGCGCTCACCGGCGATGATGGCGCGCTTGCCGACATGGTTGGCGGGACCGACAATGCCTTCCTGCTCCATGCGCTCGACCAGGGAGGCGGCACGATTGTATCCAATCGACAGGCGGCGCTGGATATAGGAGGTGGAGCATTTCTTGTCGCGCATCACTACCTTAACGGCCTTTTCATAGAGATCGTCGCTATCGTCGTCGCCCATCGATGTCTTGTCGAAGACCGCCGTTTCCTCTTCCGCCTCGTCGTCAGCCTCGTCGGCGTCTTCCGTAACGGTGCCGAGATATTCAGGCCGACCTTGGGTCTTCAGATGCGCCACGACTTTTTCCACTTCCTCGTCCGACACGAACGGACCGTGGACACGGGAGATGCGGCCGCCACCCATCATGTGCAGCATGTCGCCCTGGCCGAGCAGATGTTCGGCACCCTGTTCGCCAAGGATGGTGCGGCTGTCGATCTTCGAGGTCACCTGGAAGGAAATGCGGGTGGGGAAGTTGGCCTTGATCGTGCCGGTGATGACATCGACCGAGGGGCGTTGGGTGGCCATGATGAGATGGATACCGGCAGCGCGCGCCATCTGCGCAAGACGCTGGATCGCGCCTTCGATCTCCTTGCCTGCGACCATCATCAGGTCGGCCATCTCGTCGACGATGACGACGATATAGGGCATGGCGGTGAGGTCCATTTCCTCCTGCTCGTAGACAGCTTCGCCGGTTGCGCGGTCGAAGCCGGTCTGCACGTTGCAGAACACCGTCTCCCCTTTGGCGCGGGCGGCAGCGGCCCTTGCGTTGTAACCGTCGATATTGCGCACACCGAGACGCGACATCTTGCGATAGCGGTCTTCCATTTCGCGTACGGCCCATTTCAGTGCCATGACCGCCTTCTTCGGATCGGTGACGACAGGGGTCAGAAGATGCGGAATGCCGTCATAGACCGAAAGCTCGAGCATCTTGGGATCGACCATGATCAGCCGGCATTCCTCCGGCTTCAACCGGTAGAGCAGCGACAGAATCATGGTGTTGATGGCGACCGACTTGCCCGAACCGGTGGTACCGGCAACGAGCAGATGCGGCATCTTCGCCAGTTCGGCGATGACAGGTTCGCCGCCAATGGTCTTGCCAAGGCAAAGGGCCAGCTTCTGGCGGGTCTCGCTGTAATCGGTCGCTTCGATAAGCTCGCGCAGATAGACCGTTTCGCGCACCGGATTGGGAAGCTCGATACCGATGACATTGCGGCCGGGCACGACGGCGACACGCGCCGAGAGCGCCGACATCGAGCGGGCGATATCGTCCGACAGGCCGATAACGCGCGAGGACTTCACGCCGGGGGCGGGCTCGAATTCGTAAAGCGTCACAACTGGGCCGGGGCGCACATCGATGATCTCACCCTTGATGCCGAAATCCTCCAGCACGCTTTCCAGCAGGCCGGCGCTTTGCTCGAGCGCCTCCGGCGTCATGGTCGTGGTCTGCTGGACGCGAGCCTGCTGCAGAAGATCGATGGAGGGGTATTCATATTCGCCGTCTGCAAAGACCGGCGCTTCCCGGAACATAGGCTGCGAGGCCTGGATGGGCGCGCGGGGCGTGAAACGCGGCTCGGCAACGATTCTTTCCGCCAGCTGAACCTGCTCAACAGGCCTCTGCGGCTCAGCAACTGCGACCGTCTCCACGACCGGCTGCGGAGCGACCTCTGGTTCAACGACCTGAGTTGGGGCTGGAATTGCAGGATGATGCACGCCGATTTCGCGGTAAAGCCTGATCGCTGAACCACCCGGAATCCTGATGACGGGCGGTACGGCCGAAAGCCGGATTGCCGGAGCGACCGGAGATGCGGATGCCAGCGTCGGGGCAATCGCAGGCGCTGTCAGCAACGGGTTTGCGAGAACGGTGCGCGCAGATGCGGGAAGGCCTTCGCCGGCGTCATCCGGCAGATCGAGCGTCATCACTTCCCAGAAAAGCTCATCCGGCAGATGCGCGGCAAAGGCGGGAATGGATGCCTGCGGCGTTGCAACCTGTTCGACAGATGCAACCGACGCGGCGGGCAGCGGCTGAACAGGTGAATCGGTTCCCGGTACCGGCGCTTCGAAGACGGCGGCTGCGTCAACCGGCTGAGGCGGCATCAGCGCTGCTGCAGCGGCTTCTTCCGCCTGTTTGCGCGCAAGCTCCAGTCGCAATTTGTAGGTCAGCGCCCTTGCGCCCCGCGCATCCGGCGGCTGCGGCAGAAACGGCATGCGTGGCGGTTGAATGCGCGGCTCCGGCGACTTTACGACCGTCGCAAGTGCAGGCTCCTGTACAGCAGCCTCCGGCTGCACGACCATCTCAGGCTCGGCAGTTTCAGACAGGATGTCGGTGGGTGCCTCCTCTTCCGCAAGATGCGGCGTCTCGACCGGCATGCGCCGGCTAAAGGCGCTTTCCGGCGTACGGGTGAAACGCACATTCGGGCCAAGCACGAAAGCATTCTGCCAGCCCGGCATTTCAGCGCGGCCTTCGATGGCGTCGGCAGCACTGACATCGGCATTCGGCCGGGGCGCAACACCCGCCTTCATTGCCGCGGCCTGCTCCTGACCGGCAACGGCCTTGCCGCCGGCATGACGAGCCTTATCGCTCCCCTCCCCTACGCTATTGGACGAATTCTGGAATCTGGATCGGGAGAAGCTCATGGCAGCGTGCACACTCATCATAAACGTACATATTTCGGTCTCCCTGAAATAGAAAATAAAGGTTAATTACCCCTTTCCAAACCGGGTCACGCAGGCAGAATTTCGCTTTAGCCACAGGTGAGACGTGACATGCACCAGCAAGGAATCGGCACTCCAAGCCTCTATATTTATTGCGTTAAATCAGTTTTTCATCGCCGTTTTACGGCAACGGGAACGGCTTAAGAAAAGGGGAGTGGCACCTTGAAGCATATTGTTTCCGCAAGCGGTCGCGCAACGTAAAATCATTGCTGTAAAGCCCGTGAATTAACGTGGACACTGCTGCGGTTGCAGTCTTAAGATCGGGCAGGCCGCGGCCCAGCGGAAAGGCCCGCCCGCCCTCATTCCGGAGTGAACCTCATGTCGCCTGTCCACCTGTCCCGCCGCTCGCTTCTCAAGACCTCGCTCCTTCTTGCCGCAACCACCGGACTTGCGGGCATTGCCGCCGCGCAGCAGTCAAAGCCCGGTGGGCGGTTGATCGTTGCGGCTGATTCGGAGCCGAAGAACCTCAACCCGGCCATCGTTGCCTCCAACGGCGTGTTCTATATCTCGAGCAAGATCGTTGAGCCGCTGGCGGAAGCCTCCTTCAATGGCAGGGACGGGCTGGAACCAAGGCTTGCGACGGAATGGCATGGATCGGAGGACGGTTTGAGTGCCACGTTCAAACTGCGCGAAGGCGTGACCTGGCATGACGGCAAACCCTTCACCTCCGCAGATGTGGCCTTTTCCGCACTTTCGGTTTGGAAGCCGCTGCAAAACCTTGGGCGGCTGGTCTTTGCCAATCTTGAAAGAGTGGATACGCCTGATGACCACACGGCCATTTTCCGCTTTTCCAAGCCGACACCCTTCCAGCTCATCCGCAACGCTTTGCCGGTTGTCACCAGCGTCGTGCCGAAACACCTTTATGAAGGCAGCGATATCGCCACCAATCCGGCCAATACGAAACCAGTCGGCACCGGACCTTTCGTTTTTGCGGAATATAAGCCCGGCGAATATTACCGCCTGACCCGCAATCCCAATTACTGGGGCAAGAACCAGCCGCAACTCGATGAGATCATCTATCGCGTTCTGCCCGACCGCGCGGGCGCCGCTTCTGCGCTTGAAGCCGAAGAAATCCACCTCGCGGCCTTTTCCGCCGTGCCGCTTGCCGATCTTGCCCGCATCGCGAAGGAGCCGGGCATCAAGGTCATCCCGGAGGGTTACGAAGCCCTCACCTATCAGCTCGTCGTGGAAATCAACCACCGCCGCAAGGAGCTGGCCGACCTCAAGGTCAGGAAGGCGATCGCCCACGCCATCGACAAGAAATTCGTCATCGACAAGGTCTTCCTCGGTTACGCCACAGCATCGACCGGCCCCGTACCAAAAAATGCACCCCAGTTTTACACGGGAGACGTCGAGACATACGATTTCGATGTCGCCAAGGCGAACGCCCTGCTGGACGAGGCGGGTTATGCACGCGGAGCGACCGGAACGCGGTTTTCACTGAAGCTTCTGCCGGCGCCCTACTTCAATGAAACCAAGCAATTCGGTTCCTATCTTCGCCAGGCGCTACAGGAAATCGGCATCGATGCTGAGCTGGTCAACAATGATGCCGCCGCGCACCAGAAGGCCGTCTATACAGACCATGCCTTCGATCTCGCCATCGCGCCCCCGGTCTTCCGTGGCGATCCGGCGATCTCCACCACCATTCTCGTGCGCTCCGGCATTCCAGCCGGCGTCGGCTTCTCCAATCAGGGAGGCTATGAGAACAAGGCGCTCGATGCACTGATCGACAAGGCGGCGGAAACCGTGGATACGGCAGCCCGCACGGTACTCTACAAGGATTTCCAGAAAAAGATCGCCGCCGATCTGCCGCTGATCAATGTCGCCGAATGGGGTTTCATCACGGTTGCGCGCGATACTGTCAAACACGTCGCCAGCAATCCACGCTGGGCCGTTTCCAACTGGGCGGATACGGTGGTCGGCACCTGAGGAAGCGCCGTGAGGCGCGCGGCGACATTGCTACGGCGAAGGGTGATCAGCGCCATTCCAGTGCTGCTGATCGTTCTGGTCTTTACCTTCGTGCTGCTTGAAAACGCATCCGGTGACGCGGTTGACGCCTATCTCGTCTCCATCGGCGGCGGCGACGCCGGACTGCGGGATGCCCTGCGCGAGCAATATGGTCTGAACGGTTCGGTGTTGGCCCGCTTCTGGCTTTACGCCAGCTCGGTGCTGCGACTTGATTTCGGCTGGTCGCTTGCGTTTGACCGACCGGTGCTGGGGCTAATCCTCGAACGGCTGCCGAACACGCTGCTCCTGATGGGTAGTGCCACCGCACTTGCTTTCATCATCGGCACCGCGCTCGGCATCCTGGCGGGCGCCCGTCCCGGCGGGTTGACCGACCGGGTACTCTCGGCCCTGTCGCTGGCGCTTTACGCCACGCCGGGCTTCTGGCTCGGCCTTGTGCTCGCCATCGTCTTTGCCGTGCAACTGAGGTGGCTGCCAACATCCGGCATCGAAACCATCGCGTCCGGAAAACAGGGATTTGTACGGGCGCTCGATATTGCCCGCCATCTTGTCCTGCCGGTCGCCAGTCTCGGGCTGATCTATCTGGCGCTTTTCCTGCGCGTCATGCGTACTGCCATGGCGGCGGTCTGGCCGCTGGATTTCGTGCTCTTCGCCAAGGCCAAGGGGCTTTCGAGACGGCGGATCGTGCTGCGCCATGTCGCACGCAACGCCGCACTGCCCCTCGTCACCGTGCTTGGCCTGCAAGCGGCAACCATGCTCGGCGGCAGCGTGGTGATCGAGAGCGTTTTTGCCATTCCCGGTTTTGGCCGGCTTGCGCAGGAAGCCGTCAGCGGCCGCGACACACCGCTCTTGATGGGCATTATTCTGACAAGCGCCGTTTTCGTTATCCTGATCAATCTCGTCGTTGATATTCTCTATGCCGTGTTCGATCCGCGCATCGGCAGCGGGGAGCAACAGACATGAGTTTCACCCTCCGGCTCCTGCGCAGTTTCGAAGGTGCGGCAGGTGCCATCATCCTGACACTGCTAGCTGTGACGGCGCTCGCCGCTCCCCTTCTGTTTCCCGGTGACCCGCTGTCGATCGTCGGTGAGCCGCTCATCGCGCCCTTCTCCGACGCCGCCTTCCCCCTCGGCACCGACCGGTTGGGCCGCGATGTACTGGCGGGACTTGCCCACGGTGCGCAGGCATCCCTGCTCGTCGGCATCGGCGCTGCCGCTGCCGCCCTCATGATCGGCACCGTCGTCGGCACAATTGCCGGATTTGCCGGTGGCCTCGTGGATGAGGCGCTGATGCGTGTTACCGACGCCTTCCAGATCGTGCCGAATTTCCTTCTGGCGCTCGCCTTCGTCAGCACCATCGGCCCATCCATGCCCATCGTCATCCTTGCGATTGCGCTTGGCGCCTGGGCGGATCCAGCGCGGCTGATGCGGGCGCAGGTGTTGAGTATCCGCGAGCGGGATTACGTGCAGTCCGCCCGCGCCATCGGCATGTATCCGCTGGAGATCGCGTTTCGGCAAATACTTCCCAATGCGCTGCCGCCGGTTCTGGCGCTCGCCGCCATCATCGTCGCCGCCGCTGTCCTAACCGAGGCGGCATTGTCCTTCCTCGGCCTCGGCGATCCGAATATCGTCACCTGGGGTTCGATGATCGCGGAAGGACGCAACGTCCTGCGCTCGGCGGCGTTTCTCTCCGTCATCCCCGGCATCGGTCTTCTGGTCACGGTTCTCGGCGTCTATCTTCTCGCGGAGGGAATCAACAAAGCGATGGCGACGAGGAAAGAAACGCCATGAGCGGCAATGCACTCTGCAGGATCGACGATCTCAGCGTCCGCTATGCGGCCGGCGACGGACCGGCGCTGCAGGATATTTCGCTGACGATCCGGCAGGGACAAAGGCTGGCGATCATCGGCGAAAGCGGTTCGGGCAAATCGACGCTCGCCAAGGCAATTGCCGGGCTTCTGCCTGTGAGCGCACGGGTTTCCGGCGATATTTCCTGGAGCCGCGACAGCGGTCTTTTCACAGACAGGCCGCAGCCGGGTCGCGATATAGGCTATATTTTTCAGGATACCGGTGCGACGCTGAACCCGGTTCTCACCATCGGTGAACAGGTGGCGGAAGGCGCTGTGCGGCATCTGGGCCTTTCATGGAAGCAGGCACGAGATCTTGCCCGCGATCTTCTGGAACGGGTGCGGTTGCCGCATCCCACCCATCTCCTCGGCGCCTATCCGCACCAGCTTTCCGGCGGGCAAAGACAGCGTGTGGCGATTGCAGCCGCCATTGCCGCGCACCCCGCAATCCTGATCGCCGACGAGGCGACAAGCGCGCTCGACACGGTAAGCCAGGCCGCCATTGCCGCACTGCTGGATGGGCTGGTGCGTGAAGAAGAAAGAACGCTGGTCTTCATCACCCATGATATTGGTCTTGCGTCCGGCCTTGCCGACGAGATCGCCGTTCTGCATGCCGGACGGCTGGTGGAGCACGGCACCACCAGGCGGGTGTTATCCGCGCCTGCGCACGACTATACGCGCGCACTGCTCTCCGACTATCTCGACCTTTCGACACCGCCTCTGATCAATGAGGCCGCATCATGAACGAAGCCCTTCTGAGCGTAGAGAACCTCTCGAAAACCTACCGGACCGGCGCACGCACGGTGGAAGCACTGTCCGATATATCCTTTTCGCTTCAGCCCGGCGAGACGCTTGGGCTTGCCGGCCCCTCCGGCTGCGGAAAATCGACACTGGCACGCATCCTGATGCGGCTGATCCCGGCCGACGAAGGCACGGTCCGTTTTGAAACTCGCGACTGGCTGGCGCTTGATGGCGGCGAACTGCGCGCGGCGCGGCGGCATATGCAGATGGTGTTTCAGGATACGCATGGCGCGTTCAACCCGCGCGCCAGCGTCGAGGATGCCATAGGCGAACCGCTGCGTATTCATCGCATCGTCGAACGACGCGAACGCCCGGCGGAAATCCGCCGCCTTCTCGAGCGAGTCGGGCTGCCCGCCAGCTATGCCGGCCGCTCGGTGTTCGAGCTTTCCGGCGGCCAGCGGCAGCGCGTGGCAATTGCCAGAGCCATCGCACTCAGACCATCCCTTCTCATTCTGGACGAGGCCGTTTCAGCGCTCGATGTCTCCGTACGCAGGCAAATTCTCGAACTGCTGGTCGAAATACAGCGAGAGACGGCCGTCGCCTGTATTTTCGTTTCCCACGACCTCGCGGTCATCCGCGCCGTCTGCCACCGCGTCGCCATCATGGAGGCGGGTCGGATCGTCGAGATCGGCAGGACAACAAACATCGTTTCCACGCCGCAATCCTCGACCGCCAGAACCCTGATCGAGGCTGCGCCGCGCCTGACCACCACCACGCAAGGATAAGACATGCCCGCCCCGGATTACGCATTGCTGCTCGACCCGCCCGCCTTTCCAGCAGACCGTTACGCCGCTCTCGCCGACCGGCTGGCGGCGCTGATGAGCACGAATAACGATGTGCTTCTGGTACAGGCGGAAGCAGTGCTTGCGCTTGAAGCTGCGGCCAACAGCCTCGCGCGGCCTGGTCTGAGAGCGCTCAATATCGTCACTAGTCCCTATGGCACGTGGTTTGGGGGCTGGCTGGAGCGTGGCGGCGCAACGGTTCGCAACCTGACCACCGCTCCGGCAAAGCCGATATCACTTCACGAGGTCGAGAGAGCGCTGGACGAAGGGCCAGGTTTTGATCTTCTCGCTATCGTGCACGCGGAATCCGCAAGCGGCATTCTCAACCCCCTGCCCGCCATTGCCGCGCTCGCCAAAGACAGAGGCATCGTCACGGTCGTCGATGCCGTCGCTTCCATCGGCGGCCATGCCTTCGAGGTTGACCAGCTCGGCATAGATATTGCGGTCATCGGCCCGCAAAAGGCGCTGGCAGGCCCGGCGGGCTTATCCGCCATCTCCGTCAGCGAAAGTGCCTGGAAACTTCTTTCACATGGCAATGCACCTGAGAACTCCATGCTTTCACTTCTCGACCAGAAGAAACTCTGGCTCGATACCGGCCGCGGCGCGCTCCCGGGAACACCTGCGCCGCTGGAATTCTATGCGCTGGAGGCGGCACTCGACCGGATAGAGGCAGAGGGTCTGCCATCCGCCAATGAACGCCACGAACGAGCGGCGACAGCCACTCGTAACGGCATCAAGGCCCTTGGTATACCGACGTGGGTGGAGGAGACTGACGCGTCTGCTCTGGTTTCGACAGCGATCTTGCCGGACACGGTGGATGCCGGCGCATTTCTGGCGGCTGCTTCCAGGGAGCAAGGTGCGGATGTCTCGGGCGGTGTCGGTCCCGGTGCGGAACGGCTGATAAGGCTCAATCACACCGGCCGGCGCGCCAACCCGGATTCGGTGCGAGCCAATATCACCGCTGTTTCAAGCGCCCTGATAAGCCTCGGCCATGCCGCAGATACCGATTCCGCGCTGGAAGCGGCCGAAAAAGGCTATTCCGGCACCTCCTCGAAGGGTCTCTGACAGCGCCGATAAACGTTCGTTGCGCGAAATCGGGTGCTGGCGGAACGTCAGTCACGCCATTGTTGTTAAAAATGGTAGACAAATTCCTTGGTCAATCTTGACGAAATCATGGCAACGCGCGAAACTTAACGCACTGTTAACTCGCGTGAAGAAGGGAAATGGCCATGGTAGCAGGGTTCAACATGCTCTCCTTTGACCTCTTTGGCATCGGCCGAAGAACGCCCGCCATAAACGAGCGGGTCGAGAAGGATTTGCCGGACAGGACGCCACGCAGACCGGACGACCAGTCCAACGATGACGACCGTGATCAGGAATACGAACTGTTCTTCTGGTCGCTTTATCCTGTGATTTAAGTTTTTAAGCGCAGGCTGACGGGGCGATTGAAACGTCGTTTTCCCGTACTGTGGCGTTGAGCCGAAACGTGTTCAGCGTAGCCTCAGACACGGTGAAACAGTCGATCCGTGCAGTACACTTTAAACACATGAGACGTCATCCTCGGGCTTGACCCGAGGATTTACAAAATATCGAAAAATCAAATATTTGCAGATGCTCTGGACAAAGTCCGGGCATGACGATGGAAAGGGCAAAGCCCTTTCCATCAAAGAGCCGTAAACGGCCCTGCCTTAGTGGTTGTCCCGCGGCAGACCCTTGGTCTGGGCAATGCGCTGATACTTCACGGCCGGTTCCAGAACCGCGCCGGTTTCCATCTGGCTGACGATGCCGCGCTGGATTTCCTGCCATGGCGTCTGGTGATCGGGGTACTTGAAGCCGCCCTCGGCGGAGAGCGTTTCGTAGCGCTTGGCCAGTTCCTCGCCGGAAATCAGGATGTCGGCCTTGCCACGACCCACATCGATACGAACGCGGTCGCCCGTCTGCAAGATGGCCAGACCACCGCCTGCCGCTGCTTCCGGAGAAGCATTGAGGATGGACGGGCTGCCAGACGTGCCGGACTGGCGGCCGTCACCGATGCAGGGCAGCGAATTGACGCCTTCCTTCAAGAGATAGTCAGGCGCACGCATGTTCACCACTTCTGCCGCACCCGGATAACCGATCGGACCGGCACCGCGCATGAAGAGAACGGTGTTGGCGTCGATCTTCAGCGACGGATCGTCGATGCGGTGATGGTAATCTTCCGGACCGTCGAACACCACGGCACGGCCTTCGAAGGCTTCCGGGTCGTTCGGGTTGGAGAGATAACGCTTGCGGAATTCTTCCGAGATCACGCTCGTCTTCATGATGGCAGAGGAGAACAGGTTGCCGCGCAGAACACGGAAACCGGCGCGCTCCTTGAGCGGCTGGTCATAGGGACGGATGACCTTTTCGTCTTCGATGATGGCACCACGGCAATTGTCGCCGATGGTTTTGCCATTCACGGTCATGGCGTCTTCTATGATGAGCCCCTGGGTCATCAGCTGGTTGACGACAGCCGGAACGCCGCCGGCATGGTAATAATCCTCGCCGAGATATTCACCGGCCGGCTGCAGGTTGACGAGCAGCGGCACGTCTTCACCGTAGGTCTGCCAGTCATCGACCGTCAGTTCAACGCCGACATGGCGTGCTAGGCCGTTCAGATGGATCGGCGCGTTGGTGGAGCCACCGATGGCCGAGTTGACGCGGATGGCGTTGATGAAGGCATCCTTGGTCATGATGTCGGAAGGCTTAAGGTCTTCCTTGACCATTTCGACGATGCGAAGGCCGGTGAGATAGGAGATTTCCTGACGGTCGCGGTAAGGCGCCGGAATGGCGGCCGAGCCGGGCAGCTGCATGCCGAGTGCTTCGGCAAGCGAGTTCATCGTCGTCGCCGTGCCCATGGTGTTGCAATAGCCGGTGGAAGGTGCGGAAGAAGCGACGAGCTTGACGAAGCCCTGATAATCGATCTCGCCCTTGGCCAGCAGTTCACGCGCTTTCCAGACGATGGTGCCGGAACCGGTGCGCTCGCCACGGAACCAGCCGTTCAGCATGGGGCCGACGGAAAGGGCGATGGCCGGAATGTTGACGGTGGCCGCCGCCATAAGACAGGCAGGCGTGGTCTTGTCGCAGCCGATGGTCAGAACAACGCCGTCGAGCGGATAGCCGTAAAGCACTTCCACGAGGCCGAGATAGGCGAGGTTGCGATCGAGACCCGCCGTCGGGCGCTTGCCGGTTTCCTGGATCGGATGCACCGGAAATTCAATGGCAATGCCGCCCGCTTCACGAATGCCTTCGCGCAGGCGATGCGCCAGCTCCAGATGGTGGCGATTGCAGGGCGAAAGGTCCGAGCCGGTCTGCGCGATGCCGATGATAGGGCGATCGGACTGAAGCTCGGCCTGGCTGAGACCGAAGTTCATGTAACGCTCGAGATAAAGCGCGGTCATATCAGCGTTTGCGGGGTTATCGAACCACGCGCGCGAACGAAGCTTGCCTTGGGTTGCGGGCAGATTGTCGGATTTGGTCATGATGCGGTCTCCAGCCGGAAGTGGCCAACGGTAAAATATTACGAAATGCGACAAGCTTATGTTGTGCGCAAGGAAAATGGAATCAGCTTCTCGGAAGCACGCATAACCGACAGACGAGCGCCAGACGAGTGACCTGGAGCCGTTCTTCAGCTTTAGCCGAATATTTTTCGGTGTTTACGACCATACCGACGTTGCGCAATGGCCTCTTCCCTCCCTGCCTTGCCGGATTGTAACTGACCCGAGGCCCCACATTCCGTCACGACCTGACTTGCTTATTTGTATTACTATTAGATAGCGGCGCGGCCTGTCAAGCCAGATCAGACTATATTGCGGGCGAGTTTTGCGCGGCGCAGAAATTAGAATACACACAATAAGACATTGATTTATTATAGTTTAATGCTGTAGCTCCATAAAATCGGCATCACGTGAATTGGAAATCCGCTAAAAAACCCCTTTTCAAGAGTATTACTATATGCTCATAGTGACGTCGTCACGCTGACATCATTTCTGGGAGGATAAGATGAGAAAAGCTCTTGCGGCAATCACTGTCGCCGTTTCCGCATGCCTTGCATCCAGTGTTTCCGCACAATCGCTGACCGTCGGCTTCTCGCAGATCGGCTCCGAATCCGGATGGCGCGCCGCTGAAACCACTGTCACCAAGCAGCAGGCCGAAAAGCGCGGCGTTACGCTGAAATTCGCCGACGCACAGCAGAAGCAGGAAAACCAGATCAAGGCCGTTCGCGGCTTCATCGCGCAGGGCGTCGATGCGATCCTGATCGCACCTGTCGTCGCAACCGGCTGGGACGCCGTGCTGAAGGAAGCAAAGGAAGAAAAAATCCCCGTCATCCTGCTCGATCGCCAGATCGAAGCGCCGGATGATCTTTATCTGACCGCGGTCACCTCGGATCAGGTTCACGAAGGCAAGGTTGCCGGCGACTGGCTCGTCAAGGATGTCGGCGCGAAGGACTGCAAGGTTGTCGAATTGCAGGGCACGACCGGCTCTTCGCCCGCCATCAACCGTAAGAAGGGCTTCGAAGAAGCCATCGCTTCGCACAAGAACATCAAGATCGTGCGCTCGCAGACGGGTGACTTCACCCGTACCAAGGGCAAGGAAGTGATGGAAAGCTTCATCAAGGCCGAAGGCGGCGGCAAGGATATCTGTGCCGTGTACGCTCACAATGACGACATGGCCGTCGGCGCGATCCAGGCGATCAAGGAAGCCGGCCTGAAGCCGGGATCCGACATCAAGGTCGTGTCCATCGATGCCGTACCTGACATCTTCAAGGCCATGGCCGCCGGTGAAGCCAATGCGACGGTGGAACTGACACCTGACATGGCCGGTCCTGCCTTCGACGCTCTCGAAGCCTATCTGAAAGACAAAAAGGCACCGGCGAAGTGGATTCAGACCGAATCCAAGCTCTACACGGCGTCTGACGACCCGATGAAGGTCTACGAGGCGAAGAAGGGTCTGGGCTACTAATAGACCCCTTATCTTCGGAAGGAGCGGCATGTCATGCGTGCCGCTCCGTCACAGCTTCTTTCATGCAGGGCCTGCGTAATGTCCGAAACGGCACCACTTCTGGAAGCACGCGCCATCGGTAAATCCTTTCTCGGGATAACGGCGCTGGACGGCGTCGATTTTTCGCTCGGGCGCGGTGAAATTCACGCGCTTCTCGGCGAAAACGGCGCAGGGAAATCAACACTTATCAAGATACTGACCGGCGTTTACCACCGCGACAGCGGCTCCATCTTTCTGGAAGGTAGCGAGATATCGCCCACCAATGTCGGCGAAGCGCAGGCCCTCGGTATCGGCACCGTCTATCAGGAAGTAAACCTTCTCGAAAATCTGACCGTTGCCGAAAACCTCTTTCTCGGCCGCCAACCGCATCGCTTCGGGCTCATTGACAGAGCCTCGATGCAGAGACAATCGCAGGCGCTGCTGTCCCAATACGGGCTTTCGATCGACGTCAACGCCCTGCTTTCCAGCTATTCCGTGGCTATCCGCCAGATCATCGCCATTGCACGCGCCGTCGATCTTTCGGGCAAGGTGCTGGTGCTGGACGAGCCGACCGCCAGCCTCGATGCCCATGAGGTCGAGATGCTGTTCGGCGTGCTGCGAAAATTGCGCGCCCGCGGCATCGGCATCGTCATAATCACCCACTTCCTAAACCAGGTCTACGATATCGCCGACCGGGTGACGGTTCTGCGCAACGGCCGCCTCGTTGGCACGCGCGACATCGGCAACCTGCCGAGGTCCGAACTCATTGCGATGATGCTTGGTCGCGAGCTTCAGCACATCACCCACGAGCATCAGGCCACTGACGACACGGTTGCCGAGGGCGAACCGCCGATCCGTTTCGAGGGGTACGGCAAACGCGGCAGCATCGCCCCCTTCGACCTCGGCATTCGGCCGGGAGAGATCGTCGGCGTCGCCGGTCTTTTGGGGTCGGGACGAACGGAAACGGCTTTCCTGCTGTTCGGCATCGACAAGCCCGATACCGGCAAGGCCACGATAGACGGAAAGACAATCGCTCTTTCTTCGCCTGAGGCCGCAATCACGGCCGGGTTCGGTTTCTGCCCGGAGGAGCGCAAGACTGACGGTATCATCGGCGACTTTTCCGTGACCGACAATATTGCTCTGGCTCTCCAGGCCCGCCAGGGGTGGGCGCGACCGCTTTCGCGCCGGCAAAAGGTGGAACTGGCCGAAAGCTTCATCAAATCGCTGGACATCCGCCCGGCCGATCCTGACCGGCCGATAAAATTCCTGTCCGGCGGCAACCAGCAGAAAGCCATTCTGGCGCGCTGGCTTGCAACCCATCCCCGGCTTCTTATCCTCGATGAGCCGACCCGTGGTATCGATATCGGCGCCCATGCGGAAATCCTCAAAATGATCGAAAAACTCTGCACCGAGGGCATGTCGCTCGTCGTCATCTCGTCCGAACTGGAAGAACTGACCGCCGTTGCCCACCGGGTCGTCGTGCTGTCCGACCGCCGGCATGTCAGCGAATTGAAGGGCGGCGAGGTGACGGCCGACAACATCATGCGGGCAATTGCGGATGCGGCCAGAACGGAGGCGGCATGATGGTGGCTGTGACAAGGCGCCTGAAAAGGCTTGCTCCCCAACTGATCGCCCTCATCGTCATTCTGGCAGCGATTACAATCGTTTCGCCGGGCTTCCTGCATGTTTCGTTCCAGAACGGCAGGCTTTACGGCAGTCTGATGGATATTCTCGTGCGTGCCGCACCCGTGGCGCTCCTGACCATTGGCATGACGCTGGTGATCGCTACCAAGGGCATCGATCTGTCGATCGGTGCTGTTATCGCCATTTGTGGCGCGGTGGCTGCAACACTCATCAGCAACGGCCATTCCATCCCAACCGTCATCGCCATCTCGCTTGCTGTCGGCATTGCCTGCGGCCTGTGGAACGGGGTGCTGGTCGCCCTTCTCGACATCCAGCCGATTATCGCCACGCTGATCCTGATGGTGGCGGGGCGCGGCATCGCCCAGCTCATCACCGAAGGTGTCATTCTCACCTTCAACGACGACAGCTTTTCCGCCATCGGCTCCGGCTCCTTCGCAGGCATTCCCCTGCCCGTCATCATCTGGATGGCGGCGGCGCTGGTAATCGGCCTTCTGGTGCGCAAGAGCGCGCTCGGTTTTCTGATCGAGGCAACCGGCATCAATCGCCGCGCGGCGGCACTTGCCGGTGTGCGGGCACGGTTCCTGCTGTTTTTCGTCTACGCCATTTCCGGTCTCTGCGCGGCCATCGCCGGCATGATCGTGACCGCCGACATTCGCGGCGCGGATGCCAACAATGCCGGGCTGTGGCTGGAACTGGACGCCATATTGGCGGTGGTGATCGGTGGTACATCGCTGAATGGCGGCCGCTTCTCCATCACCGCATCGCTGATCGGCGCGCTCATCATCCAGACCATCAATACCGGCATTCTGGTCTCCGGTTTCCCGCCGGAATTCAACCTCATCATCAAGGCTGGCATCATCATGGTGGTGCTCACGCTGCAATCGCCGGCAATCATGGCGGTTCTGGGCTTTGTCAAAACGCCAAAGCCACACGCAAAACCGGCCACGGCTAACGGAATGACCAAGGAAGGTACCGCGCGATGATCCACAGCCGCAATCTTCCGTTCCTCACCACACTGACGATCTTCCTCATCGCCTATCTTCTGTGCGTGCTGCAATATCCGGCGATCCTGTCGACACGGGTGATCGGCAATCTATTGACCGACAATGCCTTTCTCGGCATCGCTGCCGTTGGCATGACTTTCGTGATCCTGTCGGGTGGCATCGATCTGTCCATCGGCTCCGTCATCGCCTTCACCAGCGTTTTCGTAGCTGTCATGGTCGGCACCTATAATATTCACCCGCTGCTGGCCTTCGCCATCGTGCTCGTGATCTCAACGCTGTTCGGCTGCCTGATGGGGGCGATGATACGCTTCCTGTCGATCCCGCCATTCGTGGTGACGTTGGCGGGTATGTTCCTGGCGCGTGGCGCGGCCTATCTGATCTCGACGCAATCCGTACCGATCTCGCATCCCTTCATCGATGCGATACAGGGATTTTATTTCCGCTTTCCCGGCGGCGGCAGGCTGACAGCACTTGCTATTGTCATGCTTCTCGTCTTTGCCGCCGGCATGCTGATTGCCAGCCGCACCCGCTTCGGCGCCAATGTCTACGCACTTGGCGGTAACCCGCAATCGGCCGAACTGATGGGGGTGCCGATCGGTACAACGACAATCGGCATCTACGCACTTTCCGGGTTCCTGTCCGGCCTCGCCGGCATCGTCTACACACTCTACACCTCATCGGGTTATTCCTTGGCGACGGTGGGCGTGGAGCTGGACGCTATTGCAGCTGTTGTCATTGGCGGAACGCTTCTGACGGGTGGAATGGGGCTGGTGGCGGGAACCTTCGTCGGACTGCTGATCCAGGGGTTGATCCAGACCTACATCGTTTTTGACGGAACCCTGTCATCCTGGTGGACCAAAATCGTTATTGGCGTGCTGCTTTTTGTCTTCATCGTGTTGCAGCGCGCAATCATCTGGTATTCAAACAGGAGACTGGCCGGACCACATCCGGCATAACCAACACGGAGGCTTTATTGGGGCTGCTCGAAACGACGATAAGCGGGCGAAAACGCCGGAACAGCCACGCGCATGTGGTCTCCGAACTCGGCAGCGCCATCGTCTCGGGCAGGATTGCGGAAGGATCCCTGCTGCCTAACGATGCCGAACTGTCTCTCCGTTTCGGGGTCTCGCGCACCGTGTTGCGCGAGACGATGAAGACGCTGGCCGCCAAGCGGCTGGTCGAACCCAAGGCAAAGGTCGGCACCCGCGTTCTCGACCGTTCGAGCTGGAACTTCTTTGACCCGGATGTGCTGGGCTGGCGCTGCGAAGCCGGGATAGACCAGGAATTCGTGACACATCTGGCGGAAATCCGCCTCGCGCTCGAACCGGCGGCAGCGGCAGCTGCCGCGCTTCAGGCATCGAATGACGATATCGTTTCACTTTATGTGATTGCCGCCAAATTCGACAATCCGCAGCATACGCCGGAAACCATCGCCAAGGTCGACCTCGAATTCCACCTCGCCGTGGCGCATATGTCCGGCAATCCCTTCATGCGTTCGGCAAGCGGGCTGATCGAAGCCGCCCTTGCGATCTCATTCCAGCTTTCATCCCCGGCCTCGTCGCCCGGAACCATCGCCGAGATCGCCGCAAACCATCTGCGGATCGTGCACGCCATCGCCGCCCGTGATGCGGACGCCGCCGTGAAAGCCATGCGCCATGTAATCGAGGTCGGCAAGGACCGGACGCGAAAGGCAATCAAGACGCCTTGAGGGCGAAAAGCCTATAGACATCCCTTCTGTCACCCCCGGCCTGATGCCGGCATGACGGAGGGGGTGGCTTTTCATCATAAAATTCGGACCCGCACGGATGCGGGCCCTTTTCCTTCCGGCAAGTATCTTACCCCTGCGACGCTTCAATCTGCGGCACCACGCCACGGCGCGATGCCATGAGCGATGCGCCGAGGAGTGCTGCAATGCTGACGAAGACGAAGACCATCGTCGCACCCTGAAGGTCGATCAGCAGTCCGCCCAGAACAGCGCCGCTGGAAATGGCGATCTGGAAGGTGGTGAGCAGCAACGCGCCCGCACTTTCGGCCTCGTCTGAGGCGACGCGGGTGATGAAGCTCTGCACGCTGACAGGAAGCGCACCGAAGGCGAAACCCCAGGAGGCAATGGCAAAGCCAGCGACAACGGGAGATGCACCGGCAATCACCAGCACGGAAGCGGATGCGGCAATCAGGGTGGCAGCAAACGTCACGGCCCATGCCGTGTTTTTCTCGGCGAGGAAGCCGCCGAAGAGATTACCGAAAAAACCGCCCACGCCGTAAGCCAGAAGAACGAGCGAGATCGCTTCGACGCCAAGCTGCGGCACGTCTTCGAGGAAGGGGCGAACATAGGTGAAGCCGGCGAAGTGACCCGCAACGATGAATAGCGTCGTCAGAAGGCCGATCCTGACCTGCGGGCGCTGCAATAGCCGGAACATGGTGGACAGGCCGGGCGCACCGGCCGGCGGCAGCGAGGGAACGGTGAGCAACTGCACGACAAGTGCGATGACACCCAGCACGCCGGCGACGACAAAGGCCGCACGCCAGCCAAGCGTCGCGCCGATCCACGCTCCGACAGGGGCTGCGCAAACGGTGGCAACCGAAACGCCGGTTAGGATGATGGCCATGGCGCGCGGCATCTTATCCAGCGGAACAAGCCTTAGCGCCAGCGCCGCCGACATGGCCCAAAAGCCGCCAAGGCCGATGCCGAGCAAAACGCGCGATGTAAACAGCATGAAAAGACCGTTGGCAAAAGCGGCCAATGTGCTGGAAATGATCAGCAACGTCGTGAGGCCAAGCAGGGTCCACCGGCGATCAATGCTGCGCGTGCCGATGACGACGCCGGGACCGGCAACCGCTGCGACCAGTGCCGTGACGGTGATGGATTGGCCGGCAATGCCGGAGCTGATGGAGAGATCGGTCGACAGTGGCGTCAGAAGGCTGACCGGCAGGAATTCCGCCGTTACCAGCCCGAAGACACCGAGCGAAAGCGAAACCACCGCCGCCCACTTCGCATCCGGCTCTTGTCTGTGTGGCGCATATTCAAGTTCGTTGATTGTTCGGTTATTCATGAAAATCTCCTGATGCGCAGTCTGGGAACGAGCCCTGAAACGGAATGGCAAAACGATGAAGCCGGTGGGAGCCCGGTGCGTCGCCTCACAAATCGATGGTCGTAAGCTACGCGTGACAGCTCGGCGTTTCCATGCTAAAAAATCCGCATTCCTTAACCAAACGTCCGAATTTGTGAGTTGCCATGAATGATGCATTGACGGAAATGCTGCGTGGTCTGCGGCTTGACGGCGTGGAATATGGCCGCTGCCGCATGGCAACGCCCTGGGCGACGGCCTTTCCCGAGCAGGAGGCGGCGCGGTTTCATTTTATTGGCGTGGGCCAGGCAAAATTACGCAAACCTTCCGGAGAATGGCTGACGCTTACGTGCGGCGATGCAGTGCTTCTTCCCCGTGGCCACGCCCATGTGCTGGGCAGCGGCGAGGATGTAACACCTGCCCTCTTCGACCGGTTCGGTAAAAAGGAAGTATGTCAGGGCATTTTCGACATGGAATGTGCCGGTGCCGGCGGCGACACGGTAGCCTTTACCGCCTCGATGCGTTTCAACATGGATAATCTGCATCCGCTTTTGCAACTGATGCCGGATGTGATGCTGACCAGCGATCTCGCCAAAAGCGATCCGGCCATTCCGCATCTCCTGGAAGCCATGGCGCGCGAAGTGGAACTGAACCGTGTTGGTGCCGGTGGCATTCTGGCGCGGCTTGCCGATGTCTTGACGGCAACACTGATCCGCACATGGGTAGAATATGGTTGCGGCGATTCCAGCGGCTGGCTTGCCGCCGTGCGCAATCCCGAACTCGGACGGGTGCTTGCAGCGATCCACCTTACCCCCGAGAAAGACTGGAGCGTGGAAGAGCTTGCCTCCCTGATGGGTGCATCCCGCTCGAGTTTTGCAGAACGCTTCACCCGTGTGGTGGGTGAAAGCCCAGCCCGTTATGTCGTTCGCATACGCATGCATCAGGCGCGACTGTGGCTGCGCGAGGGTATGCGTGTCACGTTGGCGGCGGAAAAGCTCGGCTACGATTCCGAGGCATCCTTCAGCCGCGCCTTCAAACGCGTGATCGGCGCGCCGCCCAGCCAGTTCCGCAGGAAGGACACCTCTGGTCTAGAAGATGCGGCATAGAGCGCATCTTAGAGCACGTCCGGCTTAAACAGAATCTTTGGACGCGCTCTATCTCTTTGTTTTTACGAATTTTCTGGACGTAAAACCGCTACGCACTTTTACTGGAAATGCTCTAATGGAAATTGCGGGAAATGACCTTTATCCTCTCCACCTCATCTCCATCCTGGGTCGCAGGCGGTGGGCGTTTCCTGATGTTGCGATGATCGTCCGGCGGAATACCGTGGTGGAACTCGTCGCCGCGCCCATGCGGCAGAGGAAAGGGGTGGTTGCGCTCACCCACGCTTGCCAGCGCCTCTGACAGATCGGTCAGCCGGTGTGCGACCAGATGCACCACCTCGCCTTCCCGTTGGATCTTGCCGTAAATGCCGACCATACCGGCGGAAAGCACCACGCGCCGGTATTTTTCGAAGGTCTTTACCCACAGAACCGCATTGGCAATACCCGTCTCATCCTCCAGAGTCATGAAGATCACTCCCTTTGCCGAGCCTGGGCGCTGGCGCACCAGAACCAGCCCCGCCGTTTCCAGCCACGTGCCATCACGGACGCGCACCGCCTCCGCGCAGCTGACGATGCGCCGGCGGGAAAGATCGCGCCGCAGGAAGGACATGGGGTGTTCGCGCAGGGTCAGCCCCACATGGCCATAATCCTGCACCACCTCGCCGCCATCAGTCATGGGCCGCAGCGCGACGGAGGGTTCGGAAAGCTCATCCACCACAGCGTTTTCCCGGCTGGCAGCGGCAGCAAAAAGCGGCAACGGCTCATCCCGCAACGCCTTGATGGCCCACAGCGCCTCGCGTCTGGAAAGCGACAGCGACGGCAGAAAGGCATCGGCTTCGGCGAGACAGACTAGGGCAGCGGCGGGAACACCTGCCCTCCGCCAGAGATCGTCCACGGAAACGAAATCGCGATCCTGACGGCAGGCGACGATTTTTGCTGCATGATCGTTGGAAAGCCCCTTCACCATGCGCAGGCCAAGCCGCACGGCGTAGCGCTCTTTACCATTCGCATTCTTCTTGCCCGTGGGCTCCAGCGTGCAATCAAACCGGCTATTGTTCACGCAAACCGGGCGCACCTCCACGCCATGATCGCGCGCATCACGCACAATCTGCGCCGGGGCGTAAAAACCCATTGGCTGCGAATTGAGAAGCGCCGTACAGAAAATATCGGGATAATGGCATTTCAGCCATGAGGAGGCATAGGCGATCAGCGCGAAGGAGGCCGCATGGCTTTCTGGAAAACCATAACTGCCGAACCCTTCCAGCTGCTTGAAGATGCGTTCGGCGAATTCTTGCTCATAACCACGATCCACCATGCCATCGATCATATCCTGGCGGAATTTGGAGATGGTGCCGACATTCTTGAAGGTCGCCATGGCGCGACGCAACTGATCCGCCTTACCAGGTGAAAAACCGGCGCATTCGATGGCGACGCGCATCGCCTGCTCCTGAAACAGCGGTACACCCAGCGTTTTGCCCAGCACGCCTCTCAGTTCCTCTTTGGGATAATGTTCTTCTTCTTTTTTGTCACGGCGACGAAGATAGGGGTGCACCATGTCGCCCTGAATGGGACCGGGACGAACGATGGCGACCTGAATGACGAGATCGTAAAATATCTTTGGCTTCAACCGCGGCAGCATGGACATCTGCGCCCGGCTTTCAATCTGGAAGGTACCCAGCGTGTCGGCTTTCTGGATCATGGCATAGGTGGGGTCATCATCCTGTGGGACAGTGGCGAGATCGTATTTAACGCCCGTGCGCTCCTCCAGCATGTTGAAACCGCGTCTCATGCAGGAGAGCATGCCGAGCGCCAGGCAATCCATCTTCATGAATTTGACGATATCTATGTCATCTTTGTCCCATTCGATGATCTGCCGGTCGTCCATGGCGGCGGGTTCGATCGGCACCAACTCGTCCAGCCGGTCATGGGTCAGAACGAAGCCGCCCGGATGCTGGCTGTGATGGCGCGGCGTGCCGACAAGCTGGTTGGCCAGCTCGAAGGCGAGCTTCAGGCGGCGGTCCTCCATATTGAGGTTCAGTTCCTGCACCTGCTTTTCGCCCACCCCTTCGCTCCAGCGCCAGACCTGCGAGGACAGAAGTTTGGTCAAATCTTCCGGCAGGCCCAGAACCTTGCCGACATCGCGCAGCGCCCCGCGCCCGCGATAACGGGTGACGACCGAGCACAGCGCGGCCTTGTCGCGACCATAAGTGTTATAAACCCACTGGATGACCTCCTCGCGCCTTTGATGCTCAAAATCCACGTCGATATCAGGCGGCTCGCGCCGTTCTTCCGAAACGAAACGTTCGAACAGGAGATCAACCTTGAGAGGATCGATGGCGGTGATGCCGAGCACATAACATACCACCGAATTGGCGGCTGAGCCGCGCCCCTGACAGAGAATATTTTCCCCCCGTGCAAATTGGACGATGGCATTTACCGTCAGAAAATAGGGTGCATATTCCAGCCTGCCGATAAGCCCCAACTCATGATGCAGCGCCTTTTCCACCTTCTCCGGCAGACCATCCGGATAACGCCCCGGCGCCGCTTCCCAGACGAGCTTTTCCAACGCCTGTTGCGCCGTCAGCCCCGGCAGGCTGCGCTCTTCAGGATATTGATAGACCAGCTCCTTCAGCGAAAAGGTGCAACGCTTCGCGATTTCGAGGCTGCGGGCCAGTGCTTCCGGGTAGCGGGCAAACAGCCGGTGCATTTCCTGAGGCGGCTTCATATAGCGGTCGGCATGCCGCTCGCGCCGGAAACCCGCCTCGTCAATGGTGCAATTGTGCCGGATGCAGGTAACGACATCCTGCAGCATGCGACGCTCGGGCACATGAAACAGCACGTCATTGGTAACAACAGTCGGCACATCAGCGGCTGCAGCCATATTCGACAATTCGAAAAGCCGCATCTGGTCGTTGGGTCGTCTTCGCAGGCTCAGCGCCATATAGGCCCGGTCAGCAAAAGTAGCTTTCAACCGGCGCAGGCGAAGCGCGCAGAGATCGTCAGCCAGATCGGCGAGCAGCACCACGATAAGGCCTTCGCCATAAGCTACGAGATCGTCCCATGTGAGCCGACACTTACCCTTGCCACACCTCTTCTTGCCGACGGAAAGCAGCCGACAAAGCCGCCCGTAAGCCGGGCGATCCATGGGATAGACAAGCACGGAAAGATCGTCATCCAGATCGAGCCGGCAGCCGATGACGAGCCGGATGCCATGATTATCGGCCGCTTCATAAGCGCGGGGAATGGCCGCAAGGCTATTGCGATCGACGATGCCGAGTGCCTCGATACCGAGATTTTTTGCCTGTTCGAACAGTTCATCACAGGAACTTGCACCGCGCAGGAAGGAGAAATGCGTGGTCACCTGAAGCTCGGCATAGCGCGGCGTGCTCATGCGAAGACCCCATGGATGAACCAGCCCTGTGAGCCCGTCTCGGTATGTTCGCCATCACCTGAGCGGAAAATCCAGAAGCGCTCGCCGCTTTCGTTTTCGACAGTGAAATAATCGCGCACGGCGGCCTTTTCGCGGTCGCGTTTCCACCATTCGCCAAACACCCGTTCCGGCCCATCAGCGCGCCGCACATTATGGCGCACGCCTTTCCAGATGAAATAACGCGGCGGATGATCCGGAAGCAGCGCCAGAGTTTCGATGGGTTCCGGCCTTGCAAAAAGCCTGACCGGGCGCGGCCAGTGGCAAGGCCAGCCGAGCGTATCCTCAGGTGCCAGCGCCGCAACGCTGGCAAGAGAACGTTCCGGCACGTCGCTTGCCACCGCCGCATAACGATATACCCTGTGGCCACGATTGAGGATGACATCGACCGTATCGGCGATTTCCGCACGCCCTTCCTCCAGAAGCGAGGACCGGGCCTGCGCGGCGATAAGCGGCTCGGCATGGGTGGCGGTCAGCACCATCATCTCGATGCCGAAACCGGGATCGATGGTGTCGATACGGTCGGTCAGAAGCCGGACAAGCTGTTTGGCATCACGCACCGGTCTGGAGGTGCCGGCCCGCACGGCCTGCAAGCCGCTATCCACCCGGTGCAGCACCAGATCGACGCGACGTGCGCCAAGGCCGCGCTTTTCCAGCGAGACGCAAAGCTCAGCAACCAGCTTTTGCACATAGCGGGCAATTGTCTCCGCCGCCGCGATCGGCTCGGGAAAGGCGCGGCGCACCTCCACCAGTTCGGCAATGCGCACCGGCTCGATAGGTTCGCCAGTCTCGCCGAAAGCCTGGGTAAGCCGCCTGACCACTTCCGGGCCGAAACGCAGGGTCAACGGCGCCCGTGGAGCCTCGGCAAGTTCGCCTATGGTGCGAAAACCGAGCACCTTCAATCCGGAAACGATACGCTCCTCCAGCCTGAGCGCCGCCAGCGGCAGCCCGCTGATCGCCGCCCGCTGCCCGCCCGGCGATACGATGCTGATCTCCTCACGGCCAAACCGGGCAAGCGCATGGGCCGCCCCCCAGCTATCGGCAATGGCAGCGCGGGCGGCGAAGCCTGCGGCATGCAGGCGGTTCACCATGCCGCTCAACATCAGCGTCTCATTGCCGTGCAGATGGTCCGCACCTGCCGTATCCAGCACCAGCCCATCAGGCGGATCTGCGGCGACGATCGGGGCATAGATACGCAGGAAATGAAAAGCGAGTTGTTGCAGGGCGCGGGCATCCGCCGCCGCATCCAGATCCTCGACAACGAGACCCGGCACCAAAGCCTGCGCCTTGCTGACGGGTGTACCGGGCCTGATGCCCGCCGCCTTTGCTGCCTTGTCCAGCGCCAGCACCGGGCGGCGGCTGCCCTGACGGCCGATCATGACCAGCGGCTTTTCAACCGGCGGCGCGTTCTGCCCCGAAAGACGCCGGTAGCGATCCGTCGGCCATGTCGGCAGGTAAAGCGAGACGACCCTTTGCATCACAGGCTTCCACTTCAAATGCAGCGCTTTCGCCGCCGCGACATCGCAAAAGTTCCAGAAACCAGCGTGGCCTGCCGACCCCCGGCACCGGCAGGGGCGAAGATGGCCGGACAGAGACACGCCAGCGGGTTACAGCGGCCGTCGGCTCGCCAAACAACGCCGCATCGGCTGGGCGCCGGAAGCGTCGAATGGCAATGCCGGTGACACCAGAGGTTTCCGCCGCCAGTTGCAACCGCCGCGAGGCATTCATCGGCAACTTCGCAAGCTCGCCCATCACGGCGCCAAAACCGTTGCAGCGCAAGCCTTCCTCGAAACAGTCGAGCACGCCTTTCTCATCGCGGCATTCGACGATGATGACCCGGTTCTGCGACAGGCCCGCCTGCGTCAATGCCGGCATGAACAGATCCCTGCGGGTGACACACCATAAGACCTTGCCGGACAGCCTTGCTGCCACACCGGCCGCAAAAAGCGCCGCTGCCGCACCATCGGCGGCACCATTGCCGCCGCCGCTCACCTCATGCAGGCAACCGAGCTTCAGCCCGCCTCCAGGCAAATGGTGATCGATGGCATCCACGCCGAAAGGCAAGGCCTCGTGCAGGCGGTGAGGACCGCCACCGATCCTTTCCAGCCTTTCACGCAGCTCTTCGACAACGAGCAACTGTTCCGCGCGCTTTTGCATGGCATGACAGGTTTCAATTCCGGTTTTTCAGTTTTATTGTTCCTGTTTTGTTCTTATTTCAGCAAAGAGTCAAGCAATGCCGTGCGGCTCTTCAACAGGTTTGCGCGGGAAGAGAGGGATTATGGCCTTGCGGCCATGTGTACCACCGTTAAAACGGATTATCCGGTCGGCCTCTCCCTTTTTGCGGATAATTGACGCGCCGGACATCAGGGTTTGGAGGAAACCGCCGATGATCGCCAGCATTCTGATTGCCGTGGTTGCGGCCATCCATGTTTACATCACCATTCTGGAAATGCTGCTGTGGGAAAAGCCGGCCGGCCGCAAGGCCTTCGGCCTCTCTGAGGATTTTGCGCGACAGACGAAGGTGCTTGCCGCCAATCAGGGGCTTTACAATGGTTTTCTGGCAGCCGGATTGATCTATGGGCTCACGCAGGGCGATGAAGGACTGAGTTTCAAGGTCTTCTTCCTCACCTGCGTCCTGGTAGCCGGCATTTTCGGCGCCATTACCGCCAATATGAAAATCCTGTTCATTCAGGCTTTGCCGGCATTGTTTGCGCTCGGCTTCCTCTGGATCGGAGTATGAACCTATGACCGCATGGAACGATCTCCGCGCAAAAGACGCCCTCAACCGCATATTTATGGCGGCAGTGGCGAGTGCCGATCCCGCAAAGGTGCTGCAACATCATCTTCCTTCCCCGCCCAAGGGCAGGTGCGTGGTGGTCGGCGCGGGCAAGGCCTCGGCTGCCATGGCCGCAGCGCTTGATAAGGCCTGGGCGGATGTGAACCTCTCCGGTATCGTCGTAACCCGTTACGGTCATGCCGTTCCGGCCGGGCGCATCGAAATCATCGAGGCCTCCCATCCCGTGCCCGACGACATGAGTGCTGAAGCGGCAAGACGCATTCTTGCCTCCGTTGAAGGGCTGACCGCAGACGACATGGTGATCGCGCTAATTTCCGGCGGCGGTTCGGCACTGATGGTCGCACCTGCCGAAGGCATGACGCTTGCGGACAAGATGGCCGTCAACCGCGCATTTCTTGCCAGCGGTGCGACGATTTCCGAGATGAATGCCGTGCGCAAGCACCTCTCCCGCATCAAGGGCGGACGACTGGCGCTGGCCGCCAAACCGGCCAGAGTGGTTTCGCTGTTGATTTCAGACGTACCGGGCGACGATCCCTCCGAAATCGCTTCCGGCCCCACGGTTGCCGATCCGAGCGATATCAACAATGTGCGGGAAATCGTCTCCCGTTATGCGCTCGATCTTCCCGAGAATGTGCGCAAAGTGCTGGAAAAGGGCGAGGAAACGCCGAAGGCAGGCGATATAGAAGAGGACATCAGGCTGATCGCGACACCCTCGCTCGCCCTACAGGCGGCGGCGGACGAGGCGGTGAAGCTTGGCCTTACGCCGCTCATCCTCGGGGATTCGCTGGAGGGCGAGTCAAAGGATGTCGGCGCGGTGATGGCGGGTATCGCCCTCTCCGCCAGCCGCAAGGGCCTGCCAGTCAAAGGCCCGGCCGTGCTGCTTTCCGGCGGAGAAACCACGGTGACGATCGGCAAAGGGCTGGCCGGCAAGGGTGGGCGCAACACGGAATTTCTGCTGAGCCTTGCACTGACGCTGAAGGGTGCACACGGTATCTGGGCCATTGCCGGCGATAGCGACGGCGTAGACGGCGTTGAGGATGCGGCAGGCGCACTGGTGACGCCCGGTACGCTTGCGCGTATGCGCAACGCCGGTGCCGATCCGCGCCGGTCGCTGGTGGGACACGACAGCTACACCGCCTTCAAGGCGGTTGGCGACCTTGTCGTCACCGGTCCGACGCTGACGAATGTGAATGATATCAGGGCGATTTTGATCGGGTGAAAGCGGGAGAGCTCGAGCCTGTTATGGCCGTGCGGTGCGCATCGTTGAGGGTGGCTGTTTTGACTATACCGTCGGACAGGTATAATCTGGTGGCCTGTCTTTTGGAGCCTCAGCCATGCGTTTTGGAGTGCTCGTAATTGGTCTAGCCCTGGCCCTGATCCCCACCTTGGCGGACGCCCACAATTGCAAATGCCGAAATCGCGGTGTCATGTTCGAACTCGGCCAGACATCCTGCCTGAGGGTCGATGGCGGCTCCTATCTCGCGCGCTGCGAAATGAAACTTAACGTCTCATCCTGGACGAGAATACAGGACGGTTGCCCCGTGACTGAACGAATGCAGCATCAGATGACACGCGCAAATTGATCACGTCTTCATGTGGGTCATGAGGGGAAAGCAGGCAGAGATAAGCCGAGAGCTTGCCCCCTCATCCGGCGCTTCCCCGCAGGGAGAAGAAATACGCCGCGACGCCATGTCGATCTTACAGCTTCACCCAGCCGCCATTCTTCTTGCCGGATTCGATGCAGGCGGTGACAAAAGCGACGCCTTTGACACCGTCATCGACGGTCGGATAGGTGACCGCCTTGTCGAGCTCCGAACCGGTGCGGCGGGCTTCGATGGCGTGGGCCGCTTCGGTATAGATGGTCGCGAAGGCTTCGAGATATCCTTCCGGATGGCCCGAGGGAATGCGCGTGACGCGCGCGGCCGCAGCACCGGCGCCAGCACCGCCGCGGGTGATGAGCTGTTTCGGCTCGCCAAGCTTCGTGAACCAGAGATAGTTCGGATCAGCCTGCGTCCACTCGATGCCTGCCTTGTCACCGTAAACGCGGACCTTCAGCCCGTTTTCATGCCCGACAGCCACCTGGCTGCACCAAAGCAGGCCCTTGGCTGGTTGCTTGCCGTCCTTTGGCTTGAAGCGCAGCATCACATGCGCATTGTCGTCCAGACGGCGACCTTCCACGAAGGTATGTACATCCGCTGCCAGTTCATCGGCTTCCAGACCGGAAATGAAGCAGCCGAGATTATAGGCATGGGTACCGATATCCCCTGTGGAGCCGCCGACACCGGATTGCGCCGGATCGGTGCGCCAGACGGCCTGTTTCGCACCGGTCTGCTCCAACGGCTCAGCCAGCCAATCCTGCGGATATTCCATCTGCACCAGACGGATGTTCCCGAGCGCACCGGTTTCCACCAGTTCACGCGCATGCCGCACCATAGGATAACCGGTGTAGTTATGGGTGAGGATGAACAGCGCGTCCGCCTTGTCCGCCACGTCCTTCAGCTTTTTGGCATCCTCCAGATTGGAGGTCAGCGGCTTGTCGCAGATGACATGGATGCCGCGTTCCAGAAACGCCTTCGCCGCAGGATAATGTACGTGGTTGGGCGTGACGATCGCTACCGCCTCGATACCATCCTCGCGAAGCGCTTCCTTCTCGGCCATTTCTTCGAATGACCCATAGCAACGCTCTGGAGCAAGCCCGAGTTCGCGGCCGGAGGCCAGGGATTTTTCCGGTGTCGAGGACAAGGCCCCGGCCACGAGATCGAAGCGGTTGTCGAGCCGCGCGGCCATGCGGTGAACGCCGCCGATAAATGCACCCGAACCGCCACCCACCATGCCCAGGCGAATCCGCGTGTTCGCCTTGTCGGTTGTCTTTCCTTCAATAGCCATAATGTCTCCTCGGCATTTTCTAAGCGCATTCCCACACGGAAAACGGCTTCACACTTTTCCTGGAAATGCTTTTAAAGCCCAAGCATGCGCCGGTTGGCCGCATCATCGGTGCCGGCAGATGCGAAATCATCAAAGGCTTTTTCCGTGACGCGGATGATATGGTGCTTGACGAACTCGGCCCCTTCCCGGGCACCGTCTTCAGGATGTTTCAGCGCGCATTCCCATTCAACCACTGCCCATCCGTCGAAATCATTGGCAGCCATTTTCGAGAATACCGCACCGAAATCCACCTGCCCGTCACCCAGCGAGCGGAAGCGGCCCGCACGGTTGACCCAACCCTGATAACCGCCATACACGCCCTGGCGGCCGGTCGGATTGAACTCAGCGTCCTTGACATGGAACATCTTGATGCGGTCTTTGTAGATGTCAATATTGTCAAGATAATCAAGGCATTGCAGCACGTAATGCGACGGGTCGTAGAGCATGTTGGCGCGCTTGTGGTTCTTCACACGCTCCAGGAACATCTCGAAAGTCACGCCATCATGCAGATCTTCGCCGGGATGGATTTCGTAGCAGACATCCACGCCCTGCTCATCGGCGTAATCGAGGATCGGCGTCCAGCGTCTTGCCAGCTCGTCAAAGGCGGTTTCCACCAGACCGGCCGGGCGCTGCGGCCACGGATAGATGAAGGGCCAGGCAAGAGCGCCCGAAAAGGTCGCATGTGCGTTGATGCCGAGATTTCTCGAAGCCTTCAGGGCAAGCTTCACCTGTTCCACCGCCCATTGCTGGCGAGCCTTCGGATTGCCGCGCACTTCAGGTGCTGCAAAACCATCGAAGGCCTCGTCATAGGCGGGGTGAACGGCAACCAGCTGGCCCTGCAAATGGGTGGAAAGCTCGGTTACCTCGACGCCGTTCTGGCGGGCGACACCCGCAAATTCATCGCAATAATCCTTGGATTCCGCAGCCTTTTTCAGATCGATCAACTGCCCGGCCCAGGTGGGAACCTGCACGCCGGCATAACCCTTTTCTGCTGCCCATTTGGTAATGCCGTCCCATGTATTGAAAGGCGCAGCATCACCGGCAAACTGACCGAGAAAAAGACCCGGTCCCTTGATCGTTTTCATAAAAATCTCCTCCTGTATCGATACAGTTCAGCGGTAAAACCGCTTTGGCTCCCAATTTGCCAAGCTAACCGCTCATAATTTTCAGACAAGCCCCAAATGCCGGGGAGCGAGAGAATTTCGTTATTCCACTAAAAAACGAAACACGTCTAAAGCGCCAGACCGCTTGCCCTGTCGAACACATGCACACGCTCGTGATGCACGGTGGCGGCAAAGGGGGTGTTGACCTTGACCAGTTGCTCGCCATCCACCACCGCCGTAACCTGATCGCCCGCCAGTTCGAAGACCACATGCGTCTGCGCGCCCGTCGGCTCGACCAACACCGTCCTGCCGGACAGTGAAATATCGCCGCCGACGGTCGAACCGATATGTTCCGGTCTCAACCCGATCGTCACCGACTGGCCGCGCTTGACATTTCTTGAGGCGGCAATGCGGATCGCCGTCCCGTCCTTCAGCCGGGCGGCAGGTTGATCGCCCTCGCCGTCGACCACGCCTTCGATGAGGTTCATGGCCGGCGAGCCGATGAAGGCGGCAACGAAAAGATTGGCAGGTGTCTTGTAAAGTTCGAGCGGCGTGCCCTGCTGCTCGATACGGCCGTGATTGAGCACCACCACCCGGTCGGCCAGCGTCATTGCCTCGATCTGGTCATGGGTGACGTAGATGGAGGTCGTACCGACTTTCTGATGCAGAGCCTTGATTTCGCTACGCATCTGCACGCGCAGCTTGGCATCCAGATTGGACAGCGGCTCATCGAACAGGAAGACGGCCGGGTTGCGCACCACGGCGCGGCCCATGGCGACGCGCTGGCGCTGGCCACCCGAAAGCTGCGAGGGCTTGCGGTCCAGAAGCTTGCCGAGATCGAGCATGCGTGCGGCTTCCGCCACGCGCTCATCGATGACATTTTTCGGCTGCCCGGCAAGTTTCAGGTTGAAGCCCATGTTTTCGGCGACCGTCATATGCGGATACAGCGCATAGGATTGGAATACCATGGCGATATTGCGCTCGCGCGGCGTCATGGAATTGACGACGGTGCCGCCAATGAGGATATCCCCATCGGTGATTTCCTCCAGCCCGGCGATCATGCGCAGCAGGGTAGATTTGCCGCAGCCCGAAGGCCCGACCAGCGCAATGAATTCGCCATCGGTTATATCGAGCGAGATGCCGTGAATGACATCGAGCGAGGCATAGGACTTGCGGATATCCCTAAGTTCGACGGAAGCCATGTTTTGCTCCTTTCAAGTCACGATTTGACGGCACCGGCCGTCAGGCCCGCGATGATGTGTTTCTGTGCGAGGAAGAAGACGATGACGGTCGGCAGGATCGTCAGCGTGATGAAGGCGAGCACGAGCTGCCATTCCGTGCCGAATTCGCCGCGATAGACCATGATGCCGAGTGGCCAGGGATATTTCGATTCCGAGTTCAGCATGATCAGCGGCAGAATGTAGCTGTTCCAGCTGCCGACGAAGGAAACGATCCCAACCGTCGCCACGATGGGTCGTGAGAGCGGCATCGAAATGTGCCAGAAGAAGCGCAGATAGCCGCAACCATCCACGAAAGCGGCCTGAAACAATTCTTCCGGCAGATTGCGGAAGTAATTGCGAAACAGAAGGATGCTCATGCCGAGCCCGAAAGCCACCTGCGGCAGAACCACGCCCCAATAGGTATCGAGCAGACCGAGATCGCGGATGCGGATGAACAGCGGCAGGATGGCGGTCGCCGCCGGGAACATCAGTCCCAGCAGGAAGTAATTCAGCAGGAAAGACGAGCCGAAGAACTTCACATGCGCAAAGGTGAAGGCGGCCATGGCCGAGACGGTCAGCGTCAAAAAGACCGTCAACAGCGCAATCACCAGCGAATTGAATATCTGCAGCCAGTAGCGCTTGCCGAAGAGGATGTCGCCGTAATTGGCCCATTGCCACTCGGCTGGCAAGCCGAACGGGTTGACGCGGAGATCCCCCAGCGTCTTGAAGCCGCCAAGCGCCGTCGTCAGAAGCGGGATGAGCACGATGGCCGCGATCAGGCTCAGCGATATATAAAGATAGAGCTTTGTTTGCAGCGGCATGCGGACGGAAGTGGATGGTTCAGTCATGGCGCATGAAAATCCTTTTGTAACCGAAGGCGAGCGTCACGCAGATAACGAAGAGAACGACACCCACCGCGCTGCCAAGCCCCACCTGCATGCGCATGACGCCGTAGGTATAGAGAAAGGTGACCATGGTTTGCGTGGAGTTGGACGGACCGCCGCCGGTGAGCGGCATGATCATGTCGAACAGCTGTAGCGAGCCGATCACCGCAAAAAAGACGGACAGGCGCACCGTTGAGCCGAGCATCGGCAAGGTGACGTATCGAAACTTCTGCCAGCCGGATGCGCCGTCGATTTCGGCAGCTTCCAGCACGTTCTTGTCGACGGATTGAAGGCCGGCGATGAACAACATCATGTGGAAACCGAAATACTTCCAGACGATGACGCCAAGCACGGCGTAGATCGCCACATCCTTGTCGGCCAGCACGTAAGGATTGGCGAAGCCGAAGAAATTGGAGATGGCAGCGAAAAGGCCGTAATCACCATCATAAACGAAGCGCCAGATCAGGCCGGCCGCGACATCCGCAAGGACATAGGGCAGGAAGAAAACCAGCCGAAAGGCAACGACGCCCGGAAGGCGGTGCGCCAGCATCATGGCAAGCCAGATCGCCAGCGGGATCTGGATCAGCACGGAAATCAGGATGATGAGGCCGTTATTGAGCAGAGCCTGCGAAAAGGCGGCATTGCCGAACAGGACCTGGAAATTCTTCAAGCCCACGAAATCGGTCGGCGTGCCGTAACCGTTCCAGCGGTAAAGGCTGTACCATGCCGCCTCGCCCATGGGCAGGATGACGAACAGGGTAAAGAGCAGCAATGCGGGCGGAAGGAAGACCAGCAGGGTCAGCGCACGGTCATGCGCGACCGAGCTTTGCTTGCGCTTCGTCTTCGACGCGCCGCGCGCCGGTATGGACGCAGAAGTCATGGAAATATCCGTCATCTCTATCCGCTTTCATTCAGGCAGATACTGCGGCGCCGCGTCCCGCGCGGCGCCGTCATGGAACCGAAATCAGCGAAGCTCGAAAGCATCCTGAATTTGCTTGGCACCCTCTTCGGCGCTCATCTGGCCGGAAACGATTTCGACGGAGACATCGTTGACCACGCGGCCAACGGCAGCGCCCAGTGTCTGGTCGAAGAAGTTCTGGTGCCAGGTAGAGCTTGCAAGCTGCTTGGCCGAATCCGCCAGCAGCGGGTTCTTGACCGCTCCATCCGCACCCGTCGCAACCGGCAGGATCATGCCCGCAGCCGCCATCTTCTCTTCACTTTCCTTGCTGGTCAGGAAGGTCGCGAAATCGATCGCTTCCTTGGAAGCGTTTTTCGTGACTGCCCAACCATTCAGACCGCCCAGCGTGTCAGTGACTTTGCCAGCACCACCTTCGACGGCGGGAAAGGCGAAGCGACCGATATTGTCTGCCGCAAGGCCTTTGCCGTCACCGGCATTCTTGCGCTGGTTGGCTTCAGTATTGTCAAAGCCCAGGATCATCGCGGCCTTGCCGTCACCGAAGACGCCGAGCGCCTGGGGCCAGGTGGAGCCGAGATAGCCGGGCTGGAAGGGTTCGAGCTTGCCGAACTCGGCCAGTTGCTCGCCCGCCTTGATGATGGAGGGATCCATGAAGCCTTCACCCTCGCCCTTGCGGGCGGCGTCGAACACGCTCTGCCCGCCATTGCGCATGACGAGATAGCTCCAGTAGAAATGGATCGGCCATTTTTCACCGCCACCACCGGCAATCGGAACGATACCGGCTGCCTTGATTTTCTTGACGGTGGCGCCGAGATCGTCCCAGGTCTTGATGTCTTCCGCCTTTACGCCCGCCTTGGCAAACAGCTCCTTGTTATAAAAGAAACTGACGAGGCTAACCTTGTAGGGCACTGCCCAGACCTTGCCGTCAAAGGAGAGGCCGTCGATTGCCGCCGCGTTATAGGCCTGCCGCAGCTTGCCGCCATCGGCGTCGAAAACCTCGCTCAAATCCTTGAGTGCGCCGGTTTTTGACTGTTCCTCTAGGACGCCGCCGCCCCAGCTATAAAAGAAATCGGGAACGTCGTTGGACTGCAGCAACGTCGGTAATTTGGCCTTGAAGGCCTCGTTTTCCAGAAACTGCAGTTGCACGTCCACGTCAGGATGTTTGGCCTCATAGTCCTTGGCAATCTCCTCCCAGACGGCCACGGCTTTGGGGTCCAACTCCACATGCATCCATTTAACGACCGTTGCGGCCGAGGCGCTTGCGGCGCCGAGCATGAGAGCAATGCTTGTCGTTGTGGCAAAGCCTATCAGCCTGCCGCTCAGGCTTGCGCCTGCGTGCCTAATCGTCATGATCGTGATCCTCCCTCGGGGATTTCCTCATTTATTCCCCAATGCGGATTAATTCACCTTAGCACTCGCTCATTGTCAAGGCGCCATGCCGATTTTTTGAGCGAACGGCTTGACACACCCCTCCCTGACACCGTTATTTAATCCGCAATCCGACATAAATTGGTTTTCGAACCGGCATTGATCGCAGCAGGACCCCATGAAGACCGCAGACCCAGAACTGATGCGCGCGATCAACCGGCTAAGTGTGCTGGACAGCATCCGCCGCCATGGACCGATCTCCCGGGTGGAAATCAGCGAAAGAACGCAGCTTTCCACCACCACCGTATCGGCGATCACCGCATCGCTGCTCGATGACGGGCTTATCCTTACCCGCCATATCGGCGATATCCGCACGGAGGGCGCACGCGGCAGGCCGCGGGTGATGCTGGAGCTGAACCCGGATGCGGCCCGCGTGGTGGGCGCCAAGATTGCGGCAAGCCGCATGGTCTTCGTCGTCACCGATTTTTGCGGCAACGTGCTGTCCACCCTCGCCCTGCCGATCCGTGTAGACCGCCAACCGATCGGCGTCATTGCCGATCTGGTGGAAGACGGGGTGCGGCGTTGCGTGGTTGATGCCGGACTGTCGCTGGAAGATGTGGACATGGTCTGCCTTGGCCTGCCAGGCGTCATCGAACATCGCACCGGCAGGATCCGCAGCAGCCCTATCCTGCGGGAAGTAAACGTCGATTTTGCCGAGGAAATGACCTCACGGCTGAATTCCCCCACCATCATCGAAAGCGACGCCCACGCCATCACGCTTGCCCATCACTGGTTCGGACATGCGCGCGATCTGGAGGACATGGTGCTGATCTCGCTCGAGCAGACACTCGGGCTTGGCGTGATGCATCAAAACCAGCTGTTTCGTGGTGCAGGCGGCCTCAGCCACAATCTCGGCGACCTCGTGATCGGCCTTGCCAGTGAAGGAACCGTGCGGCTGGCGAGCCAGGCGGGCGAGAACGCCATTCTCGGTTCCCGCCCCGTGGACGGGCGTTTTGCAGAAGCTATCCGGCTTGGTCGCGGCATGCAGCATGCCCATGCGCTGATTGCGGCGGAAGACAACGATCTTATAGCGGCAGCCTTGCGCGCCGGTGCAGCCCTTGGCCTGACGCTTGCCAATATCGTCACGCTGTTTGCGCCGCCACGGGTCATCATCACCGGCTCCAGTCTCGAGCTCGGCGAGCCCTTCATTGCCAGCATCCGCGACAGTTACAACGCCGCCGTGCCGCCATCGCTGGCAGGCGTCGCAGAGCTGGTTTTCGACGTTGCAAGCGACGAACTGTGGGCGCAGGGGGCGGCAGCTGTCGCACTTTACGAGCTTTACGAATCGCCATGGAACACGACAGGGCCGGCGCTCTAGCCGGCAAGGTTGAGAGTGGGCTTAGGCATTTCTGATTTACGGGAGGAAATCACATGAACAAGGTCGGTATCGGCATCATCGGCTGCGGCAACATCTCCAGCGCCTATCTCAAGGCGATGGCATCGTTTCCCATTCTCGACATTCGCGGACTGGCGGATATGAACGAGGAGGCAGCAAAAGCGCGGGCAGACGAGTTCGGCTTTCAGGCAAGAAGTATCGACGAACTTCTGTCTGACCCCTCCGTTGAAATCATCGTCAACCTGACGATTCCCAAGGCGCATGTGGAGGTGGGCCTGCGCGCACTTGAGGCGGGAAAACATGCCTATTCGGAAAAGCCGCTCGGCATCAATTTCGCGGAGGGTAAACGGCTTGCGGACGCGGCAAAGGCAAGAGGCCTGCGCATCGGTTCGGCGCCGGACACCTTCCTCGGTGGCGGGCACCAGACCGCGCGCCGCCTGATCGACGAGGGTGTGCTCGGCCAGCCGGTTGGCGGAACGGCTACCTTCATGTGCCCCGGCCATGAGCGCTGGCATCCCAACCCCGCCTTTTATTACGAAGTCGGCGGCGGGCCGATGCTGGATATGGGACCCTATTACATCACCGATCTCGTCAACCTGTTCGGCCCGGTCGCCAAGGTGGCAGGTTTCGCCATCGCGCCGCGCAACGAACGCCTCATCACCAGCGAACCTAAGAATGGCGAGAAAATCCCAGTCCATGTCGCCACCCATGTTTCCGGCGTGCTGGCATTCAAGAACGGCGCGGTGGTGCAGGTGGGCATGAGCTTCGATGTGGCGGGCCACAAACATGTACCGCTGGAAATCTACGGAACGGAAGGCACATTGATCGTGCCCGACCCCAATCATTTCGGCGGTGAGGTGCAATTGCTGAAAAAGGGCGGCCAGTTCGAGCCGCAGGCACTGTCTTCGCCCTATGCTGACGGCAACTACCGCTCGATCGGCGTGGCCGACATGGCCCATGCGATCCGCGAAAACCGCCCGCACCGCGCCAATGGCGATCTTGCCTTGCACGTGCTGGAGGTCATGGAGGCCTTCCAGACGGCAGCGGACAGCGGCACCACCGTTTCCATCACCACCGAGGTGGAGCGCCCTGCTCCCCTTGAAACTTCGCTGGTCGACGGCCAGCTCGGCAAATAATCCCGAGGAGGAAATAAATGCGCGAAGCACTCATCGTCTGGGGCGGCTGGAGCGGCCACGAGCCGCAGGAATGCGCCACCATTGTCAAGGACATTCTCGAAGAGGATGGTTTCAAGGTCTATGTCGAGCACAGCACGGAGGCGTTCGCCGATCCTTCCGTGCATGACCTGAGCCTTGTCGTGCCTATCGTAACAATGTCGAAGATCGAGAAGGAAGAGATCAAGAACCTCACCGCCGCCGTCGAAAACGGCGTCGGCATTGCCGGCTTTCACGGTGGTGCAGGCGACAGTTTCCGCGACTGCGTCGAATACCAGTTCATGATCGGCGGCCAGTGGGTCGCCCATCCCGGCAATATCATCGACTACCACGTCAACATCACCCGCCCCGACGACCCGCTGATGGAGGGAATTTCCGATTTCCCCTACACATCGGAGCAATACTACATGCATGTCGATCCCTCCAACGAGGTGCTGGCGACGACAAAATTCACCGGCGACCACGCCTGGTGGATCGACGGTGTAGTGATGCCGGTGGTCTGGAAACGCAAATACGGCAAGGGCCGCGTCTTCTATTCGGCGCTCGGCCATCAGGCCAAGGAGTTTTCCGTGCCGCAGATGAAGACCATGTTCCGCCGCGGCGCCAACTGGGCGGCACGTTGAAGCGTGCATTGAGAGGCGGCCAAACAAGGCCGCCTTTTTCTTTATCATCAGCCCCGAATAATCTCTTCCGCAGCCATCGCCACACCCAGAACGTGGTCATCCGTGCCGTGCAGGCCTGATAGCAGCAGGCCAACGGGCATGCCCGCCTCGCCCGTGCCGCAGGGAATGGAAACGCCGCAGAGATCGAAGAAGTTGCCAATCTGGGTGTTGCGCAGGGTCTTGGCATTCATTGCAAAGAAGGTCTCATCATTCTCCACAAGCGGTGCGACCTTGGCCGCGACATGAGGCAATGTCGGCGATATCAGCAGCTCATTCTTGCCAATCATGCCCGAAAAAGCCGCCGTCATGCGTTCGCGCGCCTCGATAATGGCGATGTAATCCGGCAGGGAGATATTCGCGCCCAGTCTTGCTCGCGCAACCACGCGCGGGTCCATGCGAGCCGCATCAGCACCTTCCAGCCGCGCCTTGTGCAGGGCGAAGGCTTCCGCCGTTACCAGCGCACCCTTTTCCTTGATAAGATCGAATAATTGCGAAAAGACCGGGAATGCCTGCCGCCGTACAGAAGCGCCGGCCCGGGAAAGCCGTTCCACTGCCTGCTCAAAAGCGACCGCGACGCCCTCCTCGATGCCATCGAAAAACACTGTTTCCGGCACGACGAGCGACAAGCCAGACAGAGGCGTGCGCGCCGCATCAACAGCCGCCTTGCCACGCATGGCGGCATCTACCCACACGGCGTCCTGCACAGTGCGAGTGAGCGGGCCGAGCGAATCGAGACTTTTAGCCAGCGGATAGACGCCGCGCATCGAGTAACGGCCGCGGCTCGCCTTGTACCCCACCACACCGTTGAAGGCGGCGGGAATGCGCACCGATCCGCCGGTATCCGTACCGATTGCCACCGGCACCAGGCCAGCCGCAACCGCGACACCCGCGCCGGAAGAAGAGCCGCCCGGCAGCCGGTGGCCATCCGTGGAAGCGGGATTGCGCGGCGTTCCGTAATGCGGGTTGATGCCAAGGCCGGAAAACGCGAACTCGCTCATATTGGTACGGCCGACGCAGACCATCCCGGCCTCCTTCAGCGCGCTCACCACATCCGCGTCACGGGACGCAGGCGCATCGTTCGAAAGCACCGTCGATCCAGCCGTGGTCACAGTGCCTTCGAGATCGAAAAGGTCCTTCCAGGCCACTGGAATTCCATCGAGCACGCCGCAGGATCGTCCCTCGCGAATGCGTTTCAAGGCGCCTTCCGCCTCCGCCATGGCCCGCTCCGCCGTCAAGCCGACAAAGATCGCCCGGTCTTCCGATTTCCCGATTGCATCAAGCGTCTCTTCCGCCAAGGCGCGCGGATCAAGATGGCCGCTCTGGATGAGAATAGAAAGCTGCGCGATGTTTTTGCCCTTGTGAGCCATGATATGTTCCCTGAAACCGGCATGTTACGCACAACATGCCGTTTATCGGCAGCTTGGCAAGGTCAATCGCGGTACCCTTGCAACCATAAAGCCCGGTTGATGAGCGCGAAAAGAGGCCCCAATGCATCGTCGTATTTGGCGTCGATGTCCCATCGCAAGCCATCGAATATTTCAACCTGAGGTACATATTTTCGGCGCCTTATATAAGCGGCGACTATAAAAAGACGGATTAATTCTTAATCGCATCTAAACTTTGTTGAATTATTTAGCAGACACCATTGAAATACATGCCCTATAAAAATTCCATAAAACAATCATAACGCGACATCGCGGGGGAATATCGCGAATGGAAGAGACTGCCTATCGGGGGATAGATAGACAGACTGAAACCGGTGACACGCTTCGCTCAACGACGCAGCCGGTGCCGGGCCGCTTTTCGCGGCGGCGTTCGCTCGCCAGCAAGATAACCCTGATATTTCTCGGCGGCGTGATCTTTTCCTACAGCATCGGGGCGCTCGTCGGCTGGTACATGTTCGTTGCCGCCGCCAGCGAGCAATGGCTCAACCAGGCCCGCGTCAATTCACAGATTGCCAGCGCCACCCTGCGCAGCATCTATACCTATGTCAGCGTCACCGCCGACACGGACGGACAGGTGAACGGCATCTTGACCGACAAGCCGATTGGCGACGACGCTTCCATCCTCGTTACCGGCTTCAACCCCAGCGACGTTCTCGCCCTCATCGGTGCGCAGACCAAGAATGCCGTCTGGCTTTTCCGCTACGACGAGGCCGATTCCGGATTCCGTCAAATCGCGGCGGCCTTCGACAACGCCACCGACGACGCCGAAAAACCGATTGCCACCGATCCCATCTTCTCCAGAGATGCGGTCGCCGCGCGTTTTGCCACCGGCTTTGCGACGATTGGCGATTCCAGCCATTATATCGGCCTGTTGCCGATCATCAGCACGGAAACGAAAAAGCCGATTGGCGCGGTCGCCGTCAGCATCGGCGGTTCGGATGCGCTTTATGGCGCGCAGCGCAAGCTCATCTACAATTCGCTCGTCGCCCTGATCGTTGTTCTGACCGTCACCGGCGTTCTCGTGACGCTGATTGCCAGGCATTTTCTGAAACCCGTTCCGGCGCTGGTGCAGGCGACACTCAGGATCGCCCGTGAGGAAACCGATGTCGTCACGCCGTTTCAGGATCGACGGGACGAGATCGGCGACATGGCCACCGCCATCGAAACCCTGCGGGAGGCCGTTCTGGAACGTGGACGGCTCAGGCAGATCCGCGACATGGCGCAGCAACTGGAACATATGGCCCATCACGATGCGCTGACGGGGCTTCCCAACCGCGTGCTCTTGATGAAGACGCTGGAGAACCGTCTCGAACATCTTTCCACGTCAGGCCAGCCGTTCAACGTCATGCTGCTCGATCTCGACCGCTTCAAGGCCGTCAACGACACGTTGGGACACGCGGCAGGCGACGCCCTGCTGGTGGCCGTGGCCTCGCGGATTTCCTCCGTGCTCGGTGAAAACGACATGGTGAGCAGGCTCGGCGGCGACGAATTTGCGATCATACAAGCGGTGACCGATAATTGTCGCGAGGATGCGGGCGCGCTGGCAAAGCGCGTGGTCCATGCGGTCTCGCGCAGCTTCAGCCTCGAGGGCAGCCATATCAGCGTCGATACCAGCATCGGCATCGCCTGCGCGCCCGATCACGGCAACTCCGCCACCCAGCTTCTGCAACATGCGGACCTTGGTCTCTACCGGGCGAAATCCATGGGATGCGGCTTTTTTGTCTTTTACGAGCCTGGCATGGACATGGCGGCGCAGCACAAGCACGCGCTCGAAATAGACATGAAATCCGCGCTCGAAAACCACGAATTTGAGCTGTACTACCAGCCCGTGGTCAATCTGGAGAGCGGCCGCATTGTCGCCTACGAGGCCCTTGCCAGATGGCGGCACAGCAAGCTTGGCATCATCACGCCGGATCGCTTCATAACGCTTGCCGAAGAAAACAATTTCATCAAACCTCTGGGCGAATGGGTTTTGGCGCAGGCCTGCATGGACGCCATGACCTGGCCCAGGGATATCCGACTTGCCGTCAATCTTTCCGCCGTGCAGCTTTGCAATGACGATATTGTCCCGATCGTTGACGGCGCGCTGAAAGCCTCCGGCTTCCCGGCCGAGCGGCTCGAGCTTGAAGTGACGGAAACGGCAATGCTCGAGCGCGACAACAGCGCCAGGGCTTTAAAGCTGCTGAAGGAAATGGGCGTCCGCCTCGTGCTTGATGATTTCGGCACCGGTTATGCCGGGTTGAGCACGCTGACGCATGTTGCCTTCGACAAGATCAAGATCGACCGTGAATTCGTTTCCGGCCTGCCCGAAAATCCAATGTGCTCGGCCATCGTCAACACCATCATCGACATGGCAGAACAGATCGGCCTGAAAGTCACCGCCGAGGGCGTGGAAGACAAGAAACAGGTCGAGGCCCTCAAGCTTTCCGGATGCGACGAGGCACAGGGCTATTATTTTGCCGAGCCGGCGCCGCTTGCCCGGATACTCAAGAACCGTGCCGTCATCGCCCAAACCGGAAACGACGAATATAGCGACGTCGGGCGACCGATGCAGGAAACCTATTACCCGCCACAAAAAGCGATTTGAGAACGCGGCTGACAGCCAAAAGGACATAAAATGCGCATTTCAGTATTTTGCCTTTTCCTCACATGCTTTATCCCCACAACTCCGGTGCAGGCCGCCGGCGAAGGCGATACGCTTCGGCAGATTGCCAAGACCGCGAAAATCCGCATCGGTTATCGTGAGGCCGAACCGCCGTTTTCCTATCAGCTGCCGGATGGAGAAGTGACCGGCTTCTCGACTGATCTTTGCCGCGCGATCAGCGAGGACATCCGCACGCAACTGAAGCTGGACAAACTCGACATTGAATATGTAAAGGCCACGCCCGCAACCCGGTTCATTCTCGTCCGTAGCGGCAAGATCGATATTGAATGCGCGGCGACGACCAACAACAGCGAACGCCGGAAAATGGTGGATTTCTCCTATCCGAATTTCATGACCGCGACGCAATTTCTCTCCCGTAAACAGGACAATCTGAAGAGCCTTGCCGATCTGGCCGGACGCTCCGTCACATCCGCCTCCGGCACGGTCAACATCGAGCAGCTGAATGCGGTGAACCGCGAAAAGAACCTAAATATCTCGGTGATGCCCACAAAAACCAATGAGGAAGCCTTCGAACTCGTCGTTGCCGGCAAGGCCTCTGCTTTCGTCATGGATGGCATATTGCTGGCGGCGCTGGCGGCAACATCGGAGAATCCCGACCTCTACGCGCTCTCGGACGAAACGCTGAGCGCACCCGAACCGTACGGCCTGGTGTTTCGGCGCAACGACCCGGCCTTCAAGGCGGCGGTCAACGAAAGCCTGCGGCAGATCTTCACCGGTCCCACCATTCACGGCCTTTACGAAAAATGGTTCACCAAACCCATTCCGCCCAATGGCATGAACCTGAACCTGCCGATGACCGCCTCGTTAAAACAAGCCTATGACCATCCGAGCGAATACCGGGACTGAGGGAGTAAAAACCCCACCTCTATTTTATGAAAATGTTTTGACAGATAATTTTGGCTGGAGATGCGCGATGCAGAGATCGACATTGTGGCTCATGCTTGGGGTTTTTAGTCTTTTACCCACCATTGCAGCCGCCGACGAGACCCAACCGCCTACACTCGAAACCATTGCCAGAACCGGCACCATCCGGCTCGGCTTTGCCGACAGAAATCTTCCCTTTTCCTATATGGGAATTGGTCCGGAGCCGATCGGTTACAGCATCGAACTGTGCCTGAAGGTGGCGGATTCCATCAAGAAGAAGTTGGGCCTGCCGGAATTGAAAATCGATTTCGTCAAGCGCACCCCCAGCAACCGCATCACGCTTCTCAATGATGGCACAATCGACATGGAATGCGTGGCGAGCACGAATACGGAGGAAAGACGCAAGGCCGTGTGGTTTTCCTACAGCCACTTCATCACCGGCACGCGTTATGTCGCGCTGAAATCAAGCAACATGACAAGCGTCAGCGATCTTGCCGGGCGAACCGTGGTGGTGACGACGGGAACGATCAATATCAGTCAGCTGAATGTGCTTAACCGCAAACTGGGACTGAACATCGCCGTCCTGCAAAACGACAGTACGGAAGGCAGTTTCGACATGGTGACGGAAGATCGAGCCTCGGCCTTCGTCATGGACGATATTCTTCTGAGGTCCTTCGTCGCTGAAACGGGCAAGCCAGAAGACTATTCCATCTCGAACGAATATCTCGCCCCACCACAGCCCTATGGCCTGATGCTCCGACGGGGCGACACCGCCTTCAAGAACGCCGTCAACGAAGCCCTTGGCAAAATTTATGCAAGCGGCGAAATCAACGCGATCTACGACAAGTGGTTCAACGCGCCGATCCCGCCGAACGGCATAAACCTCAAGCGCCCGCTTCCCGACGATCTGGCCGAGGCATTTAGAATGCCGGTCGATACGACGGCCGAGTAAAGAAAAACGCCGCCCTGCGAGGGGCGGCGGTATTCGGAGAAAACATCACGCGGCGCGCAGGTCGGCGCTCAACGGTATCTCGACATCAATCTCCAGTATGGAGACGTGCTCGTCACGATCCATCTTCACATGCACCCGATCGTTATCGATCTGCACATGCTTGGCGATGACGGCGAGAATTTCTTCCCGGAGGACGGCGACGAGATCGGTTCCCGACGACGCCCTTTCGTGGGCAAGCAACACCTGCAGTCGCTCGCGCGCAAGCGGTGCCGACTTTTGTTTACGGAACAGGCCGAAAATGCTCATGCAGCCCTCCTAGCAAAGATCTTGGAGAAGATACCCCGCTTTTCGCCCGGAATGACCACCGGAATGTCCTCGCCTGACAGGCGGCGGGCAGCGTCGAAGTAAGCCATGGCAGGTGCACAACGGGCATCCGCGAGCGTAACCGGTGCACCGACGTTGGAAGCACGCAGCACATCCGTGCTTTCGGGAATGATACCGAGCAGCGGAATGGAGAGGATTTCCAGAACGTCGTCGACCTTCAGCATGTCGCCGCGCTCGGCACGGGCCGAATCATAGCGCGTCAGAAGCAGGTGCTTTTCCATGCGCTCGCCGCGTTCGGCCTTCAGCGTCTTGGAATCGAGCAGGCCGATGATGCGGTCACTGTCACGCACCGAGGAGACTTCCGGATTGGTGACCACGACGGCCACATCCGCATGGCGCATGGCCAACGTCGCGCCGCGTTCGATACCGGCCGGGCTGTCGCAGATGACCCAGTCGAAATGTTTCTTCAACTCGGCGATGACCCATTCGACGCCTTCCGGCGTCAGATTGTCCTTGTCACGTGTCTGCGAGGCGGGCAGCAGGAACAGCGTCTCAAGGCGCTTGTCGCGGATCAGCGCCTGCGTCAGCTTGGCATCGCCCTGGATGACGTTGACGAGATCGTAAACCACCCGGCGTTCAGCACCCATGACGAGATCGAGGTTACGCAGTCCGACGTCAAAATCGACAACCACGACCTTCTGCTTGTTCTGCGCCAATGCGGCGCCAAGCGCTGCGGTCGAGGTGGTCTTGCCAACCCCGCCCTTGCCGGAAGTAACAACGACTACCTTCCCCATACGGCTCTCCTGTTCCTGTGTTGTTTTCTCTATGTCGTCAGCCAAGTTTTTCGGCCTTTATCGTATCGTTTTCCAGCCACAGCTGAACGGGCTGGCCGCGCAGCTTGTCGTCAATGTCCTCGGCAACCTTGTAGACGCCGTCAATTGCCAGTAGCTCCGCTTCAAGCTTGCGGCAGAAGATGCGCGCCGAGACATTGCCAAGCGAACCGGCCATGGCACGACCGCGCAACGCCCCGTAAATATGCACCGACCCGCCCGCGATGATTTCCGCACCCGAGGCGACCGAACCGATGACGGTCACATCGCCTTCGGGGAACATGATCGACTGGCCGGAGCGCACCGGCTCGTTGATGACCAGCGACTGGACCACGGCCCGAACCTCGCCCGAAGCGCGCGGCTTTTCTTCCGGCAATTCGGCAGCGATGGCGACAGGCTCGACCTCGACATCTGAAGCGGGCTTTCCGCCCTTCAGTGACGGCGGCATGCCCGGCTCGATCATCGAGGGGCGAACACCTTCGATCCCCATGATGCCGACATTACGTTCCGTCAGCGCTGCCAGCAGAGCCTTCAGCCCTGCCTTGTCCAGCGACAGCTCAGACGCATCCAGAACCACCGGACGCGACAGGAAGAACCCGGCCGAACGTGCAGCAAGATCATCCAGCCGTTCCAGCCATTGATCGAGCGGAGCTTCAGGGGACAGAACGACCGCGAGGAAGGAGCGGCCTTTGATACGGATCGAACGCTGGTCTGTTAGCACTTTGGTCATCTTGGTAAACAAATCGTTGACAATTAGGTACCTCGAATATGGTTAACAAATGGTTAACAACACCCCTTAAACGACGGTTTCGTTAAGAGAATTCCGCTGCGAAAAATCTCATGCACAACATTCATAAGCTCCGTTTAGCTTTTGATTTTGCGAACTTTGACTGCTTTCGAAAACTCACAATAGCAGTTGATCCTTGCTGCAACCTGACGCCCGCATGACCGTATGCGGACGCCGCCTCCCCTGCCTGACCATGCCCCGAGTCGCAGTCCGTGCAAACTGTCCTATTCCGGCACGATGTCCGCCACTGGCGGATGGGTCGCCATTTGCTTGATGAGCGGAAAAACGATTCCGTTATGCCGGCCGATGCTATAGACACGAGGCCAACCCGACACATCCAACGGAAGAATGCGATGCACAGCAAAGTCCCGGCGACCGCCCAGATCTCCTCGCGCGAATATGGCGCCTTCCTGTTCGACATGGATGGAACGCTGCTGAATTCCATTGCGGTGGTAGAGCGGGTCTGGCGCGAATGGGCCGTAGACAACGGCATAGAGCCGGAGGCTTTCCTGCAGCGCATCCATGGCATGCGCGCATCCGAGGTTGTGCGTCGCGAGGCAGTTCCCGGCCTCGATATCCAGGAACAGGCGGATATGCTTTTGCAAAAGGAGATGGACGATGTTGACGGCATCCTCCAGATTCCGCAGGCAGCTGCATTTCTTGAGAAATTGCCGGCCGGAAAATGGGCCATCGTCACCTCCGCCGCCCGCGCCCTTGCCGAACTCCGGTTGGCTGCGGCAGGCCTCACACCGCCTCCAGTGATGATCTGCGCCGAGGACGTTGTGAACGGCAAGCCTGACCCGGAGGGTTACAGAAAGGCTGCTGCGAAGCTAGGCGTCGCACCTGAAGACTGCGTCGTCTTCGAAGATGCGCCCGCCGGCATTCTGGCGGGGGAAAGCATGGGCGCCACGGTCGTGGTCATTAACGCCACTCATTCGCATCCCATCGAAACGCCGCACCTTTCGATCGGTGGGTACGGTGAGCTGGACGTCACCATCGGCGACGACGGCGGCTTGAAGCTCACAAGTAACAAGGGCTGAAAAGCCGATCCAAACATGCGGTGTCATCCTCGGGTCTGTCCCGAGGATCAATCACGTTTCGTAAAATCCAATCCATTGCGCCGAGCCTGCCGCACCGGTCTCCAGTCTCTCACCGTGTAGTTTTCCTCTAGCGGCCAATTGACAGCACCGCATAAATCCTACCTAATAAAATTGGTAAGACCATCTTACCGCTTGCGTGAAGGGGGGAGACTTTCGCGCTGGGAGGACATCATGTTTGTGGCTCTGGAGCCGCGCCGCCTCTACAGGCTGGTCGCGGAACAAATTCGCTTGCTTATCGAGAGCGGGGAACTGACGGACGGTCAGCGCCTGCCGGCGGAACGCGATCTGGCGGAACGTTTTGGCGTGTCCCGCCCGACGGTGCGGGAAGCACTGATCGTTCTGGAAGTGGAAGGCCATATCCATATCCGCATGGGTTCGGGCGTGTATGTGAACACGTCCCGCACGGCTAACAAGGCAAAGTCGCCCGTACCGGACGCGCACGGCCCATTCGAAATCCTGCAGGCGCGCTGCATCATTGAAAGCGCTATTGCCGAGGAGGCCGCGCGGCTTGCCACGTCTGAATGCATCGCCAGGCTGGACGACATCATCGAACGCATGGCCGGGGCGCTCGACAATTCGCCGCAGGCCCTCAACCTGGACCGCGCCTTCCACACCGCCATTGCCGACATCATCGGCAACTCGGCGCTGAACCGCTTTACCGGCCTGATCTATGACGAGCGCAGCCTTTCGCCCTATTTCGAAAAGCTCGCCAGCTATTTCGAGGGTCCTCACACATGGATTCTTGCCGTTCAGGAACACCGGGTGATCCGCGACGCGATCGCGGCGAACGATCCGGAAGGCGCACGCGAGGCGATGCGCCAGCATCTGACGCTGTCGCAAAAGAGATTTTCCGAGAGTTTCGGGGAGGAAACGATCGGAGAAGAGTGACCGCGCCGCAACCGGCGACGGGAAAAACAGAAATCTGGCTTTAATTCGGGAGGAGTTAAGAATGAAAATCAGATTGTCGACTTTGATGGGCGCAACCGCTGCCATTTTGCTTTCGGCTTTGGCGGCACAGGCGCAAACAACGCTGAAATGGGCGCATGTCTACGAGACCTCCGAACCGTTCCACACGGATTCGGTCTGGGCTGCGGAAGAAATCGCCAAGCGCACCGACGGCCGCTACAAAGTGGATGTATTCCCCGCCTCGCAGCTCGGCAAGGAAGCGGATATCAACCAGGGCCTGAAGATCGGCACGGTGGATATCATCATCTCCGGCTCCAGTTTTGCCGCACGTGACTTCAAGCCGATCGGCGTCACCTATTTTCCATATATCTTCCGCGACCCGAGCCATCTGATCGCCTATACCAAGAGTGATATCTTCAAGCGTCTTGCCAAGGGTTACGAGGACAAGACCGGCAACCACATCGCCGCCGTCAGCTATTACGGCACGCGCCACACCACGTCGAACAAGCCGATTGCCAACTGCGCCGATATGGCGGGACTGAAGATGCGTGTTCCCGACGTTCCGGCCTATCTCGCCATGCCACGCGCCTGCGGCGCCAACACGACCCCGATCGCATTCGCAGAAGTCTATCTGGCGCTTCAGAACGGCACGGTCGATGCACAGGAAAACCCGCTGACCACCATCGAGGCAAAGAAGTTCTTCGAAGTGCAGAAGAACATCGTGCTGACCGGCCACATCGTCGACCACCTCAACACGGTGATCTCGAAGAACCTGTGGTCGAAGCTTTCCGATGAAGACAAGAAAATCTTCACGGACGTCATGCAGGAAGCCGCCGTGCGGACCACGAAGACCATCGAAGGACGCGAAAAAAGCCTCGTGGAAGAGTTCAAGAAGCGTGGCCTGAACGTCGCAGAGGTCGACAAGGCGGACTTTGAGAAGAACGTCATGGAGAAGGTGAAGTTCGAGGACTTCGGTTACGACAAGGCCGACTGGGAAGCCATTCGCGCCGTCAAGTGAGCCAAGATCCGGTGCGGCCTCCGTTGCCGCACCGCCCTTTCTCTCCAGACGGGATATCTCAATGTCGCAGGAAATTCATACTCAGGTCACGCCTGAAGAACTCGCCCACACGTTCGACGAGGCGCCGCCCGAAGTCGACCTGAAGGTCTACGCCTTCGAGGACTGGGTTACGCTTGGCCTTTTCTGGCTGATGACAGGTTGCGTGTTCCTTCAATTCTTCACCCGCTACGTGCTTAACGACAGCTATGCCTGGACGGAAGAAATCGCCGTCAACTGCCTGATTGGCGTGGTGTTTCTAGGTTCGGTCATGTGCGTGCGCATGTCACGCCACATCCAGGTGGATGTGCTTTATCACTACGTTCCGCCGCAGGTTGCCCGCGTCATGTCGATCCTTGTCGACGTGCTGCGCATCGTGTTCTTCGCCTACACCTCGTGGCTGATGTGGCGGTATCTGGAAATCGTCGCGGACGAGGAAATGGTCACCGTCGCCCTACCGCGCAACATCGTTTTCTATACGGTTCTGGCCGCTTTCGTCCTGATGTTCTTCCGTTCGGTGCAGGTCTTCATCGCCAATATGCAGCGTGGCTATTCCGTTCTGGAACGGCCGGAAGAATTCCAGAGCGCGGGGGATTGAACATATGCTTATTCTTATCGGCTCGTTTCTTCTGTTGATGCTGATCGGCCTGCCAGTCGCCATTTCAATGGCCACGGCATCGCTTCTCTACATCGTCTCGTATAATGTCGCGCCAGATATCATCGCGGCGCAGCGTCTGATTGCGGGCGTGGAAAGCTTCCCGCTTCTCGCCGTTCCCTTCTTCATCCTTGCCGGCAATCTCATGAACACGGCGGGGGTGACGGGACGCATCTATTCCTTTGCCGTGGCGTTGGTCGGCTGGATGAAAGGTGGTCTGGCACAGGTCAACATCATCGGCTCGGTAATCTTTTCCGGCATGTCCGGCACGGCCCTCGCCGACGCCGCTGGCATCGGCACCATCGAAATCAAGGCCATGAAGGATCATGGTTATCCGGTCGAAGCGGCCGTCGGCGTCACCGCCGCCTCCGCAACGCTCGGGCCGATCTTTCCGCCATCGTTGCCCTTCGTCATCTACGGCATGATGGCAAACGTCTCGATCGGCGCACTGTTCATGGCCGGCATCGTTCCAGGCGTCGTCATGACGCTTTTGATGATGATCACCGTTGCCGTTTTCGCCTACGTCAAGGGTTGGGGTTCCGATACGCCGTTCAACCTCAGAACCATCTTCGGCGCTTCGCTTGAAGTGCTCGTCGTCATGATGGTACCGCTCGGCATCTATCTCCTGACGCTGTTTGGCCTGTCGCTCAACCTGTCGATTCTGATCGTGCTGGTGGTCTTGCTCGCCTGCGACTGGTATTTCGACTTCTCTGCCGTGATGGCCCTGATGACGCCAGTGATCCTGATCGGCGGCATGACGATGGGCTGGTTCACGCCGACGGAGGCGGCTGTCGCGGCCGTGTTGTGGTCTCTGTTCCTCGGGCTTGTCCGTTACCGGACGATGACGTTCAAGTCGCTGGCAAAATCGACCTTCGACACGATAGAGACCACGGCATCGGTTCTCTTCATCGTTGCGGCGGCATCAATCTTCGCATGGCTTCTAACGGTGAGCCAGGCAGCACAGTTGCTATCGGCGGCGATCCTGACGATCACCGACAGCAAGTGGATTTTCCTCCTGCTGGTCAACCTGCTGATGCTGTTCGTCGGCTGCTTCCTAGACACGATCGCGGCAATCACCATCCTCGTGCCGATCCTGCTGCCGCTGGTGCTGCAGTTCAATATCGATCCGGTGCATTTCGGCCTCATCATCACCCTCAACCTGATGATAGGGCTGCTGCATCCGCCGCTCGGCATGGTGTTGTTCGTGCTCTCACGCGTGGCGAAACTCTCCGTCGAGCGCACCACCGTCGCCATTCTGCCATGGCTGGTGCCGCTGTTCGTGGCGCTGCTGCTGATCACCTTCATCCCGGCAATCACCTTGTGGCTGCCGACCGAGATGGGCCTGATCCGCTAATCGACGCACTGCCCGCGCGGCTCGCCGCGCGGGTTTCATTCATCCAATACACATACGATGAGAGGCACGGTGATGCAGACACGCGTGGCACGTCTATACGGCCGTGAAGATATCCGCGTCGAAACGCAGGACATGCAGGCGCCCGGCCCCGGTGAAGTGCTGCTGACCATGGCGGCGGGCGGCATTTGCGGTTCCGATCTACATTATTATCAGGACGGCGGCTTCGGGCCTGTGCGGGTGCGCGAGCCGATCATCTGCGGCCATGAGGCATCGGGGCGGGTGGAGGCGCTGGGCGAAGGCGTCAGCGGGCTCGCACTCGGCCAGCTCGTCGCCGTCAATCCCTCGCAGCCTTGCGGCCATTGCCATTTCTGCCTGAAGGGCCAACCGATCCATTGCCTCGATATGCGCTTCATGGGCAGCGCCATGCGCCTGCCGCACGAACAGGGCATGTTCCGTGATCGGCTCGTGGTTCCCGCAAAACAATGCGCGACATTTTCAGACACCACTTCGCCCGCCGAAGCCGCCTGCACCGAACCGCTTGCGGTCTGCCTGCATGCCGTCGCACAAGCGGGTGATCTGACCGGCGCCAAGGTGCTGGTAACGGGCGCCGGGCCGATCGGCCTCTTGACGATTGCCGCCGCCCGCCATGCCGGTGCCGGCATCATTCTCGCCACCGACCTGACCGATGCGGCGCTGGAGCGCGCGCCCGCCATGGGGGCGGACCGCACCATCAATGTCGCGAAAAACGCAGAAGCACTTTTACCCTATCAGGACAATAAGGGGTATTTCGACGTCGTTTTCGATTGCTCCGCCGCGGCACCTGCGCTTCGCGCCGCCTTCGCATGTGTACGTCCGCGCGGTATTGTCGTGCAGGTGGGCGTCACCGGTGACATAACCATTCCGCTCAATGCGCTGGTGGGCAAGGAAATCCTCTGGCGCGGCTCGCAGCGTTTCCACGACGAATTCGCCATTGCCGCCCGCCTGATCTCCACGCGCGGGATCGATGTGCGGCCGATCATTTCCCACAGCTTCCCGCTTGAAGAGGCGAAAGTCGCATTCGAGCAGGCTGGAGACCGCTCCGCCGCCTGCAAGGTGCAACTGACATTTTCCGCAGAATGATGTTTGAGGACAAAAAATGAGACATACATGGCGCTGGTTCGGCCCGGTGGACAAGGTCACGGTTCAGGATGCGGCTCAGGCAGGGGCGGAAGGCATCGTAAGCGCGCTGCACCACATCGCCACCGGCGATGTCTGGCCTGTGGATGAAATCGCCAAACGGCATGAGGCGATCAAGGCCGGTGGGCTGTATTGGGACGTGGTGGAAAGCGTGCCGGTCTCCGAGGAGATCAAAACCCAGACGGGCGACTGGAAAAACCATATCGCCAACTGGCAGGAGACGCTGCGCCGCCTCTCCGCCACGGGCATTCGCACCGTCTGCTACAATTTCATGCCGGTGCTGGACTGGACCCGCACCGATCTGCGCTGGGAAACGAAGCACGGCGCAAAAGCCATGCGTTTTGACCTTTCCGATTTCGCCGCCTTCGACATTCACATTCTCAAACGCCCCGACGCAAAGGCCGATTATCCGGAGTGGCTGATCGAGGAAGCGGCACAACGTTTCGCCGACATGCCGGATACGAAGATCGCCGCACTCGGACGTAATATCGGCGCGGGCCTGCCGGGTTCGGCGGATGGTTACACGCTCAGCCAGCTTCTCGAAAAGCTGCGCTCATATCACGGCATAAACCGCGAAAAACTGCAGCAGAACCTGATCGATTTTCTGTCGGAAGTGACGCCGGTCGCGGAAGAGGTCGGCATTAACATCTGCGCCCACGGCGACGATCCCCCATGGCCGCTGCTCGGCCTGCCGCGTATTCTTTCAACGGAGTCCGACTACGCCCATATGCTCTCGCAAGTCGACAGCCGGGCCAATGGCGTTACGCTCTGCACCGGCTCGCTCGGCGCGCGGGCGGATAACGACCTGCCCTTCATCGCCAGCCGTTTTGCAGACCGCATCCATTTCGTGCATCTGCGCAACGTCACGCGCGACACGGACACCGTGCCCTGCTCCTTCTTCGAAGACGAGCATCTGGAAGGTGGAACGGATATGGTCGCCGTTATCGCAGCACTTCTGTCAGAAGAATCCCGCCGTCGTGCGGAGGGCCGTGCAGACCACACCATTCCGATGCGGCCCGACCATGGCCAGGAAGTCCTTGATGACCTGACGCGAGGGGCGCAGCCGGGTTATCCCGCCATCGGCCGATTGAAGGGGCTGGCAGAGCTTCGCGGCATCGAGCGCACGCTGTCGCATGGCCGTTTCGGATTGGCGAAGCAGGCGAATTAAGCCGACACGATTGGCCGCCGGCAGCCTCTTAGCTTGCGGTCAATCGCGTCCTGAATTGAAGATACGAAAATGCGGCAAGCCCACCGGCAATGGCGCCAATGGCTTTCACAACTGCATCTGTCATATGCGGATGCCGTGTGGGCGACAGAAATTGCAGCGCCTCGATGCCGAAAGCCGCCACGACACCCGCGACAATGATGGCAAGCCAGTAACGCGGATAGGCCAGCACGAAGGCAGCCGAACAGAAGGCAAAGGCGGCGGCGCGGTCGATGCCGACGGTCGTCAGCGTATGCGGCCGAAGCCCGCTCGGGCAAACTGTAACGATCACGATCAGCAGCAGAACCGACCAGGCGATGTATTTCGGAAGTCTATTTGTCATCATGGCGTCACAATAGAGCGCTGCGCGCATAAACGGAAGATCGTCTTTTTCTTCCACCGCCCAATAAATCACACTTTTTGGACAGATACTGCACAAACCGGCTTTCGCTGAAGCCTTACTCGGGCTAAGGCAGAGGGCAACCGGACAAGGATCGCGGCTGATGGCCTTTCAGGCTGTCGCCCTTCGGTCCGGTTTTACGGTATCGGGTGGATTTTCCACACAGGATCAGATTTTCAGGGAAGAGCACAATGAGTTTCAAGCCGCACGGCAAACATCTGGTTGCAGGAGAATGGGTCGCCACGGAAGCGAAATTCCGCAGCGAGCCTGCACATGGCGAAGCTTTCGATTTTTCGGTCGGCACCGTCGATCTGGTGAATGCGGCCGCAGAAGCAGCCGAAGAGGCTTTCTGGAGCTACGGCTATACGACCCGCGAAGAGCGCGCCGCATTCCTCGACACCATCGCCGATGAGATCGAGGCCCGCGCCGACGCCATCACTGAAATCGGCACGTCCGAGACCGGCTTGCCCGCAGGACGCCTGCAGGGTGAACGCGGCCGCACCACCGGACAGCTTCGCCTTTTCGCATCGCATATCCGCAAAGGCGACTATCTCGACCGCCGCCACGACGAAGCGCTTCCGGATCGCCAGCCGCTGCCGCGCCCGGATATCCGTCTGATGCAGCGTCCGATCGGCCCCGTTGCGGTCTTCGGTGCTTCCAACTTCCCGCTCGCCTTCTCGACCGCCGGTGGTGATACCGCCGCCGCTCTCGCAGCCGGCTGCCCGGTTGTGGTGAAGGGCCATTCCGCCCATCCCGGCACCGGTGAAATCATTGCCGAGGCCGTTCTCGCCGCCGTCAAGAAGCACAATCTGCATCCCGGCGTCTTCTCGCTGATCCAGGGCGGCCGCCGCGATGTCGGTTCCGCGCTCGTACAGCATCCGCGCATCAAGGCAGTCGGCTTCACCGGCTCGCTCGCCGGTGGCCGCGCACTGTTCGATCTCTGCGCCCAGCGTCCGGAACCGATCCCGTTCTTCGGCGAACTCGGTTCCGTCAACCCGATGTTCCTGCTGCCGGAAGCCGTTTCCGCGCGCGGTGAAGCCATCGCCAAGGGCTGGGCAGGTTCGCTCACCATGGGTGCTGGCCAGTTCTGCACCAATCCCGGCATTGCCGTGGTGCTTGCCTCGCAGGCGGATGCCGTGTCGGAAACCGCACGGGCGGCCCTTTCCGAAGTCGGCCCGCAGGTCATGCTGACCGACGGTATCGCCGCTGCCTATCGTGACGGTCGCGACCGCATCGCAGCTGGCAACGGCGTGCGCGACGTTTTGACCACCACCTGCGATCTGCGTAACGCAACGCCTTACCTGTTCCGCGTTTCGGGCAAGGACTGGGTTGCCAACCACGCGCTCGCCGAAGAAGTCTTCGGACCGCTCGGCCTGATCGTGACGGTCGACAGCGCTGAAGAAATGATCGAAGTGGCAAAGAGCTTCGAAGGTCAGCTGACAGCGACCATGCATCTTGACGCAGGTGACGCCGAACTCGGCCGCAAGCTGCTGCCGATCCTCGAGCGCAAGGCCGGCCGCGTTCTCGCCAACGGCTTCCCGACCGGCGTTGAAGTCTCCGAAGCCATGGTTCACGGCGGCCCCTACCCGGCTTCCACGAACTTCGGCGCGACCTCGGTCGGCACCATGTCGATCCGCCGCTTCACGCGCCCTGTTTCCTACCAGAATATTCCTTCGGACGTTCTGCCGCAGGATATCCGCTGATCAAAAAAATGGGGAGAGCGCTCCTGCGCCCTCCCCATTCACAATAGTGCTTCGGTATCAGGCCGACTGGATCGCCTGTATTTTCTCGATGCCGCCGACAGTGCCGGCGAAATCCTGCCAGACGCCCTGCGCCCCCTTGCGCCACTCATCCAAGGCTTCCGGCTGCAACACCTTGCCACCCTTCGAAATCGCAAGCTCCACCGATTTCGCCTCGTCCTCGACGATCAACTGGTTGAAATAGAGCGCGCCTTCGCTTGATGCTTCGGTCAGGGCCTTCTTCTCTTCGTCATCGAGCTGGTTCCAGAAAGCCGCACCATAATAAACCACGCCCGATGCCCAGATATGGCCGGTCTCGGTCATGTAGGGCACAACCTCGTAAAGCTTGAACCCGGCATAGGCGGACTTCGTCAGATCCATGGCGTCGGCTACGCCGGTTGACAGTGCATTATAGGTCTCGGTGATGGGAATGCCGACCGGCGTGGTGCCGAAGGCGCTCCACAGCTTGGTATGCAGCGGGCTCTGGATGACGCGGATCTTCTTGCCGTTGAGCTGCTCTGGCCGGGTTACCGGCTCCTTGGTCAGGAGATGGCGCGCACCGTAATTGATGAAGTCTACGGCCACGAATTGCTGCGCGCCAAGCTTGGTCTTCAGCTCGCTGCCGGTCTCGCCCGTCACCACCTTGCGCACATGGTCTGCATCGCGGAACAGGAAGGGCAGATCGAGGATTTGCAGTTCCGGCACCCAGCCGGAGAGCGAAGAGACCGTGGAAAGGCTCGCCTGAACCGATCCGAGACGGATATTTTCCGCCACTTCCTTTTCGCCGCCCAGCGCACCGCTCTTGACGATGTTGAAGCGGAAACGGCCGGGCAGCTTTGCCTCCACCAGCTCGCTGATCTTCACCCAGATTTTCGTCTCCGGCTTGTCGTCCGCGAACAGGGAGGCGACCGTAATGTTGCGGGTCCTGGCATTTGCGTTGCGGACGAAGGCGGGCGTGGCAAGTGTTGCCGCACCCGCAGCGGAGAGTTTCAGGAGATTGCGACGATCGATAATAGTCATGAATAAAACCCCGGATTTAGAAGACAATGGCCCAGGCGCACAGAATGGCGAGGGAAACGAGAAGGGATAGGAGATAGGGAACGACGGCCTGGAATAGCGCTGTCGCCGGAATGCGGGTGACACCGCTGACGACGAAGATCAGCATGCCGAGCGGTGGTGTGAGGCCATGGATCATCAGGTTGACCACGAGAATGACGCCGAAATGGATGGGATCGATGCCGGCCGCGACGGCCGCGGGCAACAGGATCGGTCCAAACAGCAGGATGGCCGCACCGATATCCAGCACCAGCCCCACCACGAGCAGGATGAGGTTGGAAAGCAGAAGCACCGCGATCTTGCTGCCGCCAAGCAATGTCACGAAATCCGTGACGAGGCCGGAGACGTTATCGACCGCCAGAAGAAAGGCGAAGGGGCCTGCCGTGCCGATAAGGAGACCGATGGCCGCCGCCTCACCGGCTGATTGCCGGAAAGTTGCGAAGATACGCCCCGCGCCCAACCGGTACCCAAAGCCGAGAAGCAGCGTGTAGAGTGCGGCAAGTGCGGCCGCCTCCGTGGTGGTGACGACACCGATGCGGATGCCGACCACCACGATGACGCCGAGACCGAAGGCGGGTATGGCGGCGATAGCCGAGCGCCAGCGCTCCGTGCCCGTGGCGCGCGGCAGGGTATCGACGCTGCGCACGCTCCAATGGATAGCCACCGCAAGGCAGATCGCCATCAGCCCGCCGGCGAAAAAGCCGCCGACCAGCAACGAGCCCACCGACAGGTTGGTAGCCGTTGCGAGGATGAGAAAGGCAATGGAGGGCGGGATGACATTGTCGAGCACCGACGTTGCAGCGATAATCGCGCCCGCCTGCGCCGGCGGATAGCCGTGTTTGACCAGTTCCGGCTGGAACGTTGAAGCGCCGAAGGCGGCGTTGGCGACAGAGGAACCGGATGCGCCGGAAAACAGCACGCTGGTCAACAGCGTCGTCTGCGCCAGCCCTGCCCGGCGGTGTCCAACCATGGAGGCGGCGAACCGCACCAGCTGGTTGGCAACCCCCGATTCCGTCAGCAGGCTTCCGGCCAGCAGGAAGAAGGGAATGGCGAGCAGCAGGAATTTCGACATGCCTGTTACCGTTGAGGAAACGATGGCCGGCTCCGGCAAGGTACTGCCGAAGGCGATCGCCACATAGGCTGCGGCGAGAAAGGCATGGGCGAGCGGTGCTGCCAGCACCAGCCCCACCGCCGCCGTCAGCGCCAGAAACAGGCTGGGCGGCAGGCTCGTATCAACGAAGACTTCCGGCAGGCCGACATAGGCCGCAATTGCAATGGTGAGAGACGCTAGAACGGCAAATGTCTTGCCCTCACTGACACGCTGAAGCGCCAGGTAAAGAAGGATCAGCGCGCCGCCTGCACCCAGAAAGCCGAAACGCACCCATTCCGGCAGACCGAGCGTCGGAGACGTACCGCCCAGCATCGCCGCGATTTCAACGCCACCGAAGGCGAGGATCAGTGCTGCGATGAAGGAGAATGCATCCGCCAGAACTTCGGTGGCGGCATGAAACCGCTCAGGCAAAAACCGCACGAAAACATCGAGCCGCATGGCAAGTGCGCTTTTGAGACTGAGCGGCGCGCCGACCGCGATCATCGCCACATGCAGCCAGATGCCGAGATCTTCCGCACCGATGAAGCCGGTGTGAAACAGATAACGCAGGGTGACATTGACCAGCACCACCACGAGAAGAGTCGCAAGGATTGCGGCGGCGACCGCGCCAAGCGCCTTGTCCAGAACGGCAAGCGCCCGCTCTGCCGCACGCTGCGGGCCGATGCGCCATTGTGCAATCGTTGTTGCCGGACCAGCCGTCATGTCTTTTTTCTCCACTCCCGGAAGGCCATGTTTACGATGCCTTTGCGGAGAGGTCGCGGTCGAACAAAGTCGACCAGGTGAATTGTTTGGCTGACGAGACTTCCCGCGATACATCAAGACGCGGAAGAACCTTTTCCCCGAAACGGAAGGCCTCTTCCAGCAATGGCATGCCGGACAGAATAAAGGTATTCACGCCCGCCTTTTTATAGGCCTCCAGCGTGCGGATCACCGTATCGGGCGAGCCGACAATTGCGGTGCCCGGTCCCGGCCGGACAAGACCGATGCCGGCCCAGAGATTGGGGGCAATTTCGAGATCACGCAGGTTCTCAGGCTTCTGTCCACCATGCATCGCCGTCATGCGCTGCTGGCCGACGGAATCGGTCTTGCCGACGAAACGCTGGTTGGCTGCAATGGCACGCTCGTCCATGCGCCCGTAAAGATCGGCGGCGGCGGCCCATGCCTCTTCATCCGTATCGCGGACAATAACGTACAGGCGAATACCGTATTCCAGCTCACGGCCGAGTTTCTCCGCCCGCGCCTTGACGAGATCGACCTTCGCGCCGATCTGATCGGGCGTTTCACCCCAGGAAAGATAGGTCTCGACATGTTTGGCGGCAACCTCGATCGCCTTGTCCGAAGAGCCGCCGAACCATAGCGGTGGTGGCTCTATGCCTTGCCCCACCGGCAGTGCCAACTTTGCGCCTTCGGTCTGGAAATGGCGGCCCTTGAAATCGACCGTCTCACCGGCAAAAAGACGATGCCAGATCTGCAAATATTCATCCGCCATATCGTAGCGTTCGTCATGCGGCATGGTCATGCCATATGCACCGAGCATCTTGGCATCGCCCGAGACGACGTTGATCAGCAGGCGTCCGCGCGAAAATTCCTGAAGCGTCGCCGCCATCTTGGCGAGCAGCGTTGGCGCGACAAGACCCGGATGAATCGCGACCAGAAACTTCAGCCGCTCGGTATAGGAAAGCAGCGCGCCAGCCAGAACCCACACATCATGCGCGCCGGTGGCAAACAGGGCGCCTGTGTAACCAAGCTGATCATAAGCAAGAGCAAGCTGCTTGTAATAACCGAGATCAACCTTGCGGGATCCTTCCGGTTGCCAGGGATAGGCGCCATCGGGCGCGCACATGTACCAGAAAACGTTCATCTGTCGCCTCCCGCGCTGGCTGATTGTGGGGCCGGTCTCTGCCCGGTCAGAACCGGTAGAGAGAAATGGCCGTGCCTGTAAAGCGTATCGGCCTCCTCCTGCTGTTCGGCAAGGATATTTTCGGCGGCGGGCACCACCGAAAGATCGCGTGAGCGCAGCACCTTTGCCCAGGACTGCGCATCGCCTTCGCTGCCCGGCTCGGCGGCAAGAAGGGCCGCGGCTCTGTCTATATCCGCCATGACGGCGCGGCCAACGCGGTCCAGTTCGGCGGCAATCGCATCGCGTTGTTCCAGCGCCACAGTGTGACGCGCAAGCGTCCAGAACAGCGAACGGTTGGGAATGGTGGAGCCGCAACGGACCAGAAGACTGATACCGTCATGGGTCAGGGCTTTTTCGAGCCGTGGCGACATCGTCACCCAGGCATCGACGCGGCCTTCCACGAGATCGCGCAGGCTATCGCTGTCACCGCTCTCGATGCGTATTACATCCGCAAGGCCAAGCCCCGCCCCTTCCAGGCTACGCGCAAGAAGATAGGTATGAAAAGACCCGTCAATCAGCGATATGCGTTTTCCCGAAAGGTCGGCCGCAGAGCGGATGGGGCTGTCGCGCCGCACGAGGATCGCGCCGTTTGCGGGGCGTGGTGCCGAGGCGGCGATATAAGCTGCGGAAAGCCCCCGCGCATCCGCCTCGATTGGCGGCGTCGAGCCCGTGCCGCCGAAATGAATTTCGCCTTTTTCCAAAAGCGCTGCGGTATCGCGCCCCTCGCGGTAGGGCACGAATGCCGGGTCGAATTCATCAAACGCGCCGGGCCAGAGCCGGGCGAGTCGCAAATGCAGATTGTTGGGATGGACCCCGATTTTCATGTCGACACCTCATTTCTCAATCAATCTACTTTTTTATAGAATGTTTTCGAGGAACGTTTTGGCGATCCTCTGCGGGAAAGCGAAAGAGAAATCTATCAATCCTGTAGATTTTAAAAAATTTCCTGACGCGGTCAAACTCTGCTTAATCAAACCATTGAAATTTATCGCAATACAATTTACTTTTTTATAGTTTGAAAAATGGACCTGTAGTCGTGACGAAACCGGTTTCCAATCTCATCTGCCGCAGCGTGGTGGAGGCGAGCGAGCTTTTAAAGCTTGTCGCCAACGCCAATCGCCTGGCCATCGTCTGTTATCTCATGGAAACGGAGGCTTCCGTTTCCGCACTGGAATATGAGCTCGGCATTCAGCAACCGACACTTTCCCAGCAGCTTGCCGAATTGCGCGATGCCGGTGTGATCGAGGGCTCGCGGGAAGGCAAACAGGTGATTTATCGCGTCACCGACCCGCGCGTCATCCAGCTCGTTGCGACATTGCGCGGTCTTTATACTGATCTTTCTGATGTGACCGGCAAGAAAGGCAGGCGAGCTTTGCCACTAGATGAGGCGATGTTCGATTAGCATGATCGACCTCTACACCTGGATCACCCCGAACGGCCTGAAAATCTCGATTGCGCTGGAGGAACTCGGCCTGCCCTATGTCAGCCACGCCATCGACATTGAAAAAGGCGAACAATTCTCAGCCGACTATACCCGCGTCAATCCCGGCTCGAAAATCCCGGCAATCATCGACCGCGATAACGGCGCAGTTCTAACGGAATCGAACGCGATTCTGATCTATCTCGCCGAAAAGGCCGGGCGTCTTCTGCCTGCCTTCCCTGCTGCGCGGCTGGCAGTCACCGAATGGCTGATGTGGCAGGCCGCCAATTTTGGCCCGACACTCGGTTATGCCCATTATTTCCTGACCTACAATACCGGACAGGCACCCTTTGCAGAGGCGCGTTTCGCCTCGGATACGGAGCGCCTCTACCGCACACTGAACCAGCGCCTGACGGGCCGGGAATTCATCGCCGGTGATTTTTCCATAGCCGATATCGCCATCTGGCCATGGGTCTCGCGTTTCGCGCGCCATAAAATTGACCTCGACGATTTTCCGGCGGTACAGCAATGGTATCGCCAGCTCGGACAGCGCGAAACCTTCCGGCGCGGTTACCGCGTGCCTTTCGCGACATCCGATGTACCGGGTCTTTAACCCGCTTTAGCAGGCGACAAGGTGACCGGGCGAGACCTCACGGTACTCACGCGGTTTCACCACGTAATCGATCGCGCGGATCGGGCTTTTCAGCTCGTCATTCGCGGCATTTCGCCGGGTGTTTCTGCGGTCCGGGTCCGGCACCGGCACGGCGGCCATCAGCTTGCGGGTGTAATCATGCTGCGGATTGTCAAACACCGCCGCACGTGGGCCGATTTCAACGATTTCGCCGAGATACATCACTGCTACCCGGTGGCTGACGCGCTCCACCACCGCCATGTCATGGCTGATGAACAGGAAGGCGAGATCGAGGCTTTGCTGCAGATCCAGCATCAGGTTGATGACCTGCGCCTTTATCGAAACGTCCAGCGCCGAAACGCTCTCATCGGCGACAATCACCTTCGGCTGGAGCGCAAGCGCGCGGGCGATACAGATACGCTGACGCTGGCCGCCGGAAAATTCATGAGGGTAGCGCGCCGCCATATCGGGCGAAAGGCCGACCTTCGCCAGCATATCGGCCACAACATTCTTCGCCTCGCGGGCGCTTCCCATGCGGTGCTCCAGAAACGGTTCGGCAATCGCCGCACCCACCGTCATGCGCGGGTTGAGCGAGGCATAGGGGTCCTGAAAGATCATCTGCACCGTTTTGCGCATCTCGCGCATGCCTGATTTGTCGAGGGTGAGAATATTCTCGCCATTAACCATCACTGAGCCGGCATCCGGCTCGATCAGCCGCATGATGGCGCGCCCGGTGGTCGATTTGCCGCAACCGCTTTCGCCGACCAACGACAATGTCTCGCCGGCTCTGAGATCAAAGGACACATTCTCCACCGCATGCACGCGGCCGCTGAGCCGTCCCAAAAGGCCGGAGTGAATATCGAAGCGCTTGGTCAGCCCTTCTACCTTGAGCACCGGCTGGGCACTCGCGTCAACGGTATCGCCCGGCCGCGCCGGCTGCTGCGTTTCGCCTGTGGTGGTGTTGACGATGGGAAACCTGAGCGGTCTTTCCTCACCCGTCATGGAACCCAGAACCGGAACGGCGGACAAAAGCGCGCGGGTATAGGGATGCTTGCCGCGATGAAAGATATCAGCGGTCGCGCCAACTTCCACCTGCTCGCCGCGATACATGACAACGGTACGATCGGCGATCTCAGCCACCACGCCCATGTCATGGGTGATGAACAGAACCGACGTGCCTTCCTCCTCCTGAAGCGTCTTGATGAGGTCAAGGATCTGGCCCTGAATGGTCACGTCGAGTGCGGTCGTCGGCTCATCGGCGATCAGCAGCTTCGGCCGGGATGCAAGCGCCATGGCGATCATCACGCGCTGGCGCATGCCGCCGGAAAAGCGATGCGGATATTCATCGAAACGCGATGCGGCTGAAGGAATACGGACCTTTTCGAGCAGCCGAACCGTCTCCGCCCTCGCGTCGGTTTTCGACATCGGCTGGTGGCACAACAAGGCCTCGGAAATCTGGTCGCCGATGGTGAACAGCGGATTGAGGCTAGTCATCGGCTCCTGAAAGATCATGGCGACCTCGTTTCCTCTCACCTGCCGCATGGCATCTTCGGAGAGGGACAGCAGGTTGCGCCCTCCAAGCAGGATTTCACCCTCCACCCTGCTGCTTTCACGATCCAGCAGCCGCATGATGGAGAGGGAGGTAACGCTTTTACCCGAACCGCTTTCACCTACGATCGCGACCGTTTCACCCGGCCCGACATCAAAGGAAATATCACGAACCACGGGTTTCCAGCCGCCATCCACGTGAAAGGACGTGGTGAGATTGCGGACGGAAAGCACGGCATCTTCGGCACCAACGGGTGCGGCCTGCGGCATGGTCATGATCGTTCCCCTCTTGTCGTTAGGTTTTGGCGGCGCAAGCGGTCAAGCCTAGTCCGGCCAGCGCAGCATGCCGTCGAAGCGGTGGCGGCTCCGGTCTTCGAAAGGTGTTGCAATCACCTCGTTGGAGGCACGCGCCTTGTCCAGTTCCTCGGCCAGACGAGACGCCACGATGGTTTCCTGTCCGGGATGCAGATTGCATGGGTCGAGATAGAAATAGCGATGCTCTACCTCGTGGTCGCGGGTGATGATGGGAGGATTGCCCCTGGCCAACGCCGTCGTCAGGTCCCAGGCAGTGATATGCGCTTCTTCGGCATCGATGATCACGCGCAGCCTGTCGAGCGGGTTATTGGTCGGATCCGGCTCGATGAGTGCGGTCACGCCAGGGCGGCCATCCAGCGTTTCCTTCCAGAGATTGAGATATCCGGTCTCGCGCTCACGGATGCCGGCATGGTCGCGCTTTTCCCAGGCTTCCAGTGCCGCCATAACGCCATAGATGCTTTCCTTGCCGACCTTCATGCCGCGGCCAATGCCCATATTTTGCAGGAAGGCGTTGCGCACCAGTTCCTTACTTCCGGCCACGATGCCGGAGGTGGGGCCGCCGAGAAACTTGTGGCCGGAATAGAGGACAATATCTGCGCCGGTGGCCAGAAACAGCTCCAGATCATATTCGGACGCCGCATCCACAATAACCGGAACACCCTTGGCATGGGCGATCTCTACGAATTCGGAAAGATGCAGCAGGCCGTAATTCACGACATGGTGCGAGATGACATAGACCGCCGCCGCCGTCTTTTCGGTGATGGCGTTTTCCATGTGGAAGCGATGGGTCGATGTGGCCTGCCCGACCAGCACCACCTTGCCGCCGCCAAGCCGGATCGCCTGATCCACCGGCGCGCCGTAGCTCACCACATGCCCCATCTGCACCAGCACCTCGTTCTTTTCCGGTGCAATATCAGGCAGCTTTTCGATGGCCAGGAGATTGTTGCCGGTGATGGCACCGGCAACAGCAAGGCTGATGCCGGAAGAGCAGGAAGCAGTGACGAAACCAGCCTCGCCGCCCGTCAGTCTCGCGATGATCGCGCTTGCCTTGCGCTGCAGATCGTTGATCTCTACGAATTGCGGCAGGATCGCCGCCATGGCCTCAACCGCCTCTGGAACGACGATGGAAGCACCGAGCGACGTCATGGTGCCCGAGACGTTGATGACCGGGCGAAGGCCGATCCTGCTTCTGATATCCTCGGTCATGTCTTTCTCCTGTCTTTGCGATGCGATAGGCATCGACATATATGCCATAATAATGTAATAGCTTCTCAAAATTCATGAGGAGCCCGAAATTGGACGCCCATAAACTGGACGAATTGTCTTCACACGCCTTATCGGCGACCGAGAAAAACCCGGACGCGAAGGTGGCCAAGCGCTCGCGTGTCAGCGGCATTGATCGCGCTCTTCAGGTGATTGATTACCTTTACGAAACCGGATCGCCGGCTGGCGCTTACGCCATTGCCAAGGCGATCAAGGCGCCACTTTCCACCGTCTATGTGATCGTTGACGATCTGGTCGAAAAGAACATGCTCGCGCGCAACGCCGACGGTAACATATGGCTCGGCGCACGGCTTTATCACTACGGCCTTGCCTATGCCCGCTCGCTGGATTTCATGGGTGTCGCCACCCACGAAATGCATGATCTGTGCCGCCATGCGGGTGAGACGGTGCAGCTTTGCGGTCGCGACGGTGACCATATGCTGGTGCTCGCCATGGCGGATGGCCCCAGCCATTTCCAGGTTGCCTCGCGCGTCGGCACCCGTGTTCCATTGAACTGGACGGCATCCGGCCGCCTGCTCGTTGGCCATCTGCCGGAAGAGGAGCGCGTCGAGCTTTTCAAACGCTGCGCCCGCACGTCGCCCACCGGCCGTGCGGAAATCAATCCGGAAGCGCTTTCTCAATCGGCAGGCACGGCGTTCCGTGACCGGCTGTCGATACAGGTTGCGGAATCCGACTACGCTGTTGCCTGCATCGCCTCGCCGATCTGCGACACCAATGGAGAATGCGTGGCGACGATCTCCATCGTGCTGCCGGAACAGAAGGTGCTGGCGGACGAAAACCACTATACCGAACAGGTCAGGGTTTCGGCCGAAAGGATCGAGAAGCTGATGGGCTGGCGCAACCATTGAACGGCCTCAATCCCTAAGGGCGATGATGGCTTCTATCTCGACGGTGATGTTGCCCGGCAGCGAACCGAACCCCACGGCGGAGCGGGCGTGCTGCCCCGCATCGCCGAACACATCGATGAAGAGATCCGAACAACCGTTGATGACGCTTGGATGATCGCGGAAATCGCTGACGGCATTGACCATGCCCAGCAGCTTGACCACCTTCTTCACCCGCGACAGATCCCCAAGCGCCTCATGCATGACGGCAAGAAGATTGATGCCGGTTAAACGCGCATGCTGGTACGCCTCGTCCAGCCCGATCTCGGCTCCGACCTTGCCGGCGTATAGGTGTCCGTTCTCCTCCCTCGGGCCCTGCCCCGAAAGATAGAGCATGTTGCCTTCCACCACATGCGTGACGAAATTGGCGATCGGCGGCGGTGGCGGCGGCAGCGAGATGCCGAGCGCGGCAAGCCGGTCGTAGGGCGAATGACGCCCATCTGCCTCAAGCGAAGACTGTTTCACGCGAATTCCTCATAATACCGGGACGGGTATCCCTATTCTTTGCGGAAGACGGAGAGCATCCCTCCCCGCCGCTCCAGTCGGTTCAGCGCCAGGAATAGCCATGGCTGTGGCGCACGAGCTTGCGCGCTCTCGGGACATAGCGGCTGGCGGCAATGGCCTCCGCACCGATGACCGCATAGCGCGGCTCGAACAGCCGCTTGAGACGCCAAACATCGCCATTGGAATCGGTCGCCTCCAGATCGGCATCGACAAGATCGAAAACCGTGAAATCCGCGCGCTGGCCAACATCGAGGCGGTTTTCCATGTCGAGGCGGATGATAGAGGCCGGATTGCGGGTGACGGCCTCGACGACATTTTCGAAGGGCATATCGACCGAAAGCAGCTTCGACATGGTCGTCGCCAGATCCCAGACGGGGAAATTCATCGAATGGCCATGCAAATCCGTGGAGATCGAGAAGGGCAAAAGGCCGCGCGCGATCGCCGCTTCCGCCACCTTGAAGGAGAAGGATGCACCGCCGTGGCCGATATCCAGCCGGATGCCTTCCCCCGCGCAGCGCTCCGCGAGGTTGAACAGGTCCTCGTCTTCCATGATGCTGGAGCCGGACTTGCCGTTGAAGCAATGGGTCACGACATCGCCGGGACCGAGAATTTCCAGCACCTCATCGTAGAGCGCAGGCGGTTCACCCACATGCACCATCATCGGCACTTTCAGGATCTTGGCGATCTTCTTGCCGAGTTTGACCGGCGTAACACCCCAAGAACCCGTAATGACATGGCTCGCCCGCACCTTGAGGCCAACGATATGCTCGCTGTTCTCGGCATAACATTCAAGGATGCGGTCGAGGTCGATATCCTTGATATCGCGAAGTTCCGGCACCCGGTTGCAGGCGACAAGCCCGATGGAGCCGAGATTGAGGAAGGCCTTGATGCGTTCCTTCGATGGTTCGATGATATATTCGCGAAAACCGTGGAAATTTGCTTCCCCCGCCGAACCGGCATCCACCAGCGTCGTCACGCCGCGCTCGGCCCCGCATTCTGACGGGCGGATGGAGATATCGGTGCCGCCATGCCAGATATGCACGTGCAGATCCACCCAGCCGGGCGAGACGAATGCGCCCTTTGCGTCGATGCGCTGCGCATCAGTCGGCGCCTGAAGGGCAGGCCCAACCGCCGCGACCTTGCCATCGCCGCCGATCAGGATATTGGTCTGGGCCTGTGGCGCCCCCTTTTCGAAGCCGACGGGTTTCACATTGGAGAGAAGAATGGGAGCTTGAAAAGGCGTTTTTGCCTGTTCACCGGACGTCATATTACAAATCCCTTCGCAGTCTTGGGTCGAGCATGTCCCGCAGTCCGTCGCCAACCATTTGCAGCGAGAGCACGGAAAGAATGATGGCAAAGCCGGGGAAATAGGTCATCCAGTCCGCCTGGCCGATATATTGGCGGCCTGCGGAGATCATGGTTCCCCAGGTCGGAATTTCGGGGCTGACACCCAGCCCCAGAAATGAAAGGCCGGCCTCGGCCAGCATGGCGCTGGCGAAAAGGAAGGTGCACTGCACGAGGATCGGCGAGATCAGATTGCGCAGCACATGCCGCGTCATGATGTGGAAGGTGGAGATGCCGAGCGCCTTGGCCGCCTCCACATAGGGCAGTTCACGGATCACCAGCGTCGAAGCACGCACGATGCGGGCAAGACGCGGCGAATAAACGACGGCAAGTGCGATGATGACAGTCGTCAGCGACGGGCCGAGCGCCGCGACCAGCGCGATGGCCAGCAAAATATCCGGAAAAGCCATCATGGCATCGATCAACCGCGCGATCGGCGTGTCCAGCTTCTGGAAGAAACCTGCAAGCAGGCCGAGCGTGATGCCGATCAACGCCGAGAGCGCCACCACGGCGGCCCCCACCAGAAGCGACAGCCTTCCCGCAAAGATGGTACGGGAAAAAACGTCACGGCCGAACTCGTCGGTGCCGAACCAGTAGAGTTCGCTCGGCGGTTTCAGACGGTTGACGATCGACAGTTTCGACGGCGAATAAGGCGCGATCATCGGCGCGAAAACGGCGAGCAGCACGAAGACGAGCAGCACGATCAGACCGGCTGCGACCGTCTTGCGCTTCAACAGACGCCGAATGAACAGGACGGTCGGGTTGCGCGCCGGCTGGGCGGTGGAGGTGATATCGGCCATCAGTAACGAACCCTCGGATCGACCAGCAGATACAGCATGTCGATGGCAAAATTGATGAGCACGTAAAGCCCGGCGATGACGAGAAGCGCGCCCTGAATGACCGGATAATCGCGCCTCAACACGGCTGACACGACGAGATTGCCGACGCCCGGCAGGCCAAACACAGTTTCCGTAACGACCGCGCCGGAAATCAGCACGGCGGCGGTGAGACCAAGCACGGTGAGGATGGGGATGAGTGCGTTCTTCAGCGCGTGTTTCATCACCACCCGGCGTTCCTTTACGCCCTTGGCTCTGGCGGTACGGACATAGTCGTCGCCGAGAACATCCAGCATCGAGGCACGGGTAAAGCGCAGAATGAGGGCGGAAGAAACGAGGCCGAGTGCGATGGCCGGCAAGGTCAGGTGATACATGCGCTCGAGGAAGCTTGCGCCCGGACCGCCATATCCCGACACCGGGAACATATCGAGCCGGACGGCGAAGAACTGCATGAGGATCAGGCCAAGCCAGAAGCTCGGAATGCTCGCCGCCAGCATCGCAATGGTTGTCGCTGCCTGATCCACGAAGGAACCGCGCCGGTATGCGGCATAGATGCCGATGGGAAGCGCGATGGCACTGGCGATCAACAGCGAAAAGATCGTCAGGAAGAAGGTCGGTTCCGCCCGATCCAGAAGCGCCGATCCAACCGGCATGTTGAGGAAGATCGACTGGCCGAGATCACCGCGCAGCAATTGCCCGATATAGTAGACATATTGCACGCCAAGCGACTGATCTAGGCCAAGTCTGGTGCGCAACTCCGCGATGTCCTGTGCCGAAGCGTCCGGCCCGAGCATCACCGCCGCCGGATCCCCGGGCGTGACGCGCAGGATGATGAAAACGATGGTGACGACGAGAAACATCACCACGATCATTCCGGCAAGTCTCTGGAAAATATACCGTATCACGTATGAATGCTCCGAAGCGCGTGATGGGCCGCTCTCAGGCGACGGTTGAACAGAGTTGTCGACGAGTGCCGGTAAACCCGGCGCTCATGGCTGGAAGACTCCCGCCTCCGTCATGCCGGATCTGATCCGGCATTCAGCCACCGCGCGTCTGCGTGGTGAAGGCGTCCTCTTTCGGTCAAAGACTTAATCGCGCTGGACCCCGGATTCAGTCCGGGGTCACGGAGTGCGGAGCGGTCTTACTTCGTAACCGAGGCATTCCAGAAATAGGGCCAGGGAGCCGGATCGACGCCATCAAGCTTGTTGGACTTCGCCGCCACGGCGTTGAAGTCGCCGATCTTGATGAGCGGCAGCTCGTCATAGATCGTCTTCTGCACCTTGGCCCAGAGAGCAATGCGCTTCTCCGGATCAGCCTCCGAGGTGAAAGCGTCCACCGCCGCCTTGCGCGTCGGCGTGTCCCACCAGCCCGGCGAACCTGTGGAAAGCGCGCCAATCAGCGCCGGCTCCGGCAGGAAGGGGCTGTGGCTGATGTAGATATCCCAGAGCTTCGGGTCGGCACGGCGCTGCGTCAGCGTCGCCCAGTCCACCACCTGCATATCCACCTTGAAACCGGCAAGCTTCAGATACTCCGCTGCCACCTGCGCCATTTTGTAGTGGAACTCATATTGACGGCTGGTGAGAATGCGCAGCGGCTCGCCACTATATCCGGCGGCCTTCAGCTTTTCGGCTGCGGCCTCCGGGTTGCCGACATTATAATTGCCTTCGACGCCCTCTTCCGAATGCCAGGAGAAATTGGACGGATAGTAGGCGCCATCAAGCGCGTAGAAATCCGTGCTGCCGAACGCCGCCGCCAGCATGTCCTCCATGTTCAACGCTTCGGTCACCGCCTTGCGGACCTCCAGCTTGGAAGACAAACCTTCCTTGGTATTGAATACAAAGACCGGATAACCGAAGGGCTTCAGCATCAACGGCTGCGAGGCCGAGGAGGACTTCACCTTGGCGAAGGATTCCACCGGAATGGAATCGACGTAGTCATACTGGCCGGAAACAGCGGCCTCGACACGGGTATTCGGATCGGGAACCGGAACGAAACGGATTTCATCGAGATACTGATGGCGCGCACCGCCATATCCGTCACTTTCACCGTCACGAGACTTGTAGCCGTCGAAACGGACGAGCTGGATATATTGGTCCGCCTTGCGTTCCTTCAACATATACGGGCCGGTGCCGACAAATTCTGTCATCGGCTCAGCCTGCTTTTCAGCGGGCAGAATGATGGCTGCGGAGTTGTTGAAAGCAAGCAGCGAGGTTAGCGGCGCATAGGGCTGCTTGAGGGTGATTGTCACCGTCTCGGCATCAGGCGCGGAGATATTGTCGATGAAACCGGCGACCTGTTTTCCGCGTGATGCGATCTTCATCCAGCGGCCAAGCGATGCGACGACATCTTCCGAGGTCATATCGCTACCGTCATGGAACTTGATGCCCTTCCGCAGCTTGATCGTGTAGGTTTTGCCGTCCGCACTGATGTCAGGCAGGCTTTCCGCCAGAAGCGGCGTCACCTTCCACCCCTTGTCGAAAGTGTAGAGCGTTTCGAAAATATGTTGCGTGACAATGCCGACGAGATCGGCCGTCGAGGCCATGGGATCGAGTGTCGGCGGCTCGCCGATCGTGGCGACATTGATGACACCGCCCTTTTCCGCAGCCATCATCACGCCCGGCGCTAGCATCAAAGCAGCAGTGGCGAGAAATGCAAGTTTACGTCTCATTGTTAAGCTCCCAGCTCTTGGTTCCGACCTTATGAGTTCCATTATTATGTTATACCAATCTTTATAACAGAATAACTTGATAGGGCGCCTTGTCAATGACAATGCGACGCGAGGAATGGTTTCCAAGACAGGCGAAACGGAAGACGGGCCTTCGCAAGAGGCGGAAACGGAACGTAAGTCGATGGAAAACAGGCTATTTCGCCCGAAACACGGCGCGCGGCAAACACCGCTGCTGCCAGCCGAAACTGCGGAAAACTACGGCTGGCTTTCAACTGGAAAACGAAGAGGAGGAATTAAGAGGCTTTGATATTTCGCATTTGCGAACAAAGTGCTATTGAGGATCAGACCAAGACCAGATTACGACAGACATAATCTCGCATTCTTATTAATCGTTACGTTATTCGCCTTCCCAGCCGTGTTTTTAAGGGCTGCAGACAGACCAGATATTCTAAACCGCCGAGCTTTATTCCAAGGCGGGTTATAAATTTTTATTACGTTGAAATTATTGAGGAAATCATGAAGACGGCAATCGTGCATGACTGGCTCACCGACAGAGGTGGGGCCGAAAAAGTGCTTCACAACCTTCTTGAGATCTATCCTGACGCGGATCTCTATTGCCTTGTCGATTTCATGAGCGATCGAGACCGGGGCTTTCTCGGTGGCAGGCCGGTCAACACCTCCTTCATCCAGAAACTGCCTTTCGCTCGCAAAAAATATCGCTCCTATCTGCCGCTGATGCCGCTGGCCGTCGAACAATTTGATCTCAGCGGCTACGATCTGGTGATTTCCTCAAGCTACGCCGTCGCCAAGGGCGTCATCACCGGACCCGGCCAGTTTCACGTCTCCTATATTCACAGCCCCATCCGTTACGCCTGGGATCTCCAGCACCAGTACCTGAAAGAATCAAAGCTTAGTCGCGGTTTCGCCTCGTGGATCGCCCGTGCCGTTCTTCACTATATTCGCATGTGGGACATCCGCACCGCCAATGGCGTCGATCTCATGACGGTCAATTCCAAATTCATTCGCAGCCGGGTTCGCAAATGCTACGGACGCGACTCTACGGTTATTTATCCGCCCGTGGATACTTCCCATCTCTCCCCTTCCGACCTGAAAGGCGATTATTTCGTCACGGCTTCGCGGCTGGTGCCTTACAAGAAGGTCCACCTCATCGTAGAAGCCTTTGCAAAAATGCCCGATAGACGACTGGTCGTCATCGGCGACGGCCCGGACATGAAACGCATCAAGGAAATCGCCACTCCCAATGTCGAGATCCTCGGTTTCGTCGGCAATGACGAGCTTCACAAATACATGGCGGAAGCCAAGGCATTCGTATTTGCCGCCGAAGACGATTTCGGCATCGTCCCGGTTGAATCGCAAGCGCTGGGAACACCCGTCATCGCCTATGGAAAAGGCGGTGTACTAGAGACCGTTGTTCCTCTCGGCGCCTCCAATCAGCCGACCGGCCTTTATTTCCGCGAGCAAACGCCTGAAGCTATCTGCGCTGCGGTGCAGGAGTTTGTCGATAACTCCGACAGTTTCGACAAGAACGCCTGTGTCGACAACGCCGCCCGCTTTTCAAGTGAACGCTTCCTGCGAGAATTTGCCGATACCGTGAATTTCGCGCTGGCTGAACGGGCCTGACATGCAATTTTCAAGGTCGAATATATCCATATTGGATATACTCTGTTGTCTTCGACAGAGACACTCATAGGTCAAGCAAGGGGCGTCACCGGCATTCTCTTATCCAGCGCAGGCTCGCCGTCGCCTTGTCCGCAATGCAGTCGCCGTGCATAATGATTCCTCGTTGTGAGCGAGGCGGCCCTGACCGGCCTACCTCATGAGTGATTTGGACTTTGTACAAACAGAGGAATATCACAAATTGGTATCTATTAAATACCAAATCGTGATATTTATGCGGAATTATGAGCAGGAAACGCGTCGAGCCAAAGACGCCGTTGGGAAAACGGCTGACCGAGGTCCGCGAAGCACTGAAATTTGACGAGCGTGAGCCATTTGCCGAGGCACTAGGCCTGACAGTCGCAATGCTTGGTTACTATGAACGGGGCGACCGTATTCCCGACGCTGGCGTTTTGGCTCTCTATCGTGAGCGGTTCGGCATCAATATAAGTTGGCTCGTGGCCGGTATGGGCGACATGTTTGACACGGCGCCAGCGGCACCTACTCTTGCCTACGACGTTGCCCTGCTGCAAAAAATCAGCGACCGGGTCGAGACGATCTTCGCGGAGTGTCGCCAAAAGTCGCCTACACGGTCTACAATAACGGAGGCCGCGCTTATTTATAACGAACTGGCCAAAACCATATCGGACATTCGCGACGTCCAGATGGTAGAAGCAATTTTACCCGTACTTCTGCTACGCTTCAGGGAGCGTATAACAACACCAGGATCGGGACTCGGCAAATACGAATCTTCAAGTTTTTAATATTAAGCATATTTATACAGCTGCCACAATAGACAGATTTTTAACCTCATTCAATACTTCCGATACACGATTAGTATTTCATAATAAATTTTGTATCCACATCAACTAAATATTTCACTGAATTATAAATAATTTTAAAATTTACATTAGGTGCTTTATGGGAGATGAGGCGTTGCGTGATCACAGCTATGATATAGCCAAGGGTCTCGGCATTCTGGTCGTTTTTGACCACACGGGAATGATGGCCGCTATCCGTTTCGGGGTCAATGAGCGGCTGGCGCCGCAGACCAACCGGGGACTAAGGAGCAGCCGCTGCTTTAGGGAAAACATACTGCAAAACAACCAATTATCGTGTTTTTAAGTCAAACATGAAAGAAACTGGACAAGCGTGACAAAACTGCACTAGCGCTATGCGGTAATCGCAGTGATTATGCCGTCCGATTGAATATTGAAGAACGATGATACTGACGCCATTCGGGTTCGTGAAGATTGTGCATGCTACGGATTTCCCAGCGCAATTGAGCGACGACTTAACTTGAAGTATCGCCTTAATTTAGGCAATAAGCCTGATGCCAGCGTAGACATTTCGTGACACGATTCCGCTGAACGGATGTAATGCCCGGTTGAGATTTGATTTACCGGTATCAAATATGAAGTGCCGATTTTTATAAAACTATACGATGTCCGGTTTGTTTCTTTTTTCGGACGAAATTTATTTTGAGGACCAAATGCGTTTATTGAATGTTTCGATTCTGCTTGCCTCCGCAGCACTTGCGGGGTGCACCGTCACCGCGGCATCAGGCCCCGATGCGGCAACAATCGAATCCAACGCTTCAGTGAAATTCAGTTCCAAGGACAAAAAGAAAACTGCGGGCGTTGACTACGCTCTCATCGATATCAACAGTTCCGTCCTGAACTATGTCGGCGATACCACCACCGCCACCCTGCTCGGCAGTTTCGGCGGCGGCAAGGGCGGTGTTCCGGCGTTGCCGATGGGCGTTGGTGACGTGGTGCAGGTCGCAATCTTCGAAAGCCAGGCGGGCGGACTTTTCATTCCAAACGATGCGGGCAGCCGTCCCGGCAACTTCATCAGCCTGCCGAACCAGACGGTAGACCGGGAAGGCAATATCAGCGTTCCCTATGCCGGCAAGATCCGCGCAACAGGCCGCAATGTCGAGGATGTGCAGAGCGAGATCGAGGAGCGACTGGCCAACCGGGCAATCGAACCGCAGGTCCTCATCACCAAGATTTCCAGCCGCTCCGCACAGGCATCCGTGCTTGGCGACGTCAAGGAGCCGACGAAGGTCCAGCTTTCAGAAGCAGGTGACCGAGTTCTCGACGTCATCTCCTATGCAAAAGGCCTCAGCGCCCCAAATATCGAATCCTATGTCACGTTGATCCGTCGCGGCAAGACCGCGCGCGTCAACTACAATCACCTTGTCAGCACGCCTTCCGAGAACATCTATGTGGTTCCGGGCGACACGGTCATGGTGGAGCGTGAACGCCGCACCTATCTCGCTTTCGGCGCTTCCGGCCTCAATGGTCGTTTCGAATTTGAGGACGCCGCGCTGAAGCTCTCGGATGCGCTGGGCAAGGCGGGCGGATTGCTCGATTCCCGTGCCGACCCTGCGCAGGTCTATGTCTATCGTACCGTCAAACGCGATCTTCTCGTGAAGCTTGGCATCGACATGTCGAAGTTCCCGGGACAGGAAGTTCCGGTCATCTTCCGCGCCAACCTGCGCGATCCTTCAACCTTCTTTGCCACCACGAAATTCCCTATGCAGGATCGCGATATCATCTACGTCACCAACTCGCAGGCAACCGAACTTTACAAGTTCCTGGACCTCGTCGGCTCCGTTCCCGCAACGGCCGGCAACGTCTCCGAGGATGTACTTGCGACGCGCAACGCCATCCGGGCGTTCTGATCCTCGGCAACTCGCCGCTCCTGTTCAAAGCCGCCCCGGAAACGAGGCGGCTTTTTATTTTGGTCACGATTGGGGTCAAGTGCCGCGCATCGAGCCCGGCGACGGGCATATGCCCAAAAGCGCCACAACCCTTGTTTCGCAAGGCAACATGACGGCAGACATCGTCGCCGCCATTACAAAAGTTTAAGGTGATTTTGCAGCGCATTGGGTGTCTTGTGGGAGCTAAAGCTGCTCCCAGGGCTTGCCGAACATGTTCGGGAAACATGTATTGCTCTCATTTTGCGGAACCGTCAGATGAAACGTTTCTGGACCGCCCTCAGCGTTCTCGCCATCGCAGCCGCCGGCGCGTGGTATTTTAAAGATCGCCTGCCCCTTGATCAAATTCCCTACCTCAAACAATTCGCCAGCGTTTCGCCACATGCAGAAACGGCAACGGCCGATGGATCTGCCGGCAAGAAGGGCCAGACGTCGCAGAACGGTCAAGCCGGCCAGCAGACAGGCCAGAGGCAAGGTGGCGGGCGGCGCAATGGCGGGCCGCCTACCGTCAGCACCATCGCCGTCAACAAGGCGACGTTGCCAATGGATGCTACGGCGACGGGATGGGCGGTTGCCGCCGACATCACCAATATAGCGCCGCTTCAGGCCGGTCTCGTTACGGAAATCTCCGCGAAGGACGGCCAGCATATCAAGGCGGGCGATCTGATCCTCAAGATGGATGACCGTATCGCCCGTGCAGCCGTCGACAAGGACAAGGCCAATATCGCTGCCGATCAGGCAACGCTGGAACAGACGGAAGCCGCCTTCCAGCGCGCCGCCAATCTGGTCAAGCAGAGCGCAGAGTCCCAGCAGGTGCTGGATCAGGCAAGGGCAGCCAGGGACAGCGCCGCCGCAAAGATCGATGCCGACAAGGCGACGCTTGCTTCCGACCAGGTAACGCTCGAACATATGGAGATCCGTGCGCCCTTCGATGGGCGACTGGGCGATGTTACCGTCAGCCCCGGTGCCTATCTCAGCGCTGGCATCAATATTGTGACGATCACGAAATACGATCCCATCTCTGTCAGTTTTCGCCTGTCGCAGCGCTACCTGCCGCAATTGCGCGAAGGCGTTCAGAAGGACACGGCGGTCGATGTAGACCCGGCGGCAACCGGCGGCGAGCCCATGAGCGGCATGCTGCGTTTTTACGACAACGTCGTAGACCAAACGTCCGGTACCGTACTTGCCAAAGCGGAATTCAAGAACGATCGCGGGCTGTTGTGGCCCGGCCAGTCCGTCAACGTCACGGCTCATTTCGTCTCCGACGCGGAGATGATCGTCGTGCCGACGGTTGCCGTGCGGCCGGGGCCGAAGGGCAATTTCGTCTACACCGTCGATGACAACCACCGTGTTCATATGACGACCGTGGAGGTTGCCCGCTCCAACGGCGATATGACAGCCATTGCCAGCGGCCTCACCGGCGGCGAGCATGTGATCATCGAAGGCCAGTCGGGACTTGCCGACGGTCAACAGGTGGTCGAGCAATTCTCGGACAAGGGCGGCGCGGCCGCCAATCTGGCCGCCAATATTTCGCAGCAGGAACAGGTGGGTAACCCATGATCCCGAATTTCTGCATCAACCGACCCGTCGCAACCACCCTTCTCGCCATCGGCCTCGTGCTCGCCGGGCTTGCCGGTTTCCGCCTGTTGCCCGTCGCTGCGCTGCCGAAAGTCGATTTTCCGACGATCAGCGTTTCGTCGTCGCTGTCGGGCGCCTCGCCGCAAACCATGGCCACCTCCGTCACCACGCCGCTGGTGAAGCAGTTCGAGACCATTCCGGGTGTCAGCGAAATCAGCGCCACCAACACGCTGGGCAACAGTTCCATCGTGCTGCAATTCGATCTCAACCGTGACATCGACGCAGCGGCGGCAGATGTTCAGGCGGCGATTTCGCGCGCACAGCGGCAGTTGCCAAGCAACATGACGACAACGCCGAGTTACCGCAAGACCAACCCGGCCGATGCGCCGGTACTGCTGCTTGCCATCAACAGCAAGGAGATGCCGACCAGCAAGGTGGACGAAATCGCCGAGAATATCATCTCGCCGCTGCTTTCAACCATTTCCGGTGTCGCGCAGGTGAGTATCTACGGCGCGCAGACCTATGCCGTGCGCATTGGCCTCGATCCCTCGCAGCTTCAGGCAAGAGGGCTTGGCGTCGATACCGTCACAACCGCTATCGCGCAGGCGAACAATCAGGTGCCCGTGGGCGCGTTGCAGAATGACAACCAGCGCCTGACGATAGAGGCAGACACCCAGCGCACCGATGCGGCGGCCTTCCGCTCGCTGGTGGTGGCGACAAGCAACGGTGCTTCCATCCATCTCGGCGATATCGCCAATGTCACGGACAGTATCGACAACCCCAATGCCGGCAGTTGGTTCGATGGCGAACAGGCGATCGTTCTTGCCGTGCAGCGCCAGCCGGACGCCAACACCGTTGATGTGGTGGATGCCATCCGGGCCAAGTTACCGGCGCTGCGCCAGCAATTGCCGCCATCGGTCAATATCAACGTCATGAATGACGCCTCGACTGCAATCAAGGACGCGATTGCCGACGTACAGTTCACGCTGCTCCTCACAATCGGGCTGGTGGTCGCGGTTATCTATCTCTTCACCGGGCATCTGACGGCGACCATTATTCCGGGCCTTGCCGTGCCGCTATCACTGATTACCGCCTTCGGCGCCATGTATGTTCTGGGGTACAGTATCGACAATATCTCGCTACTCGGGCTGACATTGTCGGTCGGACTTGTGGTGGACGATGCGATCGTCATGCTGGAAAACATCCTGCGACTGCACGAAGAAAAAGGCCTGACGATGCGCGAGGCGGCCCTTCAGGGCGCCGCGGAAGTCAGCGGCACCATTCTGTCCATGTCCATCTCACTGGTCGCAGTGTTCATTCCCATTCTGCTGATGGGCGGAGTGATCGGCAGGCTGTTTAACGAATTCGGCATGGTGGTCACGCTGGCGATCATGGCGTCGGCGCTGGTTTCGCTGACTGTCACGCCCATGCTCGCCTCAAGGCTTTCGGGTCATTCCTCCAGACCGCCGGCCATCATCCGTTGGTTCGACGCCGGCTTCGAGCGCACGCTTCGCCTCTACGGCAAGGCCGTTGGCTGGTGCCTTTCCCATCGCCGCGTGGTTCTGGGCGCATTCCTGGCATCGGTTGCAGCATCGCTTTATCTGTTCGAGACTTTGCCTTCCAGCTTCTTCCCGCAGGAGGATATCGGTCGCCTTTCCGTGTCGACGCAGGCGCGTGAGGACATTTCCTATACCGCGATGCGTGATCTTCAAGCGCAGGTGGCCGATCAGATCCGCAAGAACCCGGCCGTGGTGCATGTGACCTCTACAGTCGGCGGCAATTCCCGCAACCCGCTGAATAACGGCTCGATGTTCGTGGAGCTGAAGCCGAAGGAAGAGCGTGCACCGCTAAGCCAGGTATTGGCGGAACTTGGCCAGGCGACATCGAAGGTGGCGGGCATCCGCACCTATATCAATCCCCAGCAAAGCTTACGTTTGGGCGGGCGCAGCTCCGCCAGCCAATACCAACTCGTCATTCAGGGCCTGAACGCCGACGCGACCAATGAATGGTCGAACAAGCTGATGGAGGCGATGCGCCGCGACCGCACATTCGCCGCCGTCAATTCCGACGCTCAGAACGGCGCAATTGCGGCGACGATTTCGGTCGACCCGGAAAAGGCAGCCGCCTTCGGCATTACCAACGACCAATTGCGCAAGACGCTGGAAATGTCGTTCGGCGGTTATACGGCGGCGCAAATCCAGTCGACCGGTGATAGCTATGATGTGATCGTCGAATTCGACAGCTCGAAACAGTGGAATGACGATTTCCTGAGCGACATCAACATTCTCTCGGCAAAATCGGGTGTTCTGGTTCCGCTTTCCAACTTCGCCACCCTCACCCGCACGCAGGCGCCGGTGACCATCAACCAGACGGGCCAGCTCGTTTCTACGACCGTCTCTTTCAACCTGCCGGATGGCGTGGCGCTTTCGGATGCGACGAGCCGTATTGACCAGATCAAAACCACCATCGGCCTGCCGCAGGACGTGTTCACCAGCTATGGCGGCACGGCGGCGATATTCCAGCAGAGCCAGGGCAATACCGGCATCCTCATTCTTGCGGCGGTGTTGACCATCTATGTGGTGCTGGGTGTGCTTTACGAAAGCTTCATCCACCCGCTGACCATCCTTTCCGGTCTGCCGGCGGCGGCTTTTGGCGCGTTGGTGGCGCTGAAGGTGATGGGCATGGATTTCTCGATCATTGCGCTGATCGGGCTGTTGATGCTGATCGGCATCGTCAAGAAAAACGCGATCATGATGATCGACGTTGCGGTGGAACTGATCCGCGAAAAGGCCGAACCACCCACCCGCGCCATCCACGAAGCCTGCGTACGCCGTTTCCGGCCGATCATGATGACGACCTTCTGCGCGCTGCTGGGCGCCCTGCCCATCGCCCTCGGCTCAGGCGCCAGCTCGGAACTGCGCCAGCCACTTGGTGTTGCCGTGGTCGGTGGTCTCATCGTCTCGCAATTGCTGACGCTGTTCATCACCCCGGTCATCTTCGTGGAAATGGACAGGTTGGGTACCTACCTCACCGGGCTGTTTTCGCGCAAGAAATCGGCCGAAAAACACGCGGAACCGCAAAAGCCGGAAAGTGCCAGCGAACCCGATTCCGTCGCGGCATAGATCGTAGATACGCATTTCCGAACATAAACCGCGATGCGGTTTCTACCGGAAATGCTCTAATGCAAGCTTCCGAGGCGCTCCAGTGCCTCGGCAAATCCCTGTCCCTGCAACTGGAACGAAACCGTTCGGCCCTGCAGATCGGGGGCCTCTATTGTCAGGGTTTGTCCGGCCTTCAGCGCGGTTACAAGTTCGACGAACGGCGTGAAGGAAACGATGCAGCCCACGGGCAGACACGTGCTGACCTGAACTTCCTGCAACCGCACATTTCCGGATTTTACCGAAAACAGCTTTGTGACGGCAAGGCCGAAAGGCATGACCATGGTGCCGGAAAGCTTACCCGGCGTCCCCACATCATCCAGCCGGAACTCGACGGAGACGACCAATTTGCGTGTCTTCTCCTCAAGCTGGACCTGAGCGATGGCGCAGAGCGGTTTTGCCGTCTCCGCAACCGGCGTATTGGCGTCACTATCATCTTTTTTCGCAGGCGCGACGCAAGCAAGCTGCCAACTCCCGTGAACCTCACGCAACGGCGCCGCCGCCTTTTTTTCTGCATCTTGCGCGGGAGCACCGCCTGCCACCAAACCGGCGGACAGGAACACCATGAGAGCCGTTTTCCAAAGCGTGTTTTGACTGCGCTTCATCAGAAACGAACTCCAAGTTGGGCTGAAGCAGATTGATCCAGAAGACCCGCGCCAAAAACCGCGCCGTAACGGAATGTCAAGGTGGCGGATGGGTTGAGATTGTAGCTAAGCCCCAGATTGATCAATGCCACGTCGCGCGCCATGGCAGCACTTGTCACAGAAAACGCACTGCCACCATCGTAGAACAGTGCGCTCTCCATCATCGGATCGCCATAGGCATGACGCCACCCGATATCGAGCATCGCGCGTCCAAGCATCCCCTCCAACGCAATGTCACGGCTGATGCGCGCCCCGAGCGTCGAATAAAACTCGTCGTGGCTGACGGCACCCGAAGACACGGCGGCGATACCGCCCATCTCCCGGAAAGCATCCGTCCGCGTATTCACGTAAGCGATATTGGCGTAAGGCTCGATATGGGTGAGATCAAAATCGAACCGCCAGGCGGCTTCGGCAAAGACCTGCGTGGTGGAAGCGTCGTAACCGGCGGTGAGGTCCTCCTTCAATGTTGAAAAGTAAACCGCCCGGCGCGTTTCGACATCCTGAAAGGCGTGGGTTGCACCAAGACGCAGGGATGCAGGGCCAATTGTTTTGCCCGCATAACCCGCCACATAGTAGCTGTCTACGTCAGCAGATGCCGCAGGAGAACCCTGGCTGATCACATCACGGCCGTAACCGGCCGCTACCCCGGCACGCCAGCCATCAGCCAGATCTCCGTCAACACCAAAGAGGACGCCGCCGCCCTTCATCTCGGCCGATGCGCCGTTTCCATCGCCATCGATGCGGCCGCGAGAGCCGAAACCACTGGACCAGAACGTGAGTGAACCCTCGTCAATGTCAAACGGGTTTGATCCGCCTTCAGCATAGGCGACCGGCAGGATCGGGCGCGCATCGACACCTTCGAAAGCACTGCGCAGCCGGTTGAGAATGACATCGCGGGTGAGTTGGCTGCGGTTGATCAAAGCCATGGCAAGCGAGGGATGAACTTCCCCGGCAAGCTGCGCGAAGGCGGATTGGGTTTCGCCCTGCTGCAGAAACACGGCCGCCTCGTAGAGCGGCGAGCTTTCCCCAAGCGCCTCTATGGCGTTGGCGGCCCCGCGCGCATTGGCCGTCGATGTTTCAGCGGCCAAAAAGCCGGCATCCGGTGATGCCCGGGCGAAGGAAAGATAGGTACTGCCGTCGTCGGCACTCCGGGCTACCCTTGCGGTCAGATAGGCGAAATTTTCGCCGACACTTGAAAACGTACCGGTAATTCCACCCGTTGCCGTCAGGATAGTGTAGCGGGTGCTGAGGCTATAGGCAGTTTGGTTCGCCAGCGACGTAACGACAAGACTGACATCATTGTCGATAGTGATGGTTCCGGTCACGGCAAGCCTGTCGGAATTGCCGGCGGCGTCGATTTCAACCTCATAGCGAGAGCCACTAGCAAATGTTGCGCTGCCCGTGGAAGCCAGCGTGCCGATCGAATTGCCGGGCGCGAGCGTGCCACCCGAGCCGACGGTCAGGCCTCCGATGGTGCCGGAGCCGCCAAGTGTCGCGCCGGTACCGACCGAAACAGCGCTTGCAAGCGAGCCATTGACGCTGAGCTTTCCAGAGGAAACCGCAGTGGTGCCCGTATAGGTACTATTTCCGGTCAAGACCAGATTGCCATCGCCCGTCTTTTCAAAGGTGCCAGTACCGCTGATGGCATTGGAAAGCGTGCCGGCACCATCGACAACGAGTTGCGCATCATTGGCGATGCCGCCCGAGCCGAAACTTTTTGAGTTGCCTTTCAGCGTGCCGGAGGAAATCGTGGTGCCGCCGGAATAGCTGTTATTGCCGCCAAGCGTTGTGACGCCAGCTTCGGCAACGACTTTGCCCGCACCTGAAATATCGGCTGAGAGTATATAGCCGGTCTCGGAATGGTTGAAGACGATGCTGCCGTTGCCTGCACCGAAAGCAATCGTGCGCGCTTCTAACGCACCGGCTGAGCGGGCGGTTTGGCCCGCGGCAGCTCCGATGTTGAGCACGCCTGTGGAACCCGCCGATGCGGCAATGAGAATAGTGGGCGCAGCCAGCGAGGCTCCGCCGGTTATCTCAACGGAACCGTTTCCGGCATCGCCGACGACCATGAGATTGCCAACCGCAACGCGCGATCCCACACCGCTTACCAGAACGTTTCCATTCGATCCCGCCGCACTGCCCGCATAGAGATCATAGGCATCAAGTGATCCGCCGTTCGTAACGGTCAAGCTTCCGGAACCTTCAAAACCCACATCGACGGAGCCGGAGTTCACAACGCCGTTGTCGATATAAGCGGTGACGTTCGAACCCGATCCTGTGATCGTCATCGTGCCGGAGGAACCGGCAAGATCACCGAGCATCACCTTGGCAGCTTTGATACCGCCGCCGGCGCTGACCGACACATTTCCTGTAGTCCCGCCTCCGTATCCGACAAAAAACGTTCCGGTCATCGCCCAGCTCGATCCGTCGCCCGCCACCGTTACGGTGGAAGTGGAGCCGCCATGGGCCGCAACATAGCCGTCGCGGCTTTCCACCGTGCCACCGGCCTCGACGGTCATGGAACCGTTGCCGTCAAGGCCGACATTGAGATCGGCGCGGCTTTGCAATTTGCTGCCGGCACCGGATACCCGGGCGGAACCAGTACCACCGGCATTTGCTCCGATGATGATATTCGCTGCATCGACAAGGCCGCCGCCCGTGACCGCCAGCGAACCCGTGCCATTTACCCCCACCTCGAGATCGCCACGGTTGACTGTCCAGACCGATCCCTGCCCATCCACGGCGGCAGCGCCCGTTGCACCCGCCACAACGCCAAGCCGCGCCGTCGTACTATCAACGGAGCCACCCGCCATAACGTTGAGCTTACCATTGCCGGCGGCACCGCCCGGATCGGCGACATCGCCGCCGACCTGCAGGTCGCCGGTCCTCCAGTTCGAGCCGTCGCCGGTGACAGTCGCCTCACTTGCCGAATGGCGGCCGATAATGGCCTCGCCACTCGTTACGGTCCCTGCGGCCTCTACAAGAAGCGTTGCAGCTCCCGAATTGCCAACAACGAGCGATCCGCCGCTTTGCAGTGCGGAGCCTAGACGGCTTACCGTCACAGAACTTCCGTCCGCAGAAGCCAGATTGGCAATCACCGTCGTTGTCTGACTGATGACCGTGCCGCCACCGGTTACGGTGAGCTTACCAACGCCTGCTTCGCCAACGACCATATCCCCGGACATGGTCCAGTGGCTGTCTTCACCGGAAACCAGCGCGGTTCCCATCGTGCCGAGGTCTTCGGCCAGAACGCCTCTCGCGCTGTAAAGCTCGCTGGCGCCGAGCACCTCCAAATTTCCACCGCCGCCAGCTCCGGAAGACGACCCGCTCACAAAAACGGTGTCGGAAGTCGTGAGAGTGGAAGAGTTATCGAGCTTGAGGGAGCCATTTCCAGTCCCGCTTCCGCCAATAAGGACGTTCTTCGACGATGCCGTCGTGCCGTGCAAAAGGGAAAGGTTACCCACGCCGCTGCCACCGATGGAGACATCACCGTCATTCTGCCATTTCGCACCGATGAAACTTGCGGTGCCGGACGCGCCACTGACAGCGCCGAGAAAAACTGAATCTGTCTGCAAGCCGCCCTGCACTACCAGCGTGCCGGCCCCTGGCGCGGTGCCTATCAACAATTCACGGGCTTTGGCGCTCGTCCCTATCGTAATGACCGGGCCGTAGGTATCGATCATCACATCATCGCTGGCACCAGGCACGCGGCGCGACGGACCCCAGTCCGCGTCGGTAAACCAGTCACCCCCATCGGACCCCGTCCAGAGCAACGTTTCGGCGATAGCCTCCGATGTAGCGGCAAGCGAAAATATAAAGAAAAAAAGACCCGCCGTCCCGCAGACGAAAAGCCTGCTTGGCGTCAAGGCACGCATTTCCGCTGTCGGACAGGTTTCCCCTTCCGAAACATGGCAGAAACAAGCGGACATTCAGTCTCCCTAACCCGCGCGACGTGCGGTCTTCCTTTGATCGAGCGAATCATTTTGTGAATCAGATCAACTACGCCAGTTTGAAAGATGATTTCCAGTATGAACAGCGCAAAGCGTGGTTTTTACTGACAGACGAAACAAAAACGGAGCACGACAGGCGTGCTCCGTTAAATAAGCAACAGATGGCTGGAGTAAATCTCTGCCGAGATCGAACGGGAAAATCCCGTTCTGCCTACTGCTTTGAAAACCGCCCGAAGGCTCCGCCTGAAAAGCACAGGGGATCGCCATCGCGGTGGGCGGCACGCAGCACTTCGCCGACGATGATGGTGTGATCGCCCGCATCGTGGGCTGCCGCCTGCCGGCATTCGAAACGGGCGAGCGTGCCCGGTATGACCGGAACGCCCTCGTCGTTGATTTCCCAGTCAAGATCGTCAAATGCGCGGCCGTTGCGGGTGAAGCGGGCGCTCAGCACGTCCTGATCTGCGCTCAGCACATGGATGGCGAAATGCGTTGCGCCGCTGAAGGCCGGATAGCGCGATGAATTTTTGGCAGGCGACCACAGCACCAGCGGCGGATCGAGCGATACCGACGCGAAGCTGTTGACCGTCATTCCGATCGGCCCTTCGGGCGTCGTTGCCGTCACCACCGTCACGCCGGTGGTGAAAGCGCCGAGCGCATTGCGAAAGCTGCGGCTGTTTTCGCCGCCGGGAACAAACACATGCTCATTGGGCATTTTGATCGCTTCTGCGACTGTCATCACGGCACCTCGCTTCCAATTGCAAGTGTGTAAAGCTCAAACCAGGTCTGGCGGTCGATGGTGACGCGCAGGGCATCGGCCGCCGTTTTTATGCGCTGAATATTGTTGGTGCCGAGCACGGGCACGATCTTTGCCGGATGCCGCAGCAGCCAGGCGATGGCAACGGCAGTGGCATCGACGCCCTGCTCGTTGCCGATGCGCTGCAGGGCAGCCATGGTTCCACCATGCGCACCGGAAAACAGCGAACCGCCGCCAAGCGGCGACCACGCCATCGGTGAAACGCGCTTTTCCTGCAGGAAGGCCAGATCGCCATTGGTGAAGCTATCGGTAGCAAGCAAGCTCATTTCGATCTGGTTCGTAACCAGCCTATTGCTCATAGCCGATTGGAGCAGGGAGAAATCCCAAGGGCGGAAATTGGAAACGCCCACGGCCTTGACCTTGCCGGAAGCTACCAGTGCATCGAGCACCTTGCCGGTTTCTTCGGGATCGATCAGCGGATCGGGCCGATGGATCAGCAACAGATCGACATGATCCGTGCCCATGTCTCGCAAGGAGGCCTCGACTGAAGCGTTGATATGGCCAGCCGTGGTATCGTAATGCTTGACGCGGGCGGCTGAGTGACGCCCGGCTGGCGCCACGATGCCGCATTTCGTCACGATCTCGATCTTGTCGCGAAGGGATGGAGCTGCCTTGAGGCCGGCACCCAGAATGGCTTCCGCCGTGTATCCACCATATATATCAGCCTGATCCATGGTGGTGATGCCCTGCGCCAGGCAGGCTTCGATCTTTGCCTGTACATGGGAAGGCGAAGTATCAGCATCGTCGCCGATGCGCCACATGCCGTAAACGATGCGGCTAAGCTCCAGGTTTTCAGAAAGAGCGATACGTTCCATCAGTGGCGTTCCCCGTTGCCCAGCGGCGTGGCAGGTGTTTCAGAAGGCACCCGGCCGTATGCGTGCGGCAGGGAGCAGGTTTTCATTTGCGGCAAGACCTTGGTTCCGAAGTGTTCAGCCTCGTCGAGATGCGGATAACCCGAGAGGATGAAGGCGCGAATACCCATCTTCTGGTATTCCTCCAGCGCCGAAAGGACCTTGTCGGTGGAGCCGACGAGCGCTGCACCACAGCCGGAGCGCGCCCGGCCGATGCCGGTCCACAGGTTGGGTTCGACATAACCGAACTTGTCGGCCAGTTCCCGGGCCCGCGCCTGATGCGATACACCGAGTGAGCCGCTGTCGTGGGCGCGGTTGCGGATCAGCTGGCCATACTCGTCATCCAGCTTCGAAACCAGATGCTCGGCATATTCGCGCGCTTCCTGTTCGGTATCGCGCACGACCATGTGGACTCGCAGGCCGTAATCCAGCGTACGGCCATGGGCTGCGGCACGCTCATGGGCAGCACGCATGCGGTCTGCGAGCTGGTCTTTCGTTTCGGGCCACATCAGATACACGTCGCATTGCGCGCCGCACAGCTCCAGCGCATCCGGCGAATAACCGCCGAAATAGAGCAGCGGACCACCATTCTGCTGGTACGGACGTGCAGGCTCGGTGGAGACACCCTTGAACTGGTAGATCTCGCCGTCATGGTCAATCGTGTCACGGGTCCAGGCCTGGCGCAAAATCTGCACGACTTCATGGCTGCGTTTGTAGCGAAACGCGCTGTCAGCCACCTCGCCGGGAAAATCGGAGCTGATGACGTTGAGCGTCAGGCGGCCCTTCAGCATGTGATCGAGCGTCGCCACCGTACGCGCCAGCATGATCGGCTGCATTTCGCCGCAACGGATTGCAGCAAGGAAATTGATGCGGTCACTGATCGGAGCGCAACCTGCCACGAAGCTCAACGTGTCCTGGCCGACCTGATAGGAAGAGGGGCAGAGAATGTTGCGAAAACCGAGTTCCTCGGCCTTTTTGACGATATCCGAGCAATGTTCGAAGCTGGAGCGCAGGCTGCCATCCGGCACGCCCAGATAGGCGTAATCATCGGAACAAAGGGCAGAAAACCAGGAGACCTCGGCAGCATCGAGATCAGCGGATGTAACGGGTACGACGGTCATGCAATTCCTCCTCAAGGCCGCTCTCGTTTTTCTTGCATAACATCAAGAAATATGTAAATCAATGATGTATCAATTTTTGTTTTGCGGAGGGGATGGCATCATGAAACACACGGGCGGCAGCCTGCCTATGTATTTGCAGATCGCCGAAATGCTGGTGCGCGAAGTCGCTGCGGGCCGTCTGACAGATGGTGAAAAGCTTGCTCCCGAAAGGGATATGGCAGCCGATCTCGGCATTGCTGTCGGCACGCTTCGCAAGGCGCTTGCGGAGTTGCAGGAGCGTGGACTGCTGGAGCGTGTGCAGGGTTCCGGCAATTATATCCGCGCGGTCAGCGATCCCCAGAGCGTCTATGCCTTCTTCCGGCTGGAGATGATCGAGGGGGGTGGCCTGCCAACGGCGGAGGTGCTGAATGTTGCGCGCCTTGCCAAGCCATCCACCCTACCCGCCTTTGGCACATCGCCGGAAGGCCACCGCATCCGCCGCCTGAGGCGTATCGCGGGGAAACCGGCGGCAATCGAGGAGATCTGGCTAGACGGTTCCTATGTCGACACGATTACCATCGAGAACCTGTCGGAATCGCTCTATCTCTACTATCGCACCCGCCTCAATCTCTGGATATCGAAGGCAGAAGACCGCATCGACCTCGGGGAAGTGCCAGAATGGGCGCCTGCACAATTCGGCCAGAAACCCGGCGCGTCGGTGCCGCGCGTCCTTCGCCTGAGCCAGGGTCAGGACGGAGCCGTGGCTGAAGTCTCATGGACATGGTTCGACCACACCGTCGCACGGTACGTTTCACGCATACGTTGAAAACGCACGAAATTCGCGTGATCCACGTGGACAGAGAAAATTGACCACAGGCAAGGAAGCCGAGACCTGCCACGCAGGGATTTTGGTTGAAATATTTCTACAAATCAAAGCTTTGGCGGTTTTTGATTTCTGTCAGAAATAACATTGATACACTATTGATTTCCTTTTGACGAAAGGTAATATCACGGGCCTTAGGGAGACAGGCGTTTGGCCGTCCCACGATATCGCCGGACGATCGGGATGATGTTTTCGAAAAGCGATGCGTGGATTTGAAGGTTGATGCCGGGTTTGCGTTCATCCGATTTTGGACGCCCCGGACGTGAGGAGGAAAAGATGGCTTCAGTCAGCCTGCGCAAGCTGGACAAGAGTTACGGTGCCCTGCGCATCGTCAAGGGTATCGACCTTGAAATCAACGATGGTGAATTCGTGGTTTTCGTCGGCCCCTCCGGCTGCGGAAAATCCACGACGTTGCGCATGGTCGCCGGGCTGGAAAGTATCAGCGGCGGTGAGGTGATGATCGGCGACCGCGTTGTCAACAAACTGCCGCCGCGCGAGCGTGATATCGCCATGGTGTTTCAGGACTACGCGCTTTACCCGCACAAGACGGTGCGTGAAAACATGGGTTTCAGCCTGAAGGTACGTGGTGTCAGCGCCTCGCAGGCCAATGCCAGCATTGATGAGGCAGCGAATATGCTGGGCATCAGCCATCTGCTGGACCGTCGTCCGGGCCAGCTTTCCGGCGGCCAGCGCCAGCGCGTGGCCATGGGTCGCGCCATCGTGCGCCGCCCGCAGGTGTTTCTGTTCGACGAGCCGCTTTCCAACCTCGACGCAAAACTGCGCGGACAGGTTCGCACGGAAATCAAGCGCCTGCACCAGCAGCTCGGCACCACCATCATCTACGTTACGCATGATCAGGTGGAGGCGATGACGCTGGCTGACCGCATCGTCATTCTGCGCGGCGGCGATATCGAGCAGGTGGGCACGCCGGACGAGGTCTATAACCGTCCGGAAAGCGTGTTCGTCGGCGGTTTCGTCGGTGCGCCTGCCATGAATTTCGCTCGCGCCAGAGTGACCGGCGACAGGCTGACATTTACGGACGGCAACTCTCTTCCACTTGCAGCAATCAGACCGTCCCGTGAAACGGCGCTCGATGGACGGGAGGTCATCGTCGGCATTCGCCCTGAACATTTCGGTCCTGCCGGGGGATTTGACACACAGCTCTCCGTCAAGGTGCAGGTGGTGGAGCCTTTGGGGTCGGATACGCTGGTGCATTTCACCCTCGGTGATGCGGCGCTGACGGCGAGAATGCCGCCAGAGATGAAACCGGCTCCGAATGAGGAACTGAAGATCGGCCTCGACCCATCGAAGGTGCACCTGTTCGACGTGACGACGGAACGCTCCATTCAGTGACAGGATCGGGCCACCACCGGCCCGGCTTCAAGATTTCAATAACGGGAGGAAAACATGAAATTCAAAGCCCTTACGGGAGCGGCGCTGTGCGCAACGATGCTCAGCTTTTCGGGACAGGCCTTTGCCGACGCCGAACTCAAAATCTTCGTTTCCAGCCAGCATCAACCCGACGTGTGGCGCAAGGCGCTCGATCAATATGAGGCGAAGACGCCGGGCGTGAAAGTCGTGATCGAGACCGGCGGTAACACCTCCGAAATGCAGGCGCAATATCTCAACACCGTCATGTCTGCCAAGGATTCGAGCCTTGACGTGCTGATGCTCGATGTCATCCGTCCCGCACAGTTCGCAACCGCTGGCTGGACCAGCGATTTCTCCGGCAAGGACTTGTCCGCCTACCTGCCGACCTATGCAGAAGCAAACACCGTGAACGGCAAGATCGTGGCGCTGCCGGCGTTCGCCGATTCCATGTTCCTCTACTATCGCAAGGACTTGCTGGACAAATACGGCATCCAGCCGCCGACCACCTGGGATGAGCTGAAGGAAGCCTCAAAAAAGGTGATGGAGGGCGAAAAGAACCCCGAACTTCAGGGCCTCTCCTTCCAGGGTAAGGCCATCGAAGGTGCGGTATGCACGTTCCTGCTGCCCTACTGGAGCGAAGGCAAGTCGCTGGTTCAAAACGGCAAGCTGAATTTCGACAATCAGGCGGCCGTGGATTCGCTGAAGCTCTGGAAGAGCTTCGTCGACGAAGGCATTTCCAAGAAGAACATTTCCGAAGTGGCGACCGACGACACGCGCAAGGAATTCCAGGCGGGCAAGGTTCTCTTCGCCGTCAACTGGTCCTACGCCTGGACCCATTTTCAGGGCAAGGAATCCCAAGTGAACGACAAGGTTGGCGTCGCCCGGTTGCCGGCCGTCAAGGGCGGAGAGCAGACGACGTGCCTCGGCGGCTGGGAATTCGGCGTTTCCGCCTATTCCAAGCAGCAGGACGAAGCCAAGAAACTGGTGGAATATCTGTCCAGCCAGGATGTTTCGAAGTTCATGGCCATCAATGCCGCGCTGCTGCCCACCTATGCCTCGCTCTACAAGGATGCTGATGTGACCAAGTCCATCCCTTGGTTTGCGGATGCTCTTCCGGTTGTTGAAACGGCAAAGGCCCGTCCGGTCACACCGCGTTACAACGAGGTCAGCGAAACGATCCGCACCACCGTCAATGGCGTGCTTGCGGGCGTGATGTCGCCGGAAGACGGCGCAAAGCAGATGGAAAGCCGTCTGCGCCGCGTATTGCGCTAAGCCCTGCGGCCGGGGGCGGCATGCAGGACATGCCGCTGCCGGCCTGTTTGGCCGAACCAGTGAAAATCGCCTGAACGGCGCGATAAACGGGCCGGGACTTAACCGGTCTGATCGGGAGACGATGACGTGAATTCAGTTGCGGGAGTGGCAGACGTGACGATGCCGGAGAGAACAATGGTCAGGGTGGACGAGAAACCGCAGCCGCGCTGGACGCGGTGGCTCGATCTCGGTGACCGGTCGCTTGCCGTGCTTTTGCTGGCGCCTGCAGCCATTCTTCTTTCGCTTATCATCGTCTATCCGGTGGCGCGTCTCGTCTACACCTCGTTTTTCAGCCTTTCGCTGACATCAGGCCTGCCGGCGGAATTCATCGGCTTTGAAAACTACACGGCGATGCTCGATGACCCGATTTTCTGGGAAACGACCTGGAATACGGTGCTGATAACGCTGATAACGGTGCCGGGAGCGCTGTTCATGGGCCTGGGCCTTGCGCTCCTCGCCAACCTGCCGTTTTCCATGCAATGGCCGATGCGCCTGTCGCTGCTCATCCCCTGGGCGCTGCCTCTGTCGTTCGCCGGCCTCATCTTCGCGTGGTTTTTCCACTACGAATACGGCGTGGTCAACGATGTGCTGAACCGGCTGGGCTTTGAAGGCATCATCTGGTTCAACTCCCCGAACTGGGCCTTCGCAGCCATCTGCCTGACCATCATCTGGAAGACCTCCTCCTTCATGGCACTGATGATCCTTGCAGGGCTGCAAACCATTCCGCGCTCGCTTTATGAAGCCGCCGATGTGGATGGCGCCGGCAAGCTCAGGCAGTTCTTCGAGATCACGCTACCGCTCCTAAAGCCCTCGATCGTCGTTGCTCTCATCTTCCGTACGATTACGGCGCTGCAGACCTTTGATATTCCATACATGATGACCGGCGGCGGCCCCGGCACATCAACCACGACGCTCGCCATGTACATCCACCAGAACACCGTTTCCTTCCTCGATCTCGGTTACGGTTCGGCACTGGCGGTCATGATGTTTGCGCTCTCCATGTGCGTCACCGCCGTTTATCTCCGCATTATCAGGACGAAGGACTGATCCCATGAGCACCGTTGCGACCTCCTCCGGTCTGTCCTCCTTCTTCTCCGGCAAGCCGCTGCGCTTCATTGCGGCCTCCATATTGCTGGTCAACGGCCTGTTTCCGGCAATATGGATCCTGTTCACCTCGCTGAAAACAGAAGCGGAACTGACGGTGAAACCGATCACATGGTTTCCGCATGCGCCGACGCTTGCCAATTACATGCAGGCCTTTTCCGACCAGCCGTTGCACCTCTTCCTGTTCAACAGCTTCATGGTCGCGCTGCTTTCCACGGCACTCACAATTCTGATTTCGGTGCTGGCAGCCTATGCGCTCGCGCGGCTCGATCTCAAGTACCGGGCGCTGATCCTCTCGCTCATCATCGCCGTTTCCACATTCCCGCTGGTAACGCTGCTGGTGCCTCTGTTCGAGATCATGCGTGCGCTCGACCTGCTCAATAGCTGGACCGCCCTTATACTGCCTTACACCGTGCTCTCCCTGCCGGTCTGCACGCTGATGCTGGTATCCTTCTTCGAAAGCATCCCGCGCGATCTGGAAAACGCCGCCATGATTGATGGCTGCACCCGCATCGGCGCGCTGTTCAAGGTTGTCGTGCCGCTATGCGCGCCAGGCGTCTTCACCGCCGGTATTCTCGCTTTCGTGAACGCCTGGGACGAATTCCTGCTGGCGCTTTCCTTCAATTCCAATCCGGCACTGCGCACGCTGCCGGTCGGCATCCAGCTTTACCAGGGTGAGTTCGCTTTCCCGTGGCCCGTCATCTCGGCGGCGCTGGTGGTCGGCATCGTCCCGGTTGCGATCCTGATCGTCATCTTTCAGGAACGCGTCGTCTCCGGCCTCACCGCCGGCGGTCTTAAGGGTTAAACAGGTACAGTCATGCAATTCGAAAAGACCAAAGACGGCTTCACGCTTGCGATTGGCAGCCACACCATTCTTTCTCATTCGCCTGAGAACCCGGCTTTCTTCGCCGGTTTGGGCAAGGAGCGGATGGATATGTATCGCGGCAATTTCGATATCGAGGACTATGTCATCGAACGAACTGCGCTCCGCCACGCCGAAGTCAGTGGCGACAGCGTTACGCTGTCTTCCGCACCCGGGCAGGCCGCGCGCCTTCATCTGGCGCTGGATGGAAATGCCATCAGGGTCACGGCGGTGGATGAAACCATCAATCGGCTGTGGATGCGGATCATCGCAAATGAGGACGAACATGTCTGGGGCGGTGGCGAACAGATGTCCTATTTCGACATGCGCGGTCGCCGCTTTCCGCTCTGGACCTCCGAACCCGGCGTCGGCCGCGACAAGACCGCTGAAATCACCTTCAAGGCTGACGTCAGCGGCAAGGCGGGTGGCGATTATTACAACACCAATTACCCGCAGCCGACCTATCTGTCGTCGCGCAAATATGCGCTGCATGTGGAAACCAGCGCCTATTCGGTCTTCGATTTCCGCAACGAAGATTTCCACGAAGTCGAGATCTGGGCAATCCCCGAAAGGATCGAGTTTTTCACTGGCGATCGTTTCACCGATATCGTTTCCGCCCTCTCGCTGCGGTTCGGACGCCAGCCGGAACTGCCGGAGTGGGTCTATAGCGGCGCGATCATCGGGTTAAAGGATGGCGCCAACTCCTTTGCACGGCTGGAAAAAATCCGCGCTGCCGGAACCAAGGTCTCCGGCCTGTGGTGCGAGGACTGGGTGGGGCTTCGCCAAACATCCTTCGGCGCCCGGCTCTTCTGGGACTGGCAGGCCAATGAGGCGCGTTATCCGCATTTGCGTCAGAAGATCGCCGAGCTTGCCGATCAGGGCATTCGTTTTCTGGGATACGTGAACCCCTATCTCTGCGTCGACGGCCCGCTTTTTCCGGAGGCGGAAGCGGCCGGTTATTTCGCCACCGGCGCGGACGGCAAGACGGCGCTCGTGGATTTCGGCGAGTTCGATTGTGGCGTGGTCGATTTCACCAATCCGGCCGCAGCTGAGTGGTTTTCCGAAGAGATCATCGGCAAGAACATGCTGGATTTCGGCCTTTCCGGCTGGATGGCCGATTTCGGCGAATATCTGCCGATCGACATCACGCTATCGAACGGCATCGACGCCAAGCTGATGCACAATGCCTGGCCGACGCTCTGGGCAGAGGTCAACGCCAAGGCTGTTGAAAGCCGTGGCAAAACCGGCGAAGCGCTGTTCTTCATGCGGGCGGGCTTTACCGGTGTGCAAGCCCACTGCCCGCTGCTGTGGGGCGGCGACCAGTCCGTCGATTTCTCCCGCCATGACGGTCTCGTCACTGTCATATGCGGTGCGCTGTCCTCCGGTCTTCTCGGCAATGCCTATCACCATTCCGACATTGGCGGTTATACCAGCCTGTTCGGCAATGTCAGAACCCCGGAACTCATCATGCGCTGGACGGAGATGGCAGCCTTTACTCCTGTCATGCGAACCCATGAGGGCAATCGCCCGCGCGACAATCTCCAGATCGATCAGGACGAGACCGTTCTTGGCCATTTTGCCCGCATGACGGCAATCTATGTCGCACTCGCCCCCTATCTGAAATCGCTCTCCACTGAAGCAGCCAAAACCGGCCTGCCGGTACAGCGCCCGCTTTTCCTGCATCACGAGAACGACCGGCAGACCTATGCCATTCAAGACAGCTATCTCTATGGGGCCGACATGCTGGTCGCACCCGTGTGGAAGGCGGGGGAGACGCAGCGCACGCTTTACCTTCCGGGCGATGGGGAATGGATGCATCTTTGGAGTGGCGCGCGGTATTTTGGCGGGCACGAGATCACCGTGGAGGCTCCGATAGGCCAGCCGGCTGTGTTCTACCGCGCTGAAACGCCCTTTACTGCGTTATTTGAACAGCTTCGCAATATCGCTTGAAGCATCACCTTCCGGCCATTTCCAAAAAACGCCGCAGATATTGCGGCGTTCAACCGATGCTCTAACAGGCCTCGCTAAACGGCCATCAGCCCGTCAGGCGTGGTGATGTAATGGCTTTCTTGAACAGCACCGTCATCGCGTCGCTGATGCCCTGGGACGGGCTGACTTCGAAATACAGGCCCGGGGAAGCACAGCTCTGCATGCGTGAGCCGATTTCCGCCTGAAAGGGCTTGATCCAGCTATTATACCAGTCATTCGTCGGCAGCGGCAGATAGGTGGTATAAAGCACCGCGATACGAAAACCCTTTTCCTTCAGTTTCGTACAGTCTTTGATGTCGATCGGCTCCTGACAGCGGCCTCCTGTCAGTTTTTTCGTACAGGAGGACGGCTTGTAACTGTCGCCCACCCCGTCTGAAACAAAGAAAATAACCTTATCCGGGTTCGCCGAGCTTGCGCCCGTGCCCGAACTGCCGACCTTATCTCCAATCTGGATCAGTGCCCGGTCGAAATCTGTTTGCTGGTCGTTGTTGTATCCCTGATAGGGGATCGACATCAGGTTGATTTCACCAGCTTTTTTCTTTGCTGCGTCCAGATCCGATGTTAGCGAAACGACCTCAAGCAGCTTGGTATCTTCCGCCCGTTCCCCAAAGGTATAGACGGCCATGCGATATTGATTGCTGCTTTTGCGCGTGGACTTTGCCGTGTCCATCAGGCTGGCGGTTGCCTTGGCAACCACGTCGATACGCGTCGTGACCCCGAGTTTCTTGGCCTTGAAGTAATAGCTGTTCGGGTCTGCCACGCCGTCCTTCACGATGTGACAGGCAAAAGCGCATTTATCGCCAGTATTCGCAACCAGGGTGGCGACATCCGTGGGTGTCGCGCCCACTCCCATGGAGGGCGTATTATCAAGCAGAAGATAGAAATCGCTGAAGGTTTCCGTTTCGTATTTGGCCGTGGCCGTGCCGGCAACCGAAACGAAATCCTTCCCCAGAAGCCCTGAGAGCGTCGTGCTGACCGACGCCTTGAAGCTGACGGACGACTCGACCACATTGCCGTGCTTGATCACCGAAACATCGACAGAGGTTATGGTGTAGTCCGCGTCGCCGCGCTGATTGCCATCGAAGAATGCCCGGGCTTCTTCATTGCCGACGGGAATGACACCGTCCCCCGACATCTTCTTTGCCGCCTGAACACTTGCGGACATATCGGCGACTGCCGCCAGAGCCGCGGAATCCGCCGCCTGCTGCAGATCGGCTTTGACCGACATGCCGCGCGTAATATCGAGCGCCACACCGGCAGCCCCGCACAGAGGCACCATGAGCAGCGCGGTCAGAATGCCAAAATTTCCAGATTTCTCTTGCCAGAAGTTTTTCAAGTTCGCCCCCAACCAATCTGGGAGCTGAAGCTAATACAGCGGAATTGAAAAGCGGTTTCAATAAATAACTAATTTTTGATAAACTTAATATAATCAACAACTAATATGTTCGCGGCAAATTCGCCAATATTCTCGTTAACTTTCAACGTTGACATTACTTCAAAACCCTCCTAGCAAAACAGTCTCTTCCGAGGGGAGCACCAGACGGTGCTGAGATGGCGATGAGCCGGACCCTTGAACCTGATCCGGGTCATGCCGGCGTAGGAACGGAAACTGTAGCGCGTTTGCGTTACTGCCCTTTCTCTTCTCCGCTTTGCCCGGATCTCCGTGATCGCCACAGCTGGAGACCGAACGATGATGATGAAACATCCTTCCCTTCGTATACGGTACGGCTGCGTCTGAGCCCCGGCCGATGCGTGCCTCCCATGCGCTGAAGGGCGTCGTTCTTATTCTGTTTGTCTGGCAGCTGGGCATCTGGCTGTTCGCGCCTCCCCGCTACATCCTGCCCTCGCCCGCCGATGTTGCCGCAGCACTCCTGCGCCAGCCAGCCTTCCTGTTCGGACAGGCCATGGTGACATCAGGTGAAATGGCTGTCGGGCTTGCGGCTGGCATTGCCGCCGGCATTCTCGTTGCCTTTACGATTGCCGCCGTCCCGCGTTTTGGCCGCCTCGTCTGGCCCATGGTTCTCGTGCTGCAGGCATTTCCTGTCTTCGTGCTGGCCCCTATTCTCGTACTCTGGTTCGGTTTCGGCATGGCCTCGAAAGTTGTCATGACGGCGATCATCATCTTTTTCCCCGTCGCTTCAGCCTTCACCGACGGCCTCAATCGCACGGATCGGACGATCCTCGATGCCGCCTCGCTGACGGAGGCGAGCCACTGGCAAATCCTCACCCGGCTGCGTGTGCCGCTGGCGCTTCCCTCACTCATTTCCGGGCTGAGGGTCGCAGCTCCGCTCGCCCCGCTCGGCGCGGTCATTGGCGAATGGGTGGGCGCCTCCGCCGGGCTCGGTTTTGTCATGATCCAGTCCAATGCCCGCATGCAGACCGACACAATGTTCGCCGCCATGACCATTCTCGCCCTCATGGCGGTGCTGCTGCGGCTTGTCGTCGACCGGGCAACGGCCAACCTCGCCCCCTGGGCCAAAGAAACAGACCATCTCATTCCTTTCAAACATTTGCGGAGACTTTCGGCACCATGAAACGAACTCTTCTTTCCCTCGTCGTCGCGGCAGCAAGCGTGTTTGCGCCCGTGCAATCGCAGGCGGCCGACAAGCTTACCGTATTGCTGGAATGGTTCGTGAACCCGGACCATGCACCGATGGTGATCGCCAAGGAACGCGGCCTGTTCGCAGATGCCGGGCTGGACGTTGAGCTGGTTCCGCCTGCGGACCCATCCGCCGTGCCGCGTCTCGTCTCGGCAAAACAGGCCGATATCGGCGTTCACTACCAGCCGAACCTCTATCTAGACCACGATGCCGGGCTGCCGCTCGTCCGTTTCGGCACGCTGGTCGAAACCCCGCTGAACACCGTCACCGTTCTGGCCGACGGGCCGATCAAGAGCCTGAAGGACCTGAAGGGCAAGAAGGTCGGCTTCTCCGTTTCCGGCTTCGAGGATGCGATGCTGAAGCGGATGCTGGAGAAGGAGGGACTGACGAAAGACGATGTGGAACTGGTCAACGTCAATTTCTCACTCTCGCCATCCCTGATCGCCGGCAAGGTCGATGCCACGCTTGGCGGTTTCCGCAATTTCGAACTGACGCAGATGAAGCTTGAGGGCCACGAAGGCCGCTCGTTCTTCCCCGAGGAACATGGCGTGCCCGCATATGACGAGCTCATCTTCGTCACCCATCGTGATCTCGTGAAAGATAGCCGCCTGCCGCGTTTTCTCTCGGCCGTCGAGCAGGCCGCGATTTTCATCACCAACCACCCACAAGAATCTTGGCAGCTTTTCATCAAGGCCTATCCGAACCTTGACGACGCGCTGAACAAACAGGCGTTTTTCGATACGCTGCCGCGTTTCGCCAAACGTCCAGCCGCACTCGATCGCACCCGCTACACACGCTTCGGCACCTTCATGCAGGACATGCAACTGATCAAGCAGGCGCCGGCGGTGGAAGACATTGCCGTGGAGTTGCAATAACCATGGCAAACAGTTTTCCGACTGCGGCGAAGGCCGCAGAGATCCTCGAAAGGGTAAGGCAGACGCGCCCGCGCGTACATTGCCTGATGAACACCGTGGTACAGAAATTCACCGCGGACGGCATTACCGTCGTCGGCGGCATACCCTCGATGACAACCTCACTCGAAGAAATCGGTGCTTTCGTCACGAAAGCCGATGCGGTAACGATCAATCTCGGCACGCTCGACGCCGACCGGCGCAAAGTCATTCGATTTGCCGTCGAGATCGCCCGCGCGGCTGGCAAGCCGTGGATTCTGGACCCCGTGCATTGCGACTATTCGCCATCGCGACTGGCGTTCGCGCGTGACCTGATCTCGCTTGGACCCACCATCGTGCGCGGCAACAGCGCTGAGATGAGCCTGATCGGTGCTGTTCTGAACGCCATCAGGATAGAGACCGGACCTGTCGATAACCTGCGCGATGCCACAAGGAGCGTCAGAATCGTCAATGGTCACCCGTGGATGGCGAAAGTGACAGGCACGGGTTGCCTATTGGGTGGCGTCATCGCCGCCTTCATGGCGGTGGAAAAAGACGCACTGACGGCCGCCGCCGCCGCCCTCGCCATCACGGGTGTAGCAGCCGAACTGGCAGCGAAAAACGCCAAAGGCCCCGGCACATTCGAGCCGGCATTTCTGGATGTGCTTTCAGAAATTTCCGGCGAAGACATAATAAACCATGCGAGGATTGAGCATGAACAAGGTTGATTACCGTCTCAACGCGCTGGTCGATGCGAGCCTCGGCGATGTTGCGCCCTTGGGCGAGCTTGCTCTGGCGGCCGCACTCAACGGCGCGACCATTCTGCAATATCGCGACAAACACGCCTCCACGCGGGAGATGATCGAAAACGCCAGCGCCATTCGCGAAGCCATTGCCGGCACGGGCGTGCCGCTGGTCATCAACGACCGGGTGGATGTGGCGCTCGCCTCTGGCGCGGACGGGGTGCATCTCGGCGCCGATGATATGGATGCCAAAACCGCCAGACGCATCCTTGGAGATAAGGCGATCATCGGCCTCACCGTCAAGAACCGCGCCGATGGCGAGCGGGCGGCCTCCATGCCCGCCGATTACGCCTGCATTGGTGGCGTGTTCGAAACCGTTTCCAAGGTCAATCCAGACAAGCCTGTCGGCCTTGACGGCTTTACGACGCTCCGCACTCTGCTCCGCGAATTGCGGCCGGGCATGCCGGTGGGCGCCATCGCCGGTATCGATCTTGCCCGGGTGCCGAACGTCATCGCTGCCGGTGCGGATGGTGTCGCCGTCATTTCTGCAATCTTCCGCGCAGGCGATATTGCCAGCACAACCAGGGACTTCCGCGCGGCAGTCGATGCAGCGCTGAAAGCGAGACAGTCATGACAGCAATCGCATTGACCATCGCCGGCTCAGACAGCGGCGGCGGCGCTGGCATTCAGGCCGACATCAAGACTTTCTCGGCACTCGGCGCCTATGCCGCCAGCGTCATCACCGCCATCACCGCCCAGAACACCAAAGGTGTGACGGCAGTGGAGGATATTTCCGTCACCACCATCGTCGCGCAGATGGACGCTGTTTTTTCCGATCTTGCCGTCAATGCGGTGAAGATCGGCATGGTATCGCGGATCGAAACCATCGCGGCCATAGCTGCAAGGCTTCGGCAGCAGCCCCAGCCGGTGGTGCTCGACCCCGTGATGGTTGCGACCTCCGGCGACCGTCTATTGCATGCGGATGCGATCGAGACATTGCGGCGCGACCTGCTGCCGCTCGCCACCATCGTCACGCCGAACCTGCCTGAAGCAGCGCTTCTCACCGGGTTGCCGATTGCAGACACCGAGGCGGAGATCACCCGTCAGGCCGAGATGATCCTGAAGGTGGGCGCGAAAGCCGTGCTCATCAAGGGCGGCCATGGCGACGGGCCGCAGAGTACGGATTATCTGTTTGCAGACGGCACCGTGCAGGCGCTTTCCGCTATGCGAGTGGACACGAAAAACGACCATGGGACCGGCTGCACGCTGGCGGCAGCTATTACGGCTCATTTGGCCAAGAGTTGTGAATTGCGTGAGGCGGTTGGTCTTGCGAAGGACTATCTGAATGGGGCGCTTGACGCTGGTCGGGGGCTTGCCGTCGGGAACGGTCGGGGACCGGTGCATCATTTTTATCGGTGGTGGGGGTGACATCGATACGCAGAGTGAGGGGCTTATCCCCCTCTGTCCTGCCGGACAGAGGGGTAACCGCATATTCCGCTGCGTAATTGTCCTCTCGAAAAAACGACTCACCGCGCCTTCGGCGTCGCCAGCACATTCCTGATCGCAAAACTCGAATGAATCCGCGAAACACCCGGCAGCTTCGACAGAATCTCCTTATGGATGCGCTCGAAATCGCCCGCACTTTCCGCCTCACATCGCAGGAAATAATCCGACCCGCCCGTCATCAGGTAACATTCGCGGATTTCTGGATAACGCCGCACCGCGTTCTCAAACCTGTTGAGAAAATCCTCCGTCTGGCGGTCGAGCGTGATCTGCACGATGACCGAGATCACCTCGCCGCCGGCAAGGCCGCTGGTCAGCGCCGTATAGCCCCGGATGATACCCTCCCGTTCCAGAATATCGACCCGGCGAAGACAGGCGGAGGCCGAAAGGCCGACTTCCGCAGCAAGTTTTGCATTGCTGATGCGGGCATTGAGCCGGAGCAGGCGGATGATGTGGCGGTCGGTCGCGTCGAGTGACGACATAGAAAATTCCAATACGACAATGAAAGTTGCGTAGATTGCATTTTTATCGCATCTTATTCGAACAATAGCCAAGAAATTCGACAATCGTTGCAATACTCTCATATGATAAAAATGAGGGTGAACGACCATGGACATGCAGATCAGCCGCCAGCAGGCAGCGGGTGGTGCAAGCGGCCATCTGACCATCGATCTTGGCGCATTGCGCGATAATTATCTCGCGCTTGCGGCAATGGCACCCACATCGCAGACGGCAGCGGTCGTCAAGGCTGACGCATACGGCCTCGGCGCGGATATCGTCTCGCAGGTGCTGTTTGACGCGGGCTGCCGGAATTTCTTCGTCGCCCATATCGATGAAGCGCTGGCGCTCCGGCTGCGTCTTTCAGCGGAAGCGCGGATTTTCGTCCTCAACGGGCTTCAACCCGGTAACGAAGCCTCCTGCGCAGCCATGGCCGTCACACCGGTTCTGAATTCGCTCGAGCAGATCGCCCAATGGGCGGCCCACGCCAAAAATCTTGGCAAGACGTTACCCGCCGCAGTGCAGATCGATACCGGCATGTGCCGTCTCGGCCTCTCTCCCGAAGAGCTTGAAGTCCTCGCCTCCCGGCCGCAACTGCTTGATGACATCGACGTCGCCTTCGTGATGAGCCACCTCGCCTGCGCCGACGAGCCGGATCACCTCTCCAATGCCGCCCAACTCTCTGTGATGCGAAAAGCCGCTGTCGCTTTTCCTGATGTATCCGTCTGTTTTTCCAATTCCGGCGGCATCTTTCTGGGCAACGACTATCACAACTCCCTGCTACGCCCCGGCATTGCGCTTTATGGCGGCGCGCCCTCCGTTACCCGTCCCAACCCGATGAAACCGGTTGTCCGGCTTGATGTCGCCGTTATTCAGACCCGCGACGTTCCCGCCGGATCGCTGGTCGGTTATGGCGGCTCTTTCGAAGCAGCCGGGCCGACGCGGCTTGCGACGATCGCGGCTGGTTATGCCGATGGCCTGCCGCGATCGCTCAGCAATCGCGGTGCGGCATGGTACAATGGCGTTCGCCTGCCCATTGCTGGTCGAGTTTCAATGGACAGCATCATTCTCGACATATCCGCCCTGCCCTTGGGAACATTGACGCAAGGCAGCTTCGTGCAGATGATCGGGCCTGACCAGACGCTGGAAGACATTGCCGAGGATGCGGGCACGATCGCCTATGAAATCCTGACCGGCCTCGGACGCCGTTACCGCCGCAATTATATTCAGCCGGGCGAAACCCCGGCCGTCGCTTCAACATCTGTCAGCCATAAGTGAGACGATCATGAACGTCACTATCCTCGGAGCCGGCGTCGTCGGCGTGACCTCCGCCTGGTATCTGGCCAAAGCCGGACACAAGGTGACGGTGATCGACCGCCAGCCGGCGGCAGCACTTGAAACCAGCTTTGCCAATGCCGGCGAGGTTTCCCCCGGCTATTCCTCGCCATGGGCCGCGCCCGGCATTCCGATGAAGGCCATGAAATGGCTGTTCATGAAACATGCCCCGCTCATCATCCGCCCGACCGCCGATCCGGCGGCGTGGCGCTGGATGAGCCAGATGCTGCGCAATTGCACATCGGCGCGTTATGCCATCAACAAGAGCCGCATGGTGCGCATTGCCGAATATAGCCGCGATTGCCTGATGGCGCTGCGCGACGAAACCGGGATAGAATACGACCAGCGCATGCAGGGCACGCTGGAGGTTTTCCGCACCCAGAAGCAGTTCGACGCCATCGGCAAGGATGTGGACGTGCTGACGGCAGGTGGCGTGCCTTTCGAAATTCTCGACCGCGACGGCTGCGCCGCCATCGAGCCCGGCCTTTCTCCTTCCAGGGAAAAGATCGTCGGCGGCCTGCGCCTGCCCGGTGATGAAACCGGCGACTGCTTCATGTTCACCACCGAACTTGCGCGCATGGCTGAAGAGGCGGGTGTCACCTTCATCTACGATACCGGCATCATGCGCCCCATCGTCGAGGCAGGCCGTATCAAGGCCGTGGAAACCACCAAGGGGCTGGTGGAAGCCGATATTTTCGTCGCCGCACTGGGCAGCTATTCCCCGCAATTCGTCCGCCAGCTCGGCCTTACCCTGCCGGTTTACCCGGTCAAGGGCTACTCCATCACGGTTCCGATCGTGAAGGAGGAACGCGCGCCCGTTTCGACCGTGATGGACGAGACGTTCAAGGTGGCGATCACCCGGCTCGGCTCGCGCATCCGCGCCGGTGGCATGGCGGAAATCGCCGGTTTCAGCAAGGATCTGCCCGCAGCAAGACAGGAAACTCTGGCCCATTCGGTGGAAGACCTGTTCGGCGGCGCAGGTGACCAGAGCCAGGCGAAATTCTGGTGCGGCCTGCGCCCGATGACGCCGGATGGTACGCCTGTCATCGGCGCCACCCGCTACAGCAATCTTTATCTCAACACCGGCCACGGTACGCTTGGCTGGACCATGTCCTGCGGCTCGGCCCGTGTGCTTGCCGATCTCATCAGCGGGAACAAGCCCGAGATAGACACGCACGATCTGGCACTCAGCCGTTACGCAGCCTGAAGTGCGACAGGGCGCTTATCCCCGTCTGAAAGGCGGGGATGGTGGCCGCTCAAAGTGCCAGTGCATCCTTCAGCGCCAATCCTTCCTTCATGCGAAGGTCGAGATCGGCCTCTATGTGATCGAGGTGCTGCAGCATCAAGGCACGGGCCTTTGCCGCATCCTTCGCCTCCAGTGCATCGAGCAGGTCGGCATGATCGTTGTGGCCGCAGCTTGAAACGCCCGAGCGCCCGTAGAGCGCGATAACCAGCGACGAGCGGGCGACCAGTTCGTCCATGAATTTTTCGAGGATGGCATTGCCGGCAAGCGAGGCCAGCATCAGGTGGAAATCGCCTGATGCCTTGATTTCCGCGCGCCTGGCGTGCGGGCCGCGCTCATGCTGGTGGCGGCTTTCCTGAACCAGATGCTCTCTCAGCTGCTTCACCGCCGCAGGCGTGATCTTTTCGATTGCGGCGTCCAGAACGCCGGGCTCGATCAGCCGGCGCGAAGCAAAAACCTGCCGCGCTTCGTCCGGTGTGGGATTGGAGACAAAAGCGCCGCGGTTGCGCTCGGCCTTGACCAGTCCTTCGTAAGCCAGCATCTGAAGAGCCGCCCGCACCACCGTGCGGCTGACATCGAACAGCGTTCCCACTTCCGATTCCGACAGCTTCGTTCCCGGGGCAAGCCGTCGGTCGACAATGGCGTCGCGCAGCGTATCTCGAATAGCCTGGGCACGGTCTTCGTGGGATGAATCGGAATTGACGGTTATATGGGCAAGGCTCATGGAATTGTCCTGTTTGAACTTGAGTTCTAGCGCGAAGCGCGGCTTGCGCAAACAGGAATTGCGAGCTGTCGCCAGCCGCCACAATTCATTCAGCGCCCGTTCAGCAGGCGCGCTATATTTCTTTAACCATCGAATTTGCAACTGGCAGCGCCCTGCCATCCGGATGGAAGAAGATCATGTCGTCCTTTGCAGCTAAAACCGTTCTGGCTATCGCCGTCGCCGCCGCCACCATCGTGCCCTTCAACAGCGCATCCGCCGATGACTGGGGCCGCCGCGACCGTCGCGATGCCGCCATTCTGGGTGGCGTGCTTGGCCTTGCCGCCGGTGTCGCCGTTGGCTCAGCCCTTTCCCGCCCGGCACCGGTAGACGACGAGCGCGTCTATATCGACCCGCCGCGTCGCTATGAACCGAGCTATGTGTACGAAGAGCCGGACTACCGCTATTATCAGCCACAGCCGCAGCCCGTTTATCGACCCGCTCCGGTCTATCGTCCGGCACCGGTTTACCGTGCCCAACCGGTGTATGACAATAATTCCGGCTACTACCAGCAACGCCGTACCTACCGCACCATCGAGCCGTGGACGAATGCTTGGTACGACTATTGCTCGCAACGTTATCGCAGCTTCAACGGCCGCTCCGGCACCTATGTCGGCAACGACGGCCAGCGTCATTTCTGCGTAGCGGGTTGATCGGGGACAACGTCTGCGCAGTTATCGCTGTTAATAATCAGGCCGCGGACGGAAACGTCCGCGGCTTTTCATTAAGTGTCACCCCAGATCCTGCGGCACCTCAAGCAGCGCCGTTTTTCACATAATCCGCCCGGTTGATGCCGTGACGTTGCAGCTTGTCGTAAAAGGTCTTGCGGGCAATGCCGAGTGTCGCAATGGTTTCGGCCACGTCGCCATTAGATTGCACAAGCGTTTCGCGAATGATCTGCGCTTCTATTTCATCCATTCGCTCCGGCAGGGTGCCGGAAGCCGGAATGCTCGATTGCGAAACAGTCGTGGTGGCCGCATCCATCTCCAGCCCCAATACTACCCTTTCAGCGAAATGCCCGAGTTCGCGCACATTGCCCGGCCAGTCGTAGTCGTTAAGGCGGCGGGAAACGCCGGCGCTGATCTGCGGCACCGGCATGTTGAACCGGTTGGCGGCCTTGGTGACGAAGTGCGAAAACAGCAGCGGAATATCCGCCTTGCGTTCGCGCAGCGGCGGTATCGACAGCGTCACCACATTCAGCCGGTAATATAGGTCCTCGCGAAACGTGCCACGCTCGGCCGGGTCGCCGAGATCCACCTTCGCCGCCGCCACCACGCGAATATCGACCGGTCGCTCCTCATTTGAACCAAGTGGCGAGACTTCGCGCATTTCCAGAACGCGCAACATCTTCACCTGTACGGCAAGCGGCATGCTTTCGATCTCGTCGAGAAACAGCGTGCCGCCGCTTGAATGTTCGATGCGACCAACGCGTTTTTTCTGCGCACCGGTGAAAGCACCCGGCTCATGGCCGAAAAGCTCGCTTTCGATCACCGTTTCCGGCAGCGCCCCGCAATTCAGTGCCACAAAATTGCCCCTCGATCGCTTCTTGCTCCAGCGATGCAGCGCCGTTGCCACCACTTCCTTGCCGCTGCCCGTCTCACCTGCCACCAGCACGTCTACATCCGTATCAGCAATGTGCCGGAGCGTGGTGCGCAGGCGTTCCATGGCGGGCGTCTGGCCAATCAGCGGCAAATCGTCCTCGGCTTGAGCACTCGCCCGGCGAAGCGCGCGGTTTTCCAGCACGAGGCGGCGCTTTTCCAGCGCGCGGCGGGCGCTTTCAACCATGCGTTCGGCGGGGAATGGTTTGGCGATGAAATCATAGGCGCCGTTGTGCAGGGCATCGACCGCCATCGGCACATCACCGTGGCCGGTGATGAGGATAACCGGCAGATCGGCATCAATCCTGCGGACATGGTCGAAGAACTCAAGCCCGGTCATGCCGGGCATGCGCACATCGGTGATGACGACGCCGTCGAAATCCTCGTTGAGCGCCGCAAGTGCCTGTTCGGCGCGGGAAAAGGAGGTGACGGGCAATCCGTCGAGTTCCAACGTCTGCACCATCGCCTTGCGCAGCTGGGAGTCGTCATCCACCAGAAATATGGTTCCACCTGCCATCATGTCATGCTCGCTTCAGATATACGGAAAAAGACGTGCGTGCCTCGCTGCTCGTTACCTCAATACGCCCGCCATAATCGGAGGCGATATCGTTGGAGATGACGAGACCAAGGCCTAGGCCGCTTTCCTTGGATGTATTAAAGGGAGAAAAAAGCTGGGCGCGGATCGCTTCGGGAATGCCGGTCCCATTGTCGCTGACCGAAAGCAAGACCATGTCCCCTTCCTCGCGCACCCGCACCTCGACACGCGCCGCATCAATCGCTTCAGTGGCTTCCAGTGCGTTTTGCAGAAGGTTGATGAGAATTTGCTCGAGCCGGATGCGGCTGCCAAGCACCTTCAGGTCCTGATCCGGCAACACGATATCAAGTGCATCCATCTGTCCGGAAAAACGACTGCGCAACAGCATCACCGCGCCTTCGATGACCAGTTTGAGACTGACCGGTTCGGCAGCGGTGCGGCCCTTGCGCGCCAATATCTTCAGGTCGCCGGTAATCGTGCCGATGCGATCGGTCAATGCCGCGATGTTTTCGAGATTTTCGTTGGCCTCCGCCATGCGGTCGCGTTTCAGCAGGGTGCGGGCATTGTCGGCAAAGGCGCGGATCGTCGCTACCGGCTGGTTGATTTCGTGGGCAACGCCCGCCGCCACCTGCCCTAGAATGGAGAGACGGTTGGCCTGCACCAGCTCGTGCTGCACGTTGCGCAATTCACCTGTCGTCTTTTCGTGCAGGGCAATTTCCGCCTGAAGATGGTCGCGGGTCCTCGTCAGGTCACGGGTGCGCTCCTGCACCTTCATTTCCAGCTCGGTGCGGGCGCGCTGCTCCTCTTCCTTTTCCCTCAGCGCCTTGTGCCTGCGCCACAGCCACAGAGCCGAAAGCGCCATCAGCGGCATCAGCGTTGCCAGCGCCACCACCCTGCCCTCACGAATGGCGGCGTTCAGCGCCGGTGCCACCGGCTGCAGATAATGCAGGGTCCATGAGGTCGTCGGCACCGGCGTTTCCAACCGCAGATAATCGCCGCGCTCACTTGCCGGGTCATCGACACGGACGAGCGGAACGCCGTCGCTCGAGAGTCGCGCCATCCGGAACGGCAGCGTCGTAAGCGCCTCGTTACCGAATTGCAGGCTTTCGGAAATGGCTTTGCGTCGCGCCTCGTCAATCGGCGCTACGGTCTTGAAGCGCCAATCCGGCACGCTCGTCATCAGCACGACGCCGTTCCTGTCAACCACATAGACCGGTTTGCCGCCGATGTTCCAATCCGCCTCCAGACGGTTGAACTCCACCTTGGCGATGACGACGCCGAGCGGCCGCCCGTCTGCGGCATCGATGCGGCGCGAGATATAAAGGCCCGGCCGGCGGCTGACATTGCCAAGCGCATAATGTTCGGACATGCCGGTATTCATCGCCGCCTGAAAATATTCGCGGAAGGCATAATTGGAGCCGACGAAGCTGTCGGCCTGTCGCCAGTTACTGGAGGCAATTGTCAAGCCGGTCGGTCCGGTCACATAGATGACAGAGGACTGCGTACCTTCGATCAGCCCCTCCAGCTTGCGGTTCAGCCGGTCAATGGCAGGCGCGCCACCGCCATCCAGCGCAGTCGCAAGGTCGGGATCGCCGGACAGAACCAGCGGAATGGCGCGCGGCCGCTCCAGCGCGACATTCAGAAGCGCGATCTTGAGTTCGGCATCGGTGGAGGCCTCGGACGCGGCGGTGCGTATTGCCTGGTTTCGCGCAAACTCATCGGCAACCAACAGAACTCCCAGGCTGACGAGCAGCCACAAGCCCGCCAACGCCAGCCATTGAGCGCGCCGTCGTGCCTGGGAATGAGAGGCCTGATCTTCTTGGGTCATGCGACAATTGTGCGGATTTACACACAGACCGCAAGAGGTTTTGTCCGGATATCCGCACATACACCGGCGAGCTGATACGGCGTCAATAAAAAGAACTTTTTAAATCAGCCAGTTACACCAAATAAGCAAGTCTGGCATGCGTATTGCACATGACTCCTCAATCGGCGCGAAGCCGTCAACGACACGGCGATCCCGGGAGGCCAATTAAGGCAGGGTGAGGCCGAGGAGGAAAAAACATGATCGATACAACAACCGTGGCGGCAGGCCACGCCAAGCAGCCATTCTACAAGCACCTGTATTTCCAGGTTCTGGTCGCCATTATCGCCGGTATCGCGCTTGGCCATTTCTATCCGGCCTTTGGCGAACAGCTGAAGCCGCTCGGCGACGGCTTTATACGTCTCGTCAAGATGATCATCGCTCCCGTCATCTTCCTCACCGTCGCAACCGGCATCGCCGGCATGAACGACATGAAGAAGGTTGGACGCGTGGCCGGCAAGGCCATGATCTACTTCCTCGTGTTCTCCACCCTCGCGCTCATTGTCGGCCTCATCGTCGCCAACACTGTGCAGCCGGGCGCCGGCATGAATATCGATCCGGCCACGCTGGATGCCAAGGCCGTCGCGACCTACGCCGACAAGGCCCATGAGCAGACCATCACCGGCTTCCTGATGAACATCATCCCGACCACCATCGTCGGCGCATTCGCCAGCGGTGATATCCTGCAGGTGCTGTTCTTCTCCGTGCTGTTCGGCATCGCGCTCGGTATCGTCGGCGAAAAGGGCAAGCCCGTCACCGATTTCATGCATGCCATGATGTATCCGATCTTCAAGCTGGTCGCGATCCTGATGAAGGCCGCCCCCATCGGTGCCTTCGGCGCCATGGCATTCACCATCGGCAAATACGGCATCTCGTCCGTCACCAACCTCGCGATGCTGATCGGCACCTTCTACGTCACATCAGCACTGTTCGTGTTCGTGGTCCTCGGCGCTGTCTGCCGCTATAACGGCTTCTCGATCGTCGCGCTTATCCGCTACATCAAGGAAGAACTGCTGCTGGTTCTCGGCACCTCGTCTTCGGAAGCCGCCCTGCCGGGCCTGATGAGCAAGATGGAAAAGGCGGGCTGCAAGCGCTCCGTCGTCGGTCTCGTCATCCCCACCGGTTATTCCTTCAACCTCGACGGCACCAACATCTACATGACGCTGGCTGCCCTGTTCATCGCACAGGCGACCGGCATCCACCTCTCCTTCGGCGAACAGATCCTGCTGCTGCTCGTGGCCATGCTCTCCTCCAAGGGTGCTGCCGGCATCACAGGCGCTGGCTTCATCACGTTGGCCGCAACGCTCTCCGTCGTGCCGTCGGTTCCGGTTGCCGGCATGGCGCTCATCCTCGGCATCGACCGCTTCATGTCGGAATGCCGCGCACTCACCAACTTCGTCGGCAATGCGGTCGCCACCATCGTTGTTGCCCGCTGGGAAGGTGAACTGGATCAGGAGCAGCTCGCCCGCGTTCTCAGCGGCAAGGAAGAATTCACCGGCATCGCCGATGTGGATTCGCTTCCGGGTGCGGTTCAGCCCGCCGAATAACACGACCTCCCAAGGTCCAGCCTGTCCCGGTTCGTCCGGGCAGGCTCTCGCATGAAGGCCGGCGCATCAGATCGATGCTCCGGCCTTTCATCGTTTGAAGCCCTCCCAACCGTCGAAAACGGTTTTTATCGCCGTGCGGATGTTATAGGCCAGATCGAGCGAGAACGAATGCGAAAAACGGAGTAGGCCCTTATGAAGAACCTGTTTCTGGCCTGGCAATTCTGGGCGCTGCTATCGGCGGCCTTTGCGGCATTGACTGCGATTTTTGCGAAAATCGGCATCGAAAACGTCAATTCCGATTTCGCGACCTTCATACGCACCATCGTCATTCTCGCTTCCGCTGGCCTGATGGTTTATGTTACCGGCAACTGGCAACAGCCCTCCACCATTTCGGCGCGGACCTGGACGTTTCTCGTGCTTTCGGGGCTGGCGACCGGCGCATCTTGGATATGTTACTTCCGGGCGCTGAAAATCGGCGATGCCGCCCGCGTCGCCCCCATCGACAAGCTCAGTGTCGTGTTCGTCGCCGTCTTCGCGGTTCTGTTTCTGGGGGAACGGCTGTCGCTGCCAAACTGGCTGGGTGTGGTGCTAATCGCCTGCGGCGCGGTGCTTGTGGCATACAGGGGATAAGGCAAGCTAACAGCGGCGCCCGGCCGGACGAACCGGCCGGGACATTCGCAACGTCATCAGGCGCGTGCGGCCGCAACCTTGTCCAATCCCCGCTTAACGCCGGCGAACAGCTCATCAAGCTGCTCGGCCGTGATGATCAGCGGTGGGCAGAAGCAGATAGATTCGCCGATCGGGCGAGTGATAACGCCCTCATCCTCAATGCCGGCGGCAATGGCGAGCGTCGCATCGCCCGGCTTCGTACCTTCCCACGGCTTTATCTCCAGCGCGCCAAGAAGACCGACGCCGCGCGAGGAGTGCACCAGCGGATGGCCGGAAAGCGCTTTCAGATGATCGAGGAACTTGCCTTCCAGCCTCGCGACATTACCGACCAGATCGCGCTCCTGAATAATCTTCAGGTTTTCGAGACCGACGGCCGTCGCGACCGGGTGGCCGGAGGCGGTATAACCATGGCCGAAGGAGCCGATCCGGTCGGATTCGTCGGCGATCGGCTGGTAGAAACCGTCATTCATGATGATCGCCGACAGCGGCATGTAGGATGAGGATATCTGCTTGGAAACGACAAGCACATCCGGCTCGATGCCGTAGGTCTCGCAGGCGAACATCTTGCCGGTGCGGCCGAACCCGCAGATGACCTCGTCCACGACAAGCAGAATGTCGTATTTCTTCAGGATCGCCTGCACACCTTCCCAATAACCTTCAGGCGGAAGAAGAACCCCGCCGGCACCCATCACCGGCTCGCCCCAGAAGGCGGCGACGGTTTCCGGGCCTTCGCTGAGGATCAGATCTTCGAGTTCCTTCAGAATACGCGCGGTAAAATCCGCCTCGCTTTCACCTTGCTTGCCGAAGTGCACATAGGAGGGGCAGGCCGTATGCAGCATGCGGTCCAGCGGCAGGTCGAAGCTTTCATGGTTGCGCGGCAGGCCGGTGATCGAGGCAGAGGCAATCGTCACGCCGTGATAACCCTTGATGCGGCCAATGATCTTCTTCTTGTCCTTTTTGCCCAGCGCATTGGAGCGATACCACACCATCTTGGCAACGAGATCGTTCGCCTCCGATCCCGAAGACGTGAAATGGACCTTCGACATCGGCACTGGTGCAAGTTCGATCAGCAACTCGGCAAGATCGACCGACGGGCCGTGCGTCTTGTAGGAAAAGGTGTGGTAATAGGGCAGCTTCTGCATCTGCTTCGTCGCAGCGTCCACCAGTCGCTGTTCACCGAAGCCAAGCGCCACAGACCAAAGCCCTGCCATCGCCTCGATATAACGCTTGCCGCTGCTGTCGGTCACATAGATGCCTTCACCACTTTCGATGACCAGACCACCGGTCTTTTCGAATTTACGCAGATTGACGTTTGGATGCATCTGGTAGGCGATATCGCGTGCCTCGACGGAATTCGGCAGAATGGTCATGGGATAAAGGCTCCGTTTCGGTTGGATGGGCTGAAGCGTCAGACGTGCTGGCCGCCATTGATGAGAATTTCTGCGCCGTTGATGTAGCTCGACTGCTCCGAGCAGAGGAAGTAGATGGTCTGCGCCACCTCCGCCGTGGTGCCGAGCCGCCCGAGCGGGACCTGCGCCTCCACGAGTTCAGCGGTTCCGGGTGAAAGGATGGCGGTGTTGATTTCGCCGGGCGCTATGGCATTGGCGCGCACGCCGCGCGGGCCGAATTCATGCGCCAGCTCCCGTGTCAGCGCCGCAAGTCCCGCCTTCGATGCGGCATAGGCGACGCCCGCGAAAGGGTGCACCCGCGAGCCGACAATGGAGGTAACGTTGACGATGCAGCCTTTTGCCGCCTCCAGTTCCGGCAAAAGCGCACGGGCCAGAAGCGCCGTCGAGACGAGATTGACGTTTAGCACCCGCGTCCAGATCTCCGCCGTTGTGTCGGCAACGCCAAGGCGGCCACCGCCTTCGCCCTTCGGCGAGATTCCGGCATTGTTGACGAGTGCGGCCAGCTTTCCTTCCGGCAGGCGCGAGCGCACCTCGTCGGCCAGATCGTCGATGCGGGACAGGTCCTCCAGATCGGCCTGGATATGGCTTTCGCGCGCAGATGGCCAGCGGCATTCCTCCGAAAAGGGTTGCCGCGATACGGTCAGGATTCTCCAGCCTTTTTCCTGAAACAGCTTGACGGTGGCATGCCCTATTCCGCGGCTCGCACCAGTCAAAAGCATAAAAGGAACAGCCATGAGAGAACTCCTTTGCCATGCGAACCGTTGAGCCGGTCGCGCATTCAGTCCGCATGTTAGAGTGCTGCGACCCGCTGACAAGGGCTATTTTGTCGCGGTGCACGAATGGGAGCCGCGTCACGGGCTAATCCCATTTGATATACGCCTTTCACCCGAAGGGAATATTTGAAGCCGGCCAATTGCTCATAAAATGCAACCTCCCGAATCTGTGATCCGTATTGGGAGGGGGACGAATGCGTATCGACATCATCGACACCGACGCAGGCTTCGAGGCTATCCGGCAAAACTGGGAAACGGTGTTCATGGCCGATCCCCATTCCCGACACTTCCTGTCCTGGGGCTGGCTGCGGGATTACATGCCGCGCCGCAAGCGCTGGTTCATCCTGGCGCTCAGGGAACGTCCCGAAGGCTCGCCCTATGTGGCATTTTTTCCGCTGCGCATCGTCACCGAACCAGACAAGAAAACCGGCCGCTTCCACGACAGCATCGTCATGGCTGGCAATGCCGCGGCGGATTACACCGGCTTCATCACTCTGCCGGAATATGAAAATAACGCGGTTGCCGGTTTCTGTTCCTATATTCGGCAGCAGAACTGGACCGAACTCAAGCTTGACTATCTTTCCGGCCCACCGGAGCGGCGCGACGCGATGATCCGCGCGCTTCAGGGGCCGCTCGTTATGTTCCGCGACAACATGCCGACCAACCCCTATAACATCAACAATTGCATCTGCCCGGTCGTGGCCCTGCCGGACACGTTCGACTCCTATCTCGACAGCCATATGAGCAGCCAGTCCCGGCAAAAGCTCCGGCGCTTCATGAGGAAGGTGGAAGGCGGTGACGAATACCGCATCACCTTCGCAACGAGAGAAACAATCAAGCGGGACATGGGCATCCTGTTCGATTTCTGGCGCATCCGCTGGGCGCCCCACAAGGGCAAGGAGCGCACCGAACTGTTGATCGGCGCAACACGGCAAATGCTGATGGATGTCTATATACGCGGCGATCTGGAAGTGCCGGTCCTCTGGTTCGGCGACCAGCCGCTCGGCGCGCTTGCCAACATCATCGACCGGCAGAAAAAGTCGGTATTGTTCTACATTACCGGTCGTGACGAGAACTGGAAGACCCCCTCACCCGGCCTTGTACTGCACGGACACTGCATCCGCAGGGCGATCGAACAGGGTTTCAAGACTTATGATTTCCTGCGAGGCAACGAGCCGTACAAATATTTCTTCGGCCCGGAGGAGCACAAGCTCAGCTGCACGCTGTTCCGCACCCGCTCAGGCGACAATCTCGGCGGCAAGCTCCACCCGCGCAGCATACGCTTCGTCTACGAAGAGGGTCTCAAACTTTACAAGACGGGCAAGAAGGCGGCCGCCAACATCGCCTTTTCCCAGGTGCTGGCAGCCGCGCCCGATCACCTTGGCGCACAATTCGGGCTGGCCAATCTGACCTTCGACCGCGGTGAATTCCGCGAAGCGGAAATCGCTTTCCTCGGTCTCCTCGGCAGCGGTCAGGACCCGGTTCTGCTGTGGATGCGCATAGGCGAAGCGCGGTTGGCGCAACAGCAATATCACGAGGCGTCCGAAGCATTCCGTCAGGTGACCAATCGCGCCCCCTTCCACCGCGAGGCGCTCTACAAATGCGCCGTGGCGCTGATTGCGGCCGAAAGAACGATGGAAGGCGCCGAAATCCTCGACAGATTGCAGCATTACCATTCTGACGACGCTACGCATCTGGAATATGCCGAAAAGGCGCGCGCAGCCCTTGCCCGGCTGGAACTGGGAAAGGCCAGGATTCCGCTGCCTGCCGATGTCATCACGCTGAGCGCCAGGCCAAAATCGACGGGCAAGCGCTGGCGTCCGCCAAAGGTTTTGCATTGAACGTAATGACCTGTAAGTTGCGGCAGAAAAAATCGGCCGGACGACTTGCAAGGGTTTTTTATGTTTCTGACCAACAAGGATATGCTTGACCTCATCGAGCTGCGCCATGATCTGCACCGCCATCCGGAAATTTCCGGCGAGGAGAAGGAAACAGCGCGGCGTATTCGCGATTTCCTCGAGCAGGCAAACCCGGATCGGATGTTCACCGATCTGGGTGGTCATGGCGTGGCAGCGGTCTATGACAGCGGCAAAAGCGGTCCGGTAGTCCTAATCCGCTCGGAACTCGACGCTCTGCCCATTCAGGAAAAAACCGACGCCGAATACCGCTCCGGCACAGATGGTAAGGGCCATCTTTGCGGCCATGACGGTCATTCCACCATTCTGACGGCGCTTGCACTTGGACTTTCCAGAAAGCGCCCGGAAACCGGCAGCGCCGTACTGCTCTACCAACCGGCAGAAGAGACAGGTGCGGGCGCGGCCGCCGTCATCGCCGATCCGCGCTTTGGCGAAATGAAGCCGGATTATTCCTTTTCTCTTCACAATCTTCCAGGCCTGCCATTCGGCCATGTCAGCGTGGTGGAAGGGCCGGTCAACTGCGCATCACGCGGCATCAAAATCCGCTTCTCCGGCAAGACCGCGCACGCCTCCTCACCGGAGCATGGCGTCTCGCCGATGCGGGCGGTATCTGAGTTGATGCCGGCTTTGACCGATCTCGGCTCCGGCTTTCCACCGCAACCCGATTTTTCGATGGTGACAATCACCCATGCCGTGATGGGTGAAGCGGCCTTCGGCATTTCTCCGGCAGACGCGGAAATCTGGGCGACGCTCCGGACGCTGACAGACGACCGAATGGAAAAACTCTGCGCGGATGCGGAAGCGCTGGCAAAAAAGGTGGCCGAAGAACAGAAACTGACACTCGATATCGCCTATGACGATATTTTCCTGCATTGCGAAAATGCGCCGGAAGCCGTCGACCATATCCTGCGGGCGCTGACTGCGGAGAAAATTTCCCACGGGTCGGAAGGTTTGCCGATGCGGGCCTCCGAGGATTTCGGAAGGTTCCGCGCCGTCTCGTCATCGGCCATGTTCTTTTTGGGCGCAGGCAAGGACTATCCCAACCTGCACAATCCCGACTACGACTTTCCGGATCGGCTGATCGATATCGGCGCACGCATCTTCATGCGCATCATCCGCAACCTCACCGACGCGGGGTAAGCAACGGCAGCCCATTGCCGCCCAACGCCATCAGCCGCCCTGGGGCCCTCTGCTTGGCCGGGCGGCACGGACCGCTGCCAGTCCCCTGATGCCCTCCTTATCGCCAATGGACGTCAGACTCTCGAAAATCTGCGCAGCATCGGCGTAGCGGTTCATGGCAAGATAGGAATAACCGCGCAATACCATGAGATCGGTACGCTCATCGGCAAGCCGCGCCCGCTGATCAAGCAGGAGAAGCGTTTCCGCATAACGTTTGGACTGGAAGGCGGAAACCGCCCTGTCGGCCAGGATTGAAACCTGCAACTCAGTCGCGCGCGGACGGTCCATGCGCGATTTCGTCGCCGAGACAGCGGCATGGTCCGTCAGCCCCATGCGCAGATAGGCAAGGCTCTGGCCATAGGCCGCATCGCTTTTAACAGTCGACTGGCCGCCGGCAATGGCGGATTCGAAAGCCTTCAGGGCTTCCGCCGGCCGGTTGGTCTCCATCAGGCACCAGCCGAGATCAAGCGCCTGCTGTGCGGGCAGGCGCTGGGGATCGGGATAGACCGCGCAGGAGCGTGGACGTGACGAGGCACTTACGGTCCTCTGCGTCTGCGCTGGCAGACGCGCCTGCTTGCGCGAAGGTTCCGGAGCCGGCTGCTGGACAGACGGCTGGCTATAAGCCACCACTGTCTCAGGCTGCGGCGCATAGGGCGCGGGTGCCGTTGTCTGGGAAGCTGTGGCGACAGGCGGTGCGGTGACGGGCGCTATCTGCTGCGCGGACTGGTCCACCATACGTGCCGTTCCCACATCAGCGATGCGTTGCGAGCGGCTTGCCCATTGCTGCTGTATGCTGCGCAGACCGGCAAGATTGCGCAGATCGTGATAGCTGACTGCCATGCCATAGGCCGACGGTTCGTCATCGGCTTTCCAGCCAAGTGCTGTGCTGAACCATTGCAAGGCGAGCGGCGTCTGCCGGAAAGCAAGCGAATACCAGCCGAACTGCTGCGCGGTCGCCGCATCCTTGCGAGTTATTGTTTCAGCGGCGATGCGCTGCAGCACATCCGGCGGCAGGACCACAGGCGGCTCAAGCGCCAGAAGATTGGCTGTCGCGGCAAGATAGGTCGCAAGCCCGTCGTCCGAAGCGGTGCGCCACTTATACATGACCTCCTCAGCTTCACGTGGCTCGTTGCGGTCGATCAGCGCCAGCGCCAACCCCTGCGATGCAGACGCGCTGTCTTCCTCTTCCCGCGCTTTGCGAAACCACTTTTCCGCCTCCGCCATGTTCTTCTGGCGGATATTATACCAGCCGAGCAACAAGGCATCGCTTGCAAGCTTGTCGGTCTCGGCAAGCCTTTCAAGCCGCATCAGATAGGCGGAAGGAACGGAAATTCCCTCCTTCTCCCCTGCCTTGGCCACGAACTGGCGGGCGAGATCGTTCTTGACCGGTTCGAATTCCAGCTGACCGTCTGCGTTGGGCTTTTCCTTGGCAAGCAAATCGCCGATCATCTCCGCCGGCAAAAGCGCGGACGCCTTCTGCACCGTGGCGAGCCTGTCGCTTGGCGTCGTGCAATTGTTGAGAATGTAGAGATAGGCGTCGCGCGCCCGTCCCATGCGGTCGGTATTGGCAAACGCATCGGCAACCCGCCACAGGACATCCACCTCGCTACAGGTCAGCAGGCCGGGATTGCTGGCGGCCGCGTCCACCACTGTCGAATATTGCTTGAGATCGGAAGCGTTGACGAGCCGCTGGCGAGCCTCGGCGAGGGAAAGCATGCCGGTCAGATTGTCGGGAGGCTGCCAGCCGGGTTCCGCCTGCTGGCGGTCGGCGATCGCCTTTCTGACCTCGGCGTAACGGCCGTCGCTATAAAGCTGCCACATGGCATCGAGCCGGGGATCGCCGTTAACGGGAATGGCGAGCGGATCGGCAGGCGGTGTCCAGTTCGGATAGAGCGTGCGCAGCCTCGCGATTTCAGCCTGAAGCCGCTGGGTATCGCCCTTGGCCGCGAAATAGCGCAGCGCGCTGAGATCGACCTCGGGCATGTCTGATGACGCCGGCTGGGTCTGGCGGGGTGCGGGCGCCTGCGCCATTTGGGGCTGCGATATCTGTCCACCCGTCTGTGTCTGCGTAACCGGCGGTTGCGGATCAGTCGCCGGCACCGTTACCGCTGGCGTCACGGGTTGGGTTAGCTGCGCCATCTCGCGATTTTTAAGGAACGCGTTGATCTGGGCCGGATTGGCTGCCGCTGGAGAAACGCGCTGCGCCGCACGGTTGTCGCCAACCGCCGAAGTATGAATGTCCGATACACGTCCGAGAATGGTGTCGCGCCAGTGGAAGGCGGCGAGCGCAATCAGAAGCAGGATGAGAGCCGAGGTAGACAGCGGTTTGTTCATCGGCACTCCCCGTTATTCCTTGCCAGAAACGACAATGCCAGAAGATGCAATGTAGAAGGATAATAAAGCGTTGGCTGAAAGCCTTTCAGTTCGGCAGGCACAGCCGGGCCGCCGCCGGCGCAGGCCGCGAGCGCCGGAATGATGCGATAACCGGGATCCGACAGAACGTCCTTGACCGCGCCGCTCTTGAGATCGAAGGTTCCCGCAGCACCGCTTTCCAGCGTCATGCCGTTTTTCAGGCGGTCAAGCAGCTCCGGCGAGCCCATTTTCGCCCTTGCAAGATAAAGCGGAATCCGCACTGCATTGTAACCAAACTCGGGCGGAAACGCCGATGCCGGTTGCGGTTTCGTCTTCATCGACACCCAGTCGGCTGGCAGTTTCCTGTCGCTGAAAGCAAACGTACCGATCTGCGCCACGCCGTCGTCGGCGAGCGCCTTCCAGAGTGGCGATGGTGCGACGAGATTGAGGACCGGAAATGCTTCGAAAATCAGGTAGGAAGGATTGACCACCGGGCCGTCGCCCCGGTCAACCTCGCCAAAGCCGCTGGCGGCGGGCAAAAGCAGCGTTCGCCCGCCGCGCTGAACGACAGTTTTCTTGAGGACGGCCGATGCGATGGCCGCCGATGCCTCGGCATAGTCCTGCCGGTTCCACTGCGCGGCAGCCAGCGCCAGCGCGTAGGCAATCAGAATATCGCCATCCGTGGCATTGTTGATGTCAGTCACATGCGGTCTGGTGCGCGGATCCCATTTCCACGCTGAGAGACCGTCGTCGCGCACCAGGAGTTCCGTGCGGGTAAAACTCCATATCAGCTCGAAGTCGGCAATGTTCTCTGAAAGAACGGCAAGCCACATGCCGTAACCCTGGCCTTCGCTATGGCTGATATTGCCGTTACCGGTATCGATGATGCGCCCGCCGGGATCGAGAAACGCACTTTTATAAGCCGACCAGGCCTCAGGCGAGACAGATGCGGCGCGGGCAATCGAGATGCTTGAGATCAACGCCATCAGCGACACGCAGAAAATGCCGGCAAGTCTAAAAATCCCACGCCTCATCGGTGTCGCCCCATCATACGCAGCATCGCGAAGGTGGCAAAGCCCAGGAGCGACACGAACCCGATGAATGCCAGCGAATAGGAAAGAACATTGGAAGACAGCCAATTAGCAGCGATCAGCCTCCAGTTCGAGAGGGAAAACGCCCGCGTGACGTAGAAATACGGCTGCCCCACCTCGACCGTTTCGATCTTTTCTGCACCGGCATCGTAAGCTGCGACCCGCCCGGTGACGTCGCGCCAATGGTTTTCACGCACCATCGAAGACATGCCGTCACGAAGCTCCGCCGACGTCGGGGCGGTAGCCAGCGTCCAGACCCCTTCGCCGGAAGGGCTTAGACCCTGCACCAGCATGAAGGAGACATTGCCGGGCGGCGCATAGGGCTGCTCGGCCGCCGGCAGGAAACGCAGCGTATCGGAACTCAGATCGAAATTCCGCTTCATCCACTCCTCAAAGGAGGAAACCTGGCCTTGCCAGATGCCGCCGTCCACCCGCTCTCGCCAGTCATTAAAGAGGGTTTCGCTGTTCTGCGCAGGCGGCTGAACGCCCGTTCCCATTTTCCAGGATATCTGGCTGGAAGGGACAAGATTGAACTGGCTGATCAGCGATTGCGGGAATTGCGAAATCGTCCCGACGAACAGGGCGTCACGGTCCCCGATCACCAGCGGAGAGGCCACGGTCTCGACATTGATCGGATATCCCGCAGCGCTTGCCAGCCGGCTGACCAATGTCGCCGCCGCCGACATGGTGTCGGTATCGAAACGATCAAGCGACAGCGCGACGGGATTTGCGGCAAACCTGTAGGGCTGCCCGGCACCGGACATCGCGGCGAGATCCGGTTTGCGACCGATCTGCGCGTAATCAGGAATATGGATTTCCGATGTGTCGAACAGGGCAAAACGCGGGGTCGTGCTGGCCGGCGCTCCCGGCGCGCAGACCTGATCCTGCGCCGCCATCAACACGGCCTCGATGCTGATCTTGTTCGGGCCAGGCTTGAAGTGGCGCATCGTCACATTGATGGGCAGATGCCGGAAAATGCCGCCACCATTGTTGGAGATCGGCACGGTCGAGGCGATCTCGTCATTGACGTAGATGTCTATGTGGCTACCGGGCAGCACCTGCGAGGAATAGGCGGCATCGAGCAGCATGGCCGCCTCGCCATAGGCCGACGCATAAAAATCTGCGGGCATGCCGACGTAGAATTCGTTGCGGAAACGCCGTCCACCAAATTCGCTGCTCTCAAGCCCAAGCTCGGAAAGCGCGATGCGACGGTCCGACATGACGAGCGGCACATCCGGCGCATGCCAGCTGCGGGTGGAAAAGGTCGTTCTCTGGGCACCGGGCGTGCGCGAGATCGAGGAAAACAGCGTCTCAATCGCCGCCTGTACCGCCTGCGGGGTGGGACCGCTGACGAAGAGTGGCGAGAGGCCACCCGGTGCAGTGGTATCGAAGCCGGCAAAAGCACCCGCCGACGCCTCGGGCGGCACCGCGCCGGTGAAGCCGGCAATCTCGCGTGCGGTGCCGACAAGAACCACAAGCGTTCCCGCCTTGCGTTCGGCGGAGGGTGCTGCCACGAAACGGATCGTCTGGTTCGGCATCTGGGTTCGGAGCGCCAGAGCCTGCGAAAGGCGCAGCAGCGAATCTGCAAATGCCGGATTGCCGAGCGCAGGTGCAACGATCTCGATCGACGTTGCAGCCTTGGCGTCAGGACCGGTTGCCTGGATATCGTCAATATTGGTGAAGTTGCCCGCGACATCGGCGTTAAAGCCGATATAGGTATTTGCCGGATTAACATCGGTCCACAGATCATAAGTGGACTGGATCGTGCAATCGGTTCTGTGGCGCTGCTGCACGCCAAGCGTCACGACATTTGCGCCCACCTGCAGGACACCGGGTGGAATTTTCAAGGAAACATTGCCCTCACCGTCGGGCGCCTCAATGCGCGCCGTCTCCAGCGGAACATTGTTGAGGCTGACCTGGAAATTCGAGTCTTCCGGCGCGACCACGATGGCGTTCTGATAACCAATATTCAGCGAAACGGCGGCATTCACCTGCTCGGGCGTCAGATAAATGCTCCACTGCCGCCGATCCATTTCGCCGGAAAGGCTGAGCTTTTCGTAAGGCAAGATATACCGGCGACGGCTATCCGCCGCGGGTGACGATGCCTGAACGGGTGCGGGTCTCGCCTGACCCTGCGGCGGCATGGATACGGGTGGCGTCAGCGGCCGCAGCGGCGGTTGCGGCGCAGGTGCGGGCTGCATTACCACAGGAGGCTGGCCCACTGCAGGCTGGGTCGATTGCTGGGCTGGCTGCGGCTGGCGCGGTACAGCGGGGGGAAGTGTCGGCGACGGCACGGGTGCCGGGGCTGTCTGTGCGGGCTTCTCCGGCGACATGTCGAAGGGTGAGGACTGCGCCATCGCACCGGTTGCGACGACACCCAACATCAGCGTCAGTGAACTCCTGATAGTTTTACCGCCGTTCATTTTACAACTCCGGCAGGTTTGACGGTTTTGGAGGCGGGCCGGAGCGCCTTGGCCAGATAGAACAGGCCGCGCTGCGTCTGGAACAGCGATATCGCCAGAAAGATCGCCGTGCCTCTGATGAGGCCGGGGTTCTTGCGGCGCACGCGCTGGAACTCGCTCCATTGCTCGGAATTGGCGAAGATCAGGTCGGCGATCAGGCGATGATCGATGGCGCGCTGCGGCGAGAATGTGCAGCCTATGGAAATGAAACCGTCGTTCCGGACCGTGCGGACCACATTGATGGTCATGGTTTCCGGCACGCCCTCGCTATGAGGCTTCACCCTAATGATCGCTGTCGTGTTCTTTTCGATAGCGGTGGTGCTGTCGAAAAGATTGATCAGCAGGCCATGCACCGACACGTTGTCAATGGAGGCCGGCACCCATGCGTCACTACCCTCAAGCTTGACCTCGCAGCGCCGCTTGACGGTGATGCGCCGCGACGCCGATTTTTCGCCGCGCTCGGAGACGACGCCAAGCGCACAGCCCGCGAAGATAAGGTTGAGCAGGTTCCAGCCGCCGACGACGAGTGTGACGTCCGCCTTGTATGGCTCGGCGTAGATGCGCCAAATGGCAAAGGCCATCGCAACCAGCAAAAGTGCGAAAATGACGAAGAACGGGCGGCTGATTTCCGAAAGCCGCGCCTCGGCGATGGATTCGTCCTTCGCCGTCACCTTGAAGGTCGGCTTGCCGGGATTGAAGATCACCGACACGACGGCTGGCAGAAGGTGGACCGTCTGCACATATTCGTAGAGTTCAGAAATCCACGGCCAGCGGAAGCTGCCATAGAGATAGTTCTGCATCATCAGGTTCACGAGCATATACGCGGCCGTATAAGCCAAAAACTCGCCGCCGGAAGCCACGAAAATCTGAAGATCGAAGAACAGGTAGAACAACGGCGCAAACAGGAAGATCGTGCGCGGGAACGGGAAAAGCCAGAACAGCGTCGACGACATGTAGCAAAGACGCTGTGTGAAGGAGAGACCACGGCGGAATAGAGGCTGGCGAAAGATCAGGATCTGCATCATGCCCTGCGCCCAGCGGCTGCGCTGGCCGATGAAGCTTGCGAAGGTGGCCGGTTGCAGCCCGGCGATCAGGGGCTTGTCGACATAGACGCTGTTCCAGCCGCGCGAATGCAGCGCGAGCGCCGTTTCGCAGTCCTCGGTGATGCTGACGCCGCTGAACCCTTCTGTATCCAGCAGTGCCTCGCGCCGCAGCACGGCGGCGGAACCACAAAAGAACGCGCCGTTCCACTTGTCGAGACCGCGCTGGATGATGCCGTAAAACATCTCGTTTTCGCTCGGCATCGTCTCGAAGGTGCGCAGATTGCGCTCGATCGGATCGGGATTGACGAAGAAGTGCGGCGTCTGCACCAGAAAGAGCCGGGGGTCTTCTTCGAAATAGCCCACCGTTTCCAGAAGGAAATCGCGCGCCGGCGCATGGTCGGCGTCAAACACCGTCACCAGTTCGCCGGTCGAGTGGGCGAGGCCATTATTGAGATTTCCGGCCTTGGCGTGGACGTTGCGCTCGCGCGTCAGATAACGCACGTCGAGGTCCTCGCACAGCTTCTTCAACTCCTCATGGCGGCGCTGTGCCGCCTGCGCCTCGACGATATTGCTGGCATTGCGCTTCTGCACCGAGCCGCCGTCGTCCAACAGCCAGACGGTAAACTTGTCGGCCGGGTAATCCATGTTCTTGGCCGCCGCCAGCGTATTGGCGAGAAGCTCCGCGTCCTCGTTGTAACTCGGCACGAAAACATCGACCGTCGGCCGGTAATCGGGCGAGCCAGGCCGGGTCTTGCGGGAAGGCAGCGGCATCGACACGATGACGAGGCTGAGACCCAGCATCACGACGCTGTACATTTCAGCGAGATAAAGCAGAAAGCCGGGAATGAAGTTTTCGAGCTGGTTGACGGGCGGCAGCGTGCTCGTGGTGCGCCAATAGACATAGCGAAGCACGATGGCCGTGCCGAAACCAAGCGCCACGAGCCGCCAGGCTCCCTGCCCGTTGAAACTCTTTATTGTTGCGAGAAGGACAAGCGAGATCGCCGTGGCGACCAGGTGCGTCTGCAGGCTGACCGGCATCGTGACGATGGCCAGAACGCAAAGCGACACAAGAAACCAGACAATGATTGTGATGGCCTTGTTCATCCCGAAACTTTCCGCTCTCTTCCCCGCCCGGAATTTTTACCGGGATCTTTTGCAATGCCCTCTTCTGCTGTTGCTCCAGCCATCACCTGCATCCCGGAGGCGCTGCCGAACCGGACAGACATGTGGGCGACGGAATAGCCACCTGCGGAACCTGCGTCGGCTGCTGGCTCTCCACCTGCACGCTGGCCGCGCGCCTGCCGACTACAGCAGCAGGCCTCGCGGGCTGGGCGGGCGCGCCAACGGATGCGGGTGACGGAATACTGACTGCCGCCACCGGCGGTAGCGGCTGCGCCGTTGGCTGAACAGGCGTGACGGGTACGGCAGCACGGCGCACGGGTTGCAATGGTATGCTCGCAGTCACTTCACTGCCGGGCCGCATCGGCACCTCATTGGTCTTCATGGGATAGACCGGATGGCCCGGCCGCCCAAGGTTCTGATCCACCGCCTGCGGCGTGCCATAGGGGTTCCAGCTTTGCGAGGCATAGGTGCCGGTGATCGTGTAATTATACATGACCGTCAGAAGCTGCTCGACGCTTGCCCCAGACTGGCAGAGGCGCAGTCGCACCTTGATACGCCCCAGGTTGCGGAAATCCTGCCGCATGCTTTCGGGCGAGCGGATGTCCTGCCAGCCATAAAGGCAGGTATCGCTGCCTCGGCCCTTGCCGGCCGCATAAGAAAAGGCGCCGTAACCGTTCTGCAGATAATTCGCCGACATGACGATGTTCTCACCCGGAAACTCCGAGCGGATTTCCCGCGCGACGGAGGATGCCTTAAAGCCGGAGAAAGTCAAAGCATCGCGATCAGTGTCGCCGGCTTGCTGCGGACCGAAGAACTCGGCCTTGATGTAGTTCTGTCCGGGCGTAGCGGCTTCGGCGCGCAATACGACCTGCTGTGCCACGGCATTGGAGTAGGTGCGATTGACTACGGTGACGATTTCCGGACCGCCGGGCGGTGGGAAAACCAGTGCTTCGGACGCAGACAACATCTTTGCGCTCCCGAACGACCTGACGCCCGAGGGAGTATTGCAGCTCGAAAGAACTGCAATAGAGAATAGCAATGAAGTAAAGGCAGAAAATTTCACTGCCCCGTGCCCCTTTATTTCCCCAAGCCCTAACAGGTTAAAAGGAGACCGAATCACTAATGACCAGACCATTGTTACGAAATACTGGAGGCAGGCGAATAAGCAATATCAAATTTATATTGTAATTTCTGATGCTTTGTGGCCTCCGAATCGTTTCGGATCCCTTCTTTGCCGGACGAGACGACGGAACCAAATCGCGCTAGTGCGGGTTCGCTCGGCGTGAGGTCGATATTTTTACGGTTGCAGCGCAATATGTCCCATGGTCTACTTGCGTCTATAATGACGTATTTTTATTGATCACTTTTTTCATTCAACTGTAAAAACAGAGAGTTGACGCATGACTGTGCAATTTCCGAGTATCTCGCAGGCGCTTGCCGAAGAGATCGGAACCTTACGGAAATGGCTTGAAGAGGACGCGCTACCGCTGTGGTGGGAGGTGGGCTCCGCCCGTCCGGACGGCGGTTTTTACGAGCGCCTCGGCCAGGATGCGAAACCGGTTTTTTCTGATGAGCGCCGCGCCCGCGTGCAGCCCCGTCAGGCCTATTGTTTCGCTGCCGCCGGCCAGAACGGCTGGCAGGGCCCGTGGAAGGATGCGTTGCTGCATGGGCTGAGCTGGTTCGAAAAGGTCTATCGCCTCGATAACGGCCTTTACGGCAACCTCGCCGACCAGACCGGCAAGCTGATCGATCCGTCCTTCGATCTCTACAATCAGGCTTTCGCGCTTTTCGCCGCAGCACAGACGGCCGCAGCCCTTCCCGACCGCAAGGACGAGATGCGTGCCCGGGCGCTCGAGATCCTCGCCGTCCTCAATCGCGACTACAAACACCCCGTCGCCGGCTTTGAGGAAGCGAACCCGCCGCGCACGCCGCTGTGCTCCAATCCGCATATGCATCTTTTCGAGGCGATGCTTGCCTGGGAAGTGCAAGACCCCGAAGGTCCATGGACCGCGCTGGCCGACGAGATCGCCGGCCTTGCACTCACCCGCTTCATCGATGGCAGCAATGGCGGGCTACGCGAATTCTTCGGCCATGACTGGATGCCGTTTGAAGGCGAGAAGGGCCGCATCATGGAGCCCGGTCACCAGTTCGAATGGGCCTGGCTTCTGGTGCGCTGGGGCAGCCTGCGCAACAATGGCGAGGCAATCGCCAAGGCCAAGCGCATGTTCGAGATCGGCGAAGCGCATGGCATCTGCCCACGCCGCAAGGTCGCGATCATGAGCTTGTACGATGATTTTTCGGTACATGACGGGCTGGCACGGCTCTGGCCGCAGACGGAATGGCTGAAGGCAGCCTTGCGCCTTGCCAGCGTGACCATTGGTGAAGAAAGACAGCGTTATCTTGCCTCGGGCCTGAGGGCCATCGGCGCGCTGCAGCCTTTCCTCGACACACCGGTCAAAGGACTTTGGTTCGACAAATGGCCGGCCGACAAGCCGATGCTGGACGAACCGGCACCGGCCAGCACTTTCTACCACATCGTCTGCGCCATCTATGAGGCTGAGGCCGTACTCGCCTCCAGCCATTAGAGTCCGGGCGGGCGAGCGGGCCGGGCGTCCGCTCTACCCGCTCCAGCCTCAGTTAAGCCGCGCCGGGCGCACAACGCGCCAGTCGGGCTTGCCAAGATTGTGCGGCCATGGGTGCACGTCCTTGTCGTTGAAATAGACGACCTCTTCCAGCTTGGGAAAATCCGCCTGTTTCAGCGTCACGTCGTTCATCCATGGACGGACGTAGGAATCGCCGCCTTCATAACCCAGTTCAGCAACCCAGACCGGTTTATTGAAGGTTTCGACAAGCCCATAGCCCTTGCGCAGGAGATCGGTGAACTTCTGCGGCCCGCCATATTCGATCTTGTCATAGTCCTCGAGACCGAAGACCGAGAGACCGACCAGGTCCGCGTAATTGTCACCAGGATAGTAAGCGCGCAGACCGTCGAGACCTTTCGGCGACCACATCACCTTGACGCCGGGGACCGCCTTGCGGGTCATGTCCACCATGCGTTTGTAGGCCGTGATATAGTCCTGCGGGTTCCAGCCCGACCACGAGAAGCGGCCGGATGTGTCTTCCATTTCCTGTCCCCAACGCAGGATCAGCGGGCTCTTCATTGCGGACATGCGTGCGGCGATCGCCTGCATGTTCTTGTCGTAGTCGCCTCCCATAACCTTGCGGCGCAGCTCGTCGGAGGTGAGCCGCCAGTTGACGTCCCATGACCAGGGTTCGACCGTGATCAGGACATTACGCTTGCGCTCCAGAGCATAGGCATCTGCGAGCGCGAGGCTGTCGAGATCCACGTCCTCCCAGGGCAGGAACAGATGTTCCGTCGCCACCCCGGTCTGGCCGGTGAAATCGCCGTGCGGATCGTAGGCGCCGAAGCGTATACCATCCGCGTGCAATGTCGGACGTTTGTCGGCAAGCGTCTTCATGCCCGTGGAGCCCATGGGCGCGACCCCCTGGGCATCCAGTTTGAATATGGGGTACATGCTGGCTGAAGCAGCAACAGCAGCCCCGCTTGCAAAGAGCAGTCTTCTTCTTGTTATTTGCATGACACTTTCCTCCTACCTCGTCGCAGTCATCGCCTTGCCATAGGCGGCGATTTGCGGGGTGACGTCGTCCTTGCGGACAAGTTTCAGGAATTCATCTCCGGGCCGTGGCGGATTATGCCGGAAGACGTACCAGGGGCCGCCCTGCTTGCGCTGGTAAAGCACCTGACCGATGCGACCGTGGTCGAAACACGTGTCGGCCTTGCCGTTTCCGGCATCGGTTTTCCAGGTAGCGCGCATGCACAGCGTACCTTTGGCATCGACGGTCCAGCGGCCTTCACCGACGGCCTTCTTGCCTTTCTCTTCAGTCAGGGCGATGAACTTGCGGCCATCGGCGATGAAGCGTCCACCACCAGTCTCCCATTTCCAGGTCTTGTCGTAATACATATCTACGACTTCGCTGGTCCGGAGCGGTTTCGGCGTCTTCGTGCCGCCCGCGGCGTGGACGGCACTTGGCGCGATCACCGCAAGGCAGAGTACGAAAGCGGAGAACCCGCATTTGCTTATTGTTGTTCTCATCACAGCCTCCTCCTTCTATTGTCCGACCCTATTGTCGGCCAGCATGATTTCTCCGGTTGTCATGACCGGTGGCGGCACCATGGGCTCCGCCTGCATGTTTCGAATTCCGGGCATTCCCGGCAGTACGATGCGCAGTTTCAGACGCACCGATCTCGCTCCCTCCACGCCAGCACCGGCCACGGTGAACCGCGTTTCGGTGAAGCTGACATAGGGTTGCCCGTGCGACAGGGCCTCCAGCCCACCAATCGCATGGGAGCTGAGTTCCGCGGCACTACCTGCCACAAGCAGTAACGAACAGGCGGCAACCGTCGCCCCACCGCGCAATGCCGGCAGCCGTGGCAAGCCGTTTTCCATGGTGTGTCGGACGAGAAGAAAAACCGAAAGGCCCGCGTAGATCGCCACATTGATCGCGGCGAAGACGAAGAAACCTTCCGCAGCGTTTTCACGCGGCGCCAGCACCATTGCGAGAAGGCTTAGTGCCGCCAGAACCATGTAAGGCGCGATTACACGCAGCGGCAGCGGCGGTTTTGCCTGCGTGCCCTTGGGTGTAATGCGAAAGTCGACGAAATCACCACGGATCGTATCGCGTATCGCCGCAAGCACACCCATCAACGACCAGGGCCAGCGCAGGAACAGAAACACGATGGCTTCCCACCCGAAGAGTTTCGCATCATGCGGGCGAAAGGCCCCCGTGGCCCGCCAGAAAAAGGCGAACACGATCATGATGAGCGAAATCGGCAGGAAATGCGCCAGAAACACTGGATAGGAGGCATTGACGAGTACCTGGCCGCTCAACAGTGCAAAAGCGGGAAGCACGAACATCAGTGCCATGAAGCCGGAAAACAGGGGATACCAGAGCTGTGAAAACAGGAACTGGAATTTCAACCGCAAGGGAAGCTTCGGCACGTAATGCCGCGAATATTGCAAGAGGATGGTCATCAGACTGCGTGACCACTGGAATTCCTGCACCACGAGATCGGTAAAAGTCACCGGCCCGTCGCCATGCGCGATTGCGTTGACGGCATGGACGCCGCGCCAGCCGCCCGCATTCATCAAAAGCGTGGTGGAATGGTCCTCGGCAAGCTCGGGTCCCAGACCGCCCACCTCACGCAGGGCTTTGGTGCGCACGGCGTAATGCGAGCCGATACAAAGCGGCGCCCAGCTGTTGTTGTAACCCAGCTGCAGGGCGCCGTGCAGGCTTGCCTCGGCATAAAGCCTGCCACGCGCAGCCCAGCTCTCCTTTGCATTGGCATCGCAGATGCTTGGTGCGGAGACATATCCAACCGCCGGATCGGCGAAAGGACGGATGATTTCACTCAGATAGTCCGGTTCCGGAACGTGATCGGCGTCGAATTGCGCGACGAAATCATAACGCTCATACCCGTAATGATCGTAGAAATAAGCGAGATTGCCTTCCTTGCAACGGGTGCGGCGAGGCCATGTCTTGCGGTGATAATCGACGACACCCCTCCGGGTCGAAACGAAAACACCGTGCGCGCCGCACCATTTCAACGTTTGCGCATCCGGGTCCTCATCCGCAAGCCACACGTCAAATTCCAGGCCCTTCTGCTCCAGCATGGCCTGCAGCGTCTTTTGTACTACGGTAAATGGCTCCGACGGCGCCTTGGTTACAACCATCGCCACCCTGCCCTGCGGCAGAGGAGAGCGCCGGTCGACGACCCTTGCGTTCAGGAAGATGAAGATGAAATAGGACGGCAGAAGCGTGATCCACGCGAGTGTTACCGTAACGATCGTAAAATACGGCCAGTCGATGACCCGATCCCGGTCCAGCCACCAGATCCAGAAATAGGCAAGCGTCACCAGCCAACCGCCAATGCCGAGACGATAGGCCATGCGGTTCCAGCCGGTGAAGACGGGCAGCATTGGCAATTGGCCCGCGACGGGACGCGATGATGGTACGGAAGGGGTAGAGCGAGCTTTCATGACAGCACCTCCAACCCGAAGCCGGGACCAGCCGTGCGGATGATGGTGTCTATATCGGAGCGCTTCGGCGCAAAGCCGAGGGTCGCCCTCGCTCTTTCTATATCAGCGAACAGGGCGGGCGGATCACCGGCGCGCCTTGCGCCGAAATGTACCGGCACTTCCTGTCCCGTGACGCGATGGATCGCGCGGATGATATCCCCGACCGATGTGCCGTGGCCGGAGCCGAGATTGACACGCAGGGTCTCGCCGCCATCGGAAAGATAGTTGACGGCGGCCACATGGGCGTCAGCCAGATCGCTGACATGGATGTAGTCGCGGATACAGGTGCCGTCGCTGGTGTCGTAGTCCTGGCCGAAGACGTCAAGTTGCGGCAGCCGCGAGGCGGCGGCCATCAGTGCCCGGGGGATCAGATGGGTTTCCGGCTCGTGGCGTTCGTAAAGTTCGCCATCCGGGTCGGCACCCGCCGCATTGAAGTAGCGCAGAGCGACGAAACGCATGCCATAGGCGGCAGCGTAATCATCGAGCGCCATTTCGAAAATCAGCTTCGTACGACCGTAGGGATTGACCGGGATCTGCGCCGTTTCCTCGCGGATCGGTAATTGCGGCGGCACGCCATAGGTGGCGCAGCTGGAGGAAAATACCAGCCCGCCGATATTCTGGTCGAGACAAGCATCCAGAAGCGCCAGACTGCCGCCGACATTGTTGCGGTAATATTTGCGCGGATCCTCAACGGATTCGCCGACATAGGCATTTGCGGCGCAATGGATGACGAAGGCTGGCGAGAACTCCTTGAGCGTGGCCTTCAAGAGACTACGATCCAGAATGTCGCCTTCAATGAAGGGACCCCAGCGAACTGAATCCGCGTGACCCGTCGAGAGATTATCGTAAGCAATGGGCTTGAAGCCGGAATGCGCCAGCGCCTTGCAGATGTGGCTGCCTATGAATCCGGCCCCGCCCGTGACGAGGATTGTACGGGACATCTCATACGGCCTCCGCAACCTTCTTGCCGGCCAGCAGCGCATCGAAATAGACGATGGTTTTCTCCAGACCGGTTTCGAGCGGTACGCGCGGTTGCCATCTGAGCATTTCCTTGGCACGCGAAATATCGGGACGACGCTGCTGCGGATCATCGATCGCAGCGGGCAGATGCACGATGCGCGAGCGGGAATTCGTCATGCGGATGACGATATCGGCCAGCTGCCGCACCGGAATTTCAGTCGGGTTGCCGAGATTGATCGGTCCGGTGCAATCCTTCGGCTTAGCTGAAAAACGCAGGAACCCGTCGATCAGATCATCGACGTAGCAGAAGGAGCGCGTCTGGCTGCCGTCGCCATAAATGGTGATGTCCGAACCCTTCAGCGCCTGGACGATGAAGTTGGAGACCACCCGCCCGTCATCGGGGCGCATGCGCGGCCCATAGGTGTTGAAGATGCGCCCAACCTTGATATCGACGCCATAAAAGCGGTGATAATCGAAAAAAAGCGTTTCGGCGCTGCGCTTGCCCTCATCGTAGCAGGCTCGCGGCCCGATTGTATTTACGTTGCCGAAATAGCTTTCCGGCTGCGGATTGACGAGCGGGTCGCCGTAGACTTCCGATGTCGAGGATTGCACCACGGTTGCACCGCATCTGCGAGCGACTTCGAGAACGTTGACCGCGCCGAGCACATTGGTAAGCAGGGTGCCGACTGGATCACGCTGGTAGTCCGGCGGCGAGGCCGGCGACGCGAAGTTGAAGATCAGCGAGACGTCGATGTCATAGGGCTTGCGGACATCATGCTCGACCATCAAAAACCGCTTGTTGGCTTGCAAATGCTCAACATTCACGGTCCGTCCAGTCGAAAGATCGTCGAGACAGATCACCTCATGACCGCAAGCCAACAGACGTTCGCAAAGATGGGAGCCAAGGAAACCAGCCCCGCCGTTGACCAGAACGCGCTGGCCTGGCCGCCACTCGGAATAGATTGTAGCGCCGTTGTCATGGTCGTTGGGAACGAAATTACGCATTACACACTCCTCCCAATGAGGAACCAGCCCGGCTGATTCGACTTGAACTAGATCAAACTCCAGATTGCAGGATATTTCGAATGTCACCTCCGGTTTTTATTTCTTCTGGAGGTTTTAATATTTGGATTCGGTATATTTCAACTTTTATGATAGGCGCGTCATAAAACAGGTCAACTTTATTTTATCGAAATATTACAATTGATTACCCCGAATTACTCGTATTAATCACTCGATTTAATACTTTTTAACTACGCCTCCATTATGCCTTTCTTATTGAGCATTAGCGCAAGCTTCGCTCAACCAGTCGGGACTATTCTGGTTTTGTAAGGCTCGGTCCACCGGGGCAAAACCACCCGGCGAGATGCGACAGCTAGTCGATTTCAGGGGACATACATCATGAATGAAATGCCTTATTCCCATAACAGCAAAGCGGCCCGCCGCTGTCGTTTTGCACTTGTTGCCGCCGCACTTGCGACGTTCACTTTCGCTACGGCCTCGTGCTCCGTCGTTGAAGATGCCGTTCTGATCAAGACCGCATCTGCTAATACGGCGACGATCAAGAGCCGGGTTGCTCCAGCCAAGGCGTCCTACGGCTATGACAAGACAGGCAACGCAGCCGTCACGCTTGTTGCCGATACTTACGAGACACCGACGATATCGCCGCGGCATTCCTATTCCGGTTCTTCTCCCTATATCTGCTCACCGAGCGGATTTGGTCAGAAGTCCCGCTGCTTCCTGAGGCCCTGAGCCTCAGGCATAACCTCTGCTTGAAACTGGCGTCCTTGCGGCATCGGGCCGCCAGATGTTCAGTTTCTCCAGCCGGAGATAGCCGCGTCGTCGTCCTTGTGAAAGAAGCGCGACGCTGCCTCCGTTCGGTTGCGCACATTCATCTTCTTGTAGATGTTGCGAACGTGCACCTTCACGGTATTCTCGGACAGGTGAAGCCGGTCGGCGATGATCTTGTTTTGCGTTCCCTTGCAAAGCAGGTCGAGGATCTGCACCTCGCGCGTCGTCAGCGCCGCCATTTCACTCTTGCTGACGGCAAGAGCGTCGGCGCGGTTGGCGATCACGGCGTTGCTTTGAACGCTTTTGCCGTTCACGGCCTGGGAATAGGGGGTGAGCTTGCCGAGAAGGGCAGCGGGAAAATGCTCCCCGCCCTTCATGAGGAGATCAACCGCCGCCATGAAAACGTCGAGCCGCAGATTAAGCGGCAGCACGCCATCGATGATACGCATCCCCACCAGTTGCTTCAGCGGCTCCTCAAACTTGTCGATGGTTTCGACGACAAGTGCAATTGGGGCATCCGGATGCTTTTCGCGGACTGCCGAAAGAACGCTATGAAGCCGCTCGCCCGACATGCGGTACGGCAGGACCAGCCGGACATCGGCGCCATAGTCATCGTCGATCGTTGCCGACGACATAACGCTCATCACAGCGAATGTAGGGAACTTTTTGCCCAGCGCCTCCACGAGGCACTCGGAAAACAGGTCCGGATCCGCGATGATCAATAAAGTCCCATTTATAGGCGCAACGGCTCCACTTTGTTTTGCCGCATAATCTGAAGTTCCCATGAACATCGACGTCTCCCCTAAAGCGCTACGCATTACGTTCTTTTTGGTTGTGTGCTCTGTCATTCGCCGGGATACCCCTAGAAACAAATGGGGCAACTCCCGCTTCACGCCATGTCAACTATCATTAATTACCCGTTAATTAAGGAGGCTAATACGAAAAGCTGTGCAAAGAAATGGCCCAAATGGGTTATTTCTTGCAATTGACGTACAAAATTGGTTACGCCCGTAATGAATCGTTGAGCCCGGAACCAGTGTAAAAACAAACACATCGGAAAAGCTTTCGCTCCGGTTTTGCAATCCGGGAAAATATAACTTTTGGTTGATATCCCTTTACATACCTGCCCGGCAAAGGAGCTTCCGGAATGTGCCATTTCGGGATAGGGACCCTTCTCACCGCCATTGACTACATTTTTAGAAAAAGCAGCTTTTCCCGGCCTGAGCGCGATTATTTGCGTCTGAACCGGCGGCAAATCTCCATGCGACCGCCTTCCGACATATATATTGGTGGTAAGGGTGCCGATATGTTTAGCCCGAATTGATAGCTAGGAAGCGCGATTTTTCTGCTGCACAGTCTGACCGTCGCTGCAAACAGTGACCGATGGAAAGACAACCCTGGCCTTTGACGTGTGTTTGCAAACGCCGGTTCCTTTTCAAGACATAACGAAAGCAAAAAGACGAAGCCACCGCGCTCCCAACGGAGCGAGGAACGGATTTGTGCGCCTTAATACCGAGTAGCGCACAAGGGCTGAACGAGAAGAGCCCGGTTACGGGCCGATGCCAAGCCGCAGATGAGACGTACCGAGTGCATCTGCAGAACATCAATCTTTGTGCAACGCGGAGCAAGCGCGAAAAAATCCCGTTTTAGATGAGAGGGATTTCGAAAGCTGCTCCGAGCTTTTTCGGAGGAAATCGACATGGGTTACAATCCACAGCCTGCGGGCGACGACATCACCAAGATTGGCGCGCTTTCGGAGGGTTTCGCCAACACCTCGACCAATGACGCAAAGGTGGACGACAGCAACGTCGGCACCGCAAACGGTGAAAACCGCAACAACGACAACAGCGACAACAGCACCAATGTGGATGTTGACGCCAAAATCGACGTTGCAGTGGGCAACGGCGACAATCGCGACAACGACTATGACTGGAGCTATGACAGCAAGTCTTACAGCGACAACGATACGACCGTAAAGACGAGCACCGAAACCAGCACCGAAATCAAGACCGATTACGACTGGAGCTATGAAAGCAAGTCGTACAGCGACAACGACACCAACGTGAAGACGGTCACGGATACGGACACCAAGACCTTCTCCTATTCCGACGACGACACGACAACAACAACAACGACGACTTCCGACAGCTTCAACTCCGCTGACAGTTTCTACAAGTCGGATGACGACTTCGGCAACATCGCCGGCGTCAAGGATGTCGGCAATCTCGGCATCGCTGGCGGAGACCTCACCTTTAACCTCGGTGACGACTTCTCCTTCACACTTGATGTCGACAATATCCTCAACAGCTCGCTCAACGGCGAAGGCAACGACACGGGCTTCAGCCTTGTGCAGGCCAACCACCTGGCGGATCAGGATCAGGCCTGGGATGTCAGGATGGACAATGGTGGTGCCCAGAACCACCTGAGCGCGAATGCCGGCGACGCCTTTGGCGCAGAAGGCATGGACGGCAAGGGATGGGACCTCAAGGCTGGCGACGACGCTGCGGGTACCAGCACTGCAGATGCATCGGCTATCCTTGCAAACTCCGGCTTCCATCTGGAACTGGTGCAGGGCGCCAACATGCTCTCCAACGCCGTTGATGTCTCGGTCACAGGCGGTAACTCGCATGTTTCTGATACCGGCGAGGACAGCGGCTCCTGACGAGTACCTCTCTATGAAAAAAGCTGCACCGGCATTCGCCGGTGCAGTTTGCGGTTGAAGGACCGGGTTTGCGCGAAGACGAAGCACCGCCTCTTGGACGTGTGCCGCCCGCCGCCCAGGCTCTGCCGCGATGATCAGGGAGGGACCTGCAATGCAAATCGACAGAATTTCAGACATGATTGCGCATTTCATCGGCCTGTTCGACACGGTGATCGAGGAAGCGCGTCTAAGAAGCAACTATGCCGAAGGCACGGCACACGCGAACAAAGACCGGTTGTCGGATGATGACGCGGCAAGACTGCTAGACAAGACCTACGACTTGCAGCTTCAGGATTACGATCCCGGCGTTAAATATCGCGCCGGCTATTACGACTTCGACTATCTGCAACCGCATTTCGCTCGCATGGTCGAACACGACATGCAGCAGCTTGCAAATGCGATACCGGTCGATATGTCAGCCGCGCATTTCCGTTTTCCGGGCAGTGTCTCCTTTGAGCAAGAACGCGAACTGGTGGTGCACACCGGCCCTGGCTCGGTTATCGCGCATGTCACGCAGGTCAACATTCTTCAGGACGACGACTATCTGAACATGACGGACGGCCCAAATGTGGCGCGCGACACCAGTTTCGTGACCCAGCGCACCGTCGAGTTCCATAACGAAGCAGCCGTCTTCACGCCCTTTTCCGTTTTCCAGCGCACCGACAGCTACGACGCGTTGCAGGCGCTCGCCAAATCAGCACATGATTATATCGACCATGCGCGCGAAAATGACGTGACGTCCCTTGGAACCGGCGCGGAACAGGATTTCGTTCTCGCCGGCAATGACATCAACGGCCTCTACATCAATGGCTCCATGGCAAGCGAAAAGCCAATGCTCGACGACTTCATGCCGGATCGTGGCATTGCCAAGCCCGCTGAAGAGCCTGAAAAGAGCGATGTTTCGCTGCATGAGGATAGCCCCGCCGGAAACAGCCTCGATGTGGCTGCCGGCGCAAATGTCGTCGCCAACATAGCAACGCTGGTCAATACTGCCGTCATGGCCTCAGTCACCACCGTCATGGGCGATTATCACCAGATCGATGCAATCACCCAGGCCTATGTCTATAGCGACCGCGATGAGGTCGATTCCGTTTTCACGCAGTCCGAAGACCATGACGCAACCGCCGCCTACAATATTGCGACCTTCTCACGCAGTGTCTATCCGGGTGCAGAAAGCGCCGATAGCAGCCACGATAGTGGTGAACCGCCAATATTTCCCACTGCCTGGCGTGTCAGCGTCCTCGAGGGAGACGTGTCTTTCGTCCACTGGATCGAGCAGTACCAGTTCATCAGCGACAACGACACACTGACGGTTACCTCTTCGGGTGCCAGCGTCAGCTTGCTGAGCGGTGGCAACGCTGCCCTCAACATCGCCAATTTCCTCGGCATCGGCATGCAGTACGATCTGGTCATCGTCGGCGGCAATGTGCTGGACATGAACCTCATCAGCCAGATCGCCGTGCTTTACGACAATGACTGGATCCGCGCCAACCCCGACGCGCCTGAGGGCGCCACCGTTCAGTCCGGCAACAACCTGTTGTGGAACGACGCCAGCATCCACAATGTCGGTGGCAACGACCGTTTCGAAACCATGCCGGACTATATGGCGCAGACGGTGAAAGCGATTAACGAGCGTGATCCGAACATGCCGGACGCGCTTGCCCACGATGCCAATTTTGCGGGCTATCAGGGGATCAACGTCCTTTACATCACTGGCAATCTTTATGACGTCAGCATCATCAAACAGGTGAGCGTGCTGGGCGATTCCGACTATGTGACGCAGGCAGCCGCAAAGATTCTGGAAAACAACGAGAACGTCACGATCCATATCGATACCGGCAGCAACGCCGTCATCAATCTCGCGCAGATTATCGATTACGACAGCTTCGGTTCCACCACCTACGTCGCAGGCGGGCTTTATTCGGATGCTATCCTTATACAGGGCGGCATCATCGAAAATGATGCGTCGCAACCGGGTCACCAAAGCCAGCAGCTGGCAAACGAAGTGATCGCGTTTCTGCACGACGATCCCGCCACCATTCAGAATGAATCCGATGGCGTCATCAACGCCGGTCACGACATGTCGTGGTCGAGCGCGCATTCATCCGACGTCATGCAGGCGGTCACTGCATAGGTTTTGACAGGCGGGGAGAAACACCCGCCGCCAAAGCCGCAGAAACCGCGAGATCACCGAGGGGATTAATAAAAAAATGGATCATATTTCAAGAAAAACCATTACCGCCGGGCACTCGCTGGACTTGCCGCTGGATCAGGATGCGGAAGACAGCAAGCTGACTGATGCCTGCATTTCGGCCATAAACGAGGCCGTCGAAAACCTGCGTCACCTGTCCGGCGCGGAACCGACCGTGAAAGCAGCCTCGCCCTCCCCTGAGATCACACCGCCCCGGCCCCTTCCACAACATTCCCCATACGCCGAACAACCGCAAATGCGTGACGTTCCGCAGGAAAGGCCAGTGCCGCCGCAGCAAGACCGGCGCCCCGCCTCACCGCCGGAGCCGGAAGCAAAGGTGGACAATACCGAGCTGAAAAGCGCACCCGACCTGCCCTTCGTCAAGACCATCGACAATAATGACGGGCCTATCCGTGAAAACGAGCGCCGTCCGGTGACGGGCGGCGGCGGCAACGGCAAGGAGCCGACGGAGAATGGCGGCGGTGGCGGAGGCGGCGGCGGAAGCCAGAGCGGCTTCCACAAGCGCAGTGAACCCGTCAATTTCGCCGCCAGCCTCGCCAAGGGCATCGCCGCGATACGGCGCAACATGGCGATCGTGATGCTGTTCACCATCGCCATCAACGTTCTGCTGCTTGCCATCCCGCTCTATCTGTTTCAAATCTCGGACCGGGTCCTGACAAGCCGCTCCATGGATACACTCGTCATGCTGACGGTCGCCGTTCTCGGCGCGGTTCTGTTGCAAGCCTTCATGGACGCCATCCGGCGCTTCATCCTGATGCGCACCGCTGTCGAGCTTGAAGTGCAGCTTGGAGCGCCGATCCTGTCGGCAGCGGCCCGTGCCTCCCTGCATGGCAGCGGCAAGGACTACCAGATTCTGCAGGACCTGCAGCAGCTGCGTTCCTTCATTACCTCCGGCACCCTGATCGCCTTTCTCGATGCGCCGTTGATGCCCCTCTTCATCGTGGTGGTTTATCTTGTACATCCGCATCTCGGCATCATCATCATGGTCTGCTGCGCGGTGCTGTTCATCATAGCCTGGCTGAACCAGCGCTTCACCGCCAGACAGTTCGCGGAAGCCTCCGGTTATCTGAGCCGCGCCAATTTCCATCTCGATTCCATGTCGCGCAACTCGCAGATCATCAATGCCATGGCGATGATCCCAGAGGCCGTGAAGATGTGGGGTCGTGAAACAGCCGGATCACTGAAGTCGCATGTGGCGGCGCAGGATCGCAACATCATGTTCTCAGGTGTTTCCAAAGCAGCCCGCATGATCACGCAGGTCGCACTGCTGGGTTGGGGCGCGCATCTGTCTCTCGCAGGCGAACTGACCGGCGGCATGGTGATCGCAGCATCCATCATTTCCGGCCGCGCGCTGGCGCCCATCGAAGGGGCGATCGAGGGTTGGCATCAGTTCAACAAATCTGCAGCCTCCTATAGCCGTATCAAGCAGCTTCTCATCACCTCACCGCTCAATTTCCCGCGTCTGCGCCTGCCCAATCCGGAAGGGCGTCTGGATGTGGAACGTATCCTTTTCGTGCCACCGCCGCAGAAGAAGGTGATCTTGAACGGCATTTCCTTTTCGCTGAAGAAAGGTGAATCCCTCGCCATCATCGGCAATTCCGGTTCCGGCAAGACGACGCTTGGCAAGATGCTGGTCGGCTCCATCCTTCCCACTTCCGGCAATGTCCGCCTTGACCTCATGGACCTGCGCAACTGGGACCAGCGGCAATTCGGTGAAAGCATCGGTTATCTGCCCCAGGACGTGCAGCTGTTTCCCGGCACCATCAAGGCCAATATCTGTCGCATGCGTGACGATGTTGAAGACCGGCAGATCTACGAGGCGGCTGTGCTCGCTGACGTACACGAGCTGATCGCCGGTTTCCCGCAGGGTTACGAAACCGTGGTTGCCGCCGATGGCGCACCGCTTTCGGGCGGCCAGAAGCAGCGCATCGCGCTTGCCCGCGCCTTCTTCGGTGATCCCAAATTCGTGGTTCTGGACGAACCAAACTCCAACCTTGATACGCAGGGCGAACAGGCGTTGGCAAAAGCCATTCTGCACGCCAAGAAACAGGGCATCACCACCGTCACCATCACCCAGCGACCCGCACTTCTTCAGTGCGTCGACAAGATAATGGTGCTGAAGGACGGATCGGTCGCCATGTTCGGCGAACGGATGGACGTACTGAAGGCTATTTCCGGCAATGGCCGGCAAAGTAGCCAGTCTCCGCAGATCGAGGGTTGAGGATCGTCATGTTCAAGAAAAAAACCGCCGTCGCCGTCGCAGAGGTAAAACCCCAGGGCCAGCTTGAGTGGTACAGCGAAGTGCCACGTTCCATTCGCCTCCACAGTTCAATCGGTCTTGCCGTGCTGCTCGCCTCCTTCGGCGGCTTCGGGTACTGGGCCGGCACCGCACCGCTCTCCGCCGCCATCATTGCCCAGGGCAGCTTTGTCGCCACAGGCAACAACAAGGTCGTGCAGCATCTGGAGGGCGGCATCATCAAGGAAATGATGGTCAGCGAAGGCGACACCGTCAAGGAAGGCGACGTGCTTCTGACGCTCGACAAGACGACGGCGCTCGCCAACGAGCGCATGTTCCAGCTGAGACGCCTTCGCCTCGAAACCATCGTCACGCGCCTGCGCGCCGAGGCGCAGGGCCAAAAAAGCTTCAAGGTGCCTGACATCGTCATGAAGGAAGCCAGCGATCCTGATATCAAATCCATCATCCAGAGCCAGAACATCGTGTTCCACAGCAAGATCGTGAAGCTCGACGAGCAACTGAATCTCATCGAAAAGAACATCAAGTCGCTGGAGTTTCGTTATGCAGGCTATGAGGGGCAGAAGCAGTCCTTCGACCGTCAACTGGCACTTCTGACCCAGGAGCGTGATTCCAAGGAAAGGCTTGCCAAGGACGGTGTCATCCGCAAGACCGACATGCTGGCGCTGGAGCGCGCCATTGCCGATGCCATGGGCGATATCGCCCGACTGACCGGCGAGATGAACCAGAGCGAGGCTGAAATCGCCAAGTTCAAGCAGGAAGCGGTCATTGCCATCAACGCCAACAAGCAGGCTGCTCTCGACGCGCTCGAAACCGCAGAAGCCGATCTGGACAGCGTGCGCGAGCAAGTGCGCGGTGCCGCCGAAGTGCTGGAACGCACCGTCATCCGCTCCCCCGTCAACGGTACCGTGGTGCGCGCCTATTACCACACGGCAGGCGGCGTCATCACCACCGGCAAGCCAATCATGGAAATCCTGCCCGCCCACGTTCCCCTGATCCTTGAGGCGCAGGTTCTGAGAACCTCCATCGACCAGTTGCATGAAGGCCAGACGGCAGCGATCCGCCTTTCGGCACTGAACCGCCGCACCACGCCTGTTCTGAACGGTAAGGTCTTTTACGTCTCCGCCGATAGCATCGAGGAAAATGCAGGCCTGCAGGTTAAGGACGTCTATATCGTGCGCGTGCAGGTTTCAGACGAGGAGATCGCGAAGGTCCATAATTTCCATCCCGTTCCCGGCATGCCGGCGGATGTCCTGATCCAGACTTCGGAGCGAACCTTCTTCGAATATCTGACCAAGCCTATCTCCGAGAGCATGTCCCGAGCATTCAAGGAAAGATGAAGAAATACCGCTTTTCCAGGAAGGTTGGACGGCGGTTTTGCGTCTGGAAAATGCGGAACGCAGAAGGACCTACACTGTCAATCCCGTCCAGATCGGCATAGAATGCCAGTATATGTCTGGTGGGGCGGGAGAACAGCATGGCGGCAATGTCGGATATATTGCTGATGGTCGGCAGGCTGAATTACGTGTGGACCAACACCGAAAGCCTGATGATCTATCTGATCGTCCATCTCCTGAAAGTGGAGAAGGAAGCGGCCATCGTCGTGTTTCTGACGCTCAACACCACGCGCGCGCGCATGGATCTCATCGAGCGTCTGGCAAAACTTCCCTCAACGCCAGCGCCGGATCGCAAGACCATTCTCTCCATCATGGCGCGGCTCAAGAAAGAATCGAAAACGCGCAACAAATACAATCATTGCATCTACTCCTTCGACGAAAAGGGCGAAATTGCCACCACTCAGCTCATGCGACTGGTGGAGGACGAAACCCAGGTCCGTTACGGCAAGGTAGAACGCATGGACGAGAAAGAAATCGAACACCTCGAAAAATCCATCGCCGACATCGTCTCTGTCAGCAAGGACATGTGGAGTTTCATCCACGCCAGCCCGCACGTCTCATCGGATTACCTCTAGGATCGGGCAGAGCGAATGCTCAGGCTCGCGTCTGTAACCGCACGCCAATCGCGGGATGAGTTTCGCTGTTCTGCGTGGCTTTCGCCGGAAGGCACAGTTTTCCGGCGGCGAAATACAGCAGGAACGAACCGATCTGGAATGGGAAGATGATATCGATCTCCACGAAGGAGCGGACGACGAACAGCGCGCAGATGGCAAAGAGAATGACGCCCTGCGGATCGCGCTGGCGCATCAGGACCGAGCGCAGATGGCCGAGCAGCGTTCCGTAAAGCACCATGCCGAGCAGAACCATGCCGACGATGCCATTCTCCACCACCGTCTCGATATAGGTGTTGTGAAAATGGAAGCCGCTGCGTCCGGTAATGAAGAAGTCGTTCCACAGGCGCTCGGCATCGGCAAAACCCACCACCCAGAACCCCTGGTAACCAACGCCGAGGATCGGTGTCTGCTTTGCCGCTTCGATGCCCTGCTGCCAGAGATAGGTGCGTCCTGTCAGTGTCGAATCCTTGCCGAAAAGGCCGAGAATGGCATCAAGCAAGCCGAACTGCAGGGACGCGACCACCAGCAATATGCCAATACCGCCGAGTGCGAAAAAGGTCATCTTGCGGTTGGCGGGTGAAAGCATGCCAATCGGGATGAAACCGATGATGAGGGCGACCACCGCCGCCGTGGTAATGGTGGATGTGGCCGATTGCGAAGCAATTAGGCTATAGGCCGATAGGAGCCCGGTGATGCCCGCGATCGGCAGCCAGATACCCCTTTGCTTGAGGATCAGCACGGATGAGACAGCGAAAATGACGCCGAGCGAGGCGTAAAAGCCAAGCTGGTTCTTCGATGAGAAAGCCCCGACAAAACTGTAGGTTCCATCAAGCGCATCGAAAAGGTGGACACCGAACAGCAGCGAATAGAGCAGAATGACGGTGATGCCGATCAACGCCCCACGCGTCAGCGTGCGGATGGACACCACCCGCATGGCGATAAGTGCACAGACGATATGCGTCATATACTGGATGGAAGCGCGCATTGTGACCGATGCTGCCTCCGACCAGAAGCTCGACAGCACGGTCAGGATGCCGAAGGCGAATATCCACAGATAGCGCGGATAGTTACCCAGCACGCGCCGGTAATTGACCACTACAAGGGGCAGCCACATGCCATAATAGGCCAGAATCGAGATTTGCCCGAAACGCGACGAATAGGCGAAAACGAAGAATGACAGCGCAATCGCCGCCATTCCGTAGACCTCATTGCGTTCGGGATCGATCAGTGCCGATTTGGCGATCCGCATGAAAACCTCACTGCATCAGGATTTCGGACGAGACCTTGATGACGTCGCCTGGCTGAAGCATGGCGTTTTCATCCACCTTCACTTCCTTCGGCTTGCCGTTTTCCTCACGCACCACGACGTAGCTGATTGTCGCGGATTTTCCCGACGGATCGAAACGGATCGCCTCAGCCGATTGTGCGAGCGCCTCCGACATCAATTCCCGGCTTGTACCCAGTTGCAGATTGAGCTTGTCGAGTTCCGCTTCCGTGTCCTGCAATTCCTTGGAGCGCTGTGCCACCCAGTCATTGCGCAGGTTGATTTCATCCTGGGTCGCCTTGTTGATATCCTGCTTGGCACGCAATGACTGCGTGTCGATATCAAGCAGTGCGGCTTCCACCTCCGCTGCACGTTCTTCCGCGGAAATACGCCGTTGCGATAGTGCAAGGCCCTGCTCGTTCAGCCGGTTGACGCGGTCTCGGTCCTCATTGGCAAGCTCGAGCTGACGGTTTTGCGTTTCCGATTTCTTTTTCAGCGATTCGACTTCGCTTTCCAGAAGCGCATGCAGATCCGTCAGTGCCTTGAGCTGCAAAGTGTAACGCTCGGTGCGCGATTTCATCAGCGCACTTTCGCTGGCGAGAAGCGCGTCGATCTCGGCAATCTTTTCCATCTCCGGCGTCTTGGCGATGACCGTGTCACCCTTGACCTCGGCGATCAACCGCGCCTGACGGGCAAGCAGCCTTGCGCGCTGGTTGTCGTAAACGGCTGCGTCGCCGCGGGCATTTATGAAGTCGCGGGCAAAACGCTGCCCGGCATCGGAGCGCCGCAACCCGCCGGCAAGGCTTACGGCCTTCAACACCGTGAGATTGGCAGCATAGGGATATTCGCCTGGCGTCTGTACATCTCCGCTGAGGAAGATCGGCCGGAACTGGGCAATTTCGACAGAAGCCGACGGCAGGTTGCGAAGGGCGAACTTGCTCTGAAGCTGGGCTCCAATCGCCTCACCGACCTCTGCGGACGTCTTCCCCGCCACATCCAGCTGGCCGATGAAGGGCAGCGACAGCGCGCCGGATGGGCCGACGGAATAATCGCCGTTGATGACATCCCAGTTGCGGATGCTGCCATCGGCCGGCTGCCATTCGGCAACGCGGATGCGCAGCTTGTCGGCGGTGCCAAGCTTGTATTGAGCGCCTTCCGCAGCCATTGCGGAAAGCGGCGCTCCAAATGCGACGGATGCGACAAGCAGAAGGGCGGAGAAAGTGCGTCCGGCGGTTCTTTTTGCAAGCGGACGGCTAGCGACGGCAATAGGACCGTTCATCGGGAAACTCCCTGTTTGCGGATCGCCGCGCGGGCGATCAGGCGATAGAGCAGCCGGACGGTGCCGGCTGCACAGCGCCGCAAAAAAGCGGCCATTATGATTTGCACCAATGACGCACCCAAAGACCGGACTTGGGATCCCGGTCAGGGTGCGTGGCAAAACAAAGATCGATAAAGCCAAACTCAATATCGGTTTTCAGTAGCTTCCGCGTGAAAGGCACACGGCGGGAATGGTCTTGACGATGATGAAGACGTCCTGTCGCATCGACCAGTTCTGCACATATTGCGTGTCGAAAGCCACGCGGGTCTTGTAGCTTACGTCATTGCGGCCGCTGATCTGCCAAAGGCCGGTCAGGCCCGGACGGGTGCTGAGGTAATAGGCGGCATCGCTTTCGTAGTAGCTCAGCTCCTCGTCGACGACGGGGCGCGGGCCAACGACGCTCATTTCGCCGCGGATGATGTTGAGAAGCTGCGGCAGCTCATCAAGGCTGAGCTTTCGCAGCACGGCACCAACTGCGGTTACGCGCGGATCATTCTTGAGTTTGCGGGTCGCACGCCATTCCTCGGCAGCCTCCGGATTGGCGGCAAGATATTGCCGCAACATTTCATCACCGTTCATCGCCATCGTCCTGAATTTCAGGCAATGGAAATAGCGGCCATTATGTCCCACACGCCGGTGCCCATAAAAGATCGGGCCGGGATCGGACAATTTCACCAGTGCGGCGATCAACAGAAAAATCGGGCTGAAGATGAGCAGCGCAAGCAGGGCCGATGTCATATCGAAGCTGCGTTTTGCGATGCCCCCGATAGGGAAACTGACATCGAAGTCTTCGGAACTGCTGAGTGTCTGTTCAGCCGATTGGGTCGCGGACTTCATAGAGAGAACTCCATTTATGTTTTGCGATTGGTCGGTGCCCGGAGGCGTGTCTTTCCGTCTAAAAGAGATAACAAGTCTGTGTTCTGAATTTGATGCTAATGGATTTTTTGTAAGGCACATTGCCCCTGACCGTCTATGCGATTTCTTGCGAGAGCGGCCGATCAACGTCAGGGCAATATTAACGGTTGCATAAAAAAGCAACAAATGTGCCGGCGGCCATGTGTTGAGAGCATGGGTGCCGCTCCCGCATGTATTGCGTTTTCGACAACAGATAGTCTTTTCTTATATGTTTCTTGTGACTTAATCAGGTGAGACAGGAACGCCAAGAACAGCCATGCGTCAGGAAGAATATTAAATTTTTTTGCAGCGCAGCAAGATTGTGGCAATGCATATAAAATTTGACATATTAACCGGGATTTTTTTGCCGGCACGCCAACTTCGCCAAGAAAAAGCGATGGAAAAATTGCAAAAGCGGCGCAAAAGCGGCAAAATAATGGCAGGAACCCGTATCAAAGTTCGGTCGGCTCGTAGAAAATCTCTCCGGCTGGACCATATTATCTCCGGCTGCAACGGTCCGACCACCATTCCGGCGTGACTTTACGCGAAAGCCATAGAATCAGAAGGTGGGTGGTGTGCAGGCGCTGATGACCTCGCACGGCACTGGACCAACGCAACGGAAGCGGTGCGGCCTGCGGCTTTCGAAATAATAGGCATCCCCCGGACCGAGAACCCGCCGCTCCTCGTCGACCGTCACCTCCAGACGCCCGGAGAGGATGATACCACCCTCTTCTCCATCGTGGACCAGTGGCACCTTGCCGGTATCGGCACCCGGCTGGTAACATTCCTTCAAGATTTGCAGGCTGCGGCCGAAAACATTTTCGCCCACCTGCCGGAAGGATATCGGTCCTTTGCCGATTTCGACAAGTTCATCCGCGCGGTAAAATGCCTTGCGGCTGGTCTCCGGCTCGTAGGCGAAAAATTCGGCAAGGCCGATCGGTATACCGTCGAGAATGCGCTTCAGCGCGCCGACGGACGGGTTGGAGGTGTTGGATTCGATCAAGGAAATCGTCGAATTGGTAACGCCAGCACGTCTTGCCAGTTCACGCTGGGAAATATTGTGACGCAGCCGCAAATGGCGCAAACGCCCGCCTATATCCACCGACATGCGTGATCCCCCGTTGCCGTTGTTCGAAATATCGAAAACTACCTTTCCCGCCTATAACATTTTCAATGGCTTGGCCACAGCGAGAAAAGGGCTTGTTCAGCCCGGAAAATAGCTTTCAATCACCGGCACCGAACAGGAGAACCGTTATGGACAACCCCAACCGATCCAACTCCACCTCACTCGACAGCTACTGGATGCCATTTACCGCCAACCGGCAGTTCAAGGCCAATCCCCGCCTGCTGACGAGCGCGGAGGGCATGTATTACACCAGCAATGACGGTCGTCAGGTTCTCGACGGTACAGCTGGCCTGTGGTGCGTCAATGTCGGCCATGGCCGCCACCAGATTGCATCCGCCGTCAAACACCAGCTTTCGACCATGGATTATGCGCCCTCGTTTCAGATGGGCCATCCCGTCGCCTTCGAATTCGCCGAGCGGCTGGCGGAAATCGCGCCTGGCCCGGAAGGCGCGAAGCTCGACCGCGTGTTCTACACCGGCTCGGGTTCTGAATCAGTCGATACGGCGCTGAAGATTGCGATCGCCTATCAGCGCGCCATCGGTCAGGGCACCCGCAGCCGTCTGATCGGCCGTGAGCGCGGTTATCACGGCGTCGGTTTCGGCGGCATCTCCGTTGGCGGCCTTGTCAACAACCGCCGTGTTTTTCCGCAAATCCCGGCCGACCACCTGCGTCATACCCACGATTTGGCGAAAAACAGCTTCGTAAAGGGCCAGCCCGAGCATGGTGCCGAACTGGCAGACGATCTGGAACGGCTGGTTGCTCTGCATGGGGCCGAAACAATCGCGGCCTGTATCGTTGAACCGGTTGCCGGCTCCACCGGCGTGCTGGTGCCGCCGAAGGGTTATCTGGAGCGCCTGCGGGCCATCTGCGACAAGCACGGCATTCTGTTGATCTTCGATGAGGTTATCACCGGTTTCGGCCGTATGGGCTCGTCCTTTGCCAGCAACTACTTCGGCGTGACGCCTGACATCGTTACCACCGCCAAGGGGCTGACCAACGGCGCAATCCCGATGGGTGCGGTTTTTACCAGCCGCAAGGTGCACGATGCGTTGATGCATGGGCCTGACAACCAGATAGAGCTGTTCCACGGCTATACCTATTCCGGACATCCGGTTGCCTGCGCCGCCGGCATCGCCACGCTCAACATCTACCGCGACGAAGGGCTCTTTACCCGCGCGGCAGAAATGCAGGATGTCTGGCACGACGCCATCCATTCGCTGAAGGGCCTGCCCAATGTCATCGACATCCGCACCATCGGCTTCATCGCCGGCATCGAGCTGCAATCGCGTGATGGAGCTATCGGCGCACGCGCCTATGACGTTTTCGTGGATTGCTTCGAGCGCGGTCTGCTCATTCGCGTCACGGGCGATATCATTGCCCTTTCGCCGCCGCTTATCGCCGAAAAATCCCATTTCGACGATATCGTCTCGATCTTGGGCGACGCGCTGAAAAGAGCGGATTAAAAGTATAAATCTCTAATAAATAAAAGGCTGCAATTTCTATTGCAGCCTTTTTTTGCATTTATCAAGACCGCAACAAAAATAGATCATTTCTTAAGCATATTCTATTAATTTCCCGTAGTATAACCAACCGAGCGGGAATGGCCTCATGGCGTCGATTCAGAAAAAAATTATATTTGCAAGCATTGCAATCTTTTCCATCACCGGAAGCGCGGCGGGGGTCGGTATCTGGGCGACGAATACGCTCAATCGCAATAGTACGGATGTATCGCGGTCCGCCGAGATACTTCACAATCATATGCGTGCCGACATGATGCACGATGCGCTGCGCTCAGACGTGCTGGCAGCCATTCTTTCCACGAATGATACGATGGGCCTGTCGTTCGACGCGGTAAAGGCCGACCTTGCCGAACATGAAGCCACTTTCCTTGAAGCATTGAAGCTAAACAAGGCGCTTACCGAAGGTACGAACGCCAAAGCCGTTATTGAGAGCGTTGAAAAACCGCTTCAGTCCTATCTTGAAAGCGCCAAAACGGTGGTTGGCCTCGTCAACGCCGATCCGGGCGCGGCGACAAAAATGATTCCGGACTTCATGCGCCAGTTCACCACTCTCGAAACCGCGATGGAAACGGCGAGCGAACAGATCGACGCGCTTTCCGAAGCAACTGTCGCGGAAAGCCAGGAGACGAAGGCGGTAATCGAGCTCGTATTAGAAGGGCTGCTGGTTCTGGCGACACTCTTCTGCGTAGGCCTCTTTATCCTCACCCGCAAAACGGTAACGGGTCCAATCCTGCGCCTGTCGAAGACGATGGAAATCCTTGCCAGCGGCGACACGTCACAACCTCCTTCCGGCATGGACCGGAAGGATGAGATCGGCTCCATGTCCGGCGCGGTCGAAATATTCCGGCAGGCGGCGATTGCCAATCGGGCGCTCGAAGAACAGGCCGCAGCAGCCAGACTGCAGGCAGAAGCCGATCAGGCGGCGGCGCGACAGCAAGCGGAGGACGATGCGTCAGAGCGGCTGCGCATCGCCACTTCCGGTCTTGCGACAGGACTGAAGCGGCTGGCATCGGGCGATCTGGCCTTTCAGCTCGATCAGGCCTTTGCCCCTCAATTCGAGGCCTTGCGTCACGATTTCAACAGCTCAGTGCGTCAACTCGGCGAAACGCTGTTCGCCATTTCCGATGGCATCAGCACCATTGACGGCAGCAGCCGGGAAATCGCCGCAGGTGCCGGCGATCTTTCCCGCCGCACGGAAAATCAGGCAGCGTCTCTGGAACAGACAGCAGCAGCTCTCGATGAAATCACGGTCAATGTTTCAAACGCCAACAAGCGTGCCGCCGAAGCGCGGCTCGCCGCCACCGATGCCAACCACAGCGCACTGAAATCTGTGGAGGTTGTCAGCCATGCCGAAGAGGCGATGCGCCGCATCGAAACCTCGTCCCGGCAGATCACCGGCATCGTCGGCGCCATAGACGAGATCGCCTTCCAGACAAATCTTCTGGCGTTGAATGCAGGCGTGGAAGCCGCGCGTGCCGGTGAAGCCGGCAAGGGATTTGCGGTAGTGGCGCAGGAAGTTCGCGATCTCGCCCAGCGCGCAGCAAAGGCCGCAAGCGAAATCCGCGATCATATCCGGCAATCCTCGACGGAAGTGGAAAGCGGCGTGAAACTGGTTCTCGACACCGGCACGGCGCTGAAGGAGATCGGCGAGCGTATCGCCGGCATCGATCGCCATATGAACGCCATCGCCACATCGGCGACCGAACAATCGACCGGTCTTGCCGAAATCAACGCGGCGGTAAACTCCATGGATCACGCCACCCAGCAAAATGCTGCCATGGTGGAACAATCCACCGCGGCTTCTGCAATGCTCGCCGCCGAAACGGCAAAGCTGCGCTCGCTTGTATCGCGGTTCCGTCTGGAAATGGAAAGTGCCGGTAGCCGCGACGTTACCCGTCGCGTGGCCTGAGGTCGCTGCCGCAGATCGCGCCGGCAGCAGCATTATCGAAGCGCTGTAATTGCGCCTTCATTCATTAGCCATTTCCAGCCGCCCACTCAGGCGGCTGGAAATTTCGTCTATCAATAGGTCTGCATTGGTTGCGACAGGCCGTCGCCGACCACGCCGCCGCCATACTGCGCCACGGGCACGCCCGCCTGCCCGATAGGAACACCCTGCTGTGCCGGCCCGAGCGCCGTCACCACAATCGGCGTACCATCAGGCACACGGTTATAGAGGTCGACAATATCCTGGTTCAGCAGACGCACGCAGCCGGAGGAAACCGACTTGCCGATCGTCCACCATTCCGGCGAGCCGTGCAGACGGTAGATCGTGTCCTTGCCGTCCTTGAAGATATAAAGTGCACGCGCACCGAGCGGGTTCTTGAGGCCTGGCTCCATGCCGCCATTGCGGCCGCTATAGGGTTCCAGCTCAGGCTGGCGGGCAATCATCTCGTCGGGCGGCGTCCAGCGCGGCCATTGACGCTTGTACTGGATAACGCCGCGTCCGGCCCATTCGAAGCCCGCGCGGCCGAGACCGACGCCATAACGCATGGCCTGGTTGTTCTCGTAGGTGAGATAAAGGAAATGGTTGGCGGTATCGACCACAATGATACCGGGACGCTCACCGGTGGGGTTTTCCACCATTTGCCGCAGGAACTGGCGCGGGATCCGCTTGTAGGGAATTTCCGGCAACGGAAACTGCTCGTCGGGCTTCGGACCGTACATCAAGGCATACATCGGGTCGTCGGCCGGGGCTGTTGGCCGCGTGGCCTCACGCGAGGTGGTGTTACAGCCTGCAAGGCCGGCCAGCGCCAATCCGCCCGCTCCAAGCAGGAAACCTCGCCGGGTCGTTGTCGTGTCGTTCAATTGAAAAACCTCATCTGCGTCATCTTGCGCTGGCAAAGGGATCTGCCAGCGCCGCCTCGGGGCGGCTTATAGGGTACTTCGTGCCGGAGACCTGCGATGCCATGGCCTTTGCGCCACTGGATTTCAGGATGGCACGGAAGCTTGGGTGCATGCCGCCGTCTACATACGCGCTGACCGGGGCAGAAGTTCCCTCGTTCATCGCGGCGGCAAATTTCTGTTGCTCTTCGGCCATTTTCGACGCCACCAAGGGGTCCGGCTGGTTTATCGCAGGTGGGCAGGCCGCCAGCGGATCGGCAGGCTCACCGCCGGCAAATTCGCTGTTAAAAACGTATCGCCGGCCACAAACGGAAACCTTTGGCTGGCGGCGCGTCACCTCGAAATAGTCATAGCCTTCCTTGAGCGTCTTCCAGAAGGGCATATTGGGATCGTCCCGATTCGCCACCATGTTTCGGGCGCTCATGCGGAAGGGATAGGCCTGAACCTGAAAGCGGTCCTGCCCGCCCTGCAGCGCGCGCGCCACGACCGCATAAATCTCGCCGACCTGTTGATCGGTCATCGCGTAACAGCCCGACGAAGAACAGGCGCCATGCACCATCAACGCTTCGCCGGTGTAACCAAGCGCCGATTCCAGCCGGTTGGGATAGCCGAGATTGAAGGAGACGTAATATTGCGAATTGGGGTTCAGCATGCCTGCGGAGACATGATAAAACCCTTCCGGCGCCTGCCGGTCGCCCGTCTTCGTCTTCGGGCCAAGTTTTCCGGACCAGCGGCACATGGGATAGGTCTTGAGCAGCGCATAATTACCGGTCTTGTCGATCTTCCAGACCTCAAGCTCGCTTTCCTGCTTGAAAATGCGAACGAGAACCGGGCTTTCCGGGCGCATGCTCTTGGCAGACATCTGCGCCATCATCTTGGATGACAGCTTCGGCGGGTCCTTTTTGACGCTGTCGAGACCCATGGAGGTGCACGCGGCGAGACCGCTGCCGATCGCGACGACCGCAGCTATTCTCATTCCCGCTTTTACCCTGCGCCGCAGCCCCGCACTTGCGAAGTTCAGCAATGCATTCATACCCATGGATCGTTCTGCCCGCCCGATTTGCCCGCCTTTGTGGCAGAGGCTTAACTAGCGAAGGTGGCCATATGGCGGCAACCTCCCGCAAGGACAAAGTCTCGTGAACAGACGTTACCCATTCGTTAATCATACGCACACAAGCCTGTGATGGAACTGCCGTTACCGAAGAAGCCCCTGCCCGCCATCGATCCATACCGGCGTTCCGGTGATATGGCGCGACTGGTCAGATGCCAGAAAACCGATCAATGCAGCAACATCCTCGCTCGTCCCTGCAACCCCGCCGGTGACCGGAATGTCACCCGCCGGGAAACGGACTGGCACTTCGGTCCTGTCGCGCCCGCGTATGTCGGTATTTTCGTCAATCGCCGTTTCAATTTCGCCCGGACACACCGCGTTGACACGGATGCGATGACGCCCGAGCTCCAGCGCCAGTTGCTGGGCCATGGCAAGCTGCCCGGCCTTCGTCACCGAATAGGCGGTAGCGCCCGGCGAGTTGAAAGTGCGTGTGCCGTTGATGGAAGAGACGATGATGATGGAGCCGCCACCTGCCGCCTTCAGATGCGGCACACTGGCATGGATAGTTAGATAGGTGCCGCGCAGGTTGATGCGGATCGTATCGTCCCACTCCGAAGGCGTCAGCTCGTCAATCGGCGCCCAGACGCCGTTGACGCCCGCATTGGCCACTACGACATCCAGACGGCCGAAAGCATCGGCAAGCTCTGCGACGGAGTGTCGCATAGCTGCCTCTTCCGCCACATCGGCGACGAGGACCTTAGAAGCGCCAGATAAGGCGGAAATCTCATTTTCCACTGCCTGCAATTCAGATTCGGTACGGCCGAGAAGGCCTACGGAAAAGCCTTTCGCAGCCAGATGAAGGGCAGCAGCCCGGCCGATGCCGGAGCCAGCGCCGGTGACGAGGGCGACTTTACCATTGGCCAAGGTCACAGCCCTCCTTTTCTCGACGCGATCGAGGTGACCGTTGCCGAGACGGGGTCGCTCGCCGGAAAACTGTCTTCCAGCCCCTCTTCCAGTTCCTCTTCAAGAATGTCACGATCCTTCGATGTGCGGGCGCTCGCCTGACCGTGCGGGGCTTCATCCTGCGCCGTGCCGAGAGCGGAAAACTGCGACGGCGCATCGGCGCCTTGACGCGTTCCGAATGCCGTCAGCTGAACCATCACCGCGCTCGCGCGTTTGATGGCCTCCGCATCGTCGATGCCATCAAGACCGTCGGCAAGGCGGACCGAGACCTGATCGCCGTCGCTGCCGACAAATTCCACGGAAATCACTCCGTTATCCCGTTTTACATAGGTCGTAGAAAGTTGCATGACATGCCCTCCGATTTGAAAAAGCATCGGCGTAACCCGATGCGACAACACACTGAAACCTGAATTCACAACGATGGCAGAGCAGAAGGGGTTCCAGATGGATCAGGCCTTGGGCCCGGAAATGCAGGAGCGCTTCTTTCAGCGCGATCCCGTTGACGTTGCCCGCGCCCTCATCGGCGTGGAATTCCGCGTTGGCAATACCGGCGGCATCATCGTGGAAACCGAAGCCTATCATCCTGATGATCCGGCATCCCATAGTTTCAATGGGCAGACCCCGCGCACCAAGGCGATGTTCGGCCCGGCCGGCCATCTCTATGTCTACCGCTCCTACGGCATTCACTGGTGCGCAAACTTCGTATGCGCTCCGGGCTCCGCCGTGCTTCTGCGCGCCATCGAACCCCTCACCGGCATAGACATGATGAAACTGCGGCGAGGAACTGACAAACTGAAACTGTTATGTTCCGGCCCCGGCAGGCTTTGTCAGGCCTTGGCCATTACCGGAGAAATGGACGGAGCAGCGCTGGACCGCCCGCCGTTTTTCCTCCGCCTGCCAAAGGAGGCCGCTGCCGTTACCAGCGGCAGACGCATCGGCATAAGCCGCGCGCAGGATTATCCGTGGCGGTTCGGACTTGAAGGCTCGGCCTTCCTCAGCAGGAAATTCGAACAAGCCTGAAACCTACAATACCTTGGGCGGTCCGTCGTTTTCATCTGGATTGGGGTTTGGCGCCTCGTCCGGCAGCCTTTCGGGCTCCGGCTCTTTGACCGGCGGTATATCCGGCTGTGGCGGCACCGGCATTGGCGGGTCTGGATAGGGTTCAACGGGAAGAGTTGGCATTGCAGCTCCTGGATATAAGCGCTTCGTCCAATGCGGAATCGAAATGCGCTTTCATCTGCTGGGACGACGCGAGCGCGCGGCCCCTCCTCAGGCGGCGCAACACCCAATTCGCCCATCGGTCAAATGCCGGTCAGGTCCCTTCGGTTTCATTGCGCCGCCCTGCGGATTGTACAGGGCAAACGCAGGAAAACGCCGGTCAGTTCCGTTTTTTTGGGAAGCTTTTGCGAGTGGTCAGGCGAAACCCAGCGAGCTGCGGGAAATATCGCGGTTTTCGCAATAGTCGCGGGAGTGGGCCTCATGGCCGTGTTCGCGAGCGGTGGAACGGGTCAGTTCCGGGCTGGGTACGTTGAGCAGCGCATCGGCATAGGTACCGGTTGCCTCCACATCATCGATCACAGTCTGTTGTTGCGGCTTTAAAAATTCAAACATCGGTCACCTCCTTCAACACGTCCCCTCAACGCGCTGGCCCAGGTCCTGTTCCAAAAGGCCTGTGCAGCTTCGATTATACACGAGATGACGCTGCCGTATAGGCGATGAAAGACGAACGGCAATCAATTGACGTTCACAAAATGGAATGGAATCAGTGAGCTATGGCGACGAGCTCAGGCTGGACCGACCGATTCCCGCAAGATCAGTTCGACCGGCCACAATTCCTGAACCTCGCGGACGGGACGGCCGCCAACGATCTGCAGAAGCAGGTCTGTAACCCGCATGCCAGCCATGCGCATGGGCGAGCGGGTGGTGGAAAGCGGCGGCATCATGCTTTCCGGAGTGAGGTAAGGAAACACGTCGTCATGGGCGATGACGGACACGTCCTTGCCGATCACCAGTCCCAGCTGGGTTGCCGCGCGATAGACGCCCTGCGCCGTCATCATCGCACCGGCGACGAAGGCGGTCGGGCGCGGCGTCTGCTCCAGCAGCGAGCGGGCGAAACGGAAGGCGGCATCTTCGCTGAAATGCTCGCTCATCATGAGGCGCGGATCAGGCGTGATGCCATGGGTCGCGAGCGCATCACGAAAACCCTGTTCGCGGTCCTGCACGAATGTACGGCCTGTCGGGCCGTTTATCATCGCGATGCGACGGTGGCCACGTTCCAGAAAATGGATTGTCGGACGATACGTCACATCATGATTGTCGATATCGAGCCAGGCGTGCTCGAACGCCGTCTTCGAGCGGCCATGCACGATGAAAGGCACGCCCAGCCGATTGAGCAGCGCGATGCGCTCGTCCTCCGGACGCGGCGAATGCACGATTATGCCATCCACCCGTCCGCTCGACGCCAGCCGGCTGAAAATCGCGAGCTCTTCCTCAATGTTATTGTCGACGGTGACGCTGACGAGAATGTCGGTCTCTTCGCCTTCCAGCCGCGTCGCCATGCCGCCCATGAATTCCGAAAAGAAATGCCCGCCGCCCGAACGGCCCATCACGACACCGATGGCGCCAGCCCTGCCTGTTGCCAGCCTGACCGCGTTGACATTGGGCCGGTAGCCGTATTTCAGCGCAGCATCCATCACCCGCTGGCGCGTTTCTTCACGCACCTCGGGATAGCCGCCAAGCGCACGGCTGACGGTTGTGGGCGACAGCCCGACCTTTTCTGCGAATTCCTTGAGCTTCATGTTTTCTGCCAATTTGCTCCTGCATGCGTCGCCGCCGCAGATTTTTCAAGCGGACAAAAATTGAAATCGCTTTCAATTTATCCCCACCTGAAACCTTACAGTTCGCCGTTTCGAAAGGCAAACCCTCCGTGGCAACACCCGAAGATGCCCAATTTCCACGCCATAAGAAAGAGTATTGACAGATTTGTCGGCTTTTGCGAACTTCACACCAGTCAAAAGCGCTTTCAATTTTGAGGATGATTGGAAGCGTCAACGGAGGAGTTTGACAATGAATATTTCCATGAAGACTTTGTTGCTGTGTGGCAGCGTGCTGTCTGCGGCAGTTTCCGCGCAGGCGGCCGAACTTTCCATCGCCGCCAACTCGACCGGCAAGAACATTGCATTTTTCAAGGAGCGGATCGCCGCCTTCGAAAAAGAGACCGGCCACAAGGTCAATCTTGTCACCATGCCGTCATCGTCCAGTGAGCAGTTCAGCCAGTACAGGCTATGGCTTGCCGCGGGCAACAAGGATGTCGACGTCTATCAGACGGACGTGATCTGGGCGCCGCAGCTCTCCGACCAATTCGTGGATCTGACCGAAGCGACGAAGGATGTCATTGGCGATCATTTCCCCTCCATCGTGGCGTCACAGACCGTGGACGGCAAGCTTGTCGCCATGCCGATGTTCACCGATGCACCCGCTCTGTTCTACCGCAAGGACCTTCTGGAAAAATACGGCAAGCAGCCGCCGAAAACCTGGAAGGAACTGGGCGAGACCGCCAAGGAAATTCAGGACAAGGAACGCGAAGGCGGGCAGAAGGACCTCTGGGGCTTCGTCTTCCAGGGCAGCGCCTATGAAGGTCTGACCTGCAACGCGCTGGAATGGATTGCATCAGCCGGTGGCGGTCATATCGTTGAGACCAACGGCGACATCTCCATCAACAACGAGAAAGCCGCAGCCGCGATCGAAGCCGCCAAGGGCTGGGTCGGCACCATCGCGCCGCAGGGCGTGCTTGCCTACAAGGAAGAGGAAGCACGTGGCGTCTGGCAGACCGGCAATTCCGTCTTCATGCGCAACTGGCCCTATGCCTATGCGCTTGGAAACGGTGCCGACAGTGCCATCAAGGGCAAATTCGGCGTCACGCCGTTGCCGGCCGGTGAAGAGGGTGCGGCACCCGCCTCAACGCTCGGCGGCTGGAACCTCGCCGTTTCGAAATATTCCGACGATCAAGAAGCTGCCATCCAACTTGTGAAGTTCCTCGCATCAAAGGATACCCAGAAGATGCGTGCGATCCAGCTTTCCAACATGCCCACGATCGCCTCGCTTTACGACGACAAGGATGTCGCGGACGCACAGCCTTTCATGCCGACATGGAAGCCGATTTTCCAGACCGCCGTTCCACGCCCCTCTGCCTCGGCGAAGGTGAAATACAACGAGGTTTCGGCCAAATTCTGGGGTGCCGTGCACAACACGCTCTCCGGCAACGGCACGGCGGCGGAAAACCTTGAGCTCCTTGAAGTCGAACTGACCGATCTCAAAGGCAACGGCTGGTAATCCGGCCCGTGTGGGAAGCGGTCTCGCCTGAGCGTTTCCCACACCCCAACTGCGAGATATCCCCATGAACGATACCGCCCTTCAAAGACCGGTCGCGGCATCCGGCACCGGCTCCGACCTTCAGTCGGAACGCCTGAAATCCGCATGGCTGTTCCTTGCCCCCACGTTTCTGGTACTAGCGCTGGTGGCCGGCTGGCCGCTGGTGCGCACCGTCTGGTTCAGCCTCACCGACGCGTCGCTGACCAATCTCGACGGCGCACAATTCGTTGGCTTCAAGAACTACCTCACCTGGATCACGCTCAGCAGCGGCCGCACCATCTATCGCGGCCTGTTGGCTGATCCCGCCTGGTGGGGCGCGGTTCTGAACACGCTGAAATTCACCATCCTTTCGGTCAGCTTCGAAACCGTTCTCGGCCTTATCGTTGCGCTGGTGCTGAACGCGGAATTCAAGGGACGCGGCCTGGTGCGCGCCGCCATCCTCGTTCCATGGGCCATTCCCACCATCGTTTCGGCGCAGATGTGGGCGTGGATGCTGAACGACCAGTTCGGTATCTTGAACGACCTGTTCCTCAATCTCGGGCTGATCTCCCACAAGATCGCATGGACCGCCAATCCGGACACCGCAATGGTCGCCGTTCTCATTGTCGATATCTGGAAGACGACGCCCTTCATGGCGTTGCTCATTCTCGCCGGCCTGCAAATGGTGCCGAAGGACATGTATGAGGCGGCGAAGGTGGACGGTATCCACCCCGTCAAGGTGTTCTTCCGCGTCACCCTGCCCATGATCCGGCCAGCGCTCATGGTTGCCGTCATCTTCCGTATGCTGGATGCGATGCGCGTCTTTGACCTCATCTACATTCTGACGCCGAATAACGCCCAGACCCGCACGATGTCGGTGCTGGCGCGTGAGAACCTGTTCGATTTCGACAAGTTCGCCTATGGCGCAGCCGCTTCCACCATGCTGTTCCTCATCATCGCCTCGATAACAGTCGTTTATATGTGGCTCGGGCGCGTCAACACAGATGGAGCTTCGCGATGACCCTGCCAAGCATCCTGAAAACCACCGCCTTTTATGCGCTGGTCGCCGTCATCATGGTGATTTCGGTATTCCCGTTCTATTACGCGATACTGACCAGCCTGAAATCCGGCTCAGCGCTGTTCCAGGTGAACTACTGGCCGCGTGAATTCTCGCTGACCAATTACAACTTCGTCATCGGCAACGGCACGTTCCTGCGCAATCTCGGCAATTCGCTGTTCGTTGCATCTTCAGTCGTCGTACTGTCGCTGTTCCTTGCGGTAACGGCGTCCTATGCCCTGGCCCGTGTCCGTTTCCGGGGCCGCTCGCTGCTTCTGCTCACCATCCTCTCGGTCTCGATGTTTCCACAGATCGCCGTTCTCGCCGGCCTGTTCGAACTCATCCGCTGGGCTGGCATCTTCAACACGCCGCTCGCGCTGATCTTTTCCTACATGATCTTCACTCTGCCCTTCACTGTCTGGGTGCTGACGACATTCATGCGCGACCTGCCGATCGAAATCGAGGAAGCGGCAATCGTCGATGGCGCAACGCCATGGGTCATCATCACCCAGGTCTTCATGCCGCTGATGTGGCCGGCGCTCGTCACCACAGGGCTCCTCGCCTTCATTGCGGCGTGGAACGAGTTCCTCTTCGCGCTCACCTTCACCTCATCGAACGAACAGCGCACGGTGCCCGTCGCCATCGCACTTCTTTCGGGCGGTTCGCAGTTTGAAATCCCCTGGGGAACGATCATGGCGGCCTCCGTCATCGTCACCGCCCCGCTCGTCGTCCTCGTTCTTATCTTCCAGCGACGCATCATTTCCGGCCTCACCGCCGGCGGCGTCAAAGGCTAGGAGAAAACTTATGACCACCATTCAACTGCGCAATCTTCGCAAATCCTTCGGCGCCTTCGATGTCATCAAGGGCATCGACATGGACATCCGCTCCGGCGAGTTCATGGTTTTCGTCGGCCCTTCCGGTTGCGGCAAGTCCACGCTGCTACGCCTCATCTGCGGGCTCGAGGAAATCACTGGCGGCACGCTCTCCTTTGACGGAGAAGCCGTCAACCGCCTGCCACCCGCCAAGCGTGGCGTCGCCATGGTCTTCCAGTCCTATGCGCTTTATCCGCATATGACCGTATTCGAAAACATGGCCTTCGGCATGAAACTCTCAGGCGCCGACAAGGAGCAGCGCCGCAAGCGTGTAGAGGCGGCAGCGGAAATGCTGCAGCTCACGCCCTATCTGGAACGTCTGCCGAAGCAGCTTTCCGGCGGCCAGCGCCAGCGTGTCGCCATCGGCCGTGCCATCGTGCGTGATCCGAAGGTGTTCCTGTTCGACGAACCGCTCTCCAACCTCGATGCGGCGCTGCGCGTCGCAACCCGTCTCGAAATCGCCAAGCTGCACCGGGAGATGCATGACACGACGATGATCTACGTCACCCATGATCAGGTGGAAGCCATGACGCTCGCCGACCGCATCTGCGTTCTGCGCGATGGCCGCGTCGAACAGATCGGCACGCCGCTCGAGCTTTACGAAAGCCCGGTCAACACCTTCGTTGCCGGCTTCATCGGCTCGCCGAAGATGAACTTCCTTGCCGGCAAATATGCGGAAGTCGAAGGTGCCGCGACCATCGGCATCCGCCCCGAACACCTTGCGATCGGTGCCGGTGAGACCGGCTGGAACGGCGAAATCATCCATTCGGAAATGCTGGGATCGGACAGCTACATCTATGTCGAGATTGGTGCTGGCGAACCCATCGTCGTTCGTGAGGAAGGCGTGACCGACCGCAAGCCGGGAGAAAAAATCGTTCTCGTGCCGGATGCGGCGCAGATCCACCGCTTCGACGCGCAGGGCCAGGCCCTTGCGCGCAATCCCGTGCGCGGCGCCGCCTGAACAATTAACTTTCGCCGGATCACCCAAGCTTCCGGCTTTCACCAAGGAGCAAGAAAATGACCATCAACACCGTTGTATGGGGCGAAAATATCCACGAACACATCAACGAGACGGTGCGTTCGATCTACCCTGATGGTATGCACAACACCATTGCCGATGCGCTGAATACCAACCCTGAGATCAGCGCCACCACCGCCACGCTTCAGGAACCGGAACACGGCCTTTCGCAGGAGCGTCTGGACAAGACCGACGTTCTGGTCTGGTGGGGCCACAAGGACCACGGTGCGGTTCAGGATGAGATCGTCGAGCGCGTTGCCAAGCGTGTCTGGGAAGGCATGGGCCTCATCGTCCTGCATTCCGGCCACTTCTCCAAGCCTTTCAAGCGACTGATGGGTACGCCCTGCGCGCTTAAATGGCGTGAGGCGGGCGAACGCGAACGCCTGTGGACGATCAATCCGCGCCACCCGATTGCAGCCGGCCTGCCCGAGCATTTCGAGCTGGAAAACGAAGAGATGTATGGCGAGCAGTTCTCCGTGCCGGAGCCGCTGGAAACCGTGTTCATCTCCTGGTTCCAGGGCGGCGAAGTCTTCCGATCTGGCCTCACCTGGCGCCGTGGCGCAGGCAACATCTTCTATTTCCGCCCCGGTCACGAGACTTATCCGACCTATCACGACGCCAATGTACAGAAGGTCATCAGCAATTCGGTGAAATGGGCCTATAATCCGGTCGGCGCGCTGAAAAGCATTCATGACGCCCCCAACGTTCCCGTCGACAAGGCGCTGGAGCCTATCGAAGAACGCGGCCCCAAGCTGCACAAGGCAGGCGAAGCAGGTTACAGGTAAACAGCCATGAGACTTCTCATTCTCGGAACCGGCGGCATGGCTAACAACCATGCCACATATTTTTCGCAAATCCCCGGCGTCGAACTGGTGGCTGCGGTGGATGTGGATGATGTGGTTGTGCGGGGCTTTGCGCTTCGCCACAACATTCCACTCTCCTTTACCTCGCTGGATGACGCGATTGCCTGGGGCGAGTTCGACGCGGCGGCAAACGTCACGCCGGATGCCATCCACCACCCGACCAGCCTCAAGCTTCTGGCGGCGGGCAAACATGTTTTCTGCGAAAAGCCGCTGGCGGAAAACTACGCCAAGGCCGCCGAAATGGCCGATGCCGCAGAAAAAGCGGGCCTTGTTGCCATGGTCAACCTCACCTATCGCAATGTCGCCCCCTTGCAGGCGGCACGCGAAATGGTGCTGGCTGGCAAGATCGGCAAGGTGCGCCATCTGGAAGCCTCCTATCTCCAGAGCTGGCTCGTTTCCAAGGCCTGGGGCGACTGGATGACGGAGAGCAAGTGGCTGTGGCGGCTTTCCACCAAGCACGGCTCAAACGGTGTTCTGGGTGATGTCGGCATCCACATTCTCGACTTCGCCTCCTATGGCGCGGGCAGCGATGTGGAGCGGATCTTCACGCGCCTGAAGACCTTCGACAAATATGAAGGCAACAAGATCGGCGCCTACGATCTCGACGCCAATGACAGCTTCACCATGACCGCCGAGTTAGAAAACGGCGCCATGGGCGTCATTCACGCCAGCCGCTGGGCAACGGGCCATCTCAACGAACTGCGCCTGCGCATCCACGGCGACAAGGGTGCGCTGGAGGTGATTCACACGCCTGACTATTCCAGCCTGCGGGCCTGCATCGGCGACGATGTGGAAAAGGCGATCTGGAAGACAATCGATGTCGACCCGGTGCCGACGAATTACGAAAAATTCGCCAAGGCCGTCATGGAAGGTGGCATTGCTGATCCGGACTTCCGCCACGCGGCGAATTTGCAGAAGGTGCTTGATCTCTCGATCATCGCCGACCGCGAACGGCGGGAGCTGGCCGTCTCGGCTTGAATTGCAAGGGCGCGGCGGCGTAAGCCGCCGCTTCCAATACTGCAGCGTGTACTATTATCTCCCGTCACCCCGAATCTAGCGCTGTATGACGGAGGTACTACCTCAAACGCCTCGCCTATTCCCCCACAAGAGCACATGCAGCTGCGGCAGCACCCGGGCGGAAAACCAACGGTCTTCGCTGACCTTGTCCACCAGCCACAACATGCGATCCATGATCCCATCGATATCCACACGCGCGTTGTCGTCATCAGGCGGCGGCGGGGTGTGGTTGCCGGGCTGGAGGTAAATCGGCAAATGCGCGAAACGGGCCGATGCAGCCTTGGCATAAGCATAGTCCGCATCGTCAAACACCACGATCTTCAGCGCCACCTGCGGTCCATCGCCGGCGGCGGCAAGACAGTCTTCAAAGGCCTGCCAGTCGGTTTCCATGCCGCTCGATGGTGGCTTCGGGCTCAGCACCAGATGATCGAGATCGCCAAACCAGTCTTTTGCGATGCTGCCCTGCGTTTCCAGCGCGAACCTATAGCCCTCGCCCTGCCCCTTCGCGATTAGTTGCCCAAGGGGCTGGATGGCGGGATTGCCGCCCGAAAGCGACACCGTCAGCGGCACACCGCCGGAAAGCCGTCGCACCTCCTGCCAGATCGCCTCGACGGACATCGGTTTCCATGTGTCGCGATACTCGCTGTCGACGGCATGCAGCGTATCGCACCAGGAGCAGCGGTAATCGCAGCCGCCAGTGCGAACGAAAACGGTAGGCAGACCAATCAGCAAACCCTCGCCCTGAATGGTCGGGCCGAAGATTTCGCTGATGCGGATCGCTGTTTCCTTCGCTGCAACTTTCTGTGCAGCCGCCGTCATGGCCGGTATTCCGCCCAGGTCTTGGCGGTTTCGCTCACTCGCACGGCGCTGGTTTCCGGCAGGCTCGTCTTGCACCAATCGTAAAAGTGCTTCGCCAGACATTCTGCTGTCACCCGGTCATGGCCGAGAACGTCGTTCAGGTGGCGATGATCGAAATGATCGTCGATGTAGCGCTTCAGCGGCGCGAGTTCGTGGTAATCACGCACGAAACCGTGCTCGTTCAGCTCCTCGCCTGATAGTTCGACCTCAACGATGTAATTATGCCCGTGCAGGCGGGCGCACTGATGGTCGGCGGGCAGGCTTTTCAGCTGGTGAGAGGCGGAGAAATGGAACTCCTTGGTGATGCGAAACATCAACGCACCTCCTGTGCCGCATAAGCATGGGTGGCCGCCACCCAGAAATCCGGGTCCTCATAGTCCGTAGGATCGGTAACACCTGCCAGATGGAAGGCCTCGCGCCGCTCCACGCAGGTGCCGCAACGGCCACAATGGCGAGAGCCGCCCTTGTAACAGGACCAGGTTTCGCCAAATGGGGTGCCGTATTTCACCGCGTCAGTCACAATCGCCGCTTTGGAGACGGTGACATAGGGCGCAAACAAGGTAACGTCTGCGTAGCCTTCCAGCGCATGCGCCTGCATGGCATTAAAGCTGTCGATGAAGCCCGGCCGGCAATCGGGATAGATGAAATGGTCGCCGCCATGCACGGCGATCGCCACCGCATCCGCCTGCTGGGCGGCGGCAAGGCCGAAGGCGATGGTCAGCATGATGGCGTTGCGGTTCGGCACCACCGTGGAGCGCATGGTCTCTTCCGCATAATGTCCGTCCGGCACTTCGATATCGTCCGTCAGCGCGGAACCGGTGAGGTGCGCGCCTATGGTTGTGATGTCGATGACATGATGCGGCACGCCGAGACGTTTTGCGCAGTCGGCTGCGAAATCCAGCTCCTTCTTGTGGCGCTGGCCGTAATCGAAGGAGACAAGAGCGAGAAGTTCATGTTCCGCCGCGATTTTGTGCGCAAGCGAAACGGAGTCCAATCCGCCGGAGCAGATGACGATGGTTTTCATACGTTGGGATCCCTTGTTTTGACCGGGTGGGCTGCGACCGGATTACGGGGGCGGCTTTAAACCAAAGCGAAGCGATTGTGAAGGGCTTTGCGGAAATAGCGGAAATTCCGCGCAATCCACGAAATTGCCCCGCCGCAGCAACAAGACGAAACAATCGCGACATAAGCGGGAAACCGGCTTGATCTAGAACGGATTGAACGTTGCAGTTCTTGAAGGATGTTGCCGATGGCGGCCGATTCTATGTTCCTCTTTTCGCTAAGCGATCTCAGCTCCATCGGCTCTGGCATTTTGATGGCGTTGGCAGGCACGCTTTATGTCACCCTTACCATTCGTGGGCTGATGGCTACCGTGCGTCATGGATAAGGCACTCGGCAACAGACGCCCAGGGCTCAGGCGCAATCTTGCAGTCTTACTTTTCGTGGCCTCCGCGACGCTCGTCGCCACGATAGGGATCGCCCCGTTCGTTTTCCTGATCTGGATGGTCACGACCGTCGCACGCTGGCTTGGTTTTTTCATTGGCTTTTGAGACACGAAGCCCGCCATGATGCGGCGGAGCGGAAGGAGCCCGGCAAAACGGCAGTGCGCCGGGCTCTTTTTTTTCGATAAACCGGGCTCAGCGCAGCAGCGCCTGCGCCTCCTCGATGCCGAGTGCTGCCGGCTGCGTGCAGGTTGTGGTCATCTCGATGAAGCGGCCTTCTTCCCCGGATTTGAGGATGGAGGTCATCACGTCGATACCGTGCAGGGAGCGATCCAGCGAGCAGCGGGCATCGCGGCCTTCAAGGATAGCAATCGCCATATCGGCCAGGCCTGCCGTGCGATAGTTGGCGCGCGGGCCATTCGGGCTTTCCTGGTTGGCAATGCCGAAGGGATGCGCCCAGTCTTCCAGCGGCTGGATATTTTTGTCGCGTCCGCTCGCCTCCACCACACCGCCGAAGAAGTTGGGGTCCGGCACGTAGATCGATCCTTCCGTACCGTAAAGTTCCATATTGGCGTGGCGATGCGACCACACATCCCAACTGGCCGAAAGTGTGATCGTTGCTCCGTTCACGAATTCCAGAAGCGCATGGATGTTGGTTGGCGTTTCTACCGGGATGATCTCGCCGTTCAGCGGCTGGCTGGTCACCGTTCGGGTGGGGTTGGCCATTGATGTCAGTGCGCCAACGCGCTTGACCGGGCCGATGAGGTTGATGAGGTTCGCCACATAATAGGGGCCAAGATCGAGGATCGGCCCGCCCCCCTTCAGGAAGAAGAAGCCCGGATTGGGGTGCCACATCTCCATGCCGGGGCTCATCACATGGCAGGTGCCGGAGGTGATGCGCCCGACCTTGCCCTCGTCGATATATTGCCGGGCAAGCTGATGCGCGCCGCCAAGGAAAGTATCAGGCGCGCAGCCAACGGAAAGGTTCTTCTCGCGGGCGATGCGCCGCAACTCCTCGCCTTCCTCCAGCGAAAGCACCAGCGGCTTTTCCGAATAGACGTGTTTACCCGCCTCGAGTGCCGCTTTCGACACGGGAAAATGCGCGGCGGGAATGGTGAGGTTCACCACCACGTCGATGTCCTTGTTGGCGAGGAGTTCCTCGATCGACTGCGCCGTGACACCAAATTCTTCTGCCCTCAGTTCCGCCGCATTGCGGTTAAGGTCGGCGCAGGCCAGCACCTTGATGCCTTTGAAGAGCGGTGCCAGCGAAAAGTAAGCAGACGAGATGTTGCCGCACCCGATGATGCCGACGCCCAGTTCCCTTTGCATGATGAAAACTCCGGATTGATGCTCAATAGGTTTTGAAGGATGCGATGGAGCGCGTGATCAGCCGATCGATATCCTTGGGATTGTCGTGTTCGACCACGAAATGTTTCGTGGCGGATTTTGCCCTCAGTGCTGCCACAAGGGCCTTCCAGTCCACCGTGCCGTGGCCGACATCCGCCCAGCCGTCCTCATCCGTATTTTCGCCTGATGGTGCGATGTCCTTCACGTGCACGGCGGTGATGCGCTTGCCGTAGCTTTCGATCCAGGCGAGCGGATCGGCATTGCCTCTGATAATCCAGGCAATATCCGCTTCCCATTTCAGGTCCGGTCCGCCGGCAAAAATCTGCTCCTGCGGGGTGGAGCCGTCCGGGAGCACCTTGAACTCGAAATCGTGGTTGTGCCAGCCGAAGGTCAGCCCGGCATCCACGAATGGTTTACCCGCTTCCTGCAGGCGCTTGCCGAAGGCGAACCAACCAGCCGCGTCCGCCGGGCGCTGGTCGGGCATCAGGTACGGGCAATAAATCGCTTCCACGCCCAGAACCTTGGCGATGTTCAGAGCCTTTTTCGGATCACCCTCGAGAAGGTCGAGGCCGAAATGGCCGGTCGGCATGGCAAGACCATTGGCATCGAGTTCGGAGCGCAGGCTGTTCAACCCAGCGTCATCAAGCGAGGCGTACATGGCGCCGTAACCTTCGACCTGTTTGTAACCAGCCGCCGAAAGCTTCTTCAAAATATTGGAAAACGGCTGGAAATTGCGGGCGCTGTAAAGCTGGAAACCGAGTTCTGTCATTATCTCCTCCATAGAGATGTGGGTGCTTGGGATGGTGTTGGGGGTAAAACGGGGCCCTTCCTAAAGCCGCTCTTCGCTCTGTGCGTCGAACAGCGAGGCCATGGTGAGGTCTAGGCCGAGGCGAACCCGGGTGCCCGGCGCAAACCGCCTGTGGCCGCCAACGCGCACGGACAGGGTATGACCGGCATGTTTGAGCCAGATCAGATTGTCGGCGCCCATCGGCTCCTCGATGTCAACGATCGCCTCATGCACCTCGCCGCTGACGATGTCGGCATCGACGCGCACATGTTCGGGACGCACACCGAGAACCACGGCACGACCGGCTACAAGCGGCGCCTCCGGCTGATAACCATCCAGTGAGAAGGTGACGCCGTTGGTGGTGAAGACCACCTTGCCGTCCTTCTCGATCAATTCGCCACGCAGGAAATTCATCGAGGGCGAACCGATGAAGCCCGCGACGAAGAGGTTCCTTGGCTTGTTGTAGATGGTGACGGGATCGGCAAGCTGCTGGATGACGCCGCTTTTCATGATGGCGATACGATCAGCCAGTGTCAGCGCCTCGATCTGATCGTGTGTCACGTAGATCATGGTGTTTTTCAGCGCCTGGTGCAGCCGTTTGATCTCGACGCGCAGTTCCGAGCGCAGCTTGGCATCGAGGTTGGAAAGCGGTTCATCGAACAGGAACACATCCACATCGCGCACCAGCGCCCGGCCGATCGCCACGCGCTGGCGCTGGCCGCCGGAAAGCTCGGCGGGCTTGCGCTTCAGGAGTGGTTCGATCTGCAATATGCCCGCCGCCCTTTTGACGCGCCGGTCGATTTCCTCTTTCGGAACCTTGGCGACCTGAAGGCCGAAGGAGAGATTTTTCTCCACCGTCATCTGCGGATAGAGCGCATAGGACTGGAACACCATGCCGATGCCACGATCCTTCGGCTCCTCCCAGGTAACGTTGCGGTCCTTGATGAAGATTTGCCCGTCGGTTGGCTCCAGAAGGCCCGCAATGCAATTGAGAAGTGTCGACTTGCCGCAGCCGGAAGAGCCGAGCAGCACGAGGAACTCGCCGTCGTAAATATCGAGATTGAGGTCTTTCAGGACGGTAACGGCACCGAAGGACAGGGAAAGATCGCGAATGGAAACGCTTTTGTTCATATAACTCAACCTTTTACTGCGCCTGCGGCGATGCCACGGACGAAAAGCCTGCCGGAGACGAAATAAACAATCAAAGGCACGGCCCCGGTGAGAAGGGTTGCAGCCATGTTGACGTTGTATTCCTTCACGCCCTGCACGGAGTTGACGATATTATTGAGCTGCACCGTCATCGGGTAATATTCCGGCCGCGTGAACACGACACCGAACAGGAAGTCGTTCCAGATGCCGGTGACCTGCAGGATCATCGCCACGACGAAGATCGGCAGCGACATGGGCAGCATGATGCGAAAATAGATCTGCCAGAAATTGGCGCCATCAATACGTGCCGCCTTGAACAATTCCTCCGGCAGCGACGCAAAATAGTTGCGGAAGAGCAGCGTCAGGATCGGCATGCCGAAAATCGTGTGCACGATCACGAGGCCGGTCAGCGTGCCATAAATGCCCAATTCGCGCAGCACGATGACGATCGGGTAGATCATTACCTGATAGGGGATGAAGGCGCCGATGATGAGGATCGAGAAGAACAGTTCCGAACCCTTGAACTTCCAGTTCGCGATGGCGTAACCGCTGACGGAAGCCACGATGATCGAGATCACGACCGACGGTATGAGGATGCGTACCGAGTTCCAGAAGCCGCGTGAAAGCCCGTCGCAGTTCAGCCCGGTGCAGGCATTCGCCCAGGCTTTCACCCAGGGTTCGAAGGTGATTTCCACCGGTGGCGCGAAAATGTTGCCGAGCCGTATTTCCGGCATACCCTTCAGAGAGGTGACAACCATCACGTAAAGCGGCAGCAGGTAATAGGCGGCAGCGACAAACAGTGTGCCATAGAGAATGATGTTGCGGCGGGAAAACGTTTTTTTCGGCTTCTTGCCGCGGGGACCGGAAAGGTCCGTGGCAACCGCATCGGTTGCGGCGGCGACCGTGTTCAATGTGCTGATATTAGCCACGTTTCTTGCCTCCGAATTCGAGGTACGCCCATGGAATGACGATAATGGCGACGGTCAGAAGCATCATGGTGGAGGCGGCAAAGCCCTGCCCCAGGTTCTGCGCCTGGAACATGTAGTCATAGACATATTTCGCCGGCACTTCGGATGCGATGCCCGGTCCGCCACTGGTCTGCGCCACCACCAGATCGTACACCTTGACGATGCCGCTCGCGATAATGACAAGCGTGGTGATGAAGACCGGCCGCATCATGGGAATGATGATGAGGATATAGGTCTTCCACATCGGAATGCCGTCGACGCGCGTCGCCTTCCAGATATCCTCGTCTATGCCGCGAAGACCGGCCAGCATCAGGCACATGACGAGCCCCGTGCCCTGCCAGAGCGCCGCGATCAGGATGCCGTAGATAACGATCTCGGAGTTATAAAGCGGGTCGAAGGTGAAGCTTTCCCACCCCATCGAGCGGACCACGGACTGAATGCCGAATTCCGGGTTCAACAGCCATTGCCAGACAAGGCCGGTTACGATGAACGACAGAGCAAAGGGATAAAGGAAGATGGTGCGGAAGGTGTTCTCGAAACGGATCTTCTGATCCATCAGCGCCGCCAGCACGAAGCCGATCACCAGACTGAAGATCAGCGACAGAATGCCGTAGATCGCCAGATTCTGGATGGAAATGATCCAGCGCGGCGCGGCCCACAACCGCTCATACTGGTCGAAACCGATGAAGCTTGCACGTGGCAGAAGCTTGGAATTGGTGAATGAATAAATCACCGTCCAGACCGTTCCGCCGAGAAAAATCACGACGGCGGTCAATATCATGGGAATGGAAGCAATCTTCGAATTGAGATTGCGGAAAAGCTGGTTGGGGCGGCCGGAGCGCGCTAGACCCGCCATGGATGACCCTCCTGTAACGTTGCCGTTGATAGCCAGGCAAGGTCTCAAAGACCTTGCCCCAATCCTCCGGGCTTGCGCGTTTACGCATCCCGCAGGGAGCTTGCGGCGGATGGATGCCACCCGCCGCACAAGAGGTTGCGGTTAGTCAGCGGAACCGATGATGCCGGCGAAGCGCTTCTGTGCATCTTCTGCAGTCATCGCGCTGGCAAAAAACTCTGCCATCAGGTCTTCTTTCTGCTTCTGCGTATCAGCAGAAATCAGCTGGTCTGTGCTGGTCAGCGCATTGCCCTTGGCCAGAATTTCCAGACCCTTCTTCATGCAATCATTGGCCGCATTGAGGTCGACGTCGCCACGGATCGGCAGCGAGCCTTTCTTAAGGTTGAAAGCCACCTGCGTTTTAGGATCGACGATGGTTGCAGCCAGAACGTCCTGCGCCTTGGACTTTGCTTCATCCTTCAGCAGCGGGAAATAAAAGGCGTCGCCGCCGGTGGTGAGATAGTCGTTAAGGCCGAGACCCGGCAGGCAAGTGTAGTCGGTACCCGCCTTCTGGTTGGCAAGCTGGAACTCGCCCTGCGCCCAGTCACCCATGATCTGGCCGCCGGCCTTGCCTGTTATGACCATGTTGGTGGCCTGGTTCCAGTCCTGAACATTGGTGCCCTTGGCCATGTCACGGGCCTCGACGGCGGCCGCAAAAATCTTGGCCATGTCGGGACCGGCCGCTGCTTCGGCATCCTTGTCGCCATAGACCTTCTGATAAAGATCCTTGCCGCCGATCGAAAGCGTCAACGTGTCGAACAGGCCATTGGCCTGCCATGCCTGACCGCCGAGCGCGAGCGGCTGTATGCCGGCTTTTTTCAGTGCCGGTGCTGCGACAGCAAATTCAGTCCAGTTCTTGGGAACTTCGACGCCCGCTTTCTTGAACGCTTCGTTGGAAAGCCACAGCCATTGCCAGGAATGGATGTTGACCGGCGCGCAATAGATCTTGCCGTCGATGGTGCAGCTGTCGAGCAGGCTTGCCGGCTTTATGACGTCTTTCCACTTGCCCTTTTCGGCAACGTCGGTCAGGTCGCGCATCAGGCCGGCCTGCACCAGCTCTTCCGCCTGTCTGCCATGGTTGAACTGGGTGGCACCCATCGGGTCGCCGCCGGTGATACGGCTGATCATGATCGGACGGGCGGTGCCGCCCGAACCGGCAATAGCGCCGTCCACCCACTTGTTGCCGGTGGCATCAAAAGCCTTGGCAAGTTCGGCAACGGCAGCGGCTTCACCGCCCGATGTCCACCAATGGGTAACTTCAAGATCGGTAGCCCCAGCGACACCCGCCGGAATCATAACACTGGCCAAAAAGGCCGCAGAAATAAAGCGCATTCGCATGAGTCTCCTCCCTCACTGAAACGTTGCAGTTGGAACGTAAGCGAAGATTTTTGATTAGGCAACCGCCTAAAAAATGAATCTCGCCGCAGCTCGCCGCGCTGTTTCGAGCAGATACAAACGTGCCGAACGGCTAGATTTTGTTGAGAAAGAAGATTGGGAAATTGGAAGGACGCCGAATGGCACGACAAAGACTGCGCACCGGTAATCCCGCAGGCAACGTAGTATCTTCATAGTCCTCCGACTTTGGCGTCGGTTCCTGCGCACAGAGTGCCAAGCCCGCATGGACGGGCAAACATAAGGTGAGCGATCGTGAAACGTTGGCACATTCTTTTGATGATCGGTCTGGCGGGCGTGTTATCGCTTTTGCTCGCACCGTTCGAACGGCTGGCGTCGGGACAGGATCTTTCCTTCACGATACGGGTTGTGATGCTCGTCCAGCAGGCAGTCCTGATCATTGCTGCGGTGGCGACGGGTCAAGCGCTCGCCGGCAAACTCGGGCTCGGCACTCCGCTGATCGATGCCTGGCTGAAAGGAGCCGGGTTCGGGCCAGTCTTGCGCAGGCAAGCCCCAGCAGCTTTGCTGACGGGTCTTCTCGTCGGCCTGTTGATGGTCGCTTATTGGTCTGTGATCCTGCCTGCCTTCACCGATACGGCAACCATGGAAAAAATGGCGGCGTTTGAAGTCCCACTTGTCACCCGGCTTCTCTATGGCGGCATAACGGAGGAGCTGCTGACCCGATGGGGCTTGATGGCATTATTCGCATGGGCGCTCTGGCGAATAGTGGGCAAGGGGCAAGTCCAGCCGGTCATGCTGTGGACTGCCATTGTCATCGCAGCGGCCCTTTTTGCCGTGGGCCACCTGCCCTTCCTTTTTGCCATTACCGTTCATCCGCAACCATTGCTGATTGTCAGTGTCATGCTCGGCAATTTTATCCCCGGACTGATGTTCGGGTGGCTGTTCTGGCGTCGCGGGCTGGAAGCAGCGATGCTTTCCCACGCTTTCGCCCACTGCGTGAATGCAACTGTCTCCTGATCCGTCGAGCCGACAGATAAGTCAGGGATTTATCATCCCGGCCTCGCCGGCCGGGATAAAATGCCGCTTCGGTGCGGGCAGCAGTCCTAATGCCTCTTATAATCATCCTCGATGCGGATGACGTCGTCTTCGCCAAGATAGGCGCCGGTCTGGATTTCGACCAACTCAAGCGGAATCTGCCCCTCATTGGCAAGCCGGTGCGGTTGGCCAATCGGGATATAGACGGACTGGTTTTCCGTCAGCAGCCGGGTTTCGTCGCCAATCGTTACGGTTGCCGTGCCCTTGACGATGATCCAGTGCTCCGAGCGGTGATAGTGTTTCTGGAACGAGATGCGGTGGCCAGGATCAACCGTGATGTGGCCCACGCGGTAGCGCTCGTCCACATACATATGTTCGATGTAACCCCATGGACGATACACTCGCCTGTGTGCTTGCGTCCGCGGCGCGTGTTCGCCATCCTTCAGTGTCTCCACCAGGCCCTTCACGTCCTGCACCCGGTTTTTCGGCACCACCAGAACCGCATCCTTGGTAGCCACCACCACCAGATCCTTTGCCCCCACCACGGTCGTCAGCAATTGCGTGGAATGGATCAGGCAGCCCTCGGAATCGATGAAGACGCCGTCGCCCTCGAGCGCATTGTCGTTGCCATGCTTGTCGGCGATTTCCCAGATCGCGTCCCAGCTGCCGATATCCGACCAGCGGAAATGGCCGTGCACCACCGCCATGCGCTTGGTCTTCTCGATCACCGCATAGTCGATGGAGTTTTTCGGCGAGGCCTCGAAGCTCGCCTGATGCAGGCGCACGAAGCCAAGGTCGCTTTCATATTGTTCGACCGACTGCGTTACTGCCGCAAGAATCTCCGGCGCGAATGCCTTGAGTTCGGCAATCATCACGTCGGAACGGAACAGGAAGTTGCCGGAGTTCCAGAGATAACCCTTCTCCAGATAGGAGATTGCCGTCTTCACATCCGGTTTTTCCACGAATGCCTCGACGATGCTCAGGTCAGCCTCACCATCAATTGCTTCACCAGGCTTGATGTAGCCGTAAGAGGTGCGCGGCTCGGTTGGCACCAGACCGAAAACGACGATATTGCCCTGATCGGCGGCCTTGGCGCCAAGCCTCACGGACTCTGAAAATTTGTCGGCATCCAGCACCACATGGTCGGCGGCGAGCGCCAGCACCAGGCATCCCGGCTCCCGGCGCTCGGCCAGCACGGCGGCAGCGGCCATGGCGGCGGCACTGTCGCGGCGGGCGGGTTCGAGAACCACCGTCGCCGGAAGATCGATCTCCTCAGCCTGGCGGCGGGCGAAGAAGCGGAAATCCTCGTTGGTGATCACCAGCGGCTCGGCATAAAGCGCCTTGTCGGCCACGCGCGTCAGTGTCTGCTGATAGGTCGAAAGATTGCCGACCAGCGGCTGGAACTGCTTGGGCAACTGATCGCGCGATACCGGCCAAAGCCGTGATCCCGCCCCACCAGCAAGAAGAACCGGCGTGATCTTTCGAGATTGTTCCGTCACAATAAAAACCTTTCCAACTTTAAAAAATTCCCGGCGGGCCGGACAATATACATATTTACCAATGCTGCCATCATCGATTCACGGGCGGATAAGCGCAAGCTCATAAGTTCGCCTTGTGAAAGCTTGGTGAATGTCGGACCCGTTTTGCTAACGCAACCCACAGGGTGAGGTTCCGCGCAAAGGTAGTTCAGTGGCTTTGACAGGCCGCAAAGAAAAACCCGGGCGAATGGCCCGGATTTCCGTTTTCAGAGCGATGAACTGTCAGGATCAGTTCGGCAACGCGTAAGCGATCACGTAGTCGCCACGGTCAGGAGACTGACGTGCACCGCCGGCCGAGATGACGACATATTGCTTGCCTGTCTTCGGAGACTTGTAGCTCATCGGGCCGCCCTGGCTGCCGACAGGAAGGCGGGCCTTCCAGACTTCCTTGCCGGTCGCCGTATCGAAGGCGCGCAGATAATAATCCTGGGTGCCGGCGATGAAGACGAGACCGCCCTGGGTGGCAAGCGTTCCGCCGAGCGTAGGCATGCCGATCGGGATCGGCAGACCCATCTTGATGCCAAGCGGACCGGTATCCTCAACGGTGCCGACAGGAACCTGCCACTTGATCTGCTGCGTCTTCATGTCGATCGCAGTCATCGAGCCATAGGGTGGAGCCTGGCAGGGAATGCCGAGAGCAGACAGGAAACGGTTCTTGTTCACCGCATAGGGCGTGCCCTTCATGGGAACGACGCCCATGCCGGTATTGACGCTTTCGCCGCCGCTTGCCGTTGCCTTGGTGGGAGCAGCTTCCTTCATCTCAATCCACAGGCCGAGGCGCATGTCGTTGATGAAGATTGTGTTGGTCGTCGGGTCAGTCGAGATGCCGCCCCAGTTCATGCCGCCGAGCGAGCCCGGGAAGGCGAGGGAGAGGTCAGTGCCCGGCGCCGTATAGAGGCCTTCATAACGCATGCCCTTGAAAGCGATACGGCACAGAAGCTGATCGAAAGGGGTGGCACCCCACATATCGGCTTCCGTCAGCGTCTGCGCGCCGATTTGCGGCATGCCCACCGAACGCGGCTGCGTTGGTGCATATGGCTCATTCGGAATGTTGCCGGCCTTGACCGGAACGTCTTCCACCTTGGTCAGCGGCTGGCCAGTCGCACGGTCCAGCACATAGATCTGACCGGCCTTGGTGCCGAAGACCAGAGCCGGAACGGTCGTTCCGTCAGCCTTCGGGAAATCGACGAAGCTCGGCTGCATCGGCACGTCGAAGTCCCATAGGTCGTTATGAACCGTCTGGTAGACCCACTTTTCGCGGCCGGTCGTGGCATCGAGCGCCAGCATGGAAGCGCCGTATTTATGATCGAGCGGTGTGCGCGTCGCGCCATAAAGATCGACCGAGGGGCTGCCTACCGGCATGAAGACCGTGTTCAGCTCCGGATCGTAGGACATGGATGCCCAGACGTTCGGCGTGGAACGGGTGTAGGTCTGGCCCTCGGGCGGCAGTTTGGTGATTTCAGGGTTGCCGGGATCGAAAGCCCAGCGAAGCTCACCCGTCACAACGTCGAAACCGCGCATCACGCCGCCAGGCATATCCACCTGTACGTTGTCAGCGATACGTCCGCCGACCACGACGGTGGTGCCGGCCAGTGTGGGGGCCGATGTCAGCACATATTGCGGGTCCGGCGCATCACCAAGACCGATCTTCAGATCGACGCGGCCATTGGTGCCGAAATCCGGGCAAAACGCGCCGGTGTCGGCGTCGAGCGCGATGAGTTCCGCGTTGATGGTGTTCATGAGAATGCGGCGCTGGCAAAGCGCGCCGTCGGCTACGATCGCCGGGGTGACAGGCGTTGCGCCCGGAGCGGTCGGCTGCTTCAGCGGCGCCTTGGCATCGAAATAGGCGAGACCACGGCAACGCATCCAGACGGTGGATTTGGCGTTGATTTCGGTCTTCCACTTCTGCGCGCCGGTATCGGCGTCGAGCGCGATGACATTGTTGTGCGGTGTGCACACAAACACGGTGTCGCCGACCTGAAGCGGCGTTTCCTGATCTTCCGCACCGTTCGCGCCGGGGCTGATCGGGATGTCGCCGGTCCGATAGGTCCATGCCACCTCAAGGTTCTTGACGTTATCGCGGTTGATTTCGTCAAGCGCAACAAAGCGGCTGCCGCCCGCCGTATTGCCGTAATGTTCCCAGTTCTTCTGCTCTTTTTCCGGCGTTACCGGCGTCAGTGCAGCAACCTCACCCTTGAAGGCGACGGTCGGATGCGGCACGAACATGCCGGCAAAACCGGCAGCGGACGCAATGGCCAGAACGCCAGCAAGGGCAAAGGACGCGCCGTAAGCAGGCGTCTTGCCAGCCGCGCGCCGCAGCAGCGGATAGGAGAGCGCAACCACCGTGGCGCCCACGCCCAACGCCAGCAGGCGGGAGATGAGCGGCCAGAAGTGCAGTCCGGCTTCCCACACTGCCCAAACACCGCTAACGATGAAGACAAGGCCGAACAGGAGCGCGCCGGCAGGCTTGCGCAGGAGAATAAGCAAGCCGGAGACGATCAGCGCGATACCCGCCAAGACGAAATAGAGGCTGCCGCCGAGTGTTGCGAGCTGCCCGCCGCCAATGGCGAAGAACAGTCCCGCAGCGACAATGACGGCGCCGAGCACGAAGAGCCATAATCTGGCTGCAAGCGACGTTGAGGTTGCTGGTTTACTCATGAAATTAAATATCCGGTTAGGAGAGCCGCCGCGAAGGCTGACGCCCGATGATCTTTCAATGCCCGGCTCAGGCCAGACAGTCCGCCGCACTTACGGCTGAGCGAAGATGCGCTGAAGGCGACGAGGCGAAATGGGGAACAATGGTGGGGGAGACTTCCGTGGTGACTGTCATTTTGACCCATTCACTGCAGTTTATCGCCGGCCCCAATGGACGGCGGACAATGTGCTCGAACAAATCCTCCCAAGTTCGTATCGCAGAGGCCCGCATGCGGGCACTGGGCGACCGAAACCTCGGTGCGGTATAACGTCGCCTGCGACAAGATGACAATGCGCAAGACGGGCATTTTTGATAAGCTGCGCTTATACCATATCAACACCTACAACACAAAGACCTCTCCGCCGATGGATATTCGCCAGCTCGCCATTTTTGTGGAAGCCGCAAGGGCCAAAAATTTCCGCGCGGCCGCTTTGCAGTTGGGCATCGCCCAACCAGCCGTAACGCAGCGTATCCGGCAACTGGAAGAGAATCTGGGCTTCAAGCTTTTCCTCCGTGTCAACCGCGGTGTGGAACTTACGCCGGCTGGGCAGTCGATGCTGCTAGATGCGGAGGAAATTCTTGCCCGCACCAAGGGCGCGCTGGAAAAGGCACACCAGATCAGGCGCGGCCAGCTCGGCACGCTGCGCATCGGCTTCGGCACCAGCGTAATGGCGGAACGAAAATTGCCGGCGCTGATCACCCGCTATGGCAACGACCACAGGGAGGTGACGCTTGAACTCCTGCCCGGCATGACGATGGAACAATTGATCGAGCAGGTGGCGACGCGCAAGACAGACGTCGCTTTCATTCGCGCACCCCTGCCCCAATTGCCGCAGAGCTTGCGGGCCATGCCCTTCGACCGCTCCAAACTGTGCGTCGCCCTGCCGGAGCGCCATCCGCTCGCCTCCCGCCCCAGAGTTTCGGTTGGCGATATCGTGCAGGAAAAACTGCTGCTGCCGGTGGACGAGATCGGCCTGGGGCTCAGCAGCAGCGCGCTTTCCCTTTTCGAGGATGCAGGCTGTGAGCCGGAAATCGGCATGCGCATCGCTAACGTCAACACCATCCTTGCCCTCGTGGAAGCTGGCGCGGGAATTTCCATTCTGCCGGAAAGCACCGTGCGCTCCACAAGGGGCATCACAGGTGTGCCGCTCGAAAGCGCCGATGCCTGGTCAGATAGCGTGCTGGTCGTCAGACGCGGTCCGCTTGCCCTCCACGTGGAGGCCTTCGTGAATATGGTACGGCAGGCCTACCAGTCCCACCTATAATGCCGACAATACGCACTTAATCGATTGAATCGGCCACAAATTTCGCCACGGCTAAATTTGGTGCACTGAACAACATTCAACGCTTGGCACGCGCGCGAAAAATACAATAACAACGACGGATATTTTTGCACTGTTATCGACACGAAAGCACACTCAGCCCATGTCCGACACGACGAAGCCCGCCAGCCCCAGAACATCGGTTACAGATCAGGAAGCACTGGATTTCCACGCGCAAGGCAGACCGGGGAAACTGGAAATCACCCCGACCAAGCCGATGGCGACTCAGCGGGATCTGTCGCTTGCCTATTCGCCGGGAGTGGCCGTGCCGGTTAAAGCCATCGCCGAAAATCCGGCGACCGCTTACGATTATACGACACGCGGCAACATGGTAGCAGTGATCTCCAACGGCACGGCGATCCTCGGTCTCGGCAATCTCGGCGCGCTCGCCTCCAAGCCTGTCATGGAAGGCAAGTCCGTTCTGTTCAAGCGCTTTGCGGATGTGGATTCCATCGATCTCGAGGTCGATACCGAAGACGCCGACGAATTCATCAATTGCGTGCGCTACCTTGGCCCCTCTTTCGGCGGCATCAATCTGGAAGACATCAAGGCGCCGGAATGTTTCATCATCGAAAGCCGCCTGCGCGAGCTGATGGACATTCCCGTTTTCCATGACGACCAGCACGGAACCGCCATCATCGCCGCCGCCGGTCTCATCAACGCCATCGAACTGACTGGCCGAGACTTCAAGACGACGAAGCTCGTCTGTAACGGCGCAGGTGCTGCTGCCATCGCCTGCATGGACCTCATCAAGGCCATGGGTTTCAACCCCGAAAACATCACGCTTTGCGACACCAAGGGCGTGATCTACCAGGGCCGCACCGAAGGCATGAACCAGTGGAAATCCGCCCATGCGGTAAAGACTGACAACCGCACGCTGACTGAGGCCATGAAGGGCGCGGATGTCGTCTTCGGCCTGTCGCAGAAGGGTGCCTTCACCGAAGAGATGATCCGCTCCATGGCGCCGAAGCCGATCATTTTCGCAATGGCCAACCCTGACCCGGAAATCACCCCGGAAGAAGTCGCCCGCATCCGCGACGACGCCATCATGGCGACCGGGCGTTCGGATTATCCGAACCAGGTCAACAACGTCCTCGGCTTTCCCTATATCTTCCGCGGCGCGCTCGATGTCCGTGCAAGCCAGATCAACGACGCAATGAAGATTGCCGCTGCACAGGCGCTGGCCGATCTTGCCCGCGAGGATGTGCCGGATGATGTGGCCGCCGCCTATCAGGGCAACCGCCCACGCTTCGGATCGCAATATATCATTCCCGTTCCCTTCGATCCGCGCCTGATCTCGGCCATTCCGGTGGCCGTGGCCAAGGCCGCCATCGAAACCGGCGTCGCTCGCCGCGAATTGCCCGATCTCGATGCCTATGCCCGCGAGCTTTCCGCCCGCCGCGACCCCATGGCGTCGACCACGCAGCGCCTTTACGAGCGTGTGCGCCGCTCTCCGAAGCGGGTCGTTTTCGCCGAAGCGGAAGAAGAACAGGTGATGCGCGCAGCGATCTCGTTTACCGCGCAGGGGCTTGGCACCGCCATCCTGCTCGGCCGTGACGACATCATCAAGGCCAATGCGGAGCGTGCCGGCATCGATCTCGACCGCGCCAATATAGAGATCACCAATGCCCGCCTTTCCAGCCGCGTCGATGCCTATGTCGATTATCTCTATGCGCGGTTGCAGCGCGGCGGCTTCCTGCTGCGCGACGTGCAGCGCCTGATCCACAACGACCGTAACCATTTCGCCGCCTGCATGGTGGCGATGGGCGATGCGGACGCCGTGGTCACCGGCGTTACCCGCAACTATTCCACGGCGCTCGAGGATATCCGCCGCTGCATCAACACCAAACCCGGCCACCGTGTCATCGGCGTTTCTCTGGTCGTGTCGCGCAACCGAACGGTCTTCGTGGCAGATACCGCTGTGCACGACATGCCGTCTGCCGAAGACCTTGCCGATATCGCCGAAGAAGCAGCCGGTCTCGCCCGCCGTTTCGGCTACGAACCGCGTGTAGCGATGCTCGCCTATTCCACCTTCGGCCAGCCGGTTGGCGAACGCTCCGACAAGGTGCGCGAAGCGGTGAAAATCCTCGACAAGCGCAACGTCAATTTCGAGGTCGACGGGGAAATGTCGGCCGATGTGGCGCTGAACCATCATCGCATGCAGAGCCAGTATCCCTTTGCCCGCCTTTCCGGTGCGGCCAACGTGCTGGTCATGCCCGCCATCCATTCCGCCTCGATCTCCACCAAGATGCTACAGGAACTGGGCGGCGCGACCGTCATCGGCCCGCTTCTCGTCGGCCTCGACAAATCGGTGCAGATCACCTCGATGGGTGCCAAGGACAGCGACATCGTCAATATGGCGGCGATCGCGGCCTATAACGCCGGTCGGTAACGATGTGGGAGCGCTCTTCGGGAGAAGGGCGCTCAAAATGCCCAGGCATAGCCAGCATATCCTCGCCCCGTGGCGAGGATATGCCAAAGCGCCGAACCCCGCCACCGTAAGAACAAGATTCTACGATTTCAAATTATTAGGTTATTTTTTCTCACCAGAGAACTTATTGGAACACGATTTTATTTATACGATTTTTTGCGCAACGCCAATTCTCGCTCTCGACGGACGCCTCATGTAGTTTCCACCCACAACCAAAAGGAAATACCCATGGCCCTCTCCTTCTCCAGATTTGCCGCAAAACTCATCGCCGGAACCGTCGTTATCGCTTCGATGGCCACCGCCGCTCACGCGGATGCGACGCTCGACCGTATCAAGGGTCGCGGCAAGCTCACCGTCGGCGTCATCCTGTCCGGCGCGCCTTTCGGCTTCATCGATCCGAAGACGCAGGAGCAGAAGGGCCTCAACATCGACGTCGCAAAGGCACTGGCCGCCGGTCTCGGTGTGGAGCTGGTGACCGAAACCGTGACCCCGCCCAACCGCGTGCAGTTCCTGCAGCAGGGCAAGGTTGATATTCTGATCGCCAACATGCAGTACACGGAAGAGCGCGCCAAAACGCTCGATTACGTGCCCACCCCCTATGACCGCCAGGGCGGCGCAGCCATCGGCCGAAAGGACTCGGGCATCAAGGACTGGCCGGACCTGAAGGGCAAGATTGCCTGCGTGTCGCAGGGCTCCAACTACACCCAGCCGCTGATCGAGCAATATGGCGCGCAGGTAAAGGCGTTGCCGAGCCAGCCGGAATCGCTGCTCGCGCTAAAGGGCGGCAATTGCGATGTCTCCGTGCACGTCAACGGCACGCTGAGCCTGATGCTTCAGGACCGCGCCGATGAGTGGAAGGATTACGGCATCCTGATCCCCACCGACCTTATCCCTTCTGACTCCGTCATCTGGCTGCGCAAGGGCGAGGCCGACACGCAGGCTGCGCTCGACAAGATCGTCAAGGAGCTGCACGCTTCCGGCAAAATGATCGAATTCGCCAAGGCCAACCGCCTGCCGAGCATCGGCTTCATGGAAGAGCAGAAGACGAAGCTCTCCGCGGCGCAGTAAAGGCTGGGCAATCCCGCTTGCTCCGTCACCCCGGACCTGGTCCGGGGGACCGGCATGTCGTAGGGGCATCTGCCGTCACGGAGATTTCCCCTCACCACTGAGAACGGCCGGTTTCGCCCGCCGTTCTTTTCTGCTTTATAGCAAGACAGGTCATTCTGGCACCGCCTGCCGGGCGGCAGCCGCGACAACAGCATGGATATCCGATGCAGGATGGATTTACAGCGCGTTTCATAGAGTTGGCCGCGCATATAGGCCTCAACTATGACTTTCTGAACAGCGGCTACGAGGTTCAGATCTGGCTCGACGGCATGAAGATGACGCTCATCCTCGTCGCCGTCACCCTGCCGCTCAGCCTCGTTTTCGGCTTCATTTTCGCCGCCATGCTCACGTCAGGCAAAGGCTGGCTCGCCGGTCCGGTGCGCGCCTATGTGGAATTGACCCGCAACACGCCGACGCTGGTGCAGCTGATGTGTGGTTTCCTTGTGCTCAACATGTTGATTTCAAACGCGCTCGGCGGCGCGCAGAACAATCCGCTCACCCCGTTCTTCTGGGTCGTCGCCATCACCGGCCTGCACGTTGCCGCCTTCCATGCGGAAGCCTTGCGCGGCGGTATCGAGGCGGTGCCGGCTACCACCATCGAGGCGGCACGCGCCATCGGTTTCAGCTCTTTCGAGATTTTACGTTACGTGGAATTTCCGCTGGCAATCCGCACGGCACTTCCTTCCATAATCAACAATCTCATCAATCTGGTGAAGCTCACCACCGTCGGCTCGGCGATTGCGGTCGGTGAAATCACCTATGCCTCGATCCTGATCTGGACGCAGCGCGACAATGTGGTCGAACTGATGCTGGTGATCCTCATCTTTTTCAGTGTCATCAATTTCATCGTCGCAAGGGCGGGCCTGTGGCTTGAGCGGCGTCTTGCGGTTCCGGGGTTCGGTCAATGAGCGCGGTGGTCTCTCCAACACAGGCGGCGAAGAAGCTGCCTTTCGGCACCATTCTTCTGTGCGGCGTGCTGGTTGCCGTCGTGCTGTGGCTGGTTCTCGATCCCTCGCTCGGACAGGTGCTGCTAGAATGGCTGCCCTATCTCGGCAAGGGTTTTGCCATGAATGTGCTGATCAGCATCCTGGCGATTGCCATCGGCACCATCATCGGCGTCGTGCTTGGCATCATGGAGCTTGCGCCCTATCGCCTCGTGCGCGCGCCGGCGCTCACCTACGTGCAAATCTTCCGCAACGCCCCGCATCTGGTGCTGATTTTCGCCGCGACCTACATCTTCCCCTTCGAGATCGTCGCCTTCGGCAACTACATTCCGTTTCCAGACTGGATCAAGGCCGTGGTCGGGCTTGCGATTCCGGCCAGCGCCCACATCGCCGAAATCACCCGAGGCGCCATCCAGTCCATTCCCACTGCACAATGGGAAGCGGCGCAGGGCCTCGGGTTTTCGCGCAACCAGACGCTGCGCTGGATCATCCTGCCGCAATGCGTGAAGCGCTCGCTGCCGCCGTGGATGAACCTTTACGCCTCCATCACCATGGGCACGGCGCTTGCCTCGCTGGTCGGCGTGCATGAGCTTCTCCACGCCGCAACCGATGCAAGCACCGCAGTGCAGCGCAACGATTTCACCGTCGTGGTCTATCTCACCGTCCTGATGGCGTTCTTCCTGTTCTGCTATCCCGTGTCCCGTTTCACGCAGCGCCTTGAACGGCGCTTCGCTTCCCGCTGATTGGAATACACTATGTCCGCATCCGCCCCCCAAACCGCCGCCAAAGCTCTGGTTGAACTGGAAGGCGTGCACCTGTCCTTCGGCGACAATCAAGTGCTCAAAGGCATTGATCTCACCGTCAACAAGGGCGACGCCGTCTCCATCATCGGCCCTTCCGGCTCGGGCAAATCCACGATCCTGCGCTGCATCAACGGCCTGCTCATTCCGCAATCTGGCAAGATCACCGTGGGGCGCACCCGCGTCGATCAGCTGAAAACGGAAGCTGAGCGCATAACGCTGCGCAAGCGCATCGGCATCGTCTTCCAGCAGTTCAACCTCTTCCCGCATCTGACTGTCATGGAAAATATCACCATCGCGCCGATTAAAATCCTCGGCACGCCGAAGGCGGAAGCTGAGCGTCATGCCCGCGAATTGCTGGAAAAAGTCCGCCTGTCGCAGAAGGTGGATGCCTATCCCGGTCAGCTGTCCGGCGGCCAGCAGCAGCGTGTGGCCATTGCCCGCGCGCTTGCCATGCGGCCTGAATTGGTGCTGTTCGACGAGGTTACCTCCGCACTTGATCCGGAAACCGTGGGCGAAGTGCTCGCCGTCATCCGCGATCTCGTCAATGACGGCATGACCAGCATTCTCGTGACACACGAAATGCGCTTCGCCGAGGAAATCAGCGACAATATCGTCTTCACGGAAAACGGCCTGATCGTTGATCAGGGCACGCCGGAGCATATCTTCTACAAGTCGACCAATCCGCGTATCAACGCCTTTGTAAAGGGCCTCGGCGGACAGGTGGCACGGGTCGCCGACGGCGAAGGGATCTGACGCCATGACCGCCGACGGAAAACTCACCCTTCATCTGGCAGAAGCCATCGCCGCCTCTGATCCGCTCCGCGACGAAGAGGCTGTGACGATCGCCCGCACGGCGCTGATCGACTTTTTTGCCTGTATGCTGGGTGGCGCTTCCGACCGAAGCACTAAAATCCTCATCGACAGCTTTACGTCAGGTACATCCGGCACGGCGGGCATTGTCGGCCATGATCTGCGCACGGATGCTTTCACCGCCGCACTCATCAATGGTCATGCGGGGCACGTGCTGGATTATGACGACGTCCATGGCAGCGTGCGCGGCCACCCCACCGTCGCCATCGTTCCCGCTCTATTGGCTGTTGCGGTCGAGGAAGGCTCTACGGCGGATGCATTTATCGCCGCCTATATTGTCGGGCTGGAAACCATGGCGAGGCTTGGCCTGTCGCTCGGCACCAAGCATTACGAAAATGGCTTCCACGCCACCGCGACCCTCGGACCCATCGGTGCAGCGGCGGCCATTGCCCATCTTCTGAAATTTACCCCGCAGACGACCGCTATCGCACTCGGCCTTGCCGCCACGCAGTCGGCCGGACTTCGCCTGCAATTTGGTTATGATGCGAAGCCCCTGCATGCCGGGCTTGCGACACGCGCTGGCCTCACAGCCGCGCAGCTGACAAGATCGGGTTTTCAGGGTGCGCCGGATTTTCTGGAAAACCCTATCGGCTTTTATTCCGCCTTCGCCTTTGGCGCGGAACAGCCGAAACGGCTCCTGTCCGGCTGGGGTACACCTTGGCAGATCGTCTCTCCCGGATTGACGCTCAAGGCATTTCCCTGCTGCACCGCCAGCCACCCTGTTGCCGTTGGTGCGCTTGCACTGCGCAGTGCCGATGATCTGGCACCAGATGAAATCGAAACTGTCGTCATCACCTTTCCCCCGGGAGGCGATGCCGCTCTTGTGGGTTCGGCCACACCCGCCACGGGCATCGATGCGCGTTTCAGCGCCGAATATGTCTTCGCCGCCGCACTGACGGATGGCGCACTCGGCATCAGCCATTTCGACGAACGCCCTGCACGCGCCGACCTGCTTGGACTTTCCGCAAAAGTCTCGCGCCGGCACGACGAGACCGCCCGCCGCCTCTCGCCGGATCCTACCACCCGTTTCGTGGTCATCGACGTGACGAAGAAGGATGGCACGGTACTGTCGCGCCGTATTGACGGTCTTCCCGGCATTGATGACCCCACGGAAAAATTTGCCGACGCCACCGGCGGCAATGAAAAATTCGCCGGAATTCCGGCACTGGTGCGGACCATGAAAACCGCAGCCGACCTCAAGAAGCTAGAAGCGCTTCTGGCAACGCAAATATAACACGACCGAAATAAAGGCATGATCACCATGACCACGAATACCCGCAAAAGACAGATGCATCTTGGCCTGTTCCTGCAAGGAGCCGGCCACCACGTTTCCGGCTGGCGTCACCCGGATGCGGAAGCCGGCAGCGAGAATTTCGACCTGTTGACCCGTGTCACGAAAATGGCCGAAGATGCCAAGTTCGACATGGTCTTTCTGGCCGATGGCCTCACAAGCGGCGTCGACGCCCATCCCTCGATGATCGCCCGTTTCGAGCCGCTTACCCTGCTTGCGGCGCTTGCCATGGTGACAAACAAGATCGGACTGGCCGCCACCGCCTCCACAACCTATGGTGAGCCCTACCACACCGCACGCGCCTTCGCCTCCATCGACCATCTCAGCCACGGGCGTGCGGCGTGGAACATCGTTACCACCTCCTATGCCCGCACGGCGGCGAACTTCTCCAAGAGCCATCCCGAGCATGACGAGCGTTATGCCGTTGCGGAAGAATATGTGAACGTCGTGCGTGGCCTGTGGGACAGCTGGGACGACGACGCCTTCGTCAAGGACAAGGAAGGCGGCCGCTACGTCGATCCGCAGAAGGTCCATATTCTCGATCACGAAGGCAAATATTTCACGGTGAAGGGGCCGCTGAACATTCCGCGTTCGCCGCAGGGTCACCCGGTTCTCATTCAGGCAGGCTCCTCCGGCCCGGGGCAGGATCTCGCCGCCCGCACTGCCGATATCGTCTTCACCGCACAGCAGGCCATTTCCGAGGCGCAGGCCTTCTACACCAGCCTAAAGGCGCGAGTGGAGAAATTCGGCCGCGATCCCGCAAGCGTTGCCGTGATGCCCGGTTTCATGCCCATCATCGGCAAGAGCTTCGAAGAGGCCGGCGAAAAGCTGAAGGAGCTGAACCGCTGGACCGATATCAAGAGCGCCATGCCGTTGCTTGAGGAACGCATCGGCCATAGCCTTACCGAGTATGATCTCGACGGCCCGCTGCCGGACCTGCCTATTTCCGACCAGTTGCGCAGCCGCGCCGAACTTTTGACCGAACTGGCGCGCCGCGAAAAGTTGACGATCCGGGAACTGGCGCTGCGCGTTGCAGCTGGTCGTGGCCACCATATCGTCATGGGCACGGCCAAGGACGTTGCGGATCGCATGCAGGAGTGGTTCGAGAACGGCGCAGCAGACGGCTTCAACGTCATGCCGCCCTTCTTCCCCGGTGGGTTGGAAGAATTCAACCGCGAAGTCGTGCCGCTCTTGCAGGAACGTGGCCTGTTCCGCAAGGAATACGAAGGCTCGACGTTGCGCGACCATCTCGGCATCAACAGGCCTGCCCTGCGGGCATAAAAAACGGATGCCCGGCGACGGGCATCCGCATGACAATAGGCTCACGTGGAAGCAGGCTGTCGCCGATCCGTCAGGCTGCTTTCCTTCCCGACAGTTTCACACTGTGGCTCGTCCGCGACGAGTTGGATGAAATGGATGCCCCGTCGTCGCGCTGGGTCGCGCGGCGGTTCAGTTTGAACAGGCTGACCAGTTGCGCCAGCACATCCGCACCCTGGGCAAGGGTAGCGCTAATGGCGGTCGTGCGCGCGCTCATCGCCGCGTTTTCCTGCGTCATCCGGTCGAGCTGGTTGACTGCACGGTTGATTTCGCTGATGCCTAAGGCCTGTTCATCGGCGGCCTTGGCGATCATATCGACATTGCCGTCAATGTGCTTCACCAGCGCATCGATCTGCTTCAGCGCCTCACCCGTCTCGCCGACAAGCCGCACGCCTTCCATAACCTCGGTGCCGGAATTGTTGATGAGCGCCTTGATTTCCTTGGCGGCACTGGCGGAGCGTTGCGCAAGTTCGCGCACCTCCTGTGCCACGACCGCAAAACCCTTGCCCGCATCGCCCGCGCGCGCGGCTTCGACGCCCGCATTCAGGGCAAGAAGGTTGGTCTGGAAGGCGATTTCATCGATAACGCCGATAATCTGGCTGATTTCCCGCGATGCCGTCTCGATGCGCTGCATGGCGTTGACGGTACGCCCAACGACTTCGGTGGAAGCCGCCGTTGACGTCCGCGCACTCTGAACGAGTTTTCGGGTTTCCTTGGTGTTTTCCGTCGATGCCCGTACAGTCGCGGTGATTTCTTCCAGCGCCGCCGAGGTTTCCTCCAGCGCCACGGCCTGCTCACGCGATCTTTCGGCGAGATGAACAGAGGCTTCGCTGACTTCCTGGCTGCTTCTGGTCAGGTCATCGGTCTGCCCAAGAACATTTTCCAGGGTTTTCTGGAATTCGGCGATGGACTTGTTGAAATCCCGTCTCAGCCCCTCGAACTCACCCACGAAAGGCTTGTCGAGCGTGACGCGGATGTTGCACTGGGAAAGACGCTCAAGCGCAGCGCCCAGTTCTTCCACCGCATGCACGCGGTCCGTTATATCGAAGGCGAATTTCACCACCTTGACGACTTTTCCCCACTCGTCGATGATCGGGTTGTAGGACGCCTGGATGAAGACGCGTTTTTCGTTCTTGCCAAGCCGCATGAACTGACCGGTCGAGAACTCTCCCTTACTAAGATCTTTCCAGAAATTGCGGTACTCTTCGGACTGCACGTAGCCACGCTCGCAAAACATCGAATGATGATTGCCGATGATCTCTTCCGCCGTGTAGCCGAGTGCTGTCAGGAAGTTTTCATTCGCGGAGAGAATTTTCCCCTCGGGAGTGAACTCGATCATCGCCTGCGCACGCGAAAGCGCTGCCAGCTTGCCGTTATCCTCGGTGCTTCGGCGCTTCGTCGCCGTGATATCGGAAGCGATCTTGACCACCTTGTAAGGTTTGCCGAAACGAAAAACCGGATTGTAGGAGGCTTCAATCCAGATGTCGTCGCCGGTTTTCGACCGCCGCCGATATTGGCCCTGATCGTATTCGCCGCGTGAGAGTTTCGCCCAGAAGGCCTTGTATTCGGGTGACGCTGCATCTTCGGGAGACAGGAACATGCTATGGGGGCGTCCGATGATTTCTGATTGCTGATAGCCGACCGCCTTGCAGAAATTGTCGTTCGCTTTCAGAATTTTGCCAGTCAGATCGAACTCGATGATGGCTTGCGAGCGGCTTAGGGCATCAAGTACCGCAGATGCGTCCGTACCGAGTTTGAAAAATTGAGACATGTCTTTGAACTCCCAACAATAACTTGTATGCGGACCTTTCCTCCTCGATGCCAAAGAGATGAAAATAAAGGATCGGTCTGCGTGTACGCGAAACCTAGCCGGACACCGTTAAATAGCAATTAATGATGACCCATAACTATTGGTCCAATGACCGAAACTGTTGGCAAGAATACTCCAGACCGAGCTGCCTTTACCAACCCGTCCGCACCGGATGAGAACCGCTTATTTGCCACAGTGCTGATATTTCTGCCGCCGCAGAGCGATACGGGCTTTCATCGGTACGGCATTCATTGTTATGGCGGGCTTGAAAGATTTGTGTTGCAGGAGCGCCGATGACCAAAACCCTGAAATGCGACGTGCTGGTGATCGGCACCGGCATTATCGGTTCCATGGCGGCGCTTTACCTGCAAAATGCCGGGCGTGAGGTCTTTCTTCTGGAGCGCGGTGAAGTTGCCCGGGGCGCAAGCTCCGGTAATGCCGGCATCCTCGCCTTTCCCGAAATCATCCCCATTCCCGCCCCCGGCATCATGAGAAAAGCACCGCGCTGGCTTTTCGATCCGCTTGGCCCGCTCAGTGTGCCGCCTGCTTATGCGCCGAAGATCGCGCCGTGGCTGTGGCGTTTCTGGCGCGCCAGCGCTGAGCGCAACTTTCGCCACGGCCTGAGAACGCTCAGCGAGATCAACCGGCTGTCTGCCACCGAAATGGCCCATGTCGCCGCCATGCCGGAGCTCTCGCACTTTGTCGCGAAAACCGGCACGCTCGATCTTTACGACAGCGAAGCCAGCCTCAACGCTGCCAGCAAGGACTGGGATGAAAAGGAACAGGAAGGCTTCTCTTCCAAGCGTGTCGCCCGCAACGAGATAGACGAGTTGCAGCCGGGTCTTGCCCCGCAATTCCGCCACGCCATGTTCTCGCCTGATGGCTTGCAGGTCTCCGATCCCTACGACTTCACCCGTGCCATTTTCGACCTGGTGATCGCCCGTGGCGGAAAGCTGCGCAAGGGCGAGGCAGAACGCATCGACGCCGTCGGCGAAAGTACGATCGTGACCCTGGAAAACGGCGACAAGATCGACGCCGACAAGGTGGTGATCGCCTGCGGCGCGTGGTCCAAGCCGCTTGCCGCAACACTTGGCAACATCGTGCCGCTGGAAACCGAACGCGGCTATAACACCACCCTGCCCGCCGGCGCCTTCAACCTCACGCGCCAGCTTTATTTCAACGACCACGGTTTTGTCATTACACCGCTATCGTCTGGTATCCGCGTTGGCGGCGCAGTCGAGTTGGGCGGTCTGGAGTTGAAGCCGAATTTCAAGCGATCCGAGGCCATGCTCAAAAAAGCCGGTCGTTTCCTGCCCGGCCTCAAGGTTGAAGGCGGCCAGCAATGGATGGGGTTCCGCCCTTCGATGCCGGACTGTCTTCCCGTCATCGGCACGGCGCGCACCACACCTTCCGTCATCTATGCCTTTGGCCACGGCCATCTGGGGCTGACGCAATCGGCAGCTACCGCCCGCCTCGTGACCCAACTGGCAAACGGCGAGGAGACCGCAATATCGGTCGATCCGTTCCGTCCGGGGCGTTTTTCCTGAAAATGCGGAAATCCGGTTTCAAGCCGGTTAGAGTTTCTACGGTTTAGCGGACGCCTGCGCGCTATTTCACCTGCTGTACGGAATCTTCCGGAAACTCCACCGTGGCGAAGGATGGATAGACCTTTCGCAGGATGGTCACCTGCTGCTGATCGCTCACACGCAGCAAATACCATTGCGTACCGTCGATAAGCGCCAGGGTATGGGATTTCGCTTCGATCGTCTGGCCGCCGGTTTCCATCACCGTTTTCGTCGGAACGAGCGCATAGGGCGTTCCATCAGGCGTCTGCTGCACGCTGATCGCCGCCGTGTCCATGGTGAATTCGGTGATCTTGACCGCTGCAAGCGCCATTTGCATCTGCGTGGTCAGAGCGCTACGCAACTGCCCGACGGAAACACCCGCGTCGTTTGCAATGAACTCAAAGATTTTCGGCGGCACCGTCCGGCCGACAAAATCAAAATCCTGCGCATTCAAGGCAGCGCTGAACCGCTCAATCTGTGTTTGCAGCTTGTCTTGCTCAGACGGCAAAAGATCGCGCGACAAAGCGGGATGCGACATAACCGCCAGCAATAACAGCCAGGCAAACAGGCGTTTCATTGCTTCGCCTTTCCGGGTTTGGGCTTGCCGGTAGCAAGGCATCGCAGCGTCCGCGCCGCGACACGCTTGTGAACAGCGTCGCTCAGCGCAGCAGAATGAAACCCGCAGCCGAAAGCACGAGGAAAACGATAAGGCCGCCAAGGAAACCCACGGACGTAAAGAAACCCGCGACCATGGCCAGCATCAGCACGCAGACCAGCATCGTGCCGTACTTCGTCATGGCAAGAAAAGCGTTGTAGGTCTTTTCATGCTCGGCGTAGTTCATCTCGGCGCCAACTTCGACCGGACCTGTGTGGTGTTCGCTCATTCCGCTTCCCCTTCTGCTCCATCCGCCATACCCGCCGCACAAGACAATTTGCCCTGCGGAAGATAACGGGCCCATGCCGGAGCCAGAGGTAACATGAAGTCGGCGAAAAGTGCAATGCGTTCCACACGAAAGAACATCGATGACAAGCGGGGCAAACGGTATGCCGTGCAAAGCGTGCCGTCGTGCAACATTCTTTTGTAAACGGTTGAAAACGGCGGCCATGCGGCCGGTTTAATAGTGGTTTCGGTTGCTTTTCGGACAGCCTGCCCATACACGGGATTCTGTGGGGAGGAACGCCGGAATTTGGCTGTGCGGATACGCGTGGAGGCGTGCCCGTCACGATGGCCGACCGGCTTGCTTGCCACCATAACCCGCAAAGGGCCCGGCAAGGGAAGAGGGGAAAGTCATGAAACCGCTTTTGAAATTAAGTGCGCTGATCGACCTTGTCAGCGAAGCTCTGGGCAAGGTCGCCGGTTATCTGGTGCTTGTCTGCTGCCTCGTCAGCGCCGGAAACGCCATGGTGCGTTATACCTTCAATTATAGTTCAAACGGCTGGCTCGAAATCCAGTGGTACATGTTTGCCTTCATCGTGCTGGTGGGTGCCTCCTACACGCTGCGCATGAACGAACATGTGCGGGTGGACATCATCTACGGGGCTATCTCGTCTCGCACGCGCCTGTGGGTGGACATCATCGGCATCGTACTTTTTCTTATGCCCGCATGCTTTTATCTGGCCTGGCTTTCCTGGCCGATGTTCATGCTTTCCTGGCATCAGAACGAAATGTCCTCCAATGCCGGCGGGCTTATCCGCTGGCCGGTGAAACTCATCATCTTCGCCGGTTTCGCCCTTCTGGTTCTTCAGGGATTTTCCGAACTCATCAAGCGCATCGGCGCCCTCAACGGGCTTTATGCGCTCGATACGAAGTACGAAAAACCCCTGCAATGATCGCCGCGATCTGAACCTTCAGGATATTTCCAATGTTCGAATATGGAATTCTTCCGCCACTGATGTTCCTCGGCATGATCATCTTCATGCTCTACGGATTTCCGGTTGCTTTCTCTCTTGCCACCGTCGGTCTGGTTTTCGGCGTCATCGGCATCTTCACCGAGCATTTTTCGCCGGCCTTCCTTCAGGCCTTGCCGCTGCGCATCTTCGGTATCGTCTCGAACGACCTGCTGCTCGCCATTCCGTTCTTCACCTTCATGGGCGCTATTCTGGAGCGATGCGGGCTTGCCGAAGATTTGCTTGAAGGCACGGGCAAGCTGTTCGGCGCCATTCCGGGCGGCCTCGCCTATGCCGTCATCATCGTCGGCGCAATCCTTGGCGCGATCACCGGCACGGTTGCCGCCTCCGTCATCACCATGGGCGTCATCTCGCTGCCGATCATGCTGAAATATGGTTACAATCCGCGCCTCGCCACCGGCGTCATCGCCGCGTCGGGCACCATCACGCAGGTCATTCCGCCTTCGCTCGTGCTGATCGTTCTTGCCGACCAGCTCGGTAAATCCGTCGGCGACATGTATCTCGGCGCAATCGGCCCGTCGATCCTGCAAGTCGCCATCTTCATGCTCTTCATCCTGTTCATGTCGATCGTGCGGCCGAAGGATTTGCCTGCTTTGCCGCCAGAAGCGCGGGGCGAACTCAACCGTGCACTGGTATTTCGCGTGCTGGCGGGCATGGTGCCCTCCATCGTGCTTATCTTCCTCGTGCTCGGCACCATCTTCCTCGGCCTTGCAACACCAACGGAAGCCGGCGCGCTCGGCGTCGTCGGCGCCATGGCGCTGGCCGCAGCCCACCGCCGCCTCACCTGGGATCTCGTCAAGCAGGGTATGCATTCCACCATGCACATCACGTCCATGGTGGTGTTCATTCTGGTAGGCGCCACCTGCTTTTCCCTCGTCTTTCAGGGCATGGACGGTTCGCTGTGGATCGAGCACATGTTGTCGGGCATTCCGGGCGGCCCGATCGGCTTCCTGATCTTCGTCAACATCTTCATCTTCTTCCTCGCCTTCTTCCTCGATTTCTTCGAGATCGCCTTCATCGTCATCCCGATGCTCGCACCCATCGCGCAGGCGCTCGGCATCGACCTGATCTGGTTCGGCGTGCTGATCTGCATCAACATGCAGACCAGCTTCATGCACCCGCCCTTCGGTTTCGCGCTGTTCTACCTGCGCTCAATCGCGCCGCGCACGGTCAAGACCTCGGATATCTACATGGGTGCCATTCCCTGGCTCGGCATGCAGCTCATCCTCGTCGCCATCGTGATCTTCTGGCCGGAATCCGTCACCTACTGGTTGGATAAAGCACCCCAGGTGGACCTCAACTCCATCAAGATCGAAGTGCCTGCCTTCGGCAATCAGGGCGGCAACACCATGCCCAATTTCGGCCTGCCAGGAGGCCAGCCGGGTGGGTTGCCAGGCATGCCTAACCTCGGTGAACCACCGAAGATCGGGCCTTAACCGGCGTCTTTTAAGGATTTTTCGGAGAACTTATCGTTGCTGAACGGAAGACAGGGTTGCACCCCTGCCTTCCATTTACTCTGTGTTGAAATTGAACCTGACAGTCATCGACCAGCCTGTCCGGTTTTTCCGAGGTCAGCGTGGCAAATCATTGCCGAGACTGCGCCTGGTCACTGAGCCTGGTCACTGAGCCTGCGGCTTTTGCTTCCGACAGCCCTGATCGTCAATCGCCCTTTCCTGGCGGGCGGATGCAGGCGCGACGGCACAACAAAAACCCCGGGGACCGAAGTCCCCGAGGCTTTTGTCCGGTCCGCCGCACCGAATAATCAGAGCTTGCCGTTACGCTGCTGGATCATCATGAAAGTATCGAAAGTATATTCCGCAAGCTGCATCCACAGGTAACCCTCGCGCTTGAAGGCGACCTGATCCTCGTAGATCTTCTTGAAGTCCGGGTTGGTTGCTGAAATATTGGCATAGACTTCCAACGCTGCCTTATAGCAGGCCTCGAGGATTTCCTGGCTGAAGGGCCGCAGCACGGCACCTTCCGAAACCAGCTGCTTGATGGCGATCGGGTTTTTCGCGTCGTATTTCGCCATCATGCTGGTATTGGCGAAAGCGCAGGCATCCTGCAGCACCGTCTGGTAATTCTTCGGCAGGCTGTTCCACTTGTCCAGATTGACGAAGGAATGGATGACCGGTCCGCCTTCCCAGAAGGCCGGGTAATAATAATATTTAGCCACCTTCTGGAAACCGAGCTTGTGGTCGTCATACGGACCGACCCATTCGGCGGCATCAATGGTGCCTTTTTCCAGCGCCGGATAGATATCGCCGCCGGCGATCTGCTGCGGGACCACGCCGAGCTTTTCCACCACCTTGCCGGCAAGACCGGCAATGCGCATCTTCACACCCTTGAAATCGTCGACGGTGTTGATTTCCTTGCGGAACCAGCCGCCCATCTGGGCGCCGGTATTGCCTGATATCATGCCGTAGAGATTGTGCTTGGCGTAAAACTCGTTGAGCAGCTTGTTGCCGTTGCCTTCGTAGAACCAGGAATTGGTCAGGCGGGCATTAAGACCGAACGGTATCGCCGTGCCGATAGCGAAGGTCGGATCCTTGCCAACGTAATAATAGGAGCAGGTATGGCACATTTCCACCGTACCCGATGATACGGCATCGGCTGCTTGCAGGCCGGGCACGATTTCGCCAGCCGCAAAGGGCTGGATGGTGAAATTGCCGTCGGTAGCGGCCGCCACATGTTTGGCAATATCCTCGGCGCCGCCATAGATTGTATCGAGAGACTTCGGAAACGACGACGTCAGTCGCCAGGTGATCTTTGTATTCTGTTGTGCAATTGCGGGCGCAGCCAAGGCTGTCGCAGCAGCCCCCGCCAGCGCACCTTTTTTCATAAAGGAACGGCGATCCATCTATATCCTCCCAGATATCAACGCTGCCCGCAGCTTGAATTCCCCTCGTGCTGTTCAGGCATCGCAGCAAAGTAAGCACGGTTACCGCCTAGCTGACAAGCACCCGCGCCAAGAATTAATTGCCGGAAAACCAGCCATATCAGGATTTTTTCGGCGGCCTCTTCGCTATTTTATTTGCAACTGAAATATCGCGACGCCGCCTTATACTTTAGCCGCATATATTGCGTTCCGAAGACGAAACACATGCTTGACTTGGCCCGCTGGCAGTCGCACAAATTTTCGAAGATTCGCCCCCGGAGCCACCATGCCAAAACCGATTATCGCCGTCCCCGCCGACATCCGGCATTTCACCGGAGCCGACTGGCACGCCGCGCAGAACCAGTATCTTTCCGCGGCGCTGAAGGTGGCTGATGTCATGTCCTTCATCGTTCCGGCCTTTGAGGACGGCAATGAGGTTGATGCCATCCTCGACCGGGTCGATGGCTTGCTCGTCTCCGGCTCGGCCACAAATGTCCACCCTTCTCTTTACGGAAAAGAGGCAAAGGAGAGTGACGGCCCGTTCGATCCAGCCCGCGACGCCACCAGCCTGCCGCTGATCCGCCGGGCGTTGGAACGCGGCATTCCGATGCTTGCCATCTGTCGCGGCATTCAGGAGCTGAACGTCGCGCTGGGCGGCACGCTTGCTTCCGAAATTCAGGAACAGCCCGGAATTTGGGACCACCGCAAGCCGGAACATGAGGACCGCGACGTGGCCTTCGCCATCCGCCAGCCGGTGCATGTGCGCGAAGGCTCCTGCATTGCACAGCATCTTGGCATGTCGGGAGAAATCCAGATCAATTCGCTGCATCGGCAGGCAATTGCCGAGACCGCGCCACGCCTGCAGGTGGAGGCGACGGCGGCAGACGGCACGATCGAGGCCGTTTCCGTCATCGATGCCAAGGGCTTTGCCGTTGGTGTGCAATGGCACCCGGAATATTGGGCCGAGACAGACGCACCCTCGCGCGCTTTGTTCGAAGCTTTCGGCAAGGCAGTTCACGAGTACCGCAACAGCAAGACCTGAAACCGACCCCTCCCCTCCAAGGCCATTCAGGTCCTTGTCGATAGGACAAAAAAAGGGGCAAGCCTGAAGGCCTGCCCCAGGTCCGGGAGGAGGAGTGCTTAGCGTTTTGCGCGTTTCTTCTGGCGGTAGACGTCAGCGACGACGGCGGCCACGATGATCAGTCCCTTGACGATCTCCTGGTAATAGGCATCGACCCTGAGGAACGTGAAACCGGATGTCATGACACCGAGAATGATGGTGCCGATCACTGTGCCGGTAATACGGCCAGCACCGCCGGCGAGCGAAGTGCCGCCGATAACGGCCGCGGCGATGGCGTCGAGTTCATACATCACACCCATGCCGGCCTGCGCCGTCTGTGCACGGGCAGCGGTGACGACACCTGCAAGACCGGCCAGCATGCCGGCAATGGCATAGACCTTGATCAGATGCGCCTCGATATTGATACCGGAAACGCGGGCGGCCTGCTGGTTGGCGCCGATGGCATAGGTGAACTTGCCGTAACGGGTGTAACGCAGCGCGACGTGGAAAATAACCGCGACGACGAGGAAAACCACGACCGGCCAGACACCTGTTCCGATGAAGGTGAAACCGTCGGTCAGACCGGAAATCGGTTGGCCCTTGGTGTACCATTTGGAAAGGCCGCGCGCCGTCACCATCATGCCCAGGGTTGCGATGAAGGGCGGGATTTTCGTGCGTGCTATAAGCTGCCCGTTGATGAAACCGGCCAAAGCGCCAGCCAGAATGCCGACAGCCAGCGGCATGAAGAAAGGCAGATCGGTCAGACCCGGGTAAAGCGCCCGCGGCCATGTGGACGACTGCCCCACGCTGGCGGACAACATCGCCGTCAGACCGACGACCGAACCGGAGGACAGATCGATGCCGCCGGTGATGATGACCTGCGTGACGCCGACGGCGATGATGCCGATGACGGACACCTGCAGGATCATGATCGTCAGGCGCTGCTGGTTCATCAGAAAGCTCTGGCCGATGAAAATCCAGCCAAGAATTTCGTAAACCAGCGCGATGCCAATCAGCACGAAAAATATATTTGCTTCGGGCGGTATGCGCCTGTGCGGCTTGCGTCCGGATTTTGCATCCAACTCTGCGTTGGCGGCGGCGTTCGTATTCATAGTCATTCCTCCTCGAGAAATCCCGGCGCGCCTCACCGCGATGCGAGATCCATCACTTTCACCTGTGTGGCTTCACTTCTGTCAAGGAAGCCCGTCACGCGACCCTCATGCATGACCATGATACGGTCGCTCATGCCCAAAACCTCCGGCATTTCGGAGGAAATCATGATGACGGCGACGCCATTGCGCGCCATCTCGCCAACCAGCTTGTGGATTTCGGCTTTTGCCCCGACATCGATCCCGCGCGTCGGCTCATCCAGAATGAGGATACGTGGCTGTGTCAGCATCCAGCGCCCGATCAGCACCTTCTGCTGATTACCGCCCGACAGGTTTTCGATGCGCTCGTAAAGATTGGGCGTCTTGACCCGGAGCTTGCGGCACATGTCGTCGCAGGCTTCCGAAAGCGTCTTTTCCTGCACGAAGCCGTTGGCGACATATTTGTCCTGTAGAACCGCGATCTGCATGTTCTCAAGAATATTGAGGATCAGCAGGCAGCCGGTATCCTTGCGGTCTTCCGTCAGGAACGCCATGCGGTGACGGATCGCCTCTGTCGGACTTGCGATCGACACAGGCTTGCCGTTGATTTCCACAGTGCCAGAAGACGCCGGCGTAACGCCGAACACCGTTTCCGCCACGTTCGAGCGGCCAGAACCGACAAGGCCGGCGACACCTAGAATTTCCCCGGCGCGAACATCAAATGACACGTCATGGAAGACGCCGTTCAGCGTCAGATTCTTGACCGACAGCACCACATCGCCGATCGGAACCTCTTCCTTCGGGAACATCTGGGTAATTTCGCGCCCCACCATCATGCGGATGATGTCGTCTCGTGTCACATCGGTGGACGCGTGGGTGCCGATATATTTGCCGTCGCGAAAGACGGAAAACTCATCGGCGATCTCGAAAAGCTCATTCATCTTGTGAGTGATGTAGACGATGCCGATACCGCGGTCCCTGAGGTCGCGGATGATGCGGAACAGATGTTCCACCTCGCGCTCCGTCAACGCTGACGTCGGTTCGTCCATGATGAGAACGTCGGAATCGTAGGAAACCGCCTTGGCGATTTCGACCATCTGCCGGCTTGCGACCGATAGTTCGCCGACACGCATTTCCGGATCGAGATCGATACCGAGCCTTTCGAGCAATGTCTGGGTGCGGCGATACATTTCGCCATGGTCGATAAAGCCCAGTCGGTTTTTTGGCTCTCGGCGAATCCATATATTTTCCGCCACCGTCATATAGGCCATCAGGTTGAGTTCCTGATGGATCATCGCAATGCCGTTTTCGAGCGCATCAAGCGGTGAATCGAGGCGTATCGCAGCGCCCTTCAGGCGAATTTCTCCGACATCCGGCTGATAGATACCTGCCAGAATCTTCATCAGCGTCGATTTACCGGCGCCGTTCTCACCCATCAGCGCATGCACGGTGCCGCGCTTGAGGTGGAACGAAACGTCATCCAGCGCGACAACGCCTGGAAATTCCTTGCGTATGCCGTCCGCTGCGAGAAGATATTCTGCATTGGGCACGGCGCCGCTGGCGCGCACGGCGGCCATTGTCGATGGGCTGACGACCATCTTATCCTCCACGATAGACAAAAATGACCGGGGAAGAGGTTTCGCCAAAAGGCGCCCATCCTCCGGGGAGGCTTACAGCGCCGTGCCGATCAAGACACACAAAAGCGCTGTAACACTTTGAATTCACTGAAATACTATTCTAGCCTGCTTCAACTCGGCGTCTGAGACGCCGACTGCCGTCCAGAACCGGCATTTGCTTCCGATATTGCTTGAAACGGTCGCAAATGCCGGTAAAGGGTCGTCAGTTCTTGGCTACGTAGTCCTTGACGTTTTCCGGGGTAACGAGCTGGAAGGGAATGTAGACCTTCTTATCCACCTTGTCGCCCTTGACGAGCTTCAGTGCGGCATCGAGAGCACCCTTGCCCTGGCCAGCCGCATCTTGGAAGACCGTCACGTCGAGATCGCCTGCCTGCATGGCGGCAAGAGCGTCTTGCGTGGCATCCACACCGGCAACGACATATTCCTTCATGTCCTTGCCCGCGGCCTTCAGAGCCTGGATAGCGCCGATCGCCATTTCATCGTTATTGGCGATGACGGCATTGAACTCGATACCGCCGGACAGCCAGTTGGTGACGAGGTCGGAACCCTGCGTGCGCTGCCAATTCGCCGTCTGCTCTTCAACCACGGAAATGCCCTTGCATTCATCGGTTTTCAGAACATCGTGAACGGCCTGCGTGCGCATGCGCGCGCCCTGATTGGACAACTCGCCCATCATGATCACGGCCTTGCCCTTGCCACCGAGAAGGCGGCAGACTTCCTTGGTTTCAAGCGTGCCGGCCACGGTTTCTTCCGATGCCACGAAGGCCTGGCCATCTGGCAGGGAATCCACGTTTACCGGCTGGCGGTTGACGTAAACCAGCGGAATCTTGGCTTCAGCAGCAAGTTTCGACATGGCCGCCGTCGCATCCGTATCAACCGGATTGACGATGATCGCATCGACCTTGGAGGCGATGAAATTCTGGATCTGGCTCTGCTGCTTGGCAACGTCGTTCTGCGCGTCCTCAACTTGCAGGGTGACGCCCTTCAGCTCCTTGGAATAATCCTGCATGCCGTTGCGCAGCACGGTCAGGAAGTTGTCGTCGAACAGGGCCATCGAAACACCGACGGTCTCGGCATGTGCCGCCGTGCCCAAAAGCACAGACATAGCCGCACTGATAATAAGCTTTTTCATTGTTTTCTCCTCCTCGGTGTCCAGCGCCACCTCTCCCAGCCGGAAACGGACCCGAGAGCCCGCCGCTAACTCCTCACATCCAGAAAACGGAATAATGAAACCGAATTTCTGTTGTTCGATATATTTATTCCATTTTTGGTTCGAACGTCAATGCTTTCTTCGTGGCCGTGAAGCGAGACGGCACACAAGGCGGTGATGACCAGGAGTTTTCAGAGAAAACGGGGATAGCCCCCTCCGCCCTGGCGTGGGCGGAGGGGGCTCATGCGCTTGCTGAGCACTTTCGCGGAAGTTGCTGGGCTGCCTGCGATAAAACATCACGGACAAATGGAAGAGTTGGACGGGCGCGAAAGACGCGCCACGTCTTAATCGTGAAAACCGGGCATCACATCCGCCGGAATGGGGCAGACATAATCACTGCCCTCGGTTTTCTCCAGCCATTCTTTTTTGACACTTTCAAGCAGCTCGGGCGAGGTCATCAGCGAAAGACCCGTCGATGCGAGCGTCTTGGCAGCGTGTGCCATGGCTTTGTGGGCGGCCGGGCTTTTGCCCTGCGCCACCACCTGCCATGTATGCGGATTGGTCCCGATTGCCCATGCGGGCGTCCAGCATTGCGCTGTCGGCGTCACCCAACTGACATCACCGACATCGGTCGAGCCGGCACGAAAATGCGACTGCCCCTCGAAATCGCGCAGGCCGAGATGCAGCGGCGTCGACCCGTCGATCTTCCCGTTGGAAAAGACGTCGCCCTTGATCTGGTAGAGCCGGATGCTGCTTTTGATCGCCTCTTCCGTGAACGTGTCCTGAATGACCTTGGCGAAGGCCTGATCGGCCTCGTCGAAGGCTATGGGTCCAAGCGCCACCATGTTTTCATGCATCGCCGTTTCGAGCGTGATGTTGGGCAGGAGATTGGTGGAGGCGGTATCGAAGACGATCTCCACCTCTGTTTCGGTCATCATGGCCGCGCCACGCGCGACCTTGTCCACACGGGCTGCGAGATCGAGCGCCTGGCGCATTTCAGGTGCGCGGATCAGATAGAGCACTTCGGCCTTTGCCTGCACCACATTTGCCGCTTTGCCGCCGGCATCGGTGATCGCATAATGCACCCGGCAATCCTGCGGCATGTGTTCGCGCAGGAAATTGACGCCGACATTCATCAGTTCAACGGCATCGAGCGCCGAGCGACCAAGATGGGCGGCGTTGGAGGCATGGGAAGCAACGCCCTTGAAACGATAAAAATATTCCAGCACCGCGAGATTGTTGGTGGAGCGCACGCCGTTGAAGGGCGCGGGATGCCATGTCAAAGCCGCATCGACATCGTCAAAAAGACCGGCACGCACCATGAAAGTCTTGCCGGAACCGCCCTCTTCGCCGGGGCAGCCATAATAACGCACCGTGCCGGGCAGGTTGTTGGCTTTCAGATGCCGGGCAAGTGCGATAGCGGCCATCAGCGAGCCGACGCCGAGCAGATTGTGGCCGCAGCCATGGCCGGAGGCGTCGGGTTGAAGCGGTTTTGCCTCGGCCACGCCGGCCATCTGGCTCATGCCAGCAAGCGCGTCAAATTCACCGAGGAAGGCAATAACCGGCTTGCCGTGGCCGAATTCACCGATGAAGGCCGTGTCCATGCCAGCTACACCGCGGCGGACCACAAAGCCGTTCTCCTCAAGCGCGTTTGCTAGAACCCCGGCAGATTGCCTCTCCTCGAATTTGAGTTCGGCAAAATCCCAGATGCTGTCGCTCAAAGTGGTGAAATGTGGCTTCATTGACTCGATTTCGGCGGCAATCGACATCACGGCTTCACGGTTCATGGCTTGTCCTCGCATTCCTGCCCCTTAAGGGCGCACGCAAACGCTTCGGCGGGGGGCCGCCAAATCATTACGGTCATGATGGAAAATGCCCGCGCCGGGCTTTGCTTCCGGCGCGGGCAATATTGGATCAGTTGTCGACCGAGACTTCCCAGAGGCGGGCGTTCGACTGCCAGACCGGCTGACCCTTGAGCTTCTTGGTCGCGCCCCAGACATCGACCATGTCGTAAAGGAAGATGCCGGGCATTTCCTTCAGCATCAGTTCGTGGAACTCGTCGAAAATTTTCTGGCGCTTCGCCTGGTCGGCCTCGACATAGGCAGCCTTCATCAGCTCGATCGCCTTCGGATCATCCCACATCAGGGAGGCGTTCTTGTCCTTGTTACCGACGTAGAATGCATACATCAGGGCCGGATCGAGACGCGGCGCGACAGACTGCGAGATCACCTGATAATTGCCGGAACGGCGACGATCCACCTGCGTGGCATAGTCCAGCACCTCGATCTGTACGTTCAGACCCGCCTGCTGCATCATGGCCTGCGCCATGACGGCTGCCGGAAAACTCGGCACATTGCCGCGCTTGTTGGCGATGATAGAGATCGGCTCGCCCTTGTAACCGGCTGCCTCCAGTTCCTTCTTGGCTGCCTCGATGTCATAGGCCGGACGCTTCTTCTGGGTCTCATCGAAATAGACCGAGTCCTGCGAAACCATCGAGCCGTTGGCTTCGCCCGTACCGTTCGATGCGGCGGCGACCAGTTCATCGAGATCAAGCGCCATCGCCATGGCGCGGCGTACGCCGGGATTGCTCAGCACCTTGTCGCGGGTCTGAATATAGAAAAGGTTCTTGCCGTTGTTGCGGGCAACAATGAGCTGCATCTTCTCATTCGTCTTGAACTCCGGAATGAGATCGGGAGAAATCTCGGCGGTGTCGAGCACGCCGGATTCGAGGCCCGCCTTCACGGTCGAGGCGTCCGGAATAACCATGAACTTGATGCCGTCGGCCAGCGGCCGCTTGGAGCCGACCATGCCATCCGGCTTGCCGTCATTTACAGGCGAAACATAATCCGCGAATTTGGCGAGGCGGATATATTCACCCTTCTTCCATTCGTTCCACTGGAACGGACCGGTGCCGATGGGCTTGACGAAGCTGCCGTCAGCGGCAACAGATTCCGGTGAGATCATGCCGGTATAACCGCATTCGGGCCGCGACATCAGGCCGAGGAAAACGGCTGACGGCTTTTCAAGCGTGATCTGAACCGTGGAGGCGTCCGTGGCCTTGACGCCGGTGACATGCGCGGCACCGCCTTCCACGAAATCATTCAGGCAGGCCCATTTGGTTTCGGGCTTCAGATAGCGCGTCCAGTTCCAGACGACATCTTCTGCGGTGAGCGGCTTGCCGTTATGGAATTTCACATCCGCGCGCAGCTTGAACGTATAGGTGAGGCCATCTGGCGAAACCTCGAAGCTCTCGGCAAGCAGCGGCTTTACTTCGCCGCCATTGTTGTAACCGACGAGGCCTTCGACGATGTGCAGGATCACCCCGTCCGTATTGCCGTCACGATTGACGCCGGGATTGCTGCTGCGCAGATCGGAGCTCTGCGCGATGGTGATGTCGCGAGCCGCCGCGATATTGGCTGTTACGAGCAGGGCCGCGCCTGCGAGAAGAAGTTTGTTCACTGTTCTACCCTCTTTGTTGTCGTTGATTATCATTGTTGAAAGCCGTCCCAGCAGGCCTGCGCCAGCCGGCCGATCGTTTCGAGCGCGATGGTGTATCCCGGCGTGCCGTCAGGCATCACCTGCGGCACTTCATCGGTATAGGCGGTGATGATGAAAGACGGCGCGCCGTTTCTGTAGACGATGCCGGCGTCCATACGCCCGCGCTTGCCGCGTCCGCTCTTGCTCGCCACCACAGCCTCGAATGGCAGGCGGGAGCGGATTCCGTAGCGCAATATCTGGTTTTTCAGCGTCTGCATTGCCCAGCCGCACAATTGCGGGCTGCAGCCGAGCTTTGCCTGCGCCTCTGGCGAGGACTGGGCATCAAGAATGGTCTGAAGCAGCAGCACCTGGTCCGCCGCCGAGGTGGTGGTGACGGTCTTCAGCGGATGATCGGCCGCCAGCGCCAACGGTGGAATGAGGAAACGGTGGTGGGTATTAGCCATGCCGAGCGTCTTGCAATAGCTGTCCACCTCCTCAAGCGTCAGCCGCTCCAGCACCATCTTGGTGCAGACATTGTCGCTCAGCACCATCATGCCGGCGAGTGCATCGCGCAGGGAAATGACGATGCCCGGCGTCAGATAGCGGAACATGCCGCTGGCCACCTCTTCCGCCAGCCTCTTCTCGTAGGTGACCGGCTGGTCGAGATCGAGCCGCCCTTCGCTGGCAGCCTTGAGCACGGCCATCATGATCGACGTCTTGCGGGTGCTGCCCGACGGGGTCTCCTCGTTTTCTCCCCTTCCGATCTCTTCGCCGGTCAGGAGATTGCGCACCATGAAGCGCGTCACAAAAGGCTGTGCATCACAGATAGCATTCAGTTGGGCAGCCACAGTCATTGTCATGTTCCTGTTAAACTTCTTCTTCCAGACGCCATTTGAGTGTCACACCGCCCTTTTCATTCTGGTCGAGGGCGGGAATGGCCGAGAGGAGCCGGCGTGTGTAGGCCTCTCTCGGGCTGTCGAAAATCGTGTCGCGGTCGCCCTCTTCGATGATACGGCCGTCCTGCATGACGACGACACGGTCGGCCACCTGTTCGACCACGCCGAGATCGTGGCTGATGAACAGGCAGGAAAAGCCGTAACGTTTCTGCAGATCGGAAAAGAGATCGAGCACCTGCGCCCGCACCGTCACGTCAAGGGCGGAAACCGGTTCGTCGGCGATCAGGAACCGCGGACGGCGGGCAATGGCACGGGCAATCGCCACGCGCTGGCGTTGGCCGCCGGAAAGCTCGTGCGGATAACGGCTGGCATAGTCTGCGCCAAGCCTTACCTCTTCCAGCGTTTCCAGCGCCCGCTTGCGCTTGGCGGCCTGATCCAGGCCGGGGACGAGACGCAACGCCTCCTCCACCAGCGCCTGAATGGTCATTCGCGGATCGAGCGAGGAATAGGGATCCTGAAACACCATCTGGCAATTCAGGCGATAGTCGTTCCAGTCCTCTTTGCGTTCCCGCCCCTGAAACTGGATCTGCCCTTCGCTTTCCTTTACGAGACCGGCAATGGTGCGGCCAAGCGTGGTCTTGCCGGAGCCGGAGCCACCGACCAGTGCCACGACCTCACCTTCGTGAATATCGATGCTGACCCCATGCAGCGCCCGCTTCGGCTTGGCTTTCTTCAGCAGTGACTTGCGTCCGGCATAATCGACAACAATGTTTCGGGCTGAAATCATCGGCGCCTTGCTGGTGTCGACGACACGCGGCTCGCCCCGGAAGGGCAAAGAGGAAAGCAGCTTTTTCGTATAGGGATGCTGCGGCGCATCGAGCAGGTCTTCGGTGCGACCCTGTTCGACAATCGCGCCCTTCTCCATAACCACGATACGGCTCGTATAGCGGGCCACCATCGGCAGGTCATGGCTGATGAGAAGGACGGCTGTTCCCTCCGCCCGTGTCAGTTCGACCATCAGCTCCATGACGTCGCGCTGGATGACGGCATCGAGCGCCGTCGTCGGCTCGTCGGCGATCAGCAGCGCCGGTTTCAGGAGCATAACCGAGGCCAGCATGATGCGCTGGCGCATGCCGCCGGAAAACTCATGCGGATAGGCAGCAAGCGCCCCTTCGGGATCGCGGATACCGACCCGTCTCAGCATCTCGAGAATTTTCTCGCGGCGCTCTTCCGGCGATAACTTGGTGTGAAGGATCAGGCCTTCTTCCAACTGCCGGCCAATCGTCATCGACGGATTGAGAGAGGTCATCGGCTCCTGGAAAACGACGCCGATTTCCGCGCCGCGCAGGCGGCGAAGTTCCCTTGCCGGCAGGGACATCACGTCCCTTCCCTTGTAGATGACCGATCCACCGGTGACGGCGATTGCCGGGGGCAGAAGCGAGATGAGTGCGCGGGTGGCCAGCGTCTTTCCCGATCCGCTTTCGCCGACGATGCCGAAGATTTCGCCAGGCGCAATATCGAAGGAAACATCCTTGACTACCCGGTGGCCGCTTCCCGCGACCTCCAGCGAAAGGCCGCGCACGGTAAGAAGAGTATTGTCCGTCATTTGAGACCTCTCATGCGCGGGTCAAGCCTGTCGCGAAGGGCATCGCCCAGAAGATTGATGCCGAGCAGTGTCAGCGCGATGCAGAGACCGGGGAAAAGCCCGAGCCAGACGGCCTGCTGGATGAAGGGCCGGCCAGCGGCCAGCATGTTGCCCCAGGTGGGGGCCGGCGGTGGCACGCCAAGGCCGAGGAAGGACAGTGCGCTTTCCGAGAGGATTGCCCAGCCGAACATGGATGTGGCAAGCACCGTGATCGGCGCGATGCAATTGGGCAGGATGTGGCGGAACATGGTGTAGATCTCGCCATTGCCCATCACCAGCGATGCCTCGATGAACTCGCGCTCACGCAGCGACAATACCGCGCCACGCACCACGCGGGCCATGGATGGCGTGTAGGCGATGCCGAGCGCAAAGATGATGCCGTACTGGTTGGCACCAAAGACCGCGAGAAGGCCAAGCGCCAGGAGAATGCCGGGAAAAGCGAGAAGCGCATTGTTGATGGCCATGATGACGCCATCAATCCAGCCGCGCGCATAACCGCTGACAAGACCGATCAGAGTGCCGCAGATCGTCGCGAAGCTGACCGTCAGGAAGCCGATCCAGACGCTGGCACGCGCGCCGACCATCAGGCGGCTGAGAACATCGCGCCCGAATTCGTCGGTGCCGAGAAGATGGCTGGGACCGGGCGCGGCCAGCCGCGAGGCGAAACCGAGCTTCATCGGATCATAGGGCGTCCATAACAGGCCGGTAATGGCGGTGATGAGCAGGAGGCCGATGAGAACGCCGCCGATAAGCCCGTTGAGTGTGAACTTTTTCATTCGGCAACCACACGCGGATCGAAGAGGGGATAAAGAAGGTCGACGAAGAGATTGACCAGCACGTAGGACAGGGAAACGAACAGCAGGCAGCCCTGTATGACGGGGTAGTCACGCGCAAAGATACTGTCGACCATCAGCCGCCCGAGCCCCGGAATGGTAAAGACCGTCTCGATGACGGCGATGCCGCCGAGAAGATTGCCGAGGATGAGGCCGATCATCGTCCATGTCGGACCAAAGGCATTCTTGAAGGCGTGCCGCCAGAGGACGGCGCTCTCCGAAAGTCCCTTGGCGCGGGCATGGGTAATGTAATCCAGCCGCAGCACTTCAAGCGTGGAGGCGCGAGCCATGCGGATCAGAACACCCATTTCGTGGATCACCAGCGTCATGACAGGCAGGACGAGATAGAGCATGCCGCCAACGAGATTGTCGCTGATCGACACGTATCCCAGCACCGGCAGCCAGCCGAGCTTTAGACCGAAGAACAGCAGAAGCAGAAGCCCGAGCCAAAATGTCGGTATGGACAAAAGCAGGGTTGCCGTTCCAACCAATGCAAGATCGGTCAGGCTGTTCTGTTTCCAGGCGGCGATCACACCTGCCGGAACCGCAATCAGGCTGGCGAGAAGAACGGCGACGACGACGATCTCAGCACTGACGAGGAACCGCGACACGACCAGCGGCAATACTGCCTCGTCGTTGACGATGGACCGGCCGAAATCGCCCTGCACCACATTACCCGCCCAGATGACGAACTGTTGCGGCATGGACTTGTCGAGACCAAGCTCTGTTCTCATCGCCTCGATCTGTTCCGGTTGCGCCATGTCGCCCAGCATCAGGGCGGCCGGATCACCCGGAATGAAGCGGATGAGCGCAAAGACCGTGATCGACACAAAGGCGATCGTCGGCAGCGCCATCAAAAGACGGCTCAGTATGAATCTTATCATCGGTTCCCCACGATTGATGGCCGGGAACGTGCTCCCGCCTCTATCGGTTTCGTTGCGAATGACTATGACGGATTGATAAATAACGCGCAATATTATGCATAAACGTCATATGCCTATGCAGAATGGTGGCACGTTTCATCCTGATAGGGACAATGAGATTTCTCGCGAAAAACCCTGTTTTCAGTCGATTTTTTGCGAAAGCTGGATTTGCTGCTTCAAGGCGTCGCTGAGTGCCTGCGCCGCGATGGACAGCGGTGCGCCCGAGGCCCGGGCAAGACCGAACTCCTGGGTTGATTGCGGAATGAAGGGCAACGCCACGACGGGAAGGTGCCTGTAGAGGTTAGCATAAAAACTGCTGATGATCGTAACGCCCAGACCATGCGCGACATAGGCACATGCGGAACTGTTGGTGTGGGTCTCGATCTTCACCATGGGCTTGACGCCCGCCTTTTTGAAGACCTGCTCGAGCGCCATGCGGTTCGGCCGCTGCCGGCCGATCAGAATGAGCGGAATGTTGCGCAGGTCCTTCACCGTTATCTCGGTAAGCTCGGCTAAAGGGTGATCCTGACGGACCACGCAGACGCTTTTGCCGGTGGCGACACGCTCGACATCAATGCCCGGTCCAATTTCACCTTCCATGCGCAGGAAACCGAGGTCGATCACCCGCTCGCCAACCAGCCTGTTGATGGCGGTGGTCGTTTCAAAGAAAGTCTCGATGCGCACGCCGGGGAAATCCCTGACATAGTCTATCAGCATGGCGGGCGCGAAGTTCTCCCACATGCTGCTCGGCAGGCCGATGCGGACGATTTCCGGACCGGCAGCACCATTGCGCAGATCTTCGGCGTGGCCGGACATGCGGTCGACGGCAAGCAGCACATTTTCCGCGTCACGTGCGAGAAGCGCTGCCTCCGGCGTCGGGATCAGCCGCCCCTTGTCACGGGCAAACAGCGTCAGCGACAGGTCCGCCTCGAGCTGAGCCAGAAGCCGGCTGATACCGGACTGGCTTAGCCCCATGGCCTTGGCGGTGGCGATGGTCGAGCCGGTGGAAAGAAGCGTGCGAAGGACTTCGAGCTGCTTGATATTCATGAGGCCAGCACCATGGGATGAAAAGACGAGCCGGTTTCGGTTCAGACCTTTTGCCGCCGATAGGCCTTCATGTCACCGGTTTTTTTTTCGCATTATCATTCGGCCCGGTCGGTCGCCGGTTACAATTCCACGTCGTAGACCCTGTCGTGGGTGGCAACACGGGCCTCTCCTGATGGGGTCACCCACCCCCGGAACATGCCGGGCGTATTATAGGGTGCGGCAATGCCGCCTTCGGCATCGATGGCGACAAGACCCGCACCGATATCGTAGGGCGCCAGATCCTTGTGGACGAGGTTGCCGGCGGCGGTTTCCAGATCCTGCCCGAGATAGGCGACACGGGACGCGATCTCATGGCCGACGACGTAACGGATGAAAAATTCACCCTTGCCGGTGCCGGAAACGGCGCAGGCGCCGTCGCGTGCATAGGTGCCCGCCCCGATCACAGGGCTGTCACCCACCCGGCCGTCAGGCTTGTTGGTGTAGCCGCCGGTGGATGTCGCGGCTGCGAGATGCCCAGCAGCATCGAGTGCCACGGCACCGACGGTTCCGTGTTTTTCGTTTTCCGTCGCTTCCGTACCTGCGGTGGCATGGGCCTTCATGGCCGCCAGCGCCTCGACACGCTTTTGCGTGGTGAAGTAGGATTGAGGCTCCGTGGCAAGCCCTCTCTCCAGCGCAAACCGGTCAGCCGCTTCACCGGTGAGATAGACTGCGCGTTCATCCTCCATCAGCGCCCGGGCCGCCTTCACCGGGTTGCGGATGGCGCGGGAGGCGCTGATTGCGCCTGCCGCAAGGGTCTTGCCATCCATGATCGACGCGTCGAGTTCGTGAATGCCATTCTCGTTGAGCGCCGCCCCATGGCCTGCGTTGAAATGCGGGCTGTCCTCCATAACGACGACTGCCGCCTCAACCGCTTCCAGCGCAGTTCCGCCAGCCTTGAGCACACCATAACCGGCGCGCAGTGCCGCCGCCAGATCGTGGCGCGCCGCTTCCCATTCCTCCGGAGTCATGCTGTCTTCCGGCATAACCCCGCAACCACCGTGAATGGCCAGTGCGATCTTCGTCATACCCTCACTCCACTGTTGCCCCGCCGCAGGCAGGGCCTCTTACCATCAATGAAAGGCTATATCGCCGATAACACGCACGCGGACCCTGCGAGCGCCGCCTGGCAAATAGGCGATGGGAATATCCTCCACCTCAAGCGTCTTGAGGCTCGCGCGCTCCGCTCCCGAAGCGACCGCTGCGTTCTGCGCTTCGGTCTCGGCTTTCGCAAGGGCTTCGTCGCGGCTCAACCCGGAAAAGACCTGATCCACCTCACCGGACACCTGCGCCATCGCTGCGCCGAGCGCATTGGCAACGCCTGCATTTTCCACACGCAGCACCTCGGATGCGCCCGGCACCTGCTCCGGTATCAGGAATGCGCCGCCGCCGACCGCAACCAGCGCCACGTCTTCGGCTGATGTCTTCATCTGGTCGAAACTGTCGGCCACCATGTCGCGGATACGGCCGAGCGTCGCCTGCACGAATGCCGGATCGAGACCCTTCACACGATCCCCGTCACCCATCTCGATCAGGCCTGCCGCAACGGCGATATCCGATGCCGTCAGTGTCTCACCGCCGAAAACGCGGGCTTCGGTCAGGATGCGATACCCAACCGAGCGCGGGCCGATCTTGCCTGTCTGCGGGTCGACAATGGTGCCACCGCCCAGTGCTATAGGTAGAAGATCGGGCATGCGGAACAGGGTGCGGACCCCGCCAATATGGACGATATTATTTGCCTCACGCGGAAAACCACCGATAAGGCAACCAATATCGGAGGTGGTGCCGCCGACATCCACCACCATGGCATCGGAAAGCCCGGTGAGAAAAGCCGCACCACGCATCGAATTGGTCGGGCCAGAAGCGAAGCTGTGCACGGGGTTTGCGGCAGCTACGTCCGCAAGCGCCACTGTGCCGTCATTCTGTGTAAGATAGAACGGCGCCTTTACACCCGCTTCGCGCAGCGCATCCGAAAATGCCTGTACCGTGGTCCTGCCAAGTGTCTGCAAGGCGGCATTCAGAAGTGCAACGTTTTCGCGCTCCAGAAGCCCGATACGGCCCAGCGTATGGGAAAGCGTGATGCGTGCGTCGGGGATCACCGAACGGACAATCTCTGCCGCCCTCACCTCGCACTCCGTGGTCAGCGGCGAGAAGGTTGCCGAAATGGCGATCGAGGTAATGCCTGCATCGCGGATTTTCATCGCCGCTTCACGGACTTCATCCGGGATCATCGGCACCAGCGGACTGCCATCGTATTCATGGCCACCATGAACCATGAAGATCAGCGGATCGACGGCCTCGTAGAGATCCTTCGGCCAGTCGCACATGGGCGGCAGTGAAGAACCGGTCGGCAGCGCTATGCGGATGGCCGCAACTCGCTCCAGCCGGGCGCGCTCCACGACAGCATTGGTGAAATGGGTGGTGCCGATCATGACCGCACCGATCGGGCGATCTGCCGCGCCGACATGGCCAGACACGTGAGCGAGGGCCGCCTTCACGCCGGACAGGACATCCTGCGTGGTCGGAACCTTGATCGAGGCAACGATGGCGTCTCCATCGATCAGAACGGCATCCGTATTGGTGCCGCCAACGTCAATACCGATGCGTTTCATGGGAATACCGATCTGAAATCAATGTCATAACCGAAGGCACGCGGGCCAACGGCAGCAATGCCGGCAGGCGTCGTCAAGAGTTCCGGCGCCGGCAGGGCGATAACCGTGACACGCTGGCCATAGCGCACCGATTCCGTGCCGATGGCGCTGCCCGAAACGGTGTCGAGAAGGCAGATCAAATCCGGCGTCATGGCGACCGGCTGGCCGTCGCGGAAGGCGACCGCCCACTCATTCTGGAAGGCAAGTTCCATGCGTGAGCCGCGATCGGCGTCGATGCCTTCAATGGTCGTACTGCCGCGCAGAAAACCACCGGTGGTCTCGCGGGCGACATCCACCACCTTGCCGCGGAACAGCTGTTTGCCACCCTCATGGTTGAGAACCGCCTGAACCGGGTCATCATGGCGTGCACGCGCCTCCATAACCGCGCGCCCGAGTTCGGTCGCCTTTGTGACGGTGTAATGAATGCCCCATTCCTTCACTTCCTTGCCGGTGCGCGGCGCCTTGCAGGTGGCGGCGGTGGAACCAACTTCGGTGCAGACCTTGCGCGAGATGCGCTCCATCCATTTCCACGATGCAGCGCGCGTCACGATCACCTCATTGTCGCGTACATCGACGAGCGACAGCGGAAACATCGGCAGGTTGCCGATGGCGAATGAGGTCATCTGCGCTTCGGGATAAGCACGTCCCATGGCATCGGCATTGACGACGGGCCGGTCGAGCATGGCGGCGGCGAGGAAGGACGATAACGCATTCGAGCCGCCGATTTCCACGCTCATGATCGCCCGGAAAGGCTTGCCGAGATAATCTTCCATGACCTCGACCGCGCGGGCAAGATGAACGGGGTCTCCCAGCCGTTCCTGACCAACAAGCGGTGCACCCATCTTGGAGACGACCGCAACCATGTCGTCATCAGCAAGCGCCATGGGGTCCATGACCTTCACCCGCCTGCCTTCGGCATAAAGACGGCGCAGATTGAGCGTCGAGATATAGGGATTGCCTCCACCGCCCGTTCCCAGAATCCAGGCGCCGGTGGCAAGAGGTTCGATATCGTCTTCGGAAAATTCCTGGATCATGCGTCATCCTCGGGCATGCCGCAGCCTTTCCGGCGCAAGCGATGCTCCTTCCCTTTATCGTTCCAAGTCTCATCGGCCCCGCCCTGCGGCGGGACCGCTTTTCATGGGACGGAGATCACTCCGCCTTGCAATCCCAATGGAAGTTGGAGAAGTTCAGGTCCCAGCTCTGCATGGGAATGAACTCGTAACCCTGAAGGCACTTGTTCGCCGCATAACGGCGGTTCGGCGCAACCGCCCACACATCCGGTTGAAGATCGGCGATCTTGGTCTGCAGTTCCTTGTAGGTTGCGTTCTGTTCGCTGGTATCGGTCGTGGCACGGACCTTGTCGATCAGCCCGTCGATTTCCGCGTTCTGCAGCCATTCCATCGACATCCATGTGCCTGATGCCTTGGAGTGATACTGGTTGTAGAACATCGCATCCGGAGACGGATAGGTCGGCGAGATATTCACCTGCGTCGACGCAGGCGTCGTTTCAGGCTTGGAGGAAAGCTCGACAATACGGTTCCACGGCTCTGGCTTGATATCGAGCGTAATACCGATTTGCTCGAGGCTGGATTGCAAAAGCAGCGCCACTTCCGCCTCGAAGGCCAGCGAAGCGACATAGCTGTTGACCAGCGTGATTTTCTGGCCGGCATATTTCGACTTCGCCAGTTCTTCCTTCGCCTTTTCCAGATCGTAGACGCCGGGCTGAATATCGCCGTTATGCGCGTCCTTGAAAGCGTCGGATAGCGGCCCCTGCATGTCGAAACCGGGATAGATCACTTCCTGGATCGTCTTGTAATCCGTCGCATAGGCAATGGCGCGACGAACGTGAACGTCGTCGGTCGGGTAAACCTTGGTGTTGAGCTTGATGACGAAACCGCCGGCGGTGCGGGTCTGGATGAGCTTGTAACCCTTCATCCGGCCGATGGATTCATAGGTGTCGTTGCCAAGGCCGTGCGAGGAAAGGCCAAGTTCGCCCTTTTCAGCCAGCGCCTTGACGGTAGCGTCGTCGCTCGTCTGGACGAAGCGTACTTCGTCGATCGGCTTGCCCTTGGTCCAGCCAAGGAAATAGTCCGCATTGCGGGCAATGACCATATCGGCAGAACGGTTGTAGCTGACGAGCTTGTATGGGCCGGAACCGGCGGAATGTTCGCCCACATAGGCCTCGCCCCACTTGTCTTCGGGCTTGGCATTGGCTTCGATCAACGTCTTGTTCAACGCCATCATCAGCGGCGTGGAGGCCATGAAGGGCGAAAACTGACGCTCGATCTTCATGACGAGCGTCGCATCATCAGGCGCGCTGACGTTTTCGGGCTTCAACACGCCGACGATGAGGTTCGACGGACCCTTGTTGATGCCGAGCAGGCGCTGCACCGACCAGACGAGATCGGCAGCCTTCACCGCCGTGCCATCCTGGAACTTCGCATCGTCGCGCAGATGGAAGGTATAGGTCAGGCCGTCTTCAGAAATATCCCAGGACTTTGCCAGATGCGGCACGATTTCGCCCTTGGCATTCACCGTGGTCAGGCCGTCATACATGTTCACGATGGCCATGTAGCCGGTATAGTCAGTCACTTTCGCCGGGTCGAGCGAGCTGAATATCTGCATGGTGTTGACCGCGACCGAAACCTTGTCCTCCGCAAAAGCAGTGGAAGAAACAAGCGGCAACGCGATTGCCGTGCCGAGCGCAAGCACGGCAAGGCGGGAAGGAAGTCCTGGCATTTTCATTGTCGTTCTCCTCTTTATTGCGGGTCATTTGCCCCGCTTATGGTTAGGCAGCCTTGCCGACCGGGACGGGCAGCGGTGAGAAAGGAATGTCCGGGTAACCGAAAGCCGCCGGTCCAACGACTTCGAGCGCGCGGGCGCTGCGCAGCAGATCGTGGCAGGGGATCGCGACCACGGCCACGCGCTGGCCGTAACGCAGGACTTCGGTGGTGATCGGGTAACCGGTATCGACATCGAGCAAGACGATCAGATCAGGGACGGTCACTTCCACCTTGCCGTCACGGCGGAACAGCAGGAATTCGTTCTGGATCGCCACGCTCGCCGTCTGGCCCGAACAATCGTCGAAGCCGGAAAGCTCGACATCGCCCACGGCGAAACCGCCGTGCAGATGGCGTTTCAGATCGGTGATCTTGCCGTTGAAGATGCGCCGTCCGCCTTCAAGCGCGCAGACTGCCGCAATCGGGTCTTCCTGCTGCTTGCGGGCACGGATCACCGCCTCGCCGAGCGCGATCGCCTTGGTGTAGGTTTTCGGAATACCATACTGGTGCACGTAGTGGGCCTGCATCGGCGCGGTCGCCAGCATTGCGCCGCCGCCCTGAGAAACGACGCAGGCGCGGGCCATGCGCTCGTGCCAGACTTCGGAAACGGCGTGGCTGAAGATCACGGCATTGCCGTGCAGGTCGCACATCACCGATGGCGTCGAACTGTGGCCGTAGATGGAGAAGGTCGTCATCTGCATCTCTGGGAAAGCCCGGCCCATGCCGTCGCAATCGAGGATCGGCAGGCCACCAAGCGCCGCCGTCACCAGCGGGTTCATGGAGTTCGAGCCGCCGATTTCCTCGCAGACGATGGCGTCTACCGGCGTGCGGATCAGCTCTTCCATGGCGCGCAGGCAACGCAGCCCCTCACGGCCCTCGCGAATGCGCTCCACGCCGACAACGGGGGCGCCAATGCCGCCGATGGACATGCAAAGCGCGTCCGGCTCGATGGCGTCTGTCGCAAGGATCTTCATCTCGTAACCGGCTTTCATGGCCTCGAGTGCAAGCAGCTTGCCCAGATAGGGATTGCCGCCGCCGCCGGTGCCGAGAATGCCCGCACCGATTTCCAGCGCGTCGAGATCTTCCCTCGTCAGCGTACGCAATGCCGCTTCGTCATATTTCAGCTTGCGCGTCTCAGCCATGATTGGCTCCCATTTCTCCAACGACTTTCACATGAATGCGGGTGGCATTGCCGGGCAGATAGGCAAGCGGCATATCCTCGCGCTCGATGACTTCCAGCGTTTCGGCCACTGCACCAGCCGCAATCGCCTTTTCGCGTGCCTCGGCCTCCGCCTCCGCAAGCGCGCTTTCACGCGTGCGCCCCTCGATCAGCGAGAAGACGCGGTCCGTCTCGCCGCTGATCTGCGCGATCGCTGCACCCACGGCATTCGCCACCGCGAAATTCTCGGGGCGGATGACATCCAGATCACCGATACGGTCAGGCATGAGAATGGAGCCGCCGCCAACGGCGATCACCGGCACCGGCGATGACGAGATGCGGCTGCGTTCCACACAGGACTCGAGCATGTCGTTGATCTTTTTGACTGCGGCATCCACCAGCCGCTTGTCCAGAGTGGAAACCAGAGCCTTCTCGCCCACGTCCGCCTTGCCGGAGGCGACAGCGATATCAGTTGCAGTCAGGGTCGTGCCGCCGAAGCAGAGCGCCTCACGGCGGACGCGGTAACCGACTGATTTCGGGCCAACGGTGAGGCCATGTTCGCCATTGACCACCAGCGAGCCGCCACCGAGACCGATCGAGAACACATCCGGCATGCGGAAATTGGTGCGCACGCCACCAATATCCACCGTCGTGGACGCCTGGCGCGGAAAGCCGTGCGACAGCGAGCCGACATCGGAGGTGGTGCCGCCGACATCCACGACCACGGCATCCTTGAGGCCGGTGAGGAAAGCAGCGCCGCGCATGGAATTCGTCGGGCCGGAGGCGAAGGTGAGCACAGGGAAGCCGCGCACCACATCCGCCGCCATCAGCGTGCCGTCGTTCTGGGTGATGTAGAACGGGCAGGTTATGCCCGCTGCCTTCAGCGCCTCGCCGAAAGCGGCAACGGTGCGGTCCGCAAGCGAAAGAAGGCTGGCATTCATGATCGCAGCACTTTCGCGGGCGAGCAGACCATGCCGTCCGATATCCTTGGACATAACCACCGGCAGGCCGGGGCAGCGCTCCTGCAGGATATCCTTCGCCCGCACTTCCATCGCATCATTGATGCCGCTGAAGACGCAGGTGACAGCCGCGGCCTTCAGGCCCTTTGCGCGGATATCGGCGGCGATGCGGACAATCTCGTCCTCATCGAGGGCTGAGATTTCGCGACCGTCGAATTCATATCCGCCGCGGACCTGATAACCGTGGTTACCAACGATTTCCCGGAGGTCATCCGGCCAGTCGACCATCGGCGGCAGGCCGGCGCCGGACGGCAGGCCGATCCGGATGGCGGCGACCTCGTCCATATGCCGCCGCTCGATCACCGCATTGGTGAAATGCGTGGTGCCGATCATCACGGCACCGATGTGTGCCCTGTCGATGCCCGACGCCTCGATCACCTTTTCAAGGGCTTCGATGACACCGGACGTCACATCTTCGGTGGTGGAGGCTTTCACCCCCGCCAGAACAGTCTTTTCCTGTAACACAACGGCATCGGTATTTGTGCCGCCGACGTCAATTCCAACGCGATACACGTCAGGCTCCTCTTTTATCAATCGGTCGTTTTTACGAGGAAGCGCATACGCTCTTCCTCTGTCACGGTGGGTTTCAGGCGCTCTTCCTCGTCGGTGACGACGGGGATCGCCGCGATAAGGGCGCGGGTGTAGGGATGCTTCGGCTCGGCGAAAACCGCAGACGTCACCCCTTCCTCGACGATCTCGCCACGCAGCATGATGGCGATGCGCGAACAGAAATTGCGCATCAGCGAGAGGTCGTGCGAGATCATTAGATAGGTCAGGCCAAGCTCTTCCCGCAGCTGCAGCAGAAGGTCGATAACGGTCTTCTGCACGGAGACATCAAGCGCCGCCGTCGGCTCGTCGAGGATGAGGATCTTCGGTTCAGCCGCGAGTGCACGGGCAATGGCGACACGCTGCTTCTGTCCGCCGGAAAGTTCATGCGGATATTTACCGAGATAGGATTGCGGCAATCGCACCAGCCCCATCAGTTCCTGCATCCGGCGTTCGCGCGCCTCACCGTCCATACCGATGGATTTCAACGGTAGGGTAAGCGTCTGCCTGACCGTACGCTTCGGATTTAGGGAAGTGCCCGGATTTTGATAGACGATCTGCGTCAGCCGCTTGCCACGGCCGGGAGACGGGGCGTCGATGACAAGATTGCCGGAGGTCGGGCGAGAAAGTCCCATGATCATCCGGGCGACCGAGGTTTTTCCAGAACCGGACTCGCCCGCAAGACCGAAAATTTCGCCGTCCTTCAGCGTCAGGTTCACGTCGCGCACGGCGTGGTAACCGTTGCGTCTGCCGTAAATCTTGTTCAGGCCCTCGATGGTAACGATCGGCGAGCGTGTGCTCTGCGCCAGATCGGCGACACGCGGACCGTAGAGCGGCGGCACCGCATCCAGCAGCGAACGCGTGTAGTCCGCAGCGGGAGCGTGCAGGATTTGCTTGCAGGGACCGGTCTCGACGATGTCGCCATGGTGCATAACCACGACCCGATCCGCCACCTTACGTACGACACCGAGATTATGGGTGATCATCAGCAGCGCCATATTTTCTTCGGCAACCAGCTGGTTGATGAGATTGAGAATTTCGTCCTGCGTGGTGACGTCGAGCGCGGTGCCGGGCTCATCCGCGATGAGGAGCTTCGGCTGATGCAGCAACGCAAGCCCGATCAACACGCGCTGGCGCATGCCGCCCGAAAGCTCGGACGGATAGGCATTCATGACCCGCTCGGTATCGCCAAGCTGTACGCGGCGCAGAACCGCTGCGATACGGGTGCGGCGCTCTGCCTTGGACGAGTTGATGCCGTTGCGCTTGTCGGCAAAGCGCATGACATCATCGAGATGCGTGCCGATCTTGAAGACCGGATTGAAGGAAGACAGCGGGTCCTGCATGATCAGCGAAAACGCCGTTCCCTTCAGCGCCTCGCGTTCCCTTCGCGGCATGGCGAGTACATCCCGCCCGTCGATGACAATGGCGCCGGAGGCAATAGTGGCATTCTTCGGCAAAGTGCCGATGATAGCCTTGGCGGTGACCGATTTACCCGATCCGGTTTCGCCGATCAGCGCCACCCGCTCGCCGGCTGAGACTGTGAAGGCGACATCGCGCAGCACCTGGCGCGTGCGGCCGTAATTGGTGAAGCTGACGTTGAGGTTTTCGACTTTGAGAAGCGGTTCAGTCATGGCTTTAGCTTTCCACGTCGAACATGTCACGCAGGCCGTCGCCCAGCAGATTGAAACCCAGCGTCACGTAAAGCACGGCCGCGCCGGGGCAGAGGACCTCCCACCAGAAATCCGGCATGAACTGGCGCCCATCGGCAACCATCGAGCCGAGATCGGGAGTTGGCGGCTTGACGCCGAAACCGAGGAAACTCAGCGTCGCACCAAAGAGGATGACGAATGCCGCATCCAGCGTCGTCTTGACTGATATGACCGAGACGCAATTGGGCAGAATTTCGCGAAAGAGAATGTGCAGCGGACCCGCACCTGCAAGACGTGCCGCTTCGATGTAGTCCTCGGATGCGATGGATTTCGACACCGAATAGATCAGCCGCGCATGCCAGGTCCACCATAGAAGCGTGATCGCGATCATGGCGTTCATCAAGGTGGGTTCCAGCAGGTTGGAGACCGCCAGCGCCATGACGAGGGGCGGCATGGCCAGCATCACATTCGTCAGGCCGCTGATGATTTTCTCGGTCCAGCCGCCGAAATAACCGGCGACCAGGCCAAGCACGGTGCCGACCGGGACCGAGATGCCGAGCACGCCGATGACGAGAAGAAGCGAGACCCTGAGCCCGAAGACAGTGCGGGAAAAGATGTCGCGTCCTGCCTTGTCGGTTCCGAACCAGTGCTCCAGATCCGGCGGCATGTGGCGGGCACGGAAATCGACGACCGCGCCGATATGTTTGGGATAGGGTGTAAGCCAGGGCGCAAAGATCGCCAGAACCAGCACCGACAACAGGATCAGCGAACCGATGACCGCTGCCGGATTGCGGCTGAAGCGGTACCACATCATGTAACCGGCGCTTAAGCCCCGATCAGTGGGTTCGAGCATTTTCATATCAGCCATCAGCGAGCCTCCTTGCGGCGCAGGCGCGGGTCGATGATCGAGATCAGGACATCAACGATCAGGTTCGCAACGATGAAGAACAGGCCGGCCACCAGCACCACGGCAGTCACGGCATTGAGGTCTTTCTGAAGGATGGCGTTCAGCCCGTAGGACGCGAATCCGCCCCAGGCGAAGACCATTTCGATCACGAAGGCATTGCCGATCAGCGAGGCGAATTCGAGCCCCATGATCGTCAGCGGCGCGATGGAGGAAAGCTTCAGCAGATAACGGAAGATGATGACCCGCTCCGGCACGCCGAAGCTTTGCAGGGTGAGCACGTGATCCTTGCGCTGGTTCTCGATCATCGAGGAACGCGTGATGCGAGTGATCTGGCCGATACCGGCCATGGAGAGCGCAAAGGCCGGCAGCGCAAGGTGCTTCAGCGCATCCAGCACCACATCGAACCGTCCGGCAAGCGTAGCGTCGATCAGGATGAAGCCCGTCGGGCCACCCTGCCAGCCAAGTGAGTGATCGAGCCTACCGATGATGGGCCAGCCGGAGAGAAAGCGAGCGGCCAGCAATTGCAGCGTGATGGCAAACAGAAAGCTCGGGATCGTCACGCCGGTGAGCGAGAGGATACGGCCGATATGGTCGAGCGGACGGTCGCGGTAATGCGCCGTGATGACGCCGAGCGGGATGGCGACGGCAAACATGAAGATGACTGAGACCAGAACCAGTTCGACGGTCGCAGGAACGGTCTGGGCCAGATCGGTGGTGACGGGGCGCTGGGAAACCAGCGAGAAGCCCAGGTCACCGTGCAGGGCGTTGCCGATATAGTCGAGGTATTGGGCGGCGAGCGGCTTATCGAGACCCATCTCGCCGCGCAGCGCATCAACTTGTTCCTGTGTTGCCGCAGGGCCGAGCGCCATGCGGGCGGGATCACCCGGCACCACACGGGCTAGAGCAAAAATCATGATGGACAGGGCGATCATGACCAGTACGAAAGCGCCGAGCCTGTTCAAAATCGCGACCAGCGGATGTTGCTGCATCGGTGGACCGTTCCTTGTGCATCAGTTTCCTGAGCACAAGTTTTCACCACATGTCCTTTTGAACAATCGCAGAAAGGTATAGTTTTTTGATAAATGAGTATAGGTTTTTGAATTCAGATCTCCTATCCCTGTCTGAATGACGCTTCTGCCGCGCACCACACTCTGCCGCCGTATCGCCAGCGAAACCGCAGGCGTGATCTTTCTGCGCGCGCCGGCGGGCGCCGGGAAAAGCATTCTTATGGACTTGCTGGCACAAGAGCTGGGGACCGAGGTATGCCGGACGCACCAGCCCAGAAGTGATGAGGCGGCAAAAGGCTGTCTGCTATGGGATGTGCCGGTCTTCGCACGCGCGGTCCGCATGCCCGCCCCTATTCTGGAAACCGTGCGTTTCGTGGTCATCGCCTGCCGTCCGGATCAACGTATCAGCGGGCTGGCGCGGCAAATATTGCATCGTGGTTCGCTGACGATCGGAGCAAATGAACTGGCCTTTGGCCAAGATGAGACTGCGGGCCTTCCAACAGAACAGAAGCGTCTGGCGCTCGATGATTATGCGGGATGGCCGGCCTTTCTGTCTCTCGCTCGCCTCGCCGACGAAAAACTATGCGTCGACTATCTGCGGGAAAATTATCTGCCGCATCTGTCACCGGCCCAGACGGTCGCGCTTTCGCTCTGGCTGGAAAATCCCTCGGCAGAACCCGACGCTGAATGGGCAGAACTTCTGCCGCCCTTCCTGATCGCAAACCCGGAAAAACACGACACACTGATAAGGCTTCTGACCGTGGCAGCGAGAGAACGTCTCGCCACATTACAGGCTGGCAGGGCAGTGGTAGAGGTCGCTTCCGCATTCGAGAAGGAAGGGCGGGCGCTTGCGGCAATGGCCATGTTGCTTGACCGCGGTTATGAGACCCACGCCGCGCAAATCCTAGAACGCGCCCATGGGCGCGAACTGATCTACCGAAGCAGCGTCGACAGGTTTCGCGAGATCATCATGCGGTTTTCGCAGGACATGATCGCGGCGAATGAAACAGTCCTCTTCGCCGTCACCCGCGCATTGCTGAAACAGGGCGAATTGCAACGCGTGCGCCATCTGCTTGGCAAGAGCCTGGGTTCGGATTATCTCGATCCACTCAAGGTGCTTGCCCGCGGTTCGCGTTTTTCCTTTGCCGCCCGCACCTTCCGGCTTAACCTGATGATTGCCGAGGACCTGACCCCCAATGACGCTGTGATAACGCGCCTCGGGGAATTCATGGCCGATTACCCCATGGACGATCACGGCAAATGGGCCGCCTATTACAATGCGCTGCTGGAATTCGAAATCCGCCGCCGTAATTTTCGCGAGGCCGAGGCCGCTGCCGCCCGCGCGCTTATCTATCTGCGCAAGATGGGCGGGCAGCCGCTGCTCGAATTCTTCATCCATCTGCACCAGATCGTCCTGCGACTGATGAGCGGTGATGTGCTCTTGGCCCGTCGCGCGGCACAGGATGCGCGCACGAGGTTGGAACAGGTGCCACACGACGCCGCGCAGGAGTTCCGAATGCTGCGGCTGGCGGAAGCCTGCCTTGCCTATGAGGCGGGAAAACCGCGCGACCTGTTGCACTTCGTCGAGCATGAATTCGACCACTTCGCCGCCGCCGAGATATGGCCGAGCCTGATGCAGTTTGCCCTGCATTATGCCTCGCAGGTGCTGATCGATCATTTTCCGATGACCGTTCGTCCGGGCTTTCTCGACGGCCTGTGGATTCACCTTTCGGAAGGGCTGCAATTCCATGCGATGATGGAGATCAGAACGGCCATCGCCTACCAGAACGCCAACCGCTGGGCGGATGCGGCAGCGACGCTATCGGCAATTCGCATGCCGATGGGTCGCAACTGGGTGGAGAGCGCGAATGAGGACCTTGCCCGGCTCACGCGGCGCGACGAAATCGCCTATGTGATGGCCTGGCTCCGCGACGCGGTACATCTTTTCACGCCGCGCGCCTATCTCTCCCGGCAGATGGATGCAATGATCGCCAACCCCAAGGTCACCAACCGCGAAAAGGTCGCGCTCAGAATATGGCAGAGCTATGCCGCACACCAGCGTCGTGACAGTGCCGGCGCCCGCGCCCATATCCTCAACGCACTTGAATCGGCGACGCGCCTTGGCTGCAACGGCGTCCTGTCGGAGGAGCGCATATTCCTGTCGCCGCTTCTGAACAATCGCCGTATCCGCGGTTTCATCGAAACCTCTTCCGATGTCCGGAACGCGCTGTCGATTTTCGCCGCCTCGGTCAACTCGCCGCAGGCACGCGCCCTGCATGGCGGGCTTTCGCAGCGGGAAGCACAGATGCTGCAATTGCTGGCCAGCGGCATGTCGAACAAGAAGATCGCGCAGACCCTCAACATCTCGGAAGTGACGGTAAAATTCCATCTCGGAAACCTGTTCCGCAAGCTGGATTGCAAACGCCGCGCGGAAGCGATCCGCGCAGCGAAAGCGCTGGGCTGGCTTTGATCTCAAGTCGTGACTGCCGATCAGAAAAGCCCGCTATTCTTCCCGGAAGGCGCGGTTGATCTGGTCCGTCAGCGGCTTGGCGATATAGGAAAGCGCTGTGCGCTCGCTGGTCTGGATGAACGCCTCGGCAGGCATGCCCGGCATCAGCGGCGCATTGTTCAGCTTTTCCCGCTCGGCAACCGGTATGGAAATCCGCGCCAGATAATAGGAGAGGCCGGTCCTCTGATCGGTGGTGATATCGGCGGCGATGCGACTGACATGGCCTTCCAGTTCCGGCGTGACGCGCTGGTTGAACGCGGTCATCCGCAGCATCGCTTTTTGCCCTACCTGCAACTGGTCTATATCCTTCGGCACGATCTGCACCTCGAGCGCCAGTTCGTCCCCATCAGGCACGATGAGCATGATCGGGTCGGCCGGCGTCACCACGCCACCCACGGTATGCACCGCCATTTCATGCACCATGCCGGATTGCGGCGCGATGATATCGATGCGCTTCAGCTCGTCCTCCGCAGCGACCTTCCGCTCAACATATTCACCCATCTGCGCCTGTATCTCGCGCAGTTCCCGGCCCACTTCGGTGCGCAGTTCCTGATCGATCTGCAGGATCTGCAGTTTCGTTTCGGTGATCCTGCCCGCCGTCTGCGCCTGATAGGCGATTTTTTCGCCACGCTCACCGCCAAATGTCGCGGCCTGGGTTTGCAGGCTGTTCAGCCGCTGCACGGACACGATGCCCTGCTCCCGTAAGGATTTCTGCGAGGTGATCTCAGCCTGCAAAACCGCAAGCCCGTTGTCGTAGGCGATTTCCTGTGCCCTCAATCCTTCGATTTCATGTTCGAACTGAGTGATACGCTCCACAAGCTGCGCTTTGCGCCCCTCACGATAGGATTTGCGGAATTCGAACAGCCTGGTTTCGCTGCGCATGGCGGAAGCGACATCGGGATCGTCCTTGCGCGCCACCAGAGCCTGTGGAAAAACGAGTTCCGGCAGATCGTCCCGTTCGGCCTCCAGCCTTGCCATGCGCGCGCTCAGCTCATCCAGCCGCTTGGTCACTATGGCGAGATTAGCGCGGGTCTGGGTGGCGTCGAGACGCATGACGACGTCGCCAGCCTTTACCCTGCCACCTTCGCTCACCAGAATTTCACCGACGACGCCACCCTTGGGGTGCTGTACCTTCTTGATATAGGAATCGACCACAAGATGACCGGACGCGACGACCGCGCCAGCAAGATTTGTCGTCGCTGCCCATCCGCCGACGCCGGCCAGCAGTGCGACGCTTGCGGCAAGACCGGCAAGAAGATGTTTGCGGATGGAGCGGGACACCTGCGTGCGCTGGTCAATTTTTGACATCCGTATCTCCTTCCTGCCTGTTCTCCTCGCCGCTCTCTTCCACCGCCACCGTCTTAGGTTGGGTATTCGCGACGACACGCAATGGTGAAACCGTGTGCGCGGATGCGGTGAAACCTTTCGCCGCTTGAGCATTCGGAGTGCGCAGCACTTTCGAGAGAACCTCGTCGCGCGGACCGAAGGCCTTCATCCGCCCCTCCTCCATCATCAGAATGAAATCGACGGCACCGATCGCGCTGGGCCGATGCGCGACGACGATGGCGATACCGTTGCGCGCCTTGACCGACGCAATCGCCCTGACAACGGCGGCTTCGCCCTCCGCATCGAGATTGGCATTCGGCTCGTCCAGCACGACGATGAAGGGATCGCCATAAAGCGCACGCGCGAGACCGATACGCTGGCGTTGTCCTGCCGAAAGCGCGGAACCGGCCTCACCTATATCGCTGTCATACCCCTTTTCGAAGCGCAGGATCAGTTCGTGCGCACCGGCGGCTTTCGCAGCGGCAATGATTGCGTCGGGATCGGGATTGTCCTCGAAACGGGAAATGTTTTCGCCGATCGTGCCGTCGAAAAGCTCCACGCCCTGCGGCAGATAACCGATATGGCGGCCGAGGGCTTCGCGATCCCATTGATCGAAGCTCGCACCATCAAGCCGCACCTTACCGGCGGCGGGCATCCAGGCTCCGGTGAGAATGCGCGAGAGGGTGGATTTTCCCGAGCCGGATGGGCCGATGACACCGAGCGCATTCCCGGCGGTCATGACGAAACCAAGGCCCGCGACGGTCGGTTTTCTCTCTCCCGGTGGAATGATGGTGACGTTTTCGACTTTCAATTCTCTCTCAGGCTTCGGCAGTGCCATTGCGGTCGCCGTTACCGGCATCTGCGCAAAAAGCTCCCTTAGCCGCGCCCAGCTCTGGCGGGCGGCAACAAAGGACTTCCAGTTGGATATGGCAAGATCGACGGGCGCCAAAGCCCGACCCATCATGATCGAACTGGCGATCATCACGCCGCCTGAGGCCTCCTGCTGAATGACCAGCCATGCGCCGACCGCCAAAATGGCCGATTGCAGCACGATCCGCAGGGATTTTGCGATATTGCCGAGGCCACCGGCCACATCGCCCGCCTTGCGGTTGGCGGCGAGATAAGCCTCGTTGGAGATTTGCCAGCGTTTGCCAAGCCGGCCGCCGAGCCCCATGGCCTGCACGGCTTCGGCGTTGCGGCGCGAGGCTTCCAGCTGCCGGTTGCGCGCCATGTTTTCAACCATGGTGTCGCGGATCGGCTTCTGCGAGAACATATTGGTCAAGATGGTGAGGGATATTAGCAGAACGGCACCGGCAAGAGCCGTCACGCCGATCCAGAAATGAAACAGAAAACATATGCCAAGGTAGAGCGGCATCCAAGGCAGATCGAAAAAGGCGGTGGGCCCCGTGCCGGACAGAAAACCGCGCACGTTGTCGAGATCGCGCAGCGGCTGCAGGCCGTCCCCCGGCATACGGTTGACGAGCGGCAGGCGCACCACCGCATCATGCACCTTGCCGGAATAGCGCATGTCGAAGTCCTCGCCGATACGGATCAGGACCCGGGCGCGGATGATGTCGAGCAGGCACTGGAAGCCATAGAGGCCGAGCGCAAGAATGGCGATCCCGACCAGTGTCGGCAGACTGCCGCTGGCCAGCACCCGGTCGTAAACCTGAAGCATGAACAGGGGCGACGTCAGCGCCAGGATGTTGACCACACCGCTGATGAGCGCCACACCGAAAAACGTGCTTTTAAGGGGCGAAACAACCGCCGCAGTGAGGGACTGCGGCGGTGTCTGCTGGTGGTTTTGAAAGCCCACAGCCTGATTTTCCTTTAAGCGGCAAGCGCCGATGCGCTGGCGAAAATGAAGTCCGATGCGTCGAGTACGCTGGAATCTACACCAACGAGAGTGATGCTGTCGCCGCCAAAGATGTTTTCAATAACTGCGTCTCCGTTTGCATTGCTGCCTACAATGACGTCATCGATGCTTCCGGCGCCCCAAGCGGAAATATCCAGTTTGTCGGTGCCGTCCTGATAACCGTATGTTCCGGTCGGGCCAGCCTGTACAACATCACTGCCGCCAGAGAAAACGAACGTATCATTACCAGCAAAACCCGTAAGGGTGTTAGAGGAAGCAGTGTCTTCGATCACAGTGCCGGTAGCCGCGAAGTAGTCATAGAAGCCAGCCAGCGAGCCAAAACGGGCAAGCTGGTAAACGGCGAGATCGAGAAGATCGCGCGCGCCTGCGAGCGAGTAGGAGCCGTCGGGATCGATCAGCAGTTCCTGCTGGCTGACGGCGATGCCGCTGGTGGACTGGCTGTAGCCGGTGCCGAGAACGATGCTGTCGACCGAACCTGTCAGGTTGCCCTGGGAGTATTGCAGGGCACCGCTCATGACAATGCCCTTGCCACCGTTGCTGCCATCGCCCCACGCCTCATAGGTCGTGTTCGGATCGATAGTGGTGGTGGCGAGAGAGCTGGTCTGAGCGTCGTAGAACGCACCATAGGTCGAACCGAAACCGCTCGTCCAACCGTTGAGGTAACCGATCAAGTCGGAGGAAGACTGCGTCAGTTGAATTGTGGTAGCCATAGGTGTACTCCTTTGCTGGCCAATAGGGATACCTTTGTCATGTGACGAAGGCGTTTCATCTCCGGGACGGGCTGCAACCCCAGCCCGGAGAATTTCTTCCGCGCATCAGAACTTCACGTTCATCGTCGCGACAAAAGTGCGGCCCGGTGCGGTATAGGCACTGGCTGCCGGGATGTATTTGCGGTCGGTCAGGTTGTTGACCGCGAAACGAAGCGTCGCCTTTTCGTTGAAGGCATAGGAGCCGTATAGGTCCACCGTCGTGTAGGGATCGGTTACCTCCCGCAGATTACCCTCCGTATCGAGCGTCCGCGATTGTGTCGGCGTGACATGGTTGAGCCGCGCACCCAGAGAGAATTTTTCGTCGAAGAAACGCATGCCGCCATCGAACGTAAGCTTCACCTTGGGCGCAACATCGCCTGGCCATGCGACAATCTCGCCGCTTGTCGTGGTGGTGCCGTTGGAAAATACCTGCGTGTTGTCCGGCCAGTCGGTCTTCAGCAGCGTCGCTGAGCCACCAAGCCAGAAGCTTCGCGCATCGTAATTGCCCTCGAATTCAAGGCCGCGCATATAGGTCGTGCCGTCGAGATTGACGAAGCTGGTATAGGTCCGATCCGCCACCTGATCCGTAACGAGATAACCGAGAGCGATATAATCCTTAACCTCACGGCGAAAGGCGGCCATTTTGATGCGGACGGAATCGTTGTCCAGCAGCACGCCGTCAAAGCTCATATTCGCGCCGATTTCGTAGGTCGTCGCTTTTTCCGCGCGCAGGGACTGGTTCGGGGCGTATTCGTAGCCGGCCGAATCTCCAGGGCGTGCGCCGGCAAAAAAAGCCTCGAGAATTGTCGGCGGTCGCAGGCTCTGGGAATAGCTCGCATAAGGCCGGAACCAGTCAACGGGTTTCAGTTCTATCGTAGCGGACGGCAGCCAGGCACTGTAGGTACGGTCTATTTCCACGTCGTAAGAGGGATACTCCGTCGAATAAGTCGTATCAAAATACGTAGTTCCAGCATCCCGCCATTGGCCGTTGATGATTTCACCCCTGGTTGCAGGCCAGACGTTGTTCAGAGTGTTGCAGGAACCTGCCCTCTGTGTCGCAGTGAAAGTGCGACCACCAAATACACCCGTGGTGCAGATCGCGTAGACACGATCGTAAGTCGGCCGCGAGTATTGCGATACATAGGTGAGATAATTGTCTATCGCGCCTACAACACGGTTTGAACCCGTCGCAACCGTTACCTGATTGTAGTAAGTCGCCGATCCCTTCAGACGTGACCAGTCATAACGCACGCCGCCACTCAGCTTGATCCAATCGGCGGGCTCTAATTCACCGTTTACAAACAGACTGGCAACATCACGCCGTCCGGCAGGACTGAAAGCCGTGTAGCTACTCGCGAACGAGGGATTCTCGCTAATTGCGGAACTGGTGGCAATCGACGATGCAATATCCCGAAATGCTTCCCCACCATAATTTAAACTTAACGCACCCGCTTTTGTATCGAAGCGACTGGTGTTTTCGACACTGACGCCAAAACTGCGTAAGCCCATGTCAAGATTCGTCTCAGCGGCATACCCAATACGCTCTGCACGCAGTTCGTGCGTCATATTGTCGTTCAGCCACAACGAAGATTTGAAATCGATGAGTTCGCTTTCGGGGTCCCAGTCCAGCTTCGCGACGACGCTGTCGTTACGCACGCTCTCCCGGTCTATCTGTTCGGCGGCACCCTGCACGAAGTCATTCTGCTGGTGCATCCATGACAACGAAGTCTGCACATCCCCGAAGTCACCTTCGCCCTTGAAAAATGTCGACCAACCGTCCCTGCCGAGCAGGTCCTTCATCGTCAAAGCGGTGCTTCGGGCCTCACCCTTGGTTCCGATCTTGTATTCATCCATGATCGTGCGGCTGTAACCGGCAACAAGGGAGAGAGGGCCATTCGGCTCACGAACTGCGGCCAGAACCGAACCCTGAAAATCGTAACCATTGGTGCCGCGGGAAACATTCACCTCTCCGCCCTTGTTTGCACCCTCAGGGATGAGATCGACGGCGTTGACGGTGCGGAACTCGACCTTTCCGCCCAGCGAACCGGCATTGCCGGATGTGGCATTGGTCATTTTTTCCACTTCGACGGCGCGGATGAAGGCCACATCCACATAGGCCTGGCCGTTATTGGCAGAATAAATCGAGGCGCCACCGGTGCTGAAACCACGCTGCGCATTCTGCCGCGCACCATCGATGGAGACGACCACGCGGCCGCTTTCCTGCAAGCCACGTATATTGGGCGAAACGGTCGGGAAGCTGCCGTTGCCCTCACCGGCATAGACGCCGGAGACGCGGTTGAAGACATCGCGCGTGTTGCGCACGCCGGCGGACTGGATCGCCTCGCGACTGACGACGCTGACACTGGCGGGTGTTTCATAAACCCAGTCGGGCGTTCCCTGATAACCGGTGCCGGCAATGGAATTGCGTCCGGTTTTTCCCGTCACGGTAATTTCTTCCAGAACGGTGGTGCCTTCCGCCCTGGAAAGATCGGCAGTGGCCTGGTCCGAGCCGATGACGACAGTTCTGCCATTTCCGGCAAACCGGAAATTCACGCCCGTGCCTGCCAGAAGCCGTGACAGCGCATCCCGCACCGTAAAACTGCCGGTAACGGCATTGGTGCGCACATTGCCGGCGGACGGTGTGGCAAGCGTAACCTGCAGACCGGATTGCCGCCCGAAAACGCCGACAACGGAGGACAGCGGCTGGGCGGGAATATTAAAAGGCCGCGTTGCACCCTGCTCACCACCGGAGCGCTGACCATTGGCGGCATTCGGTCCGCTCTGCGCAAAAGCCGGTACCGACATTGAAACGACCACCGCCGTTGTCGCCAAAAGCACGGTCATACGTGCCGGCTTTGCCGCGTTTTTCCCTGAACCGTTCTTACGTATCTGGAGGCGCATGCTGCTTTTGTCTTCCTGTCTTCGCTCCGGCTATATCTTGACCGGATTACTCAACAAAAAGACGATTGCCTCGGCAGTTTTTTTCAGGGTTTCGGAGAATTTTTTATAAACGACTGAAAATAAATACGATTTTTTGTTTTATTGCGCTTCAGAAACGGGTGATGATGCGGGCAGTATTGGCAATTGCATGAACCTTGCCCTTATAGGGTTCCACCAATGCTTCCAGCGCACGGTCCGGATCGCGAAGATTGTAGAAGCCAGTCACACGCTGCTCTGCAAGCGTCTTGTCCGCCATCGTCAGCCATGCGGGATGATACCGCTGGATTTGCTCGACGACAGAACCGATCGTCGCATCCACAACGTAAAGCTCGCCGTTGCGCCAGCCACCAATATCCTCGACGGGAACGGTCTCTTTCCGGATTGCACCGGAGGCGTCGACAACCAGCATCTCACCCGGAACGAGCCGCGTTGGTGGCGCGTTGCGGAAGGAAGCTTCCACGGAACCATGCGCAAGCGCGACTTGCGTCACGCCATCCGTCATGTCGACATCGAAAGCCGTGCCGAGCACTTGGACGGTCAGGTTTTTCGCCTCCACGACAAAGGGACGGTCGCTATCCGGCACGACATCAAAAAAAGCTTCGCCCTTCAGCACCTTCACATTACGGCGGCCATTGGCAAAATCAGTGGTAAGCGCACTTGCCGCGGCAAGCTGCACCCTGCTGCCGTCTTCAAGGGTTATGGTGCGGCTCTCTGCGGTACTGGTCTGATATTCGGCCTTGATATGGACGAAAAGCGTGGGAACGAACAGCACCGCAAGACAGAGAGACACTGCTGCCACCGCCATGCCGGCATAATGCCGCAAGGACCAGCGCCGTCGCGATGCCTGTTTTCCGGCAACGCCAGGCAGGTGCGGCGCGTCTTCCCAGAGGCTCTTTAAACCCGGCTCGACCAGACCGAGATTGCGCCAAGTCTTGCATGTCCGCTCCCAGGCCAGACGATTTGCCGGCGAAGCAGCCAACCATTGATCAAATTCCGCCTTCAGCCTCGGTTCCGCCGAACCCGTCTGCAGGCGTATCAGCCAGTCGGCAGCCTCTTCCGCCTTCCCGGTCGGCAATGTTATTTTTTTATCGGGATCAATTGTCATTGAGCCGGTCAGTTCCTTTGACTGGGCGGAGGAGATGCCTCGTCTTCCGTGTTGCTATAAAGACGTTTGAGGGAGAACTTTTTTTCACAAGATGAAACAATAAAGGCTATTTTACTGCATTTCTTTGGTAATGGCGGCAATACTACTCTTAATCAGACGGTGGGCGCTAGCCACGGATACGCCGAGGTGACGGGCGATCTCTTCCATATTGTAGCCGCCAAATCTATGCATTTCCAATGCCACACGCGCCTGGACCGGCAGAGAGGCCAAAATAATCTGCATCTGCCGGACCTCGTCGCAGAACAGGGCATGCTCTTCTGGTGTGCCGTGACCCTGCGGTATGCCCCAGAACGGGGTATCGTCGGGCCGCTCCCGCAGGTCCTGCCGGTTGCGGCGGCGATTATCGAGGGCGAGGTTGCGGACGATGCGGAAAAGATAGGATTTGAGGTTGGAAGGATTGCCGGAACCTTCGGGAACGAATTTCAGGAATGCCTCCTGAACCACGTCCTCCGCGTCCGCCCGCGACCCTAAAATAAGCGTGGCGTATTTGATCAGGTCAACCCTGTGCGCGACGTAAGCGTTATAACGCTTGTCATCTTCCCGTATGCCCATGTCTCAACCGAGAGAAATTTCAAGGATAAACGAAACTGCAAGCCCCCAAACGACAAAGCAGTTTTCCCGTCTAAACCTCTAGCACCCAAACTCTCGACCGAACAGCTATTCATGACTATTATTATCAAGAATTTGTGCGGTCGCGGCCCTGCAACAGCCAGAGACTCGCAGACCCGGCGGCAGGCGCGGCCGGGTCGTGTGATAGCGTCAGATAGCGCCGTCGACTATGACCATCGGCCTGCCCTGCGAACAGGGTTCGATGCGCGCATCGATGCGGTAGATATCGCGCAACATGGCCGGGGTTATCACCGTCTCGGTGCTGCCGCTCACCACCATTTCGCCGCGCGCGATCACCATCGTATTCTCGCAATAACGAAGCGCATGATTGAGGTCGTGCAGGGCGATCAGCACGATCATGCCAGTCTTCTGGGCAAGGTCGGTCACAAACCCCAGAACCTCGACCTGCCGGTGGAGGTCGAGAGCAGATGTCGGCTCGTCCATCAACAGCACCTCCGGCTTGCGGGCCAGCGCCTGCGCCAGGGACACAAGCTGCCGCTGACCGCCAGACAATTCGCCGAGCCCCCGGAAGGCGAGATCGTGGATTTTCAGCGCCTTGAGAATAGCGTCGATCTCAAACAGCTCATCGTCGTGAACACGCCACCCGCCGCCCTGCTTGGCGGACAGAAGCACGGATTCGTAAACCGTCAGCACGGCGTTGGCGCCGGTGTCCTGCGGCATGTAGCAGATGGCCCGGTTGCCGCGTGCCGTATCTGACAACTCGACAAGCCCGGGACCGGAGATCAGGCTGGCGATGCGCTTGAAAAGCGTGGACTTGCCGGCAGCGTTCGGGCCAATAACCGCCGTGACACTGCCGCTTTCCAGCGTATCGATGCCGACCTTGGAGAGAACAGTCGTGCGGCCGTAGGCAGCGCCGACATCCTTCAATGCGAGCGCTACCATGCGCGTCTCCTGTTGCCGAAAATGAGCGCGAAAAAGAACGGTACGCCAACCAGCGCCGTGATGACGCCGATTGGCAGAATTGCGCCGGGAATGAGTATCTTGCTGATGACAGAGGTTGCCGAAAGCAGCAGCGCACCGCAGATCACCGAGCCCGGCAGGAAGAAGCGCTGATCTTCGCCCACCACCATGCGGGCTATGTGCGGGCCGACAAGCCCGACGAAACCGATGGTACCAACGAAAGAAACCGGAATCGCGGCCAGAAGGCTGACCGTCAGCATGGTCTGCAGCCGCAGCCGACGCACATTGATGCCCATGCTGGCTGCCTTGTCGTCACCCAGCCGAAGCGCCGTCAGCGCCCATGCGTTGCGCATGAACATCGGCACCGTAACGAGAAGAATACCACCGGTGATATAGACCTTTTCCCACGTGGCCTTGGTCAGGCTGCCCATGGTCCAGAAAACGACGGCGGCGAGCGCCTGTTCGGAAGCCAGATATTCAAGCAGCGACAATGCGGCATTGAAGGTGAACACCAGCGCGATGCCGAGAAGGACGATAGTCTCCACGGTTACGCCGCGCATCGTCGAGGCAAAATGAATGAACAGGGCGGCAATCATCGCCATGATGAAGGCGTTGATCGGCACCATATACTGGACGGCACCGGGAAAGATCGCAACGCCGCCAACAAGGGCCAGCGCGGCGCCGAAACTGGCGGCGGCCGAAATGCCGAGCGTAAACGGGCTGGCGAGAGGGTTGGACAGGATGGTCTGCATCTGTGCGCCCGCAACCGAAAGCGACGCGCCGACGGTGACCGCCATCAGCGCAATCGGCATGCGGATATCCCATATCACCACCCGAAGCTGGTTTGCAGCAGCAGCCGGATCGGCAATCGTCGCCAGAACTTCTGATATCGTGTAGCGCGCCGGACCAAGTGCCATGTCGGCAGCCATACTGAAACAAAGGGCGATGAAAAGCCCGAAGAGAATAACGATTCTTCGTGCGGCAAGGGCGCGATATTGATCGCGCCCACTTACGCCAACGGCGATTTCATTCAACGAACTCATTCATTCGAACCTTTTTCGAGGGATGCGAAGTAGCCCGGCTTGTAGGTGACGGGCAGGAATTTCCGGTGAAAGTCCTCAAAATTCTTCTCGGGATCGAGATCGGCGAAGAGCTCGGGATGGAACCACTTGGCGAATTGCTGAATCGGAAAGAACTCGTAGGGCGCGCCGTAGAACTGGTGCCACACGGCATGGACATTGCCTTGTTTGACAGCATTCAGTTCCGGAAACGGCGTGCGCTTCATCAGGTTTGTCAGTCTTTTCCGGGAAAGAGCCATGTCGGCTCCGCGTCCAACGGGAACGAACTGGTTGATGTCGGATTCAGCTGCCCAGTTTGAGCCGGTTACGATGACATGATCCGGATCGGCAACGACGAGCTGCTCGGGATTGAGATCGCCGAACGTCGTCTTGATGATGCCGTCGGCAATATTATGGCCGCCAGCGAGATCGACCATCGCGCCGAAATTGACCGGGCCGAAGGTGCGGCAGCAATTGTCTTCACCGGAAATGCCGGGCGCGCGCTCGATGAAGACGCCGGGACGCTTCAGGTCCTTGACGCTGGCGAGCCGGTCGGTCACGCGGGCGATTTCTGCACGGCGATAGGCGATGAATTCCTTTGCACGCTCTTGGGCGCCAAACATTTTCCCGAGAATTTCAATCGAGGCTTCGCTGTTCTTTTCGGGATCGATGCGAAAATCGAGATAGACGATCTTGATTCCGGCGGCGGCGGCCTTCTCTTCGAAACCACTTTCCTTGGCGGATTTTTCCGCTTCCAGATTGAGGGTGATCACGTCAGGCGAAAGGGTAATGGCCGTTTCCAGACTGAAATCGCCCTGCGGCACATAACCGAAGCGCGGCAGTTTTTCGATCTGCGGAAAGCGCTCGACATAGGCGGCGTAGCTGTCAGGGTCCTTCTTGAGGAGATCGTCACGCCAGCCGACAATGGTGTCGAAGGTCTGGTCGCCCTTGAGCGCCGCGATGACGTGGATCTGGCGCGCCTCACCGACGATGACACGTTTGACCGGCAGGTCCAGCTCGACCTTGCGTCCGGTGACATCGGTGATTTCTCCGGCATAAGCCGGCAAAGCGAGAAGAGACAAAGCCAGCACCGCAAGATGCCTGAGAGCGTTAAGCCGCATGAGAAGTCCTCTTAGTTCCAAAAGAAAATGATGAAGCCGCATGGCTGCGGCTTCATCCATCGATCGGACGGCGCTCCCCTTCACCGTCCCTGTCTTATTTCGTGTCCTTCAGCGACACAAAGTAACCGGGCTTGTAGTCGAGCGGCAGGAAGCGGGCATGCAGCTCCTTGAAGGTCGCCTCGGGGTCGAGATCCTTAAAGAGGTCCGGGTGCAGCCACTTGGCGATTTCCTGAATGGCCACGAACTGATACGGGTTGTTGTAGAACTGGTGCCAGATGGCGTGGACATTGCCGTTCTTGACCGCCTGTACCCCGGTGAAAGCCGGGCGCTTGGTCAGGTTTTCAAGCTTGCGGTGGGCTTCCTTCATATCCGCGCCATAACCGACACCGACCCAGTTGCCGCCGGGAACATAACCGTTCCAGTTGCCACCCGTGATGATGATCTGTTCCGGATTGGAGGCGATGATCTGTTCCGGATTGACGTTGCCGAACGTGCCGGGAATGATGTCCTTGGCCATGTTGATGCCGCCGGCGAGTTCGACCATCTTGCCGAAATTCTCGTTTCCGAAGGACATGCAGCAATCGTCGGAATAACCGCCGGCGCGTTCGACGAACACGACGGGCTTCTTCGGATTGGCCTTTTCGAGCGTATCGGTGACCTTGGCGATGGCGTCCGCGCGGAACTTGATGAAGTCCTCGGCGATCTTTTCCTTGCCGGTCAGCTGGCCCATCAGACGCATGCTCGGCTCGGTGTTTTCCATCGGCTTTTCGCGGAAGTCGACGTAAACAAGCGGGATGCCGACCTTTTCGAGCTTCTCGATGTAACCGGCCTCCTGCGTCGCGGTCTTCGCGTCGATGTTCATCAGGATCACGTCTGGCTTCAGCGAAATGGCCTGCTCGATGTCGAAGGTGCCGTCTTTCATGCCGCCAAAGGTCGGCAGCTTGGCAATATCAGGGTACTTGGCAAGATAGGCCGCATAGGTTTCCGGGTCGGCTTTCGCCAGGTCGTCGCGCCAGCCGACAACGTGCTGGAAAGGGTTTTCCTTGTCGAGCGCCGCCAGGAAATAGATCTGACGGCCTTCGCCGAGGATCACATGCGAAACGGGCACATTGACTTCCACGTCGCGGCCGGTCACATCCTTGACGGTGACCTTTTCGGCCAATGCAGGCCACGCTGCGGATACGAGAAGGCCAAGGGCAAGTGCCGCGGATTTGGCTGAGATGCGCATCGGATATTGCTCTCCAGTGTTGACTGGCGCGGCTGTATTATTTTCTGACTATACTAGTCAAGTTTTATGTTTTAGAGCCATTCTTAACTGACCGGTATGTGAGCTGAAGACCGATGATCGACACTATCCACTATGGCAAAAACGACAGCCTGAGAGACGAAATCAAAACCTATTGGTCCGGCCGCGCCGCGACTTTCGACCTTTCCCCGGGTCATGAGATTTTCTCCGAAGAAGAGCGCAAGGCCTGGCACGCGCTGGTTTTGAAGCATCTGGGCCAGGGAGAAGGCCGCAAGGCGCTGGATCTGGCTAGCGGCACCGGCGTTATCTCGCACCTGATGGACGATCTCGGTTTTCAGGTCACCGGCATGGATTGGTCGGAAACCATGCTGGAGCTTGCAAGGGCGAAAGCGAAAACCCGCGGGCGCAATATCCGCTTTTTTGTCGGCGACGCCGAAAACACGATGGAGCCGGACGAAAGCGCCAACGTCATCATCACCCGCCATCTGGTCTGGACGCTGGTGGACCCGAAGGCAAGCTTTGCCGAATGGTTCCGTGTCTTGAAACCCGGCGGACGCCTGCTGATCGTCGATGGCGATTTCGTCAACACCGGCTGGCGCGAAAGACTGGTCAAGAAGCTGGCGGCGGGTCTGGAAAGCATCGGCCTTGTGAAGCCGGACCAGCCGCACAAGCCGGCGGATCCGGAAAACACCTTCAACAGCATTCTATCGCGGGTCTATTTTTCACAGGGTGCAAGAGCTGGTGACGTTGCAGCGCTGTTGCGTGAAACCGGCTTCGAGCCCGTTGCCATCGATCAGGAACTTCAGGCCATTCATCGTGCCCAGGCGAAAAATTTCAGTCTGCTGAAAGGCATCTTGCGGGGATTGCAGCACCGTTATGCAATATGCGCCGTGAAGCCGCACACGTCCGGCAAGGGATAGGGCGACCAAAGCCACCAAGCTGCCGCCCAGCTCTCCGTCACCCCGGATGTGATCCGGGGTCCAGTGCGACCAAGTCCTTGATCGCTTAATAATAGTTTCTCACGGTGCAGACGCGCCTTGGCTGGATGCCGGATCTAGTCGTGCATGACGCATGAAAACGCGATGCAGGGACCTCATTTTTCCGCCCGCTCGAATAGCTCCTCAAAGCGCGGCTTCGCCCGGCCTGGGACCTCTACCGTCCTGTAGCTCTGCGGCAAAACCGCGTCCCCCACCTTGATCAGCATGACCATGCCCATGCCGTAATGCGGCGAGCATTTGATGCCGTAAAAGCCTGGCTTTTCGAAACCGGTCTCGAATTCGTCGTTGATCCGGCTTTTGAAACCTTCAATATCTTCGGGAACCATACCATCGATCGTCGCGGCATTATGGCTCTTGTGGCTCGGCACGAAGCGCACGCGGTCGCCGGGAGCGATCTCCAGAAAATCGGGTTCGAACACCATGGAGCCCTTTTCGCCACGGTTCAGCATCTTTATCTCGAAGGTCTCGGCTACGGCTTGAATGGAAAACCCTGTGGCCACAACCATGGCAAGTCCCGCGGAAACGCAAAGCTGCCGCGCGCCAAAGCGGAGATTTACAAGTCTTTTCAATTTCATCATCGTGCCGTTGCTTTCCTTGCGTGATCGGCCGCACCGTGGGCCGGCAGAAAACGAATATGTGAAAATCCGCTTTCATCCGTGGTGACGACGGATTGCACCCCGAACACATCGGCGATGGTCGAAGAGGTGAGGACCTCGCGCGGTGGGCCGACAGCGATCATTTCACCGCGATGCATGATGGCGACGCGGTCGCAGAACATGGCGGCGTGATTGAGATCATGCAGCGCCGCCACAACCGTCAGTCCCTGCCTGCGCACCAGATCGAGCAGACCGATCTGGTGGCCGATATCGAGATGGTTGGTCGGTTCGTCCAGCAGCAGAATATGCGGCTCCTGCGCCAATGCGCGGGCAATGTGCAGGCGCTGGCGTTCGCCGCCGGAAAGGTGATGCCAGTTTCGCTCGGCCTTGTCCGCCATATCGACATTTCCGAGCGCCGCATCGACGATGGCGTCGTCCTTTGGCGACCATGCGGAAAGCGGGCCGAGATAGGGCGTGCGCCCCAGTTCCACGGCCTGTCGCGCGCTGATGCGCTCGGTGGTTTCGGCCTGCTGCTCCACAAAGGCCAGCCTGCGGGCAAGTTCGCGCCGCCCGAATGTGGCAAGCCGTTCCTCACCAAGCATGACATGACCCCGACGCGGCATGCGAATGCCGGCCAGCATGGAAAGCAACGTGCTTTTGCCCGAACCGTTCGGCCCGATGATACCCAGAAACTCGCCCGTGGCGACCTCCAGCGAAACACCGCGCACAATGTCGAGATTGCCGGCATGGAAATGCAGATCATGGGCGGATAATTTCATGACCGGCCTCTCTTCTGCCCGAGAATAAAGGCGAAGGCGGGCGCGCCGACCAGCGCAGTGATCACGCCGATCGGCAGCACCTGCCCCGGAATGACGGTGCGCGAGAGGATATCTGCGATGATCATGAAAATTGCACCGGTCAGCGCCGTCACCGGCAGCAACATGCCGTGGCGAACGCCAACGAAGATGCGCGCCGCATGCGGGATGACGAGACCGACGAAGCCGATGGAACCGACCAGCGACACCATGACTGCCGTCATGACCGCCGAAACCGAGATCAGCACCGCATAGACCCGGCGCACTGGAATACCGAGCGAAGCTGCTGCCTGACCGCCGAAAGCGAAAGCATCAAGCGCGCGTGCGTACCAGAGGCACACCCCAAGACCCGCAATACTGACCGGCAAAGCCAGCCAGACATCCGGCCAGCGCACGCCCGAAAGATTGCCCAGCAGCCAGAACATGATGCCGCGCGCCTGTTCGGCATTGGCGGATTTGGTGACGATGAACGACGTCATGGCGTTGAACAGTTGCGAACCGGCGACCCCCGCCAGGATGATGGCGCTGTTGCCGTGCCCTGCCCGCACCGCCAGAAGGCTGACAAGCGAAAAAGCCACAAAAGCCCCGATCAGGGCGCCGGCCGGCATCGTCAGGAACCCCGCTCCGAAGCCCAGAAGCGCCACGGCCACGGCCCCGGTTGAGGCGCCTGCGGAAATACCGAGGATATAGGGATCGGCGAGCGGGTTGCGCAGAAGTGATTGAAGCACCGCACCGGCCAGCGCCAGCGAGGCGCCACAGCACGCGGCAACAACGGCGCGGCTGAGGCGGTAACTCCAGACGATGCCCTCATCCAGCGGCTCCAGCGGATAACCCGCATGGAAGACACGATTGGCAATGGTCTTTGCCACCACGTCGAACGGAATGGCAGTCTCGCCGATGGCCGCACCGGCCATCAGCGCGACGAGCAGCAGGGCGAGTGCGGCAAAAGCCAGACCCGCCCTGCCAAGATTGACGGAAAGACCGTTCACTTGGCGAGACCGGCTGTGGAAATCGCCTCGGCCAGCGTTTCAATGCCTTCGATCGTGCGGATGGTCGGGTTCATCGCCTGCGCGTCCATTTCGAAGACATGGGCCGCCTTGACGGCGGGCATGATGCTGGCAACCGGATCGGTAGCAAGGAACTTGAGCTTGACGGCGACGTCATCGGCGGGGAACCGCCGGCGGTCCATCTTGCCGGCAACGATCACGGACGGATTGGCCTTGGCGATGGTTTCCCAGCCAACAGTCGGCCATTCCTCATCGCTTTCGATAACGTTCTTCAGTCCGAGCGCGGACATGATGTAACCCGGCGCACCATTGCGGCCCGCCACGTAAGGATCGATATCCAGCTCGGCGCTGGAGAACCAGAAGACTGCTGAAATCTTGCCATTCGCCGAAGCGATCTTGGCGCGGGCGGCTTCCTCACGCTTTTTCAGGTCGGCAACGACTTCCTCGCCGCGATCCTGCACGTTGAAAATTTTCGCAAGGTCGCGGACCTCCTGGTAGATCAGGTCCATGGTGAAAACGGACTTGCGCACGCCGTCGCCGCCGCCGGAATTGTCCTTGCCCATGCAATCGGCAGGGGAGGTATAAACGGGAATACCGAGTTCGGCGAATTGCTCCGGTGTTCCGACAACGCCTTCGGGACCGATCTGCCACTGGAACTGCGTCGTCACGAGGTCCGGCCTCTTGCCAACCACCGCCTCGAAGCTCGGATCATTGTCGGCAAGCCGCTCCACCTTGGCATTGGCGTCTTCGTAACCCTTCAGAACCGGGCCGATCCACAGCGCCGTGCCTACCACCTTGTCGGCCACGCCGAGCAGATAGAGAACCTCGGTCGTGCTCTGGCCGACCGATACTGTGCGGGCGGGCGCCTGCTTGAAGGTGATTTCGTGGCCGCAGCTATTGATCGTCAGCGGATAGGCGGTTTCGGCAGCCTGAGCGGCACCGGCGGGCAAGGCCGCTAATGCGACAGCCAGAAGACCGGCGGAAACCGGCAGGCGTTTGAAATGAAACATATGTTCTCCAGTCTAAATAAAGTGGCGTGATCCGCAGGCCGCGCGTCAAAACGCGTAGTGACAGAGCGACAACAAGTGTGGAGATGGAGAACGGGACTCTAAATACGTTTCCGCGGACGGAAAGGTCATAATCAGCTCCTCTTCCGGGCATCCCCGCCCGTAACGATGGTCAATATTATGACGGCAGGTCTCCTGGCTCACGAATATGCGCCGTTCATCTGCCTTCCCGCACCTTGAAGGGTGCAGTGGCATGACGCTTTTCAGGCGTCACGAGGATGAGCGGCAATCCGCTTACAGTTGCGGGGGCAGCCACGGCATTGGGCGATAGAAATCACCCGCACCATGTTCCCTATTAATCCCTTTGCCCTTCGGCTTCAGGAACCGTCGCTTTCTGACATAAGGGGCAAGCGCCGGGGCGTCAATTGCGATAGTGCTGCAGCTCAGCACAAAGACGGACCCGCCAACGCGAAAATTTTTGTAGCGCCGGAGGGCGCCGGTTGAGGTGCGTCTTTGGACATGGTGGTAAGGGTTTCAATCACCACCAAGCCGGATTGCGCAATAAAATCAATAAAGAGATTGTTGTCGCTGATGGTGTCGAGACGCACCAGCTCATCGTCAAGATCGGTAAAATGCCGCCTTACGAGTGCAATCGCATCCATGTCCGCACCCGCAACGACCGGACCGATAATGTGGCCCCGCCCCGCCGCACGGCGCAGCGCAAAAGCGGTAAGACGGTCCGCCTCAAACACACCGTAACCCGCATTCTGCGTCAAAAGTCGCTGCAAAACGTTCCGGCGCGAAACGCCAAAAGCCGCCCGGTCTAGTTCCACCACATCAGTCAGATGACCTGCGGATAACGGCTCTATTCGTTGTTTTCTGCCGGGCGGCGGTATCTCGAAAAGGCAATTCGCCCTTCCCCGGAACAGATATACTTTTTCCGTATCACCGGCAAAACCCAACCTTGAAAACAACCGCCGCGACGCTCCCGTCGCGTTCAACCGCAGGGAGACAGTGGGAAATTTCGCGACAAGTTTCTGCACCAGCCATGGTGCTACGCCCTGCCCCTGCAAACGGGGCGAAACAATGACCATGCCGAGCGTCGCAAACCCCTGATCATAGGGAAAGAGCATCGCGGTTGCGACAACACGGTCGATCTCATCGAGCGCAGCGAGACCCACGCCGCATTGCCGCAGAAAACACCATTCATTCGCGTGATATCGCCATCCGACGGCCATGGAGAGTGCATGCAGATGATCGGCATCCACGTCCGCGATATCCACGGTCCGCAGCTCGAAACTATCGACTTTGAGCAGGTCCATAACCAACGGCCCTCATCCCCTACGGCTCAGAACCTTCATCCGGTCCCGGCCTAGCCCACGACATCCGACGGTAGCCGGTTACGCCAGCACGAATTTTCTGAAAGCACTGGAAGGTCACAACAATCTACCGAAATCATTCGCATTTCAGCAGATAAACGTCGCAGTCCATTCTAAGCTTTCGGGATGACAATCCGGTCAGCGGAGACGACCATTGAACGCAATCGAAATCCTTGAGCGTCTCGTCGGTTTCCCGTCGGTCGTTGGAACCGCCAATGGCGATATTGCCGGCTGGATCGCCGATTATCTTGAAAGCCACGGCGCGAAAGTATCGCTGCTTGCGGGACCGGAGGGCGACCGCGCCAACCTCTTCGCCACCTTCGGCCCGGCCGATCGCGCCGGATATGTTTTGTCCGGCCATATGGATGTCGTGCCCGCCAGCGAGCCGGAATGGTCTTCCGATCCCTTTACGCTACGGGCGGAAAATGATCGTCTCTACGGGCGCGGAACCACCGACATGAAGGGTTTTCTGGCTACGGTTCTCGCCGCGGCGCCTGCATTTTCGCGCATGGCGCTGAAACGTCCCGTGCATATCGCCTTTTCCTATGACGAGGAGGCGGGTTGCCGTGGCGTTCCGCATCTTCTCGCCAGATTGCCTGAACTTTGCGCCGCACCGGCGGGCGCAATCATCGGCGAGCCCAGCAATTTGCGGGCGGTTCGTGCACACAAGGGCAAAGCAGCAGCTCGCATTACCATCCGTGGCCGTTCCGGCCATTCGTCCCGGCCTGATCAGGGGGTGAATGCCATTCACCTGATGACCGGTATCATGGCAAAGGCCGTAGAGACGGCACATGAGCTGACGAAAGGCCCCTTTGAAGCGACTTTCGAGCCACCCTACTCCTCGCTGCAGATCGGCACGATGAAGGGCGGCCAGACGATCAACATCATCCCCGATTTCTCGGCCATCGAGCTGGAAGCGCGGGCGATTTCCGGCACATCGCCGCTTGAACTGCTCGGGCCGGTTCGCGCAAGCGTCGAGGCTCTTGCAGCAAAGGGTGTCGATATCGAATGGACGCCTATGAGCGATTATCCGGCGCTTTCGCTTGCAGCCAATGCTCCGCTTGTTCTGCTTCTGGAGGAATTGACCGGCACCCCCTGTCTCGCCGCCGTCAGCTACGGCACGGAGGCGGGGCTGTTCCAAGCGGCGGGCATCGACGCCATCATCTGCGGACCAGGGGATATCGGCCGCGCCCACAAGCCGGACGAGTTCATAACGACGGGCGAAATTTCGGCCTGCCAGTCGATGCTGGAAACACTCGCAAGCCGCTGTACGGCTTGAACCTTCGGGAAGCATAGATTTCAGATGACTTTTCTCTTCAATTCCGACGCCAAGCGCGGCGAGATTTTCCGGCAGGCTCTAGCTGCAGCACTGCCTGATCTGCCGTTTTCGATGGATGCATCAACCGTCGATCCCGACGCAGTCCGTTACCTCATCACCTGGACGGTACCACAGGACATTGCCCGGTATCGCAATCTCGAAGTCCTGTTTTCGATCGGCGCGGGTGTCGACCAGTTTCACATCCAGGCGATCCCTGAGACGGTAAAGGTCGTACGCATGGTGGATGAGGGCATCATCCGCATGATGCAGGAATATATCTGCCTCGGCGTACTTACCCTTCACCGCAACCTGCCGGTCTATTTAAACCAGCAGCGCCAGCAACTGTGGAATGCCCTGCCCCAGCGTCAGGCGGAAGAGTGCCGGGTGGGCGTTCTCGGCCTCGGCATGCTGGGCGTTGCTGCGCTGGAGCGGCTGAAACCTTTCGGCTTTCCGCTTTCCGGCTGGAGCCGCTCACAGCGTCAGATTGATGGCGTCACCTGCCATCATGGCGACGACGGCCTCAAATCCATTCTCTCCACCAGCGATATTCTCGTCTGCCTGCTGCCTCTCACCGACGAGACCACGGGGCTTCTGAACGCCGAGCGTCTGGGGATGCTTCCCGAAGGGGCTGCTCTGGTTCACGCCGGGCGCGGCAAACAGCTCGATCATGACGCTTTGCTCGATGCACTCAACAGCGATAGGCTTTCAGGTGCGGTGATTGACGTTACCGATCCGGAGCCCCTGCCCAAACACCACCGCTTCTGGACCCATCCGAAAATTCTCCTGACGCCGCATATTGCCAGCGTCACCCAGCCCCATTCCGCTGCCCGCACCGTCGTCGAAAATATCAAACGATACGAATCCGGTCTCGAACCGCTCGGCCTCGTTGACCGTAGCCGCGGATATTGATCCTACCGTTCCAAGAAAGGACACCCATGTCTCTCCTCAAGACCATCGACACCAATCCCACCTTTGAACCGAAAGCCTCCAAGGCCCTGCCCGAACGCCTCATCGCCGGCGACCCGTCGTTCAAAACCTGGCCGCTAGATGAAGCCCGTGATGGCACCGTGCATACCGGCATCTGGGAAGCGACCCCCGGCGAAAGCCGCTCGATCAAAGGCGAGACATTCGAGTTCTGCCACATTCTCGAAGGCGTTATCGAGATCACACCGGAGGGCGGCGCGCCGCTGCGTTACACGGCGGGCGACAGCTTCGTCATGAAGCCCGGTTTCGTTGGCGTCTGGAAGACAATCGAAACCGTGCGCAAGATCTATGTGACCGTGAACGGATGATTTGCCGAACAGCATGCCTGGCATCCCGGCTGATGGAGAGGCATTTTTGAGAAAAGCGATGGCTGGCAATCCGCAGGTGGATGCCAGCCATGGTTTACATGGGTATCCTGCCCGGATGCCTTTCGACCGGATTTACGGCCCTCGATCGGACCCGTCGCAAGGTTTTCGGCGCGGTCTTCATGCCCGCCGAAGATTGCGCTGTGGGCCACCAGCAAAACAGGATTTTCGTTCACCGCCCCCGCCGCAGTCGGTCGATGCTGCTTGCCATCAGGGAGTAGCTTTGGCGCATATCCACAGAGGATCATCCATGACGCTCAGCTTCGATCCAGACAGCCTGTCCCTGCCGATCGGCCATTTCATCGGCGACCGGCTGATCCCGGCTAAAAACGGCATTGACATGCATCGTCCTTCGGACGGTATCGAATATGCCGGTTGCCCGAAGGCGGATGCGGCACTTGTCGATGAGGCGGTGCAAACCGCCAAAGCCGCACTGAAGAGCAGTAACTGGGGCGGCGTGCGCCCGCGCGAGCGCACCAGGGTGCTGCAACGCTGGGCAGACCTGATCGAGCAGGAAGCCGAGACGCTGGCGAAAATCGAGGCGCTCTCCTCAACCCGGCCCGTGGGCCACCTGATTGCCGGCGATATCGCCGTCACTGCCGAACAGATCCGCTTCTTTGCCGAATTTGCAGACAAGGAGGGCGGTGATCTCGTGCCGACCGACGATACAAGCGTCGGCATGATCATGACCGAGCCCTATGGCGTCGTGGGCGCCATTACGCCCTGGAATTTTCCGGTGTCCATGGCGGGCTGGAAGCTTGGCCCGGCACTCGCAGCCGGCAATGCCGTGGTGCTGAAACCATCGGAAATGACGCCCTTCTCCAGCATTTTCATGGCGCAACTGGCCATCAAGGCAGGGCTGCCCGCCGGGCTCATCAACATCGTGCTGGGTGACGGGCCAGTGACAGGCAATGCCATCACCGGCCATCCCGAAATTTCCAAGGTCAGCTTCACCGGATCGACGGCAGCAGGTTCGGCCATCATGGCAAATATCGCGCGTACCGGCGTCAAGCCCATGACGCTGGAACTGGGCGGCAAAAGTCCGCAGCTGGTTTTTGCAGACGCCGATATCGAAAAAGCCGCCGCCGCGATCGCCGGCAATATTCTGTCCAATGCCGGGCAGGCCTGCGTTGCCGGCTCGCGCATCATCGTTGAAGAGAGTGTCGCAGAGGCGCTTTCCGCCGCAATCATCGCTCGCATGAAGACAGTTAAGCCCGGCCCGACCTGGGACGAAGCAACACAGTATTCGCCGATCATCTCCGAAGTGCAGCGCCAGCGCATTGACGGCATCGTGCAGGCGGCTGTCGCGCATGGCGGCGAATGCCTGACGGGCGGCGCGATCATGGACGGTCCGGGTTATTTCTACCAGCCGACCTTGATCGCAAATGTCGACCAGACCTCCCCTGCTGTCACAGAGGAGATATTCGGGCCGGTGCTGACCCTGCAAACCTTCAAGACGGAAGAAGAGGCGCTGGCGCTCGCCGATCATCCGACCTACGGTCTTGCCGCGGGTCTTTTCAGCCGCGATATCTCGCGCGTCATGCGCCTGTCTCGCGCCATCCAGGCAGGAACGATCTGGGTCAATCGTTATGGCCGCTCCCGCGACCATATCCTGCCGACCGGCGGTTACAAACGCTCCGGCATCGGCAAGGATCTCGGACGGGAGGCCTATCTCGCCAACCGCAAGAGCAAAAGCGTCCTGATCGGACTGTAACAGGGGAAGCATCTTGAAAACGCATCGCATCGCACTCATTCCCGGAGACGGCATCGGCAAAAGCGTGACTGATGCCGCCTGGCAGGTTCTCAACACCGCAGCAAAAAGCTCCGGTTTTGCGCTTGAAGGCACCGAATTCCCCTGGTCCTGCGCCTTCTACAAGGAGACCGGCGCGATGATGCCGAAGGATGGCATCGAGACCCTGCGCGGCTTCGACGCCATTCTGCTGGGCGCGGTCGGCTGGCCAGCGGAGGTGCCGGATTCGGTATCGTTGCACGGCCTGCTTCTGCCGATCCGCAAGGCATTTGTGCAATACGCCAATATCCGCCCGCACCGGCTTCTGCCCGGCGTGCAGGGACCGTTGAAAGCGGATGGATTCGACATTCTCTGCATCCGTGAAAATACCGAAGGTGAATATTCCGGTGCTGGCGGACGCGTCCATCAGGGCACCGAAGACGAGGTCGCTGTCGAAACCTCCATCTTCACCCGCAAGGGCGTGGAACGCATCCTGCGCTTCGGCTTCGAGCAGGCGCAAAAGCGTCGCGGCAAGTTGGCTTCCGTCACCAAATCCAACGCCCAGAAATATTCGATGGTGTTCTGGGACGAGGTGACGCAAAAGCTCGCCGCCGAATATCCGGATGTTGAAGTTTCCAGTTATCATATCGACGCCATGGCGGCGCGCATGGTGATGGCGCCGGAAAGCCTTGATGTAGTGGTCGCCTCAAACCTCTTCGGCGATATCCTGACCGATCTCGGCGCAGCCATTCAGGGCGGCCTGGGTTTTGCCGCCTCCGCCAATATCAATCCCAACCGCACGGCACCCTCCATGTTCGAGCCGGTGCACGGTTCGGCCCCTGACATCGCCCATCTCGGCATTGCCAACCCCATCGCCGCCATCTGGTCCGGCGCCATGATGCTGGAGCATCTGGGTGAGGCGGATGCGGCCAAGCGGGTCATGGCGGCGCTGGAAAAGGCGACCGGCCGGGGTATTGGCACTGTGCCGGGCAAGGACAAGACAGACGTAATAACTGCCGCAGTTGTCGCGGCTCTCGACTGATTTCGGAGACAGATAATGCAGGGCTTGAAGGATAAGGAACTCTTTCGCCAGATGGGTTTGATCGGCGGCGCATGGAAAGCGGCCGCATCAGGCAAGACGGTCGACGTGATCGACCCGGCGACGCAGGCTGTGATCGGCACCGTGCCGGATATGGGCAGCGTGGAAACCCGCGCGGCCATCGAAGCCGCCAACGCTGCCTTCGGGCCGTGGAAGAAGAAAACGCACGCGGAGCGCGCGGCGCTTCTGGAAAAATGGTTCGCGTTGATGATCGAACACATCGACGATCTCGGCCTGATGTTGACCATCGAACAGGGCAAGCCACTTGAAGAGGCCAAGGGCGAAATCCGTTACGGAGCATCCTTCGTCAAGTGGTTTGCGGAAGAAGGCCGACGCATCAGCGGCGGCACCATTCCCTCTCCGACGCCGGATCGCCGTATCGTGGTGCTGAAGGAGCCGGTCGGTGTCTGCGGCATCATCACACCGTGGAATTTCCCGAACGCCATGATCACCCGCAAGGTCGCACCTGCATTGGCGGCTGGCTGCACCGTGGTCATCAAGCCCTCGGAATTCACGCCCTATTCGGCCCTAGCGCTCGGCGTTCTCGCCGAACGTGCAGGCATTCCGGCTGGCGTCATCAACATCGTCACCGGCATGCCGACGGAGATCGGCAACGAGATCATGGCCAATGAGACGGTGCGGAAAATTTCCTTCACGGGCTCTACCCGTGTCGGTTCGCTGCTGATGCGCGGTGCGGCCGACAGTGTAAAACGACTGTCGCTGGAACTCGGCGGCAATGCCCCTTTCATCGTATTCGACGATGCAGATCTCGATCTCGCCATCGAAGGCGCGCTCGTTTCGAAATTCCGCAATGGCGGTCAGACCTGCGTCTGCGCCAACCGCATTCTCGTTCAGGCGAGCGTTTACGATGCGTTTGCGAAAAAACTGGCTGATCGCGTCGATGCCATGCGCGTCGGACCCGGAACGGAGCTAGGTGTTTCCATCGGTCCGATGATCAATGAGCCGGCAATCGCCAAAATCCGCGCGCACATCAATGACGCCGTTTCCAAGGGCGCCGAGATCATTACCAAGCCTCATGATCTGCCTGAAGGTTCGCAATATACCGCACCGGTGGTGCTGACGGGCGCAACAACCGCCATGCGGCTGGCGAGCGAAGAGACCTTCGGGCCAGTCGCCCCGCTCTTCCGCTTCGAGACGGAAGAGGAGGCGATTGAGATCGCCAACGGCACGCCCTTCGGACTTGCCGCCTATTTCTACACTGAAAGCCTCAAACGCGCCTGGCGCGTGGGCGAGGCGCTGGAGTTCGGCATGGTCGGCCTCAATACCGGCGCGATCTCCACCGAAGTCGCCCCCTTCGGCGGCGTCAAGCAATCTGGCCTCGGCCGCGAAGGCGCACAGGTCGGCATCGAGGAATATCTGGAAATGAAGACGTTCCACATCGGTGGGCTTGCCTGAAGACTGTTTCTTTCTCCCCGCCTAAAGGGCCGCTCTGCGGCCCTTCTTTTTTTTGGCGCGAAATTGAAAAGCAGCATTCCCAGGGGTGGAAGAAAAATCTGGAGGCATGAATTGGTTTGGCAAAGCCACGGCATTCACGTGTCGTAACCCCCGACCAGATCCAGGGTCCAGCGCGATCACGTCATTGATCGTAAAAGACTATTCACCGTGCAGGCGCGCAGTGGCTGGATGCCAGATCAAGTCCGGCATGACGAAGGAATGAACTAACGCGCTACTGAATCTTATCCAGCATCTTGTAATAAAGCCCCACCAAGGGAAGAAACCAGGGCTTGCCGAAATGGCCAGGCACCGCCGGCCAGTCCATCCCCTTCAGCGGGTTGTTGTCCGGGCGGCCCAGAATGGCGTCAGCCATGATCATGCCCAGATGGGTGGAAAGCTGGGCGCCGTGGCCGGAATAGCCCATGGCGTACCAGACGCCGTCATGGAAACCGGCGCGGGGATAACGGTCCTTAGTCATATCAACCAGTCCGCCCCAGCAATAATCGATAGGCACATGCGCAAGCTGCGGGAATATGCGGTGCAGGCTATCCATCAGGATCGCGCCACTTTTGGCATCCGAACGCTGGTCCGATGTCGTGGAAAAGCGCGCGCGGCCGCCGAAGATCAACCGGTTGTCCGGTGCAAGGCGGAAATAATTGCCGATATTCATGGTGTTGACGTAGGTGCGGTTACCCGGGACGGACGCCTTGATCTCGGCATCCGTCAACGGCCGCGTGGCGATGATGAAACTGCCGACCGCGATGATGCGGCGGCGGAAATAGCCGAAACCGGAGGGCGTGTAGGCGCCGGTTGCCACAAGAACATTATCCGCGGTGACCTTGCCGCGCGCCGTTTCCAGCGTGTGTGTCTTGCCGTTCTGAGTATGTTTCGTCACCGCCGCATTTTCGAAGATGACCGCGCCATGGCGGCTGGCGGCCTGCGCAAGGCCGGCCACATAGCGGCCCATATGCATCATAGCGCTCTTCTTGGACAGCATGGCGCCATAAAAGGGAGAGCCGATTTCCGCCTTGAGATCGTCAACCGACAGAAGCGCCGTGTCGGGATCCACCTCGGCATGAACAGCCTCGAAATTTTTAGCCAGACTTTCGAAATGCTGCGGTTTCGAAGCCATTTTCAGCTTGCCGGCGCGGCGGAAATTACAATCGATCCCTTCCTCGGCGATCAGGCTTTCCAGCGTGTCGATCGAGGCATCCAGCGCCTTGTAGAGCGCGATGGCGCGCTCCTTGCCGAGTTCCGCCTTGGCGGAGAGGTAGGAGTGGGCCAGCCCGTTGTTGAGGTGGCCGCCATTGCGCCCGGAAGCACCCCAGCCGACGCGCTGTCCTTCAAGAACAACCACGCGCGCGCCCACTTTTGCCAGCTGGCGCGCAGCACCCAGACCCGTGAAGCCGCCACCAATGACGGCCACATCGTAATGGCCTTCGACAGGACCTTGCGCCGCCCCCGCAAACAGGGGCGCCGTGTCGTGCCAATAGGAGACGAGCTTCATGATCCGGTCCTTCCTTACAGTCCAACGACGCCCGCGAGACCGGAAATATCGGAGATCTCCGTATAACCGTAATAGGGGTTTGCCGGTTCGTGGCCGCGGTTGACCCAGACCTTGTTCTTGATGCCGAGATCGTGCGCGGACATCAGGTCGTAGCGGAAGGAGGACGAGACGTGCAGAATATCTTCCGGGCCGCAGCCGAGCATGTCGAACAAATATTCGAAAGCCTTGAAATGCGGCTTGTAGGCCTGCGCCTGTTCGGCGGTATAGACAGCATGGAACGGCGCGCCAAGCTTTGCCACATTCGACATGATCTGCGAATTCATGGCGTTAGACAGAATGACCAGCGGAATTTCCTTGGCAACCTTCGCCAGACCGGCCGGAACGTCCGCATGCGGACCCCATGTCGGAACGCGCTCATACACCATTACCGCATCTTCGTCCTTGAAGGCCACACCGTTGCGCTTGCAGGTGCGCGACAGGGCGTTATGGACAACTTCGGCATAAGGCTTCCAGTCATGCATGACCTCGTCCAGGCGATAGGCAGAGAAGTCCTTGATGAATTGCTGCATCTCGGCCTCGCCCAGACGATCACCATAGAGATCGCGGGCAGCTTCTGCCATCTGGAAATGAATCAGCGTACCGTGGCAATCGAAAGTGATGTATTTCGGGCGGAAGATGGTCATGTCGTCGTCGTCCTTGCTTGGGGATGGGTGGTGGCTGCAATAACAAGATCATAGAGGCCTTTGCCCGGTCGACGCACTGCAATTGCCATTCGCGAAAGCAGATTGTTGCGTATGCAGCCGCCAGTTTGGCAGAGAGTTGCGTGCGATAAAACCGGAAGCCGCCGCCCACCCCCGTTCTGCGGATGGAAGCAGATGATGTGCGGCATAAGATGCGGCGGCGGGTAAAAGCAACAGTGAAACATATCGAACCTTGCCATTCGTCGGGACAATGTTCTTTTGCCGCCGGTCTATCAATGAACATGAAGAATAAAACGGAGTTGGGCCATGCAAGCCAGCCTCATCGATATCCAGAAATTTGAGCCGCAACACCTCGACGCCGCCGTCGAGCTTTCCCGCCAGGCCGGTTGGCCACACCGCCGGGAAGACTGGGCGCTCGTCCTTTCACTGAGCAAGGGTTTCGTCGCTATCGAAAACGGTCGCGTCGTCGGAACCGCAATGGCCACGCTTCTCGGAGACACCTGCGCCACCGTCAACATGGTGATCGTGGACGAGGCCATGCGCGGCCGTGGTCTCGGACGCAAGCTGATGCAGGCGGTCGTCGATGCTGCGGAAAATCGCGAGTGCCGTCTGACCGCCACCGCTGAAGGCCTCCCCCTCTATGAGAAGATGGGGTTCGTCGCATGCTGCGAGGTGCGTCAGCACCAGGGAATTCCTACGGCCGCCGATAAGCCCGATAACGTGGAATGGGCAGAAACGATTGTACCGGCCGAGCTAGCCGCACTCGACGCGCAGGCATTCGGTGCGGATCGTACGGCACTCTTTACCGAGCTTGCGGATAGGGCACGGTTTGCGGTGGTTCAACAGCATGGCGCCATCATGGGCTTTGCAGGCCTTCGCGCCTTTGGCCGTGGTGAAGTCATCGGCCCGATTGTCGCGGAAACTGCTGAAATCGCAAAGGATTTGATTGCCTTCGTCGTTTCCGAGCGCCCCGGCGCATTCCTGCGCGTAGACACCACTACCGAGACGGGCCTCGGTCCCTGGCTTGCCGAATACGGTCTTGCCCATGTCGGTGGCGGCATCGCCATGCGCCGGCCGAAGGCGGAAACCTCTGCCGACAAAAAACTGAAAACATTCGCGTTGACCAGCCAGGCGCTGGGCTGAATCCGGAGAGACCCATGTTAAGCAATTCACTGACCGAGCTCGACCGCGCCCATCTGGTGCACCCTGTCTCTTCCTTCCGCGGCCATGAAAAGCTTGGCGTTCGCGTGCTGAAATCGGCAAAGGGTGCCACGATTACCGACATGACCGGCCACCAGCTGATCGACGGTTTTGCCGGCCTCTGGTGCGTCAATGCAGGCTATGGGCATGACAGCATCGTGGAAGCGGCGGCAAAGCAGATGCGTGAACTGCCCTATGCCACTGCCTATTTCGACATTGGCAGCGAACCCGCCATCCGCCTCGCCTCCGAACTCGCCGACCGCGCGCCCGGCGACCTCAACCACGTCTATTTCACGCTTGGCGGATCCGACGCGGTGGACAGCACCATCCGCTTCATCCGCTATTACTGGCACGCCAAAGGCCAGCCGCAGCGCGACCAGTTCATTTCCATCGAACAGGGTTATCACGGCTCCACCACCGCCGGTTCAGGCTTGACTGCGCTTCCCGCCTTCCATGCAGGTTTCGGCGTGCCTTACGACTGGCAGCACAAAATTCCGTCTCACTATGCCTATCGCAATCCGGTCGGCAGCGACCCCGCCGCCATCATCGCCTCTTCCCTGCAAATCCTGAAGGACAAGATCGAAGCTATCGGCCCGGAGCGGGTCGCCGCCTTTTATGCCGAGCCCATTCAGGGCTCCGGTGGCGTTCTGGTGCCGCCGCCTGGCTGGATCAAGGCCATGCGAGAACTCTGCCGTTCCTACGGCATTCTCTTCGTTGCCGACGAAGTCATCACCGGCTTCGGCCGCACGGGACCACTGTTTGCCTGTGCCGACGAAGATATCGTGCCGGACTTCATCACGGCCGCCAAGGGTCTGACTTCGGGCTATGTGCCAATGGGCGCCGTCTTCATGGCCGACCATGTTTATGATACAATAGCCGACTTCGCCGGCGATGCCGCGGTCGGGCACGGTTATACCTATTCCGCCCATCCCGTCAGTGCCGCCGTTGGTCTCGAAGTGCTGAAACTTTACGAGGGCGGGCTGCTGGAAAACGGCCGGCGCGCCGGTGAGCGGCTGATGGCCGGGCTGGAAGGATTGAGAAGCCATCCGCTGGTTGGCGATGTGCGCGGCCGGGGCATGCTCGCCGCTATCGAACTCGTGACCGACAAAGAGAAGAAAACCCCGCTGCCAGCTGCAGCGGCCCCTGCACGCAAGGTTTTTGATCGCGCCTGGGAAAACGGCCTCATCGTGCGCGCCTTCGCCAACGGCATCCTCGGCTACGCGCCGCCGCTGTGTTGCACCGATGACGAGATCGACGCCATTATAGAGCGGACGCGGAAAACCCTCGACCAGACGCTCGAGGACCCGGCAGTGCGGGCCGCCATGGCCTGAGGCGAACAGTGGATGGCGTTGCGGCACCTTCTCGAAATGTCGCAACGCCGCACATATTCGCAATATTCTGCCGAAGACCCGATCCTTTTCGGAGAATCCGGCGCGCTGGAACTGCCAAACTATCAACAGAAAAAGCACTAAACGCCATAAAAAAGGGCGTTAGCAAGAATGGGAACGGGACAAGGATCCCGTCCGGGAACAGAATAAAATGCCGCAGCCTTCCCAAGGGCTCTGCGCGGCAAAGCGGAGACCGACATTGCCCAAGAAACTGAGCGACTTCAAATATATGAGCTTCGACGTGGTGGGAACTCTCATCGATTTCGAAGGTGGCTTGAAATCGACCCTGATCCAGATCGGCGCTGAAAACGGCGTTGAGGTCGACGGTGAAAAGGCGCTTAGCCTTTACCGCGCGGCGCGTTACTCCGACGCCACCGATCTGTTTCCGGACGATCTCGTCCGCGTCTACCTGATCATCGCTCCGGAACTCGGTTTGCCGGCGGAGCGCGCTCTGGGTGAGCGCCTGCGCGACGCGGCAAAAAACTGGAAAGGCTTTGAAGACAGCCGTGCCGCGATGGCCGAGCTTGCAAAGACGCATCGTCTCATTGCCATGACCAACGCCCAGCGCTGGGCCTTCGAGTATTTCTCGAAGGAACTCGGTAGTCCCTTTTACGCCGCTTTCACAGCAGATGATACCGGCACGGAAAAGCCGGATCCCGCATTCTTCGAGAAGGTTTTCGCCTTCGTTGAAAGCGAAGGCGCATCGAAGGACGACATTCTGCACGTTGCGCAGAGCCAGTACCACGATATCGGCATTTCACGGAAACTCGGGATGACCAATTGCTGGATAGAGCGCCGCCACGCCCAGAAGGGATATGGCGGCACCATCGAGCCGAAGAACTTTACCGAACCGGACTACCATTTCACCTCGATGGCCGGCCTTGCCGAGGCCACGAGACACTCGGGCCGCTGAACCGCCTGTGGCATGACGCGCACTGGGGCGTGGATGCCGAAAATTACTGCAGATGCCATTTCAACAAATCATACAAAAGGGGAAGACCATGAGTGACAGGATTACAAATTGGACCCGCTCTGACGATGCCGCCGTTGAACAGGCTATCCGTCGCGGCGCGACGCGGCGAGAGCTGCTTCACATGATGCTGGCCGGCGGCGTAGCACTTTCCGCCGGTTCGGCCATTCTCGGCCGCGCCTCGCAGGCTCTGGCGGCCACTCCCGTTTCCGGCGGCACGCTGAAGGCGGCCGGCTGGTCCTCCTCCACGGCCGACACGCTCGACCCCGCAAAAGCCTCGCTTTCGACGGATTACGTTCGTTGCTGCGCGCTCTATAACCGGCTGAGCTTCCTCGATGTTTCCGGCACGCCCCAGATGGAGCTGGCCGAATCCATCGAAACGAAGGACGCCAAGACCTGGACCGTGAAGCTGCGTTCCGGCGTCACCTTCCATGACGGCAAGGCACTGACCGCCGATGACGTGGTCTATTCGCTGAAGCGTCACCTTGACCCGGCCGTTGGTTCGAAGGTCGCCAAGATCGCCGCCCAGATGACCGGCTTCAAGGCGATCGACAAGAGCACCGTCGAGATCACGCTGGCAAACGCGAATGCAGACCTGCCGGCCATCCTGGCATTGCATCACTTCATGATCGTTGCCGATGGCGCGACCGATTTCTCCAAGGGGAACGGCACCGGTGCCTTCAAGCTGGAGAAATTCGAACCCGGCGTCCGCTCGATCATGTCGAAAAACACCAATTACTGGAAACAGGGTGGTCCGCACGTCGATAGCTTCGAATTTTTCGCGATTGCCGAAGACAATGCCCGCGTTAACGCCCTCATTTCGGGCGATATCCACCTCGCAGCGGCTATCAATCCGCGTTCGCTGCGCCTTCTCGACAAGCAGGAAGGCATCGTTCTGTCCAAGGGAACGTCCGGCAACTACACCAACCTCAATATGCGGCTGGACCAGACGCCCGGCAACAATGCCGATTTCATCGCTGGCATGAAGTCGATCGTCAACCGCGAGCAGATCGTCAAGGCGGCTCTGCGTGGCCTCGGCGAAGTCGGCAACGACCAGCCAGTGCCGCCCATGAGCCCCTACCACAATCCGGACCTCAAGCCGAAGGCCTTCGATCCTGATAAGGCGAAGTTCCACTTTGAAAAAGCGGGTCTTATCGGTCAGTCCATCCCCGTCATCACCTCGGATGCTGCAAACTCTGCCGTGGACATGGCGATGATCATCCAGGCGTCGGCCGCAGAAATCGGTGTAAAGCTGGATGTGCAGCGCGTTCCCTCGGACGGTTACTGGAGCAATTACTGGCTCAAGGCGCCTATTCACTTCGGCAATATCAACCCGCGCCCGACCCCGGATATTCTGTTCTCGCTGCTTTACGCCTCCGACGCGCCGTGGAACGAAAGCCAGTACAAGTCGCCGAAGTTCGACAAGATGATGCTCGAAGCACGCGGCATGCTGGACATGGACAAGCGCAAGCAGATCTACTTCGAAATGGAAAAGATGATCGCCGACGAAGCCGGCACCATCATTCCCGCCTATATCACCAATGTCGACGCCATCACCTCCAAGCTGAAGGGTCTGGAAGCCAATCCGCTAGGCGGCATGATGGGTTACGCGTTTGCTGAATACGTCTGGCTCGAAGCCTGATAGACCAAGGGGCCGGGCGCTGATGCGCCCGGCAACCTTTCCGCCGGTGCGGGAAGCCTCCACAGCTGGAGCGACACTTTGAAAAACAAGCGGTTTTCGCCTGATATCTCGCTCCAGCCACATAATTTGGATCATGATGATTTCAGGTCGATCGGGCCTGAAATCATCATGATCCAGGCAGGTCGCAGGAGCATGTAAATGAACAGCCGGATACTCTCCCTTATCGCCAGGCGGCTGGTCGTCATGCTGACGACGCTGCTTATCGTATCGTTTATCGTCTTTTCCGCCACCAGCCTGCTGCCCGGCGACACGGCAACGATCCTTCTTGGCCAGTCGGCAACGCCGGAGGCCGTGGCTGGTCTGCGCACCGCCATGCATCTCGACGACCCGGCCCTTCTGCGTTTTGTCCGCTGGCTTTTTGGCCTGCTGCACGGCGAACTCGGCACGTCTTACGCCAACAATATGGCGATCGCCGACCTCATAGGCCCACGTTTCGTCAACTCCATGAAGCTTGCCGGCATCACCACTGTTATCGCCGTGCCGCTGGCCCTGACGCTCGGCATCAGCTCCGCCATGCTGCGTGGAACGCTTTATGATCGCGCCGTCACCATCCTGACCATCGGTGTCATTTCGGTACCGGAATTCATGATCGCGACGCTCGCGGTTCTGCTGTTCGCCGTATATCTGAAGTGGCTGCCAGCCCTGTCGCTGGTCAGCGAGGTGCATACCGTGTTCGATGTGCTGCGGGTTTACGCCATGCCGGTCATCACGCTCACCTTCGTCGTGTCGGCACAGATGATCCGCATGAGCCGCGCCGCCGTCATCGAGACGCTCGATACGCCCTATGTAGAAATGGCGCTCCTGAAGGGCGCACCGCGCATGCGCATCGTCCTGCGCCACGCACTTCCCAATGCGCTTGGCCCCATCGTCAATGCGGTTGCTTTGTCGCTTTCCTATCTCGTCGGCGGCGTCATCATCGTTGAGACTATCTTCAATTATCCAGGCATCGCCAAGCTGATGGTTGATGGCGTCGCGACCCGCGACCTGCCACTGATCCAGAGCTGCGCAATGATTTTCTGCGTCGGTTATCTCCTCCTCATCACAACCGCCGATATCATCGCCATCATGTCCAATCCGAGGCTGCGCTGATGACCGACAATATCAAAACAACTTCGGGGACCTCGCGCTTGGGTTACAAAATCAACGTCGTCGGCGTTTTCGGCTTTCTCGTCATTTTTCTCTGGGCCATGGTTGCGATCTTTGCGCCCTATCTCATCCCGCATCCCGTCGGTGAAATCGTCGATCTCGATTATTTCGGTCCGATGACCTCCGATCTCTGGCTCGGCTCCGACTATCTCGGCCGCGACGTGTTTTCCCGCATTCTCATGGGCGCGCGTTTCACGGTCGGCATTTCACTTGCGGCCGTCACGATCGCCTGCGTGTCGGGCGTCGTTCTCGGCATGAGCGCTGCCGTGGTCGGCGGCTGGTTCGATGCGGCCCTCAGCCGTTTTCTCGATGCGGTGAACTCCATTCCAAGCAAGCTTTTCGGACTTGTGGTTGTCGCTGCCGTTGGCTCCTCCATTCCTGTGCTGATCGTCACCCTGTCGGTAATCTATACGCCGGGCGCTTATCGCTTTGCCCGGGCGCTCGCCGTCAATGTCAACACTATGGATTTCGTCACCGTGGCCCGCGTGCGCGGCGAGAGCCTCTTGCACCTCATCAGCTCCGAAATCCTGCCCAACATCATCCGTCCCGTGCTGGCCGATCTCGGCGTGCGCTTTGTATTCATCGTGCTGCTTCTGTCGGGCCTTTCCTTCCTCGGTCTCGGCCTGCAGCCGCCGAATGCAGACTGGGGTGCGCTGGTGCGTGAAAACATCGGCGGCCTGCCCTTTGCCGCGCCAGCCGTGATCTTTCCGTCGTTGGCGATTGCCAGCCTGACGATCAGCGTCAATCTGCTGATCGACAATCTGCCGCAGAAAATCCGCGACAGGAGCGAATAATGACAAATCTTGTTGAAATCCGTGGACTTAAAGTCGAGGCGACCACCGATTCCGGCCGCCGCATCCAAATCATCAGGGGTGTAGACATCGATATCGCCGATGGCGAGATAGTCGCATTGATCGGCGAAAGCGGCTCCGGCAAGACCACCATTGCACTGACATTGATGGGATATGCCCGCCCAGGCTGCCGTATTTCCGGCGGCAGCGTCACGGTGGCAGGCCGCGACATGGTACAGCTTTCCGAAATGGAACGGGCGAAGATCCGCGGTACGAAAATCTCCTACGTCCCTCAAAGCGCCGCAGCCGCCTTCAATCCGGCGCAAAAGATTATCGACCAGGTCATAGAGGTCACCCGCATCCACGATCTGATGCCGCCGCAGGAGGCGCGCCAAAGAGCGGTGGAACTGTTCAAGGCATTGTCGCTGCCCAATCCCGAAACCATCGGCGACCGTTATCCGCACCAGGTTTCCGGCGGCCAGCTTCAGCGTCTCTCCGCAGCCATGGCGCTGATCGGCAACCCGGACCTGGTCATTTTCGACGAACCGACCACGGCACTCGACGTAACGACACAGATCGAGGTTCTCCGCGCCTTCAAATCAGCGATGCGCAAGGGCGGTATCGGAGGCGTTTATGTTTCGCACGATCTCGCAGTCGTCGCCCAGATTGCCGACCGGATCGTGGTGCTGAAAGGCGGCGAGATACAGGAAACCGGTACGACCACGGATATTCTCGAGAATGCCCAGCATCCTTATACGCGGGAGTTGCTCACCGCTTTTAATGACAAGGTACGCACCGTAGCGCCGCTAAAACAAAGTGACGCGAAGCCGCTGCTGGATATCGAGAAGCTGATCGCCGGATATGGAACGAAAGGTGACGACCATATGCCGCTGGTGCGTGCGGTCGATTCCCTCAGCCTTGCAGTCTATCCCGGACGCAATCTCGGCATCATCGGCGAATCCGGTTGCGGAAAATCGACGCTGGCGCGCGCCATTGCCGGCATTCTGCCCGCCGCCAGCGGTCATGTCATCTTCGAAGGTCGGCAGCTGGATGCCGATGCCCGCCAACGCACCAGCGATCAATTGCGCCGCATGCAGATCGTCTTCCAATATGCCGATACGGCGCTCAACCCGGCCAAATCCATCGAGGATATTCTCGGCCGGCCGCTGACCTTTTATCACGGCATGAGAGGCAAGGCGCGCGACGCCCGGATCGACCAGTTGCTGGATATGGTGAAGCTGCCGCGCTCGGTTCGCCACCGCCATCCTTCCGGCCTATCGGGCGGACAGAAGCAACGCGTCAACTTCGCCCGCGCGCTCGCAGCAGAACCGTCGCTCATCATTTGCGATGAAATTACCTCGGCGCTTGATACGGTCGTCGCAGCCGCGATCATCGACCTGCTCGGCGAACTCCAGCGAGAGCTGAACCTCTCCTACATCTTCATCAGCCACGATCTCTCTGTGGTGGAAACCATCTGCGACGAAATCGTCGTGATGTATGGCGGGCAGAAAGTGGAGCATCTGGCAACGGAAGCGATCAAGTCGCCGACCCATCCCTATTCGAAGCTCCTGTTCTCCTCGGTACCGAAGCTCGACCCGAAATGGCTCGACAATCTTCAGCAGGATGCAGAGTTGGTGCGGGCGTTTTCCAAGAGGTGACAACATCACTTTCGTCATCCTCGGGCTCGTCCCTAGGATGACGTTGAGTATGAAGCGACGTATCTCGATACTCTGGCGCCCCTGCAAAGGGACGTCTTCCACCTCAAAGCGGAAACAGGCTGGTCAGCGGCATATGCGATTTGATGATCGGAGATTTCAGCACAACGAAGCTGAAATATTTGTCGATACCGACATCCATGTCCGTCAGCCGCTCCATGATCGACTGATATTCGACGATGCCGGAGGTGACGAATTTCAGGAGGTAATCGTAACCGCCTGAAACGAGGTGGCATTCCACGACCTGATCGATCTTTTCTATAACGCCGAGAAAACGGGCGAAGTCGATCTGGCGGTGGTTCTTGAGCGTGATCTCGGTAAATACCGTCAGCGTCTGGCCGAGCTTGTTGATGTTGATCTGTGCCGAATAACCTTCGATATAGCCCTCGGCCTGAAGCTTCTTGACGCGCATCAGGCAGGGGCTTGGCGAGAGATTGACAAGCTCCGCCAGCTCGACATTGGTGATGCGACCATTTTTCTGGAGTTCGTAAAGGATCTTGATATCGATCCGGTCAAGTTTCATCACGTGCGGAACCCCTTTTATATTTTTTCGTGCACGCGGCATAAAATTCTGACGCGGCCATGGAAATCTTATCACATGAGCGTGCCCTGTCGACGCGGGGATGTTTTTTTCATCCAGCATAAAGAGTTGCAGACATGGCTACGAACAGCAGGAGATTCCGGCAATCGGCGCAGTCTGGCAGCGTTTACCCGGCGACCAAGGTAAATTAAGACGAATACAAGGAGCCCCACCATGCCTGCGCCGCTGCAACAGATCACGACATCACCGGAACTGCCGAAATCGGCGGACGCCGTCATTATCGGCGGCGGTATCGTCGGCGTGTTCGCAGCCTATTACCTCGCCCGGCGTGGCCTGAAAGTGGCTCTTGTCGAAAAAGGTCTTGTCGGCGCGGAGCAATCCAGCCGCAACTGGGGTTGGTGCCGGCAGCAGAACCGCGACGCCCGCGAATTGCCGATTTCAACGCAGAGCCTTACGCTCTGGGAACGGTTTGCCGCAGAAAGCGGCGAAGACACCGGTTTTCGCCGCTGCGGATTGTTCTACCTGAGCGACAACGAAGCTGAAATTGCCGGCTGGGCGCGCTGGCGCGACTTTGCCATCACCGCAGGCGTGACGACGCATATGTTGAGCGCGGATGAGGCGAGCAACCGCGGACGCGCGACTGGGAAACGCTGGAAGGGTGGCGTCTTTTCGCCAACGGACGGCACCGCCGATCCCTCGATGGCGGCGCCGGCCGTCGCGCGTGCCCTCATGAAGCTGGGCGGAACGGTGCACCAGAATTGCGCCGCGCGCGGTCTGGAGACGGAAGGTGGTCGCGTTAGCGCCGTCGTTACCGAAAAAGGCACGATCCGCACCAAAACCGCCATCATGTCCGGCGGCGCCTGGGCCTCGTCCTTCTGCCGCCAGCTCGGAATTCGTTTTCCGCAGGCCGCTGTCCGCTCCTCAATCCTGTCCGTCACAGCAGGTGCGGAAGGACTGCCGGATGCGCTGCATACAAAAGCCGTTTCTGTAACACGCCGGAGCAACGGCGGTTACACGCTCGCCATCAGCGGCCTCGGTCGCATCGACCCGACCGCGCAGCAGATGCGGTTTGCACGCGAATTCGTTCCGATGTTCCTCAAGCGCTGGCGCAGCCTGCGGCCGGGTGGATTGGAAGGGATTCGCGGTGGGCACGAAACGCTGAAACACTGGCGGCTCGATGCGCCGACGCCGATGGAGCGGGTTCGTATTCTCGATCCGAAACCGAATGCCGCCGCCATCCGTGAGACCCACAAAAGGGCGCTGGAACTTTTGCCTGCACTCCGCAAAACCCAGATATCCGCTGCCTGGGCCGGCTTCATCGACAGCACGCCGGATGGTGTGCCCGCCATCGGCGAGACCAGCGAATTGCCCGGCTTCATCCTCGCCGCCGGTTTCAGCGGCCACGGTTTCGGCATCGGCCCCGGCGCTGGCCACCTGATCGCCGATATCGTGACGGGTTCAACCCCGATCGTTGACCCCGCCCCGTATCATCCCAGCCGTTTCCTTGACTCGTCATGGGGCAAGGTCGCGGATTTCTGATTGTTCTGCGCAGGCCAACAGACGAATCAAAACAGCACCCGCAGGCATGACCTGCGGGTGCTGCCGTCCACCGCATTTATTCGACCGGTCAGCTTTTCGGCAGGCCGGGTGGGTTGGTTCTCGATTCCGGCAAGGCCTCTTCCGAAAGCTGCCAGCGTTCCAGTATCTTCGCGTAAGCGCCGCTCTTGATCAGATCGTTGGTGGCGAGCGTCAGCGCATCGGCCAATCCCGAACCCTTGCGGGTGGTGATGGCGACATCCGAACGTTCCGGCCAGCCGGCGGAGAGTGTTCCGACACGCTTGATGGTCTTGTCACGCGCGGCGATGAAGACCAGCTGCGCATGCGGCTGTACGATCACATCGGCCCGCCCGGCAGAAAGCGCGACAAGCCGGGTGGCCTCGTCGTCATAATATTGCAGCTCGAGCGGTTTTAAACCGGCGGCTACATTCTCGTCATTCCATTTCAGCAGAATACGCTCCTGATTGGTGCCAGCGCCGACGATGATCTTCAGGCCCGCCGCATCCTTCGGCTCATTTATGGCGGTGATGCCGCTGTCGGACTTCACGAAAAAGCCGTGCAGGCCCTGACGATAGGTGGAGAAGTCGAACTTCTCCTTGCGCTGCTCGGTCACCCCGACATTGGAGATTACAGCATCGTATTTGCCGGAGGCAAGCCCCAGCGGCCAGTCGGCCCAGGCGACAGCAACCAGCTCAAGCTCAAGGCCGAGACTATCAGCCACCGCAAGCGCATAGTCCGGATCGGCACCCACCACGGTCTTGGCGTCCGTCGCATAGGTCGCGAGCGGTGGTCCGCCAGGTGCAACCGCGACCGTGAGTTTGCCCGGGGTGATGAATTTGAAATCTTTCGGGATGGCGGCGATCGCGCCGGGGTCTTTTTCTACCCTGATCCGGCCAGGCTGGTCTGGCGAAAGATCGAAGACATCAGTTGCGAAAGCCGACCCGAAAGCGGCGACGGAGAGAAAAACGCCGAACGTGACTGTGGCAAGACGAGAGGTGAGTGCCATTCTGGCTCCCCGATAAAATGGATTGCGGGACGGAGGTAGCGCGGACGGGAGGAGGCCCGCGCTACCGGCTGAGTGATGTCCCACCTTCAACTCAGCTTTGTGGAAACTCAGCTTTCTGGCAGCAAACCAGCACTCAGCTCTTGGGCAGACCGGGCGGATTGGTGCGGGATTCGGTGATGGCTTCCGAACCGAGGTTCCAGCGGGCGAGAACCTTGCCGTAATTGCCGTTCTTGATCTGGGCGTTCAGTGCCGCCGTGATGGCTGCAGCAATTCCGGCATCCTTTTTGGAGGCAACGGCGATTTCCGCCGCTTCCGGCCAACCGCCGGAGAAGGTACCAACGAGCTTGGTCTTCTTCTGGCTTGCTGCCTGGAAGGCTGACGTCGCGTTGGGGCCGAGATAGGCGTCCGCGCGGCCGGATTGCAGGGCGACATCGAGCACGGCCTGATCGTCGTAATATTGCACATCGGTGTCGGCCAGACCCTTGGCCTTGTTGTCCTTGATCCATTTCAGCAGGATCTGCTCCTGATTGGTGGCAGCGCCGACGATAACCTTCAGCCCGGCCACATCCTCGGGCTTGCTGATGCTCGTCACCTTGCTGTTGCTGCCCACGTAAAAGCCGAGCAGGTCGTTGCGGTAGCTGGAGAAGTCGAACTTTTCCTTGCGGGCTTCCGTCACCGTGATGTTGGAGGTGACGGCATCATATTTGCCGGAGGTGAGACCCAGCGGCCAATCGGCCCAGGCGATGGGAACTAGCTGAAGTTCAAGGCCAAGACTGTCAGCAACCAGCTGGGCGATATCCGGCTCCACGCCAATAGGCGTTTTCGTATCGCTGGCATAATCGACCAGCGGCAGCCGGAAAGGCACGGTCGCGACCGTCAACTTTCCATCCGTGACGAACTTGTGGCCAGCGGGCAGAAGCTTGATCGCTTCTTCCACCTTCTCGGCGCGCACTCGCCCCTTCTGCTCCGGCGACAGGTCGATTTCCTGCGCATGCGCAGCCGGTATCAGCGCGGTGGTAGCGGTGAAAAGACCGCCTGCAAGGAACGACAATAATTTCGATGAAAAAGCCATGCGAGTGTTTCCTTTGTTGTTTTGATTAGAGAACTTTTGCGAGGAATTCGGCGGTGCGGGGATGTTCAGGGCTGTTGAACACCTGGTCCGGCGTGCCTGTTTCGATAATGCGGCCCTGTTCCATGAAGACGACCCTGTCGGAGACTTCACGGGCAAAACCGATTTCATGGGTAACGATGATGAGCGTGACGCCGGAGCGGGAAAGCTCCTTGATGACATCAAGCACTTCGTTGACGAGTTCAGGATCGAGCGCGGATGTCGGCTCATCGAACAGCAACACCTTCGGCCGCAACGCCAGCGCCCGGGCGATCGCCACGCGTTGCTGCTGACCGCCGGAGAGCTGACGGGGATAAGCGCCAGCTTTTTCGGCAAGGCCGACGCGAGCCAGAAGATCGCGCGCCTCGGTCTGCGCCTGCTCTTTCGATATGCCACGAACGGCGATGGGTGCTTCGATGATGTTTTCAAGCGCGGTCAGATGCGGGAACAGGTTGAAGCTCTGAAACACCATGCCCACTTCGGCGCGGCGCTTGAGGATTTCCCGTTCCTTCAGCTCATAAAGCGTATCGCCCTTTTGACGATAACCGACCAATTCACCGTCTATGGCGATAAAACCGTCATCGACACGCTCGAGATGGTTGATGGAGCGCAGCAATGTGGACTTGCCGGAGCCGGATTGGCCGAGAATGGTGGTGACACTGCCCGCCGGAATGGAAAGGCTGATATCATCAAGCACCTTCAGCGACCCGAAGGATTTCGAAACGCCATGAATATTGACCGACCCGCCACGATTTCCGAGCTGAAAGCTCACGGCACGGGCAGGCACCGAACGCTCGGGACTTGCGGCTGTCGTGGCCACCGTTTCCACGGCTTCAGGCAAGGGTTTGCGCGGCAGGAAGGTGCGGTAAATCGTGGCGAACAGTGACGGCGGCGGATTGCGCAGTGCACCGCGTGAAAAATGCCGCTCGATATGGTGCTGCACGATCGAAAGCGCCGTCAGTATCACTAGATACCAGACGGTCGCGACCATCAGCAGCGGGATCACTTCCAGATTGCGGCGATAGATGATCTGGATCGTGTAGAACAGCTCCGGCAGGGCAAGGATATAGACCTGCGAAGTCCCCTTGGCGAGGCCGATGATGTCGTTGAAGGCGGTGGGCAAGATGGAGCGCATCGCCTGCGGCAGAACGATGCGGGACGCCTGCCGCCGCCGGGGAAGGCCGAGTGCTGCGGCAGCCTCAAGCTGCCCCTGATCAACCGAGAGAATGCCGCCACGGACGATTTCGGATGCGAAGGCGGCCTGATTGAGCGTCAGCCCCAGAACGGCGGCCGCAAACGGCGTCATCAGCTGCGTGGTATTCCAGCTGAAGAAGTTGATGCCGGTATAGGGCACACCGATCGTCACGGTCTCATAGAGATAACCGAGGTTGTTGAGGATCAGCAAAAGCACGATCAGCGGAATGGATCGAAAAATCCAGATATAGGTCCAGGATACGGCAACCAGCAGCGGCGAGCGTGAAACGCGGGCAAGCGCCAGCAGCGTTCCCAGCGCGAAGCCGAGCACCGCACCGAGCGCGGTCAGCAGCAGCGTCCGTCCTAAGCCGATCAACACCGGTTCAGCGAAAAACCATTCCGCAAAGACATCCCAGCCCCAGCGCGGATTGCCGAAAACGGAATGCAGAACGGCCGCAATGATGAGTACGGAGAAGACTGTTCCCACGGTCCGCAAGGGGTAGCGGGCCGGCACGATGCGGAAATGGGAATACCCACCCTTGATCGGTTCACCCTTCTGCTCGCTCAATGCAACATGCGGAAAATCAGAGGCTATCGTCATCTGAAAAAGCCTTTCACGGGTGGGCCGGGGAAGAATGCGGCCGGGCCGCCGGTATCGACGCGCCTTCCGCAACGGAGGCGGAGGCGCTATCGGCAAGCCATTTTTCGAAAGGCAGCGACCTGATCGTTTCAGGATCGGCCGACGTATCGAACAACGCGCGATAACCGTTGGTGAGATATAGGCCGACCGCTTCCGGCTGGCGGAAGCCCGTGGTCAGATAGACACGGGCGTAACCCTGCCGGATCGCCTGCCGCTCCAGCTCCTGAAGCACTATTTTGGCAAGCCCCTGCCGGCGGTGGGCCGAATGGGTCCAGACCCGCTTGAACTCGGCGGTTTCCTCGTCGTAGCGCATGAAGGCACCGCCGGCGATCGCCTTGCCGCCACGCAAGAGCAGCAGGAAATTGCCCGACGGCGGGCTGAAAGCCTCCGGCGGATATTTGTTAAGTTCCGCCTTGGCGCCTTCCGCGTTGAAATATGTGCCGTAGCGGCTGTCATATTCGAACAGCAACTCCTCCAGAAGCGGGGTTGCGAGCGGATCCTTGACCGATGTGTAGAGAAAACTGTCGCTCATCTCATTGTCCTAAACTCGTTGCATCAGGAGAGGTATGCTTCGGCCAGACGCACCCAGAAGCGTGCCGCAGGCGCAATGATCGCATCGTTGAAATCGTAGTGAGGGCTGTGCAGCGGCGCGCTCTCGCCATTGCCGACGAAGAGATAGGAGCCCGGCCGCTCCAGAAGCATGAAGGCGAAATCCTCGCTCGCCGTACGCGGCTGAAAGCCTTCTGCAACCTGTTCGGCTGGAAAATGCCGTTTGGCGACGTCGCGGGCAAACGCTGTCTGCCTGATGTGATTGATGACGGGCGGGAAGCCACGGGAGTAGGTGACATCGGCGCTTGCGCCGAAGCTTTCCGCCTGTGCTTTGGCAAGGGCGGGAAGCCGCTCCTCCAGTCTGTCGCGCACGGCGGGCGAAAAGGCCCGCGCGGTAATCTGCAGTTCGACACTCTCGGGAATGACGTTGGAAGCAGTTCCGCCATGGATGGAGCCTACCGTCAGCACCGCCATGTCTCGCGGGTCGACATTGCGCGAGACGATGCTCTGCAAGGCGGTGACGAAGCTTGCCGAGGCAAGAACCGGATCAACCGTTTCATGCGGCGCCGCCCCGTGCCCGCCCTTGCCGATGATCCGAACCTTCGCCTTGTCGACGGAGGCCATGGCAGGCCCTTCGACAAAGCCGAATTGTCCGGTTTCGACACCCGGCCAATTGTGCAGCCCGAACACGGCATCGACGGGAAACCGCTCGAAAAGCCTGTCCTTTATCATCGCTCTAGCACCCGCACCGATTTCCTCGGCTGGCTGGAAAATCAGCGTCAGTATGCCGGAAAAACTCGATGTTTCAGCTAGATAACGGGCAGCGGCGAGCAGGATAGTCGTGTGACCGTCATGACCGCAGGCATGCATCACACCCTGTGTCTGGCTGGCATAGGCAAGACCGGTTTCCTCTACGATGGGCAGGGCGTCGATATCGGCGCGGATACCCAGACGTTTGTCACCATGACCACGTTTCAAGGTGGCGACGACGCCATGGCCCCCGACACCCTCGGTCACCTCATATCCGAAGGAGAGGAGATAACGGGCAACGAGCGCCGCCGTGCGCTTTTCCCCAAGCGAAAGCTCCGGCTGTCGGTGAAGATCGTGCCGGATGGCGATGCTTTCCTCGATGAAGGCAAGTATTCCCCGTTCGGCGTCGTCCTGCGGACGCGCACCGTCAATGCGGATATTCATGGTTCTGGTCTCCTGCGCTGCGCTTTACCCACACAGCACCTTGAAATTCTCTCTGGGCGGCAATGGCTGCCGCCCGACCCCGCTTTTATGCGATCGCCTTGCTGGAACCGCTTTCAGCGTGGGAATAGATGCTGTCCTTGAAAGGCAGGCCGAGATGCTCACGCAGCGTTCTGCCTTCCAGATGCGGTTCGAAATATCCGCGCCGTTGCAGCACCGGTATGACGAGGCGGATGAAATCATCCAGCCCTTCGGCAATCACCGGGAAGCCCAGAATGAAGCCATCGGCCGCATCGTGCTCAACCCAGCGGATGATCTCGTCCGCCACCTTGTCCGGAGTTCCGATGAAACCTTCGCGCGGGGTCGCCGCCTCCAGCGCCGCTTCGCGCAACGTCTGGCTCTTTTCCTTCGCACGGCGCTTGATGCGGTCGGTCGTCGAACGGAAGCTGTTCTTGCCGATCTCGCCAAGTTCGGGGAAAGGCTCATCCAGCGGATAGACACTGAAGTCGTGGTGATCGAAGAAACGGCCGAGATAGGCGAGCGCATCCTCTGTCGTGATGAGGTTGCGGATGATGTCGTATTTCGCTTCCGCCTCCTCCTGCGTCTCGCCCACAATCGGCCCGATGCCAGGGAAAATCTTCACGTCGGCTGCGGATCTGCCCTGCGCGACAGCACTCTGCTTCACGCGCTTGAGGAATGTCTGGTTTTCCTCGAGCGACGCAGAATTAGTAAAAACGGCGTCGGCATGTTTACCCGCAAGCCCGATACCGGCATCCGAAGAACCCGCCTGGAAAATCACCGGCTGCCCCTGCGGCGAACGCTGGATGTTCAGCGGGCCTTCCACCTGGAAGAAGCGACCCTTGTGGCCAAGCGTGTGGAGTTTTTGCCTGTCGAAGAACTGTCCCGTCTCGCGGTTACGCACGAAGGCATCGTCGTCCCAGCTGTCCCACAGGCCCTTGATCACCTCCAGATATTCATCGGCGATCTCGTAGCGCAGCGCATGTTCGGGATGGTTGCGGCTGTAGTTTTTCGCCGTACCTTCGAGTGGCGTCGTCACTGCATTCCAGCCGGCCCTGCCACCGCTCAGAAGATCGAGCGAGGCGAACTGGCGCGCGATGGTGAAGGGCTCGCTGTAGGAGGTCGAAACCGTGCCGGCAAGACCGATCTTCGAGGTGACGGAGGCCAGCGCCGAAAGGATGGTCAAAGGCTCGAACCGGTTGAGGAAGTGCGGAATGGACTTGTCGTTGATGTAAAGCCCGTCGGCAACGAAGGCGAAGGCGATGCCGGCGGCTTCTGCCTTCAGCGCGTTCTTCCTGAAGAAATCGAAATTGACGCTGGCATCAACAGGGCTTTTCGGGTGCCGCCAGGCGTTCATGTGCCCGCCGGGGCCCTGGAGCATGATGCCGAAACGGATTGTCTTTTTCGTCATGTCATTTCCTCCTGAGGACAAGTTCACGCGGCCCTGGAAAGGCGGTGTGTGGCCAGCAATTCGATCGAGGCGAGCCTCTGATCGGCCCCCACATGCGGCGGCTCCACGATGAATTCCTCGATACCGTGCTCATCGGAAAGCGCGCGCAGCGCCTTGTGAATATCGTCCGGCCCGCCATGCAGGACGTTGGGCTTACGCTCCTCGATGCGATAATCGGTATCGCCGGACTGGCGGGCGAATTCTTCCGCCTGTTCACGGCGGCCAAGGTTGAACGCCTTGCCGTCGCTGAGGAACACCCGGTAGATGCGCTGACCTTCCACCTGCCGCGCCGCATGGTCGGGATCACTGGCGGCAAAGACGGAGAGGGCAAGGATCGGCGCCCTTCCGCCGCTCTCCTCACGGAAAGCCGACAGGCTGCTGCGAAGAACCTCCGGATCACCATTGAGGTGGCCGGCAAAGACGAAATTCCATCCTCTGGAAGCTGCAAGCCTTGCGCTTTCCGGGCTGGCACCGAGCAGAAACCGTTCCACCGCAACCGGCGGCACCGGTGTTGCCTGCAACCCGACCTGCGCATGCCCCTGCGGCGCGGCACCGGAGAGAAACGTGGTAAGTTCACCAAAAGCCGTTTCGAAATCCGGCTTGCGGGCGGGATCATAGGCCTGCTGTAGGGCAGACGTCGCAAGCGGCAGCCCGCCCGGTGTCTTGCCGACGCCGAGATCGACCCGACCGGGGGCGAGCGACGACAACACGTTGAAAACCTCGGCGACCTTGTAGGGGCTGTAATGCTGCAGCATCACGCCGCCCGAGCCGACGCGGATACGAGAGGTCTTCGCCAGAATCCATGCAACCAGTGCTTCCGGCGCGGAACCGGCAAGCTCCGGCGAATTGTGATGTTCTGCCACCCAGAATCGGCGATAGCCCAGTTCTTCGGCGCGTTTGGCGAGATTGATCGTGTCGCGGAACGCGCTTGCCGCGTTCTCACCCGTTGGAACAGGGCTCTTGTCCAGCAAACTGAGAGTATACATCATCACCTCGCATGTCTTTTGATGCATACTTTGTCTACCGATTTTATATAGTAATAAAGGACGTTCGTTCCACGTTGCGACGCGATCAGAGAAAATATTGTTTCCCGCTATGGTTTCGGCAGGCGTCTTTGGCAAAGCAATCCGAAACGATGAGGAAACAGGGCGAAAAACGATGGTGTACAGCCGCTTTGTGCATCGAGCCGGGACGAAACGGACTTGCGCAGGAATTCGGTAAAAACTACTTAGTAAGTTGAGAACACCTTAACCCGGCACTCAGAAGGTGCTGGCCCTCTTTGCGGATCATGCGATGTTGACCAAAAAAGGCAAATACGGACTGAAGGCTCTTGTCGATCTGGCGCGGTTGCCCCAGGGCGAGACCGCCTTTGTGACCGAGATTGCAACCCGCAACAATATTCCGAAAAAATTTCTGGATACTATTCTTCTGGAACTGCGCAACAGCGGCATTCTGCGTTCCAAGAAGGGACCGAATGGCGGTTATTCGCTGTCGAAAATGCCATCGGAGATCATGATCGGGCAGGTCATCCGAACGCTGGACGGGCCCTTGGCCCCCATCCGCTGTGCCAGCCGCACCGCTTTTGAAGCCTGCGACGACTGCGACGATCCCGAGACCTGTCAGGTCAGGGTTTCTATGACGGACGTGCGGGACGCCATCGCAACAATCCTGGACAATATGACGCTCGCACAATTCGTGGCAAAAGGCGGACAAGACGCGCAATTTATTCCGGCAGGCGAATAAGCGCCGTTTACTGCCGGCGCAGATCGTCTCCCAGGGTCGCAATCAGCCCGGATTCGCTTGCACCATCGATAAGGCCGAGACGGGCCATTAGAATTTCCAGCGTGATGGCATTGTTGCGGACAGAGCGAAAGGTCACGCTTTCCGCCCCCACCTGCGCCGCATCGATATTGGCCGCGAGGCGGGAAATCTGTGCCTTCAGCAATTCGATTGCGAGAAATATTTCGCCGATAAGGGGGCGCGCATCACCTTCCTCGGCCAATCTGTCAATCAGCAACGCTGAAAGCTCACGCTGTTTCTCACCCAGAGCCACGGCGGCCTTCAGAAGGGTAAAAACGGAGGCTGCCAGATTTCCAGCGCCCTGGGCAAGAAACGCGACCTGATCGGCGCGCAGCAGGCCGTCCCATGAAGTATCCGGGCGATTGCGAAGGACAACGAGCACGGCCTGCCCTGCCGTGTTGACTGCCGGGACAACGATCCAGTCTGCATCTGAGGTAACAGATCGGGCAATGTCATCGGGCAGCCGCAAGCCATAGTCGTCGCCAGTCAACAGAACCGCCTGATCCACGCCGGCGTCAGATGAGGCAAGCGCAAAAGTCTCGCCAAGATCGAGGCGGGCGAAGAGGGTCTTGCGCTGCTCTTCGCTACCGGCGTTCCTGATGAATTCAAGCGCCGTGAAGTGTTCGGCAAGCGCATGCGCCGCCTCCGCATCCGCCGCGGAAATAATCGAGAGAGCTTGCGAGAGAACGTCGTTTGTGATGTCCGCCCCGCCCAGATCGTTTGGAACGGAGAGGGCGAGAAGGCCGGAACGGGCAATCCGCGCGTGGATTTGTGCGGCACTTTCCACCGCGCATTTTTCGGCAATCGCCCGGGCAACGTTCAGTACATCCCCATCCGCGCCGAGACGCGGGGACACGAAACGAATTCTTTCGCCGAGCGGCGTGACAGATCCCATGCTCAACTCCCTCAAAGAATGACCCAGTGAAAGCGCCGGAAAGGCCGGAGCTCAGTCCAGCGAATGATAACGTCCGTTTTGATAGACCAGCGAGTGCCCCGACCCGATGCGGATCGCCTCCACCTTACCGATGATGATGACGTGGCTGTGGCGCTCGATCGCCTCCTCGATGGTGCAATCGATCGCGGCAACGGCGTCCTCGAGGATGGGCGCGCCGCTCGCCAGACGGGTCCATTCCGCGCCGCGATAACGGTCCACACCTTTCAGACCGCCAACACCGGCAAACTGGTTGGCGATGAACTGATGGTTCGGGCCGATAATATTCACCGCCAGATGGCCGAAGCGCTGCACCACAGGCCATGTGGAGGAGGAGCGGTTGAGCGCAACCAGAATTCTTGGCGGATCGACCGACAGGGCTGTGGCTGATGTTACCGTAGCACCCGTGCGCGCATCACCCTCGCCCGCCGTAATGACGCTGACACCGCCGCCCAGCGTCCTGAGCGCCGCCTTAAGGCTATCGGCATCCGGCGCCTTGCCAGAGACGGGATCGCGGAGATTGATGAATTGTTGATCCTTGGCCGCATATTGCAATGTCATCGATCGCTCCTGAAAACAGCTTGTTGCTCAATAGTTAGCAGCGGCGGCGGGGCGTGAAATAGACATCGTTTTCCATAATACTTATATTCTATGGAAATAATGTTTTATATGCCGCTCTCCCGTGAACGCTCCGCCGAATGACGCCCATAGGAAAGGCTAACCGGAAGACGGGGCCGACCGCCTTCCGGCGATTGATCACGAGCCGGATACCAGCTTGACGTTACCGCCGTGGCCGCCGCCGCCGAAAACCTGTTTCGTGCCGAAAGACGAACGGATCTGATTACGTGGCCCATCAAGCCCGATTTCCGGAAACAGCAATTCGGATAGACGGTAGGCTTCCTCCAGATGCGGATAGCCCGATGCGATGACGGTATCGATGCCCAGCGCCTGATACTCCCGCAGCCGCGCCGCAACTGTCTTCGGCGAACCCACCAGCGCGGTGCCGGCGCCAGAGCGGACAAGACCGATTCCCGCCCACAAGTTCGGAGAGACTTCAAGCTGGTCACGCCGGCCATTATGCAGCGCCCGCATCCTTGCCTGACCGACCGAATCCGACGCCTTTAAGAAGGCCTCCTGAGCGGAAGCGATGGTTTCGTCGGAAAGCTTGGAAATCAGTTTGTCCGCATCGGCCCAGGCCTCCTCATCGGTTTCGCGCACGATGAAATGCAGGCGAATGCCGAATGTCACTTCTCGCCCCTTTTTCGCTGCGGCGGCGCGAACCTTGGCGATTTTTTCCGCCACCTGTGCCGGCGGCTCACCCCAGGTCAGATATTTGTCGGTGATACCGGCCGAGAACTCGATCCCGGCATCGGAGGAGCCGCCGAAATAAAGCGGCGGACGCGGTTCCTGCACCGGTGGCAGGCCGAGCCTGGCACCCTGTGCCTTGATATATTTGCCGTCGAGATCTCCCTTGCCAGTTTCGATCAACGAATTGAACACCTGGAAGAACTCGTCAGCGTGGTCGTAACGCTCGTCGTGCGGCAGGAAGATGCCATCACCAGCCAGCTCCTGCGCGCTGCCGCCAACGACGATGTTGAGAAGCAGCCGACCATGGGAAACACGGTCCAGCGTGGAGGCCAGCCGCGCATAATAGGCCGGCGAGGCAACGCCCGGACGGATGGCGACGAGGAATTTCAGTTTCTCGGTATAGGCGGCGAGATTGGCCGCGAGGATGAAGGATTCCTCGCAGGCGACGCCGGTAGGAATAAGCACCCCGGAATAACCGAGCCGATCCGCAGCCTGCGCTATTTCCCGAAAATAGCCGGGATCGGCGGGACGTGACAGATCGTCGGAGCCAAGATAGCTGCCGTCGCCTGAGGTGGGTATGAACCACAGAAAATCGAGTGGTTTGTCAGCTGTACTCATCGACAGGTCCTTTGCAATCCGCCCATCGGGCAATTCGGCTGGGTACTAAAAGGGTAGCCAATTCCCCGCCGCGTTTAAGAAATTTTGTTCCAATTTCCGTGCCGCAAGGAGAGTTTATCTCCGCTGGGAAATGGGTCTGGGAAGCGAAAACAAACCTTTCGCCTCCCTATGTCAGAGGACCGGATAAAGTCCGAGCATCGCGAAATTCATTTCGTAAATCTCTTCCCGCTCAAGGTCGAGATCGCTCTTTTCCCGCTTGATACGACCGGAATGATCCAGCGGCTGGAGCCTGCCCTGATCATCCCCTCGCGGCCTACGCCTGGCCAGACCGAACAGATCGACAGTAAACGCATGAAGTCCCTGCGGCATGTGCGCCTCCTTTGGTCAATTCGCTCTATCCTCCGGCGAGCGCCCAGATTGGTCAATATTTTCCATAAAATTACTATTCTATAATTGGCGGATTGCCGGCAAACGTGGACTAAGGTTGCGGCAGCGGGAAAAATTCCGTTTCGAACCGCCAATAAAGGGGTCATCGCAATGGCACCGACACGATGGCCGCTCAAAGCACGGACTTGGGACGAAAAGACTATAGAGCGCCGGCATCACCCTGCAGCAGCGCACCGTGCAGAACGGGTGATCCGCGCTTCTTCGATCTGCTGGCCTTGATTTCGGACGCCGCTTTCAGGCGTGCGAAAAGAGCATAGCCCTCGGACCACCGGCCGAAACCGGCGGCAATATTGATGTGTCCAACGGAGCCGAGATTGACGATATCGCTTCCCCAGTCAGCAGCGGTGCGGGCTAATTCGTCCGGATTCATATAGGGGTCGTTCATGCTACCTACGACGAGACTGGGGAAGGTGAGCGGCGACCGAGGAAATGCGCCGAAGCGGACGATGCATGGATGCATTGCCTCCACTCTGTCGAGATGGGCGGGCGCCACCAGAAGCGCACCCCTGATTTTGCTGGCCACGGGTCGTGTCGCCATATTGGCGACAAGCAGGCAACCCAGGCTGTGGGCGACAATATAGGCGCTTTCGGTTGCGGCGAGCGCCGCTTCCAGACGCTCAAGCCAGTCTTCAAGAACCGGGCATTCCCAATTCTGCTGATCGACCAGCTGCGCCTCCGAATCTTCCAGCAGCCAGTGCCGCTGCCAATGCCCCTCATCCGAACCGTTGAGGCCGGGGACAATCAAGGTGGTAGACATGCCTACTCCGTGGTTTGCGGGCGGGGTGTGCCAAGAATGGTGAATTTCGCAATTTTAGTCGACTATTGCCTTGCTCAGCTTTTCCGAACTCGAGAAAAATCGATCCATACAATTCCGTTCTGGCAAAAAATACGTCCTCGGCAGCGGGCCTCAAAACTGCGCATGTGGAATCATTGCCTAAAATATTTTCCATAGAAAATATGTTCTAATCGAGCAAAAGACGCGGAAAGCTTTTCCTCTGCCGCATCCGAAAAGAAACGCCGCTGCTTGGCCGTGCCGCCGCCGGTTTGTCATTCTCGCACTATCGGAGACCTCAACCTCCCGAACCCCAAAATGGCAGATGCCGAGCCTCGGCAGGGCCATTCCACCGCGACATAAAGCGAAAATTCAGGCGGATAATGTGAGCAGCACGAGCGAATTTCTCTGGTACATCCCCAATGACGTCAAACCCGGACATCGGGGCGACGCCGTCAGCGAAAACCACAACAGCCTCGATACTTTAACTACCCATGCCAGGGCGCTGGAAAACCATGGCTGGAAGGGCGCGTTGATCGGCACCGGCTGGGGTCGTCCGGATACCTTTACGGTTGCGGCGTCGCTTACCGCGCGTACCACCACTTTCGAGCCACTGATCGCTATCCGCCCCGGCTACTGGAAGCCGGCCAATCTCGCATCGGCCGCCGCCACGCTCGATCAGCTTTCTGGTGGCCGGGTACGAATCAATGTCGTTTCCGGCCGGGACGAGCTTGCGGCCTATGGCGACGAAGAAGGCGATCAGGCGCAGCGTTATGCGCGCACGAAGGAGTTCATGCGGCTGGTGCGGCGGCTCTGGACTGAGGAAAACGTCACTTTCAATGGCGAGCATTTCCGGGTCAAGAACTCCACCGTCTCGCCGCGCATCAGTGAGAGTGCCGGCAGGCCACATCCCAAACTTTATTTCGGCGGCGCTTCCGAGGCCGCCGAACAGGTTGCCGCAACTGAAGCCGATGTCCAGCTCTTCTGGGGCGAACCGCTCGCCGGCGTGCGCGAAAGGATCGAACGTCTCAGACATTTCAGTGAGACCCTCGGCCGTGACCTGCCGCCGCTGCAATTCGGTCTGCGGATCACCACGCTGGTGCGCGAAACCACGGCTGAGGCTTGGCGCGATGCGGAAGCAAAGGTGGCGGAGATGGCTGCGAACAATGGCGTGCGCTGGAACGATCATCTACAAGGTGTCGCGGTCGGCCAGCGCCGCCTGCTGGATCTGCACACGCAGAGCGATGTGCTGGACGACAATCTTTATACCGCACCCGGCAAATTTGGCGGAGGCGGTGCCGCAACGACATGGCTCGTCGGTTCGGCGGAAGACGTCGCCGCGTCGCTGCGCAAATACCGCGCGCTTGGCATCACCCATTTCGTGCTTTCCGACACGCCCTATCTTCAGGAAATTGAACGGCAGGGCGACAAGCTGTTACCGCTACTGCGGGACTGATGCGGGCGGCGTCAACATGGGCGGCCTGCCAAACAAAGCCGCCCATGTCTTCTACGGTCAGCCGCCAACAGCCTTGATGCTCTGACGGCCGAGGATAGTTCGGATCATGTGGCTTTGCGGCGCATGCGCCCTTGCCGTTATGGCGTCGCGGTGATGCCGCTCGAGATTATAGTCCCGGCGAAGGCCGCGATTGCCGCCGAGCTCCAGCGCCAGATCCGTCACTGCTACCGCATTGTCGATCACAACATGACGAACGGCGAGCGCATCCGTGCCTACCCTCTCACCCGCATCGATATCACGCGCGACGGAGCGGAGCAGACGCCTGTTGGCCGCAAGAAGCACCTCGATCTCGCCCAGACCTTCCTGAATACGGGGAATGGATGACAGCGGCGCGCCGAGGCTTGCCGGAACATGGCCTGTCAGATGGCGCAAGAGGGCGTCACGCGCCGAAAGCGCGACACCGTGATAGACGGAGGCCAGCAGCACGAAGAAATTGTAACCGTCCGGCTCATCCCGCCGCAACGGCTCGTCCGCCGGCTGTTCGGCAACGATATCGGCGAGCGGCACCCTCACATTCTCAAGCAGCAGATCGTCGCTGGCGGTGGCATACATTCCTGTCGCTTCCCATGCCTTTTCCCGGCCGATGCCCGGCGCATCGAGCGGGACCAGAAGCTGGATCAGGCGCGGCACCTCTTCCGTCGTGACGGCAAGTACAATCGCCCATTTCAGACCCGGTAGGCCGGTGACGAAGCTCTTGCGGCCATTGACCACCCAGAAATCGTCCGCGATCCGCGCCGTCGTTTCCGGCAGGCCGCCATGGGCCGGGGAACCGATCCCCGGCTCTGCCTGCGCATTGTTCAGAAGCGCCCGCTCCCTGTTATTGGCGGCCAGCACTTTTGCCGCGAGATCTGCCGGCCACCTGCCGCGCCGGATGGCAGCATGAACGCTGTAATGCATGGCAAGGATAAGGGCGGTTGACGGATCACCCTTGGCAATGGCGGCAATGACGGCATGCGCGGTTTCCATGCCCTCCCCCCAGCCACCGTCCTTTTCAGCCGTCACGAGACCAAGCAGGCCAGACTTGAAAAGCGCCTCGAAATTACCGGCGGCGAATTCGCCGCTTTTGTCATACTCCGCCGCAGTCAGGCTGAAATCTTCGGCGAGCGCGGTTGCGATGGCGACGGGATTCAAGTGCTGCTCCGGGCTCGGAACGGCGGATAAAGCGCCGCTCATGCCACCGCCCTTTCACTGGCCGTGACAAAACGGTCATCGATCCACGCAGCGAGATCGAAGTCGTTTTCGAGGAAACCCCATTGATGCAGGAAATCCTTGTAATGGCCGACGGCGGCGACGAGGTCTGCATCAAGGCCAAGACCTAGATGGCGGTGGACATCCGGGCCGTTGGCGGCCAGAACCTGCTCTTCGGTCGCACCCGCCTCGCGCGCGATAAAACGGCGGGTCTCTTCCGGATGCTGCTCCGCCCAGAGCGAGGCTTTGGCAATGGCGGCAACCAGCCGCTCCACTAGATCGGGGCGCTCATCGGCAAGTCGTCCGTCGACTGTCAGCACGCGGGGAGAGCCGGAGTTGATACGTATCTTCGGGTCGGGGTGAAAACCGAATTCCGCCACCTGCACGGCGCCGATCAGGTTCGCGGCGGCGATACCGGCAGTACCCTTGACGAAAATCGCATCGACCTCACCTCGCAACAGCGCGATGATCTCCTCACCGAAGGATTGTCGCCGCTTCAGGCCGAAAAGGGATGGTCCCTCCTGTGTCGCCAGCACGGAATCCTTGATCACGATATCCTTCAGCTCGATATCCTCGACCTTAAGGCCCTCCAGCGAAAGCGCCGAAACGATGCCCTTCAATGCTGTCGCTCGCATGAAATCGACAATCCCATCAGGTCTGCGCGGCACACCGAAACGGCGGCCGACGAGATCGGCAAGCGAGCGGATACCGGTTTCCGGAAGGGTGATGATCGCCTGGAACTCATCGGTCCAGGTAATGCCGATAAGACGCGTATTGCGCCCTTCCGAGCGGGCGCGGATAGGGGGCACATTGCCGCCGTGGCGGAAGGACCATTCCAGCGTGTGGTTGAAGTGGCTCTGCCGCACAGAACGATCCGGTGAATCGATGATGGATTTCAGCGATATCCCCACATCCTCAAAGGTCTGCGCGAGATAACCGAGCTGCGCCGCAAGCCCCACGGGCGTGGGCACCGGGCAACGTGTGTACCAGATTTCAGAAAGTGTTGTGCTCATGGCTTTGGCCTCGATGAAAACGATGACACCAGAAAGCGATGCTGCGGTGCCCGTCGACGAAAGGGAGATGTCCCTGCCCGCCGCAAACGGCGGGCAGGGACTGGCGAGACGATCAGGATGCCGCGATATGCGCGAAGGCCAGGCTGCCCGCGACGCCTTCTGCACCGATCGTGTGATCGGCAATGCGCTTGTTGAAGATGGTGATTTCAGGTGCCGCAACGATATCGATGGCAGGAACGTCATCGACGAGGATCTGCTGTATTTCCTTCCATTGCGCGACGCGCTTGTCCGGATCGATCTCGACAGCGGCAGCTTCCAGCAGCGCATCCACCTTGGGATTGCTGTAGGCGGCGCCATTGGAGAAGGGCACACCCTTCTTGAAGTTCTTGGACCAGTAGAGCCGCTGCACACCGACTGTCGGGTCGAAGAGATTGCTCATGCCCTCATAGGCAAAGTCGAAATCACGATCCGTGTAGATGCGCTTCGTGTAGGTGGCGAAATCCTGCGTCCGCACCGTCACATCCACGCCGACCTTTGCCAGTGCCTGGCGAATGTAATCTGCGCCGCGCGGATAGGCTTCGGTGCTCGGCACATAGTCCAGATTGAGCTTGAAACGGATGCCATCCGCGCCGCGCTTGTATCCCGCCTCGTCCAGCAGCGCTTCGGCCGCCTTCAGATCGATCGGATAGGTCTTCAGATCTTCGACAAACCATTTCGTCAGCTTCGGATTGATCGGGCCGGTGATTGTCGCGCCATAGCCATAATTGACCGTGTTGAAAATGACGTTGCGGTCGATCACATGCGCGAAGGCACGGCGGACGCGGACGTCCTTGAACACATCCTTTTCGAGGTTGAACTCAACGCGGCTGATCGAATTCGAATATTGATATCCGTTCGTCTCGAAGCCGAGGCTCGGTAGTTCCTTCAGGCGGTCGAGATCGCTATAGGCGACCGGGGTGCTCGGAGCGAGATCGATCTCACCGGTTTCGATTGCGATGGCACGGGCCGACGCATCTGGAATGAAGCGAACGATAAGCTTGTCGAGATAGGGGCGCGGCGCATCCCAGTAATCGGCATTGCGCTCAAAAACGATATGGCTGCCGCGCACCCATTCCTTGAACTTGAACGGGCCGGTGCCAACAGGCGCGAGATTGATGGGATTTTCGGTAACTTTCGTGCCTTCATAAAGATGCTTGGGCACGATAGGCGTTTCAGCAGCGGCAAGCGCCGTTATCAGATACGGCGCAGGCTTGGAAAGAACCAGCACGGCCGTCAGATCATCCGGGGTCTCGACACTGGTGAGGTTCAGGAAGGTATTGCGCCCGCGCGGATGCACTTCCTTGATGGTGTTGATGGAGAACGCCACATCAGCAGATGTGAAAGGCTTGCCGTCATGCCATCTTACACCGGGTCTCAGATTGAAGGTGTAACGCAGGCCATCGCCGCTGACATCCCATGATTTGGCCAGGAGCGGCTTGGGATTGAGGTCGAAATCATAGGTCAGCAGCCCTTCAGTGACCTTGGGCGATATGTAGACGGAATTATAGGCCGTGTGCGCGATCGTCGTCAGAACCGGCGGCTCCGATGAGATGAGCAAAGTGGCCGTTCCGCCGCTTGCCGGCTCTGCTGCGTTGAGCTTCAGCGCCGGCAACGACACCACGCCAAGAGCCACCGACGCCAGCAGAAATCCGCGGCGCGTCGTCTGGTTGAAAACAGTCATGCGATACCTCTCCTTAATTGAACCGGCGAAAAACCGGCAAAACTGAACGGCCGCGCTTGGGAAGAAGTTTGTTCCGCAGACGAGAGTGAGATTGGCATGAAGCACCAACCATTCTCATAAATAGGAATTATCTTTTCTTTATGGCGCATTTTTCCGTAAATTTCAGAAAATAATTCTATTACTCTTTGACAAATTCCATAAAATTAGTCAACTAATGCCAACGCCCTTACGGGCCGATTTCATGTTTTCAAGCGAATGGACTGGAGCCGATGTCGAATTCGAAACGGATTTTATCGCAGGCAAGGCGGGTGGCCATTCAGGCCGTCCCGACGGTTCTCGGTATCGTCATCCTGAACTTCTTCCTGCTGCAGCTGGCGCCTGGTGATGCGGCTGACGTGCTGGCCGCGGAAGCGGGTTCGGCGACCGTCGAGACCATGGCCGAAATTCGCTCACGCTTCGGGCTCGACCTGCCGGTCGTCCATCAGCTCATGAACTATCTCGGCAATCTGGCCCAGTTCAGCCTCGGCTTTTCACCCCGCTACGGCATGCCGGTCGCCGATCTTATCGGCCAGCGATTGCCCGGCACGCTGGCGCTGATGGGAGCAGCACTTGGCATTGCGATTTTCGTCGGCGTTTTCCTCGGCTCCATCATGGCGCTCTTTTCCGGCAAGCTGCCGGACCGGATCATTTCGATTGGCTCGCTAATCTTTTATTCCGTGCCGGGCTTCTGGATCGGCCTGATGCTTATCCTCACGTTCTCGGTCAAGCTCGGCTGGCTTCCGTCTGGCGGCGACAGCACCATCGGCAGCAGCCTCACCGGCCTCGACGCTTTTCTGGACAGGCTGCGCTATATCGTTCTCCCCGCCCTTTCGCTGGCGCTTTATTTTCTGGCGATTTATGCCCGCCTCACCCGCGCGGCGATGCTGGAAGTCAAATCCCAGGACTATGTGCGCACGGCACGGGCAAAAGGCGTTTCACCCTTCCGGCTCACCACACGCCATATTCTGCGCAACGCACTTATCCCGATCACCACCATGGCCGGTATGCATATTGGTGGCCTGCTGGGCGGTGCGGTCGTGGTCGAGACCGTCTTCAGCTGGCCAGGCCTTGGCCGTCTTGCTTTCGAGGCCGTCATGGCCCGCGATTTCAGCGTGCTACTCGGCATTCTGCTTCTCTCTTCCCTTGTCGTCATCATTGTCAATGCCGCCGTGGACCTGTTGCAGGCATGGCTCGACCCCCGCATCGGAGAAAGCCGATGAATTCCTCCCAGACATCAGCAGTTCTCGACGCGGCCGAACTCAGTGCCGAAGAGAGCAATCCCAAACCTAAAAAACCTGAAGAAAAGGTCTGGCCCTATATCCATGCGCCGGACGCGCTTTCAGCCCGCTCCGTCTCCGTGCCGCGGCGCGGCTTGCGGCGGGAACTGAAGATTTTCCTGACCAATCCCAACGCCATCGTTGGGCTGCTGTTTCTTGCCACCGTCCTCATCGCCGCTGTCACGGCCCCACTGATCTATCCGGGCGATCCGCTGGAAATGGTTGCCCGCCCCTTCCTCTGGCCCGGCCAGAACCCAGCCTATCCGCTCGGCACCGATTCCATGGGTCGTGATGTGCTGGCAGGCATCGTGCATGGCGCACGCATCTCGCTCACCGTCGGTGTCGTCGCCACCCTGATCGGGCTGACGATCGGCATAACAATCGGTGCTTTCGCCGGTTATTTCGGTGGCGTCATCGACGATATTCTCGTGAAGATCATCGAAATCTTCCAGACATTGCCGAACTTCGTGCTGCTGGTGGTGCTCGTCGCCATTGCCCAGCCTTCGGTCACCACGGTAACCTCGGCAATCGGCATCATTACCTGGCCGCTTGTTGCGCGCCTGACCCGCGCCGAATTCCGCGCCATCCGCGAGAAGGACTATGTGCTTGCCGCAAGAAGCCTCGGTTATGGCCACGCGCGTATCGTGTTTCAGGAAATCCTGCCCAACGCCCTACCGCCGATCATCGTCACCTCCTCCGTCATGGTGGCGGGTGCGATCCTCATGGAAGCAGCCCTTTCCTTCATGGGACTTGGCGACCCCAACCGTGTTTCCTGGGGTTCGATGATCGGGTCGGGACGCGACGTCATTCGCACCGCCTGGTATCTGACCGCCCTTCCCGGCCTCGCCATCGTCTTCACCGTCATTTCGCTGAACCTCATCAGCGACGGTCTCAACGATGCGCTCAACCCCCGTTTTTCGGAGGAACGCCGATGAGCAAACTTATCGAAGTCCACGATCTTTCCGTCAGCTTCGGCTCAGCCCAACCGGTCAAGGGCGTCAGCTTCGATGTGGAGTCCGGCGAAATGCTTGCAATCGTCGGCGAAAGCGGCTCGGGAAAATCGCTGACTGCGCTCGGCCTGATCGGCCTGTTGCCGTCGCATGCAAAAACCGGCGGGCGTGTTCTGCTCGAAGGCCGCGATCTGCTGCCGCTTTCCGAGCGGCAGTGGCGCGGCATTCGCGGCCGCGATATCGGCATGATCTTTCAGGAACCGATGACGTCGCTGAACCCGGTCCTGACGGTGGGCGAACAGATCGTCGAGGTGCTGCGCATCCATGAAAGGATCGACAGGCACCAGGCGCGCAAACGCGCCATCGAGCTTCTGGACCTCGTCAATATTCCCGACGCCCGGCGCCGCGTGGACGATTATCCGCACCAGCTTTCCGGCGGCATGCGCCAGCGCGTCATGATCGCCATCGGCGTTGCCTGCAATCCCAAACTGCTGATCGCCGACGAGGCGACGACCGCGCTCGACGTGACGATACAGGCGCAGATCCTGCAGCTGCTCGACAATCTGCGCCGCGATCTCAACATGGCCGTCATCCTCATCACCCACGATCTTGGCATTGTGGCGCAATGGGCCGACCGGGTGATGGTCATGTATGCCGGCCGCAAAGTGGAAGAAGGATTGCCTGAACCGGTTTTCTCCAATCCTTACCACCCCTATACGCGCGGCCTGCTGGCTGCCTCTCCGCGCGCCGAAGACGGCCAGCATTATCGCGACGGGCCACTCATCGAAATTCCGGGTTCAATCGTTTCCGCTACGGGCGAGCGCGGCTGCGCCTTCCGGCCACGCTGTCCGAGCGCCCGCGGTTTCTGCGGGCAGTTCGTACCGCCGCTGAGGCTGATCTCGGAAGGTCGCTACGCCGCCTGCCCCTTCGTATCCCCCACATCCCAAGAGGTATCCGATGACGCTCTTGTCAGTGCATAGTCTCTCCACCCACTATTCGGGAGGACGCGGAACAGTCCGCGCCGTCGACGATGTGTCGCTCGACATCGAGGCGGGCGAGACCGTGGCGCTGGTGGGTGAATCAGGCTGCGGCAAATCCTCGCTCGGCAAGTCGCTGATGCGGCTGGTGGAGCCCACTTCCGGCAGGATCACCTTCAAGGGCGCCGATGTCACGGCGATGTCGTCGTCGCAGCTGCGCGGCATCCGCCGCCGCATCCAGATGATCTTTCAGGACCCATTCGCGTCGCTAAATCCACGCCAGACGGTGCGAACCATCCTTACCGGGCCGTTGAAGGTGCACGGCATTGGCGACAGGGCGCAACAGCGGGAGATCGTCGAGGCGATCGTCGCGCAGGTGGGTCTGCCGCCTGATGCACTCGACCGCTATCCGCACGAGTTTTCCGGCGGCCAGCGCCAGCGCATCGGCATTGCCCGGGCGCTCGTTCTCGAGCCGGAACTGGTCGTCTGCGACGAGCCTGTCTCGGCGCTCGATCTTTCCATACAGGCGCAGATCCTCAACCTTCTGGTGGAGATGAAGAAACGGCTTTCGTTGTCCTATCTCTTCGTATCCCACGACCTTTCGGTCGTACGCTATTTTTCCGATCGCGTTCTCGTCATGTATCTCGGCAAGATCGTGGAAAGCGCGCCGACCGCGGAGCTTTGGGCCTCGCCGAAACACCCCTATACCCGTGCGCTTCTCGCAGCCGTTCCCGATCCCGCGCGCCGCAAGCAGGCAGCGCCCATTTCCGGCGACCTGCCGAGCCCCCACAACCCGCCATCCGGCTGCCGGTTTCACACCCGCTGCCCGCTCGCCACCGATCTCTGTCGCGAACAAGCGCCGGATTACACCCTTTTCGGCAAGAACCACGCCGTGGCTTGCCACCATGCCCAATAAACTGAAGGAGCAACCATAATGGTCGACTATCGCTATCTCGGACGCAGCGCGCTGAAAGTTTCCCCGCTGAGCCTCGGCACGATGATGTTCGGAGGCCCGACGCCGGATGACGTGGCCTTCCGCATCATCGACAAGGCACGCGAGCAGGGCATCAACTTCATCGACACTGCCGATGTCTATCACGACGGCAAGTCGGAAGAAGTCGTTGGTCGCGGTATCAAGGCCAGTCGCGATCACTGGGTTCTGGCAACGAAATTCGTCAATTCCCACACCAAGGGTCCGAACCTTGGCGGCCATTCGCGCAAATGGGTGATCGAGACCGTCGAGAATTCGCTTCGCCGTCTCAACACCGACTACATCGATATCCTCTATTTCCATCGCGCCGTCTTCGACGCACCGCTGGAAGAACCGGTACGCGCCATTGCCGATCTCATCCGTGCCGGCAAGCTGCGCTATTTCGGCGTTTCCAACTTCCGGGGCTGGCGCATTGCCGAAATTTCGCATCTGGCCGATCAGCTCGGCATCGACCGGCCTATCGCCAGCCAGCCGCTCTACAACATCGTCAACCGCACAGCCGAAGCCGAGCAGCTGCCCGCGGCACATAATTACGGGCTGGGCGTCGTTTCCTATTCGCCGCTGGCACGTGGCGTGCTGACCGGCAAATATCAGCCGGGTGAGCAGCCGGGCGCAGATACCCGTGTCGGCCGTGGCGACAAGCGGGTTCTGGAAACCGAATGGCGCCCCGAGTCGGTCGAAATCGCCCAGAAGGTTGCGGCGCACGCCGCATCAAAGGGTGTTTCGGCAGCGGATTTTGCGCTCGCCTGGGTGCTGAACAACAAGTTCGTCACCGCCGCGATCACCGGCCCGCGCACTGAAGACCATTGGGACGGTTACGTCCGCGCCCTCGATGTGAAGATCGATGCGGAAGACGAGGCGCTGGTCGACAGCCTTGTGACGACAGGCCATCCCTCGACACCCGGCTTCAACGATCCGAGCCATCCCGTCGAAGGCCGCGTGCCGCGCAATATCGAACCGGCTCCCCGCCCGGTCGTCAAGCCGCGCGCGGTCGCCTGATCGTCCAGAAGAAAATGCCTGCGGCGCGACCGTGCCGCAGGTCATCACATCCGCTCAGGGAAAATCCGCAATGTCCAATCCTAAAATACAGACCGCAACCACCGATAATTCCGGCGTGCCGAGCCGAGACGACATTCTGGCCCGCGCCAGGGACATTGCGTCTGTTGCCGCCAAGGATGCCGCTCGCCGTGAGCGTCAGCGGGAACTTCCCTTCGAAATCTTCGGCCTGATCAAAGAAGCCAAGATCGGCACGCTGCGCATCCCCGAGGCCAAGGGCGGACCGGGAGGCTCGATTGCGGACTATATAGAAGTGCTGATGATCCTCGGGGAAGCTGACAGCAATATTCCGCACGCACTCCGCAGCCATTTCAATTTCACCGAAAACCTCGCTCTCACACCGATAGAGCTTGAGGATCGGCGGCACCTCGAAAATGTCCTCACCGGCAAGCTCTTCGCGGGCGCCAGCACGGAACAGGGGACCAAACGGCCCGGTGAAATCACCACGCGCCTCAGCGCCGATGGCGACCGTTATCGTCTGAACGGCCGCAAATGGTATGCGACCGGCACCGCCTTCGCAGATTTCGGCACCTTCAGCGCTGTCGGCGACGACGAACAGCCGATCGGCGTCCTCATTCCGCTTGATCGGCCCGGGATCACCATTCTCGACGACTGGGACAGCATGGGCCAGCGCATGACGGCAAGCGGCGGCGTTTTGCTTGAAAATGTCGAGGTGCTCCCGCATGAGCTGACGACCCGCAAGCTCGGCAGCCAGATCGGGCGCCACAGCTCGGCCATGCGACAGTTGCACCTCGCTGCCTCCGCCGCCGGTGCCGTTCAGGGTGCACTCAACGATGGCATCGACTATGTTCTGCGCCAGGCGCGCACCACGCTCCACAGCAGCGCCGAAACCGCTAATCAGGACCCCTTTGTGCAAAAGATGCTCGGCGAGATCAGCGCCGGTGCCTTCGCCGTCAAGACGCTGATCCGCGAGGCGGCAAGAACGCTCGACAGGACCGCCGCCGCCTTTTCCAGCGGCGACGAAGAGGCGATAGAAGCGGCTTTGCTGGAAGGTTCTCTCGCCACCGCCCGTACCCAGATCATCGCATCGCAGCTTTCGCTGACGGTCGCCACCAACCTTTACGAACTCGGCGGCGGATCGGCGACGTCCAGCGAGCGGAATTTCGACCGCCACTGGCGCAACATCCGCACGGTCTACAACCACAATCCGCTTGCCCACAAGGCGCGTGTCATCGGCGACTACTATCTCAACGGCACCACGACGCACCTCAGGGAAGGCCGGGTGTTCTAGCGATGAAGGGAAAACGGCCATGAGAACGGAATTCATCCCTCCTTCGGTCGCAAGAGCGGCTTTCCGGTTGCCGACGCTTTCCCGGCTGCCGCCGCTGACGGCCCTGCGCGCATTTGTCGTGGCCGCGCGTCACGCCAGCTTCTCGCGGGCGGCGGAAGAACTGCATGTCTCGACTGCCGCAATCGGCCAGCAGGTGCGCATTCTGGAAACCCATCTCGGGCAAACACTCTTCAGCCGCCAGCGCGGCGAACTGGTGCTGACCGAGGCCGGCAGCACGCTTTACCCCGGCCTTGCGGACGCTTTCGAGACTATGATCGGCAGTCTTTCCGATCTCATGGCCTCCGGCGGCCGGCGGCAGATGAAGGTTCTGGCGGAAGGCTGTTTTGCGGCCCGATGGCTGGCACCACGGTTGGGAACCATCGTTCCAGCCCTTGGAGACGTAGAAATCTCGATTGAATCTCTCGAGGGCGATACCATCGACCTCACGCATTTCGATGCCGATTGCGCGATTGTCGCCACCCACGGACAAATCCCCGGTTTCATCCACGAACCGCTTTTTGCCGACGCCGTCAGTGCCGTCTGCACCCCGGATTTTGCCACCCGCCACCAGCTTGGTGGTGAACCCGAGCGGCTTCGGGATATCTCTTTTGCGATGTTACGCGGCAACGGCGCCGATGCTGCCTTCGAATGGGCAAATTGGCTGCGCGCCTGCCGCATTACGCCTCGGCTTTCAGCAACCGGACCGCGCTTTTCGCGCCAGACCGCGCTGATAGAGGCACTCTTGTCCAGCCACGGCATCGGCCTTGCGCGCCACTCGCTCATTTCCGAAGAGCTTCGAACCGGCCGTCTGATCGCACCTTTCGGCGCACCTCAGCCGACCGCCAGCCGGTATCATCTTCTGACCAGTCCTGACAGGCGGCGGCTGCCGGAAATCGCATCTCTACTCGCCTTGTTGCGCGAGGATACACGCTCACTCGAAGCCGCCGCCTGAACACGCCCGTCCCACATCAGGCGCGTTCCCTTTGCAACTCCCTGGTCGTATGGATGTTTTCCGGCCGGGGCAGGCCGTAATGATCACGCAGCGTGTCGCCCTCGTAGTCCTCGCGGAACAGCCCGCGCTGTTTGAGGATAGGCACGACCTCGTCGACGAAAATATCGAACCCGCCATTCAGCCATGGCGGCATGATGTTGAAGCCGTCGGCAGCACCTTCACGGAACCAGGTCTCTATCCAGTCTGCCACCTGTTCCGGCGTTCCCGAAATCACCTTGTGGCCGCGCCCGCCGGCAAGCCGGTGCAACAATTGCCGGATCGTCGGATTTTCCCGGTCGATGACATCGAGAACCAATTGATGCCGGCTGCTATCCGCCTGCGCGCGCGTCGCTTCCACCGCCTCCTTCGGCAACGGCTGATCGAGATCGGCCGATGAGAGATCAATGCCTGTAATGCGCTGCAACTGCCCAAGCGAAAAGGCCGGCTGGATGAGATCGTTGAAACTCGCCTCTAGCTTTCGCGCCTCCTCTTCGGTGGAGGCGATGAAGGGGCTGATCCCCGGCAGGATTTTCACATGGGCTGGATTGCGCCCCGTGGCCGCCACGCGCCTCTTTATGTCGGAATAAAAAGACCGCGCACTCTCCAGAGTTTGATGCGCGGTAAAGATTGCCTCGGCATAACGGGCAGCAAAGCCACGACCGTCCTCCGAAGAGCCGGCCTGCACATAGACCGGCCTGCCCTGCGGCGAGCGTGGCAGGTTAAGCGCGCCCCGCACCCGGTAGAACTCGCCCTCGTGATTGGCAGGATGGATGCGGTCGGTATCGGCGAAAAGACCGCTCTCCTTGTCGGCGACGATGGCATCGTCTTCCCAGCTGTCCCAGAGCTTCGTCACCACATCGACGAACTCAGTCGCCTGCCGGTAACGGTCGGCATGCGGCGGATGCTGCTGGAGATTGAAGTTTCCGGCCGCCGCATCGGCCGAGGTCGTCACGATGTTCCAGCCGACCCGGCCGCCGCTGATATGATCGACCGAGGCGAACAGCCGCGCTAGATTGTAAGGCTCGTAATAGGTGGTGGAGGCCGTCGCAATGAAGCCGATCTTTTCGGTGACGGCCGCCAAGGCCGCCAGCATGGTGATCGGTTCCAGCCGGTGCCGGGCGGCATAGCGGATATTGGCGTCCAGCACCGGCGCATCGGCAAAGAAAATGGCATCCAGCTTTGCCGCCTCGGCCTTGCGGGCGATATCCTGGTAGAGCCTTATATCCGTGACGCGCAGTGGCTCCGACTCGGGGTGGCGCCAGGCTGCTTCATGGTGCCCACCCGGATAGATGAACGCATTGAGGACCAGCTTCTCGGATTTTCTGCTCATGGCGATGAACCCTTTTCAACTTTGACGCGGCTTTAAACGAGAGGTGAGGATGCGCTTACGCCTCCTTCGTCACCCACGCTTTGGCGAGATTGCCGCTGAGCCCCTCCGCCCCTGTCGCGTAATCCTTGATGCGGACGCTGCCGACGACCGGCTGGATTGGCGAAACGAGATTGATGACGGGAAGATCCTTGGCGACGACGGCCTGAAACTCCTTGAAGAAGGCTGCGCGCTTTTCGATATCCGGCTCCACCGCGGCCGCTTCCAGCAGCCGGTCCACTTCCGGATTGGCGTAGTGGCTGGCGTTTGAGAACGGCAGGCCGATCTTGAAGTTCTTGCTCCAGTAGACACGCTGCACGCCGGCCGTCGGATCGAAGGTATTGGAGAGGGATTCGACTGAAAGGTCCCAGGCGCGATCGGTATAAACGACCTTCACATAGGTGCCGAAATCGAATTTCTGGATATCCGCCTCAATGCCGATCTTGGAAAGCGCCTGCGCTATGAAATCCGAATAGGTCTGCGGGTTGAACGGGTTGGTGGTGACCCTGAGCTTGAAGCGCTTGCCGCCATCCTTGCGCGGAAAGCCCGCCTCATCCAGCAGCTTTTCCGCCAGCGCGACGTCGAATTTGGCAAAACCGATATCCGGATTGTGGAACTTCGCAAGGCCGGGGCTGATCGGCGTGGGCGATGGCACGGCGTAACCGTAAAGCACGGTATCGATCAGCGCCGGAACGTCGATCGCGTGGGCAATAGCCTGCCTCACCTTCAATTCCTTGAGATATTCGTTCTCAAGATTAATGACGAGCTGGTTCTGCTGGCCGGCATAGGCGTAGATGCGGTCATCCACCTTCAGCGTCGGGATGGATTTCAGTCGTTCCAGATCGGCAAGCGCCACCGGGTTCGGGCCAATGTCGCCCTCTCCGGTTTCCAGCGCCGCCGCGCGAGCGCCCGCATCGTTGATGAGGCGGATGATGACACGCTCCAGATAGGGGCGCGGCGCATCCCAGTAGTCGGCATTTTTCTCCAGCAGGATATGGCTGCCGGGCACCCATTCCTTCAGGACGAAGGGACCGCTGCCGATGATCTGGGCGGGTTTTGGATTGTCAGTCGGCTTGAAGGTCTCGAAGATGTGCTTTGGCACAACAGGCGATTCCGACGAGGCGAGCGCGGTTATCAATCCCGGCGCCGGCTTGGAAAGCTTCACCTTCGCGACCAGCGGATCGGAAGTATCGACGCTTTCAACATGCGAGAAAGTCGCCCGGCCGCGCGGGTGGGCTTCCTTAAGCCGCAGGATCGAGAACTCCACATCTGCCGATGTCACCGGCTTGCCGTCATGGAACTTCGCATTCGGCTGCAGATGAAAGACATATTCCAGCCCGTCGGCGGAAACGCTCCATTCTTTGGCAAGGCTCGGCTTGGGCGAAAGTTCGTAATCGTACGTCAAAAGCCCGTCATAAATCTTCGATCCGATGAACTGCGGACCGCCCGCACTGGTATTGATTGCCACGAGCTGCGTAGGCTCGGGAAAATAGACGATCTTGAGCGTACCGCCCGAAACCGGCTCTTCAGCAGCAGCGAAAGAACCACCTGGAAGCGCCACGAAAGCGCCGGCGGCGAGTGCAATTTTATGAAACTGGCGTCTGGAAAAGGTCATGTCTGTCTCCGATAAAAATCCGATGTGCGGGGTGCGGCATCTCAGTGCAGTTGCGGGAACCCGTGACGCTCGGCGAGGATTTGCAAAATGCGTTTCGTGTCCTGAATGAAGTGCGTGTCGCCTTTAGTCGTCGCATCGGCTGGTGCATCGCCGGTAAAGACGAAAAGCGGCAACGACTGGTTTTCCTCACCCACGACGGCGATGACCGCTTCGCGCGGACGTTGAAAACCGACCCGGTGGATATCGATCCCGGCGGCAAGGTCCGGAAAGGCGGCAAGCAGGCCTTCGATCTGGTTACAATGCGGGCAGACGAACCGGACACCGGGGTGCTTGGGGTCTTCAAAACCGGGGGCGATCAAAAAAAGCGTATCCTTGGCCATGGCATCCATCGTGTGCGGGTGAGATTTCATGGACACAGTGCAGGCAGAGAAATCAGAGGTCCAGAAAGCTATTCTTCCCGCAAAACGAAGAATTCCTTCGCCCTAAATTATTGAAGAAATTGATTTTTTTAGAGTTCCGATAATTGGCATCACCGTTCCTGCCGGCCTGTTCCAAAGGCAACGTTTTTCCCGAAAACGCCGTTATCCCGCGATAGTGAAAAAAGGCCGGAGGGCCGTTTTCAGCAATAAAAAACCCGGCAAAATTGCCGGGTTTTTTATTGCCATATGCAAAACGCTCACTCGTTCTTCCAGGCCGTCGACAGATCGCCATAGGCAATGTCGATGGTCGTCACGAGAGACTGCAGGCTGGTGTTGCGCAGAATGACGGTCGGCAGGGCGACGATAGAGAAATTCGGCAATTCGTCACCGGTGATTTTCTGGATATCGTGGAACTGCCCCGCCCGTTTCGTTTCATCCACTTCAATCGCAGCGGCGCGGAAAAGATCATCCACCCTCGGATTGTTGTAGTGGGCGGCATTGACGTATGGCGCGGGTTTCTTGATGCCATCGGACCAGTAGAGCCGCTGCACGCCCGCTGTCGGATCAAACAACCGGCTGATGCCGTTCACCGTCAGGTCAAAACCGCGCTCGGTATAGACGCGCTTGATGAAGGTGGCGAGATCGCCTTCGACGATATCTACCTTCACGCCGAGCTTGCCGAAGGACGAGCGTAGATATTCGGAGGTTTTGCGGAAAACGTCGGAGGGCAGGAAGGCCAGCCGCAGCGAAAAACGCGTACCATCCGCACCCCTCGGATACCCCGCCTTGTCCAGCAGTTCATTCGCTTTGGCCAGATCGAAGGGATAGGTAAAGGGCTTCTCGTCATTATAGGCGGTGAATACCGCCGGAATGTTCGAACCGGCGGGTTTCGCCGTGCCGAAAAAGATCGCGTCGTTGATGAAATTGCGGTCGATGGCATGTGCCAGCGCGTGCCGCACCTCCTTTTTCGCGAGGATCGGATTCTCCAGATTGAACTCGAATATGGCGGCGTTATTGAGATAGGAGTCGGTATAGACCTCCACCGAAAGCTTGGGATTTTGCCGCAAACGCTCCAGATCGCTGTAGGAGACATCGGCGGTATAATCCGCCTCGCCCGTTTCCACCGAGATGGTGGTGGAGGCCGCGTCAGCGACGAACCGCGCCACGAAGCCATCGAGATAGGGAAGATCGGCCTGCCAGTAGTTCGGGTTCTTCCTGAGCTTCACATAGCTGCCGCGTTTCCATTCCTCAAACACAAAGGGGCCAGTGCCAACGGGCGCGTTGCCGTTCGGACTCTCATTGTAGTTTTCCGAAGCATAGGCATGGGCCGGCAAAATGGGCGTTTCGCCACCGGTCAGCGCCCGCAGAAGATAAGGCGCAGGTTTGGAAAGCACCACTACCGCCGTCAGCGGATCGGGCGTTTCGATATCGGCAACATTGGCGAAAGTGATACGGCCGCGTGGGCCCACCTTCTTGAAGGCAAGCAGGGAAAATTTCACATCCTGTGCAGTGAAATCCTTGCCATCATGCCATTTGACGCCCTTGCGCAGCTTGAAGGTGTAGCGCAGCCCGTCGGCGGAGGTTTCCCAGCTTTCGGCGAGAACCGGATGCGGCTTGAACTCGCTGTCGAAGCGCACCAACCCTTCCAGGATCTTGGTGGAAATCGCGCGCGTGCGCGTATTGGAATCGGAAAGCGGCACAAGCGTCGTCGGCTCACCGAGACCCGCAAGGGTAACAATACCGCCCTTTTTCGGCGTCTCCGCCGCCAGCACCGGCACGGATGGCAGCAGCATGGCCGCACCTAGCGCAGCACTCAAAAGCAATGTCTTACGTCTTGTAATATCCATGGATGTTTCCTCTTGCAGGCTTGTTTTCAAATTTCAGGCAGGCTTCAGCCGGGTTTCGACCAGTCTGGCAAACAAGGTGGCGCCGACCGGCAGGATTGCATCGTCGACAATGAAACCGGGATTATGGGCTGGCACGGTGCCGGAATGACCGAGGGTGAAAAACGCACCGGGCGCATGTTTCAGGAGGTCGGCGAAATCCTCGCTGCCCATGAAGCGACCAGGCTCTGTGGAAACGCGCTCGTCTCCGAGAACTTCGCGCGCCACCCCGGCCACAATCTCCACCGACGCGTCGTCATTGGTCAGAACCGAGAATATGTCGCGAATATCCACCTCGGCGGTGAGCCCATAAGCGGCGGCAATGTGATCGGAAATCGTGCGGATTCGGCCCCTTATGGTCTCGCGCACGCTGTCGGAGAAGGCCCGCACCGTGCCTGCAATCGAGGCCGTTTCGGGGATGACGTTATAGGCAGATCCCGCCTCGATACGGGTGATCGACAAGACGGCCGGATCGGTCGGCGGCACATTGCGGCTGACGATGGTCTGCAATGCCTGGATGAGTTCACCCGTCGCCGGCACCGGATCACGCGAGACATCCGGGTGAGCCGCATGCGCGCCCCTGCCCTTCAGCCGGATATCGAAGAAATCGGCGCCTGCCAGAATGGTACCGGGCGAAACCTTCAGATGGTTGGGTGCTGCATGGGAGGAATTGTGCAGCCCGTAAATTTCATCGACGGGGAAATCCTTGAACAACCCATCGGCGATCATGGCGCGTGCGCCACCCAGTCCTTCTTCGGCGGGCTGGAAAATGAAAATCACCGTGCCGGCGAAATCACGGGTTTCCGCCAGATAACGGGCGGTGCCAAGCAATATGGTGGTGTGCACATCATGCCCGCAGCCGTGGAACTTACCGGGATAGACCGATGCATAAGGCAGCCCTGTTTCTTCCGGCATCGGCAGGGCATCCATATCCGCCCTCAACCCGATTGAACGGTTGCCAGCATGACGGCCACGCAGCACGCCGACCACGCCGGTCTTGCCATAACCGCGATGCACCTCGATGCCCCAGGAGGTGAGCTTCTCGGCGACTATGCCGGAGGTGCGCACCTCTTCGAAACCGATTTCCGGATGCTGGTGCAGATCGTGGCGGATGGAGACGAGTTCGGGAACATAGGTCCCGATCCGGTCTATGACTTTCGGCGCGGGCGTTTTGACGGGATCGACGGCAATATTCACGGTATCTCCTCAGGGCAAAAAAGATCGTTCTCGCAATCTCTGTGATTGCGAAGTGCTAAGCTTCAGAACTGGAAATCTGAGGCGGGAGAGGCGTCAGAGCCTCAGGCCAGCCTCCTTCATCAAGGGCAGAATGCGCTCAGCGAAATATTCGAGATCTTCGCGGAAATCGTAGAAATTCAGCTGCACGCCATCGATGCCAGCCTTTTTCAAGCCGACAAGCTGCTCGACCACCTGCTCCGGCGAGCCGATGATTTCGATATTGCCGCCGAGATTGCGCCCCTGCTTGTGGCGTGCATCGCCGCGACCCCGCCAGGCATGGGCGTCGCTGTCGTAATTGTTGGTCGCAAAGGCACGGGTGCCGGGCTGCGGTTTTCCCGCCTCGATGGCGTCGGCATAGGCGATCGCTTGCCTCTCCGTATCGCGGCTGACGATGATCGGATTGATGAGCGTCTTCACATGACGGCCATAGGCCCTGGCGCGGTTCTTGATGGTGGCGATATGATCGGGAAGCGTTTCCAGCGCGCTGTCGATATGCGCGCCGCCGGGCGAGGTAACGAAAACCAGATCGGAATGGCGGGCGGCGAAATCGATACCGGCCGGCGAGCCGGTCGCCGTCACCAGCGGCGGGCGGCCAAAGGCGGGCTTTGGCGTTATCCAGCCGTTGTTGATGGCCCAGGGGTTAAGCTTGCCCTCATAGGAGAAGTTTTCGGTTTCTCCCCACAGGCGATGCAGCACATCGAACAACTCCCCCGCCATGTCGTAGCGCTTGTCATGGTCGATCCGCTGCCAGCCGAACATTTCATGCTCGATGGCGCGATGGCCGGTGACGATGTTGATGCCCCATCGTCCCCTGGCGATATGATCCAGCGTCGCGCCATATTTGGCGAGATGGAGCGGATGCAGGGGACCGTAAAGCACATGAATAGTGGAGATCAGAAGAATGCTCTTGGTGACCGCCGCCATGGCGCCCAGCGCAATGAAACTGTCGAGCGAGGATTCGCCGTCATAACCGCCCTTGGGCAGCCATTGCGTGCGGCTGAAGGCTATTTCGAAACCAAGCTCCTCCGCGCGCTTCACCAGCTCCGCATTGTAGTCGAAGGTCCAGCTATTACTGGTTGGCAGGCTGGAGAAGTTGATGTCCTGCAGATTGAGGAACAGCCCCAGCATCAGTGGCTGCTTCACCGCGCGGCTGAGCGGGCTGTCTTCGAAATCAGTGGGGCTTTTCAGTTCGGGACCTTCAGGCAGTGAAACAGTCAGCGCCATGTCTTTTCTCCCTCGGAATGATTACCCTGCGGGGTGGTCGCTGCCAGCCGGGCGCGCAAATAGGCCTCCACGCTGCGGGGCTGCCGACCGGTAATCCGCTCGATGTTGTCGTTGACGGAGGCCGCGAGGCCCTCGCGGATGAGTTGGCCGAATTCACCAATCGCCTTCTGTTCGAACGCTCCGATATGCGGCGGAAAAACGGAAGCGGAATGATGCGATATCCCCACGGGGCGATGCAGGATACGGGCCGCGATGCGGGCGATTTCCAGTGCCGTCAAGGCTTCACCGCCGGTTAGCGCCAAGGCGCAGGAAACAGACGTGCTCGAAGTCAATGCATGAACCGCCACATCGGCTATATCGTCGGCATCAATGAAGGAAACGGCTGCATCGCCGAAACGGGCGGGCACATCCTCCCCCTGGCGTAGTGCTGCGACGACGGGTTCCAGCGCCACCTGCATCCAGGCATTCGGCCGCAGCATCGTATGCGCAATGCCGCTCCCGGCCAGATGTTTTTCGACCTCGGCATGGGCGGCACCCGAGACGGAGCGTGCGGCATTGGCGATGGTCCAGTCGGAACCGGATATTTTCACGATCCGCGATACGCTGGCGGAGAGAGCGGCATCGATGACCGCTTTCTGGTCCGCCGCCAGCGTTTCACCGATTGGGGAAAGCAGGAACACCGTGTCTGTTGCGCGTGAGGCCTCTTTCAGGCTGGCCGGATCGGAGAAATTCCCCTCCGAAATATCCACCCTGTCGCCCCAGAGCTTGAGCGCGTCCTCACCCCGGCGGGTCAGCACCCTAACCTTCGCCTCTTTTTGCAAAAGGCGGCTGACGACGCGTTGGCCGAGCTTGCCGGTTGCACCCGTTACAAGAATGGTTGCTGTCATGACGCCCTCACTTCGCCGCAGCCTGTTGCATTAAAGAAAGGGCGCGCGGATCGGCCCAGTCGTTCACATCGAAATCGTCAGGGATGAATTTCCATTCCAGCAGGAAATCCTTGAAGTGGCTGAGCGCATCCAGCTCCGCCGGATCGAGATCGAGCCTCAGGTTACGGTACACATCCGCCCCGTTGGCGGCGATAACCGCTTCCTCACTGACACCGATCTCGCGGGCGATGAAACGCACCGCTTCCGCCGGATAGTCGTTCGCCCAGCCGGCAACCCGCTGTACCGTGGCCACGAGGTCGGCGACGAGATCGGGCCTCTCATCGGCAAAGGTGGCATCCACGGTCAAAGGACGTGGCGTGCCGTTATTGATACGGATTTTCGGATCGGGGTGAAACCCGGTCGACACGACGACGTGCGCGCCAATGAGATTGGCGACGGTGACGCCCTCCGCTCCTTTGACAAAAAACGCATCGATCTTTCCGCGATGCAATGCCGCGATCTCCTCCCCATAGGGCAGCCGTCGGCGCAGGCCATGGAACCTGTCGTCAGCCGGTCCGAGCAGCACCGGCTCGGTTGCGGTGAGATCGACCAGCTCGACCTCCGCCACGGAAAGGCCGGAGACGGTCAGTGCCGACACGATGCCCTTGAGCGATGTGGCGCGCTGGAAGTCGATGGTTTCGTTCGGTCGTTTCGGCAGCCCGATGCGCCGGCCCTTCAGCTCGCCGCCCTTTGTTATACCACTGGCTGGCAGCGCTATGACCGCCTGAAACTCGTCGGTCCTGGTCAAACCGACAAGACGCGTCTGGCGTCCGCCGGATTTTGCCCAGATAGGCGGAATATTACCGCCCTGACGGAAGGACCAGTCCAGACGGTGATCGAAATGGCTTTGGCGAATGGCCGGATCCGCCGCATCGCGAATGGAAGAAACAGTAATGCCGTGGCCGGCGAAACTCTCCTCGATCCAGCCAAGCTGCGCCGCGATGGAAAGCGGCGTTGGCGCCGGGCAGCGCGTGTACCAGACGGTTTCAGGGTGGGTTATCTGGCGAAGGGCCGCATCAGCCATGGCGTTCGTCCTCTCAATTGCGATCTCTACGACACGCTACACGCAATAAAATATTTTCTATAGATAAGGTGTACTATTTGAGAGGCCATTGAGGAAATTCGTTTCCATATCAGCATGGCTTCGTGCTTTCGGTAAAATATCCTTTCGGAAACGGCGTCATTCTCGAGCGATACTTCGGCGGAGAGCGGCACTCGACGTGAACCTCTCCTTGGGAGCGTCGGCCATGGCTCGGAAGTTTTTCTTCTCCTGACAGCAAGGATTTTTAACTCGCGACCGGAACCCCGGCTGTTACGCTTCCCCGCAATTGTGCCGGACCCGCAAGCCGGCAATCCAACAGACCTGAAAGAAAAAGTGGCAGCATGAGCACGAACAAACGCCGGCTCAATCTCAATGTCGGCATCAATACCACCGGATACCTCGCCAATGCCTGGAAATACAGGAGCGGAGACCGGCACGATATCAACGATATCGGCTATTACCGGCGACTGACGGAACTGGCTCACAAAGGCCGGTTCGACGCCGTTTTCCTTTCGGATCACCCGGCATTGCTGACCGACCCGACAAGCCGGCCGTTTCACACCATCGATCCGCTCATCCTTTCCACATCGCTTGCCGCACAGGTGCCGGACATCGGATTCGTGGCGACGGTGTCCTCCACCTATAACTCGCCCTATAATTTTGCGAGACGAACGCAATCCATCGATATCGTCACGGGCGGTCGGCTGATCGTCAACATCGTCTCCTCCTTCAATCCGAACGTCGCCGCCAATTTCGGCAACGACCCGCTGCCGCCGCGCAATGAGCGATATGCCAAGGCCACGGAATTTCTCGATGTCGCGAAAAAGCTCTGGTCGAGCTGGGATCCGCGCCGCGAAGGCGAGATACCGGAAGACCGCTTCTGGGATGCGGCGACGGCTGAGACGATCAATCACGAGGGGCAATATTTCCATGTCAAAGGCCCGCTCAACGTCCCTCGTGGACCGCAGGGTCACCCCGTCATCGCCCAGGCGGGCGCTTCCGAGGGCGGCATCGATCTGGCGGCACGTCATGGCGAGATTATCTATTGCAACATATTGTCCCGTCCCGCCGGCCAGGCCTTTGGCAAAAAGGTCCGTGACCGCGCAGTGTCTTTCGGCCGCGATCCCTCCGGCATCCGCATCGTTCCTGGCCTCGTCGTCATTCTCGGCGAGACGCGCGAGGAAGCGCTGCGCAAACACGAACTCTACAGCGGAACCGGCTCGGAAGACGGTCTTCTGGCACGCTTCGCCAAGGAAAACGGTATCGATCCCCGCGATTTCGATCCCGATGCGAAACTGGATGGCGAGCGCTTCATTCCCGACCAGAACCGGCAATGGGCTGTCGGCATGGGGCTTGGCCTTTCCGAACTGCTGACCCATGAAAAGCTCACCGCCCGCGAGGCCGTGCGGCGCTCGGAGGGGCATCACCGACTGCTGCTCGGCACAGCGGAAGAGGTGGCGGACGGTATCATCGATCTCTGGCAGGACGGAACGGTTGACGGCTACACATTGCAGCCGCCTCGTGCCCCTGACGATATCGCCGAATTCGTCGAACAAGTCGTGCCGGTGCTGCAAGACCGCGGCGTTTATCCGCGCGAATACGAAGGCACGACCATACGCGAGAGATACGGCCTGCCTCAACCGGACTGACGCTGTTCGCCTCGTTCGCAATTCCCACGCTCGGCGCAGGAATGGCGGCGTTGTGAACGCGCTATTGAGCTGTCGCCACTTTCAAAATCGGTCGTCCGCCGGAAAGCTGCGGCACGACGGACGCGAAATCGGTCACGATCTGGCGATAGTCTTCCGGCTGGAATTCATAGGGCAGTTCCAGACGGAATTCCGAGACATGCGGCAAAACGGGATCGCGCGACAGCTTCTCCAGAATTTCATCCGTCGTCCCGACAATGTCAGGCAGAAAAAGCGTGCGGCGCGCACCATGCGGCGTATGCGTGCGCTTGTCGCGCTCGGCCGCAAACTCCGCATAACGGCGGCGTGTCGCCGGGCTGGCACTGTCCGTCGGTAAAATCACGCGGCCAAGGGCGACGCGCGGCTGGCGCTCATGCGCCCATTCCTGCCGGAACCGGGCAACGAGGGCCGCCTGCGCCGTCAGAAAATCATCGGTATTTTCACCGCTGACGATATTGCCGGTCAGCAGATTGAATCCCGCCTTCCCCGCCCAGCGCGCGGAATTCTGCGATCCGCCGCCATACCACAGCCGGCCGGTCAACCCCTTGGCGAAGGGCCGAAGGCGCGGCACCTGCGCGCCCGCTGCATTGCCAGCCTCCGTTTCGCTGGACAGCGGTTCTGATCTCAAGGCCCTGGCGAGCTTCTCGGCGCGGGCATGGCTGTAATCCGCATCGGGCGCCGTATCGACATAATCCGAAATCAGATGGGCGAAGGGCGGCGCGCCGACAGAGACGCCGACATTCAACCGTCCGTGTGACAGCACATCCACGGTGGCGAGATCTTCCGCCAGCCTGAAAGGGTTTTCATAACCCAGTTGAATGACGGCGGTGCCGAGGCCAATCCGCTTGGTGCGCTGCGACGCCGCCGCGAGAAAGGTGGCGGCCGAGGACACGCCGCGTTCCAGATGGCGCTGGCGGACCCAGGCGCTATCATAACCCAGCGCCTCGCCGGCTTCGAAAAGCTGCAGAGTTTCCTCCAGCCCCTGCGCAGGATCATCATCGTGATAGTTGCCGGGAACCAGAAAAGCAAAATGCGAGATATGGGAAATAGGCATGGTGTGCATCCGGGAATGTTTGTTGAGGCATGATGAAGCTCAGACAGCGCAGGTGCGGCCATCATCCTGTACCGCGCATACCCAAGCAGAATGCACGATGACCGGCATCGCTGGCGCGGCATGGTCTTTTATAGTCCCGGCGATTTTTGAAAGATCGTTGCGCGATTCAGTAGTCTACTAAAATTATAGATTAATCCTCAAGGAGCGGTCGCTTTGTCCCCTCTCCATCCTTTTAAATACGCCGACGTATCGAGGGCCGCGCGAATGCCCTTGATTTCCCCCCCCCAACATGTAATACAGATTATCATACATGTTGACAAATAATGCATACATGTATGACATTGCAGCCACCACGAACGCTGCGATACCTGCATGAGGGAGGAATTATGATCATCACCGACGTCGAGGTCCGTGTTTTCCGCACGACGACCCGTCGGCACTCGGATAGTGCCGGTCACGCACATCCGGGTCCGGCGCATCAGGTTGAACAGGCCATGCTGACCATCCGCACGGAAGACGGGCAAGAAGGCCATTCCTTCACAGCGCCGGAAATCGTTCGCCCGCATGTCATCGAAAAATTCGTCAAGAAGGTGCTGATCGGCGAGGATTATCGCGACCGGGAACGCCTTTGGCAGGACCTTGCTCACTGGCAACGCGGCTCGGCGGCGCAGCTGACGGACCGCACGCTGGCGGTGGTGGACTGCGCGCTCTGGGACCTTGCCGGTCGCAGCCTCGGACAACCTGTATACAAGTTGATCGGCGGTTATCGCGACAAGGTGCTCGCCTATGGCTCGATAATGTGCGGGGACGAGCTGGAAGGCGGCCTTGCAACGCCTGAAGACTACGGCCGGTTTGCCGAAACGCTGGTGAAGCGCGGTTACAAGGGCATCAAGCTTCACACCTGGATGCCGCCCGTCAGCTGGGCGCCGGATGTGAAGATGGACCTCAAGGCCTGCGCGGCCGTGCGCGAGGCGGTCGGGCCCGATATCCGCCTGATGATCGACGCCTTTCACTGGTATTCCCGCACCGATGCGCTGGCATTGGGACGTGGCCTTGAAAAGCTCGGCTTCGACTGGATCGAAGAGCCGATGGATGAGCAGTCGCTCTCCTCCTACAAGTGGCTCGCCGACAATCTCGATATTCCCGTCGTCGGCCCGGAAAGTGCTGCTGGCAAGCACTGGCACCGCGCAGAATGGATCAAGGCCGGCGCCTGCGATATTCTTCGCACCGGCGTCAACGATGTCGGCGGCATCACGCCGGCGCTCAAGACCATGCATCTGGCCGAAGCCTTCGGTATGGAATGCGAGGTGCATGGCAATACGGCCATGAACCTGCATGTGGTCGCCGCCACCAAGAATTGCCGCTGGTACGAGCGCGGCCTCCTGCATCCCTTCCTCGAATATGATGACGGCCACGACTATCTGAAGTCTTTGTCCGACCCGATGGACCGCGATGGGTTCGTTCACGTTCCCGACCGGCCGGGCCTTGGCGAGGATATCGATTTCGATTTCATCGACAACAACCGGGTGAGATAAGGCTATGAAAACCGTGCTCGCCTTTGGAGACAGCCTCACCTGGGGCGCAGACCCGGCAACGGGTCTCCGCCACCGGCCTGAGCATCGCTGGCCGGAGGTGCTGGAGGCAGAGCTTTCCGGAATGGCGAAGGTTCATGCCGAAGGGCTAGGCGGGCGCACCACCTGTTATGACGACCATGCCGGCCCGGCCTGCCGCAATGGCGTGCGAGCGCTTGAAGTCGCGCTTTCGTGCCACATGCCGCTTGATCTCGTCATCGTCATGCTCGGCACCAACGACATCAAGCCGGTGCATGGCGGTCGCGCGGAAGCCGCCGTTTCGGGCATGCGTCGGCTGGCGCAAATCGTCGAGACTTTCATCTACAAGCCGCGAGATGCAGTGCCTAAGCTTCTCATCGTCGCGCCACCGCCCTGCGTCGCAGGCCCCGCTGGAGAACCGGCGGGCGGCCGCGATATCGGACAATCACTACGGCTTGCGCCGCTCTATCGCAGACTCGCCGTCGAACTTGGGCATCACTTCTTTGATGCCGGATCGGTCGCCAGCGCCTCGCCAGTGGATGGCGTGCATCTGGAAGCGCCGGCAACGGCTGCAATCGGCCGGGCGCTCGCCGCTCCGGTCAGAGACATTCTTGGCTGATCACACGAAGCCTGTGGAGGAACAGGCGCGCGGATCGAAACGTGGAAGGCCGTATGAACCGGCCGTATGGGAGGAAAAATGAGACATTTTCTTGCAACCGCAGCCCTCGGTGCACTGCTGATCGGCGCCGTGCCGCTCAGCGTCTTTGCCGAAACGCCGAAGGACCAGCTCATCGTCGCCACGACCATGAGCAATATCCTGACCCTTGATCCAGCCGCCATTACCGGCCGCGAGACGGTGCAGGTTCTGAATAATATCTACGACACGCTGGTCGTGCTTTCGCCCAAAGACCGCAGCGTCCAGCCCCGCCTTGCCGAACGTTGGGAAATCGCCGAGGACCGGAAATCGATCCGCTTCCACCTGCGGGCCGACGCCAAGTTCGCGTCCGGCAACGCCGTGACGGCAAAGGACGTGGCATGGAGCCTGAAACGTCTGCTCGCCCGCAATCTGGCGCAATCGTCTTTCCTCAAAACGCGCGGTTTCAAGCTGGAGGATGCCGACAAGCTTTTCGTCGCCGAAAACGACCAGACCTTCGTGCTTAATATTCCGAAACCTGATGATCCCAATCTGCTGCTGATGATCCTTGCACAGAATGGGCCCGGCTCGATCATCGACAGCCAGACGGCGCTTGCCAACGAAAAGGACGGCGATCTCGGTGGCGCGTGGCTGACGCTCAATTCGGCGGGCTCCGGCCCGTTCAAGCTGACCCAGTGGAAATCCAACGAATATATCATTCTCACCCGCAACGACGATTACTGGGGTGAAAAAGCCAAGATGAAGCGCGTCCTGATGCGCCATCTGCCGGAATCGCAATCGCAGCGGCTGATGCTGGAAAAGGGCGACATCGATGTCGCCTACTCCCTGCAGGCGCCGGACCTGAAGTCGCTCGAAGCCGACAAGACCATCGCCATCGAATCCACACCCGGCTCCGGTTTTTATTACCTCAGCGTTTCGATGAAGGACGAGCGCTTCGCGAACAAGAAAGTGCGCGAAGCCCTGCGTTACCTGATCGACTACGACGGTCTCGACAAGGCGGTCATGCCCTATTACGGCAAGCTGCATCAGCGCTCTCTCAGCACCGGTGTGATGGGCGCGCTGCCGGATCAGGGCTACAAGCTCGACATCGCAAAAGCCAAGGCGCTTCTGGCTGAAGCCGGTTATCCAAACGGTTTCAAGACGACGTTGCGCGTGCTCTCGGAAGACCCCTTCATGAAAGCGGCAACGGCAATCCAGAACACACTGGCCCAGGCCGGCATCCAGGCCGAACTTATCAGCGGTTCCGGCGACCAGATTTACGGCGCCATGCGCGAGCGCAACTTCGAACTGCTTCTCGGCCGCGGCGGCGGCGGTCAGCAGCCGCATCCGGACAACAACCTGCGCTCCATCGCCTATAATCCGAACAATGCGGACGACGCCAAGCTCACCAACTATCAGAGCTGGCGCACGAGCTTCTTCGATGAAAAGCTGAACAAGATGATCGAGGAAGCCCTTGTCGAGCGCGACGTGGCGAAACAGACGAAGCTCTACGAGGACCTTCAGGCCTATATGGACGAGATCGTCATGTCCATTCAGCCATTCTCCGAAGTCGTCGACACCGCCGCTTTCCGCAGCGACATCAAGGGTATGATCGTCAGCCCCTGGCTCTCGCGCTTTGAAGAGGTGAGCAAGGAGCGGTGATCGGCTGCCATATCTGCGAGTAGGAGAAGGCGCGGCTAACCCCGCGCCTTTTTGCTGTAATGAAGCTCCATTCACCCAATGTGTTAGGCGCAAGCGAAGCCTCCGCACTCTGTCACGCCGGACGAGATCCGGGGTCTTGTGTGAGCAGCCTAAGCGCAGTTGGCGGCCCGCCCTCCCGCCGTAGCCATCCAAAAAAGATTGCCCGGCACTGAAGGCCGGGCAAGGAAGGAGGATTTTATTATTCGTGATGCCCCGGAGGAGGACGATCACGCTTTGGGAGGTGTCATGCGCCTTCATATTCCAGCGAGGCGCCGATCAGTTCGCGCGCATAGGGATGTGTCGCGCCATTGCCGGCGATGGCCTCACGCGGCAGGATTTCGGTGATTTCGCCGCGCAGCATCACGGCGAAGCGGTCGCACATGTGGTCGACCACGGCGAGATCGTGCGTCACCATGATATAGGTGAAGCCGCGCTCTTCGCGCAGGCGCTGCAACAGGTTGAGGATTTCGGCCTGCACCGAAACATCAAGCGCCGAGGTCGGCTCGTCGAGCAGAAGCAGCGACGGTTCAAGGATCAGCGCACGCGCAATCGCCACGCGCTGCCGCTGGCCGCCGGAAAGCTGATGCGGGAAGCGGTCCAGGAACGACACGGGCAGACCGACATCCGTAATTACCTTGCGCATGCGCTCTTCACGATCGCCCAGTTTATGGATGGCAAGCGATTCTCCGAGAACGGTGCGCACCGACTGGCGCGGATGCAGCGAACCATAGGGATCCTGAAACACCATCTGCAACGTGCGGCATCGCTCGATCAGCGGCATGTCGCGAACCGACTTTCCATTGATGAGGATTTCGCCGCTCCAGAAATCATTCAGCATCGACACGCAGCGCAACACTGTTGATTTGCCCGAACCGCTTTCACCGACCAGACCGAAACACTCGCCCGGCTCGACGCGAAAGGACACAGAAGGCAGCACTTTCAGCGCCGTGTGGCCGCTGCCGAAGGTGATGGAGAGATCGCGGGTTTCAACGGAAACGGCCATTATACTTTCTCCTCCAGCCATTCGGGGCGGCGATCCAGCACCGCAAGTGGCGCACGCGTGCTGCCAATCCGCGGCTGCGCCGCGAGCAGGCCGCGCGTGTAGGGGTGCTGCGCTTGATCGAGGTCGCGCGCGGCAAGCGTTTCCACCACCCGGCCGGCATACATGATGAGTACCCGGTCGCAGAAATTGCGCACGAGATTGAGGTCGTGGCTGATCATGATGAGACCGATGCCTCTATCCCGAACGAGGCCATCGAGAATATTCAGAACCTGCAGCCGCACCGTCACATCCAGCGCAGAGGTCGGCTCGTCGGCAATGACCAGATCAGGATCGGCAAGCAGCATCATCGCAATCATGACGCGCTGGCCCATGCCACCGGAAATCTCGTGCGGATATTGCTCGTAGACGCGCGCGGCATCGCGGATTTTGACCGCATCGAGCATGGCGAGCGCCTTTTCCCGGGCTTCCGATTTCGACGCCTTGAAATGGCGCAGATAGGTCTCCGTCACCTGATCGCCGACACGGCGGATGGGATTGAGGGAAAATTTTGGATCCTGAAGGATCATCGACATGCGCCGTCCGCGAACCTTCAGCATCTCCTTCTCACTGAGCGACAGAAGATCGAGGCCATCAAAATCAAGCTTGTCGGCCGTTATTGTCGCCGATGGCAGGAGGCGCAGCAAGGCCCGGCCGACAGTGGACTTGCCCGATCCGCTTTCGCCGACAATGCCGAGACGCTCCCGGCCCAGGGTGAAGGAGATGCCGCGCACGGCCTCGGTGGGCGAACCGCCATAACGGATGCGAAGATTTTCGACGTCGAGGATTGGTTTTTCCATGGCCCTATTTCCGGTTCATCTGCTTCGGATCGAGCGCATCCCGCAGGCCGTCACCCAGAAGGTTGAAGGCGAGGCTGACAGAAAGGATCGCAACGCCGGGGAAAGTGACGAGCCACCAGCTGTCGAGCATGTAACGGCGTCCGGTCGCGATCATCGCGCCCCATTCCGGCAGGGGCGGCTGCGCGCCAAGGCCTAGGAAGCCGAGGCCTGCGGCGGTCAGAATGACGGTCGCCATATTCAGTGTCAGACGGATCAGGACCGAAGGCAGGCACATGGGCATGATCGATTTTATGATGATGCGCAGCGGCGAAGCACCCTGAAGCCTTGCGGCGGCAATGTAGTCCGCCTTGCGGAATGTCATCGCTTCGGCGCGTGCGAGCCGCGCGATCGGCGGCCATGAGGTGAGCGCGATCGCGATGATCGCATTGTTGAGGCTGGGTCCGAGCGCGGCCACGAAGGCGAGCGACAGGATGAGGCTCGGGAACGACAGGAAAATATCCGTGATGCGCATCATCACCGTATCGAACTTGCCGCCGAGATAACCGGAGGCCGTGCCGACCAGCAGACCGACCGGACCGACAATGATCGACACCAGCGAGATGATGGTGAGAGTGATGCGCGCGCCCCACAGAAGGCGACTGTAAATATCGCGTCCAAGCTCGTCCGTGCCGAAGAAATGGCCGTTACCGGGCGGCTGCAGCGTCTTGGCGAGATCCTGCACGTAAGGATCATGCGTCGCAAGCCAGGGCGCGAAAATCGCCGCGATGACGAGAAGCAGCAATATCACCAGGCCGAAGGCCGATGTCGGGCTTTTCAGCAGGAAGACAATGATGTTCTTCAGCGCGTTCAAAGGCACGGGAAGACGCAAGGAAGTTTCTGCACGAGCCGTCATCAGCGGGTCCTCGGATCGAAAAAGCGGTACAGAATGTCGGACAGGAGATTGAGCCCGATGAAGATGACGCCGACGATAAGCACGCAGGTCATCACGGCATTCATGTCGCCGATGATAAGATTGCTGGTGAGATATTGGCCGAAGCCCGGCCAGGCGAAGACGGTCTCGATAAGGACAGCGCCTTCCAGCAGTGAGCCGTAAGCAAGGGCAATGATGGTGACGAGCTGCACGCGGATATTGCCGAAAGCATGCAGCCACACCGTCTGGCGTTGCGACAGGCCTTTGACGCGCGCAGTCGTCACATATTCCTGGCCCAGCTGGTCGAGCATGAAGCTGCGCGTCATGCGGGTGATATAGGCCGACGATGAATAACCAAGCAGAGCGGCGGGCAGGATGAGGTGATTGATGGCCGACCAGAAGACTTCCATATCGCCCGCCAGCAGGCTGTCGATGAGCAGGAAGCCCGTTCGTTCCTCCACGAGACCGATATAGAACTGGTCCATGCGGCCACCGCCGCCGACAAGCCCGAGATGAGCGTAAAAAACGATCAGCGCAATCATACCGGTCCAGAAAATCGGCATGGAATGGCCGAACAGGCTGAGCACCCGCACCAAATGGTCCTGCCAGCGGTCTTTCTTGACGGCGGCATAAACCCCCATGGGAATCCCGAGGCCGGCACCGATCAGGATCGCGAAGGTCGCAAGCTCCATCGTCGCCGGCATGACGCGTATGATATCCTGGATGACGGGCTGGCCCGTGCGGATCGAGGTTCCGAAATCGCCGGTGAACACATCGCCGAGATAATAGATGAATTGTTGCCAGAGCGGACGGTCGAAACCGAGCGCATGGTAAACCTGCTCATAGGTTTCGCGGGTCGCGTCCTCGCCGACGATGGCCCGCACCGGATCAGCGGGCATCAGGCGGCCGATGAAAAAGGTCAGCAGCAGCAATCCGAGCAGCGTGACCGCAATACTTCCGATCTGGCCGGACAGGCCATACAGCGAAAGGCGTCTTTTTGGCATGGTTCCTCCCTTGCCAGAAGTCGATTGCACAAAATAACAAAGGCGCAATCCTGTCTGACAACTATTCGCAAGTTGTCACAGGTGTAGATGGCTGTCAAGCATATGCCGATAAAATTGGTCCTGTGGCAGGCTTGGAAAATGACTGAAGCAGGCAACAACGCTGCCTTTCAAGACCGAGATTTCATCCGAAATCTAGCGGTTCTTTGCTTTGCCGGAGAAAGGAATCACACATATTGCCGCGATGACAAAAGCCTGTATTCTTCGCTTCGAACTGCCTGGGAGATGCCGGTCTGGCACCGGCATATCTCCTGCTTCAAGGGGGAGGAAGAGATGGCGGAAATGACACTTCTGGCATTTGCGATAGTTGCCTTTATCGGTATTGCCACACCTGGCCCGACGGTTTTGCTGGCGCTTGCGAATGGCTCGCGTTTCGGGGTTCGCCGCGCCTTGACAGGTATGGCCGGCGCGGTACTCTCCGATTTCGTCCTGATCGGCGCGGTTGCACTGGGATTGGGAGCATTGCTCGCCGCCTCGGAGTTCTGGTTCGGCGTCGTCAAATGGGTCGGCATTTGTTATCTTGCTTTCCTGGGCGCCATGCTTTTGCGCTCCAGAGGCTCGCTCGATGGCGCTCTTCAATCGGCAGACACTTCCGGGGCCACTTCCGCCCGCTCGATTTTCCTCAAAAGCTTCCTTGTAGCCGTGACCAACCCCAAGGGATATCTGTTCTTTTCGGCTTTCCTGCCGCAATTCATCGATCCGGCAGCACCGCAGATCCAGCAATATGCGGTGCTTGCGCTGGTTTTTGCCGGCATCGATTTCATCGTCATGTTCGGATATGCCCTGCTGGGCTCGCAGGCCGTCAGACTGTTGCGGAAGTCAGGGGCGTTATGGCTCGACCGCATTTGCGGCGGCGCACTTTTGACGCTTGCCGCCTCTCTGGCTTTCTACCGACGGGCGAGCGCTTAACCTGCTGAGAAAGCTGAAATTTCCTAGTTATTCAGCGGCTGTACGGGAGCGCAAAAGCACCTTGTAGCGCTCAAGACTACCGCGCAGATGCGCCGCCATATATTGGCGGGCAGCATCTGCATCGCCTTCGATGATGGCGTCAACGATCTTCGCATGCTCCTCCTGGAGATGAAGATTGTAGTCCTTCGGACGGGAACCGGGCGCCGCCCCCTGTAATTCGCCACGCGGGATGATGCCGGAGCGGATGAGTTGAAGAAACTCGGGGAATCGCCTGTTCTGCGTCGCCTGTGCAATGGCCAGATGGAACTCGAAATCGGCATCCCGCGTCGGCAACCCGGCGGCGAGACAGTCGCCAACGCGCCGATGCGCATCGACAATCGACTCCACCTGCACGGCGGATCGGCGCGATGCCGCAAGCCCTGCGGATTCGACCTCGAAGACGGTGCGCAATTCCAGCAGTTCGATTACCGAGGAGATCCGCCCCACGGCGAGATCATTGAAAGGCACTTCCTTGGCCGGCTTCACCTCGATGGCAAAAACGCCCGCTCCCTTGCGGGCCTCTACGAGACCATCCGCGCGCAGAATGGCGATGGCCTCCCGCACCACGGTGCGGCTGACGGAATATTCGCGTGTCAGCGCGCTCTCACTCGGGAGACGGTCGCCGGGACGGAACACGCCTTCAGACAAATCCCGCCGCAATGCGGAGCTGATTTTCGCCGCGAGCGATATTCCCGGCTTCGTGCTGCTCTCAACGTCCATTCCGGCCCACCTGTTTTAAACTTGTCTGGCATGTTAGCAAACACCCGCCACATTGCAAGGGCCGCGCTTCTCGCACCAACCTCGTTGCGAAGCGGCAATGTCGCAACAGCGGGATTTGCCCTCAGGCGGCCACCATGGCCGAACCGCTGGAAAAGCGGTTTCTGTACTCGCCCGGCGAGAGGCCGAGAATACGGTGAAATACACGACGGAAGGCAGCGGCATCCTCGTATCCCACCGACCAGGCAATCTGGTCTACCGAACGACGGGTGAATTCCAGCAGTTCCCGCGCCTTGCCGACACGAAGATGCTGGACATATTCGATAGGCTTCATACCGGTGGCGGCCTTGAAGCGGCGAAGGAAGGTTCGCTCCTCAAGCCCGGCATGTGCGGCCATATCGGAGACACTGGTCGCCCGCCCGGCACGCGCCTGCAGCCAGTGCTGCACCTTCAGGATAGGCTCGTCGCCATGCGTCAGCCGCGGCGCGAAACTGCTGTAATGTCGCTGCTCCCGACCGGAGGGGTCGATCAGCAGGAATTTACCGGTCTCGATCATCACCGAAGGCCCAAGCAGCCGGTCAACAATGCGCAGACCAAGATCGGTCCATGCCATTAGCCCACCCGCCGTGATGATATCGCCGTCTTCGATGACGATCTTGTCTATCTCCAGGCGGATATCGGGAAAGCGCTCGCGAAACCGTTCCGCAAACAGCCAGTGGGTAGTGGCCGGGCGGCCGGCCAGAAGACCTGTCGCAGCGACGATGAAGGAACCTCCGCAACTGGCGGCCAGCGTCGCGCCCTGCGCATGCCGGTCCAGCAGCCAGCGGGCATAGGGCCCGGCCTCGTCGATTTCGGCTGGCCCGGTCAGCCGGCCGGGTACGACGAAGATATCGGGATGCCCCGGCCTGCCCGGCTCGGTGTCATGACAACGGGAAAACTCACCGCCCTCACCCATGCTCCAGTGGCTGACGCGCAGTTTCGGCCCACCACGATCCTCTGAGAAGACCGACGCGATGGCAAAAAGATCCGTGATGCCGTGCACCATGGCGACCTGACAGTCCCGGTAGAGAACCAGACCGACTTCCAGCGCACTTCCCGCAACACCCGCCATGCCCCACATCCCCGTTTTGTCAGTTTCGGCTCGTTTTCTGTCAGAAGCGCCAATCCAGCCCCGGCTGTCTCCAGAGTATCTCTATTCCCACAGGACGCAAGCAAACCACCCGCAACAGGAGAGAGAGCCATGACAACGATAGTCACCAGAGACGGAACGCACATCTTCTACAAGGACTGGGGTTCGAAAGACGGCCAGCCCATCATCTTTTCCCACGGCTGGCCGCTCAGTGCCGATGCATGGGACGCGCAGATGGTATTCTTTGCCAATAACGGTTTCCGCACCATCGCCCATGATCGCCGCAGCCACGGCCGCTCCGACCAGGTCTGGCACAACAACACCATGGATCAATATGCTGACGATCTGGCAGAGCTGATCGAACAGCTCGATCTTCACGACATCATTCTCGTCGGTCATTCCACCGGCGGCGGCGAGGTAACGCGCTATATCGGCCGCCATGGTACGGCCCGCGTCGCCAGGATCGCCCTCATCGGCGCAGTACCGCCGCTGATGCTGAAGACGGAAAGCAATGCCATCGGCCTGCCGATCGATGTTTTCGACGGCATCCGCAAGGGTACCTACGACAATCGCAGCCAGTTCTTCAGGGATCTGACCATTCCTTTCTACGGCTACAACCGTGAAGGTGCTGTGATTTCTGAAGGTATTCGCGAGGAGTTCTGGCGGCAGGGCATGATGGGCGGCCTCAAGGGCCAGCTAGACAGTATCCGCGCCTTTTCGGAAAGCGATTTCCATCAGGACCTGAAGGCTTTCGACAAGCCAACGCTCGTACTGCACGGCGACGACGACCAGATCGTGCCGATCGGCGCTTCGGCGCTCTCCACGGTCAAGATCGTCAAACATGCGACCCTCACGGTCTATGAGGGCGCCGACCATGGACTGACACAGACCCATCAGGACCGGTTCAACGCCGACCTTCTTGCTTTCATCAACGCCTGAAACCATCAGACAAAGGAAACACGGGACATGACACAGAATACGTTTCTCATCACCGGCGCGTCCGATGGCATTGGCGCTGTTTATGCCGAGCGCCTGGCAAAACGCGGCCACGATCTTATCCTCGTGGCGCGACGCGCCGAAAAGCTTAAGACGCTGGCCGAGCGGCTGGAAAAGGATCACCAGATCGCTGTCGAGGTTCTGGCAGCAGACCTTTCACGGGCGGAAGACCTCGAAAGGGTAGAGGCACGGCTGCGCGAGGACCGGCGGATCACCGGTCTCGTCAACAATGCCGGTATTGCCGGAGACGGCGCTATCACGGAACTGGACCCGGCCCATGTCACGACGATGATCAATCTCAATATCCTTGCCGTCACCCGGCTTGCAGCGGCGATCGCACCGCGTCTTGCAGCAGATGGAAAGGGCACGATCATCAATATCACCTCGGTCACGGCCTTGATGCCGGCGGCATTTACCGCCGTTTATCCGGCGACCAAAGCCTTTGTGCTTGCCTTCACCGAGGCGCTGCACGCGCAGCTTTCCCCTTCCGGCGTTCGGGTTCAGGGTGTCCTGCCGGGCATCACCCGCACGGCCATCTGGGAAGAGGAACGTCTCGACGCCATTCCCGCCACCATGGTCATGGATGCCCACGAGATGGTGGATGCAGCCCTGGCCGGGCTTGATCTGGGCGAGACGCTGACCATTCCTTCCCTGCCGGATACGGCAGACCTTGAAAATTTCCTTGCGGCCCGCGCTGCATTGAGGCCCAATCTATCGCATGCACATGCCGCCAGCCGGTATGGTGCAACCCAAACTGAATAGAGGGAGACGCATCATGATCCTCGGACTGACCATTCCCCAATTCACGACATTGCACGTTGCCTTGAGCCTCATAGGCATCGTAACCGGATTGATCGCCCTGCCCGCTTATGCGGCAGGGCGATGGATGCCGCGCATGATGGCGCTGTTTCTCGTCACCACGCTCGCCACAACGCTCACCGGCTTTCTGTTTCCAATCGGCAACTTCACACCGGCACTCGGCGTCGGCATCATCTCGACCATCATTCTGGCGGTCGCGCTGGTCGCGCTTTACGGATACGGTCTCAATGGCAGGGCGCGAACTGTTTATTCGATCACCGCCACGATGGGCCTTTATCTGAATATGTTCGTGCTGATCGTTCAGTCCTTTCTCAAGGTCGAGGCACTGAACGCACTGGCTCCGAACGGCAACGAACCACCATTCCTTGTCGCTCAACTCGCCCTGCTTGTTGCGGCAATCTGTCTTGGCTGGAAAGCGACGCGCCGCAAGCTTTTAGCCTGAAGCCAGCCCCCGCCCACACTCACCTGCGGGCTTCCCGAAAAAGCACACTTGCTCGATCCCCTTCGGGCGAGCTTGTGATTTCGTCGCGAACACAGGAAATCGCCGCCTCTGAAATTTTCTCTTCCGTCTGTTGCAGCCGAACAATATACATTATATGATAACGTATATTAATTTAGAACAACAGGAGAAACCGATGAGTGTCGTGAGGATCAACGAACGTCTGACGGTCGCAGGCCAACCGGATATCTCCGACTTTTCATCGCTTTCCGATCAGGGCTACAAAAGCATCATCAATGCCCGGCCGGATGGCGAAGAGCCCGGCCAGCCGGGCAATGAACATGAAAAAAGCGCCGCCAATGCTGCGGGTCTTGCCTACAGTTTCATTCCGGTCAATGGCCCGACTATTACCGAAGCCGATATTCGTGCCTTTCAGCAGACGATGACCGAGGCAAAAGGCCCCGTCTTCGCCCATTGCAAGGGTGGAGCGCGAGCACTGACCCTCTATGTGCTTGGCGAAGCGCTGGACGGGCGCATGAAACAAAGCGAGATCACGACTTTCGGCCAACAGCATGGTTTCGATCTTTCCGGCGCCGTCCGCTGGCTGGAGCGGCAGGCTGCGGCAAAGCCGCACGTCAAGGCTTTCTTCGACCCGAGCACATCGAGCGTGCAATATGTCGTTTCCGACCCCGCAACCCGGCGCTGCGCCATCATCGATCCGGTCTACGATTTCGACGAGAAATCGGGGGCGACCGGCACGGTGAATGCCGATGCCATTCTGGCCTATGTCAAGGAGCAAGGCCTGTCGGTGGAATGGGTTCTGGACACGCATCCGCATGCCGACCATTTTTCCGCCGCCCACTATCTCAGCCAAAGAACCGGCGCGAAAACGGCAATCGGCGCCAAGGTCACCGGTGTGCAGCGGCTGTGGCAGGAGAAATATAACTGGCCCGATCTTGAAACAGACGGCTCGCAATGGGACCGGCTGTTTGAAGCGGGAGACCGGTTCACCATCGGCTCGCTGGAAGCTCGCGTGCTGTTTTCACCCGGACATACACTTGCCTCCGTAACCTACGTGGTGGGCGACGCCGCATTCGTGCATAACACGCTTTTCATGCCTGATTCCGGCACGGCGCGCGCCGATTTTCCAGGCGGCAGCGCCAGAGAACTGTGGGCATCCATTCAGGACATCCTCGCCCTTCCCGACGAAACGCGGCTTTTCACCGGCCACGACTATCAACCCGGTGGCCGCGCGCCCAAATGGGAAAGCACTGTTGGAGAACAGAAACGCGGCAATCCGCATTTGGCTGGCATGACAGAGGAAGGCTTCATCCAGCTGCGCGAGGCGCGGGATCGCACCTTGCCGATGCCGAAGCTCATTCTGCACGCCTTGCAGGTCAATATCCGTGGCGGGCGCCTGCCTGAGCCGGAGGCCAATGGCAAACGTTATCTGAAATTCCCGCTCGACGTGCTGGAGGGCAGCACATGGTAAAGGAAAACATGCGGAAACAGATACCTGATATCACCGAAATCCCGCTTGCCGAGATGGAGGAACGCGCAGTCGAGGTCGCCATACTCTTGAAGACGCTTGCCCATCCCGCGCGGCTGATGCTCGCCTGCACGCTGGCGCAGGGGGAGTTTTCCGTTGGCGAGCTGGAAGCCAAGCTGGATATCCGCCAGCCTACACTTTCCCAGCAGCTTGGGGTTTTGCGTGAGGCGGGCGTTGTTGAAACGCGGCGCGAGGCCAAACAGATCTTCTACCGGTTAACCGAGGAAAAAGCGGCGCAGCTGATCGAGGCTCTCTATACCATCTTCTGTGCGCCGGAGGAAAACCCGTGACAGCCTATTGGCCCTCTCTATTCGGCGGTATGCTGCTCGGCCTCGCGAGTATTCTTCTGTTTCTCTTTAACGGCCGCATCGCCGGTATCAGCGGCATCCTGGGCAATGTGCTCGGCAAGGAACGGCGCTTGACGGATGTGGCCTTCGTCGCAGGTTTGCTGACAGGCCCCTATCTTTACGCCGCCGCATTCGGCCGCTTTCCCGCGCTCACCATATCTGCACCCTGGCCGCTGATCGTCATTGCTGGGCTGCTGGTGGGGTTCGGTACGCGCATGGGATCCGGCTGCACATCCGGCCATGGCATCATGGGTCTTGCACGATTTTCCCGGCGCTCCATCACCGCCACTGCCATCTTCCTGATCACCGGTATCCTTGCCGCGACGATAACCGGAGCGCTGTCATGAAAAATCAGGTCATGGCGCGTTTCGTGGTGGCACTTGCGGCCGGGGCACTGTTCGGATTTGGCCTCTCCCTGTCCGGCATGATCGATCCTGCCCGCGTTTCAGGCTTTCTCGACGTGGCAAGCGGCCATTGGGATCCGAGCCTGATGTTCGTTCTCGGCGGCGCGGTTTTGGTCGCCGTGCCGGGCGTTCTGTTGTGCCGTTTCCTTGCCAAACCAGTTCTCAGTGCGGAATTTCACCTTGCCGCCAAAACTCGGGTCGACGCGCCGTTGGTTGTGGGCTCGGCTATGTTCGGCGCAGGCTGGGGGTTTGCCGGTTTCTGCCCCGGCCCGGCAATATCGGCGCTTGCTCTCGGCCTAATGCCGGTCATTCTCTTCGTTTGCGCCATGATCGCCGGCATGCTCGTTCACGACCGAATCTACGCCAAACGGTAGGCATTTCCGCCTCGCCTGGACATGCGCGAGAGCAGCAGGCTCTCGCGCATCGTCGCCGGATTACAGGTCAATCAGGCTTTTGCCTGTCATTTCCGCAGGCAGCGGCACATTCATCAATTGCAGCAGCGTGGGAGCGACATCGGCAAGGATACCGTCATGCAGCTTCGCGCCTTCAGGTCCGCCGAACAGGATCACCGGCACCGGATTGGTGGTGTGCGCGGTGTGCGGGCCACCGGTTACCGGGTCGACCATGGTTTCGCAATTACCGTGGTCGGCAATCACCAGCATGGCGCCGCCAACCTTTTCCAGAGCGGCAACGACTGCGGCGAGCCCCCGGTCCACGGCTTCGCAAGCCTTGATCGCGGCTTGCAGATCGCCGGTATGGCCCACCATGTCGGGATTGGCGTAATTGGTGACGATGAGATCGTAACCCTTGCCGATCGCCTCGACGAATTTCTCCGTCACCTCAGGCGCGCTCATTTCCGGCTGCAGATCGTAGGTCGCAACCTTGGGAGACTTCGGCATGAAGCGGTCTTCGCCCACTTCAGGTTCTTCCTTGCCACCATTCAGGAAGAAAGTGACATGCGGATATTTTTCCGTCTCGGCCAGACGGAACTGCCGCAGACCCTGCTTGGCAACCCAGGCGCCCAACGTATTTTCGATATCGCGCTTAGGGTAAGCCGTCGTCATGAAGGTCGCATGTTTGGTGGAATATTCCACCATGCCAAGCAGCGCCGAAAGCACTGGCTTTTCACGCACGAACCCGTCGAAATCGTCCGCACCGATGGCAAGCAGGATTTCACGAGCGCGGTCGGCACGGAAATTCAGGCAGAAGAGACCGTCGCCGGATTTGAAGCCTTCGTAACCACCGATGACCGTTGGCAGGATGAATTCGTCCGTAACATCATTTTTGTAGCTTGCGGCAACGGCGCTCACCGCGTCCGGCGCATGTTCGCCCCGGCCGAGAACCATGGCGTCATAGGCCTTTTCAACGCGCTCCCAGCGATTATCGCGGTCCATCGCATAATAACGGCCGATCACCGTGCCAATGCTGGCGCCTTGCGGCAGACTTGCCGCAAATGCGGCGACGAAGCCTTCCGCGGACTGCGGCGCAACATCGCGACCATCGGTGATGGCGTGCACGACGACCTTCAAACCCAGATCGGTCAGCAGCTTCACCGCCGCCCGACCGTGGACGATATGACCGTGAACGCCGCCATCGGAAACGACGCACATCACATGCGCCACGCCGCCCGCAGCCTTCACCTTGGCGGCGAAATCGAGCATCGCAGCATTCCTGAAAAAGCTGCCGTCTTCGATAGCCAGATCGATCTGGCCAAGATCCATGGCGACGATGCGACCGGCGCCGATATTGGTGTGTCCAACTTCCGAATTGCCCATTTGCCCGGTGGGCAGGCCGACATTCGGGCCGAAGGTGGTCAGCCGCGCATTCGGGCAGGTGGCGAAAAGCCGATCCATGGTGGGCGTGTTTGCCAGTACCGGTGCATTGCTGGACGTGTCCTCGCTCAGTCCCCAGCCATCGAGAATAGTCAGGACAACGGGTTTGGGAGTGCTCATGAAAGGACCTTCTTCTTCATTCGGTTGCCGACGAACAGCGAAGCGCTGGGCACCGGAGCGCCCCCGTCCGCCACTATGATCATGATGAGAAAACACGCTTCTCGTTCTTTCTCTTCTATACTCGAAGATCGCGAACGCAAGCCTATACCGACACCGAAACAGTTCCGTGAAGCTGAAGTGCTTCACGGAAGAAAATGCTTTTCGAACGAAGCTCAGCCGTCGATGAAGATCAGCGCCGGCTTTTCCAGCAGCGCCTTGATAGCCTGAATGAAGACGGCGGCATCCCAGCCGTCTACGACCCGGTGATCGAAACTGGAGGAGAGGTTCATCATCTTGCGCGGCACGAAACCGCTGCCATCCCAGACCGGTCGCGTCACGATCTTGTTCACGCCGATGATCGCCACCTCCGGGTGATTGATGATGGGCGTCGAAACGATACCGCCAAGGGGGCCAAGCGAGCTGATGGTGATGGTGGACCCCGTCAATTCGTCCCGTTGCGCGGCACCGTTGCGCGCCGCCTCGGCCACGCGCACAACTTCAGCAGCACACTCCCAAAGGCCGAGCGCTTCCGTGTGGCGAACGACCGGGACCATCAGCCCTGTAGGTGTCTGCGTGGCTATGCCGATATGCACCGCTTCGTAGTGACTGACGACCCCTTTTTCGTCATCGAAGGTGGCATTCATGCCGGGATGATCGGCGACCGTTTTCACAAGTGCGCGCATCAGGAACGGCAGGATCGTCAGTTTCGGCTGTCCTGGCCGGCGGTTGCCATTCATGGTCGTGCGCAAATCCTCCAGATCGGTCACGTCGATTTCCTCGACGTAGGTGATGTGGGGAATGCGGGAGACGGACAGCGTCATCTTCTCGGCGATCTTGCGCCTCAGCCCTGTCACCTTCACCTCTTCGACAGCGCTATCGCGGGAAGCTATCGGCGCAGCGGGCCGCTCAGATTGCGACCGTGCGGTCAGAAATGTATCGAGATCGGCGTGGGTGATATGCCCGTCCGGCCCTGTTCCCCTCACTTGTCCGAGATCGATATCGAGATCGTCGGCGCGCTGGCGAACGGCTGGCGACGCCAGAGGTTTATGGTGTTCCACCTCAGGGGAAGGCGGCGCATCCTGTATTTCGCGGGCGGGCTGGATTTCAGCCGCTGGCGGCTCTTCCGTCATGTCGGATGGCGCTTCCGGCTCGGTCACATCCGCGGGGGCAGCAGCAACAGCGGAGGCATTGGTTTCGATGCGCACCAGCGGTGCCTTAACCGCCACCGTATCACCCACCTCCGCTGCCAACCATGTGACGACGCCCGCAACCGGCGAGGGGATTTCAACCGTCGCCTTGTCGGTCATCACAGCGGCCAGCACCATATCCTCGTGCACGGGATCGCCGGGTTTGACGTTCCATTCCACCAGTTCGGCTTCCGCCACACCTTCGCCGACATCGGGCATAGTGATAACAAATTCCGCCATCTTCAGGCCTCCATGACTTCGACGAGGGCGCGCCCGACGCGGGCCGGCCCCGGAAAATAATCCCACTCCTGCGCGTGGGGATAAGGCGTATCCCAACCAGCCACACGGACGACCGGTGCTTCCAGATGATAGAAGCAGTGTTCCTGTACCAGCGAAACGACCTCCGCACCGAAGCCTGACGTGAGCGTTGCCTCATGCACCATGACGCAGCGACCGGTCTTGGCAACGGACTTTACAATGGTGTCCAGATCGAGTGGCAAAAGGCTGCGCAGATCGATGATCTCGGCATCCACGCCCGTTTCTTCCGCTGCGGCGAGCGCAACATGCACCATGGTGCCGTAAGCGATGACAGTGACATCCTGCCCGGCGCGGCGGATTTCGGCCTTGCCGATCGGAATGGTGTAATGTCCTTCCGGCACCTCGCCCATCTCGTGCTTCGACCATGGCGTTACCGGCCGGTCGTGATGGCCGTCGAAGGGGCCGTTATAAAGCCGCTTCGGCTCCAGAAACATCACCGGATCCGGGTCTTCGATCGAGGCGATCAGCAACCCCTTGGCGTCGTAAGGATTGGAGGGAACCACCACCTTTAGCCCGCAGACATGGGTAAAAAGCGCCTCCGGGCTCTGACTATGCGTCTGCCCGCCAAAAATGCCGCCGCCGGTCGGCATGCGCAGGACTATGGGGCAGGTGAAATCGCCATTGGAGCGATAACGAATGCGCGCCGCTTCCTGGGTGATCTGGTCATAGGCCGGGTACATGTAATCCGCGAACTGGATTTCGACGCAGGGGCGCAGGCCATAAGCGGCCATGCCGATGGCCGTGCCGACAATACCGGATTCGCTGATCGGCGCGTCGAAACAGCGTGTCTTGCCATATTTGCCCTGCAAGCCCTGCGTCGCACGAAACACGCCGCCGAAATAGCCAACATCCTCGCCGAATACCACCACATCGTCGCTGCGCTCCATGGACACATCCATGGCGCTGCGGACGGCTTCGATCATCGTCATTCTTGTCATGTCTCACCACCCTGCCTTCTGGCGCTGGCGGGCGAGATGCGGCGGCATCTCGGCGTAAACGCCCTCGAAAATATCCTTCTTTGGCGGCTTGCGGCCCTCATGCAGCGTACCGTGGCTTTCCGCCTCACGCTGCGCCTCAAGCACCTCGTCGGCAATTTCCGCTTCCGCCTGCCGGTGCCGCTCCTCCGACCAGACGCCGCGCAGGATGAGATGTTTCTTCAACCGCAGAACCGGGTCACCCAGTGGCCATGCCTCGGACTCGGTCTTGGGGCGATAGGCGCTCGGATCGTCGGAAGTGGAATGCGCGCCGACACGGTAGGTCACATATTCGATCAGCGTCGGTCCGAGATTGCGCCGCGCCCGCTCCACCGCCCAGCGAGCCACGGCATAAACGGCGAGATAATCGTTGCCGTCGACCCGGAGCGCCGGAATGCCGAAGCCCAGGCCTCTGGCCGCAAAGGTGCCGGAACCGCCGCGCGCGATACCCTGAAAGGTGGAAATGGCCCATTGGTTGTTGACGATGTTGAGGATGACCGGCGCCTTGTAGGTGGAGGCGAAGACCAGCGCCGAGTGGAAATCCGATTCCGCCGTTGAGCCGTCACCGATCCATGCTGCCGCGATCTTCGTATCGCCCTTGATGGCAGATGCCATCGCCCAGCCGACCGCCTGCACATATTGCGTGGCAAGATTGCCCGACACGGTGAAGAAGCCATGCTCCTTCGAGGAGTAAAGAACCGGCAATTGCCGCCCATGCAGCGGGTCCAGTTCGTTGGAATAGATCTGGTTCATCATGGTGACGAGCGGGTAATCGTCGGCGATCAACAGACCGGCCTGCCGGTAGGTCGGGAAATTCATGTCGCCTTTGGAGAGCGCCTTGCGGAAGGCGCAACTGACCGCTTCCTCGCCCAGATGTTGCATGTAAAAGGAGGTCTTGCCCTGCCGCTGTGCCATCAGCATGCGGGCATCGAAAGCCCGCAGCCGCATCATGTTCTTCAGGCCGACGAGCAAATCCTCATCCGAAAGCAGCCCGGCCCACGGGCCGACAGCCTCACCTTGATGATTGAGGACGCGGATGATGGAATAGGCCAGATCGCGCATGTCTTCAGGTGCTGCGTCCACCTCCGGGCGTGGCACGGAGCCGGCCTTGGGTATCTTCACATTGGAGAAATCCGGCTGGTCGCCTGGCCGCACCGCTGGTTCGGGAACATGCAGGCTGAGATGCGTGGTTTCGGTAATATCCATTCTACTCCTCCCATCGCCATCTCCTCCAGACGACGAAACAATTTTCAGAGGTTTCGCGCGATGACCATGCGCTGGACATCGCTGGTTCCCTCGTAAATCTGGCAGATGCGTACATCGCGATAGATCCGCTCCACCGGATAATCCGCCATGTAGCCGTAACCGCCGTGAATCTGGATGGCGTCCGAGCAGACACGCTCCGCCATTTCCGAGGCAAAGAGCTTTGCCATCGAGGCCTCCGAAAGGCAGGGCTCGCCCGCTTCCTTCAGCGCCGCCGCATGCAGCACCAGTTGCCGCGCCGCCGTTATGCGCGTTGCCATATCCGCAAGCCTGAACGCAACGGCCTGATGCTCGATGATGGCTTGCCCGAAGGCCTTGCGCTCGCGGGCATAATCCCGCGCCGCCTCGAAAGCCGCCTGCGCCATGCCAACCGCCTGTGCGGCAATGCCGATACGACCGCCTTCCAGATTGGCGAGCGCGATGCGATACCCCTGCCCCTCTTCACCGAGCCGCAATTCGGCTGGGACCGCCATATCGGTAAAGGCAATCTGGCAGGTATCCGAAGAATGCAGACCGAGTTTTTCCTCGATCCTGATTACCTCGTAACCGGGCGTATCTGTCGGCACGATGAAGGCCGTGATACCTTTTTTGCCAGCAGCAGGATCGGTGACGGCGAAGACGATGACGACATCGCCATTCTTGCCCGACGTGATGAACTGTTTTGCGCCGTCGATGATATAGCGGTCGCCATCGCGCCGCGCTTTTGTCTTCAGATTGGAGGCGTCGGAACCGGCCTGCGGTTCGGTCAGCGCAAAACCGCCGATCCATTCGCCGGAGGCGAGCTTGGGGAGGAAACGCTGCTTCTGCTCTGCCGTGCCGAATTTCAGGATCGGCACGCAGCCAACCGAATTGTGGACGCTCATGATGGTGGAACAGGCGCCGTCACCGGCAGCGATTTCCTCCAGCGCCAGGGCGTAAGCGACAGCACCGGTTTCCGACCCGCCATAATCCTCCGAGACCAGCATGCCGAGAAAGCCGAGCTCACCCATTTCTTTCAGCTCGTCTTTCGGGAACCGGCTTTCCCGGTCGCGCGCGGCAGCACCGGGGGCAAGCCGCTCGCGGGCGAAATCGCGGGCCATGTCCCTGATCTGTTGCTGGGCTTCGTTCAGGATCATCTCCGCCTCCCTTCAGTGCCGCTCGACCGCAAGCGCAGTCGCCTCGCCGCCGCCGATGCAGACGGCGGCAACGCCGCGTTTCAGTCCGTGACGCTGCAAAGCGGCCAGCAACGTGACGACGATGCGTGCACCGGAAGCCCCGATGGGATGGCCGAGCGCGCAGGCGCCGCCATGCACATTCACCTTCTCATGTGGCAGATCGAGATCACGCATGGCCGCCATCACCACAACCGCGAAAGCCTCGTTGATTTCGAACAGATCGACATCCTTTGCCGACCAGCCGGTTTTTTCGAACAGCTTTGTCATCGCGCCGATGGGAGCCGTCGGATATCTGGCGGGTGCATCCGCATGGGATGCCTGACCGATAATGGTCGCCAGCGGTGAAAGGCCTCGTCTTTCCGCTTCGGAACGGCGCGTGAGAACGAGAGCGGCTGCACCATCCGAGATAGAACTGGAATTCGCCGCCGTCACCGTTCCGCCGTCGCGAAAGGCGGGCTTCAGCTGCGGTATCTTTTCCGGCTTTGCCTTCCCCGGCAACTCGTCCACGCCATCATCGCCAACAGGCGCGATTTCCGCTTCGAACGCACCTTCCTCTACGGCGCGTCGTGCCCGTTCCAGTGAGGCGAGCGCAAAATCATCCTGCATCGCACGAGTGAATCGATACTCTTGCGCGCAATCTTCAGCAAAAGTCCCCATCAGCCTGCCCTTGTCATAGGCGTCTTCGAGACCGTCGAGAAACATGTGGTCGGTGAGCTTTCCGTGGCCGAGACGATAGCCGTTGCGGGCGCGGTCCAGCAGATAGGGGGCGTTGCTCATGCTTTCCATGCCACCGGCAAGCACGATGGAAGAGCTTCCCGCCGCAAGCTGGTCATGTGCCAGCATGATCGCTTTCATGCCCGAGCCACACATCTTGTTGATTGTTGTTGCGCCAACCGAGTTGGGAATGGCGGCGGCAATCGCTGCCTGTCTGGCAGGAGCCTGTCCCTGCCCGGCTGAGAGCACGCAGCCCATCAGCACATCGTCGATGTCAGCGGAAGAAATTGCAGCCCGTTCGACGGCCGCGCGGATCGCCGCCGCCCCGAGATCGGAAGCCGCCACCGATTTGAATTCGCCCTGGAACCCACCCATAGCAGTACGGGCGGCCCCGACGATAACGACAGGGTCATGCACAGCCAAATTCACCTCCCTTGGTCATCCTCCCACCGAGAGAACGACCGTCATCGCTATCTCCTCCAGACCGCGACTGACGTGAACGCTATCACTATCTCGAATTCATTTCAAAGCTATTTTGATTGACAGTTTTTTGATTGGCGATATCTTTGATCCAACAATTAGTCATATCATAGAGCAAATGATCCATGATTGAGCTCGACAGTTTCGACCAGAAGATTCTCCATGTGCTTGGCGATGACGGGCGTGTGAGCTGGCGCGATCTGGCGGCCCGGATCGGGCTTTCCTTCACGCCGACACTGCGCCGCGTGCGCAAGCTGGAAGAAGAAGGCATCATTCGCGGTTATACCGCCGTGTTCGATGAGAACCGGCTGCTCGGCAATATGGGCGTCTTCATTTCCGTCACGCTGGAACGGCAGATCAAGGAAGCGCTGACGACGTTCGAGCACCATGTCGCCTCCATTCCGGAAGTGGTGGGCGGCTACCAGACGAGCGGCAGTTCCGACTATCTCATTCATGCCATGGTGCGGGATCTACCGCATTATCAGCAGCTTCTGGATTTCCTGACCACGGTTCCCGGTGTGTCGCGCATCCAGTCCAATTTCGCCATCAAGACATTCGTGCGCCGTTCCGCCGCCTTCACCGGGGGTGACGCGCCATAAATGAGAGTTGCCAGCACGGAGGAGGTGCTGGCCGCTGACGAGAGGGACGGAGATAAAAGGCCGTCCGGAGGAGGAGACGCGATGAGTTTGAACCTCGCCGCCATTTTCGATGCCGATCTCGGCCCGGAAATCGCAGCATTGCGCGACAGCGCAAGAGCATTCGCAGACGATGAAATAGCGCCGCTCGCCGCAGAAATCGATCGCAACGATCAGTTTCCGCGCCAGCTCTGGCCGCGGATGGGTGAACTCGGTCTGCACGGTATTACCGTTTCGGAGGAATTCGGCGGTGCTGACATGGGTTATCTCGCTCATTGCGTGGCGATGGAGGAGATAAGCCGCGCTTCCGCGTCCATCGGCCTGTCCTATGGCGCACATTCCAACCTCTGCATCAACCAGATTCATCGCTGGGGAACGGAAGAGCAGAAGCGGCGATATCTGCCCAAGCTGGTGTCGGGCGAGCATGTCGGTTCGCTCGCCATGAGCGAGACGGAAGCCGGCTCGGATGTCGTCTCGATGCGGCTGAAGGCGGAACGTAAGGGCGACGTCTATGTGCTGAACGGCACAAAGATGTGGATCACCAACGGTCACGAGGCAGACACGCTGGTTGTATACGCCAAGACGGACATGTCCGCCGGTGCGCGTGGCATCACGGCCTTTCTGATCGAAAAAGGCTTCAAGGGTTTTCGCCCCGCACAAAAACTCGACAAGCTTGGCATGCGCGGCTCACCCACCTCCGAACTGGTGTTTACGGATTGCGAGGTCCCGGAGGAAAACCTCCTCGGGCGCTTGAACGACGGCGTGACAGTGCTGATGAGCGGGCTTGATTACGAGCGCGCGGTGCTGGCTGCCGGCCCTGTTGGCATCATGCAGGCGGCTATCGATCTGGTGCTACCCTATGCGCGCGAGCGCAAGCAATTCGGCAAGCCGATCGGCGAATTCCAGCTGGTGCAGGGAAAGCTTGCCGATATCTATTCGGCCATGAACGCCTCCCGCGCCTATGTCTATGCCGTGGCGCGCGCCTGCGACAATGGCCGCATCACAAGGCAGGATGCGGCAGGTGCGATCCTGTTTGCCGCCGAGCGGGCGACGCGAGTTGCACTGGATGCAATCCAGCTTCTCGGCGGTTCCGGCTATGTCAATGAAAGCCCGGCGGGTCGCTTGCTTCGGGACGCCAAGCTTTATGAAATCGGCGCGGGCACCAGCGAAATCCGCCGGATGCTGATCGGCCGCGAACTGGTCAAAGGCAACGGGTGAGGAATGCGATGAAGCTTACATCCAGTCTGAACCGCGATCCCACCTTTTCCGCCAACGTCACCTTCATGTCGGGCCTGGTGGATGACCTGCGGCAGCATGTCGAAAAAATCTCCAAGGGCGGCGGCGACAAGGCGCGCGAACGGCATCTGTCACGCGGCAAATTGCTTGCGCGCGACCGGATAGAGGCACTGCTCGATCCCGGCAGTCCGTTTCTCGAATTCTCGCAATTCGCAGCATACGAGGTCTACGACGAACCCGTTCCGGCCGCCGGCATCGTCACCGGCATCGGTCGGGTCGCAGGCCGTGAATGCGTCATCGTGGCCAATGACGCGACGGTGAAAGGCGGCACCTATTATCCGCTGACGGTCAAGAAACATCTGCGCGCGCAGGAGATCGCTGCCGAAAACCACCTGCCCTGCATTTATCTGGTCGATTCCGGCGGTGCGAACCTTCCCAATCAGGACGAGGTTTTTCCCGACCGCGATCATTTCGGCCGCATCTTTTACAATCAGGCCAATATGTCGGCGGCAGGCATCGCCCAGATCGCCGTGGTGATGGGAAGCTGTACGGCTGGCGGGGCCTATGTGCCTGCTATGAGCGACCAGTCCGTGATCGTCAAAAATCAGGGCACGATCTTCCTCGGCGGCCCGCCGCTGGTGAAGGCCGCAACGGGCGAAGTGGTGAGTGCGGAAGAACTGGGTGGCGCGGATGTGCATTCGCGGCAATCCGGCGTGACTGATCACTATGCCCACGATGACCGCCACGCGCTTTCGCTGACCCGAAGGATCGTCTCCACCCTCAATCGCCGCAAACGCGTGGAGCTGGATATTCGCGAACCCGCAGAACCGCTTTATCCATCGGAGGAGCTTTACGGCATCGTGCCCACCGATACGCGCAAGCCTTTCGAGATGCGCGAGATCATCGCGCGTCTGGTGGATGGTTCCGAATTCGACGAGTTCAAGGCGCTTTACGGCACGACGCTGGTCTGTGGTTTCGCCCATATCCACGGTTATCCCGTCGGCATCGTCGCCAATAACGGCATTCTGTTTTCGGAATCGGCGCTGAAGGGCACGCATTTCATTGAACTCTGCTGCCAGCGCGGCATTCCCCTGGTTTTCCTGCAGAACATCACCGGCTTCATGGTCGGCAAGGCCTATGAGGCTGATGGTATCGCGAAGGATGGCGCCAAGCTCGTTACGGCCGTTGCATCGGCTAAAGTGCCGAAATTCACCGTCATCATCGGCGGCTCCTTCGGTGCGGGCAATTACGGCATGTGCGGGCGCGCCTATTCGCCGCGCTTCTTGTGGATGTGGCCGAATGCGCGCATTTCCGTCATGGGCGGCGAGCAGGCGGCATCCGTTCTGGCGCAAATCCGGCGCGACGGCATCGAGGCGGATGGCCGCCACTGGTCCAAGGAGGGCGAGGAGGCGTTCAAACAGCCGATCCGGGAAAAATACGAGCGGGAAGGTCACCCCTATTATGCCAGTGCAAGGCTGTGGGACGATGGCATCATCGACCCGAAGGACACCCGCCTCGTGCTCGGCCTTGGCCTGTCGGCCGCGCTGAACGCGCCGATTGAACCCACCCGTTTCGGCATATTCAGGATGTGAGGCGACGATGTTCTCAAAAATACTGATCGCCAACCGCGGCGAAATCGCCTGCCGGATCATCCGCACCGCCCGCAAGATGGGCATCCGCACCGTCGCGGTCTATTCGGATGCCGACCGCGACGCCATGCATGTGGCGCTGGCCGACGAGGCCATTGCGATCGGTCCTGCACCTGCCCGCTCGTCGTATCTCGATGCTGAAAAGATCATCGCCGCCGCACAGGCAAGCGGCGCGCAAGCCATTCATCCCGGTTACGGTTTTCTCTCGGAGAATGCCGGTTTCGCCGAAGCCTGCGCCTCTGCCGGCATCATTTTCATCGGCCCGACACCCGATGCCATCCGCGCCATGGGCGGAAAAAGCGAGGCGAAGGCGCTTATGGCGAAGGCGGGCGTTCCCGTGGTGCCCGGCTATCACGGCGAGGATCAGGCCGACGAAAAGCTTGCCGGCGAGGCAGAAGCCATCGGCTATCCGGTTTTACTCAAGGCTTCAGCTGGCGGCGGTGGCAAGGGCATGCGCGTTGTCCGTGAAAAGCGTGAATTTGCGGCAGAACTCGCCGGCGCAAAACGCGAAGCGCTCGCCGCCTTCGGCAATGACCGTATGCTGATCGAGAAATATCTGGAACGGCCGCGACATGTGGAGGTGCAGGTCTTTGCCGATGGCCATGGCAATTGTCTTTCGCTTTTCGAGCGCGATTGCTCGATCCAGCGCCGGCACCAGAAAGTCATAGAGGAGGCCCCTGCCCCCGGCCTGCCCGATACGCTCAGGCAACGCATGTACGACGCGGCGGTCGCCGCCGCCCGCGCCATCGACTATCGCGGGGCTGGAACGGTGGAGTTCCTGCTCGACCCGTCCGGCGCGTTCTATTTCATGGAAATGAACACGAGGCTTCAGGTCGAGCATCCGGTCACGGAATATATTACCGGGCTCGATCTGGTAGAATGGCAGATCCGTGTTGCGAATGGAGAGGCGCTGCCGGACGACTGGGGCAATCTGCGCATCAACGGCCATGCCATCGAGGCACGGATTTACGCCGAAGACCCGACGCATGATTTTCTGCCGTCAATCGGCACGGTCAGCCACCTCGCCTTTCCGGAAGAAGGACCTCACCTTAGGATAGATAGCGGCATACGCACCGGCGACGCCATCGGCGTGCACTATGATCCGATGATCGCCAAGCTGATCGTCTGGGATTACGACCGTCTGTCTGCCGTGCGGCGTCTGCGTCTTGCACTCGAAAAACTGGCGATTTGCGGCGTCACCAGCAATGCCGCCTTTCTGACACGGCTTGCGGGACTGGATGCTTTCGCCGCCGCCGAACTCGATACCGGCTTCATAGCCCGCAACGAAGCGGCGCTCTTTGCCCCCGGAGCCACGAGCGAGAACGAAATAGCTTTGGCCACGCTCGGCCTGCTTCTCTCACGCCGGAACGGGGCCGAGCCGCAGGCCGATCCTTATAGCCCTTGGAACAATACGAACTCTTTCCGCCTCAATGCGCCAGCGAGGGAAACCTTGCGTTTCGTCCTGGATCAACAGCCGGTCGATGTCGCCGTTACACATGAGCCAGATGGTTTTTCACTGGAGATCGGCACGCGGGCAATCCGCGCTCATGGCAGCATCTCACAAGACGGCGCACTGCGGGCGACCGTCGATGGCAGGCAAAGGCAGTGCCGTTTCTTTGCCAGCGATAACGGCCACGCGCTTTTTCTGGATGGCGAGCACTATCGCATCAGCCAGCCCGACCCCGTCGATGTAGCGGATACCTCCACCCATACCGGCGGTCTGGAAGCCCCGATGCCCGGCGTCATCCGCGCCATTCTAAGCAAGCAGGGCGCAGCGGTTGAGGCCGGTGACGCGCTTGTGGTTATGGAAGCGATGAAAATGGAGCACACTATCCGTGCGCCAGCAAAAGGCACCGTCACCGCCATCAACTGCGCCGAAGGTAATATGGTCGAAGCCGGCGCCATGCTGGTGGATTTCGAACCGGAGGGCGCATGAGATGGCCTTGCCCAAAACCGTCAAGATCGTCGAGGTCGGTGCACGTGATGGCCTGCAAAACGAAACTGCTGAGGTTCCCACCGCCATCAAGATCAGGTTGATCGAGCGGCTGGCTGCGGCCGGATTGGCGGCGGTGGAGGCAGGAGCCTTCGTTTCGCCAAAAAAAGTTCCGCAAATGGCAGGGTCGAAGGAGGTGCTTCTAGGCCTCAAACGACATCCCAATACCGGCTATCCGGCGCTCGTTCCGAATATCAAGGGTTTCGAGGCCGCCGTTGAAGCCGGTGTGACGGAGATAGCCGTTTTCGTGTCCGCATCCGAAGGCTTCAGCCAGCACAATATCGCCTGTTCGCGCGCCGAAAGCCTCGAGCGCCTGCGCGATGTTTCGGAGGCAGCGGCCAGCCGTAACATCCGCATGCGCGGCTATGTCTCCTGCATCGCGGGTTGCCCCTATGACGGCGCGGTCGCACCCGAAGATGTGGCGGCGATGGCCGAAGCGCTTGTCGCCATGGGATGCTACGAAATCTCGCTCGGCGATACGATTGGTGTCGGCACGGCCGGGCAAATCCGCAAGCTCATCCAACATGTATCGACCCGCATCCCGTGCGAAAAACTCGCCATGCATTTCCACGACACCTATGGGCAGGGCGTCGCCAATGTGCTGGCTTCGCTTGAGGAAGGTATTTGTGTGTTCGACAGTTCCGTGGCCGGGCTCGGCGGTTGCCCCTTTGCGCCGGGCGCAAGCGGCAATGTCGCCACCGAAGACGTTGTTTATCTCCTGCACGGGCTTGGCATCAAAACCGGCATAGACCTGATGGCGGTGGCGAGAACGGGAGACTGGATAAGTCGCCATCTCGGCAGGGTGAATGCGGCACGCGCAGGTAAAGCACTGCTTGCCGTAAAGATGGAGGATAATGCACATGGTGGGTGAGCTGTTGAGCGAGAAGCGCAAGGACGTTCTGTGGCTGACGCTTAACCGGCCGGACGTCCACAACGCCATGAACGCCGCGATGACGGACGCCTTGATGCATGCGATCCGGACGGCCTCCAGCGACGGCGACCTGCGTGCGGTTGTGATAACGGCGGCGGGCGACCGTAGCTTCTGCTCAGGGGCCGATCTGAAGGAAAGCGCTGGTGGCATGTTCCTCTCGCGAGACGGAACGAACCCCATCGCCAATGTGATGCGCGCTATCGAGACCTGCAACAAAATCGTCATCGCCCGCGTCAATGGCCGGGTGCTGGCGGGTGGGCTAGGCCTTATCGCGGCCTGCGATCTCGCTTATGCCGCCGATCATGCTGAGTTCGGCCTGCCGGAAGTTCGCGTCGGGCTTTTCCCGGCCATGGTGGCGGCGAAACTTCTGGCCAAAATACCGCTGAGCCGCCTCCACGAAATGGCCTATCTGGGGCAACCGGTCACCGCCGCAGAGGCCGAAGGCATCGGCCTCATCAACCGCACGGCGCCACGTGCCGAACTCGATGGCGTGATCGAGGGAGTACTCGCCCGCTTGCGGCAGAACGCGCCGGGCGCAGTCGCCGCCGGAAAGGCAGCGCTGCTGACGATGCGCGACATGCCGGCCAGTGAACGGCTCGCCTTTGCCGAAAGCGTCATCGCGAAGATCAGCAGCAGCGAGGAGGCGCGCGAAGGCAGAGACGCCTTCGCTGGAAAACGCCCGCCGCTCTGGACTGGCGGGTCCTGAACCACCGCTCAAGGTCTTAATCGATATAATGCCCACAGCCGCGTTGACCCCGTTCGGCAAATCGAGTTCTATCCACCACCTTTCGCCGGAGGGCGATCGGGGAGCCGGAGGAGAACCTATGCGCCTTGTAAAAACCGTCGCCGAGTTGCGCGGTCTGACCGCCACGTTTCGTCGCGATGGCAAGACCGTCGGCTTCGTGCCGACCATGGGTTTTTTGCATATCGGCCATCTGACGCTGGTTGCCAGGGCGAAAGCGGAGAACGACGTGACGGTGGTCTCGATCTTCGTCAATCCGCTGCAATTTGGAGCCAATGAGGATCTTGCCCGTTACCCCCGCGATCTCGCCCGCGATAGCGCGCTGCTGGAAGAGGCAGGTGTCGACATTCTTTTCGCACCCGAGGTTACGGAGATGTATCCGCGCCCGATGCAGACCGTGGTGGATGTGCCGGAACTGGGAAGCCAGTTGGAAGGTGCGGTACGGCCGGGGCATTTTGCCGGGGTTACGACTGTTGTCACCAAGCTTTTTAATCTCGTGCAGCCGGATGCCGCCTATTTCGGTGAAAAGGACTACCAGCAGGTAACGCTGATCCGGCGCATGGTGGACGATCTCGCCCAGCCAGTCCGCATCGTTCCCGTCGCCACCGTACGTGAGGAGGATGGGCTCGCCTGCTCCTCGCGCAATGTCTACCTGAGCCTTGAAGAGCGTGCCGCCGCCGTAATTGTGCCGCGCGCGCTTGATGAGGCCGAGCGGCTGTACGATGAGGGCTGCGACGACCCGGCCACTTTAGAAGCGGCGATAGAAAAATTCATCGCCAAGGAGAAGCTGGCGTTGCCCGAAGTCGTGGCGGTGCGCGATCCCGACACGCTGGCCCCCGTGGCTTCGCTGCAGGCGGGGCCTGTGCTGGTGGCACTGTTCGTGCGGGTCGGCAGCACCCGCCTTCTCGACAACCGCGTCATCGGACGTGATAAAACCGGCAAACAGGAGGCTGCACTATGAGCACGCACGCGAAACAGAAGCGGCTGACGACAGCCTCCATCAAGCAAATGAAAGGCGGTGCGCGCATCGTCTGCCTCACCGCCTATACGACGCCGATTGCCCGCCTGCTCGATCCGCATTGCGACCTGCTGCTGGTTGGCGATTCAGTCGGCATGGTGCTTTATGGCATGGACACGACGGTCGGCGTCACCCTGGATATGATGATCGCCCATGGCCGCGCCGTCATGCGTGGTGTGGAACACGCCTGCGTCATCGTCGATCTCCCCTTCGGGACCTATCAGGAATCAAAGGAACAGGCGTTCCGCAACGCCGTGCGGCTGATGCAGGAAACCGGCTGTGATGGCGTGAAGCTGGAAGGCGGTGAGGAAATGGCCGAAACCATCGCCTTTCTCGTGGCGCGCGGCATTCCGGTGTTCGGCCATGTCGGGCTGATGCCGCAGTTGGTCCACACCGCCGGAGGTTTCCGCTCTCTTGGACATTCAGATGCGGAAACGCAGAAAATCTGGCGCGATGCGATTGCGGTCGATCAGGCCGGTGCTTTCGCCATTGTCGTGGAAGGTACCGTCGAGCCGCTTGCGCGCGAATTGACCGAAAAACTTTCCGTCCCGACTGTCGGCATCGGCGCATCACCGGCCTGCGATGGGCAGGTACTGGTTTCCGACGACATGCTCGGTCTCTTCATCGATTTCAAACCGAAATTCGTCAAACGTTTCGCCGATCTGGGTGCGACCGTTTCACATGCAGCGGCAGGTTATGCCGAAGAGGTGCGCTCCGGTGCGTTTCCGGGGCCGGAGCACACGTTTCAGGTCCGCAGGCAATCGCCTTCCGGTGAGTGAGGGAACGGCGCAGAGGAGGTAGTGAGGTGGTGACGGACACCTTCACCTTCGTCATGCTCGGGCTTGTCCCGAGCATCTGCTACCTATCAATTTTGTGAAATGTCGGGCAGATCCTCGGCACAAGACCGAGGGTGACGTCGCGTTTGAGGCAAGGTTTGTAAGTAGGCTCGGCTTCTCCGCCCGTCGCCTCAAACCCCAACCCCTAAACAATCCCGCCGCTACCACCGACCGAAGCCGGGCGTTCCGCCGCAACCCGTTTGCGATAACCACTCGCTCGGTAGGTGGCAACAGGATCGATCGCGCCGCCTGCCAACTGCCTTGCTTTAGCGAGAACCGGCTCGACATCGGTGCGATAGGCCCGTTTCAGCGTATCGGAGGCCATCAACGCATCGTTGTCTTGCTGGTAGCCATCCAGAGCCGCGCGATCCACCAGCAGCGCCTGCGCATAGGCCCGGCGGATTTCGTTGGCACTAGAAATCAGGCTTTCGATTGGGTCGGTCACATTGTGCGACTGGTCGATCATATGGGCGGGATGGAAGCCCTTCACGCCACGATGTTCGGCATCTACCAGCTCGTTGAAGACGAGGAACAGGCGGTAAGGCTCGATGGAGCCGGCATCCAGATCGTCATCGCCATATTTCGAATCGTTGAAGTGGAAACCACCGAGCTTGCCGAACTGGATGAGCCGGGAGACGATCATCTCGATATTGGTATTAGGCGCATGGTGACCGAGATCAACGAGGCAGAACGCCTTTTCACCGAGCGTATTGGCGATGAGGTAGTTGGTGCCCCAATCCTGCACGACGGTGGAATAGAAAGCCGGCTCGAACATCTTGTGTTCGGAAAAGATGCGCCAGTCATCCGGCAGCGCCTTGTAGATATCGGCCATGGCCGCGAGATAGCGCTCGAAACTTCTGGTGAAATTGCTCTGGCCGGGGAAGTTGGAACCATCGCCCACCCACACCGTCAGCGCCTTGGAACCAATTGCCTTGCCAATCTCGATACATTCGATGTTGTGCTCCACGGCTTGGCCCCGCGTTGCGGCATCGGTGTGGCTGAGCGAACCGTATTTGTAGGAATGGCTCTGATCCGGTGCATCCGAGAAGGTATTGGAATTCATGGCGTCGAAGCCGAGACCTAGCGTGTCGGCATGGTCCTTCAAACGCTTCGGGTCCTGCTTGTCCCACGGAATATGCAGGGAGACATTCGGGGTCGCCCGTGTCAGCTGGTTGATGACAGCGCAATCATCCAGCTTGTCAAAAATGCCGCGGGGCTCACCTTCGCCCGGAAAGCGGGCGAAACGGGTGCCGCCGGTGCCGACGCCCCAGGATGGAACAGCGACGAAGAATTCCGCGACCTTGGCGGTGACAGCATCGATATCGATGTTGCGGCGCGCAAGCTGGTTGCCCAGCGCATCGTAGTCGTCCTTCAGCGCGGCGGCGCGCTTGTCGTTTTCGGCCGCGATCACATCGGCGGCGATTTTGGTGTCGGTCATCTCTTCCTCCCCGGAATCGGTCCAGTGCATGCTCGATCATCGCCCCCTCTGTCATTCCGGCATTAAGCCGGGATGACGGATGTGAGACGTGCCGAAATTTCTACCGCGTAAAGCTCTGCGCATTGCCGGCATCGACATTGATGATATTGCCGGTTGATTTGGCCGACGCGTCGGACGCCAGGAAGTAGATCGCTTCGGCGATGTCTTCCGGGAATACATTGAGCTTCAGCATCGAGCGCTTGCGGTAATGTTCCTCCAGATCGGTCACCTCGATCTTCGACGAGGCCGCGCGCTGCTCGCGCCACTCACCGTTCCATATCTTCGAACCGCGCAGAACGGCATCGGGATTGACGGTGTTGACGCGAATGCCGGCTTCCGCCCCTTCCAGAGCAAGGCAACGGGCAAGATGGATTTCCGCCGCCTTGGCCGTGCAATAGGCAGAAGCATTGGGCGAAGAGGCAAGACCGTTCTTCGAGGCGACGAACACCACGTTGCCGCCGAGATTTTGACGCCTGAGTAGCCGGAATGCTTCTCGTGACACGAGGAAATAACCCGTCGCGAGAATATCGATATTCTTGTTCCACATGGCAAGCGTCGTGTCTTCCACCGGTGCGGACGAGGCGATGCCGGCATTGGAGACGAGAATATCCACGCCGCCAAATTCCACGCTCGCTTCCGCAAAGGCGGAAATTACCGCGTCTTCCTGCGTCACATCCAGCTTGACGCTGCGCACCGCATCAGCACTGTAGCGCTTCGCGAAATCGCCCTTGGCCGCTTCCAGCGCCGCCTCGTCAATATCGGCGAGAACAACGCAGGCGCCCTCCGCTGCCAGCCTTTCCGCCGTCGCCCGGCCGATGCCGCCGGCGCCACCGGTGACAAAGGCCACGCGTCCGGCAAGGCTTTTCGGCTTCGGCATGCGCTGCAGCTTTGCCTCTTCCAGCAGCCAATATTCGATATCGAAGGCTTCCTGTTCGGGTAGGCCCTGATATTCGGACACGGTGGAAGCGCCGCGCATGACGTTGATGGCGTTGACGTAAAATTCACCGGCGATACGGGCGGTTGCCTTGTCCTTGGCGAAGGACAGCATGCCGACACCGGGGATCAGGAAAATCACGGGGTTCGGGTCGCGTATATCAGGCGAATTATCATGGCGGCACGCCTCATAATATCTGACGTAGTCGGCGCGGTAGGCCTCTAGCGCCTTGTCGAGACCGGCTATCAGCGCATCCACATCGGGATTTGCCGTATCGAGATCGAGGATCAGCGGGCGGATTTTCGTGCGCAGGAAATGATCCGGGCAGGAGGTGCCGAGATTTCCGAGCGGCTTCAGATCCTTCGAATTGACGAACTCAAGAACCGCGTCCTGATCATCGAAATGGCCGAGCTTGCGCTCCTTGCGGCCGATCCGACCACGGATTTCCGGCATCAACCGTGCTGCAATCGCGCGGCGTTCGGCAAGTGGCAGGCTCCTGGCAACGGCACCGCCGAAAATCGTCTTGCCTTCGGTCTTGGCCGCAAACCATTCGATCGCCTTGTTGATAATGGCGAGCGTCAGTTCGTAACATGTCTTGGCGTCGTTATCCCAGGTGAACAGACCGTGGCTTTCCAGCACAACGCCCTTGGCCTCGGGGTTGGCTTTTACGAAAGCCTCGAGATCGAGACCCAGTTGGAAACCGGGACGGCGCCAGGGAAGCCAGCCGATGTCATCGCCAAAGATCTGCTGCGTCAGTTCTTTCGAATTTTTGGAGGCGGCAATCGCGATGATCGCATCCGGATGCATATGATCGACATGATCAAAAGGCACGAAGCCGTGCAGCGGCGTATCGATGGAGGCGGCGCGTGGGTTGAGGTTGAAGGTGCAATGCGGCAGGAAGCCGACCATGCGGTCCTCATCCTCGACACCCTTGTAAATGCCCTTTAGCGCTTCCAGCTTGTCGAGATAAAGCGTCGCAAAACCATCAAGCTTGATGGTACCGACATCGCCGCCGGACCCTTTAACCCACATGACGCGGACTTTCTCGCCTGTCAGCGGATCGGTTTCGAGCACCTTCGCGGATGTGTTTCCGCCGCCGTAATTGGTGATGCGCTTGTCGGCGCCAAGCAGATTGGAGCGATAAAGCAGCTTGCCAGGCTCATCGAGCGTTTTGGCATAGGCATCGTCCCAACGGCTTTCGAGAAGGCGGGATTTTCCCGTCATGTCTTCCTCCCAAGTCAAGTCTGCATTCGCGGTGCCGATATCGGCCCGCCTCCGTTGACGGCAGATATCGCGCATACAAAAGCATAATGTCAATCAAAAACGATCATAAATTTTCATGTTGCAGCGCGATATTGATTAATTTGATCGTTCTTGATTGACAACGTAAAGAGATTGCGAATAATCACAATCAGGAGGACCACATGCACGAACGCGAACGCCATCGCATCATCTTGAGCGCCACACAGGAAAAAGCTGTCGTGACGGTGCAGGATATTGCCGAACTGACGGATGCGTCGGAAGCAACGATCCGCCGGGATATCGCGTCCCTGCATGTTCAGGGAAAGTTGCGACGCGTGCGTGGCGGTGCCGAAGCGGTGCATCCACCGCAGTTGGGCAATCTGGCCGCGCGACCGTTCCGCGTGTCCGAATCGGTCAACATCGACAAGAAACGCGCAATTGCGCGCAAGGCGGTTGATCTCTGTAATGACGGTGATGCGATCATCCTGAATGGTGGGACGACCACATTCCAGATGGTGCACTACATGGCGGCGCGCCGGCTGCAGGTGATGACCAATTCCTTCGCGATTGCGGAGCATCTGGTCAAACATTCCAAATGCAATGTCAGCGTGCCGGGTGGCGCGATCTATCGCGATCAAAGCCTCATCCTGTCGCCCTTCGAAAACGATGCCATCCGCAATTTTTACGCAAGACGAATTTTTCTCGGCGCGCAGGGCATCGGCGCACTCGGCATCATGGAATCGGACGCGCTGGTGATCCAGAGCGAGCAGAAGCTGATGCGGCAGGCGGAAGAGCTGATCGTGATGGTCGATTCCTCGAAATTCAAAAAACGATCCAGCCTGATTTTATGCCCACTCGAAAACGTCTCGACCATCATCACCGATGACGGGATTTCGGATGAGGCGGCGCGGATGGTTGAAAATGCCGGCGTCGAATTGCTGATCGCCGGCGCAGCGGGGGATGGCAAGATAGCCAACCCGCCTGATGAGGAGGATTCCTCTTCGGTCGCTTGAGGAAGCACCGAAGAGAGGAACAGGTTCAAAAACGGGAGGAAAAGGAACATGAAACTTACACGCAGAACATTGACGAGCGTCCTGGCACTTAGCGCGGCGCTCTCCGTCGCGGGTCTTGGCGGCGTTGCCCAGGCAGCCGATGTGAAGATCGCGCTGGTGGTCAAATCACTTGGCAACGGCTTTTTCGAAGCCGCCAACAAGGGCGCGCAGGAGGCTGCAAAAGACCTCGGTGGCGTCGAGATCATCTATACGGGCCCGACCAGCACCACTGCGGAAGGCCAGATCGAGGTCATCAATTCGCTGATCGCGCAGGGCGTGGATGCCATCGCTATTTCCGCCAATGACCCGGACGCCGTGGTTCCGGCGCTGAAAAAGGCGGCGCAGCGCGGCATCAAGGTCATCTCCTGGGATTCCGGCGTGGCACCTGAAGGCCGCATTCTGCAGCTCAACCCCTCGTCCAACGCGCTGATCGGCAAGATGTGCCTGCAGCTTGCCGCATCGCACCTGGAAGGCGGCAAGGGCGATTTCGCCATCCTTTCTGCCACCACCACCTCCACGAACCAGAATATCTGGATCGATGAGATGAAGAAGCAGCTGAAGGACTTCCCCGGCCTCAACCTCGTTACCACCGTTTATGGTGACGACCTTGCCGACAAGAGCTACCGCGAAGCACAGGGCCTGCTTTCCTCCCATCCTGATGTGAAGGTCATCGTCGCACCGACGACGGTTGGCGTTCTTGCGGCCTCTCAGGCCGTGAAGGATGCGGGCAAGATCGGCAAGGTCTTTGTGACGGGCCTTGGCCTGCCCTCGGAGATGGCTGGCGCCATCAAATCAGGCGCAACCAAGGAATTCGCCATCTGGAACCCGATCGACCTCGGTTATTCCGCCACCCAGATTGCCTACCGCCTTGTGAAGGGTGAAGCAGACGGCAAGCCGGGCTCGGAAATCGAAGCCGGCCGCATGGGCAAGATCAAGGTTGGCGAAAATAGCGAAGCGGCCATGGCCGATCCCTTCATTTATGACGCCAAGAACATCGATCAGTTCTCGAAGATTTTCTGATCTGAATAATTTCCGGCAGTGCGGAGGCTAACCCCCTCTGTCCTGCCGGGCATCTCCCCCTCAAGGGGGGAGATCGATATGCCGCACCCGCTCGTTCCATAGGCAGGGTGTATCCGCTTGCCGATCTCCCCCCTCTTGGGGGGAGATGCCCGGCAGGGCAGAGGGGGGTGCCTCTCGCCGCTACACTCAAAACCAACCGGTAAGACGGAATGATGCGTGCTGAAACCAAAATCTTAGACGTTACCGAGACTTCCAGCGCGACGCCCATTCTGGAAATGCGCGGCATCAGCCAGATATTCCCCGGCGTGAAGGCGCTGGATGGCGTCGATATCGCGCTTTATCCCGGCAAGGTCACGGCGCTGATCGGCGAGAACGGTGCTGGAAAATCCACGCTCGTCAAAATTCTCACGGGAATCTACCGCCCGAATGAAGGGGAAATCCTTCTCGATGGCCGGCCTGTCACCTTTCACGGCGCACAGGATGCCATCGATGCCGGCGTGACCGCCATTCATCAGGAAACCGTGCTGTTCGACGAGCTTTCCGTGGGCGAAAACATCTTCCTCGGTCATGCGCCCAAAGGCCGTTTCGGCCTCATTGACTGGAAGACCATCAAGGCGCGCGCCGGGGTCCTGCTTGAACAGCTCGAAAGCACCATCGATCCGTCCATTCGGCTGAAGGACCTTTCCATCGCGCAGCGCCACCTCGTGGCAATCGCCAGAGCGCTTTCCGTCGAGGCACGCATCGTCATCATGGATGAACCGACAGCCGCCCTTTCCCGCAAGGAAATCGATGATCTGTTCCGCATCGTTGAAAACCTGAAGCGGCAGGGCAAGGCCATCCTGTTCATCAGCCACAAGTTCGATGAAGTATATGAAATCGCTGAAAATTATGCCGTATTCCGGGACGGAAAGATGGTCGGCGCGGGTAATCTCGCCGCCACCCCGCAGGATGAGATCGTACGCCTGATGGTTGGCCGCGACGTAACCAACGCCTTTCCCAAGCAGGCGGTCGCGCTCGGTCCGACGGTTCTTTCGGTGCAAAATTATTCACACCAGACGGAATTTCGCGATATTTCTCTCGATCTGCGCAAAGGCGAAATTCTTGGCCTTTATGGGCTGATCGGCGCCGGGCGGTCGGAACTGTGCCAGTCGCTTTTCGGCATCACGCGCCCAGCCTCAGGACAGATTACCCTCAACGGCGAACCGCTCGTCATCCGTTCGCCGGAGGATGCGATCCGCGCCGGTATCGTTTATGTGCCGGAAGAGCGTGGACGGCATGGGCTGGCGCTGGACATGCCGATCTACCAGAACATGTCGCTGCCCTCTCTTGCCCGCACCTCTCGCAAGGGCTTTCTCGCCGCCGCAAACGAATTTGCTCTGGCGCGCAAATATGCCTCACGCCTCGACCTGCGCGCCGCCGCCCTGTCCGTGCCCGTCGGCACGCTTTCCGGCGGCAACCAGCAGAAGGTGGTGATCGGCAAATGGCTCGCCACGCAGCCGAAAGTCATTATTCTCGATGAACCCACCAAGGGCATCGATATCGGGTCCAAGGCCGCCGTGCACGGCTTCATCAGCGAGCTGGCGGCCGAAGGTCTCTCCATCATCATGATTTCATCCGAACTTCCCGAAATTCTCGGCATGTCCGACCGCGCCATCGTCATGCGCGAAGGCCTGATGGCAGGTTTGTTCGAACGCGCCGATTTTTCTCCGGAAAAGCTGGTGCGCGCCGCCACCGGCAACGCCTGAGAGGGGCAAAACCATGCAACGTTTTCTCAAAAATCGCGAATGGCTGCTGGCGGGCATCATCGTCATCATGATCGCAGGCTTTGCGCTGCGCGCGCCCGGTTTCGGCAAGCCGGCCAATCTCGTCAATATCTTCAACGATACCTCCATCCTCATCATCCTGGCGCTTGGCCAGATGGCGGTCATTCTCACCAAATCCATCGATCTTTCGGTTGCCGCCAACCTCGCCTTCACCGGCATGGCAGTGGCGATGACCAATGCCGCCTTCCCGGGAATTCCACTGCCGCTTCTCATCGCCATGGCGGTCGGCATCGGCGCGTTTCTGGGATCGATCAACGGCATTCTCGTCTGGTGGCTCGGCATTCCGCCCATCGTCGTCACGCTCGGCACGCTCACCATCTATCGCGGCATGGCCTTCGTGCTGTCGGGCGGCGGCTGGGTGAATGCGCACCAGCTTTCGCCGACCTTCCTCAACGTGCCGCGCACCATGATCCTCGGCATGCCGGTTTTATCCTGGGTCGCCATCCTCATCATCGCCGGTGCCTGGCTGGTGCTCAGCCGGACCTCTTTCGGCCGCTCCGCCTACGCTTCCGGCGGTAATCCGGGCGCTGCGGTCTATGCCGGCATCGATGTCGGCCGCACACGCTTTCTGGCTTTCGTTCTGTCAGGTGCACTGGCAGGACTTGCGAGCTATCTCTGGGTATCGCGTTATGCCGTTGCCTATGTGGATATCGCCGCCGGTTTCGAACTGGATAGCGTGGCGGCAAATGTGATTGGCGGCATCTCCATTGCCGGCGGCATCGGCTCGGTGGCAGGCGCTGTGCTCGGCGCACTGTTTCTCGGCGTCATCAAGAACGCCCTGCCCGTCATTGGCATTTCTCCCTTCGCGCAAATGGCGATTTCCGGCGTGGTTATCGTGCTCGCCGTCGTCTTCAACGCCCGCGCCGAAGCTCGAAAAGGGCGCATCATCCTGCGCGACCGGGCGGCAAGCGATCAGGCCAAGGAGGCCGCAGCATGAGTACGAATTCTCAACCGGCGCAGAAGCCGCGCATCATTCCAGACAAGCTCGGCACGCCGTTGCGCCGTCTCATGGCAAGCTGGGAAGTGCTGCTGCTCGGCGTCGCGATCCTCATCTTCATCGCCAATTCGTTTGCCTCGCCCTATTTCCTCAATGCATGGAACCTGTCCGACGCGACCTTTAACTTCACCGAAAAGGCGATCATCGCCTTTGCGATGGCGCTTCTGATCATCGCTGGCGAGATTGATCTCTCAGTGGCCGCCATCATCGCTCTCGCCTCCACCGCAATGGGTGCGGCGGTGCAGGTGGGTGTCGGCACGCCGGGGCTCGTCGCCATCGGCATCGGAACCGGGCTACTCTGCGGGGCGTTCAACGGCTTTCTCGTCGCTGGCCTCAAACTGCCATCCATCGTCGTCACCATCGGTACGATGAGCCTGTTTCGCGGTATTTCCTATATGGTGCTGGGTGATCAGGCCTATGGCAAATATCCGGCGGATTTCGCCTATTTCGGTCAGGGTTACGTGTACTCGGTCATCTCCTTCGAATTCGTGCTGTTCCTCGCCATGGCCTTCATCTTCGCCATTCTGCTGCACGCCACAAATTTCGGCCGGCAGGTCTATGTCATCGGCAACAATCCGTTTGCCGCCCGTTTTTCCGGTATTCCCGTCGAGCGGGTGAAATTCATCCTCTTCCTTTTGACCGGCCTGATGAGCGGCATCGCCGCCGTCTGCCTCACCTCGCGGCTCGGTTCCACCCGCCCCTCGATTGCTCAAGGCTGGGAGCTTGAAGTCGTGACCATGGTGGTGCTCGGCGGCGTGTCGATTCTCGGCGGCTCCGGCACCATTGCGGGTGTCGTCATCGCTGCCTTCGTCATGGGCCTCGTCACCTTCGGCCTCGGTCTTCTGAACGTGCCTGGCATCGTCATGTCGATCTTCGTCGGCCTGCTTTTGATCATCACCATCGCCATACCCATCGTTGTGCGCCGCCTTCGCGCCATCAGAGGCTAAGCCATGCCGGAATTAGAAAAACACGCTTTCAAGATGAAACTCTTCGCCGGCAAGCAAGCCGAATATAGACGGCGCCATGACGAGATATGGCCGGAACTGGTTGCTCTTCTGCACGAAGCGGGTGTGAGCGACTATTCAATCCACCTCGACCCGGAAACCGACATCCTGTTCGGCGTGCTGACCCGCCCGAAGAACCACGGCATGGCAGCATTGCCCGAGCATCCCGTGATGAAGAAATGGTGGGCGCATATGGCTGACATCATGGAAAGCAATCCCGATAACTCGCCTGTCGCGACTGACCTTGTGACAGTGTTCCACCTGCCATGAATGACATGACAAAGCCACGCCGCGTCGCGGTCATCGATATAGGCAAGACCAATGCCAAGGTCGTTATCATCGACACCCGAAACGGCGAAGAGATAACCGGTGACAGACGTTCCAACCCTGTCCTTCGTGACGGTATTTATCCGCATTACGATGTGGAGATGCTCTGGAGCTTCATTCTCGCCTCTCTGCGGCGGTTCGCGGAAGAGCCGGGTTTCGATGCGATTTCCATCACGACCCATGGCGCGTCTGCCGCACTTCTTGACGAAAACGGCGATCTTGCCATGCCTGTGCTGGATTACGAGCACAGCTACCCCGCAAGCGTTGCGGACGCCTATCTCCGCATCAGGCCAGATTTTGCTGAAACCGGCTCGCCCTCGCTTCCAGCCGGATTGAACCTTGGCGCACAAATCCATTTCCAGAAAACCGCCTTTCCGCAGGAATTCGCTGGGGTGCGCAGCATCGTCACCTACGCGCAATATTGGGCGGGGCGGCTGACCGGCGTTCAGGCCACCGAGACGACCTCGCTCGGTTGCCATACGGATTTGTGGAATCCGCGGCTGAAGGCGTTTTCATCGCTGGTCGAGCGCTTGGGCATTGCGCACTTGATGGCGCCGGTGCGCTCCGCCTTCGATGTACTCGGGCCAGTCCGCGAATCGGTGGCGCTGGAAACCGGGCTTTCGGCGGATATATCGGTCTATTGCGGCATCCATGATTCCAACGCCTCGCTGCTGCCGCATCTGCTGCGGCGGCAGGGTGATTTTTCGGTCGTCTCCACCGGCACCTGGGTGGTGAATTTCGCCATCGGCGGTACGGCGGAGACGCTGGATCCCGCCCGTGATACGCTTTTGAATGTCGATGCCCTCGGGCGTCCCGTTCCCTCCTCCCGCTTCATGGGCGGCAGGGAATATGAAACGCTGACGCAACAATTCGGGCCTGCTCCGGACGAAGAAACCGAAGCCGCTCTCGGCGGCGTGCTCACAAGAGGCATGATGCTGTTGCCCAGCGTCGTCAGCGGTTCCGGCCCCTTCCCCGGCAAAACAGCGCGCTGGATTGCCGACGACAATGCCACGGTTGCGGAACGGCACGCGGCAGCGGCGGTTTATCTCGCCCTGATGACGGAGTTCAGTCTATCGCTCATCGGGCGGAAAGGCCCGATACTGGTCGAAGGGCCATTCGCCAGCAATGCGCTTTATCTCAAGGCGCTGGCAGGTTTTGCCGAAACTGAGGTCATCGCCGTCAGCGGCTCCACAGGCACCAGTGCCGGGGCAGCACTCCTCACCGGTATCAAACCACTTGCCGGTCGCGAGCGCCATTTCGCTCCCGATGCCATTGCAGGGCTTCCCGCCTATCGCAGCGAATGGCAGGCCCGTCTGGCTTGACGCAGGACGACAAAATGCGGCCGGGTATCCAGCCGCATTCCGTTTTGCAAAAGGATCAAGCCTTGATGAAGGCCAAGAGATCGGCGTTGAGCACGTCTGCATTGATGGTCAGCATGCCGTGCGAGAAGCCGGGATAGGTCTTCAGCGTACCGTTTTTCAGGAGCTTCACCGATTTCAGCGCAGAGTCCGCAATCGGCACGATCTGGTCATCTTCACCGTGCAGCACGAGTGTAAGCACGCTGATGGCCTTCAGGTCTTCGGTCTGGTCGGTTTCCGAGAATGCCTTGATGCCATCGTAATGCGCCTTGGCACTGCCCATCATACCCTGCCGCCACCAGTTCTGGATCACGCCTTCCTGAACGGTCGCTCCATCGCGGTTGAAGCCGTAGAACGGGCCGGAGGGCACATCGCGGAAGAACTGCGCGCGGTTTGCGGCAAGTGCTGAACGGAAGCCGTCAAAAACCTCCATCGGCAGGCCCTCGGGGTTGGCCTCGGTCTTGAGCATCAGCGGCGGCACGGCGGAAACCAGAACGGCCTTCGCGACGCGGCCTGCGGGTTCACCGTGTCTGGCAACATAACGCGCCACTTCGCCACCGCCGGTAGAATGGCCGATATGCACGGCATTTTTCAGGTCCAGCGCTTCTGCAACCGCAAAGGCGTCTGCGGCATAATGGTCCATATCGTGACCTTCGGAAACCTGCGCGGAGCGGCCGTGACCACGGCGATCATGGGCGACGACACGATATCCTTTCGAGAGGAAAAACAGCATCTGTCCATCCCAGTCGTCGGAGCTGAGTGGCCAGCCGTGGTGAAACACGATGGGCTGAGCATCCTTCGGGCCCCAGTCCTTGTAGAAGATGTCTGTTCCATCTGTCGTCTTAACAAAGCCCATGATCGTTTCTCCTTCGGTTGCGTTGGCATCTTCCGGTGCGATCTATGTTGTGCGCCGGTTTGATGGAGGGATGATGACGCAGGAAAACATCCGCAACAATTGCAACAATAATTCCGAATGAATTGCTGATCTGGCAATAATAGCCGTGCCGCCCGCTGTCTTACGCCCCGGTACCGGCGCTAACGGCACCGCGACCGAAAAGTTGCGACAGAAGACGCAAACGGATTGAAATAACCAACCGGGTAAGTTGCGTTTTAAATTGTGATCAACGGCGCACGGGCGCGGTCGCGACTGCACACCGCCGGAAACGAAACTCGCTAAGTTGTTCGAACTCTCAATCCACGTCGGGATCGTATTCCCTCGGGCTGTCGTCCTTGGAAAACAACACGCAAGGGCCGCGTGAACCGCGTGGATCATAGGCGTATCCCTTGGCGGTCAGTGCCTGCATGATGTCGCGAACACCTTCGAGGCCATAAAGGTGATCGTGCAGCTCGACGAATATCCGCTCCACGCCAGCAAGCTCGGCATTGCCGAGCAGATCGCGTTCCGCGCCCTCGATATCCATCACGAGCGCCGTGATGCCCCGGCTGGCGACAAACGCATCGATATTCTCGGACGAGATTTCGATGCGCCTTTCATAAGGACCCTGATTTTCGTCCATGGACGACATCCAGAGATCCTTGCGGACATAGAAGGGATAGGTACGCGGCTCGTCGGCCGTGAGAAGTCCTTGGGAAAACACGACATTGCCACGGCAATTTGCCTTGATCACCCGTTCCGCCAGTGCCGCTGTGGACGGATTGGCCTCGAATGCCCAAACGGAAACATCCTGAATACCGGCAATGATCGAGGTTATGATGCCGATGCCGGACCCCAGTTCCAATACGCGGTCGCCGGGCTTGATGGCTTTCAGGACGCTGCGGGCCTCTTTCGCCTCATAGCTGCCGTCGGTCAGCGCCTGCCATATGACGGGCGATACCTCATCGGAAGAAAGAGGCAGGGCTACTCCATGCACATCCAGAATTTCCATATTTCCCAAGCCCTTTCTCAAAACCCGGTCTCGTCAACAGAACGATCCCGCATAGACCGCGAATGCTCTACAGTATCGGTGCGACAACCGGTATTGGTTTTCGCCGTCGACGATGTATCCCACTGAAATTTAACATGGCTTGCCCTGTTCGAAAGCAAACCCGTTCAAACGGAACTCCAGGCCACCAGCTCCTTGGCCGGCAACGGCCGGCTGATCAGATAGCCCTGTACCAGATCGCATCCCAGACGTTTGACCAGCTCATATTGCTCCTCCGTCTCGATGCCTTCGGCGATGGTGGTCATTCGAAGGCTGCGCCCGACGCCGACCACGAATTCGACGATCGCCAGCGCGTCGCGGTCGCTGGTGATATCGCGCAGGAATGACCGGTCGATCTTGATCTTGTCGAACGGCACGCCGCGCAAATTCGCAAGCGAGGAGTAACCGGTGCCGAAATCGTCCATGGCGATCTGGATGCCGACGGCCTTCAGCCGCGTCAGCGTGTTGATCGTCTGGTCGCTCTTGTTCAGCAGGATCGATTCGGTGATCTCAAGCTCGAGCCGGCTCGGCTCCAGCCCGCTTTTATCAAGGGCACCCATCACGTTCTGAATGAGGTTGGTACTGTGGAACTGAACCGGCGAGAGATTGACCGCCACCTTCATGTCCTCATCCCATCGCATCGCCTCGCGGCAGGCAGTCTCCATCACCCATTTTCCGAGCGAATGGATAAGGCCGGTTCGTTCCGCAACGGGAATGAACACGCTGGGCGGAACATCGCCGCGCACTGGATGTTTCCAGCGCAAAAGTGCCTCGAAGCCACAAAGCTTGCGGGTTTGCGTCGCCACCTGCGGCTGGTAATAGACCTCCATCTCGTCGTTCTGCAGCGCAGTCTGCAGATCAGCCTCGAAGGATTTCTTTTCGGTCAGCTGCTTTTGCATGCGGACTTTGAAAACACTCGCCCGGCCAGGGCCGATGGCCTTGGCTTCATAAAGCGCCAGATCCGCGCGCTTGAACAATTCATCCGCATCGACGGTACCATGCGATATGGCGATGCCGATGCAGGTGCCGATTTTCACCTCCTGCTCGCCGAGCTGGTAGGTCCGGCTGATCTGCTCGATAAGCTTGGAGGCGAGACGGCGCGCCGTGTCCTCATTAAGATCATCGGATACGACAGCGAATTCATCGCCGCCAAGGCGGCAAACCATGTCGTAATCACCGCCGATCCCCGAAAGGCGCTGTGCCACGGCCTGAAGCAAGGCGTCGCCCGAATCGTGGCCAAGCGTGTCGTTGACGTCCTTGAACCCATCAAGATCAAGCAGAAGAATGGCCGTCGTTCCATTGCCGCCGAAGGAGCGGCGCAACCGCTCGATCAGTTCCTGCCGGAACAGCGAGCGGTTCGGAAGGCCCGTCAGCGCATCATGATAGGCATCATGCTCCAGCCGGACATTCTTGGCCTGCAATTCAAGCGTGGCGGCGCGCAGATCATCGGTCAGCCCGCGCATGCTTTTCTGCGCACGGTTCAACAGATCGTTCTGGCGAAGCAGCAATATCACCAGCGCGATGCCGCACAGGATCAATCCGCCCGCAAGCGCGGTGTAGACGATATGCAGCTTGCGCACGTCCTCATGGGCCGTATCGATCAGATTGACGTCATAGGCGACCGACGACGAAGCCAGCGTCGTCATCGGCGCATCGAGCGAGCTCATCTCGGAGAGCAGATCCGGAACATCCCTTGGCTCCAGGGTGTTCATCTGCTGTTCCAGGCGGGCCAGAACCGCGTCAAGGCGGGTTACGAGATCCCGCCATTGCTGCTTTTCATTGATGAAAGCGCCGAGGTTACCCTGCTTCAAGAGCTCCAGGCGGCTTAGCATGATGTCCATGCGCAGCTGCAATTCGTCCCGGTCTATGACACCGGGACTGAGCGCAAAAACGGCCAATTTGTTCTGAAGGCGGAGATACTCCGCCACGGTCTGACTGACCGCCCACGAATCGTTATAGCGGGAAAATTTCTGCAGAGCGGTCTGACGCTCGGCAATGACGAAAGCGATATAGCCCGTTGCCAGGACGAAGCAACAGATGATCACCGCCACAAGTTTTCGCAAACGGCACCTTTATTCCACTATCAATTTGGCAACTTGCCATGCGGACCGCGAATAATAGGTCTGCTTCTGCAATTCCGGGTCGCTATCATAGGGATAGATGACAAACAGCGGACCCTTTTCGCGAACTGTCATGTAGTTGCCATCCAGCTTGATCGCGAGGATAACGTTAAATTTCTTAAAATCCTCAACCGGTATGGTGCTCACATAATCGTTGAGTGCAACTGCCGTTACGCTGGTGCCTTTTGCGCCGACGAGATCCATCAACTTTGCCAGTGACACGCCGTCAAAACGAACGCGGCCATCGTGCCAGGGCGTCGTGGTCTCCACCGTCACCATGCCCAATCCCTCCAGCATGTCGCGATCGAATACCGCAGCGCCATCGGCATTGGTGTTGGTGATGTTTCCGGAGATGGTCAATATCGGCTTGCCTTGCGGCTTGGCGATCGTCCCGGCCTCGGCACAGGAAAGCCACATGAGCGACAGAAACGCACTGAGAAGTACCCGGGCGAAACTCATACTCTTTCTCCATCTAGCGTTCAGGTCGAGGGGTTTTCGCCAACCTCTGAGGGTCAAGGGAACCGACGCTCGCAATATATATCAGGAATGAATGTTATATCCTTAGTGAGATTTTATCCGTATTTTCTCTAGGTTTTGAGTAAACCGTTTGGATAATTTTTCCGTCTTATTGTACTTTTTTACACTTCACGCCCTGTTATGACGCAAGCAACACTACAAGTTGCGTCTTCGTATCAATCCGTCTGGTGCGACAAAGGCCAAATTGCGGCATATGCGTGATTGCTTAACAACAGCAACACATGATTCGCGCGTATCGGACAAGACCAATGCGCGTTCGGCATCCGCCTGCCTGTCAGGCAGGAAAGCCGAGAGACAAGTTTCGCATCACAGAAAAATCATGGCGATTGCCAGAGCGAACGGTTGAAACATACCGTACGCAACTTAATATAAGAGCTGTCATTTCCGTTTCCGGCATTTTCAGCTTCCTCTTGCCGGAAATGCCCAGACGCCCGTTCCGCGCAGCGCAAGCGGCGATACCGGATATATTCCGGTCAGGAAAATTCTGTTCACGTCTCCGGGCTGGACGGCACCCTGCCGTATCGGCCGCATCATGAAGGTAGTCCCTATGCACACCTATCCCGACATCAAACTTCTCATTGATGGCGAATGGCGAGACGCCGTTTCCGGCAAGACGATCGCCGTATCCGACCCTGCGACCGACGAAATCATCGGCGCGATCGCCCATGCCGAAAAGGCGGACCTCGATCTGGCGCTTGCCGCTGCCGAACGTGGCTTCAAGGCCTGGCGCGACACCTCGCCCTTCGAGCGTTCCAAGATCATGCGCAGGGCAGCCGACATCCTGCGCGAGCGCAAGGACAAGATCGCCTATATAATGACCCGCGAGCAGGGCAAGCCGCTGTCGCAATCGGCAACCGAAATCATGGGCGCCGCCGATACCATCGACTGGTTCGCCGAAGAAGCACGTCGCACCTACGGCCAGGTCATCCCGGCGCGCGCAACCGGCGTTTCCCAGCTTGCCATCAAGCTGCCGGTTGGTCCCGTCGCGGCGTTTACGCCATGGAACTTCCCGATCAACCAGATCGTCCGCAAGCTTTCGGCTGCCCTTGCCACTGGCTGCTCCATCATCGTCAAGGCCCCGGAGGAAACACCGGCATCGCCGGCGGAACTGATCCGAGCGTTTGTGGATGCGGGCGTGCCGGCGGGTGTCATCGGTCTCGTTTACGGCGTGCCATCCGAGATTTCGGAATATCTGATCCCGCATCCGGTCATCCGCAAGATTTCCTTCACGGGCTCCACGCCGATCGGCAAACATCTGGCAGCGCTTGCCGGCAAGCACATGAAGCGCGCCACGATGGAACTCGGCGGTCATGCGCCAGTGATGATCTTTGACGATGCCGATATCGAAAAAGCGATCGAGGTGACCTCGCTTGCCAAGTTCCGCAATGCCGGTCAGGTCTGCGTCGCTCCCACCCGCTTCCTCGTGCAGGACGGTGTGGCGGATCGCTTCCTTGAAGGTTTCGTGGAAGCCACGAAGGCGATCAAGGTCGGCAACGGCCTGGAAGAAGGTGTCGTCATGGGGCCGCTCGCCAATGAGCGCCGCATCCCAGCGCTGGAAGGCCTGATCAACGACGCCGTTTCTCATGGCGCGGAACTGAAGACCGGTGGCCGCCGAATCGGCAACAAGGGCAATTTCTTCGAGCCCACGGTGCTCGCCAACGTGCCCGTGACAGCCAAGATCATGAACGACGAGCCCTTCGGTCCCGTCGCCATCATCAACCGCTTCTCGACATTCGATGATGCCATCAACGAAGCGAACCGCCTGCCTTTCGGCCTTGCATCCTACGCCTTTACCAGCTCGGTCAAGACAGCGCATGCGCTCGGCCACCAGGTCGAGGCGGGCATGCTGACCATCAACCACAACGGCCTTGCGCTTCCCGAAGTCCCCTTCGGCGGCGTCAAGGATTCCGGTTATGGCACGGAGGGCGGTTCGGAGGCGGTTCAGGCCTATCTGGAGACGAAATTCGTCAGCCAGATGAGCTGAAGCTTTGGATGCAAGCTCAGGGCGGATGACAATATCCGCCCTGAACCTGAATTTGGCGAACCCGGAATCTCCACGCGTCGTCACCCCGGACTAGATCCGGGGTCCAGCGCGATCAAGTCATTGACCAAAAAAGACTACTCACCGCGCAGGCGCCCAGTGGCCGGATGCAGGATGCCGGATCAAGCCCGGAATGACGGAGTGAAAGACCTTCGTCAATCTGTGAAGAAGCAAGATCTGCTATGTCTTTTCTTCGGTAGTACCACCTCCCTTGCCTCCGTCCTCATCATGCCCTAAAAGAACAAAAAGTGAACTTAGAGAGGCACTATGAGCGAGACAGCGGCACCCGCGTTGAAGGAAATCTTCAACCACGAAAAACTGCGACACATCGCCGATCAGACCAAAGCCGTTCATGCGCCTTTCGATGTTCCCGCCTTCATGGCGCTTGCCACGACAAATCTCGAAGCGCTGGGCATCATGCAGCGCATGCGGCAGGTGGCGACCAGCCTGCACGCCACGCTTCCCGGCGACTATGCCCGCAACATCGAAATTTTGACAGCCGCAGCACCCGGGATAGGCAACGGTTTCGCGTCCATTTCGCTACCAGAATATGTGGCGCTTTACGGTCTCGACGATTTCGATCTTTCCATGCAGGCGCTGCAATATTTCACCCGTTTCGGCTCCTCGGAATTTGCGATCCGCCATTTCCTGCAAAGGGATCTGGCCCGAACACTTGCCGTGATGGAAACATGGTCACGACATGACAACGAGCATGTGCGAAGGCTGGCGAGCGAAGGCTGCCGGCCGCGCCTGCCTTGGTCGTTCCAGCTCAAAGCCCTGATCGATGATCCCTCACCGGTAACCGCGATCCTTGATGCCATGAAAGCTGACGAGGCGCTTTACGTGCGCAAATCCGTCGCCAATCATCTGAACGACATCACCAAGGACAATCCCGCTTTCGTGCTGGCGCTCATCGACACATGGCCGAAGGAAAACCCGCATACACGCTGGATCGTGCGGCAGGCCTTGCGTACTCTGGTCAAGAAAGGTGACGCTGCCGCGCTCGCCCATTTCGGTGCCCATAAGGAGGCTCAGATCGCACTTTCGGCGTTTCAGGTTTCTCCTGAAAAGGTCGCTCTTGGTAATCCGGTGCGGATTTCAGCTTCTTTCACCTCGACGGCAGAAAGCCCGCAGAAGCTGGTGATCGATTATGCCGTGCATTACGTGAAAAAGAGCGGTGACGCCTCCGCGAAAGTCTTCAAGTGGAAAGAAATCGAGTTGCAGCCGGGCGAAACATGCGCGCTCTCGATAAGCCGCGCCATGCGTGATTTCACCACCCGCAAGCACTATGCGGGTGTTCACAAGGTTGACCTGATGGTCAATGGCAGGCTGGCGGCCGAGGCCTCTTTCGAACTGCTGATATGAGGCTGGCGAGAGCGTCCCTCAAGCCGCCGGGAAAATCTTCGCACGGCGGATGATGACGGAACCGCGATCGCCTGCCGCGACATCATTTTCCGGCGGCACGTCGAATTCGAGGAGATCGCCGCCATCTGTGCTGGCAATCACCCGCCGCTCGCCTGCCCGGTCGAGAACCCGCGAAACCGAGGCTGGAATGCCCTCGTGCAGATCTTCCCATTCCAGGTCGGAGGGACGGGCATAGATCTCGACGGCGCCATCCGCCTGACCGTAGGAGAAAGGCAGTTCGTTGTCACCGACATAGACCTTGCCGCCGCGCGCCACGCCGGACACACGGTTGGCATCGCCGAGAAAGCGCATGACGAAGGCGCTGTTCGGCTGGCGGCAGACTTCCTTCGGCGTGCCCTGTTGCACGATCTCGCCCTGATTGAGGATGACGACGCGGTCAGCGAGATCCAGTGCCTCTTCCTGATCATGCGTCACGAAAATCGTGGTAATGCCCAGCGCGCCGTGAATTTCACGCAGCCAGCGGCGCAGGTCGCGGCGCACATTGGCATCCAGCGCGCCGAAGGGCTCATCCAGTAGAAGCACTTTGGGATCGACCGAAAGCGCACGGGCCAGCGCCACACGCTGCCGCTGCCCACCGGAAATCTGCGCCGGGAACCGGTCGCCCAGACCGTCAAGCTTGACCAGGTTCAACAGTTCCCTGACCCGCGCATCGATCGCGGCTTTGTCGCGCTTCACCTTCGACACCTTCATACCGAACGCGATGTTTTCATGCAGCGTCATATGCGGAAAAAGTGCGTAGTGCTGGAACACGAAACCGACGCCGCGATCGCGCACCGGAATATTGGTGGCGTCCTCGTCTCCAAAAAAGATGCGGCCGCCATCGCTATATTCGAGACCCGCGACCATGCGCAAAATCGTGGTTTTGCCAGAGCCGGAAGGGCCGAGCAGCGCCAGAAGCTCGCCACTTTCAATATCGAGCGAGACATCGCGCACCGCGCGGAATGTATCGAAGGTCTTCACCACATTTTCGAGGCGGATTTTCATGGGAATCAGGTCTCCGTGGCGATGGCGGCACCGCCGCTGGTCTTCTTGGCCCCGCGCCCCGCACCACGCCCTTCCAGCGCCACCTTGGCGATGATGGTGACGACGGCGAGCAGAGCGAGGATGGAGGCCGACGCAAAGGCGCCGGCCGTCTGGTAATCATGGTAGAGCAGCTCGATATGCAGCGGCAGCGTGTTGGTCTGGCCGCGAATATTGCCTGACACGACCGACACCGCGCCAAATTCACCCATGACGCGGGCGTTGCACAGAACGACGCCGTAGAGCAGTGCCCATTTGATATTCGGTAGCGTCACCGAAAAGAAGGTGCGCCAGCCGGATGCGCCAAGCGAGGTGGCCGCCTCCTCCAGATCGCGGCCCTGCGCCTGCATCAATGGGATCAGCTCGCGCGCCACAAAGGGTGCCGTGACGAACATCGACGCGATGACGATGCCGGGTAGTGCAAAGAGTATCTTGATATTGTGCGCATCGAGGAACGGCCCAAACAGCCCCTGCAGCCCATAAACGAAGAGATAGGCGACACCGGCAACGATCGGCGAGATGGAGAAGGGTATCTCGATCAGCACCAGCAGGAAGCGCCGGCCGGGAAAATCGAATTTGGTGATCGCCCATGCGGCCGCGACGCCGAAGGCCGTGTTGATCGGCACCGCAATCAGCGCCGTCAGCACCGTCAGCATGATGGCGTGGCGGGTATCGGGGTGGGTGATGGTGGCTGAGTAAACCTTCCAGCCCTGCGAAAAAGCCTCGACCCCGATGATGGTCAGAGGAGCGACAACCAGGAACGCGCCGATGACGAGCACAAAAGCGATCAGGCTACGGCGAACCCAGGGCGCGTCACCGACGCGCGGTGGCTTGCGATGCGAGGAAATGGCGCTCATGTCTCAGCTCCTCACCGTATAACGAAGCGCACGCGCCTGCAGGGCGTTGGTCACCGCCAGCATCACGAAGGCCGCGATGAGCAGCACGGAGGCGATGGCGGCGGCGGCCTGATAATCATATTCCTCCAGCCGGATGAAGATCAGCAGCGCCGTAATTTCCGTTGAAAACGGCTGGTTGCCGGCGATGAAGATGATGGCGCCGAACTCACCGAGGCTGCGCGCGAAAGAGAGCGAGAGACCGGCCAGCAGAGCTGGCGTCAGAAGCGGCAGGATGACCTTGCGGAAGATTTCGAGATCGGAACCGCCAAGCGATTGCGCCGCCTCCTCCAATGCCGGATCGAGGTCTTCGAGCACCGGCTGCACGGTGCGCACGATGAAGGGTAGACTGGTAAAGGCCATCGCCACCATGATGCCGAGCGGCGTATAGGCAACCTTGATGCCGAATTGCGCAAGCACCGAGCCGAACCAGCCGTTACCCGCAAACAGCGTCGTCAGCGCAATGCCGGCAACAGCGGTGGGAAGCGCAAAAGGCAGATCGACAATGGCATCGACAAGGCGCCAGCCGGGAAAGCGGTAACGCGTCAGCACCCAGGCAAGTGCCAGTCCGAAAACGACGTTGAACAAGGTCGCGGCCAGCGCGCAGAGCACGGTAACCCGGTAACTTGCGACGGCGCGCGGCGAAGAGATAATGGCCCAGTATTCGGCAGGGCCAAGGCTCGCCGCCTTGAACACCAGCGCCGAGAGCGGCAGAAGCACTATGATGGCGACGTAAGTGAGGGTAACGCCGAGGGACAATTTAAGCCCCGGCAGAACATTCCGCTTCAAACCCCGCCCCCATTTCATCATAAAGCGACCCGGCAGTTTCCCGCCGGGTCTTTTACCTGTTGCATATCGTCGTGATTAACGGCTGCCGTAGAGCGTATCAAGCGTCGCGCCGGACGCAAAATGCTCTTTCTGGATTTTATTCCAGCCGCCGAAGACGTCATTGACGTTGACGAGGCGAATGGCCGGGAACTTGTCCTTGAACTCGCCGACAACCTTTTCGTTGTGAACGCGATGGCCGAATTCGGCAGCAATGCGCTGGCCCTCTTCGGTGTAGAGGAAATCGAGGTAGCTCTTCGCCAGATCGCGCGAGCCGCGCTTGTCGACCACCTTGTCCACCACGGCGACCGGGAATTCGGCGAGCAGGCTGACGGAAGGCACCACGCCCTCAACCTTGTCGGCGCCATATTGCTTGGCAATGCCGCGGGTCTCGGCTTCGAAGGTGATCAGCACGTCGCCGATTTCACGTTCCACGAAGGTGGTGGTGGCGGCGCGGCCTCCGGTGTCGAAAACAGGGGTGTTGTCGAAGATTTTCTTGACGAATTCCTGAACCTTCTTCTCGTCGCCGTTGAACTTCTCCTTGGCATAGGCCGTGGCGGCGAGATAGGTGTAACGGGCGTTACCCGAGGTCTTCGGATTGGGGAAAACCACCTTCACGTCGTCACGTGCAAGATCGTTCCAGTCCTTGATGTGCTTGGGATTACCGGCACGCACGAGGAAGGAAGGGAAGGAATAGAACGGCGAGGCGTCGTTCGCGAAATTCTTCTGCCAGTCGGCGGAAACGAAACCCTGCTTCACCAGAAAATCGACATCCGTTACCTGGTTGAAGGTGACGACATCGGCTTCCAGACCCTCAACGATGGCACGCGCCTGCTTGGAGGTGCCGGCGTGCGACTGATCAACCGTGATACCCGGATGCAGCTTGATGAAAGCCTCGTTCTCGGCTGCGAAAACCTCACGGGCAACATCGTAGGAGGCGTTGAGAATGGTGGTCGGAGACTGCGCCTGCGCCGCACCTGCAAAAAGAGCGGCAATGGCAGTGCCGATGATGAGAAGACGTTTCATGAATACCCCCGGAAAATCGAATGGTCGTCAACATAACGGGGGGCGACAACGCCTGCGAGCAACAGCCGTGCGTTAAGCAGAAGCGTATTAGAAATTTCACCCAAGCAACATCAATTCGAAAGGCGATGATTTCATATATGTCCGCAAGCCGGATTTCTTTTGCGTTGCGCAATCTAAAGGCGGTGCTCGGGAAAGAGATTACCGGAATGTTTGGTAAAATATGGCAGAAGGTCTTCTTCACGCACCTCTTCCAGCTGTGCCGGTCGCCAGCGCGGATTGCGGTCCTTGTCGACCAGGGCCGCACGCACGCCCTCATAAAAATCATGACCCCGCAATATCTCCGTGCCGGCGGCAAATTCCCGTTCGAGGCATTCGATGAGGCTGGCGCTTTCCCGCCCCAGGCGCAGCAGCTTCAGGGTTAGTTTGAGACTGGTAGGGGAGCGTTTTTTGAGAATTTCCAGAGTCTCGCGCGAAAACGTATCGTCACGCTCCGAAAGTGCTGCGAAAATCTCCTCGACCGTGTCGAAACGGAATGCCGCGTCAATGATCTCACGGTGTGCCGACAGGACGCCCTCACCAGCTTCGACGGCATAAGTTCCGATTACAGCCTCGACACCATCAGGATCGAGCGCTTGTGATAGATTCTCCACCAAATCTGTAAGGCGCGCAGAAGGGACGAAATAATCGGCAAAACCGGCGTAGATCGCATCGGCAGCAGTGACCGCATTGCCTGTCAGCCCCAGCCAGGTGCCGCATTCGCCCGGCGCTCTGGGCAAAAGCCAGGAACCGCCGACGTCAGGGAAATAGCCGATACCGGTTTCCGGCATGGCAAGCTTCGTCCGCTCGGTGACTATGCGGTGGCTGGCATGGGCGGAAATGCCGACGCCGCCACCCATGACGATGCCGTCCATCAACGTGACATAAGGTTTACCAAAGCGGGCAATACGATAATTCAGCGGAAACTCTTCGCGCCAGAAATCCAGCACCTGCGGATCGCCCGCTTTGCCGAGATCGTGAATGATGCGAACGTCACCCCCCGCACAGAGCCCCCTGTCGCCTTCCCCTGTCAGCACCACGCAGGAAACGTCAGGGTCATCCTCGAAACGGTGAAGCGCCTGGAGCATGGCACGAACCATCGGCAGCGTCAGGCTGTTGATGGCTTTCGGACGGTTCAGGTGGATGATGCCGGCCCCTCCCCGTCTTCCGATGACGACCTGCGTCTCCGCTTCCGTTGCAACTTCCAAGGTCGCCTCCTCCGCTACCGTTCACCAGCCCATCTTGGAGGTCCGGGCGCGATCACGCAACGTTGATCTTGTCCTTCAGGAACGTCTTTCGCTCAAACCGCTTTCACCCGCGTAAAATGCCTGAAATCCGCTTTCGCAATGCAGCATGTTTGCTTGACGCCCGGAAAATCATGGCATGTAATGGAGTTTGAAATGCCGGCATTGATTCCTGTCGAGCGTGTGCCGGACCAAGCGGAATGTCGCCTTGTCAAAGGCGTTGTCAACAGCAACGGGAGACGAGCATGCAGGTTTCGGAACAAGAGTGGATCAGCAAACGGGCCTATACACTTTGGGAAAAGGAAGGCCATCCACATGGCCGTGACGCGGACCATTGGGAACAGGCAAAGCATGAATTTTCGCTGCTGAAGACATCGGAGGCGACAAAGCCTGCCCAGCGCAAGAAAGCAGCGCCGAAGACCGCTGCTGCGGAGCCGGAGGCAGAAGCTCCCGCAAAACCCAAGGCCCGCGCACGCAAGGCCGCAACCGCGAAATAAAAGTACTCTCGTGATAATCTGAACCGGCAAATGAAAAGCCCGACGAAATCTCGCCGGGCTTTGTCTGTTTATCGCGGATCGCAACCGGGATCACCGACCCGGCAACCGCCCTGAAAGTTTTCCGAGGCGGGCGCGCGGCGTGGATCATCCCACTGGCGGCGCTCCGGACGACGCTGGCCTTCGTCCTGATTTGGCTGGCGATCGCGATTGCGGTCGCGATTTTCTTCCTCGAACCGAGGACGGTCACCATCTCGACGCGGCCTGTCCTGGTTTCCGTCGCCCCGGTTTCTGTCACCCTGGTTCCAGTCGCCGTAACGGCGCTCCCAGCGGCCGTCATTCGGTCCACCGCCCTGACGCGGATCGCGCCATTCATCCCGGCGGCCATCACGCCATTCGTCGCGCGGACGCGGGCGTTCCCAGTCACCGCGCGGCGGCGGAGGCGCAGCATTCCAGTAACCGCCTGATGGCGGCGGACGACGCCAGCGGTCACGCTCGCGGTAGAAGTCACGGTCACGATAATAACGGTCCCAATAACGACCGGCTTCGAAGGTGATCACGGGAACGCCGAGATCGCGGTAATAACGCGGCTCAACGTAGACCCGGTTCTGCCTGAACGTCGTCTGGATGTAACGACCGGCGACCCAACCACGACCGCTGACGAAAGAGACGTCGCACCACGGCGTATCGGACAGGCAGCCATGTACCGTCAATGGTGCGCCGACCGGGATCACGACCACGGCCGGATAGGCTGTGCTCGGACCGGAGCGCATATTCACATTCGCGGTGGCAAAGCCGCGAGTCGCAGCTTCGGCAAGGGCCGGCGCGGCGAGCATGGCCACCAGCGCAATTGCGCCAAACAGTTTTTTCTTCACTTACTTCTCCTCAAGCAAAAGCCCGCTTTGCCCTTGTCGGCGTCCACCAATTTCGATGGACGAGCATGCGTTCCACATACTGCCATGACTGGAAAATACGCCGCGTTCCATGAACGCAGCATGAAACAAATCGCAGCCCGTTTCAGTTCCACCTGCGGCAATGAAGCACCCGGGAATTTGCCGACGGAATGTGCCACCGGTCTTGACTTCGGGGATCAATCATCCGACTTCAATGCAACAGCAATATGGAGCAGAACCATGAGCGAAACCGCACAGACGACCGTCGACCAGAGCGAAGTGGATCGCTTCTCCGCGATGGCTGCGGAATGGTGGAGCCCGACGGGCAAGTTCCGGCCGCTGCACAAATTCAACCCGGTGCGGCTTGAATATATCCGCAACCGCATCTGCGATAATTTCGGCCGCGACCCGAAGGCGCACCGCCCGCTTGAAGGGCTGCGTGTGCTGGATATCGGCTGCGGCGGCGGCCTGCTTTCCGAACCCGTGGCGCGCATGGGCGCGGACGTGGTGGGCGCCGACCCTTCAGAAAAGAATATCGGCATTGCCTCCACCCACGCCCGTGAAAGCGGTGTCAGCGTCGACTACCGCGCCCTGACCGCCGAACAGTTGCTGGAGGCGGGCGAAACCTTCGACGTCGTCCTCAACATGGAAGTGGTCGAGCATGTGGCCAATGTCGATCTCTTCGTCACCACCTGCGCGAAAATGGTGCGTCCCGGCGGGCTAATGTTCGCCGCCACCATCAACCGCACGCTGAAAGCCCGCGCGCTCGCGATCTTTGCCGCCGAAAACGTATTGCGCTGGCTGCCGCGCGGCACCCACCAATATGAGAAGCTGGTTCGCCCGGATGAGCTTGAACGGCCGCTGGTGGCCAGCGGCATGGATATCGTCCACCGTACCGGCGTCTTCTACAACGTATTGCAGGACCGCTGGAACCTCTCGCCGGACATGGAAGTCAACTACATGATGCTGGCGAAAAGACCCGCGTAAAGCTAGCGCACCCAATTCTCCGGTCATGAACGACGGATGACGTTCGTCCTAAGTGGCAGACGTCATCAAAATCGTAGGCAAACTCAATTCACATCATCGGGCAGCACTGGCAACGGTGCAATCTCGATGCCCTCGTCAATCAAGGCCTTCGCGTCCTGGGCAGACGCGTGGCCGATGATGCCGCGTTCGTCGGCCTCGCCATAGTGGATCTTGCGGGCTTCTTCGGGAAATTTATCGCCGACATCTTCCGCATTCGCGCGGATATTTGCGACCGCCTCGCGGATTTTTGCGATAGCCTCTTTTCTGGCCGTGTCCATGGCGAGCGACTGGCGTTCGTCTTTTTTGCGGGCGGTGGAGACCGAAGGCGCCATCAGAAGTTTGGAAACCTGCGGGGAATTGCACATCGGGCAGGACAGGAAGCCGCGCTGCAACTGATTGTCGAAATCGTCGCTCCCGGAAAACCAGCCTTCGAACTCATGGCCCTTTTCACAGGCCAGCGCATAACGGATCACGCCGCCTCACCTCCAGCAGGAATAACCGTGTCCAGTCCGAACTCGCGGGCATTGCGCAGATTGGGGATTTTTCCGCGCGCGGCAGCCACGAGAGACGTGTCGATCTCTGCGAAAATGATCTCTTCTCCGGCGCCACCGGCCATTGCCAGCACCTTGCCCCAGGGGTCGATGATGATGGAATGGCCGAACGTGACCCGCCCGTCCTCATGCAGGCCGGCCTGTGCGGCGGCAATGACGAAAGCGCCGTTTTCAATGGCGCGGGCACGCAGCAGAATTTCCCAGTGGGCTTCACCCGTCTGGCGGGTGAAGGCGGCCGGAACCGTCAGAACCTCGGCGCCGGCGAGTGCCTCCGCCCGGAAAAGCTGCGGGAAGCGCACATCGTAGCAGATCGCAAAGCCGAATTTCCCCAGCGGAAGTTCGGCAACGCGAGCGACAGCGCCGGGTTCGTAAGCCGCACTTTCGCGCCAGCTTTCGCCATTGTCGAGATCGACATCGAACATATGGATCTTGTCATAGCTGCAGATACGCGAACCGTCAGGCGCAAACAGAAAACCGCGATTCGCAATCTTGCCATCCAGGCGGGCAATCGCTGTCGAGCCGATATGGACATGGATGCCGAGTTCGCGTGCCAGCCGGGCGGCGGTCGCAACGATGATATCGCCATCGTCGTCACGCAGCTGGGCGCGAAGCGCCTGCCTGTCCTTCTGGAGAGCGCCGGTCATTTCCGGCGTCTGAACATAGACAGCGCCCGCAGCCGCAGCAACACGTACCAGGCGCTCCATATCGGCGGCGTTTTTCACCGTATCGACACCCGAGCGCATTTGAATGGCGGCAGCCTTGAAAATCATCACGTCCTCCGTATCGAAAATCGAGCCGATTAAGCGGCAAGCATAACGTCGAGTTTGCCAGCACGCTCCAGTGCATGCAGATCGTCGCAACCGCCGATATGCTGGCCGTTGATGAAGATTTGCGGGAAGGTGGTTCCGCCGGATTTCTCGATCATTTCCTGCCGGTACTCCGGCGTCGTCGTCGCGTTATATTCGGCATAATCGACGCCCTTGCTGTCCAGCAACGCCTTGGCGCGCGCGCAATAACCACAAAAATCCCGTGTATAGATCGTTACCGGTGCCATGTATTTCGAAGCCTCGCAAACGTGTGCTGAAACGCACGATATCCTCGTTTCATTCAGGCTTCATATAGGGCCGGAAATGGCCATTGCAAAGGTCAAAACGGTCACATCCGTGGCACCCGCCTTCCGCAAGACGCGACTTGCCGCGCCCACCGTCGCACCAGTGGTATAAACATCATCCACCAGCACCACTCGCTTGCCATAAACATCGGTTTTTCGGCTGGGCGCTATTGCAAAAGCGCCCCGCACATTGTCCTGCCGGGCAAGCGCGGAAAGCCCTACCTGCCGCTCGGTCGGCTTCACGCGCAACAGCGTGCCGGCAAGCAGCGGTTTGCCGGTGGCCTTGGCCAGATGCCGTGCGAGCTCAGCAGACTGGTTGAAACGGCGACGCCAGAAGCGGTGGCGATGCAGCGGAACCGGCACGATACAGTCGCAGCTATCAACCGTTCCGTCGCTTGCCCGCAGCATCCACAGCGCCATGAAACGCGCAAGATCGGTCCGGTCCTGATATTTCAGCCGGTGTACGAGTTTACGCGCGGTTCCCTCATGGCTGGCAACAGCACGCAGACGGTCGAAAGGCGGTGGGTCGGCGATGGCTTGTGCGCTTACAACACCCGCGCCGTGATCCCGGGCGAAGGGAATGCCCAGAACCTCACAAAAAGGTCGATCGATAAAGGCCACATCCCGCCAGCAATCCGCACACAGGGCACCCTCGCCACCGGTCATGCGGGAACACCCTGCGCAAGTGGGCGGATAGACCATGCGGAAGGCCGAGTGCAACACGCTGCGTGCCGCCACCGACACCGTCGCGGACTTCGACAGCAATCCCGAAAACAGATCTTCACCAGCGCCCATGAGGTTGACTTTAGCGCCGAACGGGTGCCTTTGCGAGAGAGATATGTTTCGGCCTCTGACCGGAAAAACAATGCCCGAAGCGGCATGACAGCAACGATGCGGCCCGCCGATCCCAAAGGCGTTACAGGCCGAGCAGGCACGACGATGGATATTCTCTTTGACCAGGCCCTGATCGAACAAAATCGCCGCCGGGCGTGGAACCGGCGTGACGACAAGGCCCTGTTTCTTCTCGACATGGCCGCCGACGAGTTTGCCGACAGGCTCGCCATCGTCGAGCGCCGTTTCGAGACCGCAATCGAACTGCACGGCGGGACGGGCATCACCGCCCGGCGCTTGACCGAGACGGGCAAGGTGGATGCTATCCGTCGTATCGAGACGGATACCTCCTTTGCGACGGATGGGAATCTGCCGCAGGTGGCCTCCATGGAGCATCTGCCGCTCGAAGAAGCCTCCGCCAATCTCATTGTTTCCCCGCTTGCCCTCCACCTCACCAACGACACCCCCGGTGCGTTGATCCAGATAAGGCGGGCGCTAAAGCCGGACGGACTGTTTCTCGGAGCCATTCCCGGCAGCGGCACATTGCAGGAACTGCGCGATGTGCTGTTGACGGCAGAAGCCGAGTTGACCGGCGGCGCCAGCCCGCGCGTCATTCCCTTTGCCGATGTGCGCGATGTTGGCGCACTGTTGCAGCGTGCCGGTTTTGCGCTTCCCGTCACCGACGCGGAAACTTATACGGTGCGTTACGACTCGATTTTTCCGCTGATGCGCGATCTGCGCGCCATGGGCATGGCCAATCCGCTGGCAAGCCGCAGCAGAAAACCGCTCAATCGCGCTTTTTTCCTGCGGGCAGCGGAGCTTTACGCCGAACGTTATTCCGATCCGGACGGGCGGATCAGAGCCACGTTTTCCATCATCTATGTCTCAGGCTGGGCACCGCACGAGAGCCAGCAGAAACCGCTGAAACCTGGTTCCGCCAAAATGCGCCTTGCCGATGCCCTGAAGACGACCGAAGTCAAGCTTTCCTGATAGGCGTAGCGCAGGCCCTAGATGTTGGCAAAAGTATCGGCGAGGAACTGGAATACCGCATTGATGGTGCTGCCGATGGTGGTTCCGCCACCGATGATGGCGGCGGAAATAACGCCGACGATCAGGCCGTATTCGACTGCGGTCGCGCCGTTTTCGTCTTTAAAGAAACGAATAAAACAATGCAGCACGGGATATTCTCCATCCGCCATCCGGTGCTTACGCTAACCGGCATTATATATTGCTAAAATCGAATTTATACTATGCCACGGGCATGAGTAATCCGTTACCGATGATGGTAAACGATCAGCAACCGCTCTCGCTGCTATAGCCCGTCACGACACAGGGCATCTCGGGCATCGGCTGGGTTATGCTGCGGCGGATGGAATAGGTCTTGCCAGCATCGGTCTTCTTGATGGAGCCGGTGCTTATCATGTCGTAATTGTCGGAGAACTGCGCGACGCGCGTTGATGATTTTCCGGCAAGCATGGGGGTGACGATCAGGGAAAGAGCAATCACAGCCGTCCCGAAAAGCAGCGCGACATTAAGAACGCCGGTGCGACGGGATTTGTTGGAGTAAGACTGACGACCTTCCACCGTCTTCCAGAAATCCTCGTTCATAGCCAACCTCATACGCGCAGTTTACCGCTTCTTTAGCTTAACAATCTGCCAGAGGGTGCTGAACGATCTGTTAACACAGCCTCGTTTTGGCACGGTAAAGCGGAGTTATGGGATGTTTTCAACAGGCTGCGCGAGGGGATCGAACCCGCCAGGTAGGTCGCTTTAAAGCAAATCCTGAAGGAAGGGGATGAGCGGCTCGTCGGCCGGCGGCATCGGATAATCACGCAGAGCCTGCGGCTTTACCCATTTAATTGCCTGTCCTTCGCGCCCATGGGCCATGCCTTCATAACGACGGCACACGTAAAGCGGCATCAGCAGGTGAAAAGTCTCGTAGGTATGGCTGGCGAACGTCAGCGGCGCGAGGCAGGCTATCTTGGTCTTGATACCCAGCTCCTCGTCCAGCTCGCGGACGAGGGTCTCCTCCGGTGTTTCGCCTTGTTCCACCTTGCCGCCTGGAAATTCCCACAGGCCGGCGAGCGACTTGCCCTCAGGTCGTTGCGCCAGAAGAATACGGCCGTCCTGATCAAGAAGGGCGCAGGCGGCAACCAGCAGGATTTTTTTGCCCGCTTCGCTCATTCTTCACCAGCCTTGCGCCAGTAGCGATAAGAATAGGCCTCGGTGAAGCCGAATTTTTCATAAAGTGCAATCGCCGGCGCATTTGTGGAGACGACCTGCAACCAGGCGCTTTTGGCGCCGCTGATGCGGCCCCAGCGCAGTGCTGACGCCAGCAGCTGCGTGCCGAGGCCCTTTTTCCGCTGCGACTTCTCGACATCGAGGGAAAGAATGCCGGCAAGATCGTTATCCTGCACGCAGATAACGGTGGCAAGTGCGCTGCCCCCTGCTTCTTCGTTGATGAACAGGCCAAGGGTCGGCTTGATCGAACTGAGGATTTCAGCGATCGCCGGGCGCAGGGTCGGGTCGCCATCGCTGACCTTGATGCTCGCCTCGACAAAACGGCCAATATCGTGGCTCGGCAGGCTGACCAGCGTTTCCGGCAGTTCAATGCCAGCGAGATCGGCCGTCATGACCTTGACCTCCTCAACCATGGACCAGCCGTCCTTTACCAGAAAATCCTTGAGCTGCGGCGGCATCAGCGTCGTTTCGCGCACCACCAGCGGACGGCCGAAATCCTCGAAGCGCTTGCGCGCCTTTTCCAGCCGCACCGCGCAGTTTCCATAATCGGAAGGATCGAGCGGCACCACGCAATTGATGCGTTTTGATGGATGCGACCCCGTCAGGCGGATTTGCCAGCTACCGTCATAAATCACCGACGAGGCCGGCCATGCCCGAAAGCTGACTGCTTCCAGACGGCGAACCAGCGGCAGATTGACGATTTTATTGTCCTGCATTCTCTTCGGCTCCAACGGTCAGCTCCGGTAGTCGCCGTTGATCGCAACATATTCCTTGGTCAGGTCGCACGTCCATACGGTGGCCTTGCCCTCACCGAGACCGATGTCAACCTTCACCGGAATGTCTTCCAGCCGCATCACGGCGGTGGTCTCCGCTTCCGAATAATCCGGATCGCGTTCGCCATTGACGGCAACGCGTACGCCGCCGAACCAGATGGCAAGGCGATCACGGTCGGCCATTTCACCGGATTTGCCCACAGCCATCACGACGCGACCCCAATTGGCATCTTCGCCGGCAACCGCAGTCTTCACCAGCGGTGAGTTGGCAATCGAAAGGGCGATCTTCTTGGCAGCGACATCGTTTTCCGCGCCGGTAACGGTGACTTCGACCATCTTGCGTGCGCCTTCGCCATCGCGAACCACCTGCAGGGCCAGATCTTTCAGGAGATCGTTCAAGGCGGCGCGGAAGGAGGAAAGCCGCTCGTCATCGGCGCGCGTCACCTTGACCTGACCGTCCTCAGCCGCCGCACCTGTCGCAAACAACATCAGCGTATCGGAGGTGGAGGTGTCGCTGTCAACAGTCACGGAATTGAAGGTCGGGCCGACACCGGCGGAAAGCAGCGATTGCAGCGCGGCCGGATCAATATCGGCATCCGTCACCACGAAAGAAAGCATCGTCGCCATATCGGGCGCGATCATGCCGGCACCTTTGGCGATACCGTTGATGGTGACCACGACACCGCCGATTTCAGCGGTGCGGGTCGCGACCTTGGGATAAGTGTCGGTCGTCATGATTGCCTTGGCGGCTTCCTGCCAGAAATCGGCTTCAGCCATGCCCTGCATGTCGCCCAGAACCCCGGCGAACTTGGTGGCATCAAGCGGTTCGCCGATTACGCCGGTCGATGCCAGAAACACTTCATTTTCAGAGCAGCCGACGGCAGCGGCTGCGGATTTCGCCGTCAACTCGGTCGCGGCCTTGCCTTTGACGCCGGTAAAGGCGTTTGCGTTACCGGAATTGACCACCACGGCGCGCGCCACGCCGCCGCCGAGATTGGCGCGGCAGAAATCAACGGGGGCCGAGGGGCATTTCGATTTCGTGAAAACGCCAGCCACGCTTGCCGGCTTGTCGAACACCATCAACAGAACGTCGGTCCGGTTCTTGTACTTGATGCCGGCGGCAGCCGTCGCCATGCGAACACCACGCAGTGCGGGCATGTCGGGATAGGATTTCGGAGCGAGCGGGGAAACGGCAACGGACATGGGAAAGCGCCTGAGATTCTGGAAACGGGGAAGATTTGAAAGTGCCTGAGATGAAGCGGGGCGGCCTGTGGCCGCCCCGTAACATGGTTTTATTACTGCTGCGGCTGTGCCTGCTGTTCCTTCGTGGCTTCGTCGTAGCCCTTCTTCAGCGTCTCATCCATGATTTCGATCTTCTGGTCAGCCTTTGCCTTCTCGATGAGGGCAACGTACTTGTCACGCATGACAAGCTGACGAACCTGCGGCTCGACCTGCTCGAAAGCCGGTGGCGGTGCGATGCGCTTGTCTTCCAGCTTGATGACGTGGAAGCCGAACTGCGTCTTGACAGGCGTCTTGGTGTAGGCGCCCTTTTCGAGACCGAAAGCGGCCTCTTCGAATTCCGGAACCATGCGGCCCTTACCGAACCAGCCGAGATCGCCGCCATCATCCTTGTTGGAGTCGGTCGACTTTTCCTTGGCAAGCGCTGCGAAATCCTTGCCCGCATCAAGCTGCTTGATGACGTCCTTGGCTTCGTCTTCGCTTGCAACCAGAATATGAGCTGCCTTGATTTCTTCTTCCTTCGGCAAGGCTGCGACTTCCTTGTCGTAGCGCGCCTTCACCTCTTCATTGGTGACAGCATCAACCACATGCTTGCGGAAATAGGCGTTGTGCAGCTCACGGTCCTGAATGAACTCCATGCGCTTCTTGAAGTCTTCGGTCTTTTCCAGACCTTCGGCGCTGGCATTCTTCACGAGAAGCTTGACGTCGATCGCGCCGGAAAGGGCTGCGACCTTCTTCTGCTCGTCGGGAAGCTGTGCGAGCTGCGGATCGAGATTGCCCATGGCAAGGTCGAGTTCGGACTGGTGGATTTCCAGATCGCCAACCTTGGCGACAACCTTGTCTTCCTGTGCAAAGGCAGGAAACTGGAGGCCGAGCGTGGCCACAATCACCGCAGCCGCAATTTTATTATAGCGCAACATTTTGAACCTTTCGGGGACAATGCCGGCTCCAGACATGGTTTCCGGCTCTGAAAAAACTTCCAAACACCGGATTGTGGCCATTCTGTAACGGGCAGAACCGTTGACATCATTTGCCCCCCCTCTTATCTGTCACGCAACCTCGCGTCCAGATACGTTGAAGGGCGAAGTCCGTCATTTGTTGCCGAAATCGGCGTGATGGAAAAAACCGCCTGCGAAAACGGAATTTCAGAAAGGGCCAGTAAGATGGTCAGCCTCGGCGGAATAGCCCGCAAATTGTTCGGTTCGGCAAATGAACGCCGCGTCCGCTCCTATAAAAGCAAGATCGCAGCCATCAATGCGCTGGAGGAAGCCACCAAGGCTCTTTCCGACGACGCGCTGGCGGCAAAGACGGCGGAGTTCCGCCAGCAGCTTGCGGACGGCAAATCGCTGGACGATCTGCTGATCCCGGCTTTTGCCGTCGCCCGCGAGGCGTCGCGCCGTGTTCTACACATGCGACCCTTTGATGTGCAGCTGACCGGTGCCATGATCCTGCACCAGGGCGCCATCGCCGAAATGAAGACCGGTGAAGGCAAGACGCTGGTGGCGACCCTTGCGGTCTACCTCAATGCGCTGGCTGGCAAGGGCGTGCATGTCGTTACCGTCAACGACTACCTCGCCCAGCGCGACGCGGCCACGATGAGTAAGCTCTACCGTTTCCTCGGTCTGACGACCGGTGTTATCGTGCACGGGCTAGATGACGACCAGCGCCGCGAGGCCTATGGCTGCGACATCACCTACGCCACGAATAACGAGCTTGGCTTCGATTATCTGCGCGACAACATGAAATATGATCGCGCCCAGATGGTGCAGCGCGGCCACAACTACGCAATCGTCGACGAAGTGGACAGCATTCTGGTCGATGAGGCGCGCACGCCGCTTATCATCTCCGGCCCGCTGGACGACCGCTCCGATCTCTATAACACCATCGACGCCTTCATTCCGCTGCTGTCGCCGGAAGACTACGAAATCGATGAGAAGCAGCGTTCGGCCAACTTCTCCGAAGACGGCACCGAGAAGCTCGAAAACCTGCTGCGGCAGGCGGGCCTGCTCAAGGGCGAATCGCTTTACGACATCGAAAACGTCGCCATCGTTCACCACATCAACAATGCGCTGAAGGCCCACAAGCTCTTCACCCGCGACAAGGACTACATCGTCCGCAACGACGAGATCGTCATCATCGACGAATTCACCGGCCGCATGATGCCGGGCCGCCGTTATTCCGAAGGCCAGCACCAGGCGCTGGAAGCCAAGGAAAAGGTGCAGATCCAGCCGGAAAACCAGACGCTGTCTTCCGTCACCTTCCAGAACTACTTCCGCATGTATGCAAAGCTTGCGGGCATGACCGGTACGGCATCGACGGAAGCGGAAGAGTTCGGCAACATCTACGGTCTCGACGTCATCGAGGTGCCGACCAACCTGCCGATCCAGCGTATCGACGAGGACGACGAGGTTTATCGTACCGGCGAAGAGAAGTTCCTTGCCATCATCGCCGAGATCAAGGCGGCGCATGATCGTGGTCAGCCGGTTCTCGTCGGCACGACCTCCATCGAGAAATCCGAGCTTCTGGCCCACATGCTGCGCCAGTCCGGCTTTACCGATTTCCAGGTTCTGAACGCCCGTTACCACGAGCAGGAAGCCTATATCGTTTCGCAGGCCGGTGTTCCCGGTGCGGTCACCATCGCCACCAACATGGCCGGTCGTGGTACCGACATCCAGCTCGGCGGCAACGTCGAGATGCGTCTGGAGCGCGAACTGGAAGGCATGGAGCCGGGTCCGGAGCGTGATGCGAAGGAAGCGGCCATCCGCGCAGAGATCAAGGTTCTCAAGGAAAAGGCGCTTGCCGCCGGCGGTCTCTACGTCATCGCGACCGAGCGACACGAAAGCCGCCGTATCGACAACCAGCTGCGTGGCCGTTCCGGCCGTCAGGGCGACCCCGGCCGCTCGAAATTCTATCTGTCGCTTCAGGACGACCTGATGCGCATCTTCGGTTCCGAGCGCATGGACAGCATGTTGCAGAAGCTCGGCCTGAAGGACGGCGAGGCCATCGTCCATCCGTGGATCAACAAGGCGCTGGAACGTGCCCAGAAGAAGGTCGAAGCCCGTAACTTCGAGACCCGCAAGAACCTGCTGAAATATGACGACGTGCTGAACGATCAGCGCAAGGTCATCTTCGAGCAGCGCCTCGAGCTGATGGAATCCGACAATATCGGTGAAACCGCAGCCGACATGCGCCACGAAGTGATCGAAGCGCTCGTCACCAAGCATATTCCTGAAAATGCCTATGCCGAACAGTGGGATATCGCCGGCCTCAAGGCCGGTATCGCCCAGTTCCTGAACCTCGACCTGCCGGTGGAGGAATGGGCGAAGGAAGAGGGCATCGCCGAGGACGACATTCTTCAGCGCGTTACCGAGGCCGCGGACAAATACGCCGCTGAACGTGCGGAACGTTTCGGCCCAGAGATCATGACCTATGTCGAGCGCTCGGTCGTGCTTCAGACAATCGACCACCTGTGGCGCGAACACATCGTCAACCTCGATCACCTTCGTTCCGTCGTCGGTTTCCGCGGTTACGCCCAGCGCGATCCATTGCAGGAATACAAGGCGGAAGCCTTCGAGCTGTTCCAGTCGCTGCTTACCAACCTGCGTGAAGCCGTCACCGCGCAGCTGATGCGCGTGGAACTGGTGCAGCAGGAACCGCAGCAGCCGGAGCTGCCGGAAATGACCGCGCATCACCTCGACCCCGTCACCGGGGAAGATGAGATGGCGCAGGGCGTGCCGGTCGCTTTCGTACCGGCCGAGGACCGCGACCCGAACAACCCCGCCACCTGGGGCCGTATCGGCCGCAACGAAATGTGCCCCTGCGGCTCGGGCAAGAAGTACAAGCACTGCCACGGCGTTTACGAACAGGCGTAAAAGGCCAGGGCTTTATGCCAGCAATCGATCGCCCGTAACCTGCGTTACGGGCGATTTTGTTTAGGCAGGATCATTGCTGCTGGTCGGGGTGTTGACTGGTATCGGCACTTTCCATATGGGAGCCGGATCATCCTGCGGAAACTGCTTTCATGGCCCCTCGCGATCTTGCCGCCTATATTTTTCTCGCGATTACGTGGGGCGTGTCTTTCCTGCTGCTTCTACATGTCGTCGCAGCCTTCGGCTGGATCGGCGCAGTCACGCTTCGCTCGCTCATAACCGCTGTAGCACTCTTTCTCATTGCGTGTGCGGCACGCCGGAAGCTTGCATTCTCCGCAAGCTGGCGCGCTTTCGCAATCGTCGGCGCAACGACGGTCGCCGGGCAACTGATCGGCCTGTCCTACGCGACGCCTCAGATCGGCACTGCGATGGCAGCCATATTGGTGGCGACCATTCCGCTTTTTTCAATGCTAATCTCGCAGATTTGGGGTCTGGAACGCCTGACGCGGCAGGGTATTGCCGGTCTCGTCATCGGCTTTGCCGGCATCGTCTTGCTCGTTGGTTTTCCCGCTGTTCCTGTCACATCCGGCTTTGTCATTGGCTGTGCTGCCGCTGTCGCCGCCTGCATCTGTGCCGCCTATGGCAGCAATTTTGCGAGCCTGCACCTCAAGGGGGTTGGATCCTGGGAAATAACCATCGGTTCTTTCCTGACAGGCGGCCTGATGACCCTGCCGCTTCTTTTCGCGGTGCCCTTGCCCGGAACGCCCGATCTCGTCGATTACGGTTATCTTCTGATACAGGCGGTCGTCATGAGCGGCCTGACCTACATCACCTATTTCAAGCTGGTCTCCTCGATCGGCGCAACGAAGGCGATCAGCGTGGAATTTGCCGTCACCGTTGTGGCGGTGCTTGTTGGCGCCTTGGTGCTCGACGAACCGCTGTCGCTTCCCCAGCTGTTCGGTGCCGGCATCATCATTCTGGGCTGCGCACTGGTGCTTGACCTCATGCCCAAGAAAAAGGCCCCGCCCACGCCGTCGGGTGCATGAAGGGTTTATTAGCGTTTTCCACCAATAGTCGTGTTGATCGTTACGGATCAGGCGGGATCGCGTTCGTCACGCGAGGGGAAAATGCAACCGGGCAAATCAGACTATGAGCATTATTGGGACCCGTTGCGGGCACTCCTCATGCTGCTCGGCATACCCTATCACGCCTCCCTGCTCTACAGCTATGCTTTGCCCTGGGACATCAAGGATTTCGAGACCAGCCCAGTCCTGACCGCGCTTGGGGCAGCGCTCGTCACCTTCCGCATGCCTTCGTTTTTTCTGGTGGCCGGCTATTTTTCCACCATGGTCATCGGCAGGAAGGGCAAGATGCCATGGCTCAGACAGCGCTTCCTTCGCCTTGGCGTCCCTTTCATCGTGGCCGTGCTCCTGCTTGGGCCATCGCAGCTTTTCCTGCTGAAACTGGCAGGTATCGCCAAAGGTGATATTCCCGCCGACCGGCTGCTCGCGAACCTGCCGGATTTGCTGCTTCCGGGTGAGCAATGGATCATGCATCTATGGTTCCTACCCGCCCTTATCGCGTATTCGGGTCTGCTTGCCGGCCTGCTATTTCTGGCGGGGCGCCCGCCCCTCGCCTATGCAAGAGACTGGTTCGGCAGGATGCGGGGTCAATATCCAGCCGCGTTTTTCGCAGCGCTCTGCGCCTTCCCTGTTTTATGGGAGCTGACAGTTTACGGTTCGGGCCTGCTTGCTGGCAAAAATGGGAACAGCCTTCTCGTTCTCTATGAACGGGCCTCCGACCCTTACGCACGTTACGTACCGTTCTTCCTTATCGGGGCTTTGCTTCATCGAGACCGGGCTCTTTTTCACCGCTTCCGCCAGACGGGCATCCTCACGGGCGTCATCGCGTTTGCCGCGATCGCGGCAGCGGTCACGCTGCGGTTGGAATATCCTTTTTCGAACTCGGCCCTGCTGGTACTCGTCTCCGCAATCGCCGCCGTGGCGGCAAGCCGCCTGCTGATCGACATCGCCTGCCGCTTTTTCGACCGACCAAGCCGGCTTGCCAGGAGAATGACCGACGCTTCCTTCACCATCTACCTGTTTCACCACCCGCTGATTTATGCCTTCGGCACCCTCTTCATCCTGATCTCGCTGCCGCCGATCCTGGAATTCGCCATCATCGTCGTCGCCACCACGACTACGGCCTATCTGCTGCATCAGGCGATACGCCGCAGTCCGCTTGCCCTTTTTCTCTTCAACGGGATCCGCAAACCGAGGCCGGTGGTCAATATCGGCACACAGGTGCCTGTCTCCCAAACCCTTCGTTAATGATAAGGTGCTTATAATCCAGTTGCCTACTCAACTGGAAATGATGGCGTGTGGATTATGGCTATCCTCAACACGGCGGAAAAAGCCTTACCCGCAGGCCTGCGCGCTAAACTGGCGCCGCTGGGGGCAAAAATCGCCGTCGTCGTTTCCGGCAGAGACGATGTCTCCCGGGCGCAGCGCATGGCGCTCGTCGCATTTGCGGTACGCATCATCAGCGCCGGTATCGCTTTCATCTCCCAGATCATCCTTGCCCGTCTGATGGGCGAATTCGAATATGGCCTGTTCGCCTTTGTCTGGGTTCTGGTCATCCTGTTCGGCAACCTCTCCTGTCTCGGCTTTCACACCACCGTCATCCGCTTTCTGCCCGGCTACCGCCTGGAGGATGCCCATGACAAGATCATGGGTCTGACCTCGACAGCGCGCCTCTTCGCCATGCTTTCGGCCAGCGCGCTTGCATTTTTCGGTTTCGTCTTCCTGTATTTCTTCGGCGAGCGCATCTCCGCCTATTACCTCATTCCGGTTTCGCTGGCGCTTTTCACCCTGCCGATGGTGGCGCTTGGCGATGTGCTGAACGGGACAGCTCGTGCCAACGGCTGGGCGGTTTCAGCCCTCAGCCCCACCTATATCATCCGCCCGGTGCTGATCCTGCTGTTCATGCTGGTGGCGATCCGTCTCGGCGCGGAAAAAACCGCGACGACAGCGATGCTTGCGGCCCTTTTGGCCACCTATGTCACCACGCTTTTCCACTTCGTGTTCATGAACCGCCGGCTCAACCGGCATTTCCGCAGCGTTGCCCGCAGGGTGCATTTCCGTCCGTGGATACGGTTTGCCTTTCCGATGTTCCTGATCGACGGCATCGGTTTTTTGATGACCAACTCAGATGTGGTAATCGTCGGTCTATATCTGCCGCCGGATCAGGTCGGCATCTATTTTGCCGCGGCAAAAACCATCGTGCTGATGCAATTCGTGTTTTTTTCCGTGCAGGCGGCTGCGGCCCCACGTCTGGCCGCGCTCATTGCTGCCAATGACAGGCAGGGGCTGGCCGGGTTCGCCAGCCAGGCGGCGCGCTGGGCCTTCTGGCCATCACTTGCCGTTGGCTGTCTCGTGCTTCTGGCAGGGCCGTTTTTGCTGTCCCTGTTCGGTCCCGGCTTCGTACAGGGTTACAAGCTGATGTTCTTCCTCTTTGCCGGCTTCCTCGCAAAAGCACTGATCGGCCCGGGAGAAACGCTGCTGAATATGGCCGGCAAACAAAAATTGTGCGTAGCTCTTTATATTATTATCTTCGGTTGTAACATTATACTCAACATGGTGTTGATTCCGGTCTATGGTCTGACTGGCGCTGCGGCAGCTGTGGCGATAGCAATGTGCGTAGAAGCTGTGCTATTGCATATTGCCATTCGCCGCACACTCGGGATCGTCCTTTTCGCCTTCAACGATCCCCGGGCGGGTCAAGACACTGGGAAGGCGGTGTAACGATAAGCATGTCCAGCGACCCAAAGAATCCGGATTTTCAGGACCCGCGCATCGCTGCGCTGATGGCGTCTACGGAGCGTGACCGCCCCGTGGCCGACAGCAGCCGGCGCGTGGGACGCGATGGCCGCGAATTCTGCATCTATCCTGGCCGGCTCGGTTACGACATGCAGGAAGAACTCGACTTCCTGTCCAACCGCGTCATGGAGGCAAATGTCTTCTTCACAGGGCGGCTTCTTGCGCCCGCCATGCCGCGTATCGATGACAAGTCCGTGCGCTTCGCCCTTATTCGCGACGAGAACGGCGCTAGAAGCCGCATGCGCTTTCTGATGCCCTTCACCGTGGAAAAGCCGGGTTTTTCCATCGGTCCCTCCATCATCCGTGGCTGGGCCAACCCCTTCGGCCCTCTCGGCACGCCGCTGGTCGATACCGAAGGTGCCGCAGAGACGCTCGACAATCTTTTCGATGCGCTTTCCGACCGGGAAATGCGCCTGCCGAATGTTCTGGTACTGCCGGATGTACGGCTTGAAGGGCCTTTTGCCCGGATGTTCAAGGCCATAGCAATCAGCCGCAACCTGCCGGTGACGACGACTGGTAACTATCAGCGGCCGATGCTGGAGAGCCTTCTGGACGGCGAAGCCTATCTGCGCAATTCACTTGCGCCGCATCATTTGCGGGAAATGCGCAGGCAGTGGCGACAGCTCGAAAAACTCGGGGCCCTTTCCTACACCGTTACCCGGCAACCGAAGGACATACGCTACCGCATGGAGGAATTCCTGGCGCTGGAAGCGAGTGGCTGGAAAGGCCGCAAACGCAGCGCGCTGGTGAACGACCGCTATCGCGCCGCCTTCGCCCGCGAGGCAATCACCAATCTGGCCGAAGCGGATGCGGTGCGCATTCACACCATCGATCTCAATGGCAGCGCCATCGCCTCCATGATCGTCTTCATGACGGCTGGCGAGGCCTATACGTGGAAGACCGCCTTTGACGAATCCTATTCGCGGTTTTCACCCGGCAAACTCTTGGTGCAGAAACTGACCGACTGGCAGCTGGACGACGCCAATATTCTGCGCAGCGACAGCTGCGCAGTGCCCGATCATCCGATCATGAGCCGCTTCTGGCAGGAACGGCAGGAAATGGGCACTCTGGTCGTCGGGCTTGCGCAGAACAGCGACCGTGACGTGCGACAGGTTTCCACGCAGGTGGACATGTATCGCAACACCCGCAACCTCGCCCGCAGCCTGCGCCAGAAAATCCTCTCCTTCGGGCGCAAGAACAGTTAGTCCCGAAGGATGCCGCAGCATCCTTCGGTTTGGTATCGGACTATCCACGGGGCTGACGCTGCGTCAGCGCGAGGCCGTCCGGATCATCTTGCACAATTGCGTCAGTGCGGCGTCATATCCGCCGCCGAGAATGTCGACACAACGACGGGCAAGCTTGATCTGCTCGTTTCGCGACATGTCGTTATAGGCCTGTATGGCATTGCGCATGCCACCGGGCGATACCGGCCCCGTGTTGCCGGGGTTTCCAGGATTGCCCGGATTACCGGGGTTCCCCGGATTGCCTGGTGAGCTGGAGCCGCCGATGCCAAGCCCGACACCAAGGCCAAGACCGCTCGATCCGCCCACATTCGCGCCAACATTGGCATTGATGCCGCTGGAGCCGCCAACCGAAGCATTGGCGCCCGCACTGACACCGCTCGAGCCGCCGACGGATGCGTTGACATCCGCATTGACCCCGCTGCTGCCACCGACCGACGCGTTGACATCCGCGCCCAGTCCGCCACTGCTTCTGCCGCCGACATCAGCGCTGGCATTGACGCCATTGCTGCCACCAACGGAAGCGTCGACACCGAGCCCACCGCTGCCATTGCCGCCCACACTGGCATTCACCCCGTTCTCACCGCCAATCCCGATATCCAGCGCGTGGGCGTTGACCGGTAAAATCAGACAGGCAGACAGTAACAAATTGCGAGAAAGCGCCCTCATAATTTCCTCCTATGAGTTCTGGCTTCTCCCGCCCCGCGTGGAAACTCCACGCAAACATCATAATTCAATTAGCAATTGTGTATATTCTAATTTATTAGTGGTATCTAATATTGCTTTAACGCCACAACCGTCGGTGTACCGATACGGGACGGACAAACGCCAGTCTCCTTTCATTCCCCGCCCGGTAAAAGCTCCGAAATGAAGGCTGCAAACGCACGTCATTAGACAGGAAAAATCAGCTTTGGGGTTGCACGCATGCCATTGACCGTGATAGACGCCGTGGCATTACCACCGTTGCCCCAATGGCGGAATTGGTAGACGCGCCGCACTCAAAATGCGGTTCCGCAAGGAGTGCTGGTTCGATCCCGGCTTGGGGTACCATTTCCAAAACCGCATTGATTTTCTTCGTTTTATTCCGGTCTTTCAGAAAGACCGGTCGATTGCTTCGCGGCCATCAAGACACTCACGAAACTTTGCTCATTCGCCCCTCGAATATTACCGGGCTTTCATTTGCCAGATGCAAAGGACTGGATTAGACGAATCCGGGAATACACCGTTGAACCGGCGACTTAATTTCGCCATCACGCCCGCCTTTTTGAAAGCCCGTTCGGGATATCTGCTTCTTCGTGAAGTTTGGGGAAAACATTATGGCCACTGCAACAACCGCCGACAACAGCCGCACGCTCGCCGCTCTTGGCGTAACGGCGGGAATGATCTTTACTGTCGGCTCCGCCCTCGGTTTCCAGCATATTGGCGGTTATACGCCCTGCGCATTGTGCCTTTTGCAGCGCGATCCCTACTACTACGCCATTCCGTTGGGTATTCTGGCCATAGCGACCAGCATCTTCAAGCTGCCGGTTCAGATCACGCGGCTGCTTCTCGCCCTCATCGGCGTGGCGATGCTGATCGGCGCCGGGCTTGGTGTTTATCACGCTGGTGTGGAATGGGGTTTCTGGGCGGGGCCTATCACCTGCGCCACGGGTGCGCCATCCATCACCACCAATGCCGGTGACCTGCTTGGCAATCTGAATGCCATCAAGGCACCCTCCTGCAACGACGCTGCACTTCGGGTGCTCGGCCTTTCGTTTGCCGGTTGGAATGTCATTGCAAGCGTTGCGCTTGCGGCCGTTGCCTTTTTTGGCGCGAGCCGGAAAAGCCGTTAAACGGAAAAGCCGCGTTGCAGTCCTCAGGATCAGGGCTGCAGCTCGGTATCCCAGTAAAGATAGTCCATCCAGCTTTCGTGCAGGTAGTTGGGCGGGAACAGCCGCCCGTTATTGTGCAAGTCCTGAACCGTCGGCTGGAAGGGCTTCTGCGCCGGGAACATGCCCGCCTGCTTGGGAAGCTTGCTGCCTTTTCTAAGATTGCAGGGAGAGCAGGCCGCCACGACATTGTGCCACGTGGTTTCGCCGCCATGGGCGCGGGGAATCACGTGATCGAAGGTCAGGTCGTCCCGCGTGCCACAATATTGGCATTCGAACTTGTCCCGAAGGAACACGTTGAAGCGTGTGAATGCGGGGTTGCGGGTGGGCTGGACATAGGTCTTGAGGCTGACGACGCTCGGCAACCGCATGGAAAAGCTGGGTGACGACACCGCGTGATCATATTCTGCAATGATGTTCACACGGTCTAGAAAGACGGCCTTGATCGCGTCCTGCCAGGACCATAACGACAAGGGATAATAACTCAGTGGCCTGTAGTCTGCGTTCAGAACGAGCGCCGGCAGGGCCTGTGGTGAAACTGCAATCGTCAAGGGCTTCTCCTGATCGATTCGGCATCTGCACTTGTATATTAGGTCCGTTGTTACAGGATTGTGAAGCCCATAAATGCAGCGGAGAAGAGCTTAATTTTTCAGCTCTAAAAACGTCTTTTTTGCGTTCCGGACAATCGGGCGGCGAGATAGTCGTCTGGCCACTATCTGGTGATGCCCCCAGCGGTACCGAAGCGATTCGCCTGCCGACGAACGCTATATTCGTTCTCACCCTCAATGCGCGATCAGTGATATAGTAAACGCGACGAACGATTGGGAAAGCAGAATGCGTATCTGTCGTTCTGTCGAGGGAAGGAAACAGCCATGATCTTGCGCAGGCACCAAACGGCAGCGTTATGGAAGGGCCTGGCGGCTGGCGCCTTTGCCGTGCTGATGGGCCTGCCCGCTTCCGCTTCTGCCCAGCAATATCAGAATTTCGAAGTCACGCCGGATGGCCGTGGCGGTGCGCAGGGAACGATCGGCGGGCGCAATTTCGAGGTCTACCGCAATTACGACCGGCCGCCGGCAAGTCGCAGCAACTCAACCGATACGCGGCGTGAGTACCGAAACGCTGTGCCACAACAGACATGTATCATAGATGCCGAGGGCCGCACCCGCTGCAAGTAAGCGCAAACTCACCGGTTTCCCCGCTGTTCTATCTCGCTTTAATAAAATTGGATTTCGCTAAAAAGCAATCTATCGACTTAAACGGCCCGCAACGAAGGGTCGCTATGTTGCCATGCACAAGAGACAACAACCGGGCAGAGGCAGAGACATGGCGAAGAGACAAATCCGTCTGGCAAAGACTTTGGCAGTTGCCGTCAGTGTGGCGGCAAGCATCGCGACAATGGCATCGGCCGCCCCGCTTGCGGGCCTGGCGCAGAACCCGACCGCATCGCGCCCCGGCCTGTTCATGACGACAAGCCGCCCGACAATTGCACCCATCGCCTTCGCAAAATTTTGCGACGACGCCGCCGACCAATGTGTCCGGATTGGTGATCGCGACACGGTCGAACTGACCAAGCAGAAGCGCACGGAACTCCAGCGCATCAACGCCGAGATCAACACATCGATAATCTATACAAGCGAAGCGGACGGACAGGACGAATGGAATCTGAACCCCGCAAGCGGTGACTGTGACGACTACGCGGTGACCAAGCGGCAACGCCTTCTGCGCGCCGGCTGGCCCTCGGGCGCCCTGCGCATTGCCACCGCCCGCACCCCCACCGGCATAGGCCACGCCGTTCTGGTCGTCAGCACCAGCCAGGGCGATCTGGTGCTGGACAACCGCACCAACGTCGTCAAACCTTGGAAAGCGGTTGACCTGAAATGGATCAAGATCCAGTCACACGAAAACCCGCGTGTCTGGCTGAAACTCTAGGTCTATCGCGCACAGGATAGTCATCTTCGAACACGAAGGGGCGCTCCGTTCCTCTTCAGTTGCCGCGGCGAACCTTGCGAAAATCGACACCGGCTTTCGCAATTCCCTGCCCCGGATAGCTTTGTCCGACAGGGCTTTGGCGGATGCCGCAGCCGTTGCATGGACCCGGGTTTTACGGGCTTGTGGCATTGGCTTTCAACACTCTTGACCTCGTGCAAGAGAGACAGTATCGGCATCTATGCCTAAAGTGCTCAACTGGATTCGCGGTCGTAAACAGCCAGCCCCCCGCGACGACCGGAGGCGGCGCAGAATAGACCTCGGCGACAAATCTCCGTCTTTTCCGATCTATGCCATTGGCGACGTCCATGGCAGCCTCGATCTACTTTTGCAGGCGGAACAGAAAATTCTTGCCGATCTTGCAAGCAATCCATCCCCCGCTCTGGTTATTCTTCTGGGCGACTATGTCGATCGTGGCCGGGATTCCTGCGGTGTTCTCCAGCATCTGCTGCAACCACCGCCGGCGCCCCTGCGCCGCATCTCGCTTTGCGGCAATCACGAACAGCTCTTCAGCGATTTCCTCGAAAATCCACAGGACAACATGCAGTGGCTGGATTTCGGCGGCCGCCAGACGCTTCTGTCCTACGGGGTCGATATCAGCTACTTCATGAACAACGGCCGTCTGCGGCTCCAGCCGTTCAGGGATGCGCTGATTGGCGCGATCCCGCAGGCCCATCGGCAACTTCTAGTCAGCCTGCCTATCTGCGTCCGCATGGGACCCTATTTTTTCGTTCATGCTGGCCTCAAACCCGGGGTGCCGCTTGAGGCGCAGACCGATGAGGACATGTTGTGGATCAGGGAACCCTTCCTGTCGGAAGGGGCGGGACTGGACCTTCTCATCATTCACGGCCATACGCCGGCGCCGGAACCACAGACAGGTCCGCAACGGATCGGCATCGACACCGGCGCGTTTACGACGGGCAGGCTTACCATTCTAAAGCTCACGGATGCGGGGCCACGACTTATTGCCTGATGGCTTGCCATCGTTGGATCAGGTTGCACCAGCCAGACGCATCACAATCGCGATTTATTTGCCCTTCAGAATATTGCCGAGCACCGTCATTTGCCGGCGGTTCCATTCGACAGCGTCAAGGAACGCATTGTTTCCCAATTCCTGCCGCTGCTCCCGATTGGAAGAGAGCCTGATAATGGCATTGGCAAAGGCCTGATGATCTCTATCTTCAACGACAATCACGCCACCACGATATCGTTCCGAAAGCCCCCGCACACCCGTATGGGTACTGATCGTTGGGACACCCGCAGCCAGAGCATCAAGCAGTTTTATATTGATGCCCGTGCCAAGCGTGATGGGATTGATGGAAAGTGGCGCGCGTGCGAACGCATCCTTCAAGTTCTCCACCCGGCCAAGCTTGAGAACCCCCTCCATGTCCTCGACCTTGCCACATATGCTACCTGCCAGCACCAGGCGGATGTCCGGACGGGCCGCGCTCACCAAAGGCAGGACATTGTGAAGGAAACTATTGAGAGAAATGACGTTCGCGTCGTTGCCTGAACCGAGAAACAGAAAATCAGCGGAAGTGAAGTCTTCCACTCTCTGGCCGAGATCCAGAATATGGCTCACCGTTTCAACCACCGGCGGCTCTCCTGCCAGCCGCTGCTTGAACGAACGTTCCTCTTCTTCCTGTATGGCGACAACGACATCGGCGCGGCGGAATGCCTTGCATTCCACGTCCGGCGGAACCGAGAACCAGTACCCAAATCTGTTGGCCGTGTTCACGAACGCCTTATGACGATCGGCGAAGGAATCGTGCGTGTCGAGAATGCGAAGCACATCATCCGGCAGCCCAAGAAAAGCTCTCGAATGAAAGGCATATTCGACGATAACGGCGTTAATCCCGAGTCGACGCTGAATATCCAGGACCTGCCTGCCTATTTCCGGATAATAGAACTCGTCGAGGTAATTGTAGAAACCGCTGTCGCGGCCAAGGAGCCGTTGAATTTTCCGACGGGTTCGAAATGCGGTCAACCCAATCTCGAACCTGAAGTCGTCGATGAGCCGTGCTGCAAACCCGCATGTTTCCCTGGACACGACGTGCATATGCCCGGCCCCAAACTCTATCTCATGGGCCGCGGGATCGAAATCAGCTATCATCGGAGTATCGACATAGACGAAATGCACTTCATGTCCGAGGCTACGCACGGCGCGTGTCAGCTGGAGAATCCTGTTCCGCGCACCCTCGTTGGCGGGAACGGCAGGGAATACGGAAACAAAAGCGACTTTCATGAAAATGACTCAAGGCTGCTTGGCGAAGGTCTCGAACACCTGAAAATTCCTTTTGGAAAGGTCCAGAATTTCAGGCAGCTTTTTCCCGACTTTTTCGCGAATCTCATCGGCCTGATCCACGAAATTGATCAAGGCATTCTTGATGCCATCATCCGTATGGAACTTGGCGGGCGAAAGCAGCTCAGCCGCGGAGAGACCGAAATGCTGGTACAACCCTTCGAACTTGCCTTGATACGCAATGCATATCACAGGAACGCCCTTGCCCAGCGCAGCGATCGCAAGATGCATGCGTCCGCTGACGAGGCCATCGAGTTTACCGGCAACGCCTTTTAAAACCGGGGCTGGCCATCTGCCATCCAGATATCGAACCCTGTCTGTCTGTGAAGATGGAGCAAGCTCGGTAATGGCCTTGAGGCAGGCTTGATCGCCAACGTCTTTCCGGTAGTCATGCGGAATGACCAGCCAGCAGACCGGTCTTGCATCGGCAACGAACTCCAGTGCTTCGGCCCCGCGCCTGATGATCGCCGCGATCTGCGCGCTATCCGCATTCTTGAACAGCATGGGATGCAGATTGAAGCCCATGACCCTGTATCCCTCGGCGCGCTTTCGCGCGATCCACGAGATCGTATCTTCATCGGGTTCCGATGGGACAAGACTAAATGCAGAATCGGAAACCAGTGCCGCCTTGGCCGTGGCAAAGGCGTTCAGACGCTCGAGGGAAACAACGTCACGCACATTGAGCGACACCCCCGGATGAAGGGAGCTGTAGAACTTCGCCAAAGCGGGGTGCGGCGTTTCATTAAAACTGAAACCGAGGATAACGTTTTTGATCCCGGCGGCGGCAGCCAGATCAGCGCTTGCCAGAAGTTTTGCGCTGACCAGCGGATGATAATAGCCATCCATCACGTCGGCACCGACAACGACGATGCAATCGTACTTCCGCACCGCGAATTGCTGGGCAAGGGCCTGGATGAAGTCAGGCTTTCCAAAGATATCGACGGTAACAAAGCCTCTCTGCAAAGCAGAGTCGCCAAAATTCGTTCCGTCGACGAGGATGTCTATCTCGACATTGGGATTGCTCGCACGGGCATTCTGCACGGTCGCCGTGATCATCGCGTCATCGCCGGCGGAACCGAACAGGGTGATGGGATCACCAGCCACGATCAAAAGCCGGTTCAGCCGATCTCCGACATTGATAGGCTTGATACTGTGCTTCAGCTCTTGCAGATCATTGAAGAGTTGCTGGACCGCATTATCCAGATTGCGCCGCTCGTTATATTGCACCAGCTTCCGACGCAGTGGTGCAGGGAGTATTTTTTTCACGAGCTTGCGCATTTTCTTTCCTTTCGAGAACCGATTTTGCTCATGATGAGGGCGATGGCGGACCGGGCCTCGCTTCTCGCGGTCAGAGCCAAAAGCAACAGATATGCGACGCCAAACATACCACCGAGCAGGATGCCGGATACGAGGTCGCCCGCACCCAGCATTTTAACTTCAGGTCGCATCCACTGAACGAACAGGAAGCAGAGACCGCTGGAACCGAAGCTTGGCAAAAGCAGGAGGAAAATTCTCCACAGCTTGATGCCGAGTTCCCGGGCGACAAAATAAAATGTGAAAGGCGTCGAAGTGAGCTGCCCGAAGACAAACACGATGACGATTTCCCGGATGTTTTCCGTCGGGACAAGCAATATCAACAGGATGGTAGAGATTGCCTTGACCGTCCCGGCAATCAGCACCTTGTCTGGCCTGCCGCGTGCGGACAGAAACGGGCCGTTTTGAAACTGGACGCATTGCAATGCACCCAGCAGCAGCAGCGGCCGCGCAACCGCGTCGGCACCCTGCCATTGCGCGCCGAACAGGACGTTGCAGATCTCTGGCGCCAACGCAGCCGAGAGCACGAAGATCGGTGTCGAAAAGATCGAAGATATGGTGATGGATTGCTTGTACAGTTCCGCCATGCGCTCCCGCTCGTGCGATATGCGGGACAGCACCGTCAACGAAACATCATATAGCGCCGCCTGAAGCAGCTGCATGAGAAGCTGATAGAGCCTGCTGCCGACGGTGTAGAGTCCAAAGAGAGCAACCCCGTAACGCCCCAGGATCATGACGTCGATCAGCCGCGTGGCTCCGAAATCCACGATGCGCAGACCGAGAGCCGACGAGCCGAAGCGAAGCAATTCGAAAAAAGTGTCGGGCTTGAGCGTGGTGCCCGGAAGCCAGTGCGGTTTGCGCCAGAGCCAGATCAGCGTAACAATGGTTGCAACATAAGTCTGAACGACGAGGCTCCAGACGCCCAGGCCCATAATGGCGAAAGCAATCGCAACGCCACCGCCGATAATATTCGAAATGAAGGTTCTTATTGCCAGCGGCCTGAACGCGAGCGCACGCCGATAATTGACTTCCTGAAAAAGCGAGGCGGTATTCAGCGGCAGCAATATGCAGATTGCCACGATGATCGGTGCCAGCCCTTCCACCTCGAACCAGCTTTCCAGTCTGGGCGACAGCAGACAAACAACGATGACAAACACCGTTGCCAGCGCAACGGACACATAAAATGGCAGATTGACGTCGCTTGGCTCCAGATTTCGTTTCTGCACGATCGCATCTGCGAAACCGAACTCCGACAGCATCTGGATGAGCATCAGAACCAGGCCCGCCGTGGCGACCATGCCGTAGTCGGTGGGGCTGAGGAACCGGGCAAGAACGATGAAAAGAATGGAGGTAAAAAGCTTTCCACCCCAGTTCTGGACGATGGACCAGAAAACGCCTGTTATCGCGGCGCTGCCTATCGAACTTTGCTCCGCCATCAACCTGCCGCCTGCAGAGCCGGTCGTGACAGCCCGACCACCGCAGCGGCCAGAAAACGATCGAAGTCCAGCTTGGGGAAACGGACTTTGCCGATATTGCTTTCTACCATGTGCTCTTTCCTTGGAAGAAACGCTTGCAACGGACCCGGTCCGTTGCCGGTCTAAGATGCGCGTAAGGTTCGGCTTTCCCTGCTTTTCGCCAGCACGTCCTCGTAGAGCTTCACATAGTTCTCACCCACCCGGCGCGAGGTGGATTCCTCGACGATATTTCCGAAATCGGCCTCCGTCGGCAATTGCTCGCGCGAAAGCGTCAACACCCGGCGAATGCGTGCGGCAAGATCCGCGGCGTTGCCCGGTTCGAACAGCCAGTCGTGGTTGGTCTCGCCGATCAGTTCCGGAATGCCGCCCGAGGCAGCGCCGATGACCGGAACCCCCATCGCGTAAGCCTCGTAGATGGTGCGCGGCGAAGGTTCAGCCCAGAAGGAGGGAACGATGAGCACATCGATCTCTTCGAAGAATTCCTTCGGCTTTGCCCAGCCGACGAACTCGATCGGCAGGTCGCCGGCCTGGGCCTTGAAGCGTTCGATGGAATCGTCCATCGCGTGGCCGGCAACAAGACAGCGCCAGTTACCGTGGCCGATTTCCCTGAAGGCATCGACCATGTTGCCGACACCCTTTTCCGTGTTGATGCGGCCGATATAGCCGAAGGTCATCGGCTTGCCGGTTCGGTCGATCTGCCTGCGTGCGACCGGGTCGCCCTCCGGAACCGTGCAGGAATAAAAGATCACACGGCGCATGCTTTCCGGCAGGTGATGGAAAAGCCCGTGATCGACATGGGTTTTAAGGATTTCCGTGCCAACGCTTGCCACCGCGCCGATGTAGCGCTGCGTGAATTTCTTGGTGAAATTCACCACCTGACAGCCAAGATGGATGTGTTCGCAGGGCTTGCCGCCCTTGAACATGGCGGCGTTACCGCACAGAAGATCATATTCGCAGATCGTGTGGACGATCGGAATGTTGCGTTTATGCGCCGCCCGCCACACCAGCGTCGTCACATCCAGCAGCGAGTGCGTATTGAGAACATCCGGCTTGAAATCGTCAAGAACGGCTTCGAACTGCTTCTCGACGTTGAAATTCCATTGCTGCTTGATCTTCTGCATGCGCCTTTGCTGCGGCGTATATTGTGGCCAGTCCTCCAGCCAGAAATCGTTATTGTGGAACATGCGGTAGACGCTGACGCCATTGCGCACCGTTTTGGGTTCGGCCTGCCGCTCTATGCAGGCGGCACCGACCTCATGTCCCATGGAGACGAGTTCCTCGGCAAGATGTTCGACCGAGCGTTCGCACCCGCCAACGATATGCGGCGGATAAAGGCTGCTGAGATGGAGAATTCGCATACGGATACGCTCTATTTCCTTATCGAAAATTTATGACTTCCGCTTGGCCTCGCCCATGTTGCCGGATACTCCGGGACCAATGAGACATGTGCAAAAAACACAAAAGGCAGAGCAGATTTAACGCTTGAAAATATGAATAACCAAAAATCCACTTTCAAAAAGCACGGGAACTGACGGCATTTCAAGTGCTTTTTTTTCGCGGCGCGACAAAAGTCATGCCGTGTTGCGAAAAGAACCTGTCCCGTGTTAGCTTCATTCTCATATGAAAAAACGTACGGGCGGAAGCGGTGAATTCTGTTTCGTCCGCAGATAATATCATTAATTTATATATTTATTTCATTTCAGAAACATGGATTTGATGGCGAATGAAGATGCCAAAAACTTCCAGGACAATCTGACATCTTGAGAGGCGCCGCCGATATGATCGCGGCTGCTTTTTATAATCTCGCCGGAATGACCAGGAGACGCAGATGAACGGAAAACAGCCGATCACCATGGGCCACCTGACACGGCGCGGCCTGCTTTCAGCTGCACCTTTCGCACTGGTTGCCGCCACGGGTGTGCGCCCCGCTTTCGCGCAGACTCAATCCGTTTTTTCGGCCAGCACGGAAGCCTTTTTGGACAGTGTGGGCGTGTGTGGCCATTTCGCCCGCACAAACGGCATTTATCCGGAAAGCTTCGAGCGCATCCTGCCTGAACTGGAAGCGCTTGGTGTGGGCCACGTGCGTGACGAGGGACTGATTACCGCAAGGGACAGCCGCAACAGCCCGGCTTTCCAGCGCCTGCGCAGGATTGTGGCGGCCAACGTTCGCCTCACGATCATCTGTTACGACAATCTCAACCCCTACGTCTCAACGCCACTGAACAGGATTGCCGATTTCTACGACTGGTGCGACGGCGGCATCGAAGTTTTCGAAGGCAGCAATGAACCGACGCTGACGAAAGACCCGGCCAATGCGCCGCGCATTTCGGCAGAGCATCAGGCTGCACTTTTTGCAACGATCCGCTCAACTCCGGCCGTGAGCAACGTACCGCTTGTCGCGCCAAGCTATATCCAGGCGAATACGGAGCTGGCGCTAAACCTGCAGAACGTATGCGACTTCGGCAATATTCACCCCTACGCCGGAATGGAACATCCCGAAACGACTGGGCCGGGGGCGCTCTCCAAATCTGTCGCGGCCTCGGCGCATATAGCAGCCGGCCGGCCGGTGCTCGCCACTGAGATCGGGTACCACACCTCACTGCAACCGAAGACCTTCCATTTTCCCGTCACCGAAGGCATCAAGGCGCGCTACATGCCGCGCACGCTCCTGTGGTCCTTCATCAGCGGCATCCGCCGGGCTTACATCTATGAAATGGTCTCCAGCTTTGCCGAAGACGAGACAAATCCGGAATCGTCCTTTGGCCTGCTGCGCCACGATCTGAGCCGGACCCCTGCTTACGGGGCCGTTCGTGCCCTTCTTGCCCTTTGCAAGGCGAGTCGGCAAACAGAGCCAGCGGAACGCAGCCTCGCTTTCCTCAACGATGATTCCGAAAGGTTTTCCCTGCGCCTGACAAGACCAGACGGCGCGCTGCTCGCCCCGGTGTGGCTTGGCATACGCGGCTGGCAATGGCCGGCGCGGATCGAAAATCCGCCAGCCGAACGTGCAATGGCCTTTTCGGTAACCGGCCCGCATAGCCAAGTCATCGCGCACCGGTTCGGCGATGACGGTTCCGTAAGCCAGCGGGTGATCGCAAAGGAAGGTGGGCAATACCGGCTTTCCGTCAGCGACCAGCTTACGGTGCTGGAGGTTTTCTGAACGGCGTGCGGGCGAAAATTTCCGGCCGACAAATTTTATATATCGTGTCAGCCTATTGCATGATAGCCTTCTGAAATAGACCACTTTTGCTCGCTGGTGCGAGCGCAAAATATTACTGTATAAATTTTTTCTTTTTATAGATGATGACGATGCAAAAAAATGAAAAAGCGCCTGTTTCCGGGGCGCAGCGTCTCGATATTCTTCAAATGATGCGTGCGCTGGCGGCAATCATGATTGTTGCGCTGCACGCGCAGGTGAACTGGGAGTTCTCGCTCGTCAACCTCCATCTCCTGAGGCTGGGTGCGGGCGTCGATCTGTTTTTCGTCATTTCCGGCTTTGTCATCGTTTATGCCTCCCGGCCGTATTTCGCAGCAGAGGGAGGGCGCTCGGCCTTTCTTGTGCGTCGGCTTCTCCGCATCCTTCCTCTTTACTGGTTCGTGTTGACCATGCGGCTCGCCATGGCCGCGGTCGCCGTTCTTCTCAGCGCCAAGGCCTTCCCGTCCTTGCAGGCCGTCCTAACCTCCTACCTCTTCATTCCCTATGACAGCATGGGTTATGGTGACGCCTATCCGTTTCCAATCATCGATCTGGGCTGGACGCTGAATTACGAGATGTTTTTTTATGTCGTATTCGCGGTTTTTATCTTCCTGCCGCTGGAACGCGCCGTGCTGACAACAACGGCTGTGCTGCTCGCCGCAGTGCTCATCGGCTCCAACTTCAGTCTCGCATTGCCGTTTAGTTTCTGGTTTCAGCCCATCATTCTGGAGTTCGTGGCGGGAATGTTGCTCGCCGTGCTTTTCCTGCGCGGCGTGCGCCTACCGCCCTTGCTGGGGATTGCGGTGGCCCTTTGCGGCGTGGCGATTTGGACGCTTATCGATCTGAAAAGGTTCGAATTCCAATGCAATCCGGGCTGTTATTCCTATACCCGGCTGCTCGTTTTTGGCGGTGGCGCGATTTTCCTGATGGCCGCGGCAACCCTGACCAGGGGCATCTCCCTGCCCCGTTTTGCGCAGCCGCTGGCGAAACTGGGCGATTCCTCCTACGCGCTTTACCTGCTGCACCCATTCATCTTTCGGGCATTCCTGGTTGCTTCCGGCGGCATCACCTGGCCGCAGGAGTGGAAAAATGTCGTCTATCTCATCGTCGTCGCCAGCACCATCGCCATCGCCCACGCATTTCACGTCCTTGTCGAAACGCCCGCAAATATCTGGCTTCGTGACAGGCTGATAACACCCCGGCGAAAAGTCGCCGTGTCCTGACGCCCAGAGAAAAGTCCTCGTTTCTGCTGTTAAGTATACCCCGAAGTTCCGTTCACAAGTTTATTTTAGCACTTGATCGTTAGCTAGGGCTGTGCGATTTAAAAAGAAAATTTTAGATGTTGGATAACCATATTCAGCATTTCTGCTTACTTAAAATCGTATTTTTTAAAAATTTGGAGAGTTGTGATGTCCCGCCTTCGTATTGGCTCGACGCTCACTGGTGCGGTATTGATCACCAGCCTCGGTCTTTTTTCCGCAGTCGCCAACGCCCAGAACGTGGAACCAGCGCCGCCAGCTGCCGGGCAGCAGACGCCGCCGGTACAGACTGCGACAACTGGCACACCCGTGAAGGCCGCCGACGAAACCAACGCCGCATTTCTGGCTCGCGTTAACAGCTCCAATCCGGACACGGTTTCCCTTGCTGCCGCGGAACTGTTCAAGCAGTCTCCGACGCAGGCAACGGTCAAGGATCTGGCCGGCATCGCTTCCAGCACCGATGCGGCAAACGCCGACATGACGGGAAAGGTGACGAACGGCTTTCCGATCATTGCCGTTTCCACCAGCGCGGCGCAGTTCTCCGAACAGCTTTCTGGCCTGATCCTGAGCGACTCCAGCCAGTTGCCCACCATCGTCGCACTGGCCCAGAAGGTCGGCAACAAGGACTTCTCCGAAGTTGTCGGCGAAGGTCTGGCGCTCGCCTATTCTACGGCGATGCAGAGGGGCAACACGATACTTGCCGCCGCAATCCAGTTGCAGACCAAGGGTGTCGGCGTGCCCTCCGATCTTCTGATCGCCTTTAGCGAAAATGTTCAGGGAACGGCGGCCGGTCCGGCAGCGCCTGCGGCAGCTGCAGCTGCTGCCTCACCGATCGGTGGCGCCGGCTCTTCACCTGCAAGCGGCAACAGCATTGGCGGCTCGGGAGCGGCGGGCTCACCAGCCGGTACGGCACAGGCCGGCGGCGGAGCCGCACCGGTTGGCGGTGGCGGCAGCGGTGGCAGCACCGGCAGCGGCGGAACCACCACAACCAACAACTTCTTTGCCGCGCCCCTTTCAACCGGCAGCACCAGCACGCCAGTCAGCACAAGTCCCGTTTGAACCCGGTTTTGCCGCCCTTCCTGCGGGAATGGCGGCCGCCTGTCCTACCATGCAACCGAGACTTGGCGGGTGCCACGCCGGCCAAAAAGAGCGAGGCTGACAGTTGTTGCAAAGGCACGATCCCCTGACTATGGCCGATATCGAAAAAAGCGGATTTACAGCCGACTTTATCGATATAGACGCCGTTCTTGCCACGGTCCGCCGACAGTGGCGCGTCGTCCTCGCGGCAGTCGCCATTGCCGGGACAATCGGTCTCGCTTATGCCGCGACGGCCGTTCCGATCTATTCAGCTTCGGCTACCCTTTTGATCGACCGCAACAACAGCCAGGTCGTCGAGCAGCTTTCGACAATCGGCGGCGTCGTGGAGGACGAGGCTTCCATTCTCAGCCAGGTCGAGGTCCTGCAATCGGAAACCATCGGGATTGCCGTCGTCGACAGTTTGAACCTCACGGAAAATCAGGAATTCAGGGCAAACCGCGCCTCGCTTCTGAGTTCGATATTCGGCACCATCCGTTCGCTCGTTAACGTGTCGCAGTGGTTCTCGCCGGCAAAAGAGACCGTCATCGACGACGGCACGCTGAAGCGGGCGCTGTCGGACCGGCTGCTGGACGGTCTCAGCGTCAAGCGTATCGGCCGTACCTACGCGCTGGAACTGACCTACAACTCGACATCACCGGTTCTAGCAGCCCAGATCGTCAATGCGGTGGCGTCGGCCTATCTGGTGGACAAGCTGAACTCCAAATACGAGGCGACGAAGCGGGCCAGCGACTGGTTGTCCGACCGTATTGCCGAGTTGCGTCAGCGGGCACTCGACACCGACCTTGCCGTACAGAAATTTCGCGCCGAACACGGCTTGATCGAGACCGGCAATAACGGCCTGCTTTCCGATCAGCAACTGGCCGAGTCCAACAGCGCGCTTATTCTGGCGCAGTCGGAAACAGCCAGGTCACGAGCTCGGGTACAACGCATCGAACATATCCTTGCCACAGACGATGTCGACGCCGTCGTCACCGACATTCTCGAGAGCTCGGTTGCAAACGATCTGCGCAAGAAATATCTCGAATCCTCGAAGATCGAAACGGAAATCACCCGCAGGCTCGGCAGCAACCATGTTCAGGCGGTGCGTCTGCGCAACGAAATGCAGGAATACCGCCGGCTGATGTTCCAGGAAATCAGCCGTATTGCGCAAAGTTACAAGAGCGATCTGGAGGTTTCAGAAGCAAGAGAGAAATCACTTGCGGAGAGCGTTGCCAAGGCTACCAGCGTCAGCAACTCGGCCAGCCAGACCCAGGTTCAGCTTCGCGAATTGCAGCGTGAGGCGGAAACTTACAAGAACATGTATCAGACCTTCCTGCAGCGTTATCAGGAAGCGATGCAGCAGCAATCCTTCCCCGTAACGGAAGCACGCGTGATTTCGAGGGCAGTTCCGCCCAACACTCCAAGCAAACCGAACAAACCGTTACTTTTGGCGCTGTTCATGATCATGGGCGCCGCGGCCGGCGGCGGCATCGCCATGTTTCGCGAGTTCCGCGACCGTTTCTTCCGCACCGGAGAACAGGTTCGCGACGTTCTCGGGCTGGAATTTCTGGGCAACACCCCGCTCGTCCAGAACAAGCCGGGCACGGATGTGTTGCCAAAGGGACAGGAGGGGCCGCCTACCGCCACACGACCGTCCAGCGTTGCCCGCTACACTGTCGATCACCCGCTGTCATCCTTCGCCGAAACGCTGCGCAGCACACGGCTTGCGATAGATCTCGGCATTCCCCCGAAAACCGGCGCGCGGGTGGTGGGCGTCGTATCGGCGTTGCCGAGCGAGGGCAAATCGACGATCTCCATCAATCTGGCTCAGCTTCTGGCCGGACAGGGAGCAAGGGTTCTTCTGCTGGATGCGGATATTCGCAACCCGGGCGCCACGCGCGCTTTGGGGCGCCATGCTGCAGAAGGCCTGCTCGAAGTGCTGTTAGAAGGCCGCAATATGCGCGATGTGCTGCTGCACGACGAAAAGACGCGGCTCGCTTTCCTGCCAACGGTCGTCAAGCAGCGCGTACCGCACTCCTCCGAGCTGCTGACATCGGCGCAAATGTACAAATTGCTGGCCGAAGCGAGCAGTCTCTTCGACTACATCATCGTCGACCTGCCGCCTCTCGGGCCGGTGGTGGATGCCCGCGCGATGGCCGGCCGGATCGACGGTTTCGTCTTCGTCACAGAATGGGGCAAAACCGCCCGCAGGGCGGTACGCAATACGATTGAAAACGAAGTCCAGATCCGCAAGAAGTGTCTCGGTGTCATCCTCAACAAGGTGGACACGGAAAAGCTGAAGCTTTACCGGGCTTACGGTTCAAGCGAATATTATCACGCGCGCTACACGCGATATTACCATGATTAGGCGGGACGGAATGGCGGGCCTGCGTAAATTCTTCGCGGTCGTGCCGGTTCTCATCCTTTCCGTGTTTGTTTTATCCGTCGCCGCACAGGCGTTTTCCGAAACCCGGCGGTTTTCCGATGTCGTCGCCTTGGCAAGAATTGCCGACGACAAAAGCGGCCTGGCGCACGATCTTCTGGCGAAGACGGTCGATGGGCTGCACCCCGTCGTTGCGGAGAAAATCTGCCGTTCGGATATCGTCAAGGCCGGGTTACGGCTCGTTCTCGCAGATCTCGATGCAAATGGCCAAGATGCGACGTCGGAGGCCGGTGCGGCGCGTCTCGGCTTTGCCGAAAGCTATATTCGTCACGCGCTCTCCTGTTTGCCTGCAAATGGCGATGTGTGGCTGCGTCTTGCCATGGTTCGTTCGCTGCGTAACGCCTCGCCAATGGAAATCGCCGTTCTGATGAATTTTTCCCAACTTTACGGGCCTGCAGACGCCAACCTGATACGCGGGCGCTTCGTGATGTGGCAGCAATTTCCAAAAGACACACTGCCTCAGGCCGATGCGGCCCGCAATGCGGACACGGCAGTCGTCTGCGGGAAGGAGGGGGAAATCCTGCGCTGGACCCTGCGGAAGATCTGTCCGCAGCAGCCGCAGGCCGGCATGAAACGTACCGTGCCGCTTCCGTGACATAGCGGCCCGCCTCGTCCTTCTACCTTAGACATCGTCGCAGCAACAGTTATTGCAAAGCCGAAAGCCAATGTCGTCCATCGAAGCCCAATCAGAACCGCTATCCTCATCGCCACCGCGACCGGTTGCGTTTCCAGACTATTTTCGGACGGCCGCCATAGTCATCTTCTGGGCTATCTTCCTGCTTGCGCTTCTCAATCGCGGCGCAACCGAAATCGAGAGCCGTATCGTCGTCACCGTTGCAATTTATTTGTTGCTCGTGCCCGCCATCCTGTTGTTCGGGCCGCCCCGGGCTGGTTCAAGCTTGGCACTTGTGGCGACCTGCCTTTTGCTGGGGGCACTCATCATCCAGATGTGGCTGCAATCATCTGTGCCGGGTATTGCTCCACCCAATCCCGCCTGGTCGACCGCCGCCATGTTTATGCAGCTCGCGCCCGACGCCACGGTTTCGCTCACCCCGGCGGATGATCGGCTCGGCCTGTTAAGCGCCGCCCTGCCCTTCGGCGCCTTCATGGCCGGCCTCGTCATTTTCGATACCGACGAGCGCGCGGCAAAAGCGCTGCGATGGTTCGCAATTGCCGGCGGATGGCTGGCACTGTTGTCAATCGTGCAATTTCTGCTTTTTCCAGAAACACTCGGCTTCATTCAGAAGCGCTTCTATCTCGGCAGCCTGACCGGCCTTTTCGTCAACCGTAATACCGCCGCCACCTTCTTCGGTCTCATTCTCCTGACCCTCGTCGTGATGCTGCACAAACGGCTGACGGCTCCAGACTGGGGAATGGTCAGGGCGCTGGTGGCAAATCGCCTGACCGTTCCAGTCGGCCAGAAACGCCTCATCCGCAAGGCCGCCTTCATCGGCGTGCTCACTGCCTTTTGCTTCATCGCCCTGATGCTGACCGGATCGCGCGCCGGCATCGCATCAAGCTTTGCGGCACTGAGTTTCCTCATTCTTCTGACCGTCTTCAACTCACCCATCAAAACAGGCCGCAACGCGGCTGCCCTGCGGCGCAAGCGGCGCGGCACGAAGCGCCGCGCGGCGATCGTGCTCGCCATTACGCTTGGCCTGTTCCTGCTCTTCGCCAATCGCGTGGCGCTTCGCATGGAAACGCGATTGGAAGACGACATGCGCTTCTGCTACATGCCGGGCATCGCGCGTGCCATTTCTGACAGCTGGCCTTGGGGAACCGGCCTTGCAAGTTTTACGGAAACCTATGCGCCCTATCATGCGGCGCAATGCGGGGTGGACGCCATCGTCACCCACGCCCACAATGTCTATGCCGAGGGACTGCTGACGCTCGGCCTCGCATTTCCATTTTATGCGGCTTTTTTCGTGCTCGTCCAACTCGCCATTTTTATTCGCGGGGCGCGCAAACGCAAAAACTACCGTTACGCCTCCCATCTCGGCCTTGCCGGGCTGCTGCTCGTCGCATTGCATTCGACACTCGATTTTTCGATGCAGATCCCCGGCTTCGCAATGGCTTACGCGGTATTCCTTGCGCCCGTCGTCACGCTTTGCCTGAACCCACCAGGGGTTGGACGGGACCGTTCGCGGCGGCGCGAACTATCTCCAACCGATCCCGCAATGCCGGCCCAGATCAGTCCGGATGGGCAGCAGCCATCATTTCGCTGATGCGCAATAGTTGTAACGATTACAAACCACACAAAGACGCGAGAATTTGGGCATGCGGATATTGCAAATAACGTCGCTGTTTTCTCCGGACCGGGTCGGCGGCGCGGAGATATTCGTGGAAGACCTAGCGCGCGGGCTGGCGGAGAATGGACACACGGTAGCGGTGGCGGCGATCTCACGCAAACAACAGGCCGTGGAGCTGCGGGATGATTTCGCCGTTTACCGCCTCGGACATACCACGCCGTTTTTTATCGGGGACTGGGAAGAGCAACCCGGATGGAAGCGAAAATACTACAAGTTCGCCGTGCAGCTGGATCCGGGTCTCGTGCGCCGGCTTGCCCGCGTCATCGATGATTTCCGGCCTGATGTCGTCAACACCCATTCGCTGTCGGAGCTGACACCGCTGATCTGGCCGATGATCCGCAAGCGCGGCATTCCGCTCGTCCATTCCCTGCACGATTTCACCAGCATGTGCACCAACGGCTCTCTGTTTCACGACGGGCACATCTGCGACGGCACCAGCAAAAAATGCCGCGCCCTCTCTTACCTGCACCGGCGTTGCCAATGCGCCGTCGACGCTGTCGCCGGTGTCGGCCACGATATTGTCGAGCGCCATGTGCAGGCCGGCTTTTTCACCCATGTACCGGAAAGCCGCCGCACGGTCATCTGGAATGCCATCGCGCCGCCAGCTTCACAGACACAGCGCATTCCACGCGCGCCTGGGGACCCGCTTGTTTTCGGCTATCTGGGCCGCATCGAGGCGCCCAAGGGTGCAGATCTCCTGATCGAGTCGCTGCCGCTCCTGCCGCCGAAGGGCTGGCGACTGGTCATGGCGGGTCGCGCGCCGGGCGGCATCGAAGCCTACGAGCAAAAAACCGCCAACCTTCCGGTCGAATTTCCTGGCTACGTGGACGCCGATAGTTTCTTCGCCGGTATAGATTGTCTGATCGTTCCACCACTCTGGCCAGAGGCTTTCGGGCGCACTGTCGCTGAAGCTATTCTACGCGGTGTGCCGGTTCTCGGCGCCAATCTCGCCGGTGTCGCCGAACAGATCGGTCGGGACCGGCCGGAACGCCTTTTCACGCCGGGCAGCGCCGCCGAGCTTGCCGCCCGCATGACTGACGCGATGCGCAACCCCGCCATTCTCGCGGAAACACCGGAAACCAAAGCGCGCATTTCGCAGGGTGTCGCGCCCGAACGGGTAATCGGGGCATACGAAGCTCTGTATTCGGAGCTGCGCAGCGGCATCAGGGCATGAGCCGTAAGATTTCACCCCGGGGACATGACTTCTAGACGTCAGGTCTGTTCATGGAAAATCTGCGCATAGCTTTCCGCCGCCTTCTGCCATGAATACAGCTTGCGGTTTTCATAACCAGCCTGGCGAAGATCGCTTGCCAGATCCGGCGCCCGAAAAAGCCGCTCAAGTGCCGCGACAAGGCTGTCAGAGTCCGCGGGATCGAAGGTGAGTGCGCCCTTTCCGGCGATCTCCGGCGTTGCGGAACGGTTGGAGCAGACGACCGGACACCCCAGTTGCTGCGCCTCCAGCACCGGCAGGCAGAACCCTTCATATGTGGAAGGCACGCAAAGGCAGGCGGCGTGGCGGTAAAGGTCTGCCAGTTGATGGTCGTCTATGCCGGAAAGCCGGATCAGTCGCGCCTTCAGCTCCGGATCATCTAGTACGCTGCCGATTTCCTCGGCATCGTCGCGGCCAACATGCACGACGTGCAAATCCGGCCTAACTTTGCCAATCACGGCAAAAGCCTTGCCCAGAAGCGAAAAGTTCTTATTCGACGTCGCGTTTCCGACCGCCAGTATGTAGGGCGCGGCAACTGGCGGCGGGCCGTTTAAACTCGCTAGATCGACATTCAGGGTGCTGTCAGAATGGATAGTCAGGCTTTTCCCGGCAGCCGATGGATAAAACTGCGCCAGATCCTTACGCGTCGCTTCCGATACGCAGGTGATCCGGTTCGAACCAGCCATCATCAGTCGAAAGATCAAATCCGTCGTCAACGTCGCCCGCCAGCCGATCTGTTCGGGAATGGTCCTGAAATAAAGATCGTGAACCAGGGTGACGCGCCGTTTGCCGCCGCTGGGACTTCCGAAGGGATCGGCGTTGAACAGCACATCGATGCCGAGCTTGCGGCAAAGTGCCGGTAGCGTCATGGCCTGACGCAGCACATCAAACACCATGATACGCGGCCGCGGCGTCTCAATCAGCTGAAGGCGGCTTTCGCGCAGGTTTTCGGGCAGCTGTGCCCGCGTCCAGGGAGAGCGCAGGATGTAGTCGTCCCGCGTCTGATCCAGCAGCCGCTCCAGCAGGCTGAAGGTCACGCGGGCGACGCCGGAAGGTTTGCCGCCATACTGGCTCGGCATGTTTACGAGAATACGCATCCTGACCCTTCCGCTTGCCTGCACTTTCTGTCCGAATTGATCGCCAAGAGGCCCCTCACACTGCTTCCGACAGCAAAGCGGAAACAGACCGGCAGGTCTCCTCCAGCGAAAAACGCCGGCTCACATCCTCGCGGCCCTGCTGCGCCAGCCTTTCCGCCAGAGCTGGCTGCGACAGGATGCAGCCTAGTGCTGCCGCAAGCGCCGATGCGTCGCCCGGCGGCACCAGAAGACCCGTTTCGCCGTCCCTAATGATTTCGGTAACCCCACCACCGCGTGTAGCGACAACTGGCCGCCCGCACATCATGGCCTCCACCACCACCCGCCCGAACGGTTCGGCGACAACAGAGGTGTGGGCAACGGCATCCATCGATGCCATCAACTCTGGTACATCCGACCGGAAACCGAGGAAGCGGACACGACCATCCAGACCGAGACGGGATGCCTGCTCGCGGATGCGCGTCTCATAGGCGTCCTGCCCGAATAGCGCTCCGCCAACGATGACGGCCTGAACGCCATCCATCGCCGCGATCGCGTCCAGAAAGACGTGCTGCCCCTTCCATTCGCTCAGCCGGCCGAACAATCCGACAAGCGGTTCAGGACCAAGGCCCAATTCCGTACGCAACCGCGCAGCTCTGCCGGGATCATGGGCCACAGCCTTCGCGGGATCGAAGCCGTTATAAACGATGCGGACCTTTTCTGCCTGCCCGCCGGCTTCAACGAAAGCCCGGCCGGTTTCCTGCGAATTGACGGCCACCAGCCTTGCGAAAAGGCGCGCGAATGCCAGCGAGGCATGGCGATTGGCGGAGCTGAATGCGGGATCGGTGACTATATCGTGCAAAACCCAGACAAGTGGGCGGCGGCTGAGTTTCGCGGCAAGCGCGCAAACGAACAGCGCCTTCTGCGAATTGGCGCAGATTACGTCGTAATGTCTCGCCTGCTGGCTCAATTGCCAAGCGACGGCGACAACATCGGCCGCGCCACGCAGCATTGCGCCAAACGATGAATCACGGCGGATCGACAGCATTTTTTCGCCAGCGGATAACATGACCGGAGGCCTCCCGGCCGCTGCCAGATCATCAGCAGCACCACCGCCACTGAGAAAACACGCTCGCCAGGAATGCGGTCCGGCCTTGAGGAGGTCCGTCAGAAAAAGCTCGGCGCCACCCTTCTCTCCTGTGTGACTGACAAATAGAGCGGATGTCATGACATCACCTGTGAAGTACCAGAGCACCCAAGTTGCCATTGCCCTAAATTGCGGGCATGAATGGACAGCCCGTGAAAATGACGAGTGCACTTGCCAACGCCAGGGATATTTTCACCGGCAATTTCAGTATAAGAACAACAATGCTTGATTGTGGTTAGAAAAAATAACATTCAAACCTTTATGCGGATAAAAATCCGATATACGTAAATTAAAAGAAAAATATTCTATCTATATATTTTAAAAGAGATCGAAGAAAAATTCGTGACGTATAATTTTACTGCTTTTCGCCGTCCCGTTTCCTGCGTTTTGTCCCCCGGCCTTTCGGCGGAGTTATCCTAGGGCCAGACCAGGAGAACGAATGATGACACCGCTCAAACGCAACATATGCATATATATGACCGGAACGGAAGAGGTGCCGGCATGATCGGCGTATCGCTCGGCATCACCCCCCGAAACATCCCCACCATGGTCCCTTCCCTGAACGCGCTCTCACCCTTGCGCGCGCGTTTGACTGCGGGTCAGAATGCCACGATCTTCGTGAATGGTGACAGCACCGCCTATGCCGATGCCGGACCATTCCAGCAGTTCGCCATGATGCTCGGCGATCTGCATGACACAAGGGTTGTGCTGCACCGCTGGGCAGAATGGCAGACAAACGCCCCCACCGGGCCAAAGGCCTATGCGGATTCGGTTACGCTGCGCGCAGGCATGGGGCCAACGCTCACGGTCTATCTTGCGGCACTGCCCGGCGGCATGGCCGGTTACATGCTCGCGGACCAGCGCGCGGCGGCGTTGAAGATTCCCCGTCCCGACCTGTGCATCACGCATCATGGGCATAATATGCAGAGTTTCGAGACACCGGGTGGTATCCTAAGCTCCGGACGAGCCGCCCTGCTCGGACCGCTTGGCATGATGGAGTGGCAATGGCCGGGTGCCCCCCAACTCATCACCACCCAGAACCCCTGGCGCGATAGCACCGGTTACGACAAGGTCTATAATGCGATCCTTGACCTTGCCCGAGCGCACCCGGGCCTCACGCTGGTGGATACACACGCGCCATTTGTAGCGAGAGGCAAGGACCATGCGCTTTACCGCGACAACGTCCATCCGAACGATGCCGGATCTCAGCTCATCGCCCGAACCTTGTTCAGTTGTTATCTGGGATCGGCGCCCGATAACGTCTTTCAGACACCTTGTTGGCCAAAACTTCCCGCCGCCAATCTTATCGTCAACGGCGATTTCACCGATTGGACCGGGTCCGCTCCAGCGGGTTGGAATCTCACCGCGCCGGCCTCTGCCGGCAAAACCGCCGCAGTGACCTTTTCTCCGGCCTTCGCTTACAGCCTGGATCTGCGTGCAAACGGCAGCCAGTCAGCCGCGCTGTTTCGTTATTTCCGGAATGCAGAGGCAGCCGCGATGATTGGCAGAACCGTCTCCTTCGCGGTGCTTTACAAAAATAGCGAGGGGCAGCGAGCGCCCTATGTCACACTGATTACGAAAAGCGGCGGCGCGGTTCGGACGATAAGCTGCTCCGCCCTGCAATTCGGTGGTGCGAATGCCCTCGACAATAGCGGCTGGATGTGGGCCATAGCCAACGAGATCACCATCGACCCGGATATCAGCCCCAGCGGATACGGTTTCTATGTGAGGATCATGCCGGCATTCGGCATGAGCGCACCGGTTTCCAACGAACCGCTCTACATCCAGCGGGTGATCGCCGTTGAGGGCGCTCTGCCAAAAGGCAATCTGATCGACTGAAAACCATAGAAAATTGTCTTGCGCGGCAACGTCATCAAGACCACTATTCATCGTCATCACCCTGTCGCCTCATGGTGATGACGTCCTCTCCCACAGGGCCGCACCAAGGTCCGCCAGTGAAGGATACAGGCCGGGAATGACCAGAAGCACAAATATGGCGGCATCGCATCAATCCCCGTTGCCGGGTTTCGTTTTGGCGATGCCTCTTTATCCTTCAAAAACCATACAGGTGCCCGGTCTCTTTCTGGCGATATTCGTTTTTTCCATTGGCTTTTTCATTCAATGCAATGTGCTGACCAGCAATCTGGGCCTGCGCTTCCTCAACATCACCGACATGCTTGTCCTGATGACGCTACCCGTTATTGCCCTGCTTTACATTCGCTGTCTGACGCCGTCGATCATCCTGCTTTATCTCGTTCCGCTAACCATTTTTTTTGCACTTTCGGCTGTCTTTGCCGACGAACGTGGCGAAGGTGAATTTTACACCACCGCGATGGCATATTTTTACGCGGTCTATTTTCTGTTTTTTGCCTATATGCTGTTTAAGGAGAACCTTCTCGAGCTGTTCTGCTGGGGCATCTTCGCCGGCTTCATCGCGGTGACGATCCTGCTTTTTCTGGACATCGTCATTCACGACCAGCTCGCCTCCCTTGGCCTCTCTTTCATGTTCGATGAAACCGCCGTGCTGGCAGCTGCGGCAAAAGGCGAATTGAGCCCGTTGCTTTTGCGTGTCGAAAAAGCGGGAGGTATCTGGCCGGTGGGCAATACGGCGGGACCTGCCTTTGCCTTGGCGGGTGCGGCAGTCGCCTATCTTGCCGAAAGGCAAAAACGTCCCGCGCTGTTTGCCGTATTTTTGCTGGTCTATCTGGCGAGCTTCACACTTACTCTCAACCGGTCCGGAATATTTGCGGTTCTTGCGATCGGGGTTTATTTCTATATCAGAAATTTTTCCATCAAAATGCTGCTCAGCACCTATTTTGGTTTTGCCTTGTCCGCCCTTGTCATCGCAGCGATTTTGCCATTGGGCGCTTTCGATTTTGCGGAACAGATCTTTTCAAAACGGTTTCTCGAGGACAGCAACAGCAGCAACAATGCGCAGGAGCGCTGGGACACGCTAACCGGCGGCTTTCAGGTAATGCTCCATCACCCTTTGGGCATTGGTTTTACCGCTCGATACGAAGAACTGTCGAGAATATCGAGGATCGGAACGCCGCATAATGGCTTTCTCGCCACGGCCTATGCATCCGGCATAGGATTTGGCCTTCTCAGCGCCTTTGCGCTTGTTTACGCGATCCTCCGGAAACGAAAAGTCGGTTTCTTCGCCTATTCGGCGATCGGAATCGTTATCGTCTATCAATTTGAAGAGCTGAATTTCAATCCCGTTTTCATGGCCTATATGGGGCTCGTACTCGCCTATACTTTCATTGATCTGGATTTCAGGTTCTTTCTGAAAAATACGATGATGCGGATGGCTGGAATGGCAGAAGAGGACGCTTTGGCGACGGCACGGCCGGCCTAAATTACGGCGAGGTTCTCTCGCTCCAAACCGCACATCCTTGCTGCCAAAATTTGTTCCGTTTTCAAGTGGGCGCTTTAGGTCACTTCGATGATTTCAATCTCTTTGCCACCCAGGCTGACAACATCACCGGCAGATTTTCCCATCAGCAATCCTGCGACCGGGGAGACATAAGACATCGATCCATTGGCCGGATCGGCTTCATCCTCGCCTACGATCCGAAACCGTTGCGTCCTCCCGTCATCACGGCTGAATGTTACCACGCTGCCGAAGGCAACGGTGCCATCAGCAGGAGGGCTCGGCATCAGCTGGGCGGTGCGAACGCGCTCCGCGAAATACCGAATGTCCCGCAGAGGATTGGCTGAAAGCCGACGTCTTTCATTGACGTCTTCGACGGCATTGGCCGTTTCGCAGGCTTCGCGCGCCAATTGCAGCTGCTGCTCCAGCGCTTTCAGCCCAGCCTCCGTCACCAGATTGGGATGAGGCGAAATCACCCGGTCCGGCAGAACCGTTTCGGCTGCGGTTTCGGCACTATCTTCCTTGGTAAAGGCTACACTCAATTCTGGCACTCCATTCCCATGAGATGCCGCTTTGAGCATCTCCCTTTCCGTCCAATCCTGCCACCGCCCATTGCAATGCTGCAATAGCGTGCACCACAGAAACCGCCCATGTACCCCTCATTTCTGGCTCTAACAGGAGGCTTTTCGCCCTGTTAGGGTATTGCCCAAGAGGAGTGAGAAAGCCAACGCTAACGGACAGGAGACGGTCAATGGCCCGGACAGTATTGAATGCGCTTGGAGACACACTCTACTACAGCGACAATTCCACCGGATTTTTTTCCGCCACGGGTTCCGGACCGCTGCTGACAGGCACTGCCGGCAATGATTCCATGTGGGGCGACAGTTCCGTCAATGTGACAATGGCGGGCGGCACGGGCGACGATATTTATTACCTCTATTCCAGCATTAACCGCGCCGTCGAAAATGCCGGGGAGGGTATCGACACCATCGACACCTGGATGAGTTATACCTTGCCCGACAATTTCGAAAACCTGCGGGTAACCGGAGATGGTCGTTATGCCTTCGGAAATGAGCTGGACAACATCATAACCGGCGGATCGGGCAGCCAGACCATTGATGGCGGGGGCGGTAACGACGTGCTGATCGGCGGTGGCGGTGCGGATACATTCGTTTTTACGAGCGGCAACGGTACCGATCTCATCATGGATTTCAGCGCCAACGACACAATCCGGCTTAACGGTTACGGCATCACATCCTTCGAGCAGCTCGTCAGCAATGCCACCCAACAGGGCGATAATCTCCGGCTGAACTTCGCCAACGGCGAGGCCGTCGTTCTTGCCGGAACGACCATCGACGATCTTCAGGCCGACCAGTTCGAGCTCAGCCTCGACCGATCATCCCTCACCCAGACCTTTGCCGACGAATTCGATGCACTTTCACTTCGCAGCGGCGATCAGGGGACTTGGGATGCCAAATATTGGTGGGCACCGGAAAAGGGAAGCTCGCTGACGACGAATGGCGAGGCGCAATGGTACATCAACCCCGCTTATGCCGGCACATCAGAGGTCAATCCCTTCAGCATCAACAACGGTGTCCTGACCATCACCGCCGCGGAAACCCCGCAATCGATCGCCAACGAGGTTGAGGGCTATGATTATACCTCGGGTATGCTGAACACCTATTCGTCGTTCAGCCAGACCTATGGTTATTTCGAAATGCGCGCCGACATGCCGACCGACCGGGGCGCTTGGCCGGCCTTCTGGCTTTTGCCGCAAGATGGATCCTGGCCGCCGGAACTCGATGTCGTGGAGATGCGTGGGCAAAACCCCAATACGCTGATCATGTCCACCCACTCCAATGCAACGGGAGAACAGAGTTCGGTCATCAACAATGTCAGCGTGCCGAGCACGGAGGGGTTTCACACCTACGGCGTGTTGTGGGATGCGGAGCATATTACCTGGTATTTCGACGATGTCGCCGTGGCGCAGACGGATACGCCTGATGACATGCACGACCCCATGTATATGGTCGTCAATCTTGCTGTCGGCGGCATGGCAGGAACGCCGTCGGCGGTTGATTTCAGCGACGGTTCGCAAATGATGATCGATTACATCAAAGCCTATTCGCTTTCCGACTGGGCCGCGTAACGAAAAACGCCGGCAGTTGCGTTCAGAACTGCCGGCGCTTCAGACCTCAGCCTGTCGGCTGGGCCTTGTTCAGTTCAGTCATTCAGCCGCGATCTGCATCCGCTCAGTGTAGAGCGACATGAGATGACGCGCCGTTTCAAGACTCGCGGGCTGTTCGGCACGGTAGCGGCGGCCGATTTCCATCATCAGCACGGTATCCGGCAGGAAGGTCAGCTCCGAGAAGATGCCCTGCCAGTCGATATCTCCCCAGCCGAGCGGCATATGCAGATCGCCGATGCCGAGAGCGGTATTTTCCTGGTCGAAATACGGCTGATAAAAGCCCTGCGGCCGGCCGAAGGAATCGTGCACATGCAGATGGCCGGCAACCGGCGCCATGGCACGAAGCTGTTCGCGAAAATCGAGCCCGCGATAGGTGGATTCGAGATAGGCGTGGCTGAAGTCGATCAGCGCCACGACGTTATCATGGCCGATGGCCTTAACGGTCTGGGCCACCTCGGCAGGCGTCTGACGATATTGGCCGGGTTCGGTGGAGAAGATATTCTCAAGCGCGACCCGCACGCCATAGGGCTTGCAGAATTCCGCCAGCTCGAAAAGCGCCTCCCGCTCACGGGCATCGGCATCGGCCCGCTCGGCGATCTGGTCGGCACGCAGGGCACCACCATGCTGAACGAGGATGCCCGCGCCGATGCGATCGCACAGGACGGCCAGCGCCTTGGCTGCATCTATCTGGTAGCGGCACGTTACCGGGTCCATGAAATTGGACGAAACAAGACCGTGCACCGTGTAGCGGAAGTCGAATTCTTTGGCCAGCGCCACGAACCGTTGAGCGCGCTCCTCGATGATGCGACCGCCTGCGATCAGATCAAGGCTCGTTGCGGCGATTTCAACGGTGTCGCAGCCAATTTCGGCAAGCGCACGCAGATCGCTTTCGAGTGTGGCCAGTTCACCGTCGTCCGAACTGGCGTTGAAGCCGGTTCCAATAAGATTGCTCATGTCATCATCTCCAGGGGTAAGGAAGGTCATGCGAGTTCAGGCTGCCGTACGGCGCGGCGCGCCGTATCGAACAGGTCCGGGCGGTCGATATTGACGTAGTCTACCCCGGCCAATGCGATCTCATTATGAAGGTTGGCATCATCGCCGCCATAATAAACCATGATTTCCAGACCCGCCTTGCGGCATGCCGCGACAAGGCCGGGCTTGCGCATCTGCGCAGGTGTGATCTCGATGATCGAGGCATGGTGAACAGCCGCAGCCAGCGAAGGCGGCTTGGCGATATCGAGCGTCATCATCTTGCGGAATTCCGGCGCGGCGGCGGCCAGGCCCCGGCGCATTTCTTCGGAGAAAGAGAAAAAGAAGGTATCGCGCACCATGCCGAGGCTTCGTACCAGTGCCGCCACCTTGACGGGATCGCAATATTTCAGCTCGACATAGACGCCGCAGCGGCCGCGCAAATGGCTGAGATAGGCATCGAGCCGCGGTACAGCCGCACCCTTGAAGTTTTCGCCGAACCAGCTGCCGGCATCCAACGCATCGATCTCGCTCGACAGCATGTGGCCGATGGGACCCGTGCCATTGGTGGTACGATCCAGCGTTTCGTCGTGAAAGACATAAAGCACGCCGTCCGCGCTCTCGCGCACGTCGAGCTCGATGTAATCCGCTCCCTGCAGCAAGGCGAGGTCGGCGGCGGCGAAGGTGTTTTCGGGCGCAAAATGGTTGGCACCGCGATGGGAGACGATTTTAGGCATGGAAATTCCTGTCAGTTTACGGCTTGCGGTTCACGCGCCGGAATAGTCGAATGGTGGGAAAGATCGGCATGCAGCCCGGCGATGCGGTTACCGGCGGCATCGAACACCAGCGTCAGCGCCGATTTGCAGCTGATCCCGACACGATCTCCCGGCGCGTGGCGTATCGTCTCGCCATATTCGAGCGCGTGGATCATGCCTGCGGGCGTATCGATCGTGTAGAATACTTCACGCCCCATGGGCTCGACGGTGGTAACCTGCCCCTCAAGCCGCGCCTCGGACGATGTGACGAGGGCGATATCTTCCGGGCGCAGGCCAAAGGTGACTTCGCCGTCACAGCGGGCATTGAGGTCGAGCAGGGCATCGCCGATCTGCAACTGCCCGCCCTGCGCCCATCCTTTCAAGAGATTCATTGGCGGCGTGCCGATGAAACCGGCCACGAACAGATTGTCGGGCCGGCGATAAAGATCATCGGGCGTGCCGATCTGGGCAATGGCGCCGTTGTTCATGCAAATGATCCTGTCCGCCATGGTGATCGCCTCGATCTGGTCATGGGTGACGATCAGCGTGGTGATCTTCAGGCGCTTCTGCAGGCTTTTCAGCTCGGCGCGCATGGTGATGCGCAGGGTCGCATCGAGATTGGAAAGCGGCTCGTCCAGTAGCAGGATGTTCGGTTCCTTGACCAGCGCGCGGGCAAGCGCCACACGCTGCTGCTGGCCGCCGGAAAGCTGCGAGGGCCGTCGGTCGAGCAACGCGCTGATCTGCACGAGGCTTGCCGCCTCCTCCACCCGCCGCGCTGCCTCCTCACGCGGAACATTCTTGAAACGCAACGGAAAGGCGATGTTCTGCCGCACCGTCAGGTTGGGATAAAGTGCATAGGACTGGAAGACGATGCCGACATTCCGGTCGCGCGCATCGATGCGATTGACGTTGTGGCCGTCGAAAGAAATCTGACCCGCGGTCGGCGCGTAGAGCCCGGCGAGCAGGAAAAGCGTGGTCGACTTTCCGCATCCGGACGGGCCGAGAACGGCGACGAATTCGCCGTCTTCGATGGAGAGGGTCATCGGTTGCAGAACGCGGGTGTCGCCCCAGCTTTTGGTGACATTGTCGAGGGTGATCCTGGCCATGGCGATTATCCTTTGATCCCGCCGAAACTCATCTGGGTGATGTATTTCTGCGTGAAGATGTAAATGATCAGCACAGGCAGCAGATAGATGATGCCTACGGCAGCGATCATGCCGTAATTCACGCCGGCGCTGTCCTGTGCCACGAAGAAGAGATAGAGGCTCATCGTCATCTGGCTTTTTTCGATGAGCAGGGTCTGGACGAAAACATATTCTTCCCAGCCACGCAGAAAGGTGAAGGTGGCAACCGCGATCAGCCCGCTTCTTACCTGCGGCAGAACCACCATGCGAAAGGCTTGGAAGCGGGTCGCGCCATCGGTGACGGCACTCATTTCGATGTCCCAGGGAACGTTGTCGAAAAAGCCCTTGAGAACAAAAATTGCAAACGGCAGCTCAAGCGCACTCATGACCAGCACGACGCCGAAGAGATTGTTGAGCAGGCCCATGTAATGCAGTTGCACGAAGATCGCGACGGTGAGCGCGAGCGCCGGAAAGGCATGCAGCAGCAAAAGCCCGCGTAGCACATTTTCACGCCCCGCAAAGGTGAAGCGCGACAGCGCATAGGCGGCCGGCGTGGCGACCAGCGCGACGATCAGCGTCTGGGAAGCGGCAAACAGCAGTGAACTGCGCATGGCGGTCCAGACGGATGGCATCAGCGCCATGCGCGTGGTGCCGGTTTTCTCGATATCGCGGCTCCAGAGGAAACTGTAGTTGTCGATAGTCAGATGCGGCAGCACCAGCACGAAGACGAGCGCCGCAACCACGGCACCAAATGCCAGCCATAGCAGCGCGGGATTGCGCAGGCGCGCGGAAAGAAGCGCAACTGCTATCGCCCCGCCATAGGCAAAAGCGGCGATTGCGCCGCTGCGCCACAGCACAAGTCGGCTGAGATTGTCGTCGGAAGTCGTGAGCGACTTCACCAGCAGCCACAGGTAGGGCAGGAGAACCGGCACCGAAACCACCGTCAGGAACACAAGAATGACGGGAACGAAACCGGCGCGATGGGCAAGGCTGCGCCTTTCAAGACGCGTCCAGTCCGGCTTCAGATCAAGGGCACACCTGCTGTGGGCAGGCGAGTGGGTGTGGGCGAGCGTCATCACAGCACCTCGATTTTGGCGGGAGCAAAAGTCGAGCGCATATTGCTGATGCGCCATTGAATGAGGGTGATGGCAACGCCTATCGCCATCAGGCCAAGCGCAAGTGCAGCACCATAGGCATAGGCACCGTTTTCAAAGGCGCGCCGGTAGATATAAAGCGGATAGGTCGTGGAATCGTAGACAGGCCCACCGCCGGTGATGAGCAGGATATATTCATAGGTCGTCATCAGTGAGAGCGCCTGATAGAGCGTGATGAAACGGATCGGTGACGAGAGCGCGGGTGCAACGACATGGCGAAGCACACCCCATTCGCTGGCGCCATCGACGCGCGCGGCATTGGCCAGATGCGACGGTATGGAGCGGATGGCCGATGTGAGGATGACCATGGCGAAAGACGCGCCGACGACACCGTTCGCCACCACCACCAGAAACAGCGGAAAGTCGTTGCGCAGGTTGAGAGCGGGTGCGCCGAGCGCGCCAAGAAACTGGTTGAGCAGGCCGGAAGACGTCGGATCGGCGATCCATATCCACAGCACGCCGTAAAGCACGGCGGGGCTCATGCGCGGCAGCAGCCAGAGGCCGCGAAAGAAGTTGCCTAGCCGGTCCGGTATCGCCGTGGTCGTAACGGCCAGAAGCGCGCCAAGCCCGATATTGAATATGAACAGCGTTGCGCCGACATAGATCAGCGTCGTCAGCAACACCATCGGCAGGCGCACGTCGCGCTGAAACATGCGCTGGAAATTCTCGACCGTGAATTTGCCGACCCTCAGGTTTGCGCCCATGTCGGTAAAGGCGATCACCAGATTGACGACGATCGGGGCAAGAAAGAACAGGCCAAGCAAGGCGAGAGCCGGAGCCAGATAAAAGATCGGCCGGGCCGGGCGGCGCGCCCGAAGCTGAAATTGAGACATTACGATATACCGGTGGGAACGCGGAAAAGCCGCCCGGTAGAACCGGGCGGCATGGTTTCGGGCAAACTCAGTTGCTTGCGGCGTCGCGGATTTCGATCTCCGCGCCAAATTGCAGCTCAAGCTCGTCGGCGATGAAATCGACCGCCTGCGCGGCCGTCATCTTGCCGGTCTCAACCGCTTGCAGACCGCTGAACAGCACCTTGTTGTAGCTGCCGAACTTGGTGTGGTTGGGCACGAACTGCGCGTATTTCATCATCGGCGAAGCAGCGGAGAGTACCCAGTTATCGCGGTATTTCGGCATGGCCGTCTGGGCGTTGCTGATGGCCGTATGATAGGATGTCACCGCGTGTTCGTTGTTGAAATAGGGCAATGTCGCAAGCGCCACGAGATCGGCGGCGATATCGGCATTGGCACTCTTTGGATTGAGGGTGTAGAGCAGCGGGTGCGACAGGTTGGCCGGCTTGCCGCCTTTTTCGGCTGCCGGAGCGGAAATCCAGCCGATCTTGTTGAAATATCCCTTGCCGTCGGTCGGCCAGGTCGCGCCGTTCTTGTCCCCCACCTGCCAGGCAACCGCCCAGACACCCTGATGGAAGATGAAGGCCTTTTCCTGCTTGAAGGCCGTCTGGATCGCCTCCCAGCTCATGGCGGTATTGTCGACGGGCGTCACGCCTTCCTTGGCATTGCGCTCATACCAGCCGAGCGCCTTGGCCATTTCGGCCTTGGGGAACATCAGCTTGCCGGTCTTTTCGTCCATGAACTTCACGCCATAGGACTGGAACACCATCAGATAGTCGATACCGACATTCGGGCGGTGCAGCATGCCGTATTGTGCGGCCTTGCCGTCTACCACTTCCTTCGACAGGGCCGTCAGATCGTCGAGCGTGAATTCGCCAGCGTCGACCTTGGCCGGCAGACCTTCGATGAAGGCTTCGTCCTTGCCGATCTTGCGCAGCATGTCCTTGTTGTAGAAGAACATGCGGATTTCCGCGTCCTGCGGAATGCCGTAAATCTTTCCGTCCGTCGCCTTGGCCGAATTCCACAGAACCGGCAGGATATCGCCATAGACCCAGGGAGCAGCGGCGATCTTGTCTTCCATCGGCATGGCATAGCCGTCCTGCGCGAACTGGCCGATCCATTCATGCGGCAGGATGTAGATATCCGGCCCCTGCCCCACCGAAAACGCCTTCAGGGTATCGAGCGCGAAGGAGTCCCAGCCCTGCACGGCGCTGTTGTTGATGTCGATGACGACGCGTTTGTCGACGCCTGCTGCCTTGAACTGCGCGTTCATGATGCCGGCGGCGGCTTCGATGTTGGTGACGCGACCGGGCGCATTCTTGTCGGCGAGCGTCCAGAGCTTGATGTTGATGTCTTCGGCAAAGGCGACAGCCGGCAAAAGCGCGCCGAGGGCAACCGTGGCCATCAGGGTGAGAGACTTGAACATGTGATCCATTCCCGTTGAAACTGATTATTTAATTAAGTTGCTTAATTAACAGCTTCATGACATTTCCCTAGGTAAAGCGCGGGAGAGTGAAACTTTGACTGAGAGACGGCAGGGCGGGCTGGCAGGCATTGGCGCAACACAGGGTGCGCTTCTGGGATATATCAGGCGCAAGGGTTCGGCCTCGCGGGTCGAGCTTGCCGACTATTGCAGCATAACGCCGGCTGCCGTGAGCATGATGACGCGCAATCTGCTTGAGCGCGGTATCATCGAGGAAGGTGCACGCCGGCAGGAAGGCCGTGGCGCGCCCCATATCGACCTCACGCTCAAAAAAACTGTCGGTTACGCCCTTGGTGCACACGCCAACCGTTATTCGGTGATGTTGACGCTGTTGAATTTCGGCGGAGAGATCGTTGGAGAATTGCAGATGCGCGGCTCCTATGACGCGTTTTCCGATGTCCAACGGGCGCTTCAGGATGGATCCGAAGAACTACTTACGAAAAATGCGATCAACAGGGGCCAACTGATCGGCGCGGCCATTGCCATGCCGACCCGCTTTCGCAAGGAAGCCATGTCGCTCGATCTTGCCGAAGAGGTTATTTCCTGGGCCGGGTCTGACCTTTCCGCCATGCTGCGCGAGGCGCTGCGTTGTCCGGTGATCATAGAAAATGATGCGAATGCCGCAGCCATGGGTGAACTGACGCTTGGCAATGCGGACGGACACGAAAATTTCGCTTATCTCTATCTGTCCGAGGGGATCGGCGGCGGCATCATTATCAAAAATGAGCTTTATCGCGGTTATCTCGGCAATGCCGGCGAGATCGGCGCCTTGCGCGGCCGCAGCACTTCGCGGCCCTCCTTCGAAGACCTGGCGGCATGGTGCGTGGAGCATGTGGGAGAAAACCCCTCGGGGCGCGCACCCGAGGTCTGGACGGATTACCTCTTGCGCAACTCCGCCGTGTTTGAGGCGTGGCTGGAACGGGCGGGACCCGAGGTTGCGCGCCTCGCCTTCGCTGTCAGCGCCGTTCTGGCGCCCACGGCAATCTTTGTTGGTGGCACCTTACCAAGGATCGTACGACAGCGGCTGGCGGAATGGCTGGATTACGAACGCTCGGACCCGTTCAACGGCGCAAAGGTGATACAGCCGAAAATCCAGCTGCCGGATGTGGTTGCGACAGACCCCGTGGCCTTCGGTGCGGCGGCGATGATCCTGCACGGCGTCGGAGAAGTGCGTTAAACGCGGGAGCGCATGTCCCGGGGGAGGCCTCACCCGAGATTGGTCACCATGAAATAGATCAGCCAGCAATGCGCTATCACCAGCACGGCCCAAGCCCATTTTGCAAGCCTGATATCGACATCGATGACCGTATTGCTGATTTCCGCCACGCGAAAAGCCTCTTCCTCAACCCGGTTCTCCGGCGGTCGAGATTTCAGCGCCTTCCTGGAAACTGGCTCGCCCACGACATAAAGCCTGTCGTTCGCAACTGATGGACGCGGGTCGTCGTTGGCGCTCCCGTCAAGGGAAAGCACGTCGTCACCCGAGGCGCAACTCACCGCTAATAGCTGTGATGACACCCGCCTGTTACGCATGTTACCTCCATTGGGCATCACAAATCTTCCACACAATAAAAATAAAAAAATTCACCTGCTGCTCCCGACAAAGCCTTGGCTTTACCGGGCATATTTGCGATGCGCGCAATACGCGCCGCGCCAGTTGAACCCCTTCTCGCCCCACGCTCTTGCGCTCCCCCGGAAACGCATCGGCATCAGCCCCGCCATTAACGTGCCGGGCTTCCCGGCAAATCGTGCCTTCCCGCGTAAGGCCTTACCTCCCGCTGGATCAGGAAGACGGATTTCTCCACCGGCAGCGGTTCGGCTGTCCGGTAGCGATGAGACCGCTTGGAATATTCAAACCGGATCAGCCTGTCTTCGAACTTCCCCGCCAGAACGCGATAGCCGTTGACGACCTCGTTAAGTATTTCCAGCTCTTCTCCCCACAGCCAGCCACCGTAAGCAGTGCCTTCGTTGGAGCGCAGCACGATCTCGAAAAAATGCCCGCCGGCCGCAAATGGCATGCGGAAAATAATATCGAGATTGTCCTCATCTTCGTCGTCGCATGCCGACAGTCTGGCATGGGCAACCTTCGCATGGGCCAGCGCCGAGACCGGATAGAACGGGCGCCCTTTGAACCACATGAACTCACACACCGCATAACCGACGTCGTCGGCACGCTGGTAAGGTTCAGTACGCGGCTCGAACGCCATGTAGCTTCCGTTAAACGCTATCAATTTCGAAAATTCCCGATGCCTGCCTGATGCATGATTGCTGTTTTCCGCCCGTCGCCCGCGCCTCTATTCACGACAATAGGCAAGCGGCGTCACACCAGCGTCAAATGGAACGCCAATGATGACTTTCAATTTCCCGGACACATTGTTAGATGGTGATTCATGAGGGAACGAAATTGGCTGGGAACGCTGAACTGATACCGATCCGGCTTTTTGGCACCCCGCGCTGCGATGCGGTGCGGCAAGCGTTTTTCCCGTCCAAGGGCTTTGCCCTCACTGCCGCCCTGATCCTTGCTCCCAACCAGTCCCTTTCCCGCCAGCAGGCCGCATCGCTGTTGTGGGAAAACGTCGAGCAAAAAAGGGCACTCGGCAATTTGCGGCAGCTGATCCTGCGCCTCCAGAAGCTGTCGAGCGATGACGATGCCATCCTTCTGACAGAAGGGAACGACCTGAAGGCCGGAAAGCTGGCGCAGCGGACCGACCTTGCGATCTTTCTTGCCGGCGCGAGAGCAGAAGATCCGATGCAGCGGCTGCAGGCCCTGCTCGAATTCGGCGGCGATCTGCTGGAGGGGCTGGAGGCTGGGCAGGACCACCTTTATCTCTGGCTGCTGTCTGAGCGACGCCGTCTCAAGGACCTGTTCTTTTCAAGCTATACACCGCTTCTGGAGGAGTTGACGCGGTTCGGCCGCGCCAGTTCGAACAACATCGCATCGCTTGCCGAATGCGCGCTGAAGATCGAGCCGGAGCGCGAGGAAACCTACCGCGCCGCCATGGCGGCCTATGCGCGGGTGGGAAACACCAGCGCCTGTGAGGGAATTTTCCAGCTTCTGATGGAACAGCTCCGCCAGGAGGACCGCCCTCCGGAGGCCGAGACAGTGGCGCTTCGACGGCGGATACAAAGTCTGGCCTCGACGATAGTAGCCCCCGCCGAACCGGATGAGGGTAGCCGCCGAAAACCGATGGCAAAACCACGCGTCGCCTTCAGCCGTCCGGTGCGGGTGGACGGGCTTGCGGTATCGCCGGTGATGAGTGCCTTTGTCGAGGATGTCGCCAATAGTCTCGTTCGATACCGGACCTTCACCGTTCTTTCGACGCACAGCACCTTTGTAGCGACACACGACCGGACCGACGACAGTTATGCAATGTTGCGGACGGATTACCGCATCGTCTCCACGGTTTTCGACGATGCCCGCATGTCGGTAGCGCTGATCGAGGAAGCGACCGGAGAAATCGTCTGGTCGCTGGAGGTTGTGCTGACCGCGCGGCATATTCACGCCGCTTTTCGACTGCTGTCCAAACAGGTGGCCGCGGGGCTTGCCCGCGAGATCGAGCGGCTTCAGGTGGAACCAGACCGCAACCACAGCGGCGAGGCCTACCGGCAATTGCTGGAGGGCCAGCAGCTTCTGCGCGGCAAGTGCGACCTGCCGCTTCTTCGAAGAGCCCGCTCGATGTTCCGCAAGGCGGTCGATCTGGATAACAGCATGGCGGTTGCCCGCGCCCGCGTGGCGCAGAGCCTGCAACTGGAATGGCTGATGCTGGGCGGCAACGACCCCCACCTGCTGCACCGCGCCAAGGCGGAGGCAGACGCCTCCGTCGAAATCGATCCCGCTCTTGGCGTCGGCCACTGGATGTGCGCCGTCGTGGCGCTCTACCAGCGGGATTTCGACATATCCGCCGAAAGGTTCTTCGAAGCCGAGGCGCTTGCGCCCAACTCCGCCGACCTTTTGCTCCAGCATGCCGATGCGCTCGCCCATTTCGGCGATGCCGAAACCGCGTGGGAAAAGTTTCAGCAAGCCATCGACCTAAATCCGCTCGCACCCGACATCTACTGGTGGGCGGGCGCCAGCATCGCGTTCAAGCGTGAGGATTACGGCGCGGCAGTAGAACTGTGCGCGCGCATGGAAAATGACGAGCCGGCATTGCGCGTCTTGACCGCGAGCCACGCGCTCCACGGTGATTTGGACGCTGCCCGGGAAACCGGCAGCAGGCTTCAGGAAAACTATCCGGGTATGACGGCGAGGGAAATCAGCAGCCTGTCCCCAGACCGAGACCCGGTAGCGAATGAAAAATTCTATAACGCACTTCGATTAGCTGGGATCAAATAGGAGTTATTATGTCCTCGCACTTCTTTATTGTCGGAAAAAAGGGTTTCGGCGTTCTCTTCATTCGCACGGCGCCGCTCAGGGTTGCGTCCGTCTCGCATGAGACGATTGCCGCCTATGAAGCCAGCCATCCCGGTGTGGACGGTTACGCGCGCGTTGCTGCGGCGGCAAAATCCATGCTCGTTCGTCAGGACGGCCAGCCCGAAAACGAGCTGGATCAGGTACAGATCCAGGGCATCGAAGCCCTCGTCGCCGGCGGCGCTGTCGTTTCCGAGGCCGATTTCGCCTTTGTCGGCGAAGTGATCGACGCCGGCTGGGATTTCAACCGCATGGTGCAGGCACCGATCGAATCGGCCCTGAAGGCTGTTGGCCCGGCGGGTTCCGTCACCGGCGAGCTGTTCGACGCCATCCTTGCCGACGACACCAACGCGGCGCCTTGATTGCGGCCCCGCAGCCTTGACCGCTGACGGCGCACATATTCCAGCGACAGCGGCTTTAGGGCATCCGGACGCTTCGTTCTTCGATCCCGAACTGCTTCGGCGGTTCGGGATTACACGCGTCGGAGACGTGACCGGTCTCGATATTATCGGCATACCCGTCTGGTTCGCGACGCGGCCCAATTCACGCGGACTGTCGGTCTCCCAGGGCAAGGGGCTTGTCGCGGAGCAGGCACGGCTTTCCGCGATCATGGAAGCGATCGAAGGTGCCGTCGCCGAAGACACCCGCAAACATATCACCACTTTCGGCTCCATTCGTGAGATGCGGGACAAGGGCGCCCCTCTCGTTCCTTTCGAAACAATCGGCCGGGTCGACCCGGACACTCTTGATCTGCGAAACGAACGCGCCTGGGTGAAGGGAACATCCATACGCCAGCTGCTGGAGGTTTTTGCCCCCTATGAACTGGTGGGCATGGATTTTCGCGCGGATTTCCCTTGGGACCGGCAGGCCTTTCTCATGAGTTCGCAAGGTCTTGCGGCGGGTTTCGACCATGACCACGCGGTTCTGCACGCCTTGCTCGAACTCATCGAAAACGACGCCTGCTTTCTCGTCGATACCTTCGAAACCCGCAGTATCGCGCCGGAACCGGTCGTGTTGCCGATGGGTGTCGACGCATCCTTCGATGCTCTTGTTCAACACCTTTCACATATAGGACTACCGCCCCGCTTCTTTGATCTCACCAATACGCTCGGCGTGCCTGTAGTCATGGCGAGCCTGCCACGGTCAATCCACGCGCAGGACGGACTTGCCACCCGCAGCGCTGCCGGCGCAGCGTGCCGGTTTGGCACCTATGACGCGGCAATTGCCGCGCTGCTGGAGGCGATCCAGTCGCGCCTGACTGATATCAGCGGCGCAAGGGACGATCTCTCTCCTTTGCGCTACCAGCGGGATATGTTTGCGGCGGGACCGGCGGCATCCGAGGTGCGGCCAATGGACCGGATCCCGGCCAGTCTCGATTTTGCGGATAGCGATCCGGCTCTACCGCCGTGGCGTCAGCTTGCAGAGCATCTTTTCGCCGCCGGGATCGACGACATCCATGTCTTTGCGCTGGAAACGGGCGTATCCGGTCTGCACGTCGTCCGGGTTCTGGCAAGCGGCCTCACCCCTGCCGGTGGTGGCCTTCAACGTATATCGCAGCGGACGCTCGACCGGTTCCTGAACCTCGGAGGCCTTTGATGAAGCCGGTGGTTTTTGCAGGCCCGTCCATCCACGGCATCGCACCCGCGCAGATTTCCGGCCTCGATCTTCGTGGCCCGGCTGCCTGCGGCGACATTTTCGACGCGGTAAAGCAGGGTGCCCGGACAATCGGGCTGATCGACGGCCTCTACGGTGACTGCGCCGCCGTGTGGCACAAGGAAATCCTGTTTGCGCTGTCAGGCGGCGTCACTGTTCTTGGTGCCGCCAGCATGGGCGCGCTAAGAGCGGCGGAATGCGCGGCCTTTGGCATGATCGGCATCGGCGAAATCTTTCAAGCCTATCGGGACGGGCTGCGTTTTTCCGACGCCGATGTGGCAGTCAGCCACGCGCCCGGCGAACTCGACTACCGTCCGCTGACAATCGCGCTTGTCGATGCCGAAGCGACGCTCGAAGCGTGTCGCGCCGCTATCGCCCCAGAGGAACACGACGCCTTGCTGAACGCCGCCCGCAAGCTGCATTTTAACCGCAGGACATGGCGTGCAATGGCAACTGAGGCAAACCTCAACCTCGAGACCGCAAATTTTCTGGCCGGAAACGCGGTTTCCGCCAAACGCAACGATGCGGCCCGGCTTTTAGGCCTGCTTGGCAGCGGAGAATTGCCATCCCCGCCGCCGCAATCGTGGAAATTACAGAACACGGTATTTTTCCAGCAATTGGCCACGCGGCAGACGGCGGGAGAAAAAGCGTCTTGACCGCTGCCCCGCACCCGTCTCTGCTGCCCGATTGCGGAGGGCTGATCCGGACAATCGCGCTTGCCTTGCCCGCCGCGTTTTTTGCGGGTGACAGGGCTGACGGGGACGTCTCTCCGCTCATCCCGATCGGAAACCTGCTTTCGGCTCTGCCTTCCGACGTCACGGCCCTTGTTCTTATCGATGGCCCCTGTCTCGCCTCCGCTGAAAGCTGGCTCAGCAGGCTGGCAGCCACCTGCACCGCAGAACTGTTGCCGCTCGATGCAACCAGCAGCGTTTCGCACCCGTGGATACAGGACGTGTTCCACGTTCGGACTGCTGATGGGATCGCAACCGAACTGCTTTGTGCATCGGAAAGCGCCATCACTGGCGAGCTCGCCAATCGTCTCGGGCTTGCCGCCAACGCTTCGCATGTCACTTTGCCGGGCGGTAACCAGCTGGTCGGGCCGGACTTTCGATTGGTGGGCCATTCCAGCCTGCAGGACGACAGGGGTATGGCAAACAATGCGGCAACCGAACGGCCGCAACAATGGCAGCGGGTTCAGGCACTCGACTACAGAACCGTGGGCAGTTTCGGATATCGGCCGGAAGACCTCGGCAATGCCTCGGCCTCAATCGCTCTTACCTCGGCAAAAACGTCGCCTCCGGCGATCACCTTCGGAAAAATCCACCAATGCGGTTTCCACGTCGACCAGTTCGTTTCGGTCACAGGTCTAAGACGCGATGGCCACCCGCTATTGCTGGTTGCCGATCCGGTGGCCCATGAATGCAACGCCCGTAATGCGATGGATTTGAAACGTAAACTGGATGCCTCCGTTCTATTGCTGGCACAGCAGGGCTTCGAAATCCTGCGAAATCCCATTCCGGTTTTACCCGCCATCGACACCAACAAATGCCTGCCTCGGCTTTATAACAACGTGCTTGTTGAAAATATCGTGCGCTCCGACCAAGAGAAGCCATTCGTCTGGGTTCCCCATTTCGGTGATGCGGAAACGCTCGACGGTTTCGACCGAGAGAACAGGAAAATTTGGGAAAGACTGGGCTTTCACGCCATCGGCGTGGCCGGCTGGAGCCATTTTGCCAGCCGAAACGGGGCATTGCGATGTGCAACAAAGGTGATAAACCGTCAACCAGCACAGCATACCGACGGAAAACAGCCTTACTTTATCAGTAACACCTCACAATACCCGTGGAAATTGTGTTGAATGTCTACCTTCAACAATATTAATTGATAAATATCCAATTTAAGAACCTCACAACTGGAGGAGTTCATGATGCAGGCCAAACTACCCAGCCCGATCGATGTGCATGTGGGTACACAAATCCGAATGCGCCGCAAGTCGCTCGGCATGAGTCAAAGCGCGCTGGCGGGCCGGTTGGGCATTACCTTCCAGCAGGTCCAGAAATACGAAAAGGGTGCCAATCGCGTCGGCGCGTCCCGTTTGCAAGCCATTGCATCGGTTCTCGGCGTCGATGTCAGCTCTTTGTTCGCCAATGCGACGCCGGATGTCGGAAACGCCAATCCCGCCCTTGGCACGATCAATGCCATGCAGTCTTTCGTTGCGTCGAATGAAGGATTTTCGCTCAATCAGGCCTTTGCCCGAATCAAGAGCGCAACCGTGCGCAAGAGCATCGTTGCCCTCGTGACGTCGCTTGCGGCTACCGAAGCGGCGGAAAATAACGGCGCGCCCGAAAACAAGAGCGACGATTGACGCAGGTGTGACGCTCGCGTGACGCTCGATGTGGTCGATAATGAACAACGCGGGATCAACGCGTTTTCATACTGTCGATTGTCGAGAGGGAAGCATGGCGTCTACCACAGCAATACTTGAAGAGGACAATGCGGACGAGATTCTGGCACTCGGGCGGATGGTTTCCTATCTTTGCCAGCGCTCCAAATCTCTGGAACTGGGGATGTCGACCTATTTCCTGGAAATGGCATTGCTGTCGCTGGCCCAGGACATCAATCAGCATGGCTCGCTACCGGCCGGCGCAGAAATGAACGGCAGCGGTTTCGCACACGCCGAACTCCATTAAAACACCGCTTTTTAACGACCGCGTCTGCAATTGCGCAGAGCCGCAGACATTTTTCGTCTGCGGTTCCGGCTGGGCTGAAACACACCGGACGCATATATTTTTTAGTCAACTCCAAGAACTTTTGTTCCCAGCATTTGTCGAGGCCCGGTTTTTACCGGGCCTCGATTTGTAGTGGAAGTAAAGACGACAGAATTCTGTCGTCAGGCAACGACCGCGCCCGGACCCGCCACAGCACCCGGCGGCACCTTGCCCAGAATAATCATGCCGAGGACCTCGTCCTTCGTCACATCTTCCGTGCGGGCATGGCCGACCACCTTGCCGTTTTTCATGACGAACACCCGGTCGGCGAGATCGAAGACGTCATGGATATCGTGGCTGATGAGGAAGATGCCGATGCCCTGCCGTTTCAGTTCCTTGACGAGATCGCCGACCTGTGCCGTTTCCTGCGGCCCGAGTGCTGCCGTCGGTTCGTCCATGATGAGGATGCGGGCATCGAACAGAATGGCGCGGGCGATTGCCACGGACTGCCGCTGGCCACCGGAAAGCGCCTTCACCGGCTCCTTGAACCGCCGGAAATTGGGGTTGAGACGCCCCATGACCTCGCGGGCCGAAGCTTCCATGGCGACATCATCCAATGTTCCCCATTTCGTCTTCAGCTCGCGGCCGAGATAAAGATTGGCCGCCGCATCGACATTATCCGCCACCGCCAGCGTCTGGTAGATGGTTTCGATGCCGTATTTCTTGGCGTCGCGGGGATTGCGGATATCCGCATCCTCGCCGTTGATGAGGATGTCGCCCCCATCCCGCCGGTATGCACCGGACAATATCTTGATGAGCGTCGATTTGCCGGCGCCGTTGTGGCCAAGAAGGGCCACCACCTCACCTGGGAAAAGATCGACAGAGGCGTTTTCCACCGCATGGATACCACCGAAGGAAATGGAAATATTGCGCATTTCCACGAGGGGCGTGACTTGTTCCGTCATTGGGGTTCTCCTCGGTTCTTACTTGGCGCGGGCGCGGTAGATGGTGTCGAGCCAGACGGCGACGACCAGAACCACACCGACGACGATGCGCTGAAAGGGCGTATCGATGCCCACAAGCACCATGCCGGATTGCAGCGATTGCATGACGAGCGCGCCGAGCATCGCGCCCGCTATGGTGCCGACGCCGCCGGCGAGCGACGTGCCGCCGATGACCGCCGCCGCGATCGTATAAAGTTCATCCAGTTCACCCTGGGCATTGGTGGCCGCGTTGAGGCGGGCAGTCGAGATTGCCGCAGCGATGGCGCATAGAACGCCCATCAGCGTGAATATCTTGACCGTAACCCAGCGGGTCTTGATGCCGGCGAGCTCCGCCGCTTCCGGGTTGCCGCCGATGGCGAAAACATAACGCCCGAAGCGAAGCCTCGTCGCGATGAAGGTCATGACAGCACCGACGGCAAGCGCCATCAGCACCGGAATGGCAATGCCGTGCGGAATGAACAGACCACCATCCGGCCAGGTAATGCCATTGGCATCGGCATAGTTGCGGGCAATGTTGACCGGCCAGGGATAGCTGTTGACGACAGCTACGAAACCGACGACGACGACGCAGCCAAGTGCCACCAGGAAATATTCCGCCCAGACGGGCCGCAGCGGAAAACCGAAACGGCGACGCTGGTGGCGGGAATTCAGGATTGCCGCGACAATGGCGACGCAGGCGACAATGGCTGCGATCCAGCTCCATGTCGCGCCGATCGAGCCGCTGGTGCCGCCACCCATCAGGCGGAAGGTGGAATCCATCGGCGCCACGGTGCGGCCGCTGGTGACGAACCATGTGCCACCGCGCCAGACCAGCAGACCACCAAGTGTGACGATGAAGGACGGCACGTTCAGGAAGGCGATGATCGAGCCCTGCAGCATGCCGATCGCTCCGCCGACGAGAATGCCGACCAGAAGCGTGACGATCCATGTCGCCCAATGTTCAAAGCCGAGGAGCTGCGGCAGGATTTCCGCCTGCATGACACCCATGATCATGCCGGAAAAACCGAGGATCGACCCGACCGACAGATCGATGTTGCGGGTAACGATGACAAGCACCATGCCTGTCGCCATCACCGCGACCGAAGCGGTCTGGACGGAGAGGTTCCAGAGGTTTCTCGGCGTCAGGAACAGCCCGCCCGAAAGAATATGGAAACCGATCCAGATCAGAAGAAGCGCGCCGACCATGCCGAGCAGCCGGGTATCAAGCTCCGTGGCACTGATGAAACGCGAAATCGAGCCCGTCTTTTCCGTCTTGGGGGACGCTGTGGAATTGGATTGTGTCATGTCGGCCATGGACTGCCGGTCCTCCTTACATCTGAAAGGCGCCGCGCCACGTATCAGTGGCGCGGCGCCCAAACATCAACCTAGCGGTCTCAGTTGCAGGCCTTGACGGATCCGGCCTTTACACCCTGGCAGGCCGTTTCCTTCTTGATCCAGCCGGCGTCGATGACGACGTTCAGATTGTCCTTGGTAATGGCGATGGGCTTGAGGAAGACTGACTGCATCGTCACTTTTTTCGGACCGCCATCAAAAGCGGCAACGCCCTTGATTTCCGTCATCTTCTTGCCGCCCGCAAGTTCCAGCGCGATGCCGGCAGCTTCCTTGCCGAGTTCGCGGCTATCCTTCCAGACAGATACCGTCTGCGTGCCGAGGGCTACGCGGTTGAGCGCGGCGAAGTCCGCATCCTGACCGGATACGGGAACAGAACCTGCGAGGCCCTGCGCGGCAAGAGCGGCAATTGCGCCACCGGCCGTTCCGTCGTTCGAGGCGACGACCGCATCGACCTTGTTGTTATTCTTGGTCAGGAACTGCTCCATGTTCTTCTGGGCATTTTCCGGCTTCCAGCCATCGGTATAGGCTTCGCCGACATTCTTGATCTTGCCCGCGTCGACAGCGGCCTTCAGGACTTCCTGCTGTCCGGCAAAAAGAAAGTCCGCATTCGGATCGGAAGACGAACCCTTGATGAAGACGTAGTTGCCTTCCGGCTTGACCTTGAAGACTTCGGCGGCCTGAAGGCGACCGACTTCCTTGTTGTCGAAGGTGATGTAGAAGGCGTTCTTGTTTTCGATCAGGCGGTCGTAACCCACCACCGGAATACCTTCAGCGACGGCCTTTTCAACAGCCGGGCCAATCGCGTCGCTGTCCTGCGCAAGAATGATCAACGCATTGGCGCCCTGGGAAATCAGCGATTCCACGTCAGTCAGCTGTTTTGCGGCGGACGACTGCGCATCGGCGGAAATATACTTCGCACCGGCCTTGTCGAGAGCTGCCTTGATTGCCGCCTCATCCGTCTTCCAGCGCTCTTCCTGGAAATTGGACCAGGAAACGCCAACGACGAGATCAGCAGCAATGGCTGCGGTGTGCAGGGAAACGAGTACAGCTGTACCCGCCAAAAGCTTGGCAAACGAATTCATGATGTCCTCCCGGTAAGGGCGAAGCCTGCACCTCCATGCAGGGAAAACGCCCGGAAAAAGCTGTCGGGCTCTGTGATTTCACAATTTTCTCGACAGTCGAGAAAATTAATGTCAGAGATTCCCCATGCTGTCAACAACGGCTGCGGGCAGCATCCGGGTGCCTTGATCTTGCTCGTGGCGTGCGCCATCAGAGGGGATAAGCACGACAGGAAAAAAGCCGTTCAGGGAGCATACCCCAGCCCATGTCCGCCATTGCAAGCACGGAACTGGTGCGCCAGAAAAACAGCCTGTCGGTGATGGCAGCGCTGCGCCTTCATGGCAGCCTATCCCATACGGACATGTCCTCCTTCACCGGGCTTGCCTCCGCCACCGTTTCCGCAATCACCATGGAACTCGAGCGGGCCGGCCTCATCCTGCGCAAAGAGCAGCTGGCCGCCGCCGGGCGCGGGCGGCCGCGCATCCTCTTTGGGCCTGATGGTGCTTTCTGCCACGTCGCCATCGTCATCATTTCGTCCGACAGCGTGCAATATTCGTTGGTCGACTATGCCGGCAAGCTGGTGGACCGCTTCACCGAGCAGAGGATCACGGCTGAAAAAGGGTCATTCGGCGGCTCGATCCTCTCCGGCCTTGCACGGCTTGCGGACCGTTCGCGCATCGACCGGCACGACATTCTTCAGGTGTCGATCAGCAGCAAGGGGCTTGTGGACGCGGCAGCGGCGGTGCTCGTCTGGTCGCCGGTGCTCGGCACCGAAAAGATAGATTTCCAGCAGCTCATTTCTCAGGACGGCCGCATCCGCGTGACGCTGAACAACGAAACGCTGCTGGCCGCAAAAGCCATCTGGATGCAGGAGCAGGCAAAGGACGGCCCGAAACCGGAGGCACTTGTCACCCTGTCGCTCGGCCACAGCATTGGCCTCGGCATTGCCCGCGCCGCGGGTGGCGGGATAGAGGTTAGCGCCCCCAATTTCGGACATATGCTGCATCTGGCCGATGGCGCCCTTTGCCGCTGCGGCACCAGAGGCTGTATCGAGGCCTATTCAGGGTTTTATGCAATCCTGCGTTCGGCTTTCGAGGCCCCGCCGCAGGCGGAACCGGCAAAATTCGTGCCGATTGCCGAAGTGGACAAGATCGCCGCTTCCGCCCGCGCCGGCGGGCGCATGGCGCGGCTTGCCTTCCGCACAGCCGGGCTTGCACTCGGCAACGGCCTTTCACGTCTGTTCAGCCTGCACGGCCATATGCCGGTCTTCATCACTGGCCCCGGCACACGCTATTTCGATCTTCTGGAAAGCGGCCTTCACGATGGCCTTGCGCAATCGCAGTCGGTACGCTTCGGCGGAATGCCAAAAATCGGCATCGCGCCCAACGAACCGGAACTGGTGTTCGAAGGGCATATGGAACACGCTCTGTCCGCCGCCGACGACTATATATTGAGCGCTGATGGCCCTGAAAGAGCGGCAAGGAACTCGGGGAACTGACGGGAAAACTCGTAGATGCTCAGGCCTGCTCCGTCACGGCTTCGCCCTTTTCCTTGACACCAGTCAGCGTGGAAACGAATTCATCCAGAGCGGCAGCCTCGTCCCTGCTCAACCGCAGGCCCTGTTTAGTGCGCCGCCAGAGAATATCCTCGGCTGCAAAGGCCCATTCGTGTTCCACCAGCCAGCGCACTTCGCATTCATAAAGTGTGCCGCCGAAATGCCGGCCGAGGCCGGAAACATCGGTGGCGACACCGAGCAGTTCCGCAGCCTTCGTGCCGTAGTTTTTGATGAGCCGCTCGGCATGGCGTCCATCAAGGAATGGGTAACGGGAGACAAGCGCCCTCACCTGGGCGTCATATCTCTCCACCCCGAAGTCACCGCCCGGCAGATACGAGCCCGCCGTCCAGGGCTTGCCCTTTTCTCCGATGGCTGCGCCGATCTTTTCCAGAGCATGTTCCGCCAGCCGCCGGTAGGTGGTCAGCTTGCCGCCGAAGATATTGAGCAGCGGCGCTTCGCCCTCTGCCTCTTCAACCTTCAGCACATAGTCGCGTGTGGCTTCCTGCGCCTTTGAAGCGCCATCATCGAAAAGCGGGCGCACGCCGGAATAGGTCCAGACGATATCATCCGGCTTCACCGGCTCGCTGAAATATTCGCTGGCGGCATTACAGAGATAGGAAATCTCTTCCTCGGAGATGCGCACCTTGGCCGGATCGCCCTTGTAGTCGCGGTCCGTGGTGCCGATCAGCGTAAAATCTTGCTCATAGGGAATGGCGAAGATGATGCGGTTGTCCGGGTTCTGGAAGAAATAGGCGCGCGGATCGGAAAACTTCCTGCGCACGATGATGTGGCTGCCCTGCACGAGACGAACATTGTGCACATCGTTGCGGCCGAACACGCCGGACAGCACGTTATCCACCCATGGGCCAGCGGCATTCACCAGCATGCGCGCTCTGTGCGTGGCTGAACGACCGGTCTTTTCGTCCAGCGTCACGATAAGCCACAAGCCGCCTTCGCGCCGTGCGGAAACGACCCGCGTGCGGTTCATGATCGTCGCACCGCGATCCGCCGCGTCACGCGCATTCAGAACCACGAAACGGGCATCGTCCACCCAGCCGTCGGAATATTCGAAAGCCTTGGCAAAGACCGGCTTCAGAGGTTTGCCTGCCGGGTCTTGCCGAAGATCGACCGTGCGCGTCGGCGGCAAAAGCTTGCGGCCGCCGAGGTTGTCATAAAGAAAGAGGCCAAGCCGGACCATCCATGCCGGACGCACGCCGCCTTTCTGGAGCGGCAGGACGAAGCGCATGGGCCAGATGACGTGCGGGGCCATGGCCCACAGAATTTCACGCTCCATCAAGGCTTCTCGCACCAGACGAAACTCATAATGTTCGAGATAACGCAGGCCGCCATGGATGAGCTTGGTGGCTGCCGAAGACGTACCGGAGGCAAAATCGCCCTTTTCCGCAAGCGCCACGGAATAGCCCCTACCCACGGCATCGCGGGCAATGCCGCAACCATTCACGCCACCGCCGATGACAAAAAGATCGAATATGTTTTCGCCGGACATAGGGCCTCGCAAGACAGCGCCGGGGACCATTTTCCCCTACGTTGAAAGATTATCGTCATAAAAACGAAAACAAAACGAATGTCAAAAGAAAAGAAACGAAACCCATGTTTTCAGCACAAGCGAACGGCAACTGCCGCCGGTGAATCACTTCGCCAACGTGTTTCGGGATGTCGGTACGGGGTCTGTGTTTCAGACGTGTGTCGGAGTGACCTGCTCAAGCTCGTAAAGCACGCCACCCATATCCTTTGGATGCAGGAAGAGAACGGGATTGCCATGCGCGCCGATCTTCGGCTCGCCATCACCTAAAATGCGGATGCCTTTTTGGACGAGATCGTCTCGCACGGCCAGAATATCCGGCACCTCAAAGCACAGATGATGCGTGCCGCCACCCGGATTTCTTTCGAGGAAGGCGGTAATCGGGGAGTTCTCTCCAAGCGGATGAAGAAGTTCGATCTTGGTATTGTCAGCCTGAACGAAAACCACTGTCACGCCGTGTTCGGGCAGGGATTGCGGCTCGGAAACTTGAGCGCCAAGCGCCCTGTATCGCGAAACCGCGGCATTAAGATCGGGCACGGCAAGGGCGACGTGGTTCAATCTTCCGAACATGGCCGTATTCCTCTCACGCGTTGCGCCGGATGCCTTCCAGCAGATCGAGAACCTTGTTCGCCGCATCCATGACATTGGTGCCGGGTCCGAAAATCGCCGAAACGCCGTGGTCGAGCAGGAACTGATAATCCTGGCGCGGAATGACGCCGCCGACGACGACGATGATGTCCTGGGCACCCTTCTGCTTGAGCGCCTCCACAAGCTGCGGTGCGAGCGTCTTGTGGCCTGCGGCAAGCGACGACATGCCGACCACATGCACCTTGTTCTGAACCGCAAGATCGGCTGCCTCGGCAGGCGTCTGGAACAGCGGCCCGGCCAGCACATCGAAACCGATATCACCAAAGGCCGACGCGATAACCTTCGCGCCGCGATCATGCCCGTCCTGCCCGAGCTTTGCGACCATGATGCGCGGTTTGACGCCGAGCCGTTCTGCCACGCCGGAAAGCCGCGTAGCGAGCGTGGCAAGCTCCGGCTCGTCCTTGTAGGCCTCGCCGTAAATATCCTCCACCACTTCCGGCACGGCAACGTAATCGCCGAAGACGGCACGCAGCGCATCGGAAATCTCGCCGACGGTGGCGCGGGCGCGGGCGGCGACGACTGCCGCCTCGAGAATATTACCCTTGCCGCTACGGGCAATTTCAGACAATGCCGCCAGCGCCTTCGAGACGTCCCCGCCGTCGCGGCGACGTTTGGTGTCCTCAAGGCGGCGGATTTGCGCAGCGCGTACGGCGGCGTTGTCGATATCGAGAACGTCGATATCCTCCTCGGTTTCCAGACGGTAGCGGTTGACGCCGACGATGACTTCCTCGCCCTTGTCCACGGCCGCCTGCCGACGCGTGGCCGCCTCCTCGATCAATCTTTTGGGCAGGCCTTCGGCCACCGCTTTGGTCATGCCACCAAGCGCCTCCACTTCCTCAATCAGCGCCCAGGCTTTTTGCGCCAGTTCATCCGTCAGGCTTTCGACATAGTAGGAACCGGCCAGCGGATCGACGACCTTGGTGACGCCGGTTTCATGCTGGAGAATAAGCTGGGTGTTGCGGGCGATGCGGGCGGAAAATTCTGTCGGCAGGGCAATGGCTTCATCAAAGGAATTGGTGTGCAGCGATTGTGTGCCGCCCAGCACGGCGGACATGGCCTCGAAAGCGGTGCGGACAATGTTATTGTAAGGGTCCTGTTCCTGAAGAGACACACCGGATGTCTGGCAATGGGTGCGCAGCATGAGCGACGACGCCTTTTGCGGCTTGAACTCTTCCATGATGCGCGACCAGAGGAAGCGGGCGGCGCGCAGCTTTGCGGCCTCCATGAAGAAATTCATGCCGATGGCAAAAAAGAACGACAGGCGGCCGGCGAAATCATCGACATTCAGTCCCTTGGCAAGGGCGGCCCGCACATATTCCCGCCCATCCGCCAGCGTGAAGGCAAGCTCCTGCACCAGCGTGGCACCTGCCTCCTGCATGTGATAGCCGGATATCGAAATAGAGTTGAATTTCGGCATCTCCTTCGCCGTATATTCAATGATATCAGCAATGATACGCATCGAAGGCTCGGGCGGGTAGATATAGGTGTTGCGGACCATGAACTCCTTGAGAATGTCGTTCTGGATGGTGCCGGAAAGTGCGGCACGCGAGACACCCTGCTCTTCCCCCGCAACGATGAAATTGGCGAGCACCGGAATGACGGCCCCGTTCATGGTCATGGAGACGGAGACCTTTTCGAGCGGTATACCATCGAACAGGATTTTCATGTCCTCGACGCTGTCGATCGCTACGCCCGCCTTACCGACATCGCCTTCAACGCGCGAGTGGTCGCTGTCATATCCGCGATGAGTGGCAAGATCGAAGGCGACCGAAACACCCTGTTGGCCGGCGGCGAGCGCCTTGCGGTAAAAGGCGTTGGAAGCTTCGGCAGTCGAAAACCCGGCATATTGGCGGATCGTCCATGGCCGCCCGGCATACATGGTGGCGCGCGGGCCGCGCGTGAAGGGTGCAAAGCCCGGCAGGCCATCGAGATGTGAAGCCTTTTTCAGGTCATCGGCCGTGTAAAGCGGTTTGACGTCAATGCCTTCGGGCGTATGCCAGACGAGTGCATCCGGTGAACGCTTCAGCTCCTTTTCGGCAAGCTGCAGCCAATCCCGCACCGTTTTTTCACCCGACATGCATATCTCCCCTTCTGCATTTCATTTTCAGTACTGTGACTGGTGATCGTGACCGAAATCCAGCCTACCCCATAACCCGCTCCGCCCCTCATCCGTTCCTCAAAAACGGTATCAAGCCCTATTCAAATTCGAGGATGACCTCATCCACGGCGAGGCTATCGCCCGGCTTTGCCGACACTTTGGCAACCCGGCCGCGTTTTTCCGCACGCAGGATGTTCTCCATCTTCATTGCCTCCACCGTCGCCAGCGCCTGACCGGCTTCGACCTCGTCCCCCTCGCCAACCGAGATCCCGGTGATGACGCCCGGCATCGGGCAGAGCAACAGTTTCGACGTATCGGGCGGCAGCTTTTCCGGCATCAGCAGCGCCAGTTCCGCCACGCGCGGGCTGCGCACATGGGCGAGAACATCCATGCCGCGCCAGCGCAGGCGAACCGCCGCACCGGCAAGATCGACCTTGGCGGCGATCACCTCGCCCGCCACCGTGAACAGGCCAAGGCTGCGGCCGGGAAGCCAGCCGGTAGCGACTGTCAGCGCAGCACCATCCTCAAAACGGATTGCCATGCCTTCAGCACCGGTCTCCACGCTGACGCTTCGACGGGATCGACCAAGCGAAACCACCCAGTCCTGACCGACAATGCGACGATGATTGCCAATGGTACCGGAAATTTCGACCGCACGGTTTTGAAGCCGATGGTGGATAACGGTGGCGATGGCTGCGAGCTTGCGCGCGGAGGCCTCATCGGGCTCGACCCCGGAAAAGCCCTCCGGAAATTCCTCGGCGATAAAACCCGTCGTCAAACGGCCGGCCCGAAAACGCTCGTGCTGCATGACAGCCGAGAGGAACGGCAGATTGTGGCCGATGCCCTCCACTTCGAAACGATCCAGCGCCTGCCCCATGGCATCGATGGCGGTTTCACGATCCTTTGCCCAGCTACAAAGCTTGGCGATCATCGGATCGTAATACATCGAGATTTTACCGCCTTCGAAGACGCCGGTATCGTTGCGGATCACGGTGCCGTTTTCCTGCTCGCCCTCTTGCGGCGGGCGATACCGTGTCAACCGGCCGATGGAGGGCAAGAAATTACGATAGGGGTCTTCGGCATAAAGCCGGCTTTCGATTGCCCAGCCGTTCAACTTTATATCGGTCTGCCCGAAGGACAGCTTTTCGCCTGATGCCACGCGGATCATCTGCTCGACCAGATCAATGCCTGTGACGAGTTCCGTTACCGGATGTTCCACCTGCAGGCGCGTATTCATTTCCAGAAAGTAGAAATTGCGCTCGCCATCGACGATGAATTCGACCGTTCCGGCCGAATGGTAACCAACTGCTCTCGACAGAGCCACGGCCTGCTCGCCCATGGCCTTGCGCGTTGCCTCATCAAGAAAGGGCGATGGCGCTTCCTCGATGACCTTCTGGTTGCGGCGCTGGATAGAGCACTCTCGCTCGCCAAGGTAAAGGATATTGCCGTGTTGATCGCCCAGCACCTGAATTTCGATATGGCGCGGCTGGGTGACGAATTTCTCGATGAAGATGCGGTCGTCCCCAAAGGAAGATTTCGCCTCGTTTTTTGACGACTGGAAACCCTCGCGCGCCTCCGCATCGTTAAAGGCGATGCGCATGCCCTTTCCGCCGCCGCCGGCCGAGGCCTTGATCATCACGGGATAACCGATCTCGGAGGCGATCCTCACCGCCTCATCTGCATCCCCAATCAGCCCCATATGGCCGGGCACGGTGGAAACACCGGCTTCCGCCGCGAGCTTCTTGGAGGTGATCTTGTCGCCCATGGCCTGGATAGCGCGGACCGGCGGGCCAATGAAGATCACACCCGCCTTCTCCAGCGCCTCGGCAAAGGCAGCGTTCTCCGACAGGAAGCCATAGCCGGGATGCACCGCATCAGCCCCGGTCTTCTCGATCGCAGCAAGGATTTTATCGATGACGATATAGGACTGCGACGAGGGCGCCGGACCGATATGAACGGCCTCATCCGCCATCTTCACATGCAAAGCATTGGCATCAGCATCCGAATAGACGGCAACCGTCGCAATGCCCATCTTCTTCGCCGTCTTGATGACCCGGCAGGCGATCTCGCCGCGATTGGCGATGAGGATTTTCTTGATCATTTGCCATCGCCTTCAAAAGTATGATTCTCAATCAGCGTCAGATAAGCAGCGGGAACAGCATCGGTCAGCCAGACACCATTGTCGGCTTGAAAAAAGCTGTGGCCAGCGGCAAACATCCGACTGGCATCAACCATTAGGATGGCGGGTTTTCCGTGCCGCTGGCCGACCGCATGTGCCGTCACGCTGTCTGCCGAAAGGTGAACCTGCTGCCGGCTGCCCGGTCGCAATCCTTCCTGCAGGATAGCATCTAGGAAACGTGTCGCAGTACCATGGAAAAGCTGCGGCGGCGGTTCTAAGGGAGCGCTACCAAGATCGACCTTTACTGAATGCCCCTGCGCGGCCCGGATGCGGTGCCCATCTTCCGAAAGGGTGAAACGCTTCTTGTCGCTTTCGGTAACGACCGCACGCAGACCGGCCTCGTCGAGCAGCGTGCCACTCGCATTTGCTTTTGCCAATAGATCTCCGACATCCGCCCAACCCTGAGCATCCATGGTAAGCCCGATGCTTTCGGGCGCATGTCGCAGAACATAGCTCAGGAATTTGCTGGTGGCCGTCGACATTGAATTTCATTCCCTATTGGCGGATGACAGCACACTCAAATCTCGAAAAAGTTCTCGAAGGATTCCGGGAAATTCTGCCGGGCGACGCGCTCGTCGATGACAAGCATCGCCTGGTAGGAAAGCGGATCGAAATTCTTTTCCGCCGGCAAGACCTCGCGGCCGAACAGCAGGCTGAGGCGGGCAGCGTCGAGATTACCACGCTCGAACGGCTCGGGACCAAAATGGTGCCAGAGCGAGTGCAGGAAGGCCGCATCGATGCGGTGTTCCTTGGAATCGTCCCGCGCCCTTCGGGGTATCATCTTGATGGGCGTTACCCCTTTTGGATTGGCGCGGCGGATGGTGAACTGGATGCCCGTGCTCGGCATGCCGGAGGGAAATCCCTTGTGTTTGGTCATTTCGGGCAGGTTCGCCATCTTTTGTCCTTCCAGAAGCATTTCCATTAAAAGCAGGTCCGCTTTTACGTCCGGATATGCGTAAATTCAAATAATTAGAGCGCTTTCATGGTCCTATTAAAACCAGAAGCGCTCTAGTCTTTTCGTTATGCCTTGCCGATTTTGTCCTGCGTCTTCTGCTCGAAGTCGGAGGCATCGTGGCGTTCATGCAATTGTTCGGACGGATCGCCCGAGGTTTTGTTGACGATCACGCCGCGCTTGACCGCAGGGCGTTCGCCAATTTCAAGCGTCCAGCGCATAAGGTTCTTATAACCGGCCGCTTCAAGGAAAGCACCGGCATCGCCATAAGCTTGGCCGAGCGCTATCTTGCCATACCAGGGCCAGACGGCCATGTCGGCAATCGTATATTCCGAGCCCGCCAGATAACGGTTGTCGGCCAGATGACGGTCAAGCACGTCAAGCTGGCGTTTAACCTCCATGGCGTAACGGTCGATAGCATATTTGATCTTGATCGGGGCGTAGGCGTAGAAATGGCCGAAACCGCCGCCGAGGAAGGGGGCGGAACCCATCTGCCAGAACAGCCAGTTCAGCGCCTGCGTGCGGGCATTGCCCTCTTTCGGCAGGAAAGCGCCGAATTTTTCCGCGAGATAGACGAGGATCGAGCCGCTCTCGAAAACCCGGGTCGGCTCGGGCGTCGAATGATCCATCAGCGCCGGGATCTTGGAGTTCGGATTGACGCCGACAAAACCGGAGCCGAACTGGTCGCCTTCGCCGATCTTGATCAGCCAGGCATCATATTCGGCGCCCTTGTGGCCAGCGGCCAGCAATTCTTCCAGCATGATCGAGACCTTCTGGCCATTCGGCGTTGCCAGCGAATAAAGCTGCAACGGATGTTTGCCGACCGGCAATTCCTTGTCATGGGTGGGACCGGCGATCGGGCGATTGATATTGGCGAACTGGCCGCCATTACCCTTGTCCCAGGTCCAGACCTTGGGCACTTCATATCCGGCGGGAAAATTATCTGCGGAGGAGTTCTCGGCCATAAAAATCAGTCCTTGTGCGTTTCGGGAGGGCACCGAAGGTCGGGCGCCTGAACATCATTATAGTAAGGTGGCCAAAGTATTTTTCCAGCCCCAGAGCAGGTCAGAGCGGAATGGTATCGTGCTTTTTCCAGCGGGTTTCGACGTTCTTGCCCCGCAGCGAAGCAAAGGCACGGGCGATGCGGCGGCGCGAGGAATGCGGCATGATAACCTCATCGATGAAACCACGCTCTGCCGCCACGAAGGGATTGGCGAAACGCTCCTCATATTCCCTTGTGCGCGCGGCGATCTTGTCCGGATCGGAAAGCTCCGAGCGATAGAGGATTTCCGCGGCCCCTTTTGCGCCCATGACAGCGATTTCCGCAGTCGGCCAGGCATAGTTCACATCAGCGCCGATATGTTTCGAGGCCATCACGTCATACGCGCCACCATAGGCCTTGCGGGTAATCAGCGTCACCATCGGAACCGTCGCCTCGGAATAGGCAAACAGCAGTTTCGCACCGTGCTTGATGACGCCGCCATATTCCTGCGCCGTTCCCGGCAGGAAACCGGGCACATCCACCAGTGTCAGCAGGGGAATGTTGAAGGCATCGCAGAAGCGCACGAAGCGGGCGGCCTTGCGTGAGCTGTCAATATCCAGACACCCGGCCAGCACCATCGGCTGGTTTGCGACGACGCCTACTGTCTGGCCTTCCAGACGCATGAAACCGGTGATGATGTTTCTGGCAAACGCCTCCTGCAACTCGAAGAAATCGCCCTCGTCGGCGAGCGCATGGATCAGTTCCTTCATATCGTATGGCTTGTTGGAACTGTCGGGGATCAGCGTATCGAGGCGCGCTTCCAGCCGTGCGGGATCGTCATGAAAAGGCCGGACTGGCGGTTTTTCCCGATTATTCAGCGGCAGGAAATCGAAAAGCAGGCGCACATGCTCAAGTGTCTCGATGTCGTTTTCATAGGCGCCATCGGCAACGGAGGATTTTTTGGTGTGTGTGGAGGCGCCGCCCAGCTCTTCCGCCGTGACGATCTCGTTGGTCACGGTCTTCACCACATCCGGCCCGGTTACGAACATGTAGGAGGTATCGCGCACCATGAAGATGAAGTCGGTCATGGCAGGCGAATAAACGGCACCACCGGCACACGGCCCCATGATGACAGAGATTTGAGGCACAACACCGGAGGCGATGACGTTGCGCTTGAAAACGTCGGCATAACCGCCGAGCGAAGCAACACCTTCCTGAATCCGCGCGCCGCCACTGTCGTTGAGGCCAATCACGGGCGCGCCGTTGCGCACGGCCATATCCATGATCTTGCAGATTTTCTGGGCATGGGTTTCCGACAGCGAACCGCCGAGCACGGTAAAATCCTGGCTGAAAACATAGACCTGCCGGCCGTTGATGGTGCCCCAGCCGGTAACGACGCCATCGCCCGCCACCTTCTGTTCGGCCATGCCGAAATCCACCGCACGGTGGGTAACGTACATGTCGTACTCTTCGAAGGAACCTTCATCCAGCAACACATCGATGCGCTCGCGCGCCGTCAGCTTGCCCTTGGCATGCTGCGCCTCAATGCGCTTGACGCCGCCGCCGAGCCGCGCTTCGTCGCGGCGCGTCTGCAATTGCTCCAGAATGTTGGGCATGTTTCCTCCATGCGTTTCCTCAAAATCAATAGCTTAGAAAACATTCGCCTAGAAGCCTTGATCGTGCGCGTATGCGTGGCATAAATATTTGCAATATTTACTTTTGCAAAGTTGCAACATGGCTATGGAAAAGCTCTTCATCGGCCGCAAGGTCCGCGGCCTTCGCGAAAACGCCCGCTCCACGCAGGCACAGTTTGCCGAACGGCTCGGCATTTCGGCCAGTTATCTGAACCAGATCGAAAACAATCAGCGACCCGTTTCCGCCAGCGTTCTGGTGACGCTGGTGGAAAAATTCCAGCTCGACGTGACGGAGCTGGCAACCGGCGAAAACGACCGGCTGGTTTCCGCTGTGCGCGAGGCCCTGAAAGACCCGCTGTTCCTGAATTACGAGCCCGGGCTGCAGGAGCTGAAGCTGATTGCGCAGAACGCACCGGGTTTTGCCCATGCGCTTTTGCGCGCCCACCAGGCCTACCGGCAAAACAGCGAGCAGCTGGTGCAGCTGGATGACAGGCTGGGGCGGGGAACCGCGCAGGTGGAAAGAACACCTTACGAAGAGGTCCGCGATTTCTTTCACTTCGTCGACAATTACGTTGCCGAGATCGATCTTCTGGCGGAAGAACTTGCATACGAACTGGAGATAGAGGGCGGCGAGACCTACGGCATTCTCGCGGCCCATCTACGCAGCCGCTTCGGTGTCCATATCACCAGAACGGAGGCGGCGGGCGGATTGATCCGGCATTTCGATCCGGCCGGCAAAACGCTGGCGCTCAGTTCCTACATGGCAGCACCGACCCGCTGTTTTCAGCTTGCGCTTCAGATCGCCCAGCTTCATGCGGGAGCAACCGTGGACAGAGTGCTGGCCGGCGCCGGTTTCCGTAGCGCCGAAGCCGCGGAAATCTGTCGCATCGGCCTTCACAACTATTTCGCCGCCGCGCTGATCCTGCCATATGGGCAATTTCACCGGGCCGCGCAGGAATTGCGCCACGATCTGGAACTTCTGGCCGTGCGCTTCGGCGCGAGCCTTGAACAGGTGGCCCACAGGCTCAGCACTTTGCAACGCCCTGGTCAGAAAGGCGTGCCGATCTTTTTCGCCAAGATCGACCGGGCTGGCAACATCACCAAACGCCACAGCGCCACAAGGCTGCAATTTGCCCGTTTCGGCGCGGCCTGTCCGCTCTGGAACATTCATCAGGCCTTCGAAAACTCCGACAGGATAGTACGCCAGCTGGCGGAAACACCTGACGGCGTGCGCTATCTTTCCATCGCCACACAGATCGAAAAAGCCGGCGCCGGTTTCAACACGGACAGGCCACGTTATGCCATCGCGCTTGGCTGCGAAATTTCCCATGCGCAGAATTTCGTCTATGCCGATACACTCGATCTCGCCAATACCGCCTCCTTCAAGCCCATCGGCGTTTCCTGCCGGGTCTGCGAAAGGGTCGATTGCGTGCAGCGCGCCGTACCGCCGCTAAAACGCAAACTACATGTCGATCATCTCTCACGCGGAGCCTTGCCCTACCGGATCGCAGACTTCTAGCGCCGCGCGGCCATATCAGGGCAGCGGCACCATCGCGCGCCGCATGATATTTGCATAGTAGCCCCAGAACAGCCGGGCGGCGACGGAGCGCCAGGGCGTCCAGAGTTCCGCCCGCGCCGCCAGCCATTTCGCATCCGGCCGTGCCTCGAGCGAAAGCGCGTGGCCCACCGCAGCCCGCAGCGCCACATCACCAACCGGAAAAATATCGGGGTGGCCGCCGCAGAACATCAGATAGACTTCCGCCGTCCACGGACCAATGCCGCGAAGCGCCACCAGCTCCGAAAGGGCCAAATCTGCTTCCTTGCGACTGACGGCATCAAGATCGATGCGGCCATCCGCAACCGCGTGCGCCAACCCTTCCAGCGTTGTTGCCTTGGCCCGGGAAAGGCCGAAAGTGGCGTGCAATTCTTCCGGCACCGCCAGATAGTTTTCCGCCGTCACCGCCCCGCCCGTGCCGGCAAGGATACGCACCCATATGGCGTTCGCGCTGGCGCGCGACACCATCTGCGACACGACGATATGGGCAAGGCCCGCAAAGCCGGGCTCGTGAATACGCAACTCCAGCGGACCGGCTTTTTCGATAATAAGGCTAAGAGCCGGATCGAGGCGGGCAAGATGCGCCATACCTTCGCTGATATCGTCGAGGCCCCTGATGATTTTCATGTCTGCACAGCCCATATTCACGTTGGCCCGGCACCGGGTGGCGAGGCGCTTCAAAACATGGCAGAAGAAACCATGCCTTCGCCCGTCCGTCAAAAACCGGTTTATCGTTTTGCGCCCAGCCCCAATGGCGCCCTGCATCTGGGCCATGCGCTTTCCGCTTTTCTGAACCACGACATGGTGCGGGAAAACAGTGGCCATTTTCTGCTGCGCATCGAAGATATCGACCAGACGCGCTGCACTCCGGAGCTGGAGCAGGCGATCTATGATGATCTTGGCTGGCTGGGACTGGAATGGGAAAAGCCGGTGCGGCGGCAATCGGAGCACTTCGATGAGTATCGCACAGCACTCGACAGGCTGGTCGAGGCCGACCTCGCCTATCCCGCCTTCTTAAGCCGGGGTGAGACGAAAGCCATTGTCAGGGCCTTTGAGGCAGAGGGAAGGCTCTGGCCGCGCGATCCCGACGGCGCGCCGCTTTACCCCGCAATAGATCGGCAAAGGCCGCAGGCGGAACGGGCCGAACTTCTGGCATCAGGCAGGCAACACGCCTGGCGGCTCGACATGGAAAAGGCGGTCCGCACCTTGCACAGCAAGCTGTTCTGGCGCGAGAGCGGCGACGGGCAGACCGGGGAAATCGAAGCTTTGCCGGCGCTGTGGGGCGATGTGGTGCTGTCGCGCTCCGACGCCCCCTCCAGCTATCATCTTTCCGTTGTGGTGGATGACGCGCTGCAAGGCATCACCCATGTGGTGCGCGGCATGGATCTGTTTAACGCAACCGCCATTCACCGGCTGCTGCAACAATTGCTTGACCTATCGCCACCCGCTTATCACCACCACCGGCTGATTTTGGGTGCTGATGGGCGCAAGCTCTCGAAAAGCGAAGGCAGCACCGGCCTTTCAGCGCTTCGGGCGGAAGGAAAAACGCCGTCAGATATCCGCCGGCTTGTCGGGCTCCTCTAGCACCTGCTCGCGGCGCGCACTGTTGCCGGCGATATTGCGGCGGATGATCTGCCGGACCTTGTATTTCATCAGAGCGGCATTCACTTCCGCACCCAGCATGAAGATGACACCCACCATGTAAAGAAACACCAGAACCACCATCACCGAGGCCAGACCGGCGTAGGTGGCGGCATAATTGGCGAAGGTGGAGAGGTAATAGGCAAAGATCGCCGCGCCGATGACCCAGAAGATCATTGTCAGCAGAATGCCAGGCCAGACATCCCAGATGCGGCGTTTGCCGGCCGGAAGCCACAGATGCGCCGCCACCAGCCCGACCGTCAGAACGACGATGGTGCCGTAAAGTCCGAGGCTGGAAACAGTGTTCAGCGCATCCGTCAGCCAGGGAAACCGCTGCTCGGCAAAGGACGTTGCGACCGGCACCGCAACAAGCACGATGCTGATGCCGGTAAAGACTACCACTGCGATCAATACATAAAGCAGACTGAGAAGACGGGTGATGTACCACCAGCGCGTTTCCGTGACGCGATAGGCGCGGTTGAGCGAGATTCTGAGCGCCTCGACGCCGTTGGAGGCAAAATATGCGGCCGCCAGCACCGAAATTGTCAGCAGTCCGCCGCGCGGAATGGTCAGGACCTGCTGCACCTGCGCGGCAAGCGGACCTGCGATCGCTTCCGGCCAGGTGTCAAAAATCAGATGCACCGCCGTCTCGGAAAACTGGTCAGCCCCCAGAAAACCGGCCAAAGCCGTGCCGAAAATCAGGAACGGGAACAGCGCCAGCAGGATGGAAAGCGCCATGTGGCTCGCCATCGCCCAGCCGTCATCCTCGGCAAAATGAGAATAGGCATCGAAGGCAACCTTGCCTGCCAGGCGCACTGCGGCAACCATGTCGCCTCCATTCATCGGCATTTCATTTGTAACTTCGCCCCGAATATGGGAAGTCAGCTCTACTTTGTACAGCGCACAAGCCCGCCTTTCGGTTCCCGCAGGCATACAGATTTTGCGCAATACAATTTTCACAGGCCGGACCATCGGGCCAGCGCAACATTCGGCTTTCCGGAGCGGCATAGATGCCTGAAAAACCCGTCATCATAATTACCGGATGTTCCTCGGGCATCGGAGCCCATTGTGCCGGCGCGCTTCACCGCGACGGCTGGAGGGTGTTTGCCACCGTGCGTCGCATCGTCGATATGGCCGCGCTCGAAAATCAGGGCATAGAAACCCTGATCATGGACTATACCAAGCCCGAAACCATCGCGGCTCTCGTGGATACGGTTGCGGCCAGAACCGGAGGCCGCATCGATGCGCTGTTCAACAATGGCGCCTATGGCCAGCCGGGTGCTCTGGAGGATCTGCCGGTGGAAGCACTGCGGCAGCAATTCGAAACCAACGTCTTCGGCTGGCACGATCTGACGCGGCGGGTCATTCCCTTCATGCGCCAGCGCGGTTCAGGGCGCATCGTGCATTGCTCCTCCATTCTCGGCCTCGTTCCCTATCGTTATCGTGGTGCCTATACGGCATCGAAATTCGCGATCGAGGGCCTTGGCGTCACGCTGCGCATGGAACTTCAGGACAGCGGCATCCATGTGAGCATGATCGAACCAGGGCCGATCACGTCGAAATTCACCACGACAGCGCTTGCCCACGTCAGAGACAAGATCGATCTGGAAAACTCGGCCCATGCTGTGGAATACAAGCGTCAGCTGGCGAGGATGGATGGGTCCGGCCCGGTCAACCGCCACAAGCTTGGCCCCGATGCCGTTTACGCCGTGCTGAAACACGCCCTGACCGCCGCAAAGCCAAAACCGCATTATCCCGTCACCGTTCCCGCCAAACAGGGGCTGTTGCTGAAACGGCTCTTGCCTGCCGGACTGTTCTATCGTCTGCTGCGCAGATTCGATTGAGGAGGAGTACCCCCTAAATGTCCGGCTTCACCACTGTTCTGGCCCTTATCGTCATGGGCCTCGTTGTCATCGTGCTGATACGAGGCCTTTTCAACATGCTGAAGGGCCAAGACGCCAACCGTTCCAACAAGTTGATGCAGCTTCGCCTCCTGTTGCAGGCCATCGCCATCGTGCTCATCATGCTGACCCTTTGGCTCACCGGCGGCGGACGCTGACATGGTGAAGCTGAACAAGATCTACACCCGCACCGGCGACAAGGGCACGACGGCGCTGGTGTCCGGTCCCCGCCGCCTGAAGCACGATCTTCGCGTCGAGGCCTATGGCACGGTGGACGAAACGAATTCGGCGATCGGCGTGGCGCGGCTGCATACCGTCAATACTGATATTGCCAGCATGGAAAAGCTGGATGCCATGCTGTTCCGCATCCAGAACGATATGTTCGACCTTGGCGCGGATCTCGCGACCCCGGAAACCGGCGAGCCGCCGGCCTACGAACCGCTGCGCATTGTCGAGAGCCAGGTCACGCGGCTGGAAAACGAAATCGACGACCTCAACTCCGCAATTGACCCCCTGACCTCCTTCGTGCTGCCGGGCGGCAATGCGGCGGCGGCCAATCTGCATCTGGCGCGCACGATCTGCCGACGGGCGGAACGGCTCATGGTGGAGCTCTCGGTTGCTGAAAACGAGATCGTCAGCCCGGAAGCGCTGAAATATGTCAACCGCCTGTCCGACTTCCTGTTCGTTGCCGCCCGTTTTGCCAATGACATGGGCAAGGCTGACATATTGTGGGTTCCCGGCAAGAACCGCTAAAGCCTATCTCTCGCACAAACGAAGGGCATTCGATGTTCATACCGCTGCACGATGCGAATTCCCTCAAACATATCCGGCTGCAATATGTCACGATCGGCCTGATCGTGGTCAACGTGCTGGTATGGCTATTTACCGGCGTGCTTGCCAGTGACGTCCAGGCCAATGCCGCAGCGCTCGGCCTCGGTTTCATCCCGGCTGTGGTGTTCGATTACGCCTACCTGGAGCCGGCCTTACAGGTGGTGCCGGATGACCTGACCGTCGTCACCTATGCGTTCCTGCATCTGGATTTCTGGCACATGGCAGGCAACATGCTGTTTCTGTGGGTCTTCGGCGACAACGTCGAGGACGCACTCGGCCATTTCCGTTTCCTTATCTTTTACATCGCCTGCGCCATAGCCGGCGCGCTGTTGCACGGCTTCGTCGCACCCATGTCGGAAGGGCCGCTTATCGGTGCATCAGGCGCTGTTTCCGGCGTCGTCGCGGCCTATTTTCTCCTGCATCCCAAGGTGCGCGTCTGGGTTCTGGTGTTCATGCGCATTCCGTTGCCCTTGCCTGCCTTCATTCCGCTGGCGCTATGGATCGGACAGCAATTTCTGATGCTGGCACTTGGCCTTGAGGAAAATGTTTCCTGGGGGGCACATGTGGGCGGCATATTGGCCGGGGCTGTGATGGTAATTTTCATGCGCCGGCCGGACGTTCCCCTGTTCGACCGCACGATTGTTCCGCCAAGGGCGGCGCAGTTCAAGAATCCGTCGCAAACGGCGGGGTTGTCGCAAATCGAACGGGGCTATGACGGGAGCAGATGAGCCGTTGACGGAGAGATAAATTATTTACGTTAACGTCAACGTAAGGTATGCCTTGCGTGCATGTGATAATGAACATTGCTCCGTTGTATTTGCGGGAAAAATGCTTATCCATGTCGCCAACCTGTTTTTGGAGGTCCGCGCGGTCTTGTCGCCTCGCGGACAGGAGTTTGAGGAAAACCGCCGATGAAGATCCTTGTCCCTGTCAAACGAGTTGTTGATTACAACGTCAAGATCCGCGTGAAGTCGGATGGTTCGGGCGTTGAACTCGCGAATGTGAAGATGTCGATGAACCCGTTCGACGAAATCTCGGTGGAAGAGGCTCTGCGGCTGAAAGAAGCCGGCAAGGCCGAAGAAGTCGTGGTCGTGTCGATCGGCCCTGCCAAGGCGGAAGAGACGCTGCGCACGGCGCTCGCCATGGGTGCCGACCGCGCCATCCTGATCGAGACCGAAGAGACGGTCGAACCGCTGGCCGTCGCCAAGCTTTTGAAGGGCGTGGCGGAAGCCGAGCAGCCCGGCCTCGTCATCGTCGGCAAGCAGGCGATCGACGACGACAGTAACCAGACCGGTCAGATGCTGGCCGCCCTTCTCGGCTGGGGCCAGGGCACCTTCGCCTCCAAGGTCGTACCGTCTGATGGCAAGGTCGCTGTGACGCGTGAAGTCGATGGCGGCCTGCAGACGGTCGAACTGAAACTTCCCGCTGTCGTGACCACCGATCTTCGTCTGAACGAGCCGCGTTACGCCTCGCTGCCGAACATCATGAAGGCAAAGAAGAAGCCGCTCGACAAGAAGACCCCGGCCGATTTCGGCGTCGATGTCACGCCGCGTCTGAAGGTTCTGAAGACAGAAGAGCCGGCTGGCCGCAAGGCCGGCATCAGGGTCGGCTCGGTGGCTGAGCTGGTTGAAAAGCTCAAAGCCGACGGCGTCCTCTAAGGTTTCGGAAAAGGGAGATTACAACATGGCCATTCTTCTTCTGGCAGAACACGACAACGCAACCCTTTCCGACCTGACGGCGAAGACGCTGACGGCGGCAACGCAGATTGGCGGCGACGTCCACGTGCTCGTTGCCGGCTCCGGTGCGAAGGGTGCCGCCGACGCGGCGGCGAAACTGTCCGGCGTTGCCAAGGTACTGCTTGCCGACGACGCATCCTATGCCAACGCGCTTGCCGAGCCGCTGGCGGCGCTGATCGTTTCGCTCAGCCCTTCCTATGACGTCATCATCGCACCGGCGACCGCTTCGGCCAAGAATGTCGCCCCGCGCGTCGCAGCCCTTCTCGATGTGGCCCAGGTCTCGGAAATCATTGAGGTCGTCAGCCCGGATACTTTCAAACGTCCAATCTATGCCGGCAACGCCATCCAGACGGTGCAGGCAAGCGACGCCAAGAAGGTCATCACCGTGCGCCCCACCGCGTTTGCGGCAGCCGCTGAAGGTGGTTCGGCACCGGTGGAAACCATCGGTGCTGCCGAGAACCCCGGCGTTTCTGTCTTTGTATCCGACGCGCTCGCCTCTTCCGATCGTCCGGAACTGACCTCTGCGAAGATCATCATCTCGGGCGGTCGCGCACTCGGCTCCTCGGAAAAGTTCCGCGAAGTGATCCTGCCGGTTGCCGACAAGCTCGGTGCAGCCGTCGGCGCATCGCGCGCAGCCGTCGATGCGGGTTATGCACCGAACGACTGGCAGGTCGGTCAGACCGGCAAGGTCGTGGCACCGCAGCTTTACATCGCTGCCGGCATTTCGGGCGCCATCCAGCATCTGGCCGGTATGAAGGACTCGAAGGTCATCGTTGCCATCAACAAGGACGAGGAAGCGCCGATCTTCCAGGTTGCCGATTACGGCCTCGTCGCAGACCTGTTCGAGGCTCTGCCAGAACTCCAGAAGGCTCTGTGATTTTAAGCCTTTAGCCAAAGGCGGCGCGTTTTTTGAACGCGCCGCCTTCTCTTTTTCGGCGATATGCGTAACATCGCCGCAAATGACGCAGATGAAATCCCATGAGGAGACCAGCATATGACCGCCCCCTTTAAAAACATCGGTATCATCGGAGCCGGTCAAATGGGTTGCGGCATCGCGCATGTTTCCGCCTTGGCCGGTTACAAGGTGCACATTTACGATCTTTCCAAGGACGGCATCGAAGCCGGCCTTGCCACGATCAACGGCAATCTTGCCCGTCAGGTCACCAACGGCAAGCTCTCCGACGACGCCCGCAAAGATGCGCTGGCGCTCATCAGCGGTTCGACTGACGTCAACGATCTGGCGCCCATGGATCTGGTCATTGAGGCTGCTACCGAAAACGAGGAAATCAAACGCAAGATCTATGCGCAGATCTGCCCGGTACTGAAGCCCGAAGCGCTTTTGGCCACTAACACTTCTTCGCTCTCCATCACTCGCCTTGCGTCCGCGACCGATCGTCCCGAACAGTTCATGGGCATCCACTTCATGAACCCGGTGCCTGTGATGAAGCTGGTAGAGCTGGTGCGCGGTATCGCCACCAACGAAAAGACCTTCGATGCGGCGAAGGACTATGTGCGGACGCTGGAAAAGGCGATCACCGTCGCCGAGGATTTCCCGGCCTTCATCGTCAACCGCATCCTGCTGCCGATGATCAACGAGGCGATCTACACGCTCTATGAGGGCGTCGGTTCGGTGGAAGCAATCGACACCGCCATGCGGCTCGGCGCCAACCATCCGATGGGACCGTTGCAGCTTGCCGACTTCATCGGTCTCGACACCTGTTTGTCGATCATGCAGGTACTGCATGACGGGCTGGCCGACAGCAAATACCGCCCCTGCCCGCTGCTGGTGAAATATGTAGAGGCCGGCTGGCTCGGCCGCAAATCTGGTCGCGGTTTTTACGATTACCGTGGAGAGACACCGGTTCCGACGCGCTAAGGCGCAAGAGATATTCCTCGGATATCATTCGAGATGACGGGAGGAAAATCCCTCCCGCACTGGACAATTATTTAGCCTTCACTGCCGATACCAACGCCTTGGCATCTCCGCTGTCCCAGGCTGCCGGACCGTTCATGGCGGCGATCAGGCAGCCTTTTTCGTCCAGAAGAAGCGTTGCGGGAAGGCCAAAAGCCAGCCCTTCCTTTTTCAGAACATTGAAGACGCCCATGGAGCTGTCGCGGTAAAGTTTCAGCGCGTCGATCTTGTATTCGTCAATGAAGGCTTTCGGTTTCTCGTCCGCGCCGGTGTCGATATTGACCGCAACAACCTCAAAGCCATCGCTGCCCTTTTCCTTCTCGAGTGCGTTCAGCGCAGGCATTTCCTCCCGGCATGGCACGCACCAAGTGGCCCACAGATTGAGGAGAACCGCCTTGCCCTTGAGATCGGCAAGCGACATGTCCGACCCTTGCGGACCCTTGAAGGACAGCGGGATGACGCGCGGCGTATCCGTGGCCGACATGGCCGCCACCTGGCCCTTCAGGAGGGGTTTCAGCGAGGCGATGCGGTTTGCCGCACCTTCACATAAACCGGCCTCGGCAACCGCTGCCCCTTGAACCGGGCTCTCAGACCCAATATGCCTGAACCAGACCGCACCCGCGCCGAACACGACACCGGCAACGGCAGCAATTGCAACCAATCTGGCGGAAGGAAGCCTGAACGGCCTTTTTTCTGTCATCGAATACTCCAGGGCACGCAGAACATGGCTGACGGCACAGATCAGAAATCCTCCAACCAGATGTGGGGCGGACGTTTCGCTTCCGGGCCATCAGCCATCATGGAAGAGATAAATGCCTCCATCGGCTTCGACAAGAAGCTTTATGCCCAGGACATCCGCGGCTCTATAGCGCATGCCACCATGCTGGCGGAAAAAGGCATTATTTCGCAGGAAGATAAAGACAAGATCGTTCACGGCCTGAACACGATCCTGTCAGAAATCGAGGCCGGCAGTTTCGAATTCTCGCGCAAGCTCGAAGACATTCACATGAACATCGAGGCGCGGCTTGCCACCCTCATCGGCACGGCGGCAGGGCGGCTGCACACCGCCCGCTCGCGCAACGACCAGGTGGCGCTCGATTTCCGCCTCTGGGTCAAGGAAGAGCTGCAGAAGACGGAAGGCATGCTGACCGCGCTCATCTCCGCCTTCCTCGACCGCGCCGAGGAAAATGCCGATACGGTCATGCCCGGCTTCACCCATCTGCAGACGGCCCAACCCGTCACCTTCGGCCATCATTGCATGGCCTATGTGGAAATGTTCGGCCGTGACCGCGCCCGCGTGCGTCACGCGATCGAACATCTGGATGAAAGCCCGATCGGTGCAGCAGCGCTGGCCGGCACCGGTTATCCTATCGACCGCCACATGACGGCAAAGGCCCTCGGCTTCCGCGAGCCGACCCGCAACTCCATCGACACCGTTTCCGACCGCGATTTCGCGCTGGAGTTCCTGTCGATCGCCTCAATCTGCGCCACGCATCTGTCGCGCCTCGCCGAAGAAATCGTCATCTGGTCGACGCCGCAATTCGGCTTTATCCGCCTGTCCGATGCCTTTTCCACCGGCTCGTCGATCATGCCGCAGAAGAAGAACCCCGACGCCGCCGAACTGGTGCGCGCCAAGACCGGCCGCATCAACGGCTCGCTGGTGGCGCTTCTGACTGTGATGAAGGGCCTGCCACTCGCCTATTCCAAGGACATGCAGGAAGACAAGGAACAGGTTTTCGATGCCGCCGAAAGCCTGGAACTGGCCATCGCCGCCATGACCGGCATGATCCGCGACCTTGAGGTGCGCAAGGACCGCATGCGTGCGGCCGCCGGTTCGGGCTATTCCACCGCCACCGATCTTGCTGACTGGCTGGTGCGCGAGGCAGGCCTGCCCTTCCGCGACGCCCACCATGTGACCGGAAATGCGGTGGCACTGGCGGAAAAGAAAGGCTGCGATCTGGCCGATCTTTCGCTGGAAGACCTGCAGGCGATCCATCCGGCCATTACAAGCGGCGTTTTCGACGTCCTTTCAGTCGAGGCATCGGTTGCCAGCCGCACCAGCTTCGGCGGCACGGCTCCTTCCGAGGTCAAGAAGCAGATCGCCTGGTGGCGTGGACGCAACTAACGCATCGGACCGAAAAGTGTGAAGCGGTTTTCGGAAAATCCGATGCGCAGACAAATTAAAATGAGCGGCGGAAACGATTTCATTTTTCTCCGCCGCCCTCATAAATCTGCGTTACGCTGCGATCACAAGAAACAGGGTGCACAAGCGCCCTGTTTTTCGTTATCAGAGAAGCACATATTTCCTTTGGACAGGCTCATGCTTTCAAAAACCGCGCGCAATCTCATCGTTCCCATCGGCATGACGCTCGCCGTCAGTCTTGCTCTCAGTGCCTGCGGGCGAAAAGGCGATATCGATCCGCCGAGCACGCCGGTCGAAATGCGCAACAAGCGCAATGCCGACGGAACCGAGACGAAGCCGGCAACGGCGGAGCGGCCGTTCATCCTCGACAAGCTTCTCTGACGGGAAAAAGCCTGTGAACCATTTTGGCTATATCGACGGCGTGCTTCACGCCGAAAACGTGCCCGTGCCTGAGATCGCCAAGGCGGTCGGCACGCCGTTCTATGTCTATTCGACCGCGACGCTGGAGCGCCACTACAAGGTGTTCTCAGGCGCTTTCGCCGATGTGGACGCCATGGTCTGTTACGCCATGAAGGCCAATTCCAACCAGGCCGTTCTGAGGACGCTGGCAAAGCTCGGCGCGGGTATCGACGTGGTATCCGGCGGCGAATTGCGCCGCGCGCTTGGCGCCGGTGTACCGGCAAACCGCATCATGTTCTCCGGCGTCGGCAAGACGGTGGCGGAAATGGATTACGCGCTGGAAGCCGGCATCTACTGCTTCAACATCGAATCCGAGCCGGAGCTTGAGGTCCTCAACCTGCGCGCCGTCAAGGCCGGAAAAAGGGCGCATGTGTCCTTCCGCATCAATCCGGATGTGGATGCGCGCACTCATGCCAAGATTTCCACCGGCAAAAAAGAAAACAAGTTCGGCATTTCCTATGAGCGGGCGCGTGCGGTCTATGCCCATGCCGCCACTCTGCCCGGCATCGAAGTCACCGGCATCGACATGCATATCGGCAGCCAGATCACAGAATTGCAGCCCTTCGAGGATGCGTTCCGCTTGCTGCGCGAACTGGTGGAATCCCTGCGCGCGGACGGGCACACGATCAGTCACGTCGATATCGGCGGCGGCCTCGGCATTCCCTACCGCGAGGACAATAATCCGCCGCCGCTGCCGGATGCCTATGCGCATATCGTCAAGAACGAGCTAAAGAGCCTCAACTGCAAGATCATCACCGAACCGGGACGCCTGATCGTCGGCAATGCCGGCATTCTGGTGACGGAAGTGATCTATGTGAAGGATGGCGGCGAAAAGAACTTCGTGATTGTCGATGGCGCGATGAACGACCTCATCCGCCCGACGCTTTACGAGGCCTATCACGGCATCCGCCCGGTCGTGCAGCCCGCGGTGGACGCCCCTCGCATCAAGGCCGATATCGTTGGCCCCGTCTGCGAAACGGGTGACTATCTGGCGCTGGACCGCGAGATGGCCGCACCGCAGCCGGGTGATCTGATTGCCGTCAGCTCCGCCGGTGCTTACGGCGCCGTGCAGGCAGGCACCTATAATTCGCGCCTGCTGGTGCCGGAAGTGCTGGTAAAGGGTGACAAGTTCCACGTCATCCGCCCGCGCGGAACCTATGAAGAGCTGATCGCTCTCGATTCAGTACCCGCCTGGCTCGATTGATCCGCCATACATCCGGCTTGGTCGATCACAATTGAGCGAAGCTGCCTAAAAAATGGGGGTGAGCATCCGCTTGCCCTCGTCTTCGCCACAAAGAATGTTATCCTTGCTTCTCATAATACAAGCAGCTCGCCGTTCCGGGAATGGCGTTTGACGTGGCCAGAACCGGGAGAACGGATTGATGACCACAGCCGGAGAGGACAGGACAGGCAGAAAGCGCCCAACCGGCGCATTCGCGCAGCGGCCGGATCTTGCCCGCCGGGTTGCGGCTAAACGCTTCTTCGCAAAAATCGTGTTGTTTTCGGAAAGAGTAGCACCGAAGACGCTGTGGCCGCTTTCCATCGCCGCCGCGTTTCTGGCGCTCGCATGGTTCGGCCTCTACCGGCAAATGCCTGACTTCGTACGGCTGGGCATCGTTTTCCTGCTGGTTTTTGGTTTCATCAGCACCATCCTGCCAATCGTCCGGCTGAAATGGCCGACAGACAACGACGCGTCCCGCCTTCTGGAAGAACGCAATGGTCTCGCTCACCAGCCAGTCGGCGTGCAGGAAGACGAACCGGCGTTGGACACCCCCATTTCCCGCGCCTTGTGGAAAGAACACCAGATCCGTATGGCGGAACGCATCGCCGCGCTGAATGCCGGCCTGCCGAAACCCGATATCGCCCGTTACGACCGCTCGGCACTACGCGCCATTCCCGCCCTTTTTCTGGTTGTCGCCTTCGGTTTTTCCTATTCCAATGGTGCAGGCACGATTACAGATGCCTTCCGTAGCCGACCGGCAGCCGGTCCGCTCAATCCCGATATCCGTCTCGATGCCTGGCTCACGCCGCCCGCCTATACCGGCCGCGCCCCGATTTTTCTGACAGGGCGCGATGCGACGGGCCACGACGCGGTGTCCGTGCCGCAATCCTCCAAACTGACGATCCGCATGACCGGTGGCGATGGCGGCGAGGAAGTGACCTTCGAGCCTGAGACCGCCGGCGCCCTGCAGAAGCTTGCCCCCGAAGCGGCGCGCGCCGACAGCGCAAGTGGCGATGTGGCGGCACAGACAGAAAAACGCGCGCCGGATCAACCTGTCACGCCGCGCACCTTTGCCATGGATGTGACCGAAAGCGGCATGATCACCGCCAATGGCGAACAATGGGTGTTCAACGTCATTCCTGACCAGCCACCGACCATCGGCTTCGACAACATGCCGCGCCGCGCCGTCAATGGTGCGCTGGAGGTGGGTTTCACCGCCAAGGACGACTATGGCATCAAGGAAGCCCACGCCATCATAGAGCCGCTTGGCGTTGCGGAGGGTGCAACAGCACTTTACCCGCCGCCGGAATTCAAGCTCGACCTGCCGCGGCAGAACAACCGCGAGATCAAGGGGCTGACCAGCCGCAACCTGACCGAACATCCTATGGCAGGTAAGCGCGTGCGCATCACGCTGGTGGCAACAGACGGTGCCGGCCAGACCGGCCGCAGCCCCGCGCATGAAATGGTGCTGCCGGGCCGCAATTTCTCTGAACCGCTGGCGGCTTCGGTTGCCGAACAGCGGCAGATATTCTCGCTCGACACGCGCCAGATGCCAAAGGCGATCGCCTATAACGAGGCGGTTGGTCTGCGTCCGGATGAAACCATTCCCAACACCACGCACTATCTCCTGCTGCAATCGGCGCAGACCCGCATGCGGCTCGCCTATAATGAGGAGATGCTGAAGAACACCGCCGATTATCTCTGGGAGATCGCGCTCGGCATCGAGGATGGTGATCTTTCGCAGGCGGAAAAACGCCTGCGTGATGCGCAGACAGCGCTTTCCGAGGCGCTTCAGCGCAATGCCTCCGATGAGGAAGTCGCCAAGCTGATGCAGGAACTGCGTGAGGCGATGCAGCAGTTCATGAGCGAGCTTGCGCAGCGCATGCAGAATGCGCCGCAAGCCAACATGAACCAGCAGGCACAAAACGTCTTGCGGCAGCGCGATCTGGAAAACATGATGAACCAGATCGAAAACCTAGCGCGCTCCGGCAACCGTGACGCAGCACAGGAAATGCTCTCGCAGCTGCAACGCATGATGAACAACCTGCAGGCGGGACGGCCGCAACGTCAGGGCCAGCAGGGGCAGCAGCAAAGCAGCAAGATGCGCCAGCAGATCGACAAGCTGGGTGAAATTTTGCAACAGCAGCAGAAGCTGATGGACGAGACCTTCAAGCTCGATCAGGCGCTGCGTGACCGCATGCAGCGCGGCGACCCGCAGGATGGCGGCGAAGGTCAGGACCCGCAGACGGGTGAAAACGGTGAATCACCGCAACAGGGCCAGCAGGGCCAGCAGAGCGAGAACGGCCAGCAAGGCGGACAGCCGAGCGAGCAGATGACGGCCGAACAATTGCGCGAGGCGCTGAAAAATCTGAGGGCGCAGCAGGACGCGCTGGGCAAGCAGCTGGGCGAATTGCAGCAGGGCCTTCGTGATCTCGGCATGGAGCCGGGCGAAAACTTCGGCAAGGCGCAGCAGGAAATGGAAGGCGCCGGCGAAGCACTCGGCAAAAGCCAGGGCGAACAGGCGGTCGAAGGTCAGGGCAATGCGCTGAACGCGCTGCGACAGGGCGCACAGGATATGATGGGCCAGATCATGCAGGCCATGCGCCAGCAGGGACAGCAGCCCGGACAGGGGCAGGAAGGCATGGCGGGCCAAGGCGGACAGAACGGCCGCGATCCACTCGGCCGTCCGCGCAGCACAACCGGCCCCGATTTCGGCGACCAGGTGAAGGTGCCTGATGAGATCGACGTGCAGCGCGCCCGCGAAATTCTCGAGGCTATTCGCGAAAAGCTCGGCAACAACCCGCCGGGTGAAATCGAGCGGCGTTATCTGGAGCGGTTGCTGGATATACGGTGAGGATGGAGGCCGCCATTCCTAGCGATCGGGCCTGTTTAACCTCGCGCATTTTTGAGGAAAGGCTAGCTTATCAAACACTCAACGTCATCCTCGGCCTTGTCCCGAGCATGACGGCGGAGAGATTTGACAACTCCGCAACAAAAAAGGCGGCCCAAAGGGCCACCCTTTCTCAAATCTCTGTAGCCTTATCGCTCAGGCCGCAAGCGCCCGCGCAACAGCCTTGCGGATATCCGGAAGCGCAAAAGGTTTTGAAACCACGTCCACGATCTTTTCTGCCAGATCATCAGCACGTTCGCGCTGTTCGGCATAACCCGTCATCAACAGGATGCGCATGGCCGGGAAGCGTTCGGCGGCGCGGTGCGCCAGCTCGATGCCATCCATGACCGGCATGCGGATATCCGAAAGAAGGAGATCGAAATTGGTTTCCTGAAGCTTCTCCAGCCCCTGCTCGCCGTCTGCCGCCTCATGGGTCTCGTGACCGTCGAGACGCAGCGCACGGGCAACGAAAGCCCGCAATGCATCCTCATCTTCGGTAATCAGAATCTTCGCCATTAATCATTGCTCCTGGGCATCATTTCCAGCCGTGAGCAACATCGCAGGCTCCTCTTTTCAAGAGGTAAACACCCAGGGTTTCGCTGGGTGAATGGTTAATGAGGCGTCTCCGGCATGTCCCATCCCGGCACGGCAGAAATCGTCAGGCGTCGCCCGTGACGACGCCTACGAAGGGCAGTTCGCGGAAGGCGTAAGCCACATCCATGCCGTAACCGACAACGAAATAATCGGGACATTCGAAACCGACATAGTCGGCCTCCAGATCTTCCTTGCGCTTGACCTTCTTGTCGAGCAGCACGGCGATGGTGACGTGACGGGCGCCGCGTTCGTAAAGCAGTTCCTTGGCGAAACGCAGCGTGCGGCCGGATTCGAGAATATCGTCGATCAGAAGAACATCGCGGTCCTTCACGTCGCTGTCGATATCCTTGACGATCTTCACCCCTTGCGAAACGGTGCCGGCACCGTAGCTCGAAAGCGTGATGAATTCGACTTCGGGGGCAAGGCCGCTGTCATGCAGCGCGCGGATGAGATCGGCCGCGAAAATGAACGATCCCTTGAGCACGGCGATGACCAGCAAATCCTTGGTCGGGCCGCTCGCTATATGCTTGGCCATGTCGCGATTGCGCTCGGCAATCTGCTCGGCGGTGTAAAGCGGCTCAATGTTTTTTCCACGGACGACGGGCATTCTTTCTCCTGTGCTGCGCCTTGCCGATTTTACCTTTCAGTAAAAATACGAAGACCACGCGTTAGCACAGTCAACGTTCGGAAGCACCCGCTTCGACGAAGGAAAGCTTGATCTCAGGCGTTTTTCCACCGGGATGCCGCAACTTTGCCGAAAATCCGTGGCTGAAACCGGGCTGCATCTGCCTGACCGGCGGTTCGATGACCATGCTGGCGACCAGTTGCCCCTTGGCAACGAAGAGGTCGGCGCGAAGTGCCGGCACCTCTTCCAGAGCGGTACCGTTGTTCTCCACAATACCGTTGATGAGCAGGACATCCATGCCGCCAGCCTCCTGCGGCGTGATGGTGACATGGGAAATGGCAAGCGGGTTTGCGGCCGCAACGACCGGCTTTTCCGGCACGACCACCGACAGGCCGCCTGAGCAGATGAAAACAAAAATGACGAGCGCCGCAACCAGCGCCGAATAGGCATCCACAGACAGGCGCGACAATTTGCGGTCCACCCAGCCGATGAACGCGTAACCAAGAGCACTGGCGGTGACGGGCGGTTTTTCCATCTGCCGGCGCATCGCGCCGCGATTATCGTTTCCGGGCTGACGGACACGGTTTTCCTTGATGGTGACAAATTCCGCGTCTACCACATCGGGGCCGGTGTGGGTTGCACGCGCCGTACGGCGCACTGGCGCTTCCGGCATCAGGAGGTCGAAATCGAATGCCGCTTGCCGGCGAGATGAACGGAACATAGCCATAGAATTCCTTGGGTGAGGTTTTCCGGCCCGCAAAACTGGGCATTGCAACGAATCCTGCCAAGTTTTAAATTTAATTGGTTAATGCTTCGCAAAAACGGCTCGCATAGGCCACCGGAACCGGGTTAAACGGCCCATCCGGGCCTCACGCGCCAGCGGTTTGCGAACCACCACGAAACGAAGAGACTGGAAGTCCGTTGATCCATTTCGAAAATGTCGGGTTGCGTTACGGCATGGGCCCCGAAATCCTGAGGGACATGACCTTCGACATTCCCAAGGGTTCGTTCCAGTTTCTGACCGGCCCTTCCGGTGCCGGCAAAACCACGTTCCTGCGCCTGCTGCTGATGTCGCTGCAGCCCACACGCGGCAATATCCGCATGTTCAACCGCGATGTGTCGCGCATTCCGCGCAGCGAGCTGCCCATGTTGCGCCGCCGCGTCGGCATCGTCTTTCAGGATTTCCGGCTGCTCGATCATCTGACGACCTATGAGAATGTCGCCCTGCCGCTGCGTGTGCGCGGCAAGGAAGAAAGCGCCTACCGCAACGACGTCATCGAGCTTCTGAAATGGGTCGGGCTTGGCGAGCGCATCAATGTGCTTCCGGCCATCCTCTCCGGTGGGGAAAAGCAACGCGCCGCCATTGCCCGTGCATTGATGGACCAGCCGGAAATCTTGCTGGCCGACGAGCCGACCGGCAACGTCGACCCGCCGATGGCCAAGCGCCTTCTCAACCTCTTTCTGGAGCTCAACCGGCTGGGTACCGCTGTGGTCATCGCCACCCATGATTTCGGCCTGATGGACCAGATCGACGCACGCCGGATGATCCTCACCGAAGGGCGGCTCGACATCTATGAATGAGATCAACCGCAAACAGTTAAGACCAGAGGCGACCGCACCGAAGCGGCCGCCGATGCGTATCCGCCCGATGGCACCCATTCTGCCGCCTTCCAACATTCAGGGCAATGCGCTGATGGTGGTGATCGCCATCATGGCCTTTCTCGCCTGCCTGACGCTTGGTGCCGTTTCCATGGTGCGTGCCACCGCCGCCACCTGGCAGAGCCAGATTTCCCGCGAAATCACCATTCAGATCAAACCCGAGGACGGGCTGGACATGAATGCAGCGCTCACCAAGGCGCGTACTCTGGCGCTCACCTTCGTCGGCACGCGGGATGGCACGATCCTCGATGACGCCGCCACCGCGCGTCTTCTGGAGCCGTGGCTCGGCAGTGGCCTCGATCTTTCCGAACTGCCGGTGCCGCGCCTCGTCGTGATTACCATCGATGAAAACCACCCGCCCGATTTTCAGGCCATGCGCGATATGCTGAAAGCTGAAATTCCACAGGCGTTTCTGGATGACCACCGTACATGGGTCGACAGGCTCGTCTCCATGGCCAGGACCACTGTCATGATCGGCGTCGGGGTCCTGATCCTCGTCTTCACCGCCATGGTGCTGACGGTGGTGTTTGCAACGCGCGGCGCGCTTTCCGGCAACCGGCACATCGTCGAGGTGCTGCATTTCGTCGGCGCCGAAAGCAGCTTCGTCGCGCGGGAATTCCAGAAGCACTTCCTGAAGATCAGCCTGAAAGGTGCGGCAGCGGGCAGCGCCCTTGCCGCGGCGGTTTTCCTTGCCGCCGGTTTCTGGCAATCGAGCACGGTTGCTACGCCGCAAAGCGATCAGGCAAGTGCGCTTTTCGGCTCTTTTTCCGTTGGCCTCAGTGGTTATATCGGCATCGCCACGACGATGATCATCATCGCGCTGCTCACCACGATCACCGCGCGTGTGACCGTCATCCGCACGATCGACGATATCGACCGCGTCCGTTCCGATCCGTCTAAAAGCGACGGTGTCGCATCGTGACGCCGTCTCCCGGATCTCGTGAGGAAACTGCACCCTTCACACGCCGGATGTAACTTGCGGACGGTGGACAAAAATGCCTGTTCCTTGCCTTAATCGGCGAGTATTCAGGAGGAATGTTTGTGAGTCGGACGGACCATGATCAGGAGCAGACGACCACGCGACAGGCAAAAAAGGGCCTGTTGTCGCGGCGAAGTCGCCTGCGCCGTTTTATTCGCGGTCTCATCCTGCTTTGCGTCATTACTCTCGGGGCTTTTTCCGGCGGTTTTTTGTGGTTCGCAGATTCGGTCGCCTCCATGCGCCCGCCCGAAGGCGCCAAGGGCGACGCGATCATCGTTCTGACCGGTGGTTATCAGCGCATCGAACAGGCGGTCGGCCTGCTGCGGGACGGCGTTGGCAAGCGCCTTCTGATTTCCGGCGTCAATCCGGCCACCACCCGCACGCAAATCCGCAAGATGACGCAAGGCTCTTCGGACATGTTTTCCTGCTGCGTGGACATGGGCTACAAGGCCATAGACACCATCGGCAATGCCAACGAGGCGGCGAGCTGGATACGCGACCACGGTTATTCCTCCATCGTCGTCGTTACGAACAATTACCATATGCATCGCAGCCTGCATGAACTGCACAATGCCAGCCCGCAGACCCAATTCATCGCCTATCCCGTTATCAGCGCCGACCTTGCCCGCACCAACTGGTTCGCGGAGCCAGATGTAGTCCGAACCATGCTCTACGAATACATGAAATTCGTGATTGCAGCAGGACGCGACCTGACCGGGCTCGGCAAGGGCGACGGGTTGCGCAAGGCGGGCGCCGATCACCCCACGATCAAGGCGGCAACCTCTTCCCCGTGAATGGAAAGAACGGAGAGAACACGCTTGCTGCGGAGCCTTGTTTTCGTGTAGGCGTCTGGCATCGGCATCCGGCATCGAGGCGCGCCTGAGCTTCGGAACGGCTGCAACCCGGGAAGTCTGTCGATGCTCAAGCTGCGCTCTTTTCTTTTCAATACGCTGTTTTATCTCAATCTGATTGTCCGCATGATCGTGCTCACGCCGATCTATTTCATCCTGCCGCGCAGAGTAGCCTATGAAATCCCCAAGAACTGGGCGCGATCCAACCATTGGCTGATGAAGACCATTGTCGGCACCACCTTCGAGATCGAGGGGCTGGAAAACATTCCCGAAACCGGCTGTATCTTCGCCCCCAAACACCAGTCCTTCTGGGACACCTATGCGCTGCTGCCCAACCTTCCCGATCCGGTCTATATTCTGAAGCGCGAGCTTTTGTGGATCCCGCTGTTCGGCTGGTATGCGATGAAGCAGCGCATGATCCCGGTCAACCGCGCCGCGCGCGGCAAGGTGATGCTAAAGGTCATGGAGCGGGCGAGAGAGGAGATGGCGGCTGGCCGCGAACTCATAATCTATCCCGAAGGCACACGCCGGCCACCGGGCGCTGAGCCCGAATATCGTTATGGCATCGCACGTCTTTACCGCGACCTCAAAGTCCCCGTCATTCCGGTCGCCATGCATCCCGGCCTCTTCTGGCCACGCCGCTCGACAATGCGTTATCCCGGCCATTTCAAGGTGCGGATCTTGCCGGCCATCGAGCCGGGACTGGACCCGGACGTGTTTTTCAAGACATTGATCGAGGTGACGGAAAAGGCGAGCGACGAGTTGCTGCTGGAGACCGCGCGCAACAATCCGCACCTGCCGCTGCCACCGACCGCCGTGAAGCGTATCGCAGAACTTCAGGGGCAAGACACTCCCGCCGGCTAAACCGCGATCGTGCCGACACTGGCGGCAATGCTTTCCAGCAGCGTGTCGCGAATACCCATATCCTGCAGATGCTGCACGGTATTGAAGACGTAATCGGTATTCGGTCCGGACCGGCCCGATGCGGCAGCCACGATCGTAGCCGCTTCCGCGACACCCAGACCACCAATATACTGCTCGTGGGCGGGATCGGCCACATAGGTCACGGCACTGCCTCGCGTGCCATCGGCGAGCGCAATGGCAACGACGCGTTCCTTGTAGACATTCGTTACCAGCTCGCGCTCGCGCAGATAGGCCATGACCGGACCATGGTCCGCTCCGCGCACGCGAAAGGCAACGCCGAGGCAGGAGCCGCCGCGCTCCAGACCGAGAACAAGGCCGGGCTTCTCCTCAGTGCCGCGGTACACATTTGAACTGATGCAGAGGGAGCGTCGATAACCGTGCAGCCGCGCCTGCTGCCTTTCCTCAAAGGCAAAGCCCGGGTTCCACATCAACGAACCGTAGCCAAAGACCCAAAAATCGTCCATATCCCAAGCCAAATCGAATTTATCTGAAGTCTGTTCATCGGAGATCAATATGGCATCGTCAAGCCAATCCGGCACGGTCAAAAAATTCCTCTGGCTTGGTATCGCCGTCGTGCTGGTTATCGGACTTTACACGGCCGGGTGGTTTTATGCCGCCGACAAGCTGAAGCAGACGGTTCTGAACGTCATCTCGCCTTCGCAGGCCAGAAACGTCAGCGGCGAATGCGGCGACATTGCCTTCAAGGGTTATCCGTTCCGCATCGGCCTTTTCTGCTCCAAGGTAACGGTGGACGACAAGCAGAATGGCGTTTCAGCCTCGTTCGGAGAATTGCGTTCCGCAGCGCAGGTCTACAATCCCGGCCACATTGTCTGGGAACTGGATGCACCGGCTGAAATCCGCACCGCGCATGGTCTGACGGTTTCTGCCCTCTGGCAGAACATGCAGTCGAGCATCGTCACCAAGCTTAGGGGTATCGACCGCACCTCGCTTGTCATTGACGGCCTGAAGGCTCAGGCGGTTTCCACCGTTACCGGCCAGACGATCGATTTCGATGCCGCCAAGACGGAAATGCATCTGCGCCAGAACGGCGCCGATCTAGACGGCGCGATAACGTTGACCGACTCGTCAACCGTCATCAAGGATTGGCCGCAACTTCTGCCGCGCCTCAACGCCATCGCCGATGTCACCCTTGCCGGCAAGGCGGGTATGGTAGACGGCAGCGATACGGCCGGGCTTTACGGTGCGAGCGGCGAGCTTCGCCGGCTGGTCGCTGATATCGGCGAAGGCCGCACCATGCGTATCAGCGGCCCCTTCTCCTTCGATAATGAGGGCTATCTCTCCGGCCAGTTCAAGCTGGAGATCGAAAAGCTTGACGCCTGGTCGGACAATGCCAAGCAGGCGTTTCCGCAGCTGCAATCCACCATCGATACCGCCCGCAAAATGCTCCGCGCACTCGCCGGCGGCGGCGACAGGGCGTCCGTCGACCTCGTGGTGGATCGCGGCCGCGCCACCGTCAGCGGTTTCATTCCGCTGGGGAAGATCCCGCCGATTTAACAGAGAGCTTTTGTAAAAAACACCTCAGCGGCATCCTGAATTTTTGAAAGATGCAGGATGCCGGCTTCTTTGTATCCATTGCGACGATGCCACATCTGCGGTTCCCGCTCGTCCTGCTGGCTGGACGTCATCACCAGTGAGGCACCCTGCTCACGCATCAGAGTTTCCCAAAAAACTGTAAGCGTTGCGCCGACGCCATGTCCCCGAAACTCGGGAACGACGCGGATCATGTCCATGTAGGGAATCTTACCCCAGAACATCGAGAACCGCAGAAAACCGACTAGAATCGTATCTTCTTTCGCGACGAGATATTCGCGGCGTCCGACGCAACGCCGCAACCAATCCTCATCGATCCATTTGTCTTCCCGCAGCAGCCATTCGATATCGTCATCCGTCGCCGCCGATATCAATATCACTTCAGCGCCCTACTTCTTCTGATCCAGCGCGTGACGCCCAAAGTCAGGCGTATCGACGTCCTGACCGGCCTCGATGATGGAGCGGCGGATGGAGCGTGTGCGGGAAAACAGTTCGAACAGCTTGTCGCCCTCCCCCCAGCGGATCGCCCTTTGCAGCGAAGCAAGGTCTTCCGAGAACCGTGCCAGCATTTCGAGGATGGCATCCTTGTTGTGCAGGCAGACATCGCGCCACATGGTGGGGTCCGAGGCGGCGAGACGCGTGAAATCTCGGAAGCCGGAAGCGGAATATTTGATGACTTCCGACTCGGTTACCGTCTCCAGATCGTCCGCCGTGCCGACGATGTTGTAGGCGATGATGTGCGGCAGATGCGAAACGATCGCCAGAACCTTGTCGTGGTGTTCGGCATCCATTTCATCCACACGCGAGCCGAGCGCCCGCCAGAAATCCTTGAGCCTTTCCAGCGCCTCCGCATCCGTGCCCGGCAGCGGCGTGAAGATGCACCAGCGCTCGCGGAAAAGACCGGAAAAACCGGCATCCGGGCCGGATTTTTCCGTACCCGCCAGCGGATGTCCGGGAATGAAATGCACATTGTCAGGCATATGCGGCGCCATCTGCGCGATGACAGAGGCCTTGGTAGAGCCGACATCGGTGACGATGGCGCCGGGCTTCAGATGCGGCGCGATCTGCTCGGCAACCGCCCCGGATGAACCGACCGGCACTGAAACGATGACAAGATCAGCATCCGTGACGGCCTGCGCGGCGGATGTCGTATACTCGCTTCCAAGCGCCAGTTCCTCTGCCCGCTTCAGCGTTTCCGCGCTGCGGGTGGAAATCGTGACATGCCGGGCAAGACCCAGTTCCTTGATGTCGCGCGCAATAGACGAGCCGATCAGGCCGATGCCAACAAGCGCGATGCGCTCAAACATGATCTCGCCCATTACGCCTGCCCCATGAACTCGGTGAGCGCGGCGATGACGCCAAGATTGGCTTCTTCCGAACCAACCGTCATACGCAAGGCATTGGGGAAACCGTAACCGCGCACGGCACGCAGGATATAACCGCGGCGGCTCAGGAAGTCGTCCGCATCTGGTGCACGCTTGCCATCCTGGTCCGGGAAATGGATGAGGACAAAGTTGGTGACTGACGGCGTGACCTTGAGGCCGAGACAGGTGAAGACCGTCGTGAGTTTCTCCAGCCAGAGCGTGTTGTGAGAGATCGCCTTTTCCAGGAATGCCTGATCGCGGATGGCCGCAGCACCCGCTGCGATCGCCGGCGCGCTCATGTTGAACGGACCACGCACCCGGTTCAGCGCATCGATGATGGCGGCCGGACCATACATCCAGCCGACGCGCAGTGCGGCCAGACCGTAAACCTTGGAGAAGGTGCGCGTCATCACCACGTTGCGGTTGCCAGACACCAGCTCGAGACCGGCCTCGTAGTCGTTCTTGCGTACATATTCGGCATAAGCCGCATCAAGCACGAGCACGACATGTTTCGGCAGACCAGCCTGAAGGCGGCGGATTTCCGCGACCGGAACATAGGTGCCGGTGGGATTGCCGGGATTGGCGATGAAAACCATCTTCGTCCTTGGCGTGACGGCGGCGAGAATCGCGTCCACATCGACGGCGCAATCCTTTTCCTTCACCGTCACCGGCGTTGCGCCCGCACCCATGATCTGGATCTTGTAGACGAGGAAACCGTGTTCGGTGATGATCGCCTCATCGCCCGTACCCAGATAGACGTGGCAGAGCAGGCCAAGAAGCTCATCCGAGCCGTTACCGCACATGATATTCGCTATGTTGAGGCCATGCACGTCTGCAATCGCCTGACGCAGCGCAATCGCCTGTCCGTCGGGATAGATTTCCAGATGGCTGGCGGTGGCGGCGAATGCCTCGATCGCCTTCGGGCTTGGCCCGAGCGGCGTTTCGTTGGAGGAGAGCTTATAAACCTTCGCGACGCCATCCACGTGTTCCTTGCCGGGAACATAAGCGGCGATATCCAGAATACCCGGACGCGGAAGAGGTTGGCTAAGCTCTGCACTCATTTGATCGACCTTCGGAAATGCGCCGGGGAGCCCGGCAAAAGCAATGCCGGAGGCATTAGACCGGAATGGCCCCTTTGTCGAGGGTCAGCGCGGCTTTCCGTGCTTTGCGGCGGTGCGGGTGGTGGGCACACCCTGAGGCGCCAGGACCGGCACGAAAACCCGGCGTGAGGCGCGCTGGGTAACGGGCAATCCCTGATAGAGACGTTTCTGTGCCTCAACCACGATAACGCCGGAAAACAGCGGCCAGAGCCTGCGGCCGGTAAGCTCAAGGTATCGGCGGAATTTCAGTACCGGGCGGCTGGTGGTGGGCGGAAAGAACAGCGCTTCGGCGCTTGCCCCCGGCGTAAAATTGGTCTCGCGCAGAAGCGCCGTCAACTGCCCGCGCGAATAGGGGCGGCCCGAGCCGAAAGGTGTGTGTTCCATGCGTGCCCAGACCCCACGCCTGTTCGGCACCACGATCACCAGACGCCCGCCGGGCGCCAGCACCCGCCAGAGTTCTTTCAGGGTTTCGCGCGGATTTTCGGCAAATTCCAGAGCATGCACCATCAACACCCGGTCTATCGACGAATCGGGTAGCGGCAGCTCCTCGTCAAACACCAGCGCCGTGGAGGAAAGCTCGCCTGCCGGCCAGTTCACCGCTCCCTGCCCCGCCGGCATGAAGGCAAAGGTGCGCTCCGTGTCATGACGGAACCGCTCCAGAAACGGCACGGCGTAACCGAGGCCGACCAGCCTTTCCTCCGGCAAAGGCGGCCAGAGCGATGAAAGCGCCATGGTGATCGCCTGCTCGGCCGAGCGGCCAAGCGGGGAATGATAGAATTCGCGCAGATCGACGATATCGGTGTTCATGGGCGAGAATGTAGCATCAGGCGGTTGGACTTCAAGGCGTCTGCGCCTACATTGAAATTCAGGCGGACAAATGCGCCGGCTAAGGTCGGCAAATGGAGAGGACCACGATGAAACCTTTGGAAATAGACGTCTTTCTTTGCCGCAGTGATAATTTTGGCGTTCTGCTGCACGATCCAGAAAGCGGGGCGACCGCCGCGATCGATGCGCCGGAGGAAGGCCCCATCCTGCAGGCTCTTCATGGGCATGGCTGGAAGCTCACGCATATCTTCACCACCCATCACCATCAGGACCATGTGGAAGCCAATCTGGCGCTGAAGGACAAATTCCAGTGCGAAATACATGGCCCACATGATGAGGCGATTGCGATCCCCGGTCTCGACCGGTCCCAGGCCGATGGCGACGAGTTCGAATTTGCCGGACGGCGCGTTCAGGTCATTGCCACACCCGGTCATACGGCGGGGCATATCTGCTACTACCTTCCCGATGACGGCCTGCTGTTTGCTGCCGATACGCTGTTCGCCATGGGTTGCGGTCGCCTGTTCGAACGTACGGCAACAGATATGTGGCACTCTTTCCAGAAGTTAATGGCGCTGCCGGATGACACGAAAGTCTATTTCGGCCACGAATATACACTTTCGAATGCCCGTTTCGCGCTCACCGTCGATCCTGATAACGCAGCTCTAATCGAGCGCGCCGAAAGCGTCGAAAAGGCGCGGCAGGCGAATGAATTCACCATTCCCACCACCATCGGGCTGGAAAAACAGACCAACCCTTATATGCGGGTGGCCGATGCTAGCATCCGCAGTCATCTTGGCCTTGAAGGCGCAACCGATGCCGAAGTCTTTGCCGAAATCCGCACACGCAAGGACAATTTCTGATGGGCGCCGATCTGTCTTCGGCAGCGATCATTCGCGAACTGGAACTGGAGCCGCACCCCGAGGGCGGCTTTTACCACCAGACATTTCGCGACAAGGCAGGTGGTGAGCGCGGCCATTCGACGGCGATCTATTATCTTCTGGAAAAGGGGACGCGCTCTCACTGGCATCGCGTCACCGATGCGGTGGAGGTCTGGCACTATTATGCCGGCGCTCCGATCACCCTGCATCTTTCCGAAGATGGCAGGGAGGTACAGACCTTTACCCTCGGCCCCGACATTCTGGAAGGCGAGCGCCCGCAGGTGATCGTACCTGCCAATTGCTGGCAATCGGCAGAAAGCCTCGGCGACTTCACCCTCGTCGGCTGCACCGTCTCGCCGGGTTTCGCCTTTTCAAGCTTCGTGATGGCCGAACCCGGCTGGTCGCCGGGCGATACGCCGTAACTGCATCAGCCGCCATATTTGGTGGCGGTGATGTAGACTTGGCCTACCCGCGTCGGAATGACGGCGTAGACCGGAGCATACACATCCATATTGTCGGATTTGGCGAACCAGATCTCCATGGAAATGGATTTCAGGTATTCGATATCCTTGCGCCCCTGGCGATAACCCGACTTTGGCACGTAACGCGCCTTGCAGACCACGGCATCGCCGCTGAAGCCATTCGTCTTGAAGGGCTTGGTGCCGCTGGGGCTCAACACCAGATCCAGCCGCGATTCGCCGTCATAGATCGGCAGGCGCGACGGGCAGATGCGGCCGCCGGCGGGAATGATGAGACCAGAGATTGGATCGAGGACGGAGCGCAGGTCGCCGTCCTTCACATTCACCCAATTGTCCGGCCGCGCCTTCGGCTCCGGTTTCACCGTCGTCGATGTGACGTTGCCGTTACGATAGACCACATCATAGGTCCGCACCCGCTTGCCGTCCTTGTAAACAAGCGAATATGTATTCGCCTGCAGCCGATGGCCGCGTTTGGCACCCGAAATCGTCGTCTTGCCGGAAATATCCGCCAGAACGCTTGCAAGCCCTGCTGAGCTGAAGGAACCGGAAATCGAATAGTTCGGGCCGTTCATGCGAGTCGAAAAACTCGCCTTGGCAATTGGTAGAATACCGAGATTGATGCTGTATTCGCTTGTATGGCGGGCTTCGGCGGCGAGCGAGGGAGATACGCCTGCAAACGCCATTGTCACAGCCATGAAAATGCTTTTTCCTCTGGCAATCATTTGGATATCACCTTAAAAGAGGCGCGGAAGCGGCCTTATGGGGCGATCATATACGCCGACTTGTGGCAATAAAAAAGCGGATGCCGGTTGAAAACGCCGGAATTTCCTTTCATTTGCTCGCGAGCGGCTTGACTGTTAAGTCCCGTCTGACTATAGAACCGCAACTTTCCAATCATGGCCAGTTGGATTGCCACCACGGTTTTGCCGGTGGCGAGCCAGTGGTGAAACAGACAAACGAAATAGGTGTACCCATGTCCCGTGTATGCGAATTGACCGGCAAGGGCGTCCAGACGGGCAACAACGTCAGCCACGCCAACAACAAGACCAAGCGCCGGTTCCTTCCGAACCTCTGCCAGGTTACGTTGATCTCCGATGCTCTCGGCCAGCGTTTCCGCCTGCGTGTTTCCGCAGCAGCTCTGCGCTCCGTTGAACATCGTGGCGGCCTCGATGCCTTCCTTCTGAAGTCCGGCGAAAACGAACTGAGCATGCGCGCTCGTCTCCTGCGCCGCCAGATCGCCAAGAAGACGGCCGAAGCTGCTTAATTAGCGGTTTCGACATCACTGATATTCAGAAGGCTTGAATGGCTTTTGCCGCTCAAGCCTTTTGCTTGTTCTAATTCGGCTCCAACTGGTGGCATCACCCAGGATAAAAAAATGCCCTACCTGCGCTACACGCTCATTTACGTTCTGCTGATGACACTGGTGGTCGTCGCGTCCAATATTCTGGTGCAATACCCGCTTTCCGGATCGCTGTTCGGCGTCAATCTCGGCGATCTTTTGACCTGGGGTGCCTTTACCTATCCGGTCGCCTTTCTCGTCACAGACCTTACAAACCGCCAGTTCGGCCCGTCAGTCGCGCGCCGCGTCGTACTTGCCGGTTTTATTGTTGGTGTCACACTGTCCTTCTGGACCTCGATCCCGCGTATCGCCGTTGCCTCCGGCACCGCCTATCTGATTGGCCAGCTGCTCGATATTTCCGTATTCAACCGCCTGCGCCGCCAGCGCTGGTGGCACGCACCTCTTGCCGGCTCCATGCTGGGTTCGGTGCTGGATACCGCGCTGTTCTTCTCCATCGCCTTTGCTGCGAGTTTCTCCTTCGTCGGTCCCAACGATGCCTTCGCCATTGAAAATGCCCCCGTGCTCGGCATCTTCGCTCTGGAGGCACCGCGCTGGATTTCCTGGGCGCTCGGCGACCTCTCGGTGAAGATCCTCGTCGGCCTCGTGATGCTCCTGCCCTACGGCGCACTGATGAACACGCTGAAGCCGATGCCAAAGGTCGCCAAATCGGGCTGACACCATTGTCATCCAGGTTTAAGGCTGGGGTGGGAGCGTGGATCGAATCGCGCTTGCAAACCAGCCGACTGCGTTGCAGTGTGCGGTCCGTGGCACAGCTCAGAGGCAGGCAGATATGCAGATCAATGACGTTATCGATATTGTGGAGGCCGCCAGCGCCACGCTTTCAGGCTCCAGCTTCAACGACGTCAATCTGTCGGGTACGGTGTTCAACGACGTCAATCTCGCCGGAACCAGCTTCAACCAGATCAACTTTTCCGGCGCGTCATTTACTGACAGCAACATGTCCGGCTGGTCGATCGACGATGTTAATCTTTCCGGTCTGAAACTGAGCAACGCCAACCTGTCCGGCGCGCAGATAACAGGATGCCGAATGACAGGGATGAAGATCGACGGCATTCCCGTCGAGGATCTGATGGCTGCCTACAAGGCGGCGCAGCAGGTGTGAGCCTTCACTCCACCAGCTTGAATTCCAACATCAGATTGCGCTGGAGAAATGAGTGATTGTCATCGGAAACGATGATGAGGCGCGTGGAACCATCAGGCCCCTTCACCACATCCATGCCTTCCATATTATCGATCTGGTAGACCATGCCTGCTTCCAGCAGGATTTCGCCATCCACCACCGCGCCTGGCCTGATATCGGCAGCCTTGATGCGGCGGATGCGCATCCCCACCCCTTCAGCGAAATTGAAGCGGCGCTCCAGAAGCAGCAGGTCGCCATTGGGCAGGAAAGCGCCGTCCGTCACGTCGAATGAGGGGTGATGGGTGACCGCGAATGTGCCCTTCAACGGGCCTTCCAGTATGGCGGCGAGAAGATTGCCGTCGGCATCGATGCTTTTCTCAGCCACCACGACAAGGGCACCGGCAAGCGGCGAATCGGCCGGCGAGACCGCAAGGGCCTCCATGCCGCCATTGTGGCGCAGTTCGCTGTTGGGAATGAGATGAGGCAGGCGGCTGAGCGGCTTTGAGGTCTCGAACCCCGGATCGGGATAGGCATCGATCCTGTGCCGCTGCTCGTAGCTGACGAATACCTTGCCATCCCGCAGCGCCAGACCTTCCGCATCCATTTCCATCTTGCGGGAAGGTTCACGGCCGCTGGCATCCAGCATGGCAGTGATACGCACGTCAGCCAACCCGGACAGCGCGCCCGACGGGCCGCGTGCGATCTTGCCCGTGAGCCAGTGGCCGGTATCCAGCACAGCAACGAATTCCTGCCCGTTTGGGCGAAAGCGGATGGAGGATATGGCACCGAATAGTTTTTCCGGCGTGCTCATCACCATGCCGCCGATAAATTCCAGCTTGCCGAAACGCTTGGCGCTGGTGCCTACCTCGAAGCCTGACAACAGACGAACGCTGACCGGAACATCGATGGTCGATGCGCCAATGGGAACCGGAACAAGCGCTGTGACCGCAAGAACTGCAGCCATCGCCAGCGATTTACAGGAAAGAAAAGCCCGGCCCCGCTTATCCCGCACGGCGAACCTTGCGGGACGAGCTGGCGGTATTGGTATCCTCGAAGAGAGCAGCAAGCTGTTCGGTCATCGCGCCAGCCAGTTCGTCCGCATCCACGATCGTCACGGCGCGACGGTAATAACGCGTCACATCATGGCCGATACCGATCGCCAGAAGCTCCACCGGCGAACGTGTCTCGATCTGTTCGATAACGGCGCGCAGGTGCCGCTCCAGATAATTGCCCGCATTGACCGACAGCGTCGAATCGTCCACCGGCGCACCGTCCGAAATCATCATCATGATCTTGCGCTGCTCGGGGCGGCCGATCAGGCGGTTATGCGCCCACATCAGCGCTTCGCCGTCAATGTTTTCCTTCAGCAGGCCTTCACGCATCATCAGGCCAAGATTGCGCCGTGCACGCCGCCAGGGTGCATCCGCCGACTTGTAGATGATATGGCGCAAATCATTAAGCCGACCCGGCGAGCCGGGTTTGCCGCTGGCCAGCCATTGCTCGCGCGACTGACCGCCCTTCCACGCCTTGGTGGTGAAGCCGAGAATCTCCACCTTCACACCCGACCGTTCCAGCGTACGCGCAAGAATATCGGCGCAGGTGGCCGCAACCGTGATCGGGCGGCCACGCATCGAACCCGAATTGTCGATGACGAGCGAAACCACCGTGTCGCGGAACTTGGTGTCGCGCTCCTTCTTGAAGGAGAGCGGCTGCATGGGATCGATGATAAGCCGTACGAGGCGAGCCGGATCGAGATAGCCCTCTTCCAGATCGAAATCCCACGAACGGTTCTGCTGCGCCATCAGGCGGCGTTGCAGCCGGTTCGCCAGACGTCCGACGGCGCCCTGAAGATGGGCGAGCTGTTTGTCGAGAAACGCGCGCAAGCGGTCAAGCTCCGCCTCGTCGCACAGTTCCTCGGCGTGGATTTCCTCGTCGAATTCCTGCGTGAAGATGCGGTAGTCGACCTTCTCGTTGAAATCGTCGAAGGGGCTGTTGGGGCGGCGGGTCTCGCCGGGCGTCTCGGAATCCTCATCGAGATCGTCGGACATTTCCTCGTCCGACATCTCGGCGCCGTCCATCTCGCCTTCTTCCATCTCCTCCTGCGAGGCCTCGCTTTCATCAGCGGGCGTCGCATCGGAACCGGCTTCTTCCTCGACCTGTTCTTCTTCGGTCTCGTTAGTGCGCGGCTGCTCCTCGTCGGATTCTGCCTCCTGGCTTTCCGGCTCGTTATCGTCGTCGCCGAATTCCTCCGCCATCTGCATGGAGGTCAGCATCTTGCGCACCAGCCGCGAAAAAGCCTTCTGGTCGCCAATCACCTTGGAAAGGTCGCTCAGGTCGCCGGCGGCCTTGTCCTCGATGAAGTCGCGCCACAGGTCGAGAACCTTGCCGGCACTGGCCGGTGGCTTTTCGCCGGTCAGCTTCTCGCGCACCAAAAGGGCGACGGCTTCGGCAAGCGGTGCATCGTCCTTCGTGTTGATGCCCGAAAAATTCGCCTTGGCATATTTTTCCGTGTTCATGGCCTGAATGTTGGAGGCCATGCCCGGCATGCGCAGTGCACCGATGGATTCCACCCGCGCCTGCTCAACAGCGTCAAAGATCAACCGCGCCTCGGCACCCTGCGGCGACATCACCGCATGGGTGTCAGCGTCATGGCAGGCAAGGCGAAGCGCCATGGAATCGCCAAGGCCACGGGTGACGGCGATTTCCTGCGCGGTGGGTTTCTTGGAAATTTCCGGCAGGCGCATGCGCTCTCCGGCAAGGCCAGGCCGCTCATTGGCGAAAACGACCTCAACCTCTGCATCGCCGGCAACCGATCGCACACATCCGGCAATCGCCTGACGCAACGGTTCGGTATCGACCGCCGTACCCGGTTTTGCTCTGGAATTGTCGCCGCGCGCTGCCATTGTCTTTCCTGTCAGTTGTCGACGCTTCGGAGCCGCCCATCCAAGGATGCGCGGCCCGCCGGCGTCTTCAAGTCATCGGTGATGTTCTCCGGACAAGCCGGGGAAGATCAGGCGCTGAGAACGATGTTCGCAGCACTTTCCTTCAGCTCGACGCCGAAAGCCCGCTGATATTGTTCGGCAACCAGCGTGCGCTCCAGTTCGTCGCACTTGTTGAGGAAGGTCACGCGGAACGCAAAGGCGAGATCGCCAAAGATTTCCGCATTTTCCGCCCAGGTAATGACGGTACGCGGGCTCATGACCGTGGAAAGGTCGCCGTTGACGAAGGCCGAACGGGTAAGATCGGCCACACGCACCATCTTGGAGACGGTTTCGCGACCCTTCGGGTTGTTGAGGCTCTTTACCTTGGCGGCAATGATGTTCACTTCCTGCTCATGCGGCAGGTAGTTCAGCGTGGTGACGATGGACCAGCGGTCCATCTGCGCCTGGTTGATCTGCTGCGTGCCGTGGTAAAGGCCCGTCGTGTCGCCGAGGCCGACCGTGTTGGCGGTCGCAAAAATGCGGAAGGCGGGGTGAGGACGGATAACGCGGCTCTGGTCGAGCAGCGTCAGGCGGCCCGAGGATTCCAGCACGCGCTGGATGACGAACATCACGTCCGGGCGACCGGCATCGTATTCGTCGAAGACCAGCGCGACATTGTGCTGGTAGGCCCAGGGCAAAATGCCGTCCTTGAATTCGGTGACCTGCTTGCCGTCTTTAAGAACGATGGCGTCCTTGCCGACGAGGTCGATACGGCTGACGTGGCTGTCAAGATTGACGCGCACGCAGGGCCAGTTCAGGCGGGCAGCTACCTGCTCAATATGGGTGGACTTTCCCGTGCCGTGAAAGCCGGAAACCATGACGCGTCGGTTGTGAGCAAAACCGGCAAGAATAGCGAGCGTCGTATCGCGGTCGAAAAGATAGTCGGGATCAAGGTCGGGCACATAGGCGTCGCCCTGCGAATAGGCGGGAACCCGCAGATCCGTATCAATGCCGAAAACCTCCCGCACGGACACCGTCGTGTCGGGCAGGTTGGAAATATCAAGGTCGATTTTGCTCATCACGTCTCCAAGGCGGGCGGCGGCCACCCGGCCACATCATCAATCAGGCGGTAAACACGAACGTTGGCTTAGCAGAAACCTGACTGCTTTAACAATTGATATGCTTGAACAACAGCCCGAAAACGTTCTTCCGAGCCGCGATCGCCACCATTAGCATCAGGATGGTGCTTTTTGACAAGCTCCTTATAGCGCCTTTTTATCTCTTCCTGCTTTGCACCCGCAGAAAGGCCGAGCGTATCGAAGGCTTTCGCCTCCAGCGTCTTCAACTTGCGGTCCTGCTGCAGGCGCTGGCCGCCGGCCTTTGCCCCGTTTGCAAAACCATTCGTGAAGCCAAAAGGATCGCGGATGCGGGCATTGGCCGCGCCCGCCGCGCCGGAACGCAGCGTGGAGTGCAGCGGGCTGTCGCGCGCAGTCTTGTTCACGCCAACCGTCCAGGTGGGACGATGGCCGGTGATCGCTTCCTTCTGGTAACGGGCGATCTCGGTGTCAGACAGGCCGGAGAAATAATTATAGCCCTTATTGTATTCCTTCACATGCTCGAAACAGAACAGGAAGAATTGCCCCTCGGCATTGCGGCCGACAGGTGCACGGTGAGCGCCCGGCTTGTCGCATCCGTCCCACTGGCAGGTCGGGGCCTGAACCTCAGGTTCCCTATCCCTTTTTCTGCGTGTACGGATGCGGTCGAAATATTTCGAATCCAGTTTCATGATGCCCTGATTATGGGGTGCGAAAAGGCGCACAACAAGAATTGACAAAGCGGAATGTTGCAGGCTTTTAGGTAGCCCCTTTTAAAGACCAGCCAACAGGATTGGAGCCCATCGCATGTCCCTGCGAGAACGCATAGAAACAAAGCTTCGGCAGAGCTTTTCGCCGCAACGCCTGGTGGTGATCGATGAAAGCCAGATGCATGCCGGCCATCAGCCGGACATAACCGGCACCGGCGAGACGCATATGCGTGTTCAGATAGTGTCTGAAAGCTTCGCAGGCAAGTCACGCATTGAGCGCCACCGGGCGATCAATGCACTTTTGAAACCGGAACTCGACGCCGGGCTGCATGCCCTCGCCATCGAGGCGGCGGCGCCGGGGGAGCCGACGCGGTTCTAGGCAACGCGCGCCTTAAGCCTCAGCCGGGATGCTTTTCCGACAGGAAAGACTGCACCTCGGACGTCGCGACATCGTCGGCCACGAAGGACTGGCCGATGCCGTGAGTTAGGATGAAGGTGAGCTTGCCGCCCTTGACCTTCTTGTCCTGCGCAATTGCCGCCATCAGCATCTCGACCGGCGGCAGTTCACCTGGAATATCCTTCATTGACACTGGCAGACCAACCGCCTTGAGGTGCGCTTCGACGCGCGCGGCATCATCAGGGCTTGCAAGGTTGAGGCGGGCGGAAAACTGGTGCGCCAGCACCATGCCGATGGCGACACCTTCGCCGTGCACCAGCCGCTTGCTGTCATAATTCGTTGCTGCCTCCAGCGCGTGGCCGAATGTGTGGCCGAGGTTCAGAAGGGCGCGTACGCCGTTTTCCTTCTCGTCGGCCACCACCACATCGGCCTTCGCCTGGCAGCTTGTGGCAATCGCCTGGATGCGGGCGGGACCGCCGGTGCGGATTTCATCCCAGTTCTTTTCCAGCCAGAAGAAGAAGTCCGGCTTGTCGATCAAGCCGTATTTCACCACCTCGGCGTAACCGGCGCGGAATTCGCGCTCGCTCAGCGTATCGAGCACCGCCGTATCGGCCAGCACCAGATCGGGCTGATGGAAAACGCCGACAAGGTTCTTGCCTTGGCGGGTATTGATGCCCGTCTTGCCGCCGACGGAGGAATCCACCTGCGACAGAAGCGAGGTCGGTATCTGCACGAAACGCACGCCGCGACGCACGATGCCCGCCGCAAAACCGGCGAGATCGCCGATAACACCGCCGCCAAGTGCAATCACCGCATCGTTGCGCTCCACCCGTGCGGAGAGAACGGCATCGCAAACAGTGACCAGATGTTCGAAGCTCTTGGTCTTCTCGCCTGCGGGCAAGGTCAGCGAAACGGCTTCGATGCCATCCGTCTGCAGGCCGTCCATCAGGCCTTCGAGGTAAAGCGGTGCAACATGCTCGTCAGTGATGATAGCGGCACGCCTGCCCTTCAGCCGCGACGAAATCTCGCCGCCCGCCCTGCCGATCAGGCCCGGTCCGATCAGAATGTCGTAAGCGCGCTCACCGAGCGGCACATGGACAAGACGTTCGTCGGTGTGGATTTCGGAAGGCGTCATGATGCTCAGTCTTTCTGTTCAAGGCCGGCGATGGCGCCCAGCACTTCGGTCACGATGATCTCCTTGCGGACATCGCGGGATTCGATGGTCAGATCCGCTTCCGCATAGATCGGATACCGTTTCTCCATCAGGGCCGCCAGCGTGGCCTTGGGGTTTTCGGTCTTGAGAAGCGGGCGATGATCACGCTTGTTGACCCTTTCCCACAAAACCTCGATATCGGCCTTCAGCCACAGCGACACACTGCCGCGCGTGATGTGCCGGCGGGTATTGTCGTTGATGAAAGCGCCGCCGCCGGTAGAAATGACCTTGGGGCCACCGCGCAGCAGCCGCTTGACGACCCGCGTTTCCAGCGCCCGGAACTCCTCCTCGCCATAGGTGGCGAAAAGTTCGGCTATCGTCATGCGGGAAACACGCTCGATTTCGACATCCGTGTCGATGAAGGAGACCTTGAGCTGCTGGGCGACCATGCGACCGATCGCGGACTTTCCAGCCCCCATCAGTCCGACAAAGACGACGTTGCGCCCGGCGAGCTTGGCCCGCGCTTGCTCCCCGAGTGTGACCGGGACAGATAAATTCTTTTCATTCATAAAATTGAAAGCCCGTTTGGCATGGATATCTGCAAATGTTTACGAAGCGTCAAGCCAAATTGCTGACTGAATTGCGTTGAATCACATTCATCGCCGCATGCGGCAGCGGCGGACTACCGCTTTTTGATCTTGTCGCCGCTTTCGCTGCACCGCATATACCTTCAGACAGCCACCCTCACGGAGCCGCCATGCCAACCCTCTTCCGCTTCACGATGATACTGGCAACCATCGCGGGGCTGATCTATGGCGGCATGGTGCTGCTGGTCATGTTCGTCAAGCCCAATGATCGCGAGGTGACGGTGCGCATTCCTTCCGAGCGGCTGAACCCGCCGTCGGCGGAGCCGGCAAGGCGCACCCCATGAGTAGCAAAGAGATGAGCGGGCGGGACGGCGCGCGGCTCGAAAGTTTTCTGGAAATGATGAGCGCCGAACGGGGTGCCGCCGCCAATACGCTCTCTTCTTACGAACGCGACCTTTCCGATCTGCGTGAATTTCTCGGTGGCCGAGGCCAGTCCTTGATGGAAGCCGCCACGGCAGACCTGTCGGCCTATCTGACCCATCTTTCCACTCAGGGCTTTGCAGCCACGTCGCAGGCAAGACGCCTGTCTTCCATGCGGCAATTCTACCGGTTCCTCTATTCTGAAGGACTTCGCGGCGACGACCCGACCGGTACCATCGATGCACCCAAGAAGGGCCTCACCTTGCCCAAGACGATGAGCGTCGCGGACGTGACAAAACTTCTTGGCATCGCTGCTGAAGAGACCGCCTTAACCGGCCCCGGCCAGCTTGCCCGCATCCGCATGCATCTCCTGCTCGAACTTCTCTACGCGACCGGCATGCGCGTCAGCGAACTCGTTTCGCTGCCGGTCAAGGTTTTGCGCCAGGAGGGACGCTTCCTGATGATCCGCGGCAAGGGCAACAAGGACCGCATGGTGTTGCTGTCTCGCGCGGCCATCGAGGCGATGGAAAAATACGACGCGGCCAGGAAGTCGCTCGTACCTGAGAAAAGCAGGACGCCCGCGTCCCCCAAAAAGGCTGACAGTCCGGAAAGTCCGTGGCTGTTTCCTTCAAACAGCAAGGAAGGGCATCTGCCGCGACAGGTTTTCGCCCGCGACCTGAAGGACATTGCCATTCGCGCGGGCCTCAATCCCTCGGCGGTGTCACCGCATGTCCTGCGCCACGCCTTTGCCAGCCACCTTCTGCAGAACGGCGCCGACCTGCGCGCCGTGCAGGAACTGCTCGGCCATTCCGACATTTCCACGACACAAATCTATACACATGTGCTGGAAGAACGCCTGCAAGAGCTGGTACAAACACATCACCCCCTTGCCAAACAGGGCAAAAACCTTGATTAGAGCGACCGGAACCGCCGGATAATCCGGCTCAAACCTTGCGCAAAACGATCGGAAACGGATCTCATGCACAATTATCTCGACTTCGAAAAACCTATCTCGGACCTTGAAGGCAAGATCATCGAGCTGAAGAAGCTTGCCGATGAAGACGAGAGCATAGACACCTCGGAGGAGATCAATCGCCTGGAATCACGCGTCAATGACGCGATGCAGGATATCTATTCCAAGCTGAACGCGTGGCAGAAAACGCAGGTCGCGCGCCATCCGCAGCGCCCGCATTTCGTCGATTACGCCAAGGCGCTGTTCACGGATTTCACGCCACTTGCAGGCGACCGCAAATTTTCCGAAGACGCTGCCATCCAGGCGGGCCTTGCCCGCTTTAATGGCCAGCCCGTCGCCATTATCGGCCAGGAAAAGGGCAATGACACCAAAAGCCGCCTGAAGCACAATTTCGGCAGCCCGCGTCCGGAAGGTTACCGCAAGGCGATCCGCGTGCTGGAACTGGCTGACCGCTTCTCGCTGCCGGTCGTGACCCTTATCGATACCGCTGGTGCCTATCCCGGTGTCGGCGCAGAAGAGCGCGGTCAGGCAGAAGCCATCGCCCGCTCGACGGAAATGTGCCTCAACGTCAAGGTGCCGATCGTCTCCGTCGTCATCGGCGAAGGCGGCTCGGGCGGCGCAATCGCGATCGCCACGGGCAACCGCGTCTACATGCTCGAACATGCGATCTATTCGGTGATTTCGCCGGAAGGTGCCGCTTCCATTCTCTGGCGCGATTCGACCCGTGCCAAGGAAGCCGCGACCAACATGAAAATCACCTCGGAAGATCTGAAGTCGCTTGGCGTCATCGACGGCATCATTCCCGAGCCGATGGGCGGCGCGCATCGTGATCCGGCGGCCGTGATTGGTGCCACCGGCGACGTTATCGCCAAGGCGCTCGCCGATCTTTCGCAGCGCTCGGGCACGCAGCTGCGCGCCGAACGCCGCCAGAAATTCCTGGATATCGGCAGAAACCTTTAGAGCGTTTCCAGTAAAAGTGCGCAGCGGTTTACGTGCGGAAATGCGCAAAAAGAGGCAGTTAGATTTTTTGGTGGATCAAAAAGAAGCCAAAACAATCTAGCTCCAGCCTTATTTTCCTTGAATCTCGCCCCAACTCGGCCATAGTCCGGTCACATCAACAGATGTATCGGCGGCCGCAGGGGCGGGTCCGATTTGAGTTAAGAAGATGTAAACGGTTAATACCGTATTTAAAATACACGCGGGACGGTGTAGAACTCCGTCGCCCGTGCCATCGTCTTTCGGATCAGATCATGCGTTTGACACATTTTGCACTTCTTGCCTGCACCGCGCTCATTCTCAGCGGCTGCAACGATACGCTCGAAACCGTCGAACGCGACGTCTCCCACGTTAAAAACAAGGTTGATTACCCGCTTTCTCCGTCCATTCTTGCCGAGATCGACAAGAAGAACATGGATCGCACCTCGCCGATCATGATCCGCATCTTCAAGGAAGAAGGCGCGTTGGAAATCTGGAAGGCCAAGCGCGACAACCGCTTCGACAAGATTGCCGAATACCAGATTTGCGCCTGGTCCGGCAAACTCGGCCCCAAGGTGAAAGAGGGCGACCGGCAGGCGCCGGAAGGTTTCTACAACCTGACGCCCGCGCACCTCAATCCCAACTCTAAATATTACCTTGCCATCAACACCGGCTTTCCGAACCGCTACGATGCCGCCAACGGCCGCAACGGCACCAATCTGATGATCCATGGCGCCTGCTCGTCCTCCGGCTGCTATTCGATGACGGACGCGCAGATTCTTGAAATCTACGGTTTCGCCCGCGACGCCTTCAAGGGTGGCCAGAAGACCGTTCAGCTGCAGGCCTTTCCCTTCCGTATGACCGCGGAAAACATGGCCCGCCACCGCCAGAGCGAACATCTCGATTTCTGGAAGATGCTGAAGGTCGGTTACGACAATTTCGAAGTCACGAAACGCCCGCCGGAAGTGAATGTCTGCGAGAAGAAATATGTCTTCAACCAGCAGACCGAAGGCGGCACGTTCAACGCATCTGCGCAATGCCCGGCCATGAGCACGCCGCCAGCACTGGTGAGCGCACTTTCTAGCTACGAAAAGACCTATGATCTCGCCTATGAAAAGGCGATGAAGAAATATGACGGCATGGCCTGGTACGACCCGAGCGAGGCGGAGCGCAAGGCGCTGGTTGCCGAAAAGCGCAAGGGCCGCGAACCCGCTTATGCTCCGACCGGCTCGGCGCTGAAAGCCGGCAAGCTGATGAAGGAAACGGAATATGCCGCGCTGATGGAGAAGAAGGCGCAGCAGGTGACCTCGTCTTCGCCGGCGACCACCGCAACCGCGTCTTCTCTGCGGACGCCGCATCCTTCGGCAACCCAGCCCGCAGCTCCGCAATCGAACCCTGCCCCGGCGGCCCCGACAATGGTTGCCACTGCTACGCCTGCGGCTTCGGGGCCTGGTCAGAACGGAACTGCCGCCCAGGTCCCTGTGCCGGCCATGAACCCGCTCGCTTTTTCCGCAGCACCGCCAGCGGAAGCGCCGGAAAAGAAGCCGTTCTGGAAGTTCTGGGCCAAGGAATGACCGACACGGCTGACATAGTTTTCGACTTGAGGGGGCTTAAATGCCCCCTTCCGGTTTTAAGAAGCCGTAAAAAACTCGCTGGCCTGCAGGCGGGCGATGTTCTTGTTGTAGAGACGACCGACCCGCTGGCGGTTATCGATATTGCCCATATGTGCAACCAGGATGGGCATAGCCTGGTTGAAACTACGACGTTGACCAAAGGACACCGATTCAGGATCGTGAAGGGAGCGTAATTACCCTCGCTGCCGAGAATACTCCACTCGATCTCCCCATTGAGGGTGAGATACTCGACAGGGTAAAGGGGTGCCCCGCCCGCGGGTTTCAACCACCGTTTTGCGACCTAAAACCTCAACCCCGAAACCGCCAGCGGATTGTCCGTCATCGCCTGCCTGTCCGGACGGTCGATGCGCGGCGTGCCGGTGAACGCAGCAAACAGGTCCTGCACGAACGCCTCCGGCAAATCCTTGGTAATCAGCACCATGCGCGTGCGCTGGTCAGACGGGTCCGGCCATGCCGCGAGGCGCTCGGGTGTGTGGAAAATGTTCTGTACCCCGTGCAGCACAAGGGGTCGGTCTGGATTGTCCGACAGCTTGACGACGGCCTTCATCCGCAACAACTTTTCCCCATGCGCCGAACGCAGCAAGTCCACGAACATGTCGATCGCCATCGGGGCTATCGGCTGGTCGTGAATGATCGAGAAGGAACGGATCGACGCGTCGTGCCGGTTCACATCGTGGTGGTGATGGTGGCCATCGTGGTCGCCATGATGGTGGTGGTCATGATCGTGGTCGTGGTCGTGGTGATCGTGGTCGTGGTCGTGGTGATCGTGTTCCGCCTCTTCCCCCAGCCAGCGGCCGACATCGGCATTTTTACTGCCGGGATCGTAAAGACCGTTATCCAGCAGTGCGGCAGCACTCCAATCCGCCCGATCACCATCCTCGATCGTCGCGCGCGGGTTTAGCGCCTGAAGGCGGGCCGTCAGCGTGGAAATTGTGGAAGCATCGGCAAGCGCGCGCTTCGTCATCACCAGCCGATCGGCCACCGCCGCCTGCTTCACCGCTTCCTCGTGATTATCGAGTGTGGACAGGCCGTTCACGGCATCCACAACCGTAATGATGCCGTTCAGAACGAAATTCTGCGCAATCACCGGGTTGCCCATGACAGACTGCATGACGGGAGCGGGATCAGCAAGACCAGTGGTTTCGATCACGACACGCTTCACCGGCTTCAGCTTGCCGGTCTGGATGCCGTCCATCAGTTCCGCCAGAGTATCCACCAGCTCGCCGCGAACGGTGCAGCAAAGGCAGCCTTCCGCCAGTTCGATGATGCCCTCGCCTGCACTTTCAACCAGCATATGGTCGATGCTGACATCGCCGAATTCATTGATGATGATCGCGGCGTCGCTCATATCGGGGTCTTTGAGAAGCCGGTTGAGCAGCGTCGATTTTCCGGCGCCGAGAAATCCGGTGATGATTGAAACCGGTATGCGATCGCGAGACATGTCTTGCCTGTATGTTGATGGCCGCTCCGGCAGATCGTTGGCCGATATTAGATCCGGAACCGCGCAATAATCACAAAAAATCGCCCGGGGCCTGAAGGCCACGAGCGACACTGTAATATCATAACAAACCGAAGCTGCGAATACAGATTCCGCGCAGCGTTCAGGCTTCGCGCGCGCCCTCATCCATAAAGAGTGCGGTTAGGCGAAATCAGAATGTCGGACGCGGGATCGGAATCGGCACGTTGGCCACTTGTCCCTTGGCGCTCGCACCCTTGGCGGTGTTGACCGCCACCGTCTCACTGCCGGGAATGAGACCCGCGAAAGAATATTCCGGCGGACGGGTCATTTCCGTAACGTAGGGCGAATGGATGACCATGCGGCCGGTCTCGTCGCGGCTTTCGCTGCGCACCTTGGCCGCCTTCGGATTGCAGATTTCGGCACTGACGTCGTTTACCTCGGCGGTATCGCCATAGGGTGCCAGCGAGGCGAGTGAAACGCCTTGGCCCGAGGGCGCCGTCAGTCCCATCTGCAGCAGATCAGCGGACTGGTCGGTTCGCCCGGCAAGGCTATCTGCCCCCAGCACCACAGTTATGACCGAACGGCCGTTGCGCACGGCGGAGGACACCTGGTTGAAACCGGATGCGCAGATGAAGCCGGTCTTCATGCCATCTGCGCCATCAAAGCGGCCAACGAGCATATTGAAGTTGGCGTAGTCCTTCTTGCCGGTGGTGACACCTTCCAGCGAGAAATAATGGGCATATTCCGGGAATTCCCGCTTGATGATCAACGCCAGAAGCGCAAGGTCACGCGCCGTCGTATATTGGCCCTTGCCGGGCAGGCCGTTGGCGTTGATGTAACGGGTGGAGCTCATGCCAAGCCGCTGCGCCTGCGCATTCATCTGCGCCACGAAATTATCGCTGGTGCCGCCGATGGTTTCGGCAATCGCCACAGCGATATCATTGGCGGATTTGATAAGCAGCAGCTTCAGCGCGCTGTCCATCGTCAGCTTCTGGCCGGGCTTGAAATACATTTTCGAGGCCGGCTGGTCGGCCGCCTTCTTGCTCATCACCACTTCCGTCTGCGGGCTGAGCTTGCCGGCCTTCATCTGCGAAAAGGCGATATAGGCGGTCATCAGCTTGGTCAGCGAGGCCGGATACCACTTGCGGAACGCTTCCTGGTGGGAAATCACCTTGCCGGTTTTGACATCGACCACCATTTTCGGATTGGCATTCGCCACGGGTGCAGCGGCAACAAGGCCGGCGGTCATGATGGCAATGGCTGCGGAGAGCCGTCGGGCGGCGTTTGGCGATTTAAGATTCTGTGGCAAGGCTTATCCTCGAATTCCCGTCTTCAGTCAGGGAATGGCAATATTCACCATATATGTCCTAGCAATGGCAAAGTACATTGATTACGTCAATTATGCGGCGCACTATCCACCGCGGAGGATAGGCTTTTACGCCATGCCGCACCGATGAACCCAGGAATGAACGAATGCCGATTTTGAACAGAGCCGCCGAACTTCAGCAGGAAGTCAGCGAATGGCGGCGTCACCTGCATGAAAATCCCGAGATTTTGTATGATGTCGACAACACCGCAGCTTTCGTTGCGGACAAGCTGAAATCTTTCGGCGTTGACGAAATCGTGACCGGTCTTGGCCGCACGGGCGTGGTCGGCATCATCAGAGGCAATATTCCAGGCAATCGCACCATCGGTTTTCGGGCGGATATGGATGCTCTTCCCATCCTTGAGGAAACCGGCAAACCCTGGGCTTCCAAAACCGCAGGCGCCATGCATGCCTGCGGCCACGACGGCCACACCGCTATGCTGCTTGGCGCCGCCAAATATCTCGCGGAAACCCGCAATTTCACCGGGTCCATCGCGGTCATCTTCCAGCCCGCCGAAGAAGGCGGCGCGGGTGCGCTCGCCATGGTCGAGGACGGCCTGATGGAGCGGTTCGGCATCGATGAGGTCTACGGCATGCACAATATGCCGGGTATTCCGCTCGGCTCGTTCGCCATCCGCAAGGGCGGTATCATGGCGGCACCGGACAAGTTCTCGATCACTGTCAAAGGTCGTGGTGGCCATGCGGCCCAGCCGCACCGCACGATCGACCCGATCACCATCGGCGCACAGATCGTCGGCAATCTGCAGATGATCGCCTCGCGCAATGCCGATCCGATCCGATCCGTGGTTGTGTCCGTCACACGCTTTCACGCCGGCTCCAGCCACAACATCATTCCCAACGACGCGCTGATTGCCGGCACGGTGCGTAGTCTGGACGAGACGGTGCGTGATCTCGCGCAGGATCGCATCAAGCAGATGGCGGAAGGCATAGCGCTTGCAAATGGAGCGGAAGCCGAGGTCGTCTATGAGCGTTATTGCCCGGTTACCTTCAACCATGCGGACGAGACCGACCACGCCATCCGCGTCGCCCGCGATGTAGCTGGTGGAAAGAACGTCGACCCCGATGTCGACCCTTCCATGGCGGGCGAGGATTTTTCCTTCATGTTGAAGGAAAGGCCGGGTGCCTTCATCTTCATCGGCAACGGCGATTCGGCCGGCCTTCACAACCCTGGATACGATTTCAACGACGACGCCATCGCCTACGGCATTTCCTATTGGGTGAAACTTGCCGAGCAACGCCTGACGAACTGACTGCCGGGACGCAAAGAAAGCAGAGGAACAGATCGACCGCGATAAAGAACGCGGTTGATCCGCCGGCTACGGCAGGTTAAAGAGCAATTCAGTGTCCACGTAGCTCAGCAGGATAGAGCACAGGATTCCTAAGACAAATTGGGGGTTGCGCCCGGAAACGACGCAATCGATCTGCTCAAAGTCGGGGAAAGCTTCGCTGGTCTTCCAGCATGCCAATCCCGAGCCAAGCTCCGGAGAAATCCGGTGAAGGTGTAGAGACTGGATGGGCAGCACCTAAAAGCCGAAAGGCTCACGGTGAAGGGACAGTCCAGACCACGAACGTCCTATCCAATGGAGATGGGCGGCGGCTAAAGCCGAAGTGGTATGAATCCTGGGGTCGGAGGTTCGAATCCTCTCGTGGACACCAAAAATCATGATGATTAATGATGTAAGACGTTGATAAACATCATTAATTTTCATGGAACACAATCTGACGATCCCTCACCGACTACCCTGTGAGCGCCGTTGTTTTCATTGAGAAACCCATGACGCGCCCCTCACCTAATGCGAGGGGAGATTGATGAAGAGGACTGCTTTGCCTTTAAATTTTCATCATCTCAAACCGCGCCCTTACGTTCTTGTTAACGGTCTCAGCGTGGCCCTCCAGAACATTCAAGCGGTGCTTTCTCGATACACGGTTTGCGTGGTGGCTGTGAATGACGACCCCACCTACCCGGTAACTCTTTGTGGCTCTGGAACCTTGCTATGTTATAGCGGGCGGCTCTACATGGTTTGCTGCTATCATCAGGTCAAAGATGTGGATCTCAGTCGGATTGGGATATTTGCTTCCGATGAAGCTGTCGTCATAACGGCTTCAGGCGTCCTGCAATTTGCTCAGGATAATGTATCGGAGGCCAACGATATAATTGCTTTTGACTTCACTGAATCCGTCAAAGGGACGCCTTCCCTTCAATCTCTATTTTTTAATTTCAGAGCCATTCCTCCCAATGCCCCAAGTACTCACACTGCATTTTTGCAGGTGGCTGGCTTCTCTTTTGAGCATCAAGAATACCACCTTGGCGAGGAGGAAAGTCGGCTTGGTTTGGTCAAAGTCAAGGTTATTTATCAGCTGGAAAGGCCCTCGAACGATCGCGCAGTGCTTGTTCTAAGAACGGCGGAGGGGCCGTTGAATTTCAACCCAAACGGGTTAAGCGGAGGCTCAGCGTTTTCTGTGCAATTTGTGAATGACAAGGCAATGGCGTTCTTCGCGGGGATGATATGCCGAGCTGGCGCGAGTGAGGCCTATATGATTAAGAGCAACTATATTGAGGCCGCTCTGCGATCGTCTCGATAGCGAGTTTAAGGGTAATATGCACCGCAGTCCCGGAGAGACTAGCAAAAGAAGGCTTTTTCAATTGGTTAACTGATCGGTTAGCCACATAATTTCACGATGTGTTCCGCAAGGTCTGGCTAACCAGATTGACTCTCACTCGCGCAAGAACATAATAAGAACATGCTTAAGAGTGAGATCGATCAAAATTTTGAAAATTGGTGGAAGACAGCGAGGGGCGCAACCGACCAGGACAAAGCCCGGATGCGCCTTGCTTTTGTCGCAGGATGTCAATTCGTCGACAGCGCTAAGCCAAAGACATATCGATTTCAATCCGGCCGGTGGGTTATCAACGTTCAAGCGACATCGAAACGTGAGGCAAAGATAATTGCCTCTGCAAAGCTCACACAGCGCGCCACAAAGCTACAGGCCTCGCCACCCCCGGGAGGCTGGAAACTGCGGGAACTGGATATCCATCAATGAGCGACCAGACGAAAGCCGGAGACGGCATCCATGAGAACCACTGGTGCGAGCATCCCGGTTGCAAGAAGTGGGGAGGCTTTGGTTTCAGTCGGTCCAAGGCCGAGAGGTCATCTTGGCATTGTTGGGAACACTATCCACAGCGGGATATGTTCAAGGCCTCGTAGCCACCTCACACTGGGGTGCGAAGCTTCCCACCGATATTCAGCTTGGGAAGCTTCGAGAACGGCGAGGGATTACAATGTGGCGTGTCACTCGACTTTTGTCTCATCGGGCAAGATCAGACACGCTTGTATCGATAGAATAAGCGTGGTTTAACGCCGCGCTCTCTGTGAATTGAGCAAATAGCAAACCCGCCAGCAGTACGAGGCTGCTGGCGGGTTTCTTTTTACCCGCCTCGGCGGATCATCTCCTTTTGGAGATCATCGACTTGGTCACTCAGTCGATCAATGGCATCGCAGATCTTGTCCGTCCCGCGCTCAAACGACTTTCGCATATTGATGGCTTCAGCCGTATGCGCCCTGACCGCCTCGGCGGCATTATTAAGTGCAGTGGGATCGACGATGACGGCAGCAACCTGCGCAGAGGCCTGACTTCTTTGTGGAGAAGTGTTCGCACCAGCAGAAAGCCCAAAGTGCCTCACGGCAAAAATCACAGCCAGCGTCACACCAAACACAACAAGCGCCAGAGGCGGAAGATCAGCCAGTTTTTCCATTGCGAGCTTCTCCCTGATCATGCGCCGCGCGGTGGATGTTGATCAGCTCTCCAATGGCGAAGAGCGGATAGATGGCAATCCACGTACTGATGACTCCGGAAGATGCAAAAGCGTATGCTATGCCTGACCAGATCATGCACCCGGCTGCTGCCGAGAATTGCCGTATCTGTGGTGTGACGTTCTTCCTGGCGCCATTGATGACGAGGCCAATGATACGCAAGCACCCGACGACAAACATGATCCAGCCAAGAAAATCCTCCGACGGCACGATCTCGTTAAAGCCCATAAACGCCGGTTGATTGAAGGTTTGCGATGGAAGGAGAAGAACCCAGCCGAAGGCGATGAGATGCCCAGCCATGAACCATTCCATCATGCGTGGGCCGAAGCGGTGCTGGATTCGCACCCACATTCCCGTGCCCTGATATCCGCTTTCCATTGTCGCCCCCGCTGTCATTTCCGGCAAGCAGCGTCTTGGCTGCACTGGCGATTGTTGGAGTATATTGCGGGACCGGCTGTCGGATCCTGTGAAGCGAGACGTGCGGCCTCTGCGTCCGAGAACTGAACGCGCTGATAGCCAGATCCGTTAGTCGCAGGCGCTGTCTGGCAAGCCGCTATCGCGCATGAAAGCAAGACAACGATGACGATCCGACATATTACGGAAGGAGGCATTGTTTTTCTCCATCGTGTTGATGCGCTCAATGGCAGCTTTTGCCGCCTCGATCTGGGTGACTGATTTGCCCTCGCGCTTTCCGATCTGAAACGACGTAATGGAAAGCAAGGCAGCGCCAACAACAGCCGCCGCCCCGATCTTGAGCCAGTTGGGAATAAGCTTCCACATCAGGCCATCTCCCGCACCTGGTCAGACACCGCCTTTGCGTCAGACTTCTTGCGCCAGAGGAGGAATGCGGCGGCCAGAGCGAAAGCCAGAAGCACAAGGGCAAGATTTTGCCACGGCATTGAGCCAACAGCAGCCAGACCGGAAGAGAGGCCGCTCCCTGTCACGACAGGCACGATAACTTCTTTCGATTTCCACCAGGGCGCATCGAGGCTGGGTGGCGTGACAGCCACAGGCTTCTCTTCAGTCACCGGAGCCGCCTTGATCTGAGCTTGCGCGACCTGCGCTTTCGACGCGAGGTCGACCAGCGTCAGATGAATGGCAGCACGCGTCTGCGGGCCGTCGAGACCATCCAGATTGCCGGCGTACTTCCCTGCTCGCTTTGCGGCCCCCTGAAACCCTCGAATGTCCTTGACATCAAAGCCAAGCACCACAAGGCCGAGGCGGGTATAATAGTCGAGCCGATCGGCGAAACCGTTCAGGCCGCCATTGATGCGGCGCGTGATCATCTCCGCATCGTTACGGTCGGCATAGCGGTTGAGGCTCTTGCGATCGGGGTTACCTTCATCCCAGTACCAGATGGCAGAAAGACCCTCCCACGGATCTGTGTTGATGAGATCCGGATTGGAAACGAAGTCGGTCGGATTGAGGTCCTTCCGTTTGCACCATTCGTGAAAGGCACGGATGTTGTATCCGCCTGTCACCTGGATAGGTCCGCGACCACGGTTCTTGAAACCGTCCCCATCTTTTGCAGGCGTATTGCCGAGGTCGGAGCGGGTATCATATCGCTCCTGTGCCGGCGTCGGCCCCCAGATCTCGCGATCGTACTTGAACGAACCGCTTTCGTGCATCAGCTGCGCGAGGAAAGCGACGACGCGGTGAGGCAGATCAAGGCCGAATTCAGACCCGTACTTGCTGAGCGCCATCATTACCGAGTTGAGGTTGCTTTCATTCACGCGCGTTTTCGCAGCCGCACGCACCTGCGCGGCAGTTACAGCCGTCATCGAAGTTCTCCTGATAGTTTTTATAGTCGCCGGGTTACGCTACCGGCCAAGCGATGGGGGCGATCTCGCCAAGGAACTGTTCGACGGTAGGCTGTGGCCGCTGGCCTGCCTGCACTTTTGCAAGCTCACCGTAAGCATAGAACCAGACGTTATCCCGCCACGCGACGAAGGCTTGCGCTTCTGCCGCCCATTTCGACTTTGTTGATCCGAGATAAGACGCCAACGTCACACCATCGCGGAACTGACGCTCACGAGCGGTGCTGTCAACGAGGTCTTGAATGGCGTTTTCGTAGTCGGTGATGGTAGGGGGAATTGGTTCAGGGGGTATCCCAATTTCGGCAATCTCGTCGGCCGTCATCGGGCGTTCAGTTGCTTCGCCTGTTTCGGCGTTGAATATCGCAATATTCATCCGCGAATTCCTTCAAGATAAATCGTTCCAGACTGGGCTGTGGTTCCATTTAGATAAAATCTAAGAGCATTTTGAGCGGTTGCGCGCTTGTGCGCCGCACCTATCATGCGAACATACCTATCGGTTGAAGTGCTAAGCCTGCTGCTCACAAAAGTTCCAGCATTTCTAACCTGGTTAAATTCGTAGATTACGCACTCCGCCAAAGTCGGATATCCAGTATTTCCTCCATGATAAAGGAAGAAGTTGCTAGAACTTAATCCGTCAGTTGTTTCACCAACGGCTCCACTTCCAGAATTAGGCGCTCTCGTGCCTATGAACGTGTAAAGAAACTCATCGCTATCTGATCCGAAGGTGGAGCCGTTGTTTTCCGAGAACCGGATATTCATATCGTTATTGGCGTTGAAAACGCCTACGCCGTTAACTCGAAGCGTTCTGTATGCTCCAAGATTGGTAATGTCCAAAACACTCAAACCGGCGATATTATAGGAGCCTATAAACTCCCACCCACCCAAGACCTGACGTGCCTGCGCAGGCGTCAAATCTTCGACATTCCCAGTTCCCGCCGTTAGCCGCCCTTTAATCGCAGGCGCAGCGAGCTGCGACAAAAGTGCATTGCCAACCACATTGTTAGGCGCCTTCTTGAGAAGATTGCCGGTAGTGTCAGCAAAGACCGCCAAGTCATTGATCGCAACGCCACCGGCGGGCCCAACAACATCACCCGTACCAGAACCATCCGTGCCCTTGCGAGCCAGCAAGCGCCAGTAGGCGTTGCTTTCAGTCGGCAGCACTGGCGGCGCGTTACCCGTGGTCGCCTGAAGCGCAAGCCATGTTGAGCCATTGTTGAGAACGATATCGTTCGCCTCATAGGCCGTCGCGCCGCTGTAGGTGCCGCGATCGACAACGCCAGCGGTTCCAGAACGGGCGAACAAGAGCCACTGCGTGTTCTCGGTCGTCGGAAGCGTCGGCGGCGCGTTACCGGTCGTGGCAACCTTGGCGATCCATGTAGAGCCACCGTACTGCACGATATCGCGAATCGCGTAAGCGGTCCCTGCGCTGTAGTTGCCGCGCTGGTTGATGCCAGCAGGACCAACAGGCCCAGTCACATACGAAGGCGCGCTCCAGTCACCCGACGTTGCCGAGTTCTTGAAATAGAGCGCAGATCGGCCGTCACCGATGTCGATGACGAGCACAGCGAAACCAGCCGCAGCGCCATTGTACGCCGCCCTACCCGCAAGGTTGGCCACGAACGCATCGTACTCGACGCCCTGAACCAGTGCCGCTTTATTGATCGTACTGAATACGCCCGGACCGATACCAATCGGAATATCATCCGTACCGACAGTGATCTCCGACAAACCCTCAAGGTTGCCATTGCTTAAACTGGCCAGCAGCCGACGCATGGCCTCAACAGCCGCGATCGTCGGCGAGGTCAACTCGACCTTGTAAGGCGCGTCCGTCTGGGCAGGACCGGGCCAGTCGTCGGCAAGCAGCAATTCCGTATCGCTGATGATCTGCTCGATGACGATCGGGCGGCCAACGTGGATGCCGTATTTGTCGCCAGCCTTGATCGGCGTCAGTCCGGCAACTTCTGTCAACCAGCCGGTCCCGATACCGGTAACCGTGCGCGAGCCGACAGCGACGGTTGTCGTGCCGTCGCCGTACCATGTGGTGTTCGCCATTATTGGGATGCTCCGTCGTTGGTCTCGCCTTCGCCTTTTGCAACGCGCAGATCGGCCTCAAGACCGTTGATCTTGTCGAGAAGGATCTGGTTTTCTTGTTTCTGCATCGAAAGATGCTGGGATAAAAGCAGAGTGCGCTGCTTCAAAAAGCCTTCGCGCACTTCTGCTTCATGCAAGGCGACGAGAGCGTCGACCTGCATCTGACTGCCGGTTGTCATGGGATTTCCTTGTGACTAGCGCCGAAGAACCATGGCGATGAGGCGGGCTGAGGTTGATAGGTTCACCGGTGCGAACCTGCTTATTCTGAACGTGGTTTGCGTCCTTCCCGAAGGGGGAACGAAAATACGGAAAGATGAAGCTGACACGATATCGCCATTGTTAACGCCAGGGTTTACCGACCCGATCNCTGACTGCCGGTTGTCATGGGATTTCCTTGTGACTAGCGCCGAAGAACCATGGCGATGAGGCGGGCTGAGGTTGATAGGTTCACCGGTGCGAACCTGCTTATTCTGAACGTGGTTTGCGTCCTTCCCGAAGGGGGAACGAAAATACGGAAAGATGAAGCTGACACGATATCGCCATTGTTAACGCCAGGGTTTACCGACCCGATCGACCCGATAACCCCCCCGTCGGTATCGTTGTTTATGTCGTAGCGAATTTGCGCGCCAATCTGGTTATTTGCGGTGACGAGTTCGCTGGAATAAAAAAGGTATATCCTCGGAGCCCCGGTGCCATGGTTCACAACCAAGCTCTGCGGCGTGCTGCCAGACTGCGAAACTTCAAACGCATCTGAAATAGCACCAGAAGCAATATTCGACGTTCCAACCTGAAGGTTGCCGATATAGGCCTCCTCAATGTTNCTGCCAGACTGCGAAACTTCAAACGCATCTGAAATAGCACCAGAAGCAATATTCGACGTTCCAACCTGAAGGTTGCCGATATAGGCCTCCTCAATGTTGACGTTCCCCAGTACCGAAGTGAATGCCGACAGCTTGTTGACCCTGATGTCGTTAGCGTAGAGCACTCCGTCCTGAACAACGAATGGCTGCTTTATGACCGACATATCGCCGCTGGCAATGACGAATTGGTCAGCGAAGCCAACCAAACGTGTTGGGCTGGACGGGTTCGCGGGAACATCCAACAATAGTGCTGCAGAACGATATTGACCGTCGTTGACAGCTGCCGTCACGCCGTATCGAGCCGCATAGCCTGCCGGTGTGGCTAAAGCCGCGAAGGCGATATTGACTGAAGCACTATTTCCGCCCAGTGCAGCCGTAAGTGTTTCGACCTTTCCGGCTACGGCCATCGTTTCATTAACGGCTAGCTGGATATATTGACTGAAGCACTATTTCCGCCCAGTGCAGCCGTAAGTGTTTCGACCTTTCCGGCTACGGCCATCGTTTCATTAACGGCTAGCTGGATATCCTCGCGATATTCAGCTCGGGCCGCGCCTAGCTCGACAGAAAGCTCTCTGGCGAGATTTCGGGTGTCCTTGTAGGCAACCGTCGCCATTTCCATTTGAGCGGCTATCAGGCCGTCAATGGCGTCCTGTGCGGTTCTGGTGCTGTTGCGAAGCCAGCCAAGAGCCTCACCTATGCCGGTGAGATCGATATCGACGAAAACATCCTTGTCAGAAAGCAGAATGTTAGGCGTGATGACCGGGATAAATCCAGACCAAAGAACAGGCCTATCGCCACCGGGAATGTAACGCCCGCGAACAACGTAGCTTTCGTTCGGCAAAAGGCTCTGCGAGATCAGCATTGAGCCGACTTGTGGTTGGTCCGTTCGGCCTTCAGACACCTTCTCCAGCGACGCCTGTAGTCTGACCTCGTATTCGATGCCAATCACATCATCGAGGCGCCCATCAGTATTGTCCCAGGTCAACCGGATCGCCGGTCTGCGATCATCACCAGCCGCGTCCTTGATGGTGGCCGGTTCTGCAAACCAGTCCACGATTGGCTGCGGCGTCGGACGAATGACGCCCGTCAACGGGAGGCTGGAAATCGGCACCCGTATTCCAATCGTAGTCAGCCGGATCAACCTCAGTAATGTCGACCATGACATCGAGGTTGGCGCGATCCGCCACACCGTCGAGGCGCATCAGTTTCGCGATGTAACCGTTACGCTCAGAAGTCCACGAGAACACCGTACCCGGTGTCGCGTAGGCCCAGAAGCGTGGAGGCAGAACAATCGTGTGCCTCCGGAAACGCCTGGCCTCTTCTAGCGCCGACCTCATTAGCCGCTGCACCTGCTCCGCATAGGGAACGAAGTTCAGATCGACGTCGGCCATCAGACGACGATTGCCGTCGATCGCTTCAAGGTCAGTCCGATAGAGCGGCGGCGCAGTCTTTGATACCCAGCCGTCTTGCGGAGAAGGATAGTTTGCCGAAACACCGTTGATGGTGTCGGCCAATCCAAGGAACGGCGTGAACTCCTGCTCTTCAGTGGACAGGATATCGTCGTCGGTGAATGCGATAACCGGAGCATCCGGAGCACCAGAATGCAGGTAGTAGACGCCACCAACTTCCGAAATCTTGCCTTGGCAGGCCGTGAGCAGCGCCTCAACGGCAGACGTCAGCGGAGCCTCGACCTGGACTTCGCCGCCGCTTCGGTAGGTGTTTACCCATCCAGTGGATTCTAGCGTACCGGCGCGGTGCTTCTCGATCTGCGCAATCCACGCCAAAGCAGGGAGGCGGGCCGCCGACATGTTCTGCAGGCCGTAAAACCACTGGCCGTTGTAGCTGATGCCGCGCAGCAGATTGTAGATCTGCACCGCCGGCAGAAAGTCGCCGTCGCCGCCCCACGTCGCCGGATCGGCATAACGCTGGCCACCTACACCGCCAACGGTGCTGTCGCGAGATGGATCGTAGAGGCGCATTCCCTCAAGCACGAACTTGAAGGACGGTATGCCGGAGAACATGTTCTTGGAAACGCGCGCCGTGACAATGGCATAGGCAACGCCGCGCCCAATTCGGTCAGGGTTCCACCATCTGTTGCCGTTCGATACTGACGTAAACAGGAAGCTGTCGGCAGTCGTCTGGGTGCCGTCGTAGAACTTGAACCAAAGGCTGTCTGGATACTCGTTGATCGCATAACCGCGCTCGGTAAGGGCGCCAAGTGTCATACGCTCGCCATTTGCCCAAAACTCAACTACCCCACGAACCGGCATGTCCGAGACCGCGATAACCTGCGTCAGATACGCATTCGGTGTATCACCATCCTGCCCCCACGTGTTGACGAATACGAGAGAGCCAGCAGTCGCAGTACGGCCCAGAATGAAGGAGCGAGGAACATCACCGCCGCCTTGCAGTGTGCCGTTGATCGAGAATGTCGGGTCTTTGGTCTTGCCTGCCAAAGACTGCGCGAGCAGACTGACGCCGACGCCAACTGCCGTTTTTAGCAGAAAGGATCCAAAAGCGCCGAGCGATCCTATAAAGCCAGAAACAGCCGATACCGCGCCGGATATCGCAGCGGCGATACCAGAAAAAATAGCCATCGATTTTCCTTCGGATGCGCCGTGCGCGCGCCAGCCGCTAAAGCGGCTTCATGAAGTGTGTTTCGACGGCGCTGTAGCCGCGCCGCTCGTAAAGGCTGGAAACGTCATTGGTTGCCAGCGATGCCATCCCGACAGAGACGCAGCCGACTGAGCGTGCCCATGCCTCGTAGGCGTCAAGCATCTTGATCGCGCCCCGGCCTCGGGCCTCTGGCGATACGAACCAGACCGTTTCCTTTGCAATGCGGCCAGCACCGAACGGATGATCAAAAGCAACGGCCATCAGAACGCCCTGCGCACGTTCGCCTGTGACCAGAACGCAAGCCATTGGAGAACGCATGTGCTGCTTAAACAGCTGGTCTGCGTAAGCCGCCTGAAACGGAAATGTGAAGCCAGCGGCCTCATGACTTTCGCGCAACAACGCGACCACGCGGTCGCGGTCCTCGGCAGTAGCAAATCGAGCTTCCATCAGAAGATCCCAAGAAATTTCTTGCGCTTCGGCTGCGTCGCGACCTTGCCCTTTTCAGAACCCCAGAAGAATTCCCATTCAGACGAAGTGTCCGCATCCTGATAGAATGCGTCACCAGCTTGCCGGAGAACCTGGGTGGCGTGACTGCGTGTGGCCGGATTGGATCGCGTCATTTCCTGCGTGTGGCTTGCGCAGACCATCGTCACGCTGCCCTCTTCGTTTTCACTCGGCGTCGTGATCGTGATGGTGTCGACGAAACCGACAAAGCGACATTCGGCAGGCGCCACCATCTGGCGACTATCCGGATCGAACAGTCCACGGAATATCTCGACGCGAGCCTGCTTGCAGTCGTACAGGCGAACCAGCGTCTGCACATGCTCACTCACCTGCGACAGGCGGATATTGACGTTCTGCACAGAGAGGTTCGCGACCAGCGGAATGTCGTCGATCTGAACCAGCGTGCCGGATCCGTACCAGTCACGCGTGACAGGCAAGCCCGTGTCTGGATGAACCACAGCCGCAGACACGTTGCCGACGTCCGACCACATGCCATCGGTGACCGGCGCACCAGTTGCTCGATCGCGCGCGACAAACCAGAGGAAGTCACGAGCCACCAGTTGCCGCGCCTCAAGCGCAGCAAGGTTTTCTGCTGAGATATTTCTCATTGATTTCCCTTAGCGGGCTTCAATCGCCTGAAACGTGACAGTGCCGCGACCAGTAGCCATGTCGGCAGTCGTTGAAATCGAACCGGGCACGATTGCCATGATGCAGGATGGTTTCACCAGCGTTGCAGCAACAGGCGCCACCACTCCCGGCCAAAGGTGCGGGCGAACCTCAAACTGCGTTGTCACGCCGCCAGCGCTCGCCGTCATAGGTTCCATGACCACGTGCAAGTCTTTGTCGCCAATCTGGATATAATCGCCGATTGAGACCTTGTAGCCAGCAGGCAAGCCCGAGAGCGAAACCGCCTTGCGATTGGCGGCGATAGTTGCCACCTGGGCAACGCCGTTGAAAGCGCCGCCTGTTGGCCAACTGCCGTTCGGATACGCAACAGGAAAACAGCGAGACTTCGGGAACGCTCGGAAAGTCTTAAGGCCGTTTTCCAGACTTGTCAGGCGCGCCCGCCAGTAGTCCAGTTCATTCGGCTTCAATGACTTCGACTGAGCCGTCATCTGCCAGAGCGGAGAACCCAGATCCTTAACGATCGTCTGACCGCCGACGGTACGAGATTGTTCCTGCCGCCACAAAGGATTGAACTCGGTCGACCAGCCGGGGAACTCGTCGAAAAATGAAGTTGGGAGCGGATAAGCGATTGTCATGCCCTACCCCAACTTCACATTGCCCGTCTGGGCTTTTCGGACGGTTGCAATGATGTTTGCCTTCAGGTTGGCGTTTGTCTTCTCAAGACCCGCCTGAATGCGAGCTACCGCCGCAGCGTCAGCGCCACGCGCGTCTATATTGTATCTCGGAGAGAGGGTAACTGAACTTCCACCACCTCCAAGAGACTTCATGTTGGGCAGGCTAGGCGCAGTGAGTTTGTGGTTTGGTATAACCTTTTCGCCACCACCGAACCTAACAACCTCAGGGCCTTCCTCGCCAACAATAGCTAGACCGGCGCGTGCCGAGTTGGTTCCCTTCGCATACATCGGCACGCCGGAGACGCCGCCCTTTCCGCCACCACTAAAAAGGCCGCCAAAAATGCTGGACAGCAATCCACCGCCGCCACCTCCTGCCGCATTATTGACCTTAAATATGCTGCTCAACACATCGTCGAGCAGTGCATCCCCGATCTTTTTCAGACTATTGGCGAGAATGTCGGCAGCACTGGCGCCTTCAACAAAGCCATCGATAATGCCACGCGTCACGTCCTTTGCGGTAGCCATTGCTTCTTCGGCACGCTGGCGGATTTCATCCTGCTTTTCGGCCAGTTGTTCAGAGGCCACAACTGCGTTGGCATAACCGGCCGCAAGCTGCTCTATACTGGCCGTCAGCTCGGGCGTGATCTTCACGCCAGCTTCCTGGGCAGCCGTAAGTAAATCCTGCTTGGCCCTCGCAAACTCCAGCGTGAACCCGTAATCATTCAGCAGAGGATTGAGGCTCGCCTGCGCTTCAGTTTCCGCCTTCAATGCCGAAGTGCGTTTTGTGATCTGCTCGACTTCGCGAGCGTATTCATCCGCTCGCTTCTTGCTGGATTTTCCGTCCTTGTCGGGCGCAACCTGGTACTTCTTGTCAGTAATGTCGATCGGCGTAAATTTCTTGCCGCTGACAGTTTGGGTCTCTCCACCCCCTACAACGACGGGCGCACTGGTGGGATACGTCAGCGGCTTGTCATTCAGCGTACTCTGAATGATGCTGGACGCGGTTCTGTTCTGAATCTCTTGCAGAGCCTTGATTTGCCCCTCAATCTGCCTGATTTCAGCCTGGCCTAGAACGTTCGCCGGATTGGCTTTGATCTCCGCAATCTGCTGTTCAAGTTCCAGCCGCTTCTGGGTGTTGTCAACGAGCTTCTGACTGCCTTTGACGGTGGATTCAACCGTCAGTGCGCCACCAAGAGCAGACAATTTGCCGTCGCCGTCACTGTCTAGCGCACCGATGATGCCGCCGCCAATATTCTGCAGCCCACTAATTCTTCCAATCCACTCGCTCATGTTCTGAGCAGCAGTGGCGCCTTCGTTCAAGAGCTTGATGATGGCGCCGATATCCGAAGCCAGGCCATTCATGTCGACGCTGTTTATAAAACTCGCCATGTTGTCGATAGCGGAGCCGAACGTGTTCGCGGCTTGCGTGGATTCATTGAACCTGCGGACTGAGTTTGTGAGGGCAGTGCGCAGGTTCTCAAGTCGCTGATCGACCGTAAACACCGCCCCCGCGACTTTTTGCTCAAGGACAGGTGCGCCGGCATTTAGCCCATCGAATAGCGCCTTTGATGAAAGCTTACCTTCAAGCATGATGTTACGGAGCTTGGCAACGGAGCCTTCAGCTTGCTTGATGCCCGCCGCCGCAGCTTGCAGAATGGTCGGCGCTCCCTCGAGAATCGAATTGAACTCTTCAGCTCGCACCACACCCCCACCTAGAGCTTGCGATAGCTGCAAGAGCGCACCAGATGCCTCCTGGGAGGACTGGCCAGAAGCGCGTAGCGCAAGGGCAACATTACCGGAAAGGCTGATTATCTCGTCAGATGAAACGCCGAGTTCTTTTTGAACGAGTGACACACGCCCATATAGCTGCACCATAGTCTCAAGTGGGGCGGCATTCTTCTGGGCTGCCGTGAACAGCTTTTGATACACTCCCTCAAGCTCTTCGCCTGCAAGGCCAGCCACCTTGAGTGAGTTAGTAATCCGAGTGCCGCTATCTGATAGCTGGCGAAAACCCTGGGCGCCACCGATAAGAGCAAAGGCTTTCGCGGCGCTGGCAGCAATTGCAGAATAGCCGGCAGACAGCCGCTTATTCATGGAAGAAAACCGGCTCTCAATCGCTCGCGCTTGTTTTGTCGTTTCGCCGCGAGCTCTCGCGAGAGCACGTTCATAACCCCTAACGTCAGCAGAAAGCTGGACGACAAGGCGTTCAAGGTCTGTTGCCATTTGCGAATGAACCTTTTAGCTTTTACTCAAACGGGGAGGGATGCGACGGTGGGAACTCAAAAAAAGAGAATGTTTTGTGAAGAAGAAGTGCGCATGGTCCTTGCCGAGAGGCAGACGCCCAATCACGTGCTGCACCTTCTGCTTTCGGTCGTGACCGCTGGATTTTGGATTCCTGTATGGCTACTCGTCACTCTCTTTGGCAGCAGCGCCTACAAGTGCCCGAGTTGCGGTGCCCGCACCCTTGGTTACGTTCCAAAAAAATACAAAGACGCGTTGACTAACAATCAGAGCGTCCAGAAACCAAAGCAAGACTTGGACAACTTCAGGTCATGGTAGTGGGGGTCAGTTACCCTTGCACCCAATCCCATAGCTCATCGATTTCCTTTGCCGTCAGAGACCCATCGTCCGGCGTATTTACCTCGACGTATCCATCAACGGTCGCCATGAACTGCCACGCCGTCATGTCGTTTACCTGCTGCGGCGTGAAGCCCATGACAGCGCCTGTCCCGTAGATCGCAGCAAACCTCAGCTTTCCGTTAGGGAGTTCGTCGAGCTGTTTTCCGTTTGATTTGCTGCGTCGCCCTCCCCCACCTTCTCATCCAGAGCGCCAGTGAGGCCAGCAGACAAAATGACCTGAGCAGGGATGAGATTTTCCATCGGCGGACGCTCCTCGACGTAGCGCCTAGCAAGTTTTAGCGCGAGCGACGGCTCCATACCGCCACCGATCAGGCCCAGCCTGATGATGTTGGCAATGTCTTCGATGCGCCATGCGCCGCTGTGTAGTCGTTGGAGAACGACATATGGACCAGCGTCGCACTTCTCCTGAAGCTCAGCCAATTGGCCCCAGGCAAGACGAAACGAATGTGTCCCGTCTGCCCAGTCGAATGATATGCGAGCGTCCCGCATTATGGCGCCGCCGGTGTCGTGACGCGGACCATTTCGCCGTCGCTCTGGAGGGAGACATTGTTGGTTGCGCGCTGACCATTATTGGCGCCGACCTCCATGCTCTCGATATGCATGCGACCGCTCCACGTGATCGTCTTTGCCGGAAATTCCCATTCAACCTTGACGGGGATGCTCTCGATGCTCTCGAAGCCTTCGAGCCAAGTGTCGACGCTTTCCGAAGCAAGAACGCCTTCCCCGGAAATTCCCATGGAAAGCGAAGTCGCGTCGCGACCGACCCAATCGACCTTATCGGGGTCGTCGCAGTCCGGAATATTGACTTCTTCGAGACCCTTGTTCAGCGTGATCGACCGCTGCGTGAAACCGCAAGGCGCCGAATACACGATAGGGTTGGCGTCGTTCCCGAGGAGCACACGAATCTTGCCCCCCTTGATGGTGGTTGCCTGAGCCATTGCGGCCTCCTGTGTTGGCAGTTTTAGTGATGTTCGATGCCAGCACGGTAAGTGCTGACTATCTGGGTGGTCAGGCCGTCAGGCGCGCGCAGATCGCGGCGACCGTCGAACTCGAAATAGACAAGAGAATTGTCGGCCAGCGATAAACTCTGATCGTCCAAGGCTTTTTTCAATGCCTTGGCAATCTTGCGCCCTTCCATGAATCCGGGGTCGCGAGACCATGTGTCCAGCTGGATCACCAGCTCTGACGCTTCGAGGCAGTCGGCGTCTTCTGGTAAATCTTGCACAGGACCGAACGAAATGTAGGGAAAGGTCGCAGTGATCTTGCCATCGACTGTAGGAACCAGATCATAAATCCGGTTTCCGACGAGTGCAGCGACATCGGGATCGGCTTTCAAAGCGTTCACGATAGCCACCTGTAGTTCATGCGCGGCGTCATCTGTCATGATCCGGAGGCCACTTTCTTTGCTGAGTCCCTGACGGCCTTGGATACGGCACGTCTGGCGCGACGCTTGTTTGCCCTCCACGACACGTAGAAGAATGGTTGCGCGGTAGTGCCCGGATGAATCGATCCCGCAAAAAGGCCGCTGTTTTCATGGCGCGCGGTGCCAAACTCCACCCACCTGGCATAATAAGCTTCGCGGTTGCCGGCGTAGATGGTCAGCGTCATCCCGTCCTCACCTGTCGACTTGATAGAGGCCAGAGTGATCGAGCCCTTTGGGGCCTTACCCCATGTCCACCCGATGCTATCCCGCAACTTGCCGTCATCGACCGGCGCCAGATTTTTCATCATCGTGACGATCTCGTCGGCGGTCTTTTCCATCTGCTGGCGGATCATCTGCCTTGCAACTATTGGCAACCGAGCCAATTTGCGCTTGAGGCGGTCAAGGCCTTGGATTTTGGTCATCCGCTTGCCACTCCGCTCTGACAGAGGAAGTCGAGCCATTGCCGGTCCGTCGTCGGCGTCACATCACGGATATTGAACTCGGTTCTGGATCGAGTATCCCTCACCCGCCAGTCTGTATCCACCTGCCGTGTCTGCGAAGACGAGCGAACGAATATGACCTGTGTGTGCTGCCCTTGAAGGCGATCAGCCATGACGCTTTCGCCCCCACGCAAATGCGCAAAGCCTGCCCGCGCCTGAAACTGTTCGACCCACTGACCAACAAAGACGCCATCTCCTCGGTCTATCTCTTCCCGCTTGTCGAATGCCACGCGGTGGAAAAGGTCACCCGCTGATCTGGGTTTCGCCATTGCGCTGCGCCTCCGCGTCCTTGCCTGCCCACTTGGCCTTACCGGCGGCGACGGCTTCCTCTGCGCACTCGCGCCTTACGGTTCCTTCCCAACCAGCCTCGTAGGCAATCGTCACCTGAGGCGTGGGTTTGTAGTCGAAATTCTCTGTAAATTTCACGCGAGCCATATCAAACCCTCAACCATCTATAGGGATCAAGAAGCAGCCTGCTGGCAGACGGCAGGCCATCTCTTCCGCCGCGATTTTCATACATGTCCGTCACGGCGATCATGGCCGCGACCTTGAACACATCACCTTTGCCAAAAGGAACGAGGGGAATGTTGCAGTACTGTAGAACTGTCTGCTCGGCGGCGTCCATGTAAGTCTGGATGGTGACGTCGTCATCGTCGAAATCGACGCGCAGATGCTGCTTAACTTCCGCGAGCGAATAAAGTGGTGCCAGAGTTGCGATGACGACGTCAGCCATAGTGGCAATCCTATTCAGAGGTTTTCAGGTTCTGTTCCACCGCTTCACGGCCCGACAGCGTTGGATCGTTGAAGTCGATGCGATTCTGCGTTTCCGACGTCCCCTTGCGAGGATCGGCATCGACGGCAATGTGCGTCGGATCGACATCCGGCACCGACTGGACCGGCGCACCGGACGGTGAGAATTCAGACGCGGCAGGGATGTTTGCAGCCTTGCTGCCATCGGGTTTTGCGGCAGGTGTCTTCGCTACAGTTCTCGCTGTGACAGCCTTGCCGGTAGAAGTATTTTTGGTGGCCATTTCGCTATCCTCCATTGAGGTCAGGGTGAAAGGCGGCAGGAAAATCTGCCGCCTGCGCCGCTTAGGGGTTCACGGCGATCTTGAGCGCACGCATTGGCTCCGGATTGTAAACGCCGCCACCAACGCGTTTCGTCGTGTAGAAGTGCACGAACGGCTTGTTGGTGAACGGGTCACGCAACACGCGGATGCCGACGCGATCGACGACCAGATATGTCGCTTCCATGTCGCCGTAGAGCGCAGCAATCGCGTTCGCGGCCACGTTCGGCATATCCGGGATTTCGACGATCGACTCGCCGGCCAACGTTGCGGGCTGACCCGCGGCAAAGGAAGGCTGCCAGAGATAGTTACCCTGCCCGTCCTTCAGCTTGCGCATGGATGCCTGAGCAAGTCGGCCCGTGAACAACTTGGCGTTCTGCCGGTAGACAGCCGGGATCGAGTAGAACAGGTCAATAAACCCATCCGACGTGAGGGCAGCAGCAGCGCCGCTGTTGATCACCTCAATGGCACCCCAGGGGTGGCGCGCAGCGTTGGCGGCGCCAGTGACGTATGTGAGAACGCCATGCGGCTTGTTGACGCCATCGCCGGAAAGGAAGGCAATACCTTCCTGACGGGCAAATTCGGTGTCGACTTCGGCGCCAAGCCATTCTTCCAGGTTGATCGCGGAATCATCGAGCAGCTGCTGGGAAATGGCAGGGTTGGCGTAGATTTCTCCGAGCGGGAAATCCAACTGACCGATCTGCGGCGTTGAAGTCGCAGGCCGCGCGGCAGTTTCACCGACCCAGCCGGAACCGATGGCGCGATCGGTAAAAAGCTTTTTGAAACCGGCGCCGGTAATCGAAATCACGCGGGCGTTGGCACGGATGGGAGAAACGAGCTTCAGCTTGCCGGTAATGGTGCGGTCCCATTCAACGGGAGCAAGATAGCCGCCGTCCTCGGCAACGCCCTTCGTCATCGCTGACTTCACGTCGCCTTTCCGCATATGTGCCTTGAAGGCATCGACATATTCGGGGTCGGCAGGAATGTCACCAATGACGCCCGAGCCGATATCCGCAGCAGCGAGCTTGGCATTGAGGTCGTCGATAGCTTTCTGAAAGTTCGTCTGGAGATCGCCGACAGCGGTGTTGATGCGCTCGACTTTCTCATTGACGACCACGTCGTCGGTTTTCGCTTTCAGCTTTTCATCGTTCGCCGCCTTGAAATCCTCGAAGGCCTTCGTCAGGTCGGCAAGCATCTTCTTCGGATCAGACGCGTCGGCCCGAGGCCCAGCGGATACGGCGCGTGGGCGGTCAGCGAGCGGATTAGCAAGAGCGAATGCGCCGGCGACAAGCGCAGCCGGAAGCATCGCAGGAACTGCCGCTGCGGCTTGGACGATTTCGCCCATAGCGTAGGCATTGGCAGCAGTCAGGCAGGCCGTGGCGACGATCGCCACGAGCGTGAAAAATCGCTTCATCTCGAAGCTCCTATGATTTGAGTAAAGCAGAGAGCGCGGCGATACCGGCCCATTCATCGTCGCCAGCGCCCGGCGTGGCTTCAGTGGCAGCGCCAGGCGTGCCCTTGATCTTGTTAATGCGAGCGCGCGCTTCAGAGCGCGTCATGCCCGCTGATACGAGTGATATCTCGGTTGCCCGAAGCTCGTTGATCGATTGGTCGCTTGCCTTCGCATCCTCGTCGAGGACCATGGCGTCGGAAGCAAGAAGGCCATCAGCAAATCCGCGCTCGATAGCTTGAGATCCAGACATGTATGTTTCTGAATCCATCCATTTAGCGATTTCCTTCGGATCTCGACCGGACCGGGCAGCGTAGAGATCAACCATTGCCTGATCAAATGGCTCAAGCCATTCGCTGGTCTCGCGCATATCGTGCCTGTTACCGACTGCGACGACCCAGCAATTGTGGATCATGACGAAGGAAGCAGCCCCGATATGGATGGTGTCTCCAGCCATAGCTATGATCGATGCCGCAGATGCAGCCATGCCCATGATCTTGATCGTGATGGGCTGCGAGTGTTCCCGCAGAACATTGTAGATCGCGATCCCTTCGAACATGTCGCCACCGGGACTGTTGATCTGGACCTCAACCGGACGTGGGCCAATCGCGCGCAGCTGCGCCGCAATCTTTTTTGCGGTGACACCGCCGCCAGACCAGTAGTCCTCTCCGATGGCTTCAAACATGGTGATGACATTGTCGCCTTGATCGACGGCGCGAACACCTGCCGATTCCGAAGCCCACTTGTCGAAGACGCTCGGCTTCGTAAGAGCCGACACATCGCGATTTGCGGGGATCGGTAAAGCTCCTGGTCGAGCCTTGGCAAAGACGCGCGTGCGGTGGTCATGTTTCATTGTCGCGGGTCTCCTTTGGGGCAGCGGCACTCGCTGTGCCCTTGCTGACCGTGTCTCCATCTGGCGTTTCCGGATAATCCGAAAGGTCGCGAACTTCATTCTGCGAGAGCCAGCCCGGCGCACCGCCAGCGCCAAGCGCCTTGGCGAAGAAATCGGCCTGGTCTTTCATTGACCCTCGAAGCAGCGCGCCCGGATTGAATTTCGCGGAATATCGATCCCGTTCACTCTCTTCGAGAAGGCTGCGCTCCGCTGCCTGCTGCCAGCTTTCGAACCACGGCCCGAGCGCGTATTGAACGAAGAACCGCCCGAGAGCCTCGATGCCGGATCCCCAGCTTGTCTCATCCACCATCAAAAGCGGACGAGGAACGCCGGTCACGCGAGCAATTTCTTCAACCTGCATCTTGCGGGCTTCGATCAGCTGCGAATCCTTGGCATTGGTATCGCGCTTGCTGTATTTCAGACCCTCTTCGAGGATCATGTTTTTACCGGCGTTCTCTGCGCCCTCTTTTTCGGCGAGAGAAGATTTCAGGCGCTCGAAAGCATCATCAGAAAGCTTGCCGGGATGCTCCAGTGCTCCACCAACCATGGACCCGTTCTTGAATATTCGGGCGGCAGCCAATTCAGCGGAAAGAGCAATTCCAATAGCGTCTCTGGCCTGCTTTACGAGCGATATGCCGTTGATGCCGTCGATGGAGATGCCACGAAGGTGGAAAATCTCCTCACCGGCATAGAGTTTCTGACCGCCAGACTTCGGCTGATATCGATAGCTGACCGACCAGTCCGGGTTCTGGATGGGTGTAACCCTCTCCGGATCCAACGGGATCAGGCGAGACACGGCGCGACGGCCTGTTTTGATGTTTTGGCCTCTGATTATCAGGGCATACGCATTTCCATGAGCCAAAGCCCGCAACTGCATCAGTACCCGGAAATCGAATGCCGTTTGCCAGTTGTTTGGCTGGCGATGGAGCACCCGGTAGAGAGGGTGATCGGTTGCCTTTTCCTTGGTGTTCTCATCGATCAGCTGAAACGGCAGCATGCCGATCGCATTCGATATCAGGCTGAAAGCACGAAACAGCGAGGTATTACGCATCGCTGTTTCGACGGTGACCGTGGCGCCCGAACCGGACTCATGACCTGTGCGCAGGAATTCCAGAAGGCGCGGATCGTCAAGCGAATAGGTCACGTAACCGGTTCCGCCCGAATCCGCTCTTGGCTGCGCTACCTGCACGTCTGATGCGGAGGATCCGAACAACTTCCCGAAAAAACCCACGTCAAACCATCCTTATGCCGCGAGTTTCGTAAACCGACGGACCGTTTGCCTCCGGGTTCCTGCCCATCAGCTCGCCAGCGTTGAAGGCAGCTACCAAGGGGTCTATCTTGGAGCTGGCCGTTTTCTTCTCGATGTAGATATTGCTGCCGCGCTGTTCGGCACGGGCGTTCTGGACACACCAATTAAGCAGCCCAGAGCCGCAATGTTTCATTGTGCCGTCGGCAAGTTTTCGCTCTATCCCGAAGATCGAGGCGGAAAGTTTGTAGCCCTGCGAAACGGCCTTCACCATCGGATCGACGATCGAGTATCCGGCAAGCTCTTCCAGCAACGCCGTGACACCGTTCGGATCAAGCCCGATCGCACCAACTTCCGGCAGCTTTCCCGCATCACGCAAACTAGCGATTATAGCCGCCGCTTCCTCGACATCCTGAGTGACGCGCTTGCAAATGACCAGGTCACCGGCCCGCTCAAAATCATTGAGTTTTTCGACGATTTCCGGGTGACGCGTGAGAACGGAGGGCTGCGCCCAGGCTTTCGCCCACAGCAGCCAGCGCCGAGTCACCTTGTGCCGACCGATCGCCGCAAGCCCCCAAAGATCGAGGAGCCCGCCAACGTCACCACCCACAACAATCACGTCGCACTCATCAATGAGGTATTGGAGCGTGATCCTTTTATCGGCGGCAGCTTCCCAATAATCAGCGCCGATCCAGCGATCGGAGTGCAGCGCAAGGCCAATTTCAACATTCAGATGCTGACTGGCCCAGCGGCGTTCTTCTTCCTCACCCTTCTTTTGTGCCGTCTGCCATTCCTCGATCAATCGATCGAGCGTGATGGAGCGACCCAAATTCGGCAGGACCATGTGCCAGTTCTTCGGATCCTTCCAAGGCTTCCTGTCACTGGTCTGCATCTCCTCTGGAAACTCGTAGAGAACCGGGAGGGTGCTGCTATCCGTGATGCTGCCATCACGAACGCCGCGAGCATATTGAAGTTCTGACTTAAAGACACCCGACGGCGGTTCGTCGCTCTGGGTGGTGATGATGATCAGAAACGATTCTTTGTTCGGGATCAGGCCGCCGCTAATCTGGCCTAGAACACGCGATGCGTATGAATACGACGACATGACGTGCAGCTCGTCGAGCAGAACACCGGCTGGCTTGGAACCCGTCAAGACTTTCATGTCGAAGGTCTTGATGCGCAGCTTTGCCTTGTTGAGCCGGTCAACGATCGTCTTTTTATGCTCGATGGCATGGAACCGTTTTGCCAGATACGGATCCGCTTCGATCATGCCAGCGGCCTGCTGATATGCCGTGTCGGCAACATCCTGCGTCGGACCGATCAGCAAGAACTCGGCGCGTGGTCGCTTGTTCATCAACAGCGCCGTCACCATAATTCCGGCGCCGCCAGTCGTCTTGGAATTCTTCTTCGGTACAAGGCCGAAGACATTTCGAACGTGCCGCTCTCCGTGTTCATCAATCGATCCGAAGATTGCCCTGACGATATCGCGGAACCAGTCGCCGGCGGCATCCTTCATGTACGGCTGGTCAGGCACATCCGGAAGACGAAGGTTATCGAAAATGCCGACAGCCCTATTGCCTTCATCCAGGTCAAGAGGAAGATCCGGAACAATCGGGCGACCGTCGCGAAGTCGATCCGCCCAGTCGGGACAGGAAAAATTCCACTCAGCCTTTATTGCAGAAGCGAAGCCCATGGAGTGCCTTCATGCGCCGTATGGGCGTCTCTGTCGGCGGCCTCCTTTTTGCCGAGCTTTTCATCCGGCGTTTTCTCCGGAGATCTCGGTATCGGCACAGCGGGCGCACCCTGTTTTTCGATGATGTCGAAGATCCGCGATATCGCGACCGAGTTGCCGGACTTCATTTTCTTGAGCGTGACTTCCAGCGCCATGCCTTCGATCTGGTCTGCGCCGTCCTGAAGCTCCCGGGAAAAATTCTTCCGCAAAGTCTTCTCGTCGCACCCAATGTACCCGGCAATGCGAGGCTGGGTCCAACCTGCCGCCCGAAGAAGGCAGACAAGCTCTTGATTTTCATTGTTTTTCGCAAACGATGGCCGTCCGCGCCGATCCTTGATTGGCATCACCGGTTTGCCGAACAGATCGTATTCGACATCCTTGCCGGAAAAATCGTCTGTCACGGTAAAAAAAATCTCCGAATGTGGGGGACGCGGGTGCGGGAGGTCGGGGCCTTCCAGACTTTCGCCCCCCCCCTCTAGGCCTTCCGGCTGCGTCGCCGAGATGGGTGATCGAAGATCAGGATGTGACCGAGCGGCAGGTGAAACTTGGTCATGACCTTGATGTTCTGTCCGCCGCTGTTTCGGTGGCTTGCCAAGTAGCCACGATACCAAAGCCAAGGGCATTCGCTGGTTCGATCACGTCGAGGCTGACTGACCATTACCATGCTTCACCAACGGCCTCGCGACCGTTCCTCTCGTTGCTTCAGTGTGTCGTGACAGGGCTTGCACAACGTTTGCAGGTTCTTCTCATCGAAGAACAATGCCTCATCACCCTTGTGAGGCGTGACATGGTCGCAGATGAGTTTCGACGTGTTGCCATGCATCTGGCCGCAGCCTGCCATCTGACAAGTGAATAGGTCGCGCTTGAATGTCTCAATGCGCAGGCGCTTCCATCGAACCAGCTGGTACCACTTGCGCCAAGGCTCTGCGGTCTGCCGATGCCTGTTGCGGTCCTGCTCATCACCAGGTGCGGGACCCAGCCGAGGAGGCAACGTGCCGAGCGTCGGCTTGAGTGTGGTAAGTCTGGCCATACCTACAATGCAAAAAGGCGACCGTCTGGCCGCCTTGTGGTTCGTCGTCGCATAGCTGTAGCACTGGCCCTGAATCGGTGTCTCTCTATTGAGACTGTCAGGGTTGGGTCCGGGCGCGAGCGTAACCGCCACTAAGAACCGGATCGACCATGGGCAGATTTGTACTCATATCTTCTCAAGCATTGCAAGCGGCATATTGAACACGGTTGGCTTGCCGAAGATCACGATGGTGACAACTGCATCGCCCTGCCCAGCTTCGCCGAAAGCATCCACTTCGACTTCGAAGCCAACAAATGGACCGCTGGTGATCCTGACCTTATCGCCCTTTCTGATCGCATCGGAGCGTCGGCTATGGTCATAAGCGCCAGAAGCTGCCAATTCCTTGAACTCATTGATTGTTTCTTTGGCGATCTTGACGGCCTTCTCCCCTCCCATGACTATGTTTCTAACGCCATCGAAAGACAGGATGCCGCGCAGTGCGTGGTTGTCTGGCACGCAAAACACGAACACTATGCCGTTGAACACAGGCGTCTTGGAAGCCGGCAAGCGTCGTCTGTGACGCCTCCTTTCTGGCCCCATTCTCATGATTACACATGCCTCAATACCAGCTTCAATCATGGCATTTTCAACAGAGTTTTCGCGTCCATACTCGACTCTGGCAATCACCCAGCCCGAATCGGACACGCTGTGCGCCCGCTCCTTGGATGCCGATTCGCGTTCATGGGCCACTCTCGCCGCATCCTGGGCGATGCGATCAAGCTTCATAAGCCCCTTGAGGGATACTCCGGAAATGCCTTCAAACTTATGCTGCATCATCGTTCCGCCCCTCATTGATGGATTTCAGGAATTGAGAAAGTGCCACCTCGACAGCCGCATCGAGATCTGCCGCGCCTCCATCGACAGGCGGTAGCCAGAACCAGTCCCGGAGATCATCGGGGAAAGGCAGTCCACGGCGCTCGTGAAGGCGCTGCCATGCGAGGTATATGTCGCTTCCGCGCTCGACCTGACGGAAGCCTTCGACTTCCGGTAATAGTTCCAACGATGTGACAAACGGTTCGGATTTGTGGGCCTTGTCGACCATCCGAACGATCAGGCTCCAGCCGTACGCTATTCGCTTTTGCCGCGCCAACTGTTCCCGAGTGACCTTGCCGGCGTCGATATCCTGCTCGTCAACAAGCGTGAAGCGAGGGGCTACATCAGGTTGCCGGTTGACCGTCTCCAGCCAGACGCCCATCCAGAGCTTTCCACACACCTTGGCAACGCCACGTGAACGCGACGGATCAGCCAAGGCGCTGTCCGGCATATCGCGCCAATGGCGGTTTTTCAGGTAGACCGCAGCGGCCATCAGGTCGGAAGGCTTGGCCCACCGCAGATAGGCGGGCGTCCGCTCGATGCACTCGGTCCGCTCTTCATCGGACAGGGCGAACCATGCGTTGCGGCCATACTCCTCGTCACCCTTCTTCCAGGTCGCATACCAGAGGGTGAAATCACGGCTAATCTTTTTACGATCAACCTTTTTCAAACCTTCCTCTTCCGCGCTTGCGCCTTGAGAGTCAGTATTTGGTATATTTGAGTTATTACTATGTGCCGATTTTACCGGCGACGGTGAATCCGGCGCCGGTTTTGCCGTCGCCGGTAAATCCGTCTGCGGTAAGATTGCAACACTTTCCGCGTTAGCGCCTGTTATACCAGCGGTATTCGGCGCTTCTTGCTCACGTGGTTCATCGTAAATAACCAAAACGGAAGCACCGAATTTGCCGTCGTCACGGACCTGCTCGCGCTCGGCATAACCGAACTCGACCAACTCCGCGATCATCTTCCGGGCCTTGTCGCGGCCACAGCCGCCCTTCTTGATGATGTCACCGATTACGACAGTCCAGTTATCCGGCTTCGACAGCAGGTAGCCCAAAAGCCACCTTGCCTCCATGGAAAGCCGGACATCCTCAAAGACATGGTTCGGGACAACTGAATAGCTTGCGTTGCGGACACCGCGCCGGATCGTTGCTTCGGTGCTCATTTCGCACCCCCGTTCCGCGCCAGCGCTGCCAATCCGGTCCGCGCAGCACCGACCAGTTCATCCATGTCTGCCGGCAGGCGTCCGTACCGGTCCCGCGTCGAAAGCAGCGCCGAGATCTCGATATCGACCAGCTTTTCGCCCAGCGCGAACCGCGCCTTGCGGAGCGCCCTGTAAATGGCTGTCTGCTCACGGTAGAATATGAAAACCGGAATATTCAGGAGCCACCGTGCCCGTTCCGCATCCGTCCTGCATTCCTGCAATTGCTCTATAACCGGCAGGATCCCCGTCATACCCGGCCACCTTTCCATAGTTCGAAGTCCGTACGCAGGTCGATAAACGCCGCCTGCGCACGCTCTTCACGATTGAGTTGTGTTTTGCTGGTGATGCCGATCAGCTTCTTAAGCACCGTGTCGGCATGGTCTTTGTTATGAATGGCCCGTGACTGGTCGGGAGGGAGCCGGCGCTCAAGATAATGATGGAACAGAGGCTCTGCGCACAGCATGGCGGCGTTTGCGGCGAAATCGCCCTCCCGCAACTGGCTGGGTTGCAGGTTATCCGACGGCAAGCTCTGGACATTCTTAAAGGCGGCAATTGCGCGCTTTCTAAGCTCCAGAAACAGGATGACGTTTTCCAGCGCTCCAGTCAGAAGCTCGACTTCATCCGGCAGGGCTTCCGTGTAGAGCGTGCCGAGGACGACGCGCTCGCTGGTGGACCGACGCGCGATGATATGCGTCTGGCCACCATCGGTATCAAATTCCCATTTGTCGCCCTTGCAACGGCCTGCGATGTCCTCCAATCGCGCGACGCGGGCCTTTTCGCGTTGCCGGATTTCCTGCTCACACCTGGTCATCTTCAAATGTCACCTCGCAGCTCTCCTCGCAGCCGCCGCCGACGTCCAATTCGTGGCCCGCAAACATGTCGGATTGGTAGACGGCAGCATCATCTTCGGCAGGCTCAAAGTTGCCCTCGGCGGCCAAGCGACGGATGTCGGAAACCATGAGGCGATCCCTGAAAAACCGCTTAGGTTCATTTCTTGGATTGGCTCCAGACATCGGGTAGGTCTGCTCCATCCGCTCGAAGAAGTCGTAATCTCTGGGCGTCTCGGACATGATCGTCAGATGCTTCCGAAGCGACTTTTTCCAGCACGTCTTGCAGTTGCCCTTGTATCCTTTGAGCCGAAGCCGAAACGGCTGACGATCCCAATAGGCGTTTACATCCGGCTTGCGGCGCGGCCAGTCATTGGCGAGCGGATAGACCAATCTCTTCTTGCTGGCAGAAGGGTTGATCCTATCGACCTCATCATTTCTGATGCCAATGGCTGTGTCGTAGGTTCCGGACTTCCATCCGATCGTCCGGCAATACGCTGTGATTGCCCGTTCTTTGAGCTCGCGAGTGCAATGGATGAATCCAGGTCCGGGAATGCCATGCTTGGCAATCATCGCCTCAAATACCGATCCATCACGGCAGGCGGTGTTGAAATCGACGACGCGAGCCGTGACCCCCTTGCCTCGCTCCGGAGCGGTAACCGCTTCGACCCATACGACGCTCCACCCAAAGGCATCATCGCACTGCCGAACAAACTCTAGGGTCTCTTCATTTTCCAGCCCGGTGTTGGCAAAGACGGTAATGATCTCGTCGTATCTGTTACGCCACCGTTCGTGTATGAGCAGAGCCATCAACGCGGAAGTCTCGCCGCCACTGAAGCTGATAAGGAGTCTGTTCATAATGCGCTCCTTAATTGGCTGGTTACCCGGTCCAAGCCTCCAATCGTTTCCTTTCTCTTCCATGGCGTCACTCCGCACCCCCTTCAGGCGCACCGGCCTGATTTCCCCAAAACTCCCACGTTCCATTCAGACGCACGTCGCCGTCCGCGAGGCTCTCGCGGCGCTGAAACATTTCGAGCTTGGGCATGGTCGGATAAAGCCGGTCGATCTGTTCGGCGAACCAGACCGGCTTTTCGCTATGGCGACCGACGGAATGGTCGGTGCACTTAATCGGCTGGGTGCCGGGAATAGGTGCCGGGAAATCGCCGCGCGTGCCGATAAGCAGCAGTTCGAGGTTATCGAAGCTCCAGTAGCCGGTCCCGGTCTGTTCGCCGGGGTAGATCTTTTTCCAGCCCCAGAAGCTTTTGTAGGTGTAACCCCAGCGCTCCAGCGTCTTTACGCCGTTGGCGAGATCCGTCACCCACATGAACAGCGCCGAATTGTGAGCACCGGGGCAACCGAGTTTCATGATGTCGTCGAGCGACATGGTGGGATAATGGTTTTCGGCGCTCTTTTCGCCGCCTGTCACTTCCGAATAGCTTTTGAAGCGCCACGGCGGATCAACGTAGATAACCGGAAACGCCCTGCCTTCATCTTCTCCAACACCCTGCCACCAGGGCGCGGCATTCTGGCGTGCGGCGATCTGGACGGCGAGATCCGTGCGGACCGCATGGCGGATCTTCTGATCTTCAGCGCGCTTGAGCTTGGCGACGTTTTTCAGTTCGCGAAAATTCGCAGGTTCCGGCAGGAACATGGTGCGGATCGGTTTGACTACGGGCTGGGAAACGCCGTCGCGACCAACGATTGTCTTCTGGTGGGGAATTTCCCCACCATCAACCATACGTTTTCGTGCCGCCGATACAGTCTTGTGATCGACGCCGAGCTGCACGGCGATAGCGCGGTTGGATGCGGTCGGGGCATCCTTCAGGTGCTCCTGAATAATGGCCTGCCGCTGCGCGCCGGAAAGATGGCGCCGTGCGAAATTGAGCGACCGGGCAAAGGACCGCTTCCCTTCTTCCGTCAGTTGCTTGCGGATGAAGCGCGGCCAGTCGGTAATGCCGAGCATCTTGCAGATGGCGACACGATGGTGACCGTCGAGGATTTCCCCGGCCTCGTCGTATTCAACCGGGACCTTTACGCCGTGGGCGGCGATGTCATCATGGAGCGCCTTGAAGTCATCATCCGAGAGCGGCGGCAGAAGCTGGTACGGGCCTGTTATGACGATCCGGCTCTGGTTCTCTTCAGCCAGCTTTCCATGTTCGCGCGCGCGATCCAGTACGGCTGTCGCATATTCACCCGGGCGGAAAAGGTTTCCGTCTTTCGGGTCACGCGTGAGATACCGATGGGCCATTGCCGAGCATGCCGCGCGAACTTCCTGCGCTGTCTGGCAACGATATTGACCGTCACGAACAGCCGCCGCGATTATTGACAGGCCGGCTTCCTTCGGCATTTGCAGATTTTGCGCCGTCATGCCGCACCGCCTTTGCGCATAAGGCGCAGATCGGTTTCGCGGATGATCTCGGCGGCACGCTCGGCGGAAACTCCGCGCGCCAGAAGCTTCGCCGCAAAGCGAGGCACAAACTCAAAACCGGCATCATTGATCGCCGTGCGGATCAGAGCGGGAAGTGTGTCAAACAGTTCCATCAATGCACCCCCATCCACTTGCGGAGGTACGCCTGCCCGCTATGAGTGATCATCGCCTGCCGCTTGTCGTTGGACAGGCGAACGTAACCGGCGCGCATGCACTGGACGGCGGATGGAAGTTCGCCGTGGCGGATCTCGTACCAGTTGTCGGCGCGAGCGACGTGTCGCAGAAAACCGCGATCACGATCCGAAATCGGACGCTCAAAAAGAGAAACAGCGGCGTTCAAAGTCCTGCCTCCTCGATAATGCGGCAAACCTCGCGTTCAGCGAGGTCCAGCGTTTCAGCGATTTCGTGGGTGGATCGGCCAGCGCGCCAAAGCTCTAGAACCCGCGCGGAGCGGGCTTCCTTCACGAGCTTGGAACGGCTGGTTTCGGCCATGCAAAGTGTCATGAGCCACCACCAGTCAGGCCGCTGCGAAGCTCCTGCATCTGAGCAATTGCATCGTCGAGGAGCGGAAGAAGCGTGCGGCGCTCGTGATTATCGATCTTCCCATCCAGAAAAGACGTGATCAGCGCGGACAGCAGTTTGCCCTTGGTGTCCGCCAGGCGACCGACATCCTCCATATCCGGCGCGTCGGCTTCGGAGTCATTCTGGACGAGACGAAACCCGCTCATCTGAGCCATAAATTCCGTGACCAGAGGATAGCCTGCCATTCGCTCAACATCGGCAACGACATCGAGCGGCATGAACTCTTTCTCGCGCTGGGAGGCGTAGCGCGACAGGTGCGCCTCCCCAACTCGGCTTTCCTTGGCAACGTTGGACGCGCCAACCTGACGGAGAAGCCGGCCAACGGTAGCCTTCAAGTCACGCCGCTCTTCCTGAGAGGTGGGGCGCATGTTTTCGGTCTCATCTGGGCGCACGAAATGGTCCTCGAAAATCAAGGGAATCTTTTCGGAAATTCTTCCGGTGAATTTGCTGGAAGCTGCGATTAGCTTCGTAGAGTCCAACCAAGAAAAGGCGGCCCGCATGACATCGAACCATCAAGAGAAGAACCGCCGGAGCCGGGAGGAGAGGCGTCACGGCGGGTGCGCAAAAGGGAGAGGACAAACCCCTGCGCAACATGAAAGACGCTCCGGACGGAAGGGTCCGCAGGCGTGCAAAGCCTCTTCCGTCCGGTTTCCCGCTCGTCGCCTGGCCGTTGAACGGCGGGATTGGCTGCAGCGGCAGGATTTGAACCTGCGACATCGTGGGTATGAACCACGCGGGATGACCGCTTCCCTACGCTGCGGAAAAACTGGAGCACCATCATTCTGCGGCCTCCGTGGATATCTTGAAGAAATCGGCAGGCGAAAGTTCAATACCTTCGGATCGTGCATGAGCGAGGAGCACAAACGCATCAGCTTGGGGAATAATGCCGCCAGTGCCGCCGCGTGCCTTAGGATACATCCAGCGATAGACCCGAGAGATGTGTTTGCCGGTCACGGCAGACACTCGCTCAATGCCAATTTTGGCAATCACAGACTTCGCTGGCTCTAGGTGGTTCTCGCTCATATCGCGATCTTTGCGATTATCGCGATTTATTGTCAATCCTTTTGTTGCGTTTTTCGCGATGGATTTTTTTGCGAATTACGCGAAAGTCGAAATTATGCAAGATCCTCAGTATGAAATTAAGAACTGGCTCGACCAGAAGCTCAAGGCATCCGGACGCGGCACCGCTAGTGAACTCGCGGAAAAAATTGGCGTGTCCCCGACGAAGTTAAGCAGGATGCGACCCAATACAGTGGAACCGCGAAAAATCACCCCGGAAGAGATCGAGGGCATGGCGCGATACTTTCAGGAGCTTCCGCCCGGTTACGAAGAAATGGTAAGCTGGCTCACGCCCTCCACCGAAACGCCACTCATCACTCAGGGCAAGCGACCAACGCCCAATGCGAGCTTCCCTCCTCGGTGGCAAGCGTTTCCCGGCGACGTATCTATTCCCTTAAGGGGCCAAATTTCAGCAGGCCCAAATGGGCGCTTCATCATGAACGGCCAAGACATTGCTCGGGTGTTTTGCCCGCCTGGCCTCGAAGGAGTGGAAGGGGCCTATGCCGTTCAAATACAAGGAACATCTGGCGAGCCGCGCTTCTACCATGGGGAGACCGCTTGGGCGAATCCTCACGCGAGATACAGGAAGGGCGACGATGTGATCGTTCAAATACTCGGAGATTTCGAGGATGATGAGGTATCTAGTTACATTAAGCGCTTTGAGAGTCAGAGTTCCGACATTCTTCGTCTCTATCAATACAATCCAGGCTCTGGCGAGACACACGAATTAGAGTTCCCGTCCGACAAAGTATTCAGCATCCACAAGGTTGTTTTTCACGCAATGTTGTGACTGACGTTCTCGGCCCGCCAAGTTGGCCGGATAGTCAAATTTCTGAACGCCGGAAGTGTTTTAGGGCACTCACTGCACCTGATCTTCCGGCATAGCTGCATGTAATTGAATACGCCAAGATCACCAACTTTGCGCAGGTTTTCCAAACCTAAAGTCCGCGAGTTACCACAATCATCACAAGCCACGTAGAGGCTGGACAACTCTACGATTAGACGCATCGCGTCCGGGTGATCGATTGGCGGCCTCTTCATTCTCTCACCCCATGTTCTTGTTACGTTCACCTTAAAAAAGCATCTTCGCTGGGAAGAGTCGAGTCGCATTTTGGTGATTCGTTTTCGCGAAGTTCGCGGCGAAGCCGCTCATCATCGCAACATAAATCGCGATTATCGCGAAAATACCGCTTGACTTATTTTGCGATTATCGCGAAATTCCGTCCATCCAAGCCGCTTGACCTCACGGCTCGGAGACAGACCGGGCGGCGACCACACCCCTCTCAACCTCGAAGCCGCCCGGTCCAACCTTCAACGGATGGAGACCGACATGCAGATCAAAACCAAAGACGACAATGAGCTTGTGGACGTAATGTCCGACGCCATGCTGCGCGTGGGCGAAGGCTGCACCGTGACCGCTCTTCGCGAATGGTTCACAAGCGCGGAAATCACTCGCTGCGGACCCGCCGCCATCAACCGCGCATACGACAAGCGCGTGCTGGAGCGCCGCGCAGCCTGACGCCACGTCCGGTTTCGGTGACCGTCTCTGCCCCGAGGCGGCATCCGAAACGGATGGAGGCAGCTTTGATCCACATTTCCCCGATGATCCCGCAGACCCGGCATGACCTTGGCACCTTCCGCAAGGCCAGCGCCGTTCCCTATGGCCGCTTCTTTCTGGCCTGCGCAACCGCCGTGCTTTTGCTCGGCTGCCTTGGCGGCGTCGCACTCTGCGCCACCCGTCTCTCCGAAATCGAACGCATGCACGCTGCGGCTGCTCGCGTCTGACCACTTCAAGCCAAACCTAACAGAGGACAAAACCATGACGACGCCTGCCGAACCGCAGAACATCAGCATTCACAATCCCAGCCCCGGTTCACCGATCCTGCTTGTGACCGGCCTGACTTCCATTTCCATCAAAGCTGGCGCACTCGTCGAGATTGACGACCGCACCTATTCGTATGACTACGAGACCGCAATTGCGATCGACGAACTGGTTCCCGGTAGCGATTATGCTGTCGGCATCAATGCTGTCGGCGATCTCTTCGCCACGGTTGCGAACGACAATCCATTGAACGGCAACTTCTTCGCCGGTTTCCATTTTGCACCAGGCGGTAATGCGGTCGAGCGCAAAGGGGGTGACAGCGTTCCCGCCATCAATCCACATTCCCTTTGGGATATCGAGTACCGTCCCGCCTGCTCGGATCCGCGCGGTATGGTGCGCGTCATCGCTGGCAATATCGTCTGGGTCGATATCTATCTTCTTGGCGTGGACCACGCCAATGACGGCACCAGCCGCTTTAGCGTGCCTCTCGCGACCGGCAGCACCCTTGATGTGCTCGACTATCCGACCGCGAAATCCATCATCGAAGGCCACGGCAAGCGCCTGCTGACCTATGACGAGTTCCGCGCCGCCGCACTTGGCGTGACTGAACGCTCCAGCGCCGACAATCGCCCCCGCGCAACCGGCCTTGATGCAGCGCGAACCAGCCGCTTTGGCTTGATGCAGGCAACCGGAAATCTCTGGGTTTGGGGAACGGATGGCGACATTGAGGATCCGCGTCCGTCCATCTTTGGCGGCTCCTGGTTCGTCGGCGAGCACGCCGGCTCCCGGTACGCGAGCTTGGACTACTGGCCCGAGTTCTCGCTCGGGAACCTCGGGGCGCGCGGCGCGAGCGACCACCTGACGCCTGCCTGACGCGCGCGAAAGCGCGGGTCTCTTTCTCTCTCTCAATCAGGATTATCACCATGACGGCTACAGCCGAAACCGCCCTTTGCGGCATCTCCATCCAGCCTCGCGACCGGTCAGCCCCGGTTCTGGCCAAGTACAATCGCACCGAAGTATTCGTGAAGGCGGGCGTCGCGATCACGACGGGCGATCGCACCAATTTCTTCGAAACCAACACGCCCGTTTTGATCGACAATCCCGTACCGGGCCGTGACTATGGTGTCACCATCGATGAGTACGGCTTGCCGATCGCGGAAATTCTGGAAGGTAAGCCGACCGCCGAGCGGTATTTTGGCGGCTTTCATTTTGCGCCGGGCGGCAATGCCACGGCACGCGAGGGCGGCGACAACACTCCGGCAATCAATCCGTACTCCATCTGGGATATCGGCTTCCGTCCATCCTGCCCGGATCCGCGCGGCATGGCGCTCGTCGAACTTCTGGGCGGAAAGCTCATTTGGGTCGATATCTATCTTCTTGACGCCGACCACCACGAGCAGGGCACCAGCCGCGCAAAGGCGATCATCGCCGATGGTCGTGACCTGCCGATGAAGCTCGATGGCCAGAGCCGATACAAAAAGCTCGACTATGCGACGGCGGTAGAAATCTACACCGGCCATGGCAAGCGCCTTCTTGGTGCAGAGGAGTTCTTTGCAGCCGCCTATGGCGTGAAGGAGAGGAACTCTCGCGAGGATGAGCCGACCGTGACCGGCGCGCTCGACGACAACGCCAGCAACTTCATCAGCAAGTTGGGCCTGTTCGATATCACCGGGACCATGTGGCAGTGGGGCACGGACGGCGATCCGGATAACCCGCGTCCGTCCATCTTTGGCGGCTCCTGGTTCTTCGGCGAGCTCGCCGGCTCCCGGTACGCGCACTTGGACTGCTGGCCCGGGGACTCGAACGGGGGCATCGGGGCGCGCGGCGCGAGCGACCACCTGAACCTTGCCTGACCTGCGCGAAAGCGCGGGTCCCCTGAAACGGATGATCGCCAGTTATGACACGTGATGAATATGTAAATCCGCAGGATCTGGCGATCGTCGAGAAATTCGAGAAAGCTGTGGCCTACCTGTACCCGATCTTTCAGCGTTGCCCGCGCAGCCATTCAGTGTTGCGCGACAAGCTGATCGGGCTGCTGTTTGACCAGGTCAGTTATCTCTATCAGGCAGCGAAGTCGAAACAGGCCTCAAAGCTCTACGCAGCAGACGCCAATCTGGCAGCGCTGCGCTTCTGGTTGCGCTTTGCGACTGGTCCAGACCTCAAGTTCGTAACCCACCGTCAGCATGCTGTGGCGCTGCGCCATATCGCTGAAACCGGATCGATGCTTGGGCAGTGGATCAGGTCCGCAAAAGGCAACGGGCGGTCGGGGTCATGATGCTGTTGCGTCCGTCCATCTTTGGCGGCTCCTGGATCAACGGCGAGAACGCCGGCTCCCGGTACGCGAACTTGGACTACTGGCCCGAGAACTCGAACGAGAACATCGGGGCGCGCGGCGCGAGCGACGACCTATTCACGACTCGGCGGCGATCACGGTCACGCCGGTCATCTTCCACGGGCGGCACGGCGAACGATGCCCAGCCGCTAAGGTGGTCGGCCCGTCCGTCCGGCTTCGGCGAACACATAGCAGGGTCCGGTACAGCGGGGAGTAGCGGTGCACGCACTGTCGAAACCCGCGACCGGCAATCCGGAGTGGTTATCATGGGAAAGAAGTACCGGAACCTTATCGGCCAGATAACATCAGACGCCAACATGCGTCATGCCCTGCGCCGCACAGCCAACGGCAAGCGTCTGTCGACAGGATTTCTGGAGTTCAACGAATTTTCGATCCTCAATCTGGAGGATCTGGCGACAGCCATGCGCGACGGTTCCTACCGTCCCGGTAAGCCACACGATTTCAAGATATTCGATCCGAAGGAGCGGATGATTTCGGCGCTGCCCTTTGAGGATCGCGTTGCCCAGCATGCGCTGTGCGCCATCATCGAACCGATATTCGAGGCAACGCTTTTACCGGGTAGTTACGCCTGCCGTCCGGGCAAGGGCACTCACGCTGCGGCAAAGGCTATGCAGTCGGACATGCGCAGGCTCACGCGTGACGGTGCGCCTCTCTATATCCTCAAGACAGATTTTTCCCGGTACTTTGCCAGCATCGAGCGCGGCGCGCTGTGGCAGCTGATCGAGGCGAAGATTCCCTGCCGCGCCACGCTGCGCCTGATCGAGACCATGCTGCCGCGTGACGGTATCGGCCTGCCGATCGGCAACCTGCTTTCCCAGATCTTCGCCAACATCTATGGCGGTGTCGTCGACCGGCATTTGCAGCAGGATCTCGGCGAGCGCCACTGGTATCGCTACATGGACGATATCGTCGTTCTCGGACATTCGTCTGAACACCTGCGCAAGGTGCGCGCCTCGATCGAGGATCTGTCACGCGAGCGGCTTGGCCTCCGGTTCTCCAAATGGAGCATCCAGCCAGCCAGCCGAGGCGCCAACTTCGTCGGTTATCGCATCTGGCCGACGCACAAGCTGTTGCGCCGCGACAGTGTCGCGCGGGCAAAGCGCAAGATCCGCGCCTATCGCGCCGGCGGCGATCATCAGCGGCTGGAAAAGTTTCTTGCTGCGTGGGTCGGCCACGCCAAGTGGGCGGATAGCCGCAACCTTCTTAAATCCCTGAACATCCACGAAAGGAGTGTCCACCATGCGGCACACCGATAAGCTCGGCGGCAGAAAGTTGCCGTCGCCCGTTATGCTCGCTCAATGCATTCAGCGCGGCATGGGCCGCACCCAGATTGCCGATCATTACGGCGCAGGCGTCAAGCGCGTCACCGAGCGATGCCGGGAGCTTGGCCTCGCGGCCCCGCTCTACGGCAAGACATGGAGCGAGGCCCGTTTCGATTTCACCACCGTCGTCATCCGTCGCTTCGGCAGCAGCATCACTCTGCCCTGCCCCAGCATGTACGCAAAGATTCTGGAGAGCCGTCAATGCAGGTAAATCAGGAAGTCACCATCGATTTCGCAAACGACAACAACGATGACCGCGTTCTGGCATGGCTGAAGGAACACAGCCTTGAGGCGGAGAGCCTGGCCGACCTTACGTTCAATGCGAAGGTGGAAGTCGAAATCGGCGACCTCGACGAAGACGACATCGTCGATGCCTACGACAAACTGAACAAGCTCGACAATAGCGACCTGTATCACGTCGGGCAGGCCTATCGCCGCATGGCAGAAGGCAATGTTGATGAGGCGATGGATATCCTGTCGCGCCATTTTGATCTTGCCCCCCCCTCCCACGAGCGGGCGATTGCCGACCTCATCACCGGAAAACGGAACTGAGGGCGCCATGAGCAAAGAAGCAATCTATTTCCGCGCGCATCGGTCCGAGCTTCTGGTGGCGCTTGCTGCGGTCAACGAAGCGGTCCCGACAAAGGACAGCATTCCGATCCTCACAAACGTGCTTTTACAGCCCGATGGCGATCGCCTGCTGTTGCGCGGGACAAATCTTGATCTGGAGATCGAGACGCATTGCGAGCTGTTGGAGGCGTCCGCCAGTGATGGGCTTACGATTTCGGCAGATGAGTTTTATCGGATCGTCAAGAATATGCCGGAGTCTGCCGAAATCACCCTAGCACCTGGAAAATTTCCGGGACAGGTGGCGATCAGCGGCGGGAGGTCACGCTATAACCTCCACACCCTGCCGGTATCAGATTTCCCGTCTATCGGCTCGGATAGGCCGCCACTGGCATTCACGGTCCATGCAAATCTCCTGACCGATGCTCTCGGCAAGGTGACCTACGCCATCAACACCACCATGAAGGATCGCCCATACCTCATGGGTGCTTTCATTGAGGGGTTGGAGAGCGGGAAGCTCGCGATCGTCGCTACGAATGGCCTGAAAATGGCTGTATCGCGCATTTCTCCAAACGAATTGACCAGTTTCGAGCCGCCCATCGTCCCTACGAAGACGGTTCAGGCGATCCGCAAGCTGATGGGCCACAGCAAGGCAATATGCTCTTTCTACGTTAACGATAGAAAACTCGTCATTGAGTGCGAGGATATCAAGCTCGTGTCAAAGCTCATCGACGGAACGTTTCCGGACTATCGTCGCATCGTTCCCAGCCGGGACCGCGTGTTCCTGCGCGCAGACCGAGAATCAATCAGCAAGGCGATAACCCGCGCCTGCGTCATTGCTGGCGATACGACGCGCGAGGCGATCAAGCTCGGCATCTCCGAAGGCTCAATGCAGATCGAGCTGGCGACGACGACAGGCCAGAGCGCCGTGGAGAATGTAGATATTGAATTCGACGGCGAAAGCCATCTGCGCGGGTTCAACGGGGTGTTTTTCAACGAGACCCTGTCCAGCATTTCAACCACATCGTTTCGCCTCTACGGCACGGATCCGGGCGCGCCGGGTCACATCACGCCGGATGGCGACGCCGACGAGGACTACATCGTCATGCCTATGAGGGTTTCCTGATGACTGAGCTAACTGCACCTGTTCACCGCATCATAGGACCGACAATCCTTCTTGGATCAGGAACCTATTTTGACTTCGACAATCCGGAGGCCGCAGAACTGACGATCGAGGACGTGGCCTACAGCCTGTCTTTCCAGTCTCGCTTCACCGGTCATTGCGTCAGCCGTCGTACCGGAAAGCGCGTGTACTATCCGATATCACAACATTGCGTCGTGATGGCGGGCCATGCCGAACCAGGTCACAAGCTGGCAGCCTTGTTGCATGAGGTTGGCGAGGCAACCTGTGGCGATATGAACGCGCCACTTAAGTCACAATGCCCGGATTACAAGCGGATTGAGAAGCGATGCGAGAGCGCTGGTCTTGCGCGGTTCGGGATTACCGTTCCCGACCATACTTACATTAAGCATCTTGATTTGCGGATGTTGGCGACAGAGCAGCGCGACCTGATGCCGACCCGTGGCGAAAAGTGGGGCATGCTCAACGGCATCCAGCCATTCGACGCCGAGATTTTTCCATGGGAGAATCCGCACGCGGCTGCCGAGGCCTTCCTTGAAACCTACCATCATTTGCGGAGGATCGGCGAATGAGCAGCGCGGGTTCGAAACTCAATCGGGAAAAACGTCGGCGCGCGGCTACATATCGGCGCGGATACGAGGATGGCGTTGTAGCAAGAAACGACGCACCGACCGATGCGCAGCCGGTGGCCTGGCTAAGGCACGGCGAGGAGACGTTCGTCCAGAACATACCATTCGGTGCGATGTGGATAAGCAACAAAGACGATCCACGCGCTTTCCCGGTTTTTGAGCGCGCGCAACAGTCCGCGCCATCCGTGGCCGTGAAGGCTTTGGAGCCGTTCGCTACTGATGCCGATATATATGACGGACAGGATATTGATGACGGGGAGAAGTCGTTCAACGACAATATCACCGTTGGCGACTTACGCCGCGCCAGAGCCGCTTATGCCGCCCTCGCCGCACAGGTGCAGGACGTGGCGGGGTTTCAGCAGCGTGTTGAAGCCGCACACCGCGCCTTATTTCACGACGACCCCACAGATGTTGAAGAGCGCCGCGCCCGGTTCTGGGAAGAAGCAGGAGAGACGGTTCAAGCGTTCGGGATGACAGAGGAAGATGCTATCGAGCTTGTGCGCTACACATGGAGTCGAGCCAAGGGCGAACCTGCCAAAGAGATCGGGGCCGCCATGTTGACGCTTGCATCGCTCTGCGTTGTCGCAGGATATGACCTTTCGGAATGCGCCGAGGCTGATCTGGAAAAGCTTCAACGCCCAGAAACGATAGCCCGCATTCGCGCCAAACGCTCGACCCGTCATGGACGCGGCCCGCTTCCCGGCTTCGATCCAGAAGCACCCGCAAAGCAGGAGGGCTGACGGATGAGCGATAACCCAACACCAGAGATGATCAATGACGCCGAGGCAAATATCCGAGAGGATTTCCGGGCGGGAAGGATATCGAGAGAGCAGTTCCAAAAGGAAATGCTGATCGTAGCGAGGGCAAGGAAGTACGCGTCTCCCTCAAAGCAGGAGGATAGCGCCGATGGATTCTAAGGAGCTACACATCCTGCAACATTCCCTTGGCCTCGACGAATACGGACGAGGTACGTTCTATCGCAACCATTTCGTGACCGGTGAGGGCAGCGCGGATCATGCCGATTGCGTAGCGCTCGTCGAGGCTGGATACATGGGTATCCGCAAGAACCATCCACTTGCCGGCGGCGATGATGCTTTCTGGGTTACCGAAGCCGGAAAACGCGCAGTTTTGGATCATAGCCCAGCGCCGCCCAAGCTCACGCGCGGGCAGCAGCGCTATCAGGCGTGGCTCGACTATGACGGAAGCATGTCCTTCATCGAATATGTGAAATGGAAGTCGCAACAGCAGCGACAGATGGGCGCTGCATAATGAGCCGCCGTCAGTCTATCCGCGAAAAGATCATGAGCCGTGTCAGCATTGATCCGGTCACGGGCTGCTGGCTCTGGACCGGCCCAACGTCGGGCGCCAGCGGGCGCGGCCACGGCTACCCTCGCATGTCACTCGGCGGTCAGACCGTAGCGGTTCACATCGCGATGTGGACCAACGAGCACGGATATATTCCAGGCAAAAAAGAGCTTGATCATAAGTGCCGGAACCGGCTTTGCGTCAATCCAGATCCGAAGCATCTGGAGATGGTCACGAGGAAACGTAACGCGATGCGCCGCGAGGAAGCGTGCCGGATGCGCTGTGCGGAGGTTTTCGCAGGTGACAGTGACAGCGAGGTGAGCGCATGAGTCCCACGAGACCAATCTTGCGCTGGCACGGCGGCAAGTGGCGAATTGCCCCCTGGGTAATTGACCACTTCCCACCTCATAAAGTGTACGTCGAGCCTTTCGGTGGCGCAGCATCCGTGCTTCTGCAAAAGCCACGTGCACTGTCCGAGATCTACAACGATCTCGATCAAGACCTCGTGCGGATGTTCAGAATTATCCGAGACCAAAGCGACGAACTCACACGGGCGATTGCGCTTACGCCCTACGCCAGAGACGAATACAGGGGTCTTTACGAGCCTGTAGACGACGAGCTTGAAGCGACCCGTCGCTTCATCGTCAGATCCTTTATGGGAATGAATTCAAAAGGTGCATTGGCAAAATCGGGATTTGACGCGAGAACAAATCCGGATGGATTCACATCGAGGCTCCGTTCTCTTGCCGATCTCCCTGACCAGGTTGCTCTAGTAGCTGGTCGCTTCCTTCACGTTCTGATTGAAAACTGCGACGCCAAGCAGCTCATCACCCGATATGACCGCGACGACGCCTTGATCTACCTCGATCCTCCATACGTTTCCGAAACGCGCAGCGGCAAGTACTACACTCATGAGATGACCGACGCTGATCACTCGGCGCTTTTGGCCGCGATCGACGCCTCGAGCGCGATGGTCGTTATCTCTGGTTATCCTTCTGATCTTTACGACAAGGCAATGATTGGCTGGCACCGCGTCGAGACAAAAGCCCATACGGATGGCGCCAAGGCCCGCATCGAAGTCCTTTGGATCAACCCAAAGGCATGGTCCCGCATTGAGCGTAATCAATCTTCACTATTCAATCTCCTTGCGGGGAACGTCGCATGACCCAGCCAGCAATTTTGAGGAAGCAGGACATGATGCGGGCCGCCGAGGTTGCCAACAATTCAGGCTGTCGGATCGAGATAAAGGTCGGCGATACCGTCATCACCGTCATACCGAGTTCAGAGAACGAAAAGGGGAAGGGAATTGACTACTCGCGTCCCGTACTGTGATATCTCGGGCATGCCGAGAAAACTTTACCCACATGTGCACAAGCAGAAGACCCGCCATAACAAGTGGGTCTTTTATTTTCGTCTTGGAAAAGGGAAGCGGATCCGCCTGCCCAATCCCAACGATCCTGAGTTCAAAGCGGCGTACATGGCTGCGCTGAACGGTTCACCGGTGAACGTGGAGACGACGCACGAAGGTACTCTGGGCTGGCTGTGGGAGCGATATACGACGGAGAGCGCGAAGTGGGCAGGATACAGCGCCGCTACCCAAAAGCAGCAACGGCTGATCATGGCGAAGGTGCTCAAAACCGCTTCAAAGTCATCGCTAAAAGTCGTCACCCAGGACGTCATTCAAGAAGGCGTTGATAAGCGTCACGAGACGCCGGCGCAGGCCGGGAATTTCCTCAAGGTGATGCGCGGCATGTTTGGCTGGGCAAAGAAGATGCGGCTGGTGGCCGTGGATCCATCGCTTGGCGTGGAAGCCCCGGACTATAAGAAGGGTGGCTTTCCGGCTTGGACCATGGACGAGGTTAAGGCGTTCCGTCAGAAATACGAAATCGGCACGACCGCGCGGCTCGCGATGGAGCTTATGCTCTTGGCGGGCCTACGTCGATCGGATCTTGTAAGGGCCGGTCGCCAGCACATCAGCGGCAAGATCCTTTCCATGGATACAGAGAAGACAGGCGCGCGGATCACCGTAGAACTTTCCGACGATCTGATCACCGTCATTAATGCCACACCTCGCAAAGGCCTGCACCTGGTCGAGACTTCCCGCGGGAAGCCATTCGTTAAGGAAAGTTTCGGGAATTGGTTTCGGGACCAGTGCAACGAGGCGAAGGTCTATAAGTCCGCTCACGGTCTGCGAAAGCTCAGCGCGACCCTTGCCGCCGAAGGTGGCGCAGCGTCGCATCACCTGCTCGCCCAGTATGGTTGGACCAACCTCGCAACCGCAGAAATATACACCCGTGGTATCGATAGGCGCCGCCTCGGTATCGAGACAAGCCGCATCGTGGCGGATCAGATCGGGAACATAACAGCCCCTCACCCTGTTTCAGGTGAGGGAATGAGAGCGGAAAGCGAAATAAAAACAAATACTAAGAAATAAGGTGGCACACCTCTCGTGGACACCATTTTCCTGTAAATTCAGTTTAAAACAATAATATAGAAAAGAGCGGAATGTCGTGACCCGCTTCACTGCTCGCCATGCGGCTCTAGTCCTAGACAAACATAATAGCTGTCCCGTTTCGGTCAGCGTGCACACCGGTATTTTCGAACGGCGACCGCATCGATTGGTCACGTTCGTTTTACCAATTAGCTCCGGTCTTTTGCGCGTTTGATCGGAAACACATCTCGTGCATCCACAAACAGCACCTATCTAAGATGCTCACACCCGATGAAGGAGACAGAATGATCAACGAATATGGCCCATACGTACAGATGGGAACGCTTGCAGAGCAGATGGCCACCAGATACCGGATGGACCCAAATCTCGCACTGGAACCGCACCTGTTGCACTATATGGAAGAAGTCGAGGTAAATATCGCCGCCGACAGCTTCGATCATGTTGGGTTCATGGACAAGATCCGCAGCCGGCTGGAAATGACACTGGCGAAGACCGTCGACCCTCGATGCAGAGAATTCCTGCATGCGGTTGTGGTCGCACTTCAGGAGCGTATCGATCGTCATTCACTCGACGTTGCGTGATCGCCGTTCCTCCTTCCACGTTGCATCAGGTCTCTGCAAATGAACTTCTATGACGCGGGCAAGAAGCTGCCTGCGACGCGGCGTTCAGCAGCGTGGTGCGCAAGCCGTCAAAAATTCACTCGATGAAAACGCGCACGCTCGAAGCGCGGCCATCGGCGTCTATCACGGTCAGCGTTGAAAACCCCTGCCCTTCCGGTCGCCATTCGCTGTTGCGGCGGAGCGAAGCATCCGGGAGCGGCCTGCCGTTGGCGAGCCAGCGGAAGGGCGCGCGGCCGCCTTGCAGCTTCAGCACTAGCGGCGAAATGCCTGACTGGCTGGAGAGCTCCACCCTAGCCCCTTCCGGTGGATAGACGATGCGCGGCGCGCTTTCGCGCCTTGAGGCCGAAAGCAGGCCGCTTGCGGTCAATGTGAAACGCCGCTGGTTGGCGGGAAGGTCGCTCACGGCCACCCGCGCGACGCCAGAAGGTGCAGCAGGCATTGGCGTGATCGCCACGCCGGATTTCTCGAAAGCCTCGAAGAGGATCGGGGCTGCCGTCGCATAACCGGCAATGCCCGGGACGGCGCCGTTATCGGCACGACCGACCCAGACGCCGATGACATGCCGCCCGTCATAACCTACCGACCAGGCATCACGGTAACCGTAGCTGGTGCCGGTCTTGTAGGCGATGCCGCGCTGCTTCATGCCGAGTGGCGGCAGCACACCGGACAGGATGTCGGAGACGTTCCAGATCGCAGCGTCGGCAAACAGCCGATCTCCGGCAAGCCGTTGCGGCGCGGAGCGCACACCGTCCCCCAGCCGCACAGGGTCGCCGCCGCCGGCAAGGCCCGCATAAAGCTGCACCAGATCAACCAGCGAAATACCAGCACCTCCTAGCGCAATGGCAAGGCCCGGCGCCTCGGTGGTGGGAAGCACGAGCTTCACGCCCACGCGGCGAAAACGCACCATCAGCGCAGATGGGCTGACAGCATCCAGAAGCTTTACGGCGGGCACATTGAGCGACAGTTGCAGTGCCTGCCTGATGCTGACATCACCCTGATAATGCATATCGAAATTACGCGGGCGGTAACCGGAAAAATCCGCCGGGCGATCCTCGATGATGGTTTCCTGCCCGATGAGACCATTTTCAAAGGCAAGGCCATAGATGAATGGCTTGAGAGTGGAGCCCGGCGAGCGCACGGCGCGGCTCATCTCCACGAAACCGCGCCTTGCAGTATCGAGATAATCAGCGGAACCAACTTCAGCCACAATATCACCGGTCTGCGCGTCGGCCATGACGATGGCGACGGAGACCTTTTCTGTCAGCTTTTCCGCTGCATGGCGGGCAACGGCTTCCAGTTCCCGCTGGATCGGCAATCTGAGCGTCGAGTGCGCCTCGGTGGCATTGGCAAACTTCACGCGTGCGGCAGCCGCCATATGCGGTGCATAGGCCGGCAGATCACGCCGGTTGGCGGGAACGGCTGCAAGGGTCGCCCGCTCTGCTTCGCCTTCACCCACCACGCGTTCCACGGCAAGGCGCTGCAAAACCCTCTCCCGCGCCTGCCTTGCCGCATCCGGAAAGCGGTCCGGTCGGCGTTTCTCCGGCAATTGCGGCAGCGCAACCAGAAGAGCCGCCTCCGCCGTGTCGAGCCGGGCGGGCTCCTTGCCAAACCAGGCGAGGCTTGCGGCACGAACACCCTCAAGATTGCCGCCATAAGGCGCGATATTCAGATAAAGATCGAGGATTTCCACCTTGTCGAGCCGTCTTTCGATCTGGAGCGCGCGCAATCCCTGCAGAAACTTCGCCGAAAACGACCGGTCGGTGCGCGGTTCGATCAGCCGCGCCACCTGCATGGAAAGCGTCGAGGCGCCGGAGACGATCCGGCCGTTGCTTGCCAATTGCCAGGCGGAGCGCAGCAGCGACCACGGGTCAATGCCGTGATGGTCGTAAAAACGCTGGTCCTCGTAAGCGATCAGCATGCGCAGGAACTGCGGATCGACTTCTGCAGCGCTGGTTTTCAGCCTCCAGCGGCCATCAGGTGTCGCAAATGCGCGCAGCAACCGCCCGTCTCTATCCAGCACCTCGAAGGACCGCTGCTGCGCAGCCTCCAGTGGTGGTGGATAGGCTTTGTCCAGCGCATCGAGACCGAAGGCCGCACCGCCTACAAGCAGAGCGGCCGACACGATGCCGACGATGATCGCCTTTTTTCGCCTCATGGGGTTGCCGAACGCACCTCCATGCGGCCCGTTGCCGTGCGGGCGGAAAATTGCGGCCGGTACATATCCTCGACCGAGGCCGCCGGATGATCATAAGTGCCCGGGGTGACGGCCCGGACCACATAGGCCAGCGTGATTTCCGAACTGTCGCCAGCCGTGCGATCGAAGGCCGCCACGAACCGGTCGTAGCGGAATTCGGTATGCGCAGCTTCGGTTTCCGGCAACCAGTCGAAATTCGAAAGGGCGGCAGAATTGACGAGGCTCGGATTGTCGATCTCGAAACCGGAAGGCAGAAGGTCAGTCACGAGAATGCGTGCTTGCCAGTCATTTTTAGGCGTGACATTCAGCACCGCCACGTAACGCTCGTTCTGCACCACCTCGCTCGCGTTCACCTCCTCGCCATCCATGGAATAATAGGTACGGGTAATGGTGAAGCCCTCGCCACCGGCGGCAAGCGGTTGTGCCGGGGGCGCGACCGTGGTGACCACCGCCGTGACCGGATCAGCCGACGCGTTGGCGATCTTCAAGGGTGCCGCCAGCAATTCGTCGCCGCTCATCCGCTTGCCGAAACCGCCGGTCTGCAAATCGCCGTTCACATCAAGACGGATATCCTTGTCCTCACCTTTGACGGCGCGGGCGGCAAGCAGCATCCATGCCTGTTCTTGGGTGCTGGTATAGGGTTTCTTTTCCCATTCCTTCGCCACGGCACCTGCAAGTTGCGGCACGACGGCAGGAACCGGACGGCTTTCCGCCGCAAGCGCCAGCGTCGCTGCGCCATCACGCAGGGCGGAACCGTAATCCGCCCTTGCGAAGCTAACCTTGGTGGCACGGCTCGCCATATCGAGCGAGGCACCGAACACAGTCTTCGCGCGTGCCTGATCTCCATAAAGCGAAAGGGCTGCGGCAACCTGCGCCTTGGCAAGCGGTGTGGGGAAATCGGCAAGCGCCGTATCCGCATAATATCTGAGATCGTTGATCGCCGCCTTGCGGTTGCGCGCCAGAACGTAAAGCGAATAGGCGATCTCGTTGCCCCGATCCTTGACGTTGCTATCGTAGGAAAGACCGTTTTGCAGGTTGCTCAAAGCCTGCACCATCGCCTGTTCGGGAACATCGTAACCCTGCTCGCGCGCACGGGTCAGGAAGTCGCTGATATAGGCATCCAGCCACAGATCTCCGTAACCGGGAGACCAGAGGCCGAAACTGCCGGAACTCGACTGGAAGGACAGCACCCGGTAGATCGCCTCCTGCACGCGGCGGCGGGTATCCGGGTCCTCGGCAATGCCGCTATCCTTGGTCATTTCCGAGAGATAAAGCAGCGGCAAAGCGCGGCTCGTCGTCTGCTCGGCGCAGCCGTAAGGATATTTGTCGAGCATCATCACCAGCGCCGGAATATCGAAGGCTGGCGAGCGTGTGACGTTGACGGCGACGGACGAACCGAGAAGCATGCTATCGGCCAGAAGGTCGCCATTGATCGTCAGGCTGCTATTGGGCGCGATCTTGATTTCACGCCGCGTCGTGACCGGCAGAACGGCTGGACGCACGGGAACATTCAATACCTGCTCCAGCGAAAGACCGGCGGCATTGGAGACCTTGATGGTGATTGCGCCATTGCCCGGCTGTTCGCCTGTTAACGGCACGGTCAGCGACGACTTGCCGCCCTTTTGCAGTGCCAGGGTCTGCGACATCTCACCCTGATCGACCGTAAGTGCCGTGTTGCTGGTCACATCCAGCCGGTAGTCGCCGGCATCGCCATCGGTATTGGCGATATCGAGCCGCAATTGCGAGACATCGCCGGGCGCGAGGAACTTCGGTGCACTGGCCGTCACCACCACGGGATCTCGAATGACGGCGTCGGAGACCGCATGTCCCACGCCCGTCTTCGTCCAGGCGACAGCCATGATGCGGGCCGTGCCGTTGAACTGAGGAATATCGAAGCTCACCGTCGCCTTGCCGTGTGCGTCAAGTTCGACAGGTCCCGAGAAGAAGGCCACGAGCTTTTCGGTGGGCGGGCTGCCCTGCAGTGCTGCGCCCCCGCCATCACCGCCCGTTCTCAGGCGACCGGTGGCGCCAAGCGAGCCGTCGATCAGGCGGCCATAGAGGTCGCGGATTTCCAGCCCCAGCCGTCGCTGACCGAAATACCATTCATCCGGCTTCGGCGGTTCATAGCGGGTGAGGTTCAATATGCCGACATCCACAGCCGCGACGATGACATAGGCCTTTTCGCCCACGCCCGCGCCGGCGACACTGATCGGAATTTCAAGCGGCTGACGCGGCAGCGTCTTCTGCGGCGCGCCTAGCGTTACCGCAAGCTTGCGCTCGGCGGGATCGACGGCAAGCCACTTGATGCCTATGGCGCGCATCGGCATGCGGCTTTCCTGCGCATCGCCCGGACGGAACAGCGTGGCCGTCACATACGCCCCCGCGCCCCATTCCTCGGTAACGGGAATGTCGATCTCGCCGCCATCCTCACCGATCTCAGCATTCTGCACGGAAATCAGCTTTTCCGAACCTGACGTGACCATCAGCTGACCGGCAAAACGCGACGATACCTTGAGTTTTGCGGTATCACCGATCTTGTAGTTTTGTTTGTCCAGCGCGATTTCCAGCGCATCCGGCGTCTCTGTCGAGCTTGCCTCGACGTAGAAACCAGCATCAAATTCGACGCTCGAAACCGGTGCGCCATTGCCGGCACCTTCCACTTCCAGCCTGTAGCGGCCCCAGGTGACAGGCACGGAAATCTCACCGCCATTGGCATCGACGGAAACCGTGCCGGTTTCGGTCTGTTTGGTATATTCCACCGGTTCGTACCGCCAGGAGTTACCCTGACGATACCATTGATAGTTTCGCTCTACCTTGATCAGCTTCCAGCTGAGGCCACTCATCGCCTGTTTCGCGCCATCAGCTGTCACGCCGATAATGTGGAAACGGCCAACGGAATTCTGGGCGAGATCACCCGAAAACTGCGGTTTGATGCCGATGACAGGTGCTTGCGCCTTCACCGGCAGCGTCAGAGATCGTTCGACGGCGCGGCCACCGGCCTCGCGCATCCGAACGGTGATGTTGGCGGAAAGCAGCTGCGTGGTGGAAGGCAAATCCGTCAGATCGACATTGAAGCTTGCCTTGCCTTCTTCGTCCAGCGCCGGAAGATCGGCAAGCGCGGTGCGATTTTCCTCTTCGCTTTCCTCATCCGCTAGACCGAAGAAATAACCCTCGAAGTCGGTACTCGTCCGGGTCGGCTTGACGGCGACCTCACCTTCCAGCGTCAGGCCAGCTGCGGGCGCGCCGTAGAGATAACGGCCATCGACGTCGATTGCCGTTTCCGCGCCCGGCTCGATCTGTTTCACCTTGCTGGAGAGATCAAATTCGGTGCGATCAGGCACGAAATCATCGACCAGAAAGCTCTTTTCGCTGATCGCAGCCGTTTTCGGATCGGTATGAATGCGCAGCGTCCAGGTGCCGCGCATGGCATTCGCCTGCAAGGGCAGATCGACCGCATGGCCGCCGAGCGCCTTGCCGTCACTCACGAAACGCCGGTCCTCGACGCCATCAGGACGCGAGAAGATGAAGGTCAGCGGCAGATCCTCGATCGCCTTGCCGTCAACATCACGGGCCAGCGCTGCCGCGTGCACGGTCTCGCCGGCGCGGTAGATGCCGCGCTCTGTCCAGCTGAACACGTCGATGGCGCCGGGGGCCGCGCGGCCAGTCACACCACGGTCGGAAAGATCGAAACCGGCGCGCGTCATGTCCAGAAAGACGTAGTCCTTGTCGCCGTTGCGCGCTGTGAGGATGGCTGGCGCCTGCGCCGCTGTGCCACGCATCAGGCCTGCCGAAAATACTGCCCTGCCGTCTGCATCCGTCTTTGCAGTGCCGAGCACTTCGTTGTTCTTGGCGAGCAATTGCAAGTCCACCCCGCCAAGCGGTGCGGCGCTGCCGAGCGAGCGCACGAATACGTTCAGGCCATCGGTGCCGGCATAGGTGGTGATGCCCGTATCGGAAACGAGGAACCACTGCGTGGCGCGCGAATCCCATGTCTCCGGTGCGGTGCCGGGCGGTACGGCGGTCAGCACATAGATGCCGGGCTTCCGCTCCGGCAAGGCTTCGTCCACCGGAAAGCTCGTCACTACGTCCTTGTTGAGGTCCGGCTGAATGTCTATCGAACCTTGCCAGACCAGCTCGCCGAGCTCGTTTTCAATACGGTCGGCGTTGTAACCGTCCATCTGCGTCAAAAACTGCGAGTTTGCCAAGACCGACGTGATGTTACGGTCGCCAATACGGTAAAGCTTCAGATCGGCCTTTTCGGCATTGACCGAAACAATGGGAATGCCGCGCCGCGCCGTGCCCGGCAGCACGAAGTTCTCGCCGGTGAAGCGGACGCTCGCTGCACGGTCACGCACGTAGATATCGAGATCGACCTGCTTTTCCAGCGGTTCTTCCACCGAGGACGGCAGGCCGGCGCGGAACGCAATCTTGTAACGCTGACCATGGGTCAGCCCCTCGACGCAAATCTCACTGCCCTTCGCCTCGATCGCCTTGGGTGCAGCACCATCCAATGTGACGAAAGAGGAATAATCGACACCGTTCTTCACCAGCGGTTCGGAAAACTGCACGCATGCGCGCGGGCTGACACTATCCGTATCAATCGTATTGTTGATGACGCGGAATCCCTGGCGCGTGCGCAGATCGGCATAGGCCGCCTTCGTCTGCGCATTATCGGAAAGTGTGAGGCTCTCCTTATAGGCATTAAGCGCCGCGCGATAATTCTGGGTCTTTTCGAAAGCCTGGGCCAGCCGGTTCAACGCCTCGGTGCGGGCACTGACCGTGCGGCTCAACTGATAGGCATTGATGGCAGCGGAAGCGGCCTGGCCCGCAATCGCGTAATTGTCGGCAACCTGCGCCGCCCTTTGCGAAAATTCGGCCCAGAGAGCACCGTCATCGGGCGAAATCGCAAGAGCCGCCTTGTAGGTTTCGATCGCGTCGGCTGCCGCCTGCTGCCTTGCCGTTTGCAGCAGGTTCTCCAGTCCCTGGCTCTGCTGCTCCGCGCTTGCCGCAAGGCCCGATTTCAGCCGGCGCGCTTCCTGCTGCAGGCTATCAGTCACGAAAGAAAGACGCTGCGGTGCACCGATATCGGCTTCAGCGACAACCTGCACGATCTTGCCGGCGACGGCACCGGGGAAGGCATTGAGCTGATTGAAATCCGATTTAAGGAAACACCATTGCACCTTGGGATTGTAGGTGAACGCCTTGCAGGCGGTATCGCCGACGCAAATCTCGCCGCACTGCTCAAGCGAGACATTCTGCTCGGTTCTGAGATCGAACCCGAAATAATCGCCATTTTTGGTGGTAACCACCTTGCGGGAAGGTTCCGCCGCCACAGCTGGAATAAAAGTAATGGCGGTTGAGACCGCAATCAACGAGATCCGGACGAGCGCGCGCAACGACATCAGTTTTCTCCCCGCAACAGACATGTCGGGCGGGACTCTGGTCAAATCCACGCACGGTTGTCAACGCATCATCGTCAATTTGCGACGTGACACTGTGGAGAGAGCGGCAGGCAGGGCTAACGCTAGTCTTCTAATTTGCGCGCTTCGGAAATCAGCATGATCGGCACCCCGTCGCGGATGGGGTAGGCGAGCCCTGCGCTTTCGGACACCAGCTCGTTGCGGGCGCGATCGTAGGAAAGACGTCCCTTCGTCAAGGGGCAAACCAGCAGCTCAAGCAGCTTGGGATCGGCATTGCTCATCCTGTCGTCCATGGCGGCGATCCTACTGCAGCACAGTACCGGCCTCGCCCGAGCCCTGGGCAAGAACGATCTCGGTGATGGCGATCAATGTTTCGGCCCGCGTCCTCAGGTCAGGCGCTTCCAGCAGCGCCTGCTTTTCGGCGGGACCAAAGGGAGACATCATGGAAAGCGAATTGACGAGGACACGATTGCCTGCGCGCTCCACGCTTTCCCAATCGGCTTCCAGCTGGTTCGCATCCAGAAACGCGCGGAACACCCGCAGCAGATTTTCGCGGTCCACAGCGTCCTCATCATACTCGCCGGAAAGATCGGCGATGAAGGGCGCGTGCCGGAAACTGCGATAGGGCTTGCCCACATCCACCTCTTCCAGCAGGCGGAAGCGGCAGATGCCGGTGAGCGAAATGACATAACGCCCATCCCCGGTTTCCGAAAAGGAAGTTATGCGACCAAGACATCCGACAGCGCTCAAAGGACCACCATCATGCCCCCCCTCAATGACGTGAAGGGCCGGCTGCACCATGCCGATGACCCGGTGGCCGGCCAGTGCCATATCAATCATGGCGAGGTATCTAGGCTCGAAGACATTGAGCGGCAGGTGGCCTTCCGGCAAAAGCAACGCGCCCGACAATGGAAATACCGGCACAGTTTCCGGCAAATCATTGTTCTTCACATATCTCGCATTTCCGACATGCATGGGATCAAGCCCCCTGTTCACCGCTGCCCGGCCGGCGGATCAACCGCCATGGCCGGGATATGCCCGCATTACGAAAACAAGATCGACGAAAGCTTCCGGCGCCCGGCCACACTTGCCGGATCCTTGAAGCCCCAGGCCTCGAAAAACTCCAGAAGCTGGCGGCGCGCGCCGTCATCATCAAAGGTTCTGTCCTTGCGCATGACATAGAGCAGATGATCCGCTGCCTCATCCCGCCGCCCTTGAGCGTTGAGGACCTTGGCAAGCTTCACACGAGCCTCGTAATTATCGGGATCGAGCGCGAGATCACGTTCCAGCGCCACCGGGTCGCCAATCTTGCGGGCTTCTTCATATTGCGCGATCTTTTTCGAGACGAGCTGAATGCCAGCATCTGCGGCCACTTCCGCCGGCAGGGACGAGAGGAGTTCGCTTGCCCGTTCATATTGTCCAACGGCAATCATGCATTCGGCAATACCAGCGATTGCGGCGGCGTTTTCGGGATCGGCCTGCATAACCGCGCCGAACAATTGTGCCGCGCCATTATGATCGCCATCCGCCAGAAGCTGCTTTGCCTCTGCCAGAACCGCTTCGATCTCAGCCTTCGGATCACCCGCATCAGGTCCGGCGATCTTGTCGATGAACTGCTTGATCTGGCTTTCCGGTACCGCGCCCATGAAGCCATCCACCGGCCTGCCATCCAGGAAAGCAACGATGGCGGGAATGGACTGGATGCCGAGTTGTCCTGGAATAGACGGGTGATCGTCGATATTCAGTTTCACAAGCTTCACGCGGCCATTCGCCTCGTTTACTGCCTTTTCGAGAACCGGCGTCAGCTGCTTGCATGGGCCGCACCACGGTGCCCAGAAATCCACCAGAACCGGCTGGTGGCGCGATTCCTCGAGAACATCCTTGGAGAAGGCCGCCGTTGTGGTGTCCTTGATGTGACCGGAAGACGCGCCGTTCAGCTCCCCGCTATATTGCGCGTTGCCGGACATCTGCCCGCCGTAGGAACTGCCGTAAGGATTGTTCGTGCCGCTCATGCCGGTCTCCCGTAATCTCTGTCGTATTGTCTTGGTTGAAGCAAAGATCGTATCTCACTCGCTGACTTTCAAGACAAGCGGCGTGTGGCCGGTCGCCTCCAGGAAGCGAATGAGGTCTTTGTTTCCTATCGTCGTCGTCTGGTCGTTGGAAAGCGGGTGACCGTTGATAAGCTCGTTTTCCAGAAGATCGCTGTCGAGTACGAAGGTGACCTGCCCACCCGTGTCGTTGATGGCGCCGAAAACCGTGACAGATCCCGGCACGACACCCAGATATTCAAGCATTTTTTCCGGCCTGCCGAAGGATACGCGGCTTGCCGCGCCAATCGTCTTGTGAACGCTTTTCAGATCGACGACCGCGTTCTCCTCAACGGTCAGAACGAAATATTGATCCTTCTTGTCCTTCACAAAAAGGTTCTTCGTGTGGCCGCCCGGGATTAGATCACGCAACGACTGGGATTCAGCAACGGTGTAGACCGGCTCATGCTGTTTTGTCTTATGCTCGATGCCGAGCCCGTCCAGAAACGCGAACAAGTCCGCTGCCGTCTTCGGAGAATTTTCCGCCATATCCTGCCGCCTGCCTTTGCCGATTCCGATATCCTCTCCGTCATGATTAAGGGGGCAACCGCGGCTTGGCAACGCGTGAAAAAGCGACGGCGCGAAAATTCCCAATCATTTCCGCCGCTTGTCGCATTTCTCAAAGAAATTTTCGCGTTTTTGTCATTTCCCTGTTGCATTCCAAAATCGATTGAGCGATATAGCGCCCGTCGCCGCATTGCGGTGGCCCACGGTTCAGCGTACTACCCCGGACCGATGGATTTGAGCGGGTGTAGCTCAGGGGTAGAGCACAACCTTGCCAAGGTTGGGGTCGAGGGTTCAAATCCCTTCGCCCGCTCCAAATTTCCCAGAACACAGTTATTTGCGTTATTTCGATTGCTTATGAAGACGCCGCTCCCGGTCTGTCGGCTTGGCGTGCATGATTTTTATCGGGCGACGTGTAATCAGGCGGAACTTTTGGCAAGGATATCCATTCTTGACGCGAGGCTCCTAACCTCAGTTCCCCTCTGAATTGCCCGCCGCGAGCGGGCATTTTTTTGTCACCCCGTGAAAATACCATTTGGCACAGGGAACAGCTCCCGGGCGCATCGCGTTTTCCTGCGTTGGTCAACACGAGGGGATAGCTCATGTCCATAAATCTCAGACGAACTTGTGTGGTTGCCGTATTTGCCGTCCTGTCCATCCCGGCTGCCTCTTTCGCTGCCGACATGATCAATTACGGAAGGGAAACGGCCCCGAAATACAAAGTGCACCATCATCCACGTGCCGTTGCAAATGTCTATGCTGCCGGCGCGCCCTTACGCTGCAACGATAATATCGTGTCTTACCGCTCCCCTTACGAGCGGCATACGGAAGTGGTTACTCTCTGCCATCCGCCGCTAAACTGGCAAACAGAGTCTTCTACCGCAACAATATGGTCGCCTTGATCTTGTCATAATTCATTTGATGTGCTTTTGTTCGCTCGCCCTTGTGGGAGGGGGTAAAGGTTGAGACCCGCTGGCTGTTTCGATACGGCAAGCGGGTTTCCCTTTTTTTGGCGTCCGGCCAGCCACAGGCAGTGCGAGTGTACTTTGTCACCACTGACTGGAATCCGTGGGAATATCCGGGAATATGCGGGAAATGGCGAGAAAGTCTCATAAATCAAAGACTTCCAAAGGAACTCAGGATCACCATTAACAACCGAGTTTGACAAGCGTGCGCCGCGCTCTACGAAAAGCCATGGCAAGAACAGCGAAAACTCGAACGGTCCTCAACAAGTCTTCAAAATAGCTATATCGGCCTTTTAGGAGCCTTTAAATCCAGGAAAACCGGGATTTCGAAAATCGTGGCAAACTGTGCGCCAATGCTCCGACTAACATTGAGGAGGATCCAATTTCCAATTTTAAGATGGAAATCGATACCATCTTTACCCAAAGACCAATATTAAATAACAAAATCAATAAGAAAGCTGCCGAAACCGCCTCTCCACAAGATGGAAGGCGGCTTTTGTGTTCCTGCAAAGCCAAACCAGGATGCGTGTTCTTCTCGCACTCCATCCCAGAGAGCGAAGAACTGTCCATCGAGGCAGCGGTGGTCCCATGATAAAGCGAACAAGCCTCAACGGTCTTGGATCGCTTTCATCAGCAAAGGTAACTCGACAGGAATCATCCTACATCTTCGAAGGCATTTTATAAGCCGGCGCGGATTAAGATGCTGCGGGCCGAGAAACGCCTTCTGCATAATGGGAAGCAAGTCATGCCCACGGTGATCGATTACCCAATTGGGAAGCAGCAGCTTTTGCCCAGTAGTGTACGAGGTTTGCCTCTTGCCCTGCCCAGCAAGCGAGGCCTCGGAGGCCTCTACGGTCGCCGTAATCGCGTCAACGATGAACTGGAGAGTCGTTTCGGACTGCGTCCGGAGCAAGTGCTCATCGCCAGACGTCAGTTCTACACCAGGGATTTTTGGAGCTTGGTTCTCCTCGAGTAGAAGTGCGTAGACTACAAGCGGATCAAGGAGATAATTTTCAAAGCTGTAGCGGCCAATCGGAAAAATTCTATCTGTGCCTACCGCGCCACCGTCGCGGTCAATGATACCGCAGAACATTCGATCCAAGGGTTCTCCGTCAAGCTTTTCAACCCACTTGGCCACGACGGTCGAGCCCCCTGATATTTTCGATGCGTTCGCTCCAATGGAAACTGGAAGAAAAGCCAGCGCCGGCGAAGGGGGCAGAGCCATCGGGTCGCGCGTCGCACCACTGCTGGAAAGGAGATCTTGGATCGCGACGTAAAATTCCACGTCATCCGCATCTTCAACAAAACAGAATTTAGTTGTCTTCGTCACTGTAACGAGGCCAGCCGTCAGGATCGAAATTATATCGGATCGCGAGGACACTGGCCTTACAGCTTGCGAGCCTCGTTCGAGCTCGAACACTGCATCGATAGGCGCGAGCGCCACGGTAGATGGTGAGTGAGAAGTCATAATAACCCGAACGCCGTACTTCTTCACCAGTGTTTCAGAAATCACATCAAGGAATTGGGTTGTCATCGAAGGGTGCAGATGCGCGTCGGGCTCATCCAATAAGAGAAGCTTGGGAAAGATGCCTGATTTTCCAGCCGTGAACAGCCAGAGGACAAGCTGGAGAAGAACCTTTTCGCCCGAGGAAAGGTCGATTGCGTTGATGGTAGTTCCGCTTTGGGTATCCCGTAGCTTAAGCTCGTATGCCGACAGGATGGGAGTTTCCTCTGGAGAAACGACGACATAAGGAAAGCCTGCGACCTTAAGCGTGTCGTTCACCACGTCCCACGGTGCGGGTCCGAGCGGTTTTCCATTTCGATCAATTCCGGGTGTACGCTGTTCAAGTGCCTCCAATGCTTTGAGCCTGTAGGCGACAAATAGCTGGTTGATCCCGCTCGTGATATCTATGTCGTCTATCGCAAATTCGAAATCGTCAGGGAAGATTTCTTCCAAAGTTTCGTTCGTGATTCCGTAAGGCGACCTAGAACCGAGGCGCTTAAGTACCTTACTTAATTTAATAGCCCCGTCGATTTGATAACGGTTTGCTTGCGGGTTATGAGCCAAACTTACCAGTTGGCTACGAATATTGGGTATCTCGGCAACTGAGGAGGGCACGCCACCTGAAAACTTCCCTGAACTCGGTACATAAGCGATTTCGTGCGCTTCATACGTCACCCCGGCAGTGTTTACTATAACCGGCAGCGGTTCATCCCTGCCGGGCCTGTGGTACGCTCCACTGAAATGATAGGCTAGCAATTCTAATATCTGAGTCTTGCCTGATCCGTTCCGTCCCGTGAGAATCGCGAAGTCTGGAATGTTGTTCCACACTACGTTGCTAATCGACTTATAGCTGGCGCCGTCTCGCGGAGAAACCGCGAGCGAGAATTCCGATACGACACTATCCACGTGAGTCCCCCGAATCACTATCCCAATTTGAATCACTGCGCGATTTTTGGAACTTATCAACCACCTGCTACAACCTCGAAGTAAAGAGACTTCACCAAAGTTCGAGAGAGAAGCAGCTTTAATCCTGTTAGCCAGCACTAAGAAGTGGCCGTCCTAAGGACGGCTACGCAAATGTCTTCGATTGTTTTGACTTCGGACTTGATTTTTTGATCCATCGGGTTGCTATCCGCATCAGGATAGCCCGCCCAGACCGTGCCCTCAATTATTCGCGTGAGCTCAGGATTTCCAGTCCCATCGTCCGCAGCCTGCGCGTCAACGTAGACGCGCACCACATGGAATTGATGGTTCAGTTGAGCTAGCGCTGTCTCAAGCTCCTCACTAAAAAGCGCTCGGGCCATCGGCTGACATTCCTCGAGCTTTTTACGATCATCTGCCGCTGCATCAAGTCGGTCGTAATACGCTGTTTTAGTTCTAAGCCTCTTTTGGCTACCGGATACGGTTCCATCCCAAAGCCCTGCCTCTTTTAAACGCTCCTCAGCTTGATTTAATTCATATGCCCACATTGCGGGGTTGCGGACATATCCGAGGCTGCGCCTGACGTTGTAAGTCGCAACTAGAATCCGCTCTGCCTGCTCGATTTTACGCTCCTCGAGCTTTTGAGCTTTCCATTTTGCAATACTATTTGTTCCAAGGTACGCTGCAACTAATATAGCGATAGCGCTAGCTACCGAGCCAATGCCTTGGAGAAAATCTCCAATAGCGGTCAGCATCTCGATGCTACAATTCAAGTTCGCCTACCTCAAATCGGTTTCCAAGACCAAATTACCCGCCCGATCACTTTGACAGTGTTCAACTCGTGTCTGTGCAAGATGATCGGTGCGTATTGCATCGCATTGTTGTCGGACCGCCACTCCAGCGTCTCTATACCGACCCACAGCGCTCGTTTTACGTAAAGATCACCATTGATGGAAACTACATAAACCTTGTCGTCCGAAGGCTCTTGGTCCGCTTGAGGTTGGCTTGTATCAATTACGGCAAAATCCCCATGGGCCAATGTCGGCAACATGCTATCGCCTTTCACCTCCAAGAGGCGAATATATTTACGTCGAATGCGCAGCACTTTTGCGGCCAAGGCGTCCATGTCCAAATCGATGCCATTGGACTCGTTGAGAACAGTGGCACCGGGACCCGCCGAAGCTTTTAACGGGAGAAATTTGATCGTCGGCGCCGGCGGCGGATCGAAGGTTTCACGAACCATCTCTGCCGCGTTCGCTGCAACAGATTTCATTTCTTCCACGGCACGGAATATGAGCGTTTCAGCCGCTAGACCTTTTTCCTGCGGTTGGCCTAGATATTTCGGCCCGACGCCCGTTAACACCCAGCCTGGGTTAATTCCAAACTTGTCGAATCCAAGCAAGGTTTCTCCGTTCGGAGTTCCTTCCCCTCTCTCGATTTTCTGCCATCCGCGCAGGGACATGCCAAGTTTGTCGGCTATCTCCTGTTGAGACAATCCGTTTTCGTCGCGCACCAATTTGGCTCGCGCGCCAATGTCGGTCACAGCAAAATTACCCATCAATCAACATAAGCACTTTTGTGCTTGCAATAAGCATAAAAGTGCTTATACCTTTCTGTGTTCGCAGAATTAGTAACCCCGAAAAAGGAGGCCGGTCAGGGCCTCCCTTCTGGAAGGAATCCTTTATGCACCGTGTCTCTGACGGCGGCAAGACAAGCCGTGCCGAACGCCGAAGGCTGGAAGAAATTGCCCGTATTAAAGGCAAGCTCATCGTCGCCAAAATTACGCTTGCCGAGATCGACAAGAAATACTGCCTGCCGACCGGTACAGCCGGCAATGCCGTTCACGAGCCACACGCTGCTGGTGAACGCGCAATCGCGGCGGCCCTGAACACCCGGCCGCACCTTCTCTGGTTCTCCCGTTATCACGGCGATGGCAGCAGGCTCAGCCCGCAGCCGTCGGAGAATTACCGGAACGGCCGTCGTGCCGCCGAAGCGGAGCAAGCCGCAGCATGAAGCGTGGAACGGTTCGGGATTGCTGCTCTAGCCTACCGCACGAGTGCAAGGCGTTCGTTCGCCCCGGCTGTCAGTCCCAATCTCTCGGCCGCTCCACACCCCGACAATCGCCGATCAGCAGTCACCTCACAATGACGAAACCGCATGCCAATTTCGACATCCCGATTTTCATTCCGGCCCGCTCTCGCGTGTGCCGGTGGGCCGAAACCCTGCTGATTTTTAGTCCTGCGTTCTCAGGCGTTTCGGCCGTCTTTTTCACCATCCTCAAAAACTCTGGAGCAGCTCAATGACCGCAGCAGTTCGCAACTACGTCGCCGTGCCTTTCTTTGACCGTGTCCCGCCACGCATCATGGACTTGGTCATCACCACTTTCGACAACATCGTCGAGCGCGGGCAGTCAGTCCGTGAAGCCTATTATTTCTTCGGCAACGCCGTGAAAAAGCGCAATCTCGAAGGGCCAACGTTTGACGACTTCGCTAACTGGCACGAACGCGTCAAAAACGGCCTGATCGATCGCCCGCATCCTTCCGACGTGCTTCTTTTCACGCCTTCGCCGAAAACAGTAGAAGAGCGCGAAGTCAAACAACCGCACGCCGTTGCCTGCGTCGTTGATCTTGAAGCTGTCGATACCGAACGTTTGCGGCAGGCCCGCGCCATCGTAAAGGCCGCGTACGATTTCAACCAGGCCAAGCTGGCAGCCGGTTACGCCCCTGCATCCATCCTGCTCGATGACACTGTCCTGCAGGAAGCCCTGCAGGAAGTCCTCTGTGCAGAGGCGAGCGCCACCGTCATGGACGCCGATGTCCACATGACACCTGGAAACAAGCTGGTCGATCTCCTTCTTGGCGAAGGCGATGAAGATATCGACGCCAAGCTTGTCGATTGCCTCACCATGGACATGCAGCCCGAGCTTTGCCGCCTCCTCTCGCAGTCAGAGGCCGCCAAATCCTGCTGATTTCCCGAACCGTCGCTCTGTTACCCCCATGGAGCGACGCCAGATGCCGGGGCGGCCAAAATCCCGGTCCCCACCGCCCCGGCATCGATCTGCCGCAATACCGTCGCCGCGCGACGAACCCGAGGTTTTCGATGGTAAATCCGTATTCCGATGAAGAGCGCCTGCAGGCGATGGTGGCGTCCAGCTACCGCGCCACACGCTCTCACTTCAATCACCTTCCCCTTCGTCACATCATCGATCCCCCTGCCGAAATGTTCGATGCGAAGCTTGCCCGCCAGCTGGCGATCTATGTGCTTCATGTCGATTTCAACGTGCCGCGCCGTCGCCTGGTCGTCTTGCTCGGCGTGGCCCGCTGGACCGTCATGCAGGCGGTGCGCATCGTCGAGGCGCGACGCTTCGAACCGGTATTTGACAAGGCTTACGAGCGGATTGCCGCGCGGGCGAAAGACAACTTCATGACCATGCTGCACGAGGCGGCCGGACAGGACGCGGCATATGGCTGAGTTCATTCGCGTTGCCGTAACCAGCATCCATATCGGCGAGCGCCTGCGCCCGATCGACATGGATTACGTCGAGGCGATTGCCGCTTCGATGTCAGAACACGGGCAGATCAGCCCGATCATGATCCGCAAGACGCCTGCGAGAAAGGGAACTCCTTTCACTCTAGTTGCAGGCGGCTATCGCACTACCGCCGCAACGTTGCTCGGCTGGACAGAGATCGACGCCATTGTCGTTAAGGCCGACGCCGTTGAAGCGCAGCTGCTCGAAATCTCCGAGAACCTCTATCGCAACGAGTTGAACCCACTCGATCGCGCCATCTTTGTCATGAAGTACCGCGAACTGTGGGAGGAAAAAAACGGCGCGATCAAACGTGGCGGCGATCAGAAATCAAACCGTAACGATTACGGTTTGATTTTCTCCGGTGGGCGGGAGCTTTCCGAGCGCGTCAAAGAGCGCTTCGGCTTCGGCCAAAGCACCTACGAAAAGGTGACGAGCATCGGGAAAAATCTCGATCCGGTGCTAAGGCAGGCGGTTCGCGGCACAACGGCGGAAAACGATCAATCGCAGCTTCTGGCGCTGGCAAAGCTGCCTCGTGAAGACCAGGTGAAAGTTGCCGCCGCACTCGCACACGAACCGGATGTGAAGAAGGTTCTGGCCTTCACCAAGCCCCCGGCTCTGGTCGCCACGCCTCCCGTTCCTTCTCAATCCACCATCCTGACGAAACTGATCGCCGCCTGGGACGAGGCGAGCGACGAAACCCGCGAAAGCTTCCTTGAACACATCGGCATGTCTGACACGCCGGATGCGCTTATGGCCGCGATCCGCGAGGAGGCAGCATGAGCAGCAAACGCGATCCCAACCAGATGGACTTTTTCAAAGAGACAGTTTTCCCGGTGCGCTCTGCATCGGAACGTCTCGATATCGACCGCTTCCGTTCGACCTTGAAACGCGAAATGGCCCGTGCCATCCGCGAATGCCAGTATGACCGCGACACGATCGCGGCACGCATGGCCTACTATCTCGGCCTGGACAAGGTCTCGAAGTCCGCTCTCGACAGCTACACCGCCGAAAGCAAGACGGCCCACGACATCAGCATGCCGCGCTTCAAGGCGTTTGTCCGCGCCACCAACGCCTTCTGGCTTTGGGATGTCGTTGTTTCCGATGACGGCCTGTTGCTGCTCGAAGGCGACGAGGCCCGCCTCGCGGAAATGTCCCGCATTCGGCAGGAGCAAAAGAAGCTCGCCCAGGAACTGAAAGTTCTTCAGGCGACGCCAGTGCACATTCGTCGGGTGCGCAAATGAAGAAAGAATGGTTCACGTCCGCCGAACTGGCTGAAGCAGCGCTTCCCGGTATGCCGCAGTCGCGCAAAGGCATCGATCTTTTTATTGACCGCTCTGGCGTGCGGTCCACCGCGAAGGCCCGCCCGAAGGTCGGTCAGGGCGGCGGGTTTGAGTACCATTATTCCTTCCTGCCTCCGGTGGCGCAGGCGAAGCTTGCTTTTCTCAATGCGGACCCGACCGATCCGCGCCCGACAAAGCTTTCAAAGATGCTTTGGGACCGGTTTGAAGCCCTTTCGGATGCCCATAAGGCCATCTGCAAAACCCGCTTTGGTGTCCTCACCGAAGTTGAGGAACTGCGGGCCTCGGGCATCAGCATGAAACATGCCGTCGCCCACGTTACCCGCAAGGCCGATATCGTGCCGGCAACCTACTACGAGTGGCGCAAGATGATCGAAGGCCATTCCCGCCAGGACTGGCTTGCCGCACTCGCCCCGGCGTTTTCGGGCAGCGCCAGCGGTGAAGCCGCCGATGTCACCCCCTGCCACCCGGAAGCATGGAAAATCCTGAAATCCGACTTCCTGCGGCCAGAGCGCCCGTCGTTTAGCGCCTGCTATCGCCGCATGATGATGGTGGCCCGCGACCAGAACCTGTCACCGATCCCTTCGGAACGTTCCTTACGCCGCCGCCTGGATGCGGAAGTGCCAAAGGCTGCGCAGATCATCGCCCGCGAAGGCAAGGACAAGGCAAAGCAGCTTTTCCCCGCCCAGAAGCGCACGGTTTCTCATCTACATGCAATGGAGATCGTCAACACCGATGGTCACCAGCTCGACCTGTTCGTGAAGGCACCATGGTCGGAACCCCCCGTGCGTGTGATCCTGATCGGCATTCAGGATGTCTATTCCCGCAAGGTGCTTTCGTGGACGCTCTCCGAGGCCGAGACATGGGAAGCGGTTCGCACCTGCATCGGTTCGATGATCGAAAACCACGAGGGCATGCTGCCCTATCACATCTATATGGACAACGGCCGTGCCTTTGCGGGCAAGATGATTTCCGGCGGCGCAAAGACGCGTCACCGATTCAAGGTCAATGAGGACGATGTTGCCGGCCTCCTGAAAACCCTCGACATCGAGCCGCATTTCGTGAAGCCGCGCTCCGGTCAGTCGAAGCCGATCGAGCGCGCCTGGCGCGATCTTGCCGAGGAAATCTCCAAGCATCCGTCGATGTCCGGTTGCTACACCGGCAACAAGCCAGAGGCGAAGCCAGAAAACTACGGCAACAGCGCCATTCCGCTCGAAACGCTCCAGCGCCATGTCGCACATTGCGTTGACGAGCATAATCACCGACTGAACCGCACCACGGAAACCGCCAACTGTCGCAGTTTCGCGCAGACGTTCGACGCTTCGATCGCGGAGCCGTCCACCATCATTCGTTATGCCAGCATGGCGCAGCGTTCGCTCTGGATGCTGTCTGCTGTGGCCATCACCGCCCGTAAGCCGGACGGCGCGATCCACATGCACGGTAATCGCTACTGGAATGCGGTGCTTAACGAGTGGATCGGCAAGAAGCTGACGGTTCGGTTCGACCCGGCCGACCTGCATAAGCCGGTCAAGGTCTACGACCCGGAAGGCCGCTTCCTTTGTGATGCCGACTGCCTGGCTAAAACCGGCTTTGCCGATACGGGTGCTGCCCGTCGCCAGGAGAAGGCACGCAAGACGCACGTCAAAAACCTTCAGGCCGTGGCCAAGAGCAATGCGGCGCTCTCACCGATGCAGCTTGGCGAGATCATGGAGAAAGGCCGGAAGGCCGAGGCCGCGAAGCGTCCGCAAACGCCGGTTCGTTCCGTCGTCACGCGCCTCGTCACCGGCAACCTTGCACATGCGCCGGTCGAGACGGTCAGCGCCGATCAATTCGAAGACAGTTTTGCGCGTGGCCTCGCCCGAGTGGCGGGCGGGGAAAGCGCGATCATCCAATTCCCCACCGGGAATACCGAGGCAGGCGGCAAGCCTGCCCGCAAAAGAAGAGCCGAGAAGTACTGAGTACGGTTCCAGTCCAACAGGGCGAAAAAAATGAGCGACCCGAAGGCCGCCCCGCAATTGAACAAAGGAACCCTAGCATGAAAAAGACCACCAACACAAATAGCGTGTGGGAACAGTCTCAACCGACAATCGAGTTTACCGCAAAGCATCCTGCTTCCGACGTTGATGAATGGCGCAAGCTGACATCGCGGATGGTTGACGCTGCGACGGAATTTGGCTGGACGAAAGCCGAAGTGTCCCGCCGCACCGATGTACCAGACGGCACGTTGTCGCCGTGGTTTGGCGGCAAATATCTCGGCGTCTTGGCGAACATCAACCAGAAGGTTGCCAACTGGCTCGATGCGCTCGACGCGAGCCAGAACATGGCGGCCACAATGCCGGTGTCGCCTCCATTCCAGCGCACGGCGGTCGGGATGGACGTTTACAACGCCCTGCTGTTTGCCCAGGTGACATCCGGTTTCATCCGCGTCACGCTGCCCGCAGGCTCCGGTAAAACCACCGCTGCAAAGCACTTCCTGAACACGCGGCCGCACGTCTTCATGGCCACACTTAGCCCGAGCACCAAAACCGTTCACGGCATGCTCGTTGAACTTTGCGCGGCACTTGAAGTGCATGAGCATAACCCCGCGCGGTTCGTCCGCTCGATCGGCGCCAAGCTGAAACGTGTCGGTGAAGGCTCGCTGTTGATCATCGACGAGGCACAGAACGCCGTGCCAGAAGCCGTCAACCAGTTGCGCCACTTCGTCGATAACGACCATTGCGGCGTTGCCCTGCTCGGCAATGAGGATACCGCCACGGCCTTCATTAAGGACGTCGGGCGTTCAGTTGCAAGCCGCGCGCAGGTGCTTTCCCGGTTTGACCGACAGGTCAGGACGGCGCGCAATCCGGCTGCAGACGCTGAAATGCTCATCAAGGCGTGGGGCGTTGAGGAAGGCACCGATTGCGCCACCTTCCTGAAAGGCATTGCCAGCAAGCCGGGCGCGCTGCGCCAGATCGATCGCACCATGAAAGCCGCCTCCATGCTTGCCATCGGAGATGGCGAGGAAGGTGTGCGTCTGGAGCATCTTCAGGCCGCCTGGAAGAACCGCGACATGGGAGACAGCCTATGACGCCGGAAATTCCCGACCTGAAATCTCATCTGGATTACCTCGCGGGCATCTTCGCGGAAGCCAAAAAGATGACGCCGGACGAAAAACTGACGCTGGACGCGGAATCCGCCCAGACCGTCCTGAAAACCCTTCGCGCCCTGTCACAGCAGGCCGGCCATCTTGAGCTGGAGCTTTCCATTCTGCGCGACAGCGAGGCCGGAAAGCTGCTCGCAAAGACGGCCGAGCAGCTCGCCACAGGCGAACTCACCGGCCTTCTGAAAAAGGCCGAAGGCAACATCATCCGCCCGAACTTTGGAGGAAAGAAGAATGACGGCGAAGCCTGAATGCGTTTCCGATTTTCTGCATGAGTTGCAGCGCGACCTGAATAGCGTCGTCGCGCAGCACGGTTTGATCCATCTCGATCGCGTCACGTCCGCCAGCTTCATCGTTCACCTCGGCCGGATAGCCGATCTGGCGCGAAAGCTCGAAAACGCCTGGTCGCAGGCGGAGTGGAACCGCCGCGCGTCTGAGGATCGCGTCAAGCTGCTCTCCGACATGAACGCGATCACGGCCGAGGTCCTCGGCCTTATGCGGCCCGATACCATGGACGGCGGCAAGGTCGTCCAGTTCCGCCCCAAACCCTCCAATGCTCCTGCACCTTTCGCGCCGTCCGGTGGCGACGCGGCCTGATCCCCTTTCACATTAAATTATGAGGTTGAACAAATGCAGTCTGTAATCCTGGAAGAAACCAGCAAGCCTGGCGTCACTGTCATCAACGGCCGCGAGTTCATGCACAACGCCAAGGGAGGTCTCGATCCGATCGGCAACGTCAAGGATCAGTACAAACTTGAAGACCAAACGGTGCGCAAGTGCATCGAGTTTGCGCTGAACCTGAATGCGCAACTCTCCCGCTTTCGCGGCCATACAGCGGCGGACCTTTCCGCACTGGACGCGCTGCTTGGCGAAAAGTACAACGTGACCATCGGCGGCAAGAAGGGCAATCGCACCTATCAGACCTATGACGGCCTGATGAAAATTCAGGTGCAGGTGTCGGACCTCATCACCTTCGGCCCCGAGCTTCAGATCGCAAAGCAGTTGATCGACCAGTGCCTGACGGAATGGAGCGCCGACAGCCGCCCGGAAATTCAATCCATCGTCACCCGTGCGTTCAATACCGAAAAGGAAGGTCAGGTGAACCGCGCTGATGTCTTCATGCTTCTGAAGCTGAAGATCGAGGACAGCCGCTGGAAAACGGCCATGGAAGCTATCCATGATGCGATCCGTGTCACCGGCTCCAAGGAATATGTGCGGTTCTACAATCGCGAAAGTCCTGATGCCGACTGGCAGGCCATCACCATCGATCTGGCGAAGGCCTGAAATATGGTCCGCTTAGCTAACACTGATATCGTGCTTGCTCGCGATCTCTTCCATCATCGTTATCACTTCGGGCAAGAGTACCGTCATCTCAAAAAATGGACCGTAGCAATCATCAAGACGCTGTCGCACTTGACGGTTGGGCAAGTTGTGGAAGCCACGCCCAAAGTGATTTTCGAGAGTACGCAAAAATTCCAAATCATTCTCGACGAGCTTTTTGAGGTATGCGACCTTGTAAGCGAGCATCCCGGGAAAAAGCGCACTACCAACCACAAATTGCTCCCTGTTAAGGGCTTCGAGGGTGTCTCTGTAAGCCGTTCCAACCAGCCAAGAATTGTTCAAAAGTTCCTCTTTTTGCAGTTCGAAAGTGTTTCTAGAACGAACCGCCTTTTCAGCGGTGTCCAAGTAGTATTTGACGCTACAAAGGCTCCGAACAGTGGGGTTGAGTGCTCTCTCGAGCGCGTTTTTGTTTCCTTCTCGAGCGTGACGCATCGCCTCGTTGTGACGGTCTGCCGCCTCGCGATCCGTCGACCTCATTTGCACAATGGTAATGACGCCGGCTGCCAGAGCGAGAATGCCGCCTACCAGCCCTTGGAAGTCGTAAAGCCAGCGTCGAATAGGTGGCTCGCTCTTTCCCACAATGGCCTTCGGCAGAAACTCTGCCGCGCGGTCTATCATCGATGGTTTGCCAGGAACGGTGACGTAAATCAGGCCGTAAATTACGCAAACCGCAATAGTTATGATGACAGCTGTTTGGATTTGCCCCCGACGACGTTCACGTATCAACTTAAGCCCCCTCCGGTGGTTTCGGGAAAACAATCATCCACGTCTGGAAAGGAATTGCATTTTCTCGGTTGGCTGAAAAGCGAGCCGGCGGGGCTAAGGGCATGAGTTACGACTATATCCGCAACTATTACGGGATTGAGATCACCGTAAACTGGCTTGTCCGGCACACGGTGACGGGCCGCTACGGCAAGATCAAGCCCGAAGGCCGCGAGCATCGGCACTACGTAAAAGTGCACTTCCACGGCGACAACCACTACAGCAATTGCCATCCGGCCGAGTTGGAGTTTGTCGCCCATGACGAGTAAGCGGCAAATCCCTGCGGCCTTCGCGAAAGGCTACGTGCTCTGCTCTCCGTCCGGAAAGCTTCAGCCGAAAACATGGAGCGAGACCGCCGCCAAGGCGATCGCGTCCAAGTACCGCAAACGTGAGACCTGGGAAAAGGCGCAACGTCGCGGCTGGTCCGTCCAGTTGGACTACGTGCGCTTTTTTGTTCCGGTCTTCAAAGCCACCTACACAAACACCGAAATCAGCGAGGCCTACGATGCCGAGGACATTTGAACCCGACCAACTGCTGACGGCGCTGATCGACGCATTCCTGAAAGACGGTCATTTTGTTCACGCGAAGGACGGCAAGATGTTCGTCCTGGTCGTGACCGAGGAAGAGGACGAAAGCCGCTCTTCCGAGTTCTGCCTTACCGACATCGCAGCCCACGCGGCGCAGAGGATGTCGAAATGAGCAAGACCATCGCCGACATCAAGATCGAGCAGAAGAAACTCGGCCTGGACGATGACACCTATCGCGCCAAGCTGCACATTCTGACCGGCAAAACATCCATCAAGGACATGACGGAAGTCGAGCGTCAGAAGGTTCTTGTCAACTTTCGCGGCACTGTGATGCGACCCGCCCCGGTTCGCCAGGACGGCCGTGACGGCAAGCGCAAGCTTTCCGGCAAGTACCTGCCGAAGATGCGGGCGCTCTGGATCGCCTGCTACAATCTCGGCGTCATCGACGATCGCCGTGACAGTGCCTTGGAAGCCTTCGCCATGGGCCGGCAGCTGCCGGACATTTCCGACATGCGTTTTGTCCATACAGCGAGCGACGGCGCCAGCGTCGTTGAGGCGCTGAAGGGCATGCTTGCGCGCGTCGGCGTCGCCTGGGCTGATCGGATGCCTTGTGAGCCTTACGAGAAAAGCCCCGGTTACAAGACCGCCCGCGCACAGTGGGCGATCCTGCATCCGGCCGAGCCGAACGCATTCTGGCAGGCCGTTACACACATCACCAATGAAAGCATCAGCTATCGGAATTTGAGCGATGCCGAGTGGATCACGGTCATGAACCATTTCGGGCCGCAGGTTCGCCGCCAGAAGAAGGCCCAACAGTGATGACCGGGAACGTCGCTCCCCAGAATGGCATGCCGCTCTTTGGCTGGCCGGACCAGCGGGAGATCGATGTTCTTCAAAACCGGCGTGACCAGCTGGCGGAAAGGATCGCCAGGCTGCCACGCTTTTCACACCGACGTATCGAGCTGGAAGCACGCCTGCGGGCGCTGACCGAAGAGCAGCTCATCATTTCGAACAGGATTACCCGTGGCCGATGATCTCACCCTTGATCTGTTATCGACGCTTGGCGAAGACGGCTTCTTCTCCCTGGTCGAAGCGCATGCCGGCGTCAGGCTTTATGTTCCTGCCGATCCAGAGCGCAGTGAACTTCCTTCGACGATTGGCGTTGATGCTGCATACCGTCTAGCCAAAGCCTATCCGGGCGGATATATAAGAGTTCCTTTGGCACGCGAGTTTCGCGCCCGTCGTTATGTCGATGCCGAAATGAGCAACCGCGATATTGCCAAACGTCTCGGTTTGACGGAAAGCGGTGTTGAAAGACTTTTGAAGCGCGCCCGAAAACGGGAGCCGCTTAAGTCCAGGCGAAAGACAGACCCCCGCCAGATCGAAATGTTCTAAAGGCCCGCCCGCCACGGCGGGCCTGATTTGTTTCAGGCCCAAACTCTAATTTGCCCCCATATCGGCCCGCGCGATCTCCGCCAGTTGCCACCATGACGGGGCTTTCCTTTGACCACCCAGACTTTTGATGAATGGCTGATCGACCGCCTGCGTGTCGCCGGCGCTTATGGCGGCATTGCGGACGGCGTTCATGGTCGCGAGGTTATCGCAGCGCTCCTGCGTTTCCAGCATGCGGCAGGACTGAACGAGACCGGCCGCGCCGATACTGCGACCGTCAACCTCCTTCGTGGCGTAAAGAGCAAAAACCCGAGCAGCACGCTTGTCGTTCACGACAAGGTCGTGGTTCCGGCTGAGCCGGTCTGGATGCGCGAGGCCCGCCGCTTCATGGGCCTGAAGGAAATCGCCGGCTCAAAATCCAATCCAACCATTATGGGCTGGGCCAAGAAGCTCGGCGGCTGGGTCGCAAGCTTTTTCACCGATGACGATATTCCCTGGTGCGGTCTGTTCATCGGCAATCTTATCGCCACCACTCTCCCCAAAGAGGCGCTCCCTGCAAATCCTCTCGGCGCTTTGAACTGGAAGAAGTTCGGCGTCGAAAGCCGGATTGCGCGCGGCGCGATCCTCGTCTTCGAACGCAAGGGCGGCGGCCATGTCGGGATTTATGTCGGCGAGGACCGGACGCACTACCACGTCCTGGGCGGCAACCAGAACAATTCGGTTTCGATCACCCGTATCGAAAAAGGCCGCCTCGTCACTGGCGGTATTCGCTGGCCCAAGACGGCCGACGCGCCGATCGGCGGCAAGGTCGAGCTTTCCAGCACCGGCGCGCCGGTCTCGAAAAGCGAGGCCTGACGGAAATGCCCCTCCAACCTCCCGTCATCAAAAGGACCATGATGTTCAAGTCTGTCTTTGTCGCGGTCGCTGCAACGCTTGCGTTGTCGGCCTGCCAGTCCACCGGATCGATCGATAGTGCGATCCACAAAAATTTGCCGCAGGTTTGCTCTGCCGCTGCGACCGCGCATAGCGCTTTCGTGGTTGTCGCGAGCACCGGCAACATCAAGCCCTCCGTCGTCGCCAAGGAAAAAGCCGCTTGGGACGTAGCGGACGTGGTCTGCCGTGACCCTTCGTCCGTCACCGCTGCGAACGCCCTGGTGAAGGTTGCCGAGGCCTATGCCGCCATCACGCTCGCCTTGCGCGACGCCAGAAAGGTTGAGGGCTGACCATGACCAGGTTGTTTTATTATCTTGCCGGCCTAGTGGCTTTCGTCTGCATCAGCTGGTTCATCCTGACGCCTGCCTTCGCCCAGGAGGCTGGCGCTGTCATCGCGCCGTCTTCCCTCTGGTATGACATTTGGACGATCGTGCAGCCGGTTGTCGTTTTGCTCTTTTCGACCGTGGGGCCGGTGCTTGTCGCCTGGATCAGTGCCCGCGTCATTTCGCTCCTGAAGATCACGGACGAAAAGCAGCGCGTCGATATCGAAAGCAAGCTGCGCGATGCCCTGCATCAGTCGGCTACGAACGCCGTTCGGTTTGCCCTGGCGAAGGCCGGCGTCATCCACATCGGCGGGCATGTTAGCGAAACAATCATCGCAGACGCCGCAAAATACGTCATCGAAAAGAACCCGGACGCGATCGCGAAGCTTGGCGTCAACGCCAAGGCTTTGAACGAAATCATCATGTCCAAGCTGCCGGAGATGATCCAGGGTGTCAGCGTCCGCCAGTCGGTGGAGACCCCTAGATGAACTTCGGTGGAAACGCCGCGCTCGATCTGGCCGAGAAGCGCACAGAAGAAGAACGTGAGGCAGCGATCGCCGCTGCCTCACGCGCGTTGCGCACGCCGGGAACGATCGAATGCGAAGACTGCGGCAACGATATCGCCCTCGAGCGTCGCCTCGCATTGCCATCTGCCACCCGCTGCATCGCCTGTCAGACCCTTTTTGAAAAGGAGGCATCGCGGAGATGACCTTAGATTTAACGTCCGTCGCCGCACTGGTGGCGCTTGCCCTTGGTCTGCTCAATCTTTTCGCGGCGATCCGGACTTTGCTTTCTGCAGGCGAGAAGAAGCTCGACGAACGTCTGGGCAAGGTTGAAAGCAAGGCCATCGAGTATGACCGCCGCATCCAGTCTCTCGAAAACGAGGTCAAGCACCTGCCGGACCGAGACACCACGCACCGCATCGAAATGACCATGACGCAAATCATGGGGCGTCTGGATGCCCAGGACGCTGCTCTGGCGGGGCGATTTTCAGCAATGGACGAACGGTTGAAACCGATCCAGGCGATCGGCGAACGCCTTCAGGACGTACTTATCGAACAGGCGAGGAATGTAGCATGACGGGCTTGGGCATTGATTATGCCGAAATGCAGCGCGAGGAAGCGCGCCTCATTATTTTGAAGGAACTGTCGGTCCAGGCGAACGAAAGTTTGTCTTCGAGCATGATGGAACCAGCACTACGCGTTTTCGCCATTTATCAGGACCGCCCGTGGATACACCAGCAGCTCGACTGGATGGCGAACATGGGTGCTATCACCGTCATGAACGCCGGAACGGTCAAGATTGCCACGCTGCTGCCGGCAGGCTGGCATCATCTTCGTCGCGAGCATTTCATTGACGGTATCAAGCGGCCATCGCCTTTGAAGCGGGATGTCTAGGATGGCAAAAGCACGCGGCCGTCTTTCAGCAATCGATCTTCTGCCCGAGGAATGCAGTGATACGATCTCCTGGGCATCGCAGGCACTTGCCGACCGTGATCGCAGCCAGCTCGACATTTATGCCGAGTGGAAAACAAAGCTGATCGCGCTCCAGGGCGAAATCGGTCTTGATTTCGATATCCCGTCATTTTCGGCATTCAACCGCTTCGCCATTCGGCTCTCCCAGATGACGCGCCGGCTAGAACAGACGCGCGAGATCGCCGCCACAATTTCCGAGCGCATGGACGCGGCCGGTTCCGACGATCTGACCCTGATCGCGGCCGAGGCGATCAAGACGCTGATTTTCGAGCTGCTGCAATCTGCCGGCGATGCGGGCATTTCCCCCAAGGGAGCCATGGAGCTGGCGAACGCGCTGCGCGCTGCCTCGGCCGCCCAGGTCGCATCGTCGAACCGCCGCCTGAAGCTGGAAGCTGAAGAGAAGGTCCGCCGCATCGAGGCCGACATGAAGGCCAAGGCGGAACAGGCGCTGGACGTGCTTTCCAACGAACCCGGCATTTCGAAAGAGGCTATCGCGCGCGCCCGTCGTGACTTCCTCGGCGTGCAGCCGAAAGCGAAATCCGTTCCTGAAGTGTCTCCGGACACTGAGAAGAAGGATGGCGAGCAATGACCGTCACCCTTCCGAAAGACCCATGCACCAGGTGCGATGGCACAGGGCGGGCCATCAGGCGGATCAACCGCCGACGCGACGGCAGCATTTCCAGCACCGTCTATGACCTGAAGAACGATTGCCGGTCCTGCAAAGGGACCGGTCTTGCGTGCATGGAGGAACAGCGTGGCTGAAGCCTTGCCCGGTTTGCCGCAGGGCAAATGGACCGACCCGCCAGTACTTCCGATCGATCCGGCCATGTTGCCGGTCGAATTGCCTCGTGGTGCCGATATTCCGGCCGATCTCGACCCGCTGGCCGAGGGCGTGCTTATGGCGCACCAGGCCGAGTGGCTTGCCGACGACAACATCCTGAAGGGCTGCGCCAAGGGCCGACGCACGGGCATCACTTTCGCCGAGGCGCTCGACGCGACCCTGATTGCCGCCGCCCAGCGATCAGCAGGCGGGCAGAACTATTTTTATATTCCCGACACCAAGCCCAAAGGCCGGGAATTCATCGGCTATGCCGCGCATTTCGCGAAGACCGTCGCCAAGGAACTGCTGACGATCGAGGATGGTATTTTCTTCGATCAGCGCGACGACGGCACCACGAACGCGATCTCCAGCTATATCATCCGCTTCAAGTCCGGTTTCCGCATCGAGGCGCTTTCTTCCCGTCCGGAAAACATTCGCGGTCTTCAGGGCACGGTCTGCATCGACGAAGCCGCCTTCCACCGTGATGTTCGCGCCGTCATTGATTCCGTCGCCGCACTTCTGATCTGGGGCGGCAAGGTCCGCATCATTTCCTCGCACAATGGCGTCAGCAACCCGTTCAACGAACTGATCAAGGAAGCGGAGGCCGGAAAGAACGGCTTCAACTTCCACACCTTCACCTTCGGCGACGCGGTCAAGAACGGCCTGTTCAAACGCGTCTGCCTGATCAAGGGCGAAGAATGGTCACAGGAAAAAGAAGACGCCTGGGAAGCGAAAATCCGTTCGGCCTACGGCACGCGCACCTCCAAGATGAAACAGGAGCTGGACGCAATCCCGGCCGAGGCGGAAGGATCGGCACTGACCCGCGTCCTGATCGAGCGCTGCATGAGTGCCGATCTGCCGGCCGTCATTCGGTGGGACCGGCCGGACGAGTTCAAAAACCTCGACGATTTCGAGCGCGCCGAACAGGCTGAAGAGTTCTGTGAAGGCCTCTTGAAGCCGCTTTTAGACCGGCTCGACAAAGACCGCGAACACAGCTTCGGTGAAGACTTCGCCCGCTCCGGTGACAAGACGGCAATCGTGGTCTTCGAGATCGGGCCTGATCTCATTCGCCGTGCTCGCCTGATCGTCGAACTGAAGAACATCCCGTTCGACCAGCAGCGCGATATTCTCTTCTATGTCGGCGATGCACTGCCGCGTCTGATCGGCGGCGCGCTCGATGCGCGAGGCAACGGCCAATACCTTGCCGAAAAGGCCCGCCAGCGCTGGGGGGAATGCATCCATGAAGTGATGCTTTCGGCCAAATGGTACGCAGCCAACATGCCGGGTTATATAGAGGCATTCGGCGACAAGAGCGTACTGTTTCCGAATGACGCCGACGTTCTCGCCGATCACCAGGCGCTCGCCTACATCAACGGCATCATCAAGGTTCCGGACGAACACTCGACCAAGGGCGCTGACGGTTACGACCGCCACGGTGATACCGCGCCCGCCGGCGCGCTTGCTTGGTTCGCCTCCAATCAGGAGGCCATTGCCTACGAGTACGAGACCAACCGCAAACCCAACAATCCGATGCAGGGCCACAATGGCGGCCCGCCGATGCATGATGAAGACCGCCGTGGCGGGTCTGTCGATGTCTACCTGAGAGGATCGCTCTGATGGCGAAAAAGAAGAAGCAGAAGATTTCTCGTCACCTCGCCAGCTCCATGAGGGATCAGGACGGCAAGGTCGTCAGCGCGGCCGATTTGACGGAAGAAGTTGCCGGCGCACAGGTGGGCGGGGTTCGCCAGTGGATTTCCGGTCACCCTGCCGATGGCATGACGCCGTTGAAACTCGCGTCCATTCTGCGCGCCGCAGACCAGGGCGAGGTAGAAGCGTATTTCGAGCTGGCCGAGGACATCGAGGAGCGCGACAGTCACTACCTCGCGCAGCTCGCCACGCGCCGCCGATCGGTGGCGCAGCTTCCGATCACCGTCACGTCCGCGTCGGATAGCGCTGAACACAAGAAGCACGCCGAGTTCCTGCGGGATTGGATTGAGACAGGCGTGCTGCGTTCCTCTCTCTTTGACATGCTAGATGCGATCGGCAAGGCAATCTCTGTTCTGGAGACAGATTGGCACCACAAGAACGGGAACATTCTGCCGCGTGCACTGGCCTGGCGAACACAGCGCTGGTTCACTTTCGACCGGACAGACGGAGAAACCTTGCTGCTGCGCGAGGGCGTTGCGGGTGAGCCGCTCATTCCGCACAAGTTCGTTGTCCATCGCTCCAAGGCGAAGTCGGGCTTGACCATCCGGTCAGGCATCGCCCGTGTTGCCGTCTGGCTCTGGATGTTCAAGAGCTTCACCGTGAAAGACTGGGCGGTCTTCGTACAAAACTACGGCCAGCCGATCCGGATCGGCAAATATGGTCGGGGCGCAACCGAGCAGGAAAAGGATGTCTTGTGGCGGGCGGTCTCCGGCATTGCCGGCGACTGCGCGGCCATCATCCCCCGCGAGATGCTGATCGAGTTTCACGAGGTCGGCTCGAAGAGCAGCTCGACGGACATGTTTGAAAAGCGGGCGGACTGGTACAATCGCGAGATTTCCAAGCTGATCCTCGGCCAGACGACAACGACGGACGCTGTTTCCGGTGGCCATGCCGTCGCCAAGGAACATCGCCTTGTCCAGGAGGACATTGAACGTTCCGACGCGCTTGACGCATCCGACACGCTCAATGCGCAGCTCGTGCCTAATATCATCGCCTTCAATTTCGGCCCCCAGGACGAATACCCCAAAATCCACATCGGCCGTCCGGACGAAGTGCCGCTGAAGGATTTTGCCGAGGCTTTCGACAAGCTCGCCAAGCATGGCTTGACGGCCGAGGCCAGCTTTCTCCGTGACCGCCTCGGCATTCCGACACCTGCGGCCGGAGCCGATCTTGTGGGCGGACGTATCGAGACAGTCGTTCCGCCCGAGGACAAGCCACAGCCGAAACCGCTGACCGCGAAGCAAAGCCTCGATCGGCTCTTCGCCTCGGCGCATTCCCGCGAGGAACCCGATCTGCTGGAAAAGCTGACCAATCGCCTGGAGAAGGACGCGGCGGCGGCCATGGACGGCATGATCGACGAAGTCCGCGAGATCCTGTTTTCGGCCACGGATCTCCGAGACGCGGCGCGCAAACTCGCGGATCTCAAATTGTCGGCCGAGGATCTCGCGGAAGCCATGGCGCGCGGCATGACGATGGCACACCTGATCGGGCAGGCCGCACTCATCGATGACCTCAAGGGGCAGTCATGACAGGAGGCCCGCTGGCGCGCTTCAGGGGGCTTTTTGCGGCATCCGTAGCTTCAGGCCCGAAAAACGCTTCCACGGCCTTTAAACCGCCTTCAATTTTTAAGCCGTTGGTCGTTGCTCTGATGGCGACGACGGTGGGCGCGATCAATCTGCCGTTTGATGAGGCGATCGACTTCCTTCGCCAGAAAACTGCCATCCCGACCGAAAGCCATCGCGATGTTTGGGACGCGGCCCATTCGAAGATGTTCATGGTGGCCGGCGCAAACAAAAAGGCGCTGGTCGAGGATTTTCAGGCTGCGATCGTCAAAGCCGCCGAACAGGGCCTGACGCTCGAAGATTTCCGCGCCGACTTCGATGCGATCGTCGCGCGCCACGGCTGGCAGTACAACGGTTCGCGCGGTTGGCGCTCCCGCATCATCTTCGAAACCAATCTCAGCACCGCCTATGCGGCCGGCCGCTACGCCCAGATGTCGGCTCCGGAGACGCTCGAAGCGTTTCCCTACTGGATGTACAATCATTCCGGCGCGCTGCATCCGCGCCTGGAGCACAAGGCATGGGACGGCGAATGCTACGAGGCCACCGATCCTGTCTGGGCAAAAATGTACCCGCCAAACGGCTACCGGTGCGGTTGCTTCGTGACGCCGGTGTCTCGTCCTGGTCTTCGCCGCCTCGGTAAATCCAGACCCGACACCCCGCCGAACCTTGACCAGCTCGGCACGGATCAGCCGCGGGGCATCGATCCGTCCTTCGCCTACAATCCCGGCGCTGCGTGGCTGACGCAAACCTCGCCTGGTCTGAAGGCGGTCAGCGCCGACCAGGTGCAGGTCGCTGCGTTCGTTCAATCAGCGCTGAAGGGCAAGTGGCCTGATGGTGCCTGGACGCCGGTTGCGACCGCCAACAAGGCGACGGGAACCGCCCTCGATGTCGCTGCCGGCACCGAAATCCGCCTGACGGCCGACACTATCCGCAGCCAGGCGCAAATAGTTGAAGCTCTGACGCCCGACGCGATCGGCGTCATTCCCGGCCAGCTCGTCCAGTCCGGAAAGCTGCTGCGCGATAATCGTGGCCGGCCAGCTTTCGTGGGCGAACATGACGGCGTCTTCTATCGCGCCGATGTCGATATCGTCATGAAGGCCGATCGCAAGACGGTTTACATGACCTCGCTCCAGCGCGTGAGCCGCTCTGATCTGACCGACGCCTTCGGCTCCGGCTGGCAGTGAGGTTCCCGGCATGAGCGGCGCGTTAATCTCGATCACGGCACAGGTTCTCGATTCGGAAGTCCGGCGCAGCTTCCGCCAGCTCCAAGGGCTGATGACGGACACGACGCCGGTCATGCGCGCGATCGGCGTCGGGCTTGTCGGCTCGACGCATATGCGCTTCGTCACGCAAACCGATCCGGACGGCCAGGCGTGGCAAGCGCTAAACACGGGATATGCCGAGGGCAAGCGCAATTCCCGCATCCTGACCGAGAGCGGCCGCCTGCGGAACAGCATCAATGCCAGGGCAAGCAATGACGAGGTGCAGGTGGGCACCGATGTCATTTATGCAGCCGCTCACCAGTTCGGCGCGACGATCGTTCCAGTGCGGGCAACGCATCTTTGGTTCCGGATCGGCGGGAACCTTATCAAAGCCGACAGTGTTACCTTGCCCGCGCGTCCCTTCCTCGGTATATCGTCGGATGACGAAGCGATGATCGCCGAAACCGTCTTCGGTTTTGTGAGCCGCTATTCCCCCCGCTGAAATTCTCTCTCCTTCAGGCCCGCCCGCAGGCGCAGGCATGAATTGAATTTTGCCCGCATGGCATATCGGGACCATGCGAAACCTGATCTCGACCACTATTGTTGCACTTCATTCGGCCTCGGCTGTGCCGGTCTCGACCCATATCGTCGCGTTGCAGTCGGCCGCCACGGTGCCCGAATGGCTGCACGTTCTGCCGACCGGCCGCTTCTCCGGCGTCGATGGTCGCGGCCCTTATGTTCTGGACAATGCCGACGCCCTGATCTCGGCATTCAATGCCGAAGGCAAGAAGCTGCCGGTCGATGAGAACCATTCGACCGACCTTGCCGCAAAGCAGGGTTTTTCCGCGCCTGCCCGTGGCTGGCTGACAGCACTTGAACGCCGTGACGACGGTGTCTGGGCAAAGGTCGAGTGGACGCCTGACGGCCTCGCGATGATGCAGGGCAAAGCCTACGGCTACATTTCCCCGGTTTTCACCCACAGCGCCAAAGCTCCCTTTGCGGTTCACAAGCTGCTGCGCGTGGCGCTGACCAACGATCCCAACCTCAACCTGAAATCGCTTCACTCTCAAAATTTGGAGACCACCATGGATTTGGAAGCTCTCCGGAAGGCGCTTGGCCTGCCGGAAACCGCAGATGAGGCCGCGATCCTTGCGGCGCTCACTGCGGCTCACTCTGCCCAGACTGCCCATGCGGCCCTGATGTCGAAGCTGGCGGAAGTCGCCGGCGTCGAAGTAACGGTCGGTGCTGACGCTCTCGTTACGGCCCTTCAGGCGAAAACGACGCCCGCGACCAACGTCGAGCAGGAAAACGCCGATCTGAAAAATCAGGTCAAGTCGCTCAATACTCGCCTTGAGACCCTCGTCACCGATACGGCGAAGGACAAGGCCACAACGGTGATCGACGCCGCGATCGCCAAGATGCAGGTCGTTCCTTCTCTCCGCGAGCACATGATCGCCCGCCATATGAAGAACCCGGCCGAGGTCGAAGCGGAGCTGAAGGTCATGCCGTCGCTGAACGCCGGCGGCCTCGGTAACCGTCAGCCGCCGAAGGAAGGCGAAACCGCAACCAGCGAAGAGCTTCATGTGGCCTCCCTGATGGGCGTCGATCCGGAAGCCTTCAAGAAAGAGCACAAGTCGCTCTTCGGAAAGGACATGTGACATGACGGCTACCGCTGACATTCGCCGCAAGACCCGCCCCGGCAACTCGTACGGTTACCCCGTTCTCAGTGGCGTCCGCATTTTCGGGGGCACGATGATCGGCGTGACTGCCGCACTCGCTGCTGTCCCGGCCGCCCACGCCTCTTGCGTGGCGCTGATCGGCTTTGCCGAGGAAGCTGTTGACAACCGCGATGGCGCGACCGGCGATCGCCTGATCAATGCCCGCAAGGAAGTTACCCTTATCCCTCTGGCGGGAGCGACCCCGGCCGATATCGGCAAGACGGTCTACGCCTCGGCCGACGATACCTTCACGCTCGCCGCCGGCGCATTGCTGCCGGCCGGAAAAATCGATGCCATCGACGCTGACGGCGTCTGGCTGAAGCCCCTCTAAGGAACCACGATGGATATTAACGTCGCCAATTTGCGGGGCATCTACACCTCGCTTTCCACCATCTTCAATCAATCGATGGGTACTGTCACGCCGTTCTACCAGAAGATCGCGATGACGGTGACTTCCACCACCTTCGCCAACCAGTACCCGCGCCTGGACGATCTCCCCGGCTTCCGCGAATGGATCGGTGACCGTGTCGCCCATGATGTCGGCGCGACGCTTTATCAGATCGCCAACCGCGATTTCGAAAAGACCCTCAAGATCAAGCGCAAGCAGATCGAGGACGACCAGATCGGCATCTTCACGCCGGTTGCGGCACAGTTCGGCCAGGACGGCGGCGCATTCCCTGACAGCCTGGTGTGGCCGCTGTTCAAGAAGGGCGAAACGACGCTCTGCTATGACGGCCAGTATTACTTCGACGCCGACCACCCCGGCTATAACGAGCAGGGCAATGTTATCTCGGTTTCGAACTTCACCGATGGCGCCGGCCCAGCCTGGTATCTGATCGACGATACGCAGGTTCTTAAACCCATGGTCTGGCAAATCCGCAAGCCGATCAAGCTGACGCAGATGTTCGACGAAAAAGACCCGAACGTCTTCTGGAAGGCAGAATATGTCTGGGGTGCAGACACGCGCGGCAATGCAGGGTTTGGCCTCTGGCAGCTTGCCTACAAGTCGAAAGCCACCCTCAACGTTGAAAACTACACGGCCGCCCGTGCCGCCATGCAGAACATTCGCCAGCGCGACGGCCAGGTTAAGGCCATTCGTCCGACTGTTCTTCTTGTGCCGCCGAACCTCGAAGCGCAGGCCCGACAGGTTGTCGAAGCTGCTTTGATCAACGGCGGTGAAACCAACGTCTGGGCGAAGACGGCTCGCGTGGAAGTCATTCCGCACCTTGCCTGACCTCAAGGGTCGAGCGTTCCACATCGCTCGATCGACCGCCAGCAATCATCCTCCCGATTGCTGGCGGGTTTCCGGAAAACGGCCACATCCGCCGCTTTCCCGAAACCCGAAGCCCAAGGAACCACACATGTCGAAAATCCAGATCATTTGCTCGAAACCGGGCATTCGCCGCAACGGTATCGAGCATCCCGCCCAGGCGGTTTATGACGCCGGCCACTGGACGGAAGAACAGCTCGCCGCGTTCCGCGCCGATCCCGCCTTCATCGTCCAAGAAGCCGCAGGTAGTGCCGCCTCCAGCGATGACATCTCGGCCGCCGTTAGTGCCCGCGTCGAGATCGAGCGCCGGAAACTTCAGGAAAGCTTCAATCAGGCTGTTGCAGACGCCGTCGCTGATAAGCTCGCTGACGCGAAGGCGAACCACGACAACGCAATGGACGAACTCGGCAAGAAGCTGAAGGCAGCTGAAGGGAAAGTCGCCGCATTGGAGGCCGCCCAGGCAGCCGCCTCGGAAAATCAGCAGCCCGCCACCGAGGCGGGCGGCGATGGCGACGGCAAAAAGACCGGCAAGAAGTAATTCCTGACGGGAGCGCCGCGAGGGGCTGGCGGACCGGATTAGGTTGCCGGACCAATCGCCCCGAAGCCCACCGATGGTCTTGAAACTCCGCCATCGGCAACAGCGGCAAAACCCTGAAGCCAACCCAAGAGGAAATCTGCATGACACGACGTTACGGCTACTTCAGCCTCGCATTCTTCGCCTGCATCACCGCGTTCTCGACGTTCGCCAAAGACACTGTCGTCTTCGCCCGGAACCTCGTGCGCTTCGTGGTGCACGCCGTGGCCAAGCCTGCGGCCTTCCTCTGGGCACATCTCGCCCTGCCGAAGGTCTCCAGTTTCAAGGTCATCGGCAAGCTGAAGGACATCTATCGCGAAAGCTGGCTGACCAGCGGCCAGTCTCTGCACTACCGCCGCTGGATTTACTGCTGATCGAACTGACTTTTCCGGGGCTGGCCTTCGGGTCAGCCCTTTTCCCCACTGGAGAGACTTTGCCATGTACGCCACCGTCACCGACATGATCGCCCGCTTTGGAGAGGTGCAGATCGTGCGCCTGTCCAATCCGGAGGATCGGGTCGCCGAGACGCCGAACGTGGAAAAGGTCAACACCGCGCTGATCGACGCCAGCGAGCTGATCAACAGCTACATTCGCGGGCGCTACCTGACGCCGATCGCCAATCCCCCGAAAGACCTTGTGCGCGCCACCTGCATCCTTGCCCGTTACGATCTGGCCGACACGGAGCGCTCCAGTCCCTCGGAGGAAATGGCAAAGGGGCGCGCCGAGGTCATCAAGTGGCTGGAGAACGTGGCCAAGGAAATCGTACACCTGGATATTCCGTTGGCATCGCCCACAGGCGGCAACGCGGTTGGCTCCGGCCCGCGCATCGCCGATCGTGAACGCATCGTCACCTTCGACACGTTGAGGGGCTTCTGATGGATACGTTTCCCCTGATGCCAATCCGCAACCAGGAGCCGCTGATCATCGAGCGGCTTCGGATCGCGTTTCCGGAGAAGATTTTCACGATCGAGCGCGTACCGCAGGTTTTGAGCATCAAGCAGTTCACCAGGATCGCGAACCAGACGCCTTACATCGGTCTCGCCTGGACTGGCATGAAGCCGGACGCTGACAATGGCCGCATGCTGAAGGGCAACATGCTGTGGCGGTTGATCCTCGTAAGTGCCGTGTCAAGTGGCCTTGAAGCCCGCCTTAAAGGCGACAAGTACGACATCGGCATGGACGCCATGGTCGATGTCGCCTCAGTGCTTCTCCAGGGCGTCAACTTCGATGGCCAGGGCGTCACTAGCGTAACGCTTGCCAACAGTGTGATTGCCGATGGCTGGAGCGACGACAACGTCGCGATTGCCCAGGTCGATTTCACCTTCAGCTTCGCATGCCGTGCCGCTGCGACCGGAAAGATGCAGCTCGACGACTTCAAGGCCCTTGGCATCACCTGGTCCGTCAACGGCTCGCCCGACACCGTCTCCGACGAACTTCAACCACCCCAGGAGTAAACCCGGCCATGGCCACCCAGAAAATTCTCATCGCGGCCGAGGGCCGCACGGTCCACCTCCCGGATGGCTCTGAATGGCCGAAGGAAGGTTTGCACGATCCGGACACGCATTTCACGCGCCGGCGCATTGCTGACAGCGATCTGATCGAAAAGCCGCGTGAGCCGGCCAAAAAGCCTGAAGGAGACAAATAATGGATTTCAACGAAATCCCCGTCGATCGCCTCGAACCTGCGACATTGCTAGAAATCGGGCCGAACTATCGCAACGTCGGCATTCTGCCGTGGCCCGAGAAGGCCTTCATCATTGGCCAGAAGCTTGCCACCGGGACGCTTGCTGCCGGCGTGATCCAGGAAGTTACCCGTGCCGATCAGGCCGTGGCGCTCTTCGGCCGTGGGTCGATTGGCGCGGAACAGGTTGCCTACTTCAAAAAGGCGAACCGCAACACGCCTCTGTTCGTCATCGCTGCCGCCGACGCCGGCGCTGCGGTGAAGGCAACCGGCACCTTCACCTTCGCCGGTTCGCCCTCTAGCTCCGTCGTCCTGCGCTTCAAGATTGGCGGCCGGCAAGTCCGCATGACCGCGCTGTCCGGCGATGCCGTCGCGGCTCTTGCGACCAAGCTTGCCGCAGCCATCAATGCCGATCTCGACATGGTAGTGACCGCGTCGGCCGCAGCCGGCGTCGTGACCGTCACCTCCCGGCATGGTGGGGAGGTCGGCAATGAGATCGATCTGCGCGTCGATACCAAGGTTCAACCGCTTCCGGCCGGTCTGACTTGCACTGTCGTCGCCATGGCGGGCGGCTCTGGAAATCCAGATGTGCAGCCGGCGCTCGATCTTCTTGTCAGCACCTGGGCAACCAAGCTGACGCATCCATGGTCCGATGCGACCAACCTTGCCAAAACGGCCGAGTTCCTTCGGGTGCGTTATCTCGCGACATCCAAGCTCGATTGCCATGGCTTCGTGTTCATGGGTGGCACTTACGGCCAGCTCACCACCTTCGGCAATCTGACGAACTCGCCGTTCCTCACGACGGCAGGCCTCAAGAGAAGCCCGACGCCCTCCTGGGCGATGGCCGCTTCGGCAATGGGTATAGCGTCGTTCCACCTGACCAACGACCCGGCCCGCCAGTTGAAGTCTCTCGTCCTGCCAGGCGTCGAAGCCCCAGACGAGGCGGATCAGTTCCTCGACGAGGAAAACGATCTGCTGCTGCGCAACGGCATTTCCACCTTCGACTGCCTGTCGGATGGTGCGGTCACCATCTCGCGCATGATCACGACCTACAAGAAGACAACGCTCGACATCGCCGACCGCGCCTGGCTGGACATCATGGTGCCGGTTACCATGAGCCGCATCCGTTATGACTGGTCTGTCTACATCAACCTGATGTACCCGCGCTCCAAGCTCGTGGATGATGACAGCGACGCGTCGTTCGCCAGCCGCCAGGACGATGACCAGGCCCCCGGCACAGCCGTAGTGACGCCCAAGCGCATGGCTGGCTCCTGGGCGGCTCGATGTAAGCTCTATGGTGAAAAGGTCTGGATCGAGAACGTGCAGCGCACCCTCAAGGAAAGCGTCTTCCAGCGTTCCACGTACGATCGCAACAGGCTCGAAAGCCGCCAGCAGGTGGTCATCGTCGGCAATCTCATGGTCTTTGCCGGCCGTATCGAATTTCAGGTTTAACAGGAGCTTTTGAACGATGACACAGGTATTGGGCATCGTCGATATCATCTGGCGGGGGCGTAACGTCCCCGTCGAGAAGGGCGCAAAACTGCGCATCGGCGGCATCAAGAACAACGCAGTGACCTACGGCCGCAAAGTCGGCCGCGCCCAGGAGTACCAAGGGTCGCAGATCACCGCCACGACCAACCTCGAACGCGGCCAAAGCCTCGGCAACCTGCTGGACCCCGGCGAAGGGGAACTGCAGGTGCTTTGCGACACGGGGCAGACTTACGTGTTCAACGACGCGTTCCTGGTCGATGATCGCCCCGAGGTCACGGGCGGCGAGGGCGGCAAGATCGAACTCAAATGGGCAGCATCTTCGCCCGAGGAACTTCTCTGATGGGTACTCCAAAGAACATCTCTATCGACCTCGACGAAGACGCAGCTCACCAGGAAATCGTTTCGAGCACGGAAACCGTTCTCGATGAGGACACCGGCGCGGACCTCTCAGAAGACATCATTGATGAGGATGCCAAGGCCGATTCGAAGTTGCCGAAACGTGCGCGTCCAAACGCAAATGGCTCGGTCACGCTTCCGCTCTTTCAGGAAGTCAAATTCAACACCAAGAAGGATGGCCAAATCCGGGAACGTGTTTTCACGGAGCTGGTCTTCCATCGCTTCAACGGCGCTGACCTGCGGGCCATCCAGTCGACCAGCGACGCGAAGGCGACGATCGTGACGTTTTCGCGATCGACCCGCATTTCCGAAATGGTGATGGACAAGTTGTTCGATAAGATGGATGGCGTCGATATCGCAGACGGCGGGAGGATCATCGAGACTTTTTTGACGAGTGGTCCGAAGACTGGCCGATAATGGTCGGGGGTCTCGCTGATGGCTCCGGCTTCAGCGCAGACGAGATCGAGGCCATGACGATCGATAGGATACGGTTCTGGTGGAACTGCATCATGGCATACCGAAAGAGTGTTAGCGAACTCTCCGAAACTTAATCAGGCCCGCCCGTCATGGCGGGCCTGATCTTTTTCGCGCGCGCGTGAGAATTTCCGCTTTATTCTCAAGCGAGGCGGATGATGGCCAGCCGGAACATGAACCTTGATGTCATCGTCCGTCTCAGGGACCTTTTAAGCGGCCCTTTGCGCGGCGTTAAAGGTGCGCTTGATGGCATCGCCAATACTGCCCGAAAGATCGGTCTCGTTGGCGCCGCCGTTGCCGGCATTTCCTTCCTCGGCCCCATGCAGGAGGCCGCAGCTTTTCAGCAGCAATTGATCGACATAGCCGGAACGTCAAATCTAACAGGACAGGCGGCGTTTGCGTTCGTCGATCAGTCGAAGGCGAAATTCGAGCAGCTCGCCCTCGATGTCGGTCAGCTTTCCGATACCGTCGCCCGAGGCGCGGGGCAGATGATCGCGGCCGGCGTAGATAACGGGCTGGTAGACCGCTCGATCGGATCGATCAGTCGGGCCGCCACCGCCGCCAATGCCGAGATGAACGACATGGCGTCCGTCGCCACGTCGCTTCTCACCACGCTGAAGCTTCCTGCCGATCAACTGGATGATGCCCTCGGGGCGCTGGTAACGGCGGGCAAACTCGGCTCCTTCGAGCTTAAGGACATGTCGCGCTATTTCCCGACGCTGACCGGGCAGATGGCGAAGTTCGGCGTGACCGGCCGCGAGGCGATCAACTTCCTCGGCGCTGCCCTCCAGATCGCCCGCAAGGGAACGTCCGATCCGGCCGAGGCCGCCAACAACCTGAAAAACTTCCTGTCGAAAGTGCTTGCGCCGACCACGGTCAAGAATTTTGCCGACATGGGCGTCGATATCCAGGGCGTGATGCAGGATGCGGTCACGAAGGGCATCAACCCGATCGAGGCGGTGGTGCAGAAGATCACGAAGCTGACCGGCGTTTCCAGCAAGGAAATTCAGGGGCTGATGGGCAAAGCGAAGGCTGCTGGCATGTCCGACGCCGACGCACTGGCATCCGTGCGCGAGCAGCTCGAAAAGATTTACGGCGCTGGCAAGCTCGGCGAGCTGTTCTCCGACATGCAGGTCATGGACTTCCTGATCCCCATGCTCGGCAACATCGACGAATACAAGTCGATCAAGGACGAGGTCGCGAAGGCGACAGGCAGCGCCATCGATGCCGACTTCGAAACCCAGATGATGGGCCTCAATCGCCAGCTCACCATCTTCCGCGAAATCGGCACGCAGGCGTCCCGCGAAGTAGGTCTCGCATTCGGCACATGGATGCCGGCGATCAACGGCTATCTGACGGATGGCCTCAGATGGATACGCGGGTGGGACGCGGCGACGGGCGGCATGGTCAAGCAGGGCCTCGCCTTTGCCGGCGTGGCTGTCCTGGCGGCGACCGGTCTCGGCGTTCTCGGCGTTGTATTGCCAGCGATCGGCGCGGGCCTGTCGGTTCTGGCAGCGCTCTTCAGCCCGGTGGGCATCGCGCTTGCCGGTATCGCGGCCGCTGGCGTCTATATCTATCGCAACTGGTCAAGCTACGCGCCGCGCCTGTCGCAACTGTGGAACCGCATGGGCAAGGCCTATGCCGACGCCATGACTGTCGGGACTGCGATCGTCAACCGCTTCGGTCCGATGATTCGTTCCGGCCTCGGCAGGGCGCTCCAGGACGTGACGGCCGGCTGGCAGAACCTGAAGACCTTCGTGTCCGGCTTCATGCGTGGCCTCGATCTCCAGTTCGATTTCTCCGGCCTGACGATCAGCGATGTCCAGCTCGGCGCGTTCCGCGTCCTCGATACCGCGTTGAACGGCATCGCTACGGCCTGGGGAATGATCCGGGATTTCGGCTCCGGTTTTGCGAACTGGCTGGAGCCGATCGGACAATCGGCCGGTGGCGCGGTCAGGGCGATCGGCGGCATTGCCACCGGCTTCTATCGCCTCGGGACAGCAATCCGCGAGCTTGTCGGCCTCGGCGAAGGCGGCAAGATCACCGGCATGCTGTCCGGCATCATGTTGTTCCTCGGCGATCTCGCGGGCAAGACAGTGCTGGGCGCTGTCATGGTTCTTGAGGACGTTGCGAAAGCCATTGAGTGGGTCGTGAACGGTATCGCCTCGCTGGTGGAAGCCATCAATCGCGGCATCGACTGGAGTGCGCTTGTTCCCCAGGGAATTGCCGAGGCGTGGAACAGCGTCGCGTCGGCGCTTGAGAGAGTGCAGAATGCGCTCAGCATTGAAAGCGTCTCGGACGCGCTTGGCGTTTCCGGCCAGCGCAACATGACCCGCTTTGGCCGTAACAGCGTACTGCCCGCCAACCAGAACGGTGTCCTGCCGGCACAGGCGTCGCCGACCGCACCGGCCGCACCACAGCAGCTCAACGTCAATACCGAGGCGAAGGTTGTTGTCGAAGGTCCCGGCAAGGTTGTCGGCCAGACAACGACCGTCACGTCGCCGTCGCCGAACGTCAACACCGGCCGCGCTGTCGGGAGGCCCTGATGCTTCTCGACAGCCTCAATGCTGCTGAAGGACTGCTGCCGGGTTTCTATCGCGGCATACCGCTTTCCATCGTCGATATATCGAGCGACCATGGGCGGCGGGTTCTCGAATACCTGTTTCCGGGTGTCGATCCTGCCGCCTATGACGATTTCGGCGTCGGGCCTTCCGGCATCAGTATCGAAGCGCTTTATGTTGGCGACGATTATCGCGTGCGTGCGCGGCTCCTCGCCAAAGCCTTCGAGACTTCCGGTCCTGCATTGCTCATTCATCCATGGCTTGGCCCGATGCAGGTCATCATGGAAGAGCCGGCGCAAATCCGCTTCTCGGAACGGGAACTGCGGGTTATCCGGATTTCGGCCCGGTTCAAGCGCGCGCCATCTTCTTCGGCATCCGGTTTCTCCGGGGGCCTTCTGCCCTCGGCGCTCGTAAGCTTCAGCAGTGCCGTGACCTCGCTTGCCGCGTCGATCGCGCTGACGGTCATTTCCAGCGCCAGAACCGCAGCGACCATTCGCAGCCGGCGCGTCACGTCTTCCCTGGCCGATTCGATCACGGCGCGTCCGGACGCTCGCTCGGCCGTCAGCCAGATACGCTCGGCGCTGGAAGCGTCGTCGCCGTCCTCGCCCGTCGCATTCGACACATGGGCCAGCTCGGCCGCCACGGTCATTGCCCAGACGATCGAGGTTCCGGCCGTGGCACCTGCGACGACAACGGTAGCCGCAACGCCCAGCGCCCAGGCGCTGATGAGCGCCGGCCTTTCCATCTCGTCGGGGCTGCTGACGGAAGCGGGCAAGGCACCTTCCGCGATCGATGCGCTGTTGCTCGCCGGCGCGGCCGGACAGTTCCTCGCGGCGACGGCCGAGCAATCCTCCTATGCGGATTTCGTGTCACGGCAGGAAGCGCTCCGTTACCGCGCCGCCATGACCTCGGCGCTCGCCTCACTAGTTGACCAGGTCGAGGAGAAAGCCCCGGACATGATGCAGGCCGCCAGCTCGGCGCTCTCGTCTGCTGCGCGATCGCTGACGGCCGCGATCGTCTCCGATCTCAACGAGGTGATCGGCCGCCTGCCGTCCGTGCGCCGCTTGTCGGTCAATCGCGATGCCGCCGCCTGGCTGGTTGCGCAGCATCTTTCCGGCGACACGCCGGCACTGCTCGAAGTCGTCTATGCTGATATCGTCGCCCGCAATGATCCATCGCATCCGGCGCAATTGCCGGCCGGCGATATCGAATTTCTGGAGCGCGGTTGATGGCCAAAAGCATCAGGCTCTTTCTCGATGGCACGGCCTATGATCAGTGGACATCAGGCGAAGTCACCCGCGACCTGAAGGACTTTTCCGGTAGCTTCAGCTTCACGTTTCGTGATGGCGAGGCGTCCGAAGCTACGTTCCCTTTCGCCTCGATGCCGAACCTGCCGCGTCTTCGAACCCAGATGCAGGCGAAGATCATGATCGGCAAACGCACAGTGTTGCTCGGCCACATCGAAGAGGTGGCCTATGATGTCAGAGACGGTAATGCATCGGTAACGATCTCCGGCCGGGACAAGACCGGCGATCTGATCGACTGCTCGGCACTGGCGGAAGGTCCGGCCGAGCTGAAGGGCGTCAAGCTGGAGGCCGCAGCCTCGAAAATCGCCGAGCCGTTCGGCCTGAAGGTCCGGACGGAAGTTGACACCGGCGACGCCTTCGACCGTTACTCGATCGACCTTGGCGAAACTGCCTTTTCCGCGATCGAGAAAGGGTCGAGACAGCGCAGCGTCCTTATCCTTTCGGATGGTGTCGGCAACATCGTCATCACCCGAACGGGTAAGACCCGTGCTCCCGATGGGATTAATCTCCCAGGCAACGTGATGTCGGTTCGGGCTACCGAAAGCACGGCTAACCGCTTCAGTAAAACCGTGGTGCGCGGCCAGTCGGAACGTTCGGGCAAGGCCCGCAGCGCCGCCGCCCTTGATGCCACGGCCGAGCCTATCGGCGCGGACAGCCGCAACGACGGCGACGGTTCGGCCCGCGAGCGCGAGCGCAAGGGAACCGTGGCAACAGGTAAGGCAGATGATGGCGAAATCAGACGGTATCGCCCGGTTGTCCATCTGGCCCGCAGCAAGGCAGGCGCGGTCAGCGCCCAGGACGAAGCCGAGTGGCGCAATCGCACGTCCCGCGCCGAGGGTGACGAGCAGACTTATACCGTCAAGGGCCATGAGGTGAACGGGCAGCTCTGGACGGTCAATCAGGTGGTTCCCGTTTCCGATGCCTTCCTCGGCATCGAGCGCGATCTGCTGATTTCCGCCGTCCGTTATTCCGAGGCAGACGAAATCACCACGGATATTTCCGTTTGCTCGGCCGAGGCCTTCGACAAGGAGCCGGTGGGCAAGCGCCGGACGGACAAGGCCGGAAAGGGCAAGACCGCGAAAAAGAGTTCCGGCCCGCTGGACGGCAAGGCGGAGGCACTATGAGCGAGACCGAGATCGTCAACAAGCTGCGCGGCCTGGTCCGTCGCGTCACCGTGAAGGACATCAAGGATGAAGGCCAGATGCAGACGGCCTCAGCCGAGGTGGCGGAAGGTGTCTGGCGCGATGATCTTGAAGTCATGTTGCCCTATGGCCTGCTCTCGGTTCCCGACGATGACGGCGCTGTCGGTGTCGCGCTGGCGATCGGTGGCGACGAAGGCGATATGGTCATCCTGCCGCTCGCCAATCCGTCGCAACGCATCGGCGGCTTGAGCAAGGGCGACGTCGGTATCGGCAACAAGTTCGGCGATCGCATTATCGTCAAAGCCAGCGGCGGTATCGAGGTGCAGGCCGCCAGTTCCGTCACCTTCAAGGTGGGCGGGGTGACGATGACGATTGATGACACAGGACTGAACGTCAACGGCGGCAGCATCAAGCACGACGGCGTTGTGATCGACAAGACCCACAAGCACAAGGGTGTCGTGCCGGGCCTTGGTGATACTGATGTGCCGTTGGGCGGCTGACCGCCCGCCACGGCGGGCCTGATCAGGCTTGCGCGCGCGCGATAGTTTCGCGCCATGACCGGATTTTTCGACCTCGCTTTGACCTATGACGCCACGCGGCGCTGCTGCGATCTGGTGCTCGATGACGATTTCAATCTGGTCCTGGACGAAACGTCCGTGACGCCGGTCCTACTTTCGGTCGGTCTTGATCGCCGCGCCTCCCCAGACGATGAGCTGCCGGAAGGCCGGTCGCAGTTTCTGGCCCCCATTTCCTTCTCCGAACGCCGTGGCGCGCTTCTCGACGGTCTCAATGCTGCCGGCGACATGGCGGGCTGCAAGATGTGGCTGCTGGAGCGCGCCAAGGAAACCGAGACCACCCGCCAGCTCGCCGAATATTATCTCGCCGAGGGCCTCGGCTGGGCCGAGACCGATACCGGAACGCCGGCAGAAATCGAAGTCTGGTGGCTGCGAGATGGCGTGCTTGCCTATCGTGTCCTGGTCGAGGATGTCACGCTCGAACTGACGCGGAAGGTGGCGTAATGGTCTGGCCTGTACCCGCCGCGAAATCGATCTTTTCCCGCCTTGCCGCCGCCGCTGAAGTGATCCTGCTCGGCATTTACCCCGAAGTGGATGTGAAAGCGATTTCCCGCGCCGTCCGTTCAGCGCGCGGCATGTTCGCCGTCATCTGGAGCGCGGTGGCCCCGGAAGTGCGCGAGACGCACGACCATATCGCATGGTGGGCGCGGCAGTGGATGCCGGACAGCGCCGACGACGAAACCATGATCCTTCGCCATGCCTCCATCTGGGGCATCGAGCCGCGTCCCGCGACAAAAGCAGTCGGTTCCGTCACGATCGAAGGTGTGGCCGGAACCGTTCTGGCCTCGGGCATCGTGCTGACATCGACCGCCACCAACACATACGTGACCACATCGGGCGGCACGATCGCTGCCGGTGGCACCGTCATCGTCACGGCCCAGGCGGTCACTGCCGGCAGCGCCGGCAATCTAGAAAGCGGTGTCCAGCTTTCGACGCTTGCCGCATATCCGGAGATTTCGAAGGTCACGGTCGCAACCGCCTTTGCGGGCGGCGCTGATGACGAAGAGCCGGAAGAAGTCCAGGTGCGTTATCTTCAGCGCATCCGCGAGCCGCCGATGGGCGGTTCTTCCCAAGACTACAAGGCATGGGTGGGCAACGTCGCCAGCGTCTACGCCGTGAAAGTCGTAGAGGACTGGATCGGTCGCGGCTCTGTGGGCCTTGTCATCGCCCTGAAGAATGACGACGGCGCGCCGCGCATCCCGACCGAACTGGAGCTGACCGCGATCGGAAATTACATCGGCGCGCAGGGTAGCCAGACTGGCGTCCGGCCTGTCACCGCGCGCGTTATCCCGGTCGCGGCCGAGCTGGTCGAGGTGCCGGTGAGCGTGCGCCTTCGTCCGGATGGCGCTTTGACCAGGGCGGCGGTCCAGCTCGCCTATGATCGCTTCATTGCCACCATCGGCGACGAAGATGACATGGAGAACGAAAGCCCGATCGGCGCGACCATCGAGCCTTCGCGCATCTCGGAAGCCATCTCGGCCGCCGATGGCGAATATTCGCACGATCTGACCGTCCCTGCCGCCAGATACACGCTCGGCACCAAGGAATGCCCGATCGCCACCGAAATCACATGGCTGGATTGAGGGGGCTTTAAGAGATGTCCAGAACCTCTTCAACGATCCTTCAAAGCCTGTTTTCGAAACTGCCGATTGGCTGGGCGCTCCGCTATCGCGGTGGCGTCATGGGCGTGATCCTCGGCGCGATCGCCGAGGCCATCGCAGACGCCGAGGCGGCGGCCGAAGCGATGATGAACGAGACGGACCCGCGCCTGGCGGACAAGCTCCTTTCGGATTTCGAGCGTTGCCTTGGCCCCGATCCTTGCGGGCGCGACAATGACGGCCTGACCGTGCAGCAGCGCCGCCAGCTCGCCTTCCAGCGCTGGACGGCCCGAGGAGGCCAGTCGATCCCGTATTTCGTGTCCATTGCGGCAGCGCTGGGCGTCACGATCACCATTGAGGAATTCTGGCCGAGCCGGGCCGGCGTCCTGCGCGCCGGTCAGCGGTTGCGGCCGGATGGATCGCAGTTCGTCTGGCGCGTCAACATTCCCGGCCTTGTCACGGTCACTAAATTTCGGGCAGGCACCAGCCGCGCCGGCCATCGCCTCGGATCGTTCGAAGTTTCGGCAATCGAGTGCGTTTTGCGCCGCTACAAGCCTGCCCACACAACCCTTGTTTTCAAGTACGGAGAAGCCTGATGGATCGCATCAACGGCGCTGACACTATCGATATCGGCGGCGGCCGGCGTGGCTTCCGCGACGAAAACCTCGTAACAGGAACGGCCGGCACCGTAGTCACGGCCCTGCACCTCAACAGCATGCAGGAAGAAGTCCTGAAGGTTATCACCGAGGCAGGCCTTGTCCCGAGTGACGGTGACTGGACGCAGCTCTGGCAGGCACTGCAAATCCTCGGGCTGTCATCCGACAGCCGTAGTCGTCGTTGGCTCTCCGTCATTTCGATGACGCTATCGAGTGCACCCGGTTCACCTTCAGTTGGCGACACCTATCTTATTCCGACCGGCGCAACGGGAATTTGGGCAACCCACGTGGGCGCGATAGCGCAATGGGGTGGGTCTTCCTGGTCATATCTGACCCCACCTGATGGTCATGGTATCAGCCTGCCGGATGGACGTGTCTTCCTGCGGATCGCCGGCACTTATGCTCAGAAGATTGCTCTCGATGCACAATCAGGCAAATGGACCTATGCCGTCGCCGGAGGCACCGCAAACGCCTTAACCGTTACACTCAACCCAGCGCCGGCGGCGCTCGTGCCGGGCATGGTCCTGGATGTAGGGATTTTGGCCGAGAACACCGGGGCAGCGACCCTTGATGTGAATGGCCTTGGCGCTGTCCCGATCCGCACTATGTCTGGTGCTGCGCTCCAGCGTGCGGACCTTCAAATTGGGTCTATAACTCGTCTCGTTTACTCCGGAACCGCTTGGTTGCTCGGCGGTGGACTTGCCCGATCGGAAGTCCCGCTAGTGCCAACGGCGGATGTCGTTCTGTATGTCCGCACTGATGGTAACGACAATAATGATGGTGGCGCAAATACCGCTGGCCGTGCCCTAGCTACCATTCAGCGAGCCATCGACGTCATCACAACGCGTTACTCTACCAGTGCAAGCTTCGGTGTCCGGATTGTTCTTGGAAATCCCGGAACATATGCTCCTGCCATCAACAGCCGTTACCCAGGCTCGATTACGATCGAGGGCAACGGTGCGGATTACATCATCACGAGTGGTCCCATTGGTGCTGGCGCTCCGGCTTCTTTCGCCAGCCGAGCGGGACGCGTCACCCTGAAGGGCCTCACGCTGGAAAACACAACGGCAAGCGGCACTGCTTTTTCTGTCGGTGCACTCGGCGGCTTTGTCGCCCTTGATACTATCAGCATCAAATCGTTGCTCAACAACCCGGCTTATATGGCGATCTACGTGGTTGAGAACGGCGTCAGTACCGCCCTAAACCAGATCGTTGTGAACGGAGGTGATGGCGTCCAGAGGCAGATGCGCGCGCTTATTCACACCGACACAGGCGGCATCTTCAATGGAGCACCCGGCACCTCACCGTGCACTATCTTCATCGCCCCGGTATCTTGGGCAGCAGGGGCAGCAGAGGCCGTTCTTTCTAGTGTGGCGCGGTTCGCAAACATCACCATATCCCCTGCCGGCTCGTTCGCAGGCCCACGTTTCAACGCCGCATCAGCGGGCGTGATCGATACGTCTGGTGGCGGCGCAAATTACTTCCCCGGCTCCTCTGCCGGCACCATCAATGGTGGCTTTTACTATTAAAGGAGTGAGATCATGTTTTTGCCCAATAACTGGTACTGGCGCGCTGACGACGGGCGTCTGTTTTCATCGGCTCGTACCTCTCTTATCCAGGATGACGATCCAGAATTCCTCGCATGGCTGGAAGGCGGCATTAACCCGACCCGTTGGCCTTCTGACGATGATGGGGAGCAAACTGATGCGGCGCTTCAGGGGGTTCTCACGCCATATGGTCTCATCGTAGCATCAAGTGCTTTGGACGCCGCCCGCCAGCGCCGCATAGCCGGTTTGTCCGGTGCCTGCGAGCAGATGATCATCAGCGGCTTCACCTCGTCGGCGCTTGGGGCGGTGCACAACTATCCGAGCAACATCAAAGATCAGCTCAATCTTATGGGTTCGGTCACCGACAGTATCGTCCCGGGACTTTCTGAAGATTGGGAAACGCCTTTCTGGGTACGCGACACTGACGGTCAATGGAGTTGGAAAATGCATACTGCCGCCCAAATCCAGCAAGCAGGCCGCGACGGAAAAGCGCATGTAGTCCATGGGCAAACCAAACTTGCCAACCTCACTGCGCTGGTTCTCGCGGCAGAAACGCAAGAGGCCGTTGAAGCCATAGTTTGGCCTGAAGGAGCGCCGGCGTAACACGCAGACAAATGAGCAATCTGAAGTCGCCAATCCTAGATCGCATGACACTTCGTAGCAAAAGTTGAATGCGGTTGAATTAGTTCTCGCTTACATTGCTGTTGACACAGCGGAAGATATGGCTCAGTCGAACCGCGCTTATGTAGAAACGACATTTTCCGGGGGGAACATGGCAAGCGAGTTGAAGCGCGAAAAGCGCGGTGAATTGGAGGCTATCCGTGGCCTTGCAGCCTGCTCCGTAGTGGCTGGTCACTTTTTTGGTTGCTTCGCTCAGCCGGGTAACTTGACGGGCGTTAGCCGAAATCTCTATTCAGCGCTGACAAACGGCTCAGCAGCCGTTGTAGTGTTTTTCGTCCTCTCCGGCGTTGTACTACCGCTCTCTTTCTTTCGATCAGGAGGCAACACAAGCACGATCGCTGTGGCGGCGCTAAACCGATTCCCCCGACTGATGTTATTAGTGTTTTTGACTGTGATGGGTTCCTATCTGATCACTGTTCTAGGATGGAACTATTCGAAAACAGCTTCAGAAATATCCGGCTCAACCTGGTTCGCTAGCTATGGCTTCCCTAACGCAACAGAACACTTTGTACCGGATTTTGCTACCGCTCTCTGGCAAGGCCTGTTTGGAACGCTTTTTGAGAACAGGAGCGAGTTCAATGTGTCCCTTTGGACAATGCATCACGAACTGTACGGCAGCTTCATTACCTTTGGTCTCGCCATGGTGTTTTTCAAAGCTCCAATGAGAGTTGTCTACGTACTGACTGGATTAGCTTTTATTGCTCTCCAGTTCACTGCTTGGCGCTTGACCCCTTTTGTGGTCGGGACTGCCCTTTCAGCCTTTTTGTATCAGCGCCCGCAGTTTTCGCTGAAACTTCCCGTATCTCTTGGCCTCATTGTGATTGGCTTTCTTTTCTATCGGTTCAGTCCCGCAAACGCGGCTTACTGGCCCACAGCGTTCATCCCTTGGGGTAGTGACGATCAGAAAGGTTGGTTGATCTACACCTTAGCTGGTGTGAGTTTCATTCTCGGCGTGGTGGGGAACGAACTCGTCAGGAACGTGATGAATGCAAAATGGCTGGTCGCGTTGGGCCGGTATTCGTTTGCCATGTATGCCGTCCACATGCTGATAATGAGTTCTCTGGTAAGCTTGGTGCTTATCTACGTTGCGCCATTGGGCAAGGTCCCAGCCCTTACTATCGTCACGATCGTATTCGTCGCTTCTCTGGCCGCAGCATCTTATGTGCTGACCAAAATCGATGAATGGTGGACGAAGCGGACGCAATCAGCGATTAAAGCTCTTATTGCGACCCAAGCGACAGCACCGGCACAGTGTTCAAGCGTTCCTTCTTTTAAAGGCGCCTAAAGGGACGCTTAAAGCGTCTGTAGCACTCGTTTGTGAGCGGCCGAACCAGCCAACTGCGGATTTTGACAGGAGCTTTGGAATTGACAGAAATTCCGATTTCTCGTGTCAAAATTCCGAAATCGCGCTACAGGGTACAGCGAGGAATGCCGCAAATTCTCAACGTACGTCCAGAAGACGACGCAAACTTTGCTTTTCTCATTGAAGATGAATGGTAGCGGGAGAGGGACTTGAACCCCCGACACGCGGATTATGATTCCGCTGCTCTAACCACCTGAGCTACCCCGCCACAGGGAAAACGTGACAGCCATGTGACCGTCCGCTCCATCAGGATGAGCGGCTTATAAGGTGCCGCTCCCCAAAGTGTCAAGCGCATGACGCGCAAAAAATTCGCTTTCCACACGGCGGTGAAAACCGATTTGTTTCAGGCAGCAACCGGCTTTTCCAAAAGCGCCTTCAGCGAAGCCTCGGCGTCCACCGAGCGTTCCGAACGTTCGATGAAACCACCACCGTAAACGCGGGCATCCGCGCCCGGTGCAGAATAGAGCACGCAGGCCTGACCGGGAGCGACACCCGCCTCGCCGGTCATCAAATCCACGTAGATGCCGTTTTCATCGGCATGCAACATCGCTTCGGTTGGCGGGCGGGTGGAGCGCACCTTGGCGAAGCAGGCAAAGCCCTGCCCGGCCTCGTCCGCAAGCGCGCCATCGCCAAGCCAGTTCATGTCTCGCAGATAGACACGGCGGGTCTCCAGCGCCTCCCGCGGACCGACGATGACCCTGCGGCCACGCGCATCGAGATGCACGACATACAGCGGCTCCCCAGTCGCGACACCAATACCCCGGCGCTGACCGATGGTATAATGCACGATACCGTCATGGCGGCCGAGTACGCGCCCGTCCAGATGGACGATATCGCCCGCCAACGCCGCATTCGGCTTCAGCTTGTTGATGATATCGGTATATTTGCCCTGAGGTACGAAACAGATGTCCTGACTGTCGGCCTTCTTGGCGACGACGAGACCCATATCTTCCGCCAGCGCGCGTGTTTCGGCCTTTGAGAGGCCGCCGAGCGGAAACCGCAGATAGTCGATCTGCTCCTGCGTCGTTGCAAACAGGAACCAGCTCTGGTCACGATCGCTATCGATCGGGCGATAGAGCGCGCGGCGTCCCGGTTGGCCGGCAACGGGATTGGGACGCGAGCGGATGTAGTGGCCGGTCGCCAGCGCATCTGCGCCGAGTTCCTGAGCAGTGGCGAGCAGATCGGCGAATTTTACCGTCTGGTTGCAGGCAACGCAGGGGATCGGCGTTTCACCCATCGCATAGGCTTCGGCAAAGGGATTGATGACGGTTTCGCGGAACCGCGCTTCATAATCCAGCACATAGTGGGGAATGCCGAGCGTTTCGCAGACCCTGCGCGCATCGTCAATATCCTGTCCCGCACAGCAGGAGCCGGCGCGGTGCACAGCCGCACCGTGGTCGTAAAGCTGGAGAGTTATGCCGAGGACGTCATAGCCCTCGCGCTTGAGGATACCGGCCACAACCGAAGAATCGACGCCACCGGACATGGCGACAACGATCCGGGTGTCTTCCGGCCTCTTGTCAAAATCGAGCGTATTCACGTTTTTTCCCATCGTCAGTCATAACGGGGGTAAAGGCCCCGCCGCCTGTCGGTCATCCGCTGCGGCAAGCCTTAGTCGAAAAAGACTGTCCTGCCTCGCCACCATGCGGATTTAAGGGCTGCATATAGAAAGGAATGGCCGCGCACGCAAGTACGGGGCGGAAAACCGCCCCGTAAAGCCATTAGAGTGAGGTGGTGACCGGTTGTTAAGCGCCCGCCGTCTTCTGGCCGCTGCTGCCAATCCACTTGTCGCGCTCCCTCCACAGGGCCGGCAAAGCCAGCAAGCCTATTGCGGTAAGGGCAATTAGCGTCTTGCTGACCTGCGAAAGTTCGGCCGTACGGCCATCCAGATAATAGACGCCATAGACGATAGCCACGTGCCAGACATAGACCTGAAGCGAATGGCGGCCGAGCAGCTGCAGGAATTTCAGCGAGAGCACCCAGATCACGCCCTCCGCAATCGAGCGGACGATCGGGCGGTGATGCTTCGGACCAGCGATCACCAGCCAAGTGAGACCCACACCAACAGCAAGGAAATTGATGAGGTAGACCGGGCCGAAATCGGCACGGATCTCCATCGTGGAGAACTTGCCCATCACGAATTCCGGCATCAGGCCCCAGGCGGTTGCGATACGAAGCGGCATGAAAAACAGGCAGATGAGAAGTGCCGCCTTCGGAAGCCATGTTTGTTGCGGTGAGAAGATCGCCTTCCACGGAATGCGGTTCTGCGCCGTCATCGCGCCCAGCACCAGCGCCGAGTAGAACACCAGCTGCCAGCCGAGAAGATTGAAGCTGACGCGGATACCCTGCTCGTCGGCACCCTTGACGAGTTCATTGAGCGGCGTCGTCACGATCTGCTGAAGACCGAGCTGGCCGGCCATCCAGACCAGCAGCGAGCCTGCCATGACATAAGCCCATTTGCCGTCGAGGCAGAGTTTAACGAGGACGGGTGCGAACAGCATGTAAACAATGTACTGCGGCAGAATATCCATGAATGTAGGCTGGAAAAGGAATGTCGCAATCGCCGCCAGACGCAGCGGATCGTCGAACGACGTCATGCCCAGCCAGTTGTACCAGATATAGGGCGCATGCGGGATGACCATGCGGAAGAACAGCACGGCGATGACGAGACCCATCGCATAGCGATAGAGCTCCATCGCCCGGTTCCAGATCATCTGTTTGCCGGCATCATAGCCATATTTCATCATCTTGCGGGCATAGACCATGCCGATCAGCAGACCGGACAGAAAGACGAAGCCCTGCGCGTCTTCCACGAAGGCAAACTGGCGGTGATTGATTTCCACCAGCCAGAAACCGCCTGCAAACACCAGATGGTTGATCAGCATGAAGACGAGGAAGTAACCACGCATCCCGTCGATCAGGTCAAAGCGTTTCATCTCGATAGCTCTCCGTTCTCGCGGGCCGTGCATTGCCCGGCCACCCAGCCCGGCTTGCGGGAGGCGGGCCGGGAATTGGATTGTCAACGCTGTTTTGCGCCTGTGGTTCCCTTCCCAAAGCGGTTTAGAACCGGCGCGAAAAGTAACATTGACGTGTACGCATGCTGGTTAGGATGCGCGGACTGAACACCGGATGAATGAAAAACGGCAATTCCGTGGAGCAAAAGAGCTATGCGTCAGCGCCACGCCTCGACGAAGAGGGCGCAAACCCCTGCATGGCAGGGAAAACGCGGACAGCCACTCGCGGGACGATACAGATATCACCCGTTAGATTTATCAGTCATTTTTTTGGAGAGTTGCGATCTGCCACCGCGATCACTGAATTATCGACGAAAGACAATGTCGCGGCATCACGCATCGCGGTACGCAAAAGCCCGGAGGTTGGTAAAACCTCCGGGCTGTTTCATTCAGACAAGACTACGCGTCGTCTCAGGCAGCGGCCTGAATGGCGGCGACCTGCCAGTTGTCGTTACCGCCACGGCGCACGAAGGTCCACATTTCCACCGCTTCGGACGGATGCTGCTCGTCCCCTTCGATCACCTTGCCGGAGGTGCGGTCGCGCATAATGTCGATGGCGGAGTAGCGCATGGCTACCGTTGCATAGTCCTGGCCCTCTTCGTGCCAGGCTTCGGCAACATCGCCCTGCAGCAGCGTTACGTCGCGCACGTCGTTTTTCACGCCGCTCGTCGCGTTGTCGCTCAGTTCCTCAGCAAGATAGGACATGGCTTCCGGCGTCGTCAGCTTGCGCAACGTGCCGTAATCTTCAGCCCCATAGGCAGCCTGAACATCCTGCAGCATTTTCTGGAAGACTTCGAGATCGCTCTGGGTAATGCCAATTTCGTCACCTTCGGACATAGCATTGGCATGTGCCACCGGCTTTGCGGTTGCGGCAGTGGCCGCGGCTGCGCCGCCCGCAGCACCGGCAAGCGCGCCGATCTTCGGAATCTTGAACGAGGATGCGGAAGGACCTGCCTGCGGGCCGCCATTAAAGGAGGAGCCGGAATGATCCGTGCGCTGCGATCCGCCTGCGCCACCGAAAGCCGGCTGGCCCTGACGGCGCGATGCGAAGAAACGCATGGCGAACATGACCAGAAGGCCAATCAGCGCCACCTGCAGCAACATACCGAAGAAACCGGCCATACCGCCGAAACCGCCGCCCATGAGCATGCCGAACAGGCCACCCATCAGCAGTCCGCCCATCAAGCCACCCATCATGCCGCCAAACAGGCCACGGCTCTGCTGCGGTGCCTGCGCACCGGGACGCGCCGGCTGTGCAGCGCCGGGCGTCGCCTGGTTTTGCTGGGTGTTAGGAGTCATGCTGCGGTTGATCGGCGCGGTCTGGCCGGGGGCGGTGCTGGTCGACGGCGGCGCGGAAAACGTCCTTGTGCCGCGGCTACCGAAACCGCCGCTCGCACGGCGTGCTTCCGCCATATCGACGGCTACGAAAGATACCGCGATACCAAGCGCGGCGACTGCGAACAAACCTTTGAAGCGCCGAAAGGCAGCAAACATCACTATCTCCTGTTGGCCACCCTCCCATGAGCGGCATATCAGCACGCGATATAGCAACTCATGATCATCATTTTTAGTATGCCCGCCTTAAATTTTTCGTGATATGCAACCAGAGAGAGAAACACGCACACATTTCGGTGAAACCGGCGGTTCAGAAACAAAAAAACCGGCACAGGGTTTCCCCTGCACCGGCCCTTATTGTCCCCTTGGGAGGAACGATAGGTATCAGTCGATGTTGAATGTCAGCGGCCTGACCTGGCGGATTGCCGGGTTGGCGCGCAGCTTGTCCAGCACGTCTTCGGAAACCGGACCATCGACATAAAGAAGCGCGATGGCGTCGCCGCCTTCCTTTTCACGACCGAGCTGGAAGTTGGCAATGTTGACGCCAGCCTCACCAAGCGTGGTGCCCATGAAGCCGATCATGCCGGGAACGTCGGTGTTGGTGATGTAGATCATGTGCGATCCAACATCCGCATCCATGTTGATGTTCTTGATCTGGATGAAGCGCGGCTTGCCATCCGAGAACACCGTACCAGCAACCGAGCGAACCTGGTTTTCAGTCTTGACCGTCAACTTGATGTAACCGTCGTAAACGCCGGTCTTGTCACGCTTGACCTCGGACAGGATAACACCCTTTTCCTTGATCATAACAGGCGCGGAAACCATGTTCACATCCGCAACCTGGCTGCGGATAAGGCCCGCCAGCAACGCGCTGGTCAGCGCCTTGGTGTTCATGTTGGCGGTTGCACCATCATAAAGGATTTCGATTTCCTTGGTGGCGCTTTCCTGCACCTGACCGACGAAGGAGCCGAGGACATCCGCCAGACGGATGAAGGGCTTCAGGCGCGGTGCTTCTTCCGCCGTGATCGATGGCATGTTGATGGCGTTGGAGACGGCACCCTTGACCAGATAATCCGACATCTGCTCGGCAACCTGAAGCGCAACGTTTTCCTGTGCTTCCGTGGTCGAAGCGCCGAGATGCGGCGTGCAGACGACATTGGGAAGACCAAAAAGCGGGCTTTCGGTGGCGGGCTCGACTTCGAAAACGTCAAAGCCTGCACCGGCGACATGGCCGGACTTGATGGCGTCGGCAAGAGCCGCCTCATCCACCAGACCGCCACGGGCGCAATTGACGATACGTACGCCCTTCTTGGTCTTGGCAAGGTTTTCGGCATTGAGGATGCCGCGTGTCTTGTCGGTCATCGGCACATGCAGGGTGATGAAATCGGCCTGCGCCAACAGCTCGTCCAGCTCAACCTTCGTCACGCCCATTTCCTGCGCGCGCTCCGGCGACAGGAAGGGATCGTAGGCCAGAACGTGCATCTTCAGGCCAAGTGCGCGCGAGCAGACGATGGAGCCGATGTTGCCGGCACCGATGACGCCGAGCGTCTTGCCGGTGATTTCGACACCCATGAATTTCGACTTTTCCCACTTACCCGCCTGCGTGGAGCTATCGGCAGCCGGAAGCTGACGAGCGACGGCGAACATCAGCGCAATCGCATGTTCGGCAGTGGTGATAGAGTTGCCGAACGGCGTGTTCATGACGATGATACCGCGGCGCGAAGCGGCCGGGATATCGACGTTATCGACGCCGATACCGGCGCGGCCGATGACCTTGAGATTGGTCGCCGCTTCGATCAGCTTTTCGGTCGCCTTAGTGGCGGAACGAATGGCAAGACCATCGTAATTGCCGATGATTTCAGCCAGCTTGTCCTTGTCCTTGCCGAGTTTCGGCTGGAAATCGACTTCGACGCCACGATCACGGAAAATCTGGACGGCGGTTTCCGACAGTTCGTCGGATACGAGTACGCGAGGTGCCATGGTTCAGGGGCTCCTTGAAAAACGGTGCAGTTTTAAAAGCGGGAAATCGGCGGCCCTGCATCAACGCAGGGCCGGTATCAAAATCAGGCGGCAGCCTTGGAAAGTGTTGCCTTCTGCGTCTGGTAGGCCCAGGCGAGCCAGGGCATGACGGCTTCCATATCGGCCGTCTCGATGGTTGCGCCGGCCCAGATGCGCAGACCGGACGGTGCGTCACGGTAAGCGCCGATATCGAGGGCGACATTTTCCTTTTCAAGCAGGGCAACGATGCCCTTGGCGAAATCCGCCTGCGCAGCAGCATCCAGCGCCTGTACGTCGGGATCGACGATCTTCAGGCAGACGGAGGTGTTGGAGCGGGTTTCCGGCTTGACGGCCAGGTTGGCGATCCAGTCGTTCTTCTCGATAAAGTCGTAGATGACCTTGGCATTGGCATCAGCACGGCCAATCAGCGCCTTCAGGCCACCAAGGTTCTTCGCCCACAGCAGCGCGTCGATATAATCCTCAACGCAGAGCATGGACGGGGTGTTGATGGTTTCGCCAGTGAAGATGCCTTCGATGAGCTTGCCGCCGGAGACCATGCGGAAGATTTTCGGCAGCGGCCATGCCGGCGCGTAGCTCAGCAGACGCTCGACAGCGCGCGGCGAAAGGATGATGACGCCGTGGCCACCCTCGCCGCCCAGAACCTTCTGCCAGGAGAAGGTCACGACGTCGAGCTTTGCAAAGTCCATATCCTGCGCGAAGGCCGCCGAGGTGGCATCGCAGATAGTCAGACCCTTGCGGTCAGCAGGAATGAAATCGGCATTGGGAACGCGGACACCGGAGGTGGTGCCGTTCCAGGTGAAAACCACATCGCGGTCGAAATCGACTTCTGCCAGGTTCGGCAGCAGGCCGTAATCGGCCTCCAACTTGCGTACGTCCTTCAGCTTCAGCTGCTTGACGACATCGGTAACCCAGCCGGCACCAAAGCTTTCCCAGGCAAGCATATCGACGCCGCGTTCACCGAGCAGCGACCAAAGGGCCATTTCAACGGCGCCGGTGTCGGACGCGGGAACAATGCCGATGCGATAATCGGCGGGAACATTGAGAATTTCACGGGTGAGATCGATGGCCTGCTTCAGCTTGGCTTTGCCAACCTTGGCGCGATGCGAGCGACCGAGCGGTGCATCGGATAGAGCATCTAGCGACCAACCGGGACGCTTCGAGCAGGGACCAGAAGAAAAATGTGTATTGCCCGGACGGAGGTCCGGCTTCACTATATCTGTCATTTGACTACCCTTTCAGATAGGCGCCTCTCGTTAGGGAGAGGTGTCCTGACGCCGTTGCTATTCCTCTCACCGGCCTCCGTCAAGCGGAATATGTCGCTACGCATGAGAATTTTAGTCCATATGCGTCATGCGACGAATTGGATACCGCTGAAAACAAAAACCGCCCGCACCGGAGGAGGATGCGAACGGCTTGAAGCTAACAGTCGGGCGTGACGTTTATTTATAAACGGCAGGCTGCAGCGGAATATCGGCAGGCGGCATGTATTGCGCGGTATCGCAGCCGTTAAAGACATAACGGCCACCGACGCGAACCTCATGCGAATACAGACCCTTGTCGCGGCCAGGACCGCCACCATTCGCAAAATCGAACATGTCGCCCTTGTTGATCTGGCGGAAGCGGTAACCGACATCTGCCTTCAGATTACAGGTAACATCGATCGATGCACCGGCCATCAGGGCATAGGCGAAGCGCCACTTGCCTCTGCCGCCATGTTCGGTGGTCGGGTCGCAGCCAAGGCCGTTGGTGCTGCACGAAGTATTGCGCAGCTTATCCCATTTGACGTAGGAGCCGCCGATACCGCCACCAACATAGGGCGTGATGCGGCCATAGGTACCAAGATCGACATAGGCGTTTGCCATCAGCGTGTATGCTCTAAGCGAGCTGAGATCCGCTGAAACGCAGGGACCGGGCACGGAACCACAGCCGCCGATGGTAGAACCGCGGAAATCCGATTTACCCATGTAATCGAAGGTTACGTCACTGCGGAAATAGTTGTTGAACTGATAACCGACACCGGCGCCGACGATGTAGCTATCCTTGACATTAGCCGTATCAAAATCGGCGAGATAACCACCCGGTCCACCCTGATAATAGTTGGCGCCGCGAAGCTTGTTGAAGGAATAACCGACGTCGCCGCGCAGATACCAACCACTTGCCTGCGTGATCTGCACTTCGGGTGCCTCGACATAGGCAGGCGCAGGTTCAGCTTGATAAAGATCGGCAGCGAAGGCGCTCGTGCCGGTCATCAGAACGGCCAGAATGCCGGCCAAAGCGTTTTTCATGACTTCCACTCCAGAAGAGGCACCTGCCGTTGCGGCAGCAAATGCCAGTGAACTGTTCAGTCACGGAGATTGGCGTAAAATGGTTAAGTCCCGATTAACCACGATCATTCACTATATTTATTAGGCAATACTCAAAGAAAAAGCCGACTCGAAAGCCGGCTTTTTCTTTTCACATTTGGTGGCGCAATTTATGCAGCCGAGCGGGCATTGGTGATAACGCCGACGAGATCGTTGACGATCTGCTCCACCTTCGCACTATCGTCGCCCTCCGCCATGACGCGGATCAAAGGCTCCGTACCGGAGGGGCGGATAACGAGGCGGCCATTATTGGCCAATGCGCTTTCCGCATCGGCGATCGCCTGCTGCACGATCGGATTTTCCAATGGCTTGCCGCCGGAAATACGGACGTTCTTCAAAAGCTGCGGCACCGGCTCGAACTTGCGGCAAACCTCGCTGACGGTGAGGCCCGAACGTTTGACCTTGGCGAGAACCTGCAAAGCTGCCACCAGCCCATCGCCAGTCGTGCCATAATCCGACAAGACGATGTGGCCGGACTGCTCACCGCCGACGTTGAAATTGTGGTTGCGCATATGTTCGACAACATAACGGTCGCCCACCTTGGTGCGGGCAAGGGTGAGACCCTTGTCGCCAAGGAAACGCTCAAGACCGAGATTGGACATCACGGTTGCGACAATGCCGCCACCACGCAGGGTATTGTCGGAAGCCCAGCTGTCGGCAATCACCGCCATGAGCTGGTCGCCGTCGACGATCTCGCCGCGTTCGTCGACGATGATGACACGGTCCGCATCGCCATCGAGCGCGATGCCGATATCGGCCCGCACCTCATGCACCTTTTTCTGCAGGGCTTCCGGGTGGGTGGAGCCGCATTCGAGATTGATATTGATGCCGTTCGGCTCGTTGCCGATGGTAACGACTTCGGCGCCCAGTTCCCAGAGTGCTGCGGGAGCCACCTTGTAGGCAGCGCCATTGGCACAGTCGATGGCGATCCTGAGCCCGCTCAGCGTCACATCACGCGGCAGGGTACGTTTGACGAATTCGATATAGCGGTAGATATCGCCATCCACGCGCTTGGCGCGTCCGATCTCGCTCGGCTTGGCGAGCTGGGCATAGAGATCCTTGTCGAGAAGATCTTCGATTTCCAGCTCAAGCTCGTCGGAAAGCTTGTATCCGTCGGGTCCGAAAAGCTTGATTCCATTATCGGAAAATGGGTTGTGCGACGCCGAGATCATTACGCCGATATCGGCCCGCAGCGAGCGGGTCAGCATGGCAACAGCGGGGGTTGGAATGGGCCCGAGCAGGAAGACATCAAGGCCGGCCGCGGTGAAACCTGCGACCAGCGCGTTTTCCAGCATGTAGCCCGAAAGCCGTGTATCCTTGCCGATCACGACACGATGGCGATGATGGCCCCGGCGGAAGATCGTTCCGACCGCAATGCCCACACGCATCGCCAGATCCGGCGTCATGGGAAAGACGTTCGATTGTCCGCGGATACCATCGGTTCCGAAATAACGGCGTGCCATTTGAACTCCAAATCTTTCGGGCATTCCGGCATAGCATAAAACTACCGGAAGCGTTTTTGGCTAAATGCCACAAACCACGATAAACAGCACGTAAATTACCGCAAAAATGGCTTATATCTTGTTACCAAACTGAAAAGGCCACCCGGAAAACCGGATGGCCTTTTTCAATAGTCGTCTTGGCCAAGCAATCAGTGCGGCTGCGGCTCCATGCCGCCTTCAGCCTCGCCGTCGCCCTTGGCTTCGCCGTCACCCTTGACTTCGCTTGGGCCGTCCTTCTTGGTGCCTGCTTTCGGAACAGCCGAGCCACGGCTGCCAGGAGAATCGTCACCCAGATCGCGGGCCGGCTTCTCGCCCCTCAGCAAAGCCTTGATCTCGTCGCCCGTGAGGGTTTCGTATTCAAGAAGACCCTCGGCAATAGCAACGAACCCGTCGTGATTGTCCGTCAGGATACGACGTGCCTCTGTATAGGCCTCGTCGATCAGGCGGCGGACTTCGGTGTCGATCGTCTGAGCCGTTGCCTCGGAGACATTCTTGGACTGCGAGACGGAATGGCCAAGGAAGACTTCCTGCTGGTTTTCACCATAGGCGACCTGGCCGAGAGCGTCGGAGAAGCCCCATTGCGTTACCATGGCGCGGGCAAGCTTGGTGGCCTGCTCGATATCCGAAGATGCGCCGGAGGTGATGTTTTCCTTGCCGAAGGTCAACTCCTCGGCAACGCGGCCACCCATCATGATCACCAGACGCGACACCATCCATTTGTAACTCATGGAGTAGCGGTCACCTTCAGGCAACTGCATGACCATGCCGAGTGCACGGCCGCGCGGAATAATTGTCGCCTTGTGCAGCGGATCAGCCAAAGCAACCTTGAGCGCGGTAATCGCATGCCCCGCCTCGTGGTAAGCGGTCAGTTTCTTTTCCGCTTCGGTCATGGCGGAGGAGCGGCGTTCCGCACCCATCATGATCTTGTCCTTGGCGTCCTCGAACTCCTGCATGGTAACCACGCGCTTGTTACGGCGGGCGGCCATCAGGGCGGCTTCGTTGACGAGGTTCATCAAGTCAGCGCCCGAGAAACCGGGGGTGCCACGGGCCAGAACCTTGAGATCGACATTCGGAGCCAGCGGCACGTTGCGAACGTGAACCTTGAGAATGCGCTCACGGCCGACGATATCCGGGTTCGGCACGACGACCTGACGGTCGAAACGGCCGGGACGCAGAAGCGCGGGATCGAGAACGTCCGGACGGTTGGTGGCGGCGATGAGGATGATGCCTTCATTCGCCTCGAAGCCGTCCATCTCGACCAGCAGCTGGTTGAGCGTCTGTTCGCGTTCGTCATTGCCACCGCCGAGACCGGCGCCGCGGTGACGACCGACAGCGTCGATTTCGTCGATGAAGATGATGCACGGCGCATTCTTCTTGGCCTGCTCGAACATGTCACGCACGCGGCTTGCGCCGACGCCGACGAACATTTCCACGAAGTCAGAACCGGAAATGGTGAAGAACGGCACATTAGCTTCACCCGCGACGGAGCGCGCCAGTAGCGTCTTACCAGTACCTGGAGGGCCGACCAGCAGCACGCCGCGCGGGATCTTGCCGCCGAGTCGCTGGAACTTCTGCGGATCGCGCAGGAATTCCACGATTTCCTCAAGGTCCTGCTTGGCTTCGTCCACACCTGCGACGTCGTCAAACGTCACGCGGCCGTGCGCTTCCGTCAAAAGCTTGGCCTTTGACTTGCCAAAGCCCATCGCGCCGCGCGAGCCGCCCTGCATCTGCCGCATGAAGAACAGCCAGACGCCGAGGATGAGGAACATCGGCAAAAGCGTGCCGAGATAGCTCAAAAAACCGGAAGAACCGTCGCTCTCGGGACGCGCGACGATGGTGACGTTCTTGCTCTGCAAGCGCTCCATCAAGCTGTCGTCGATTACTGGGGAATAGGTCTGAAAGGCCGTGCCGTTCTCGGTATAGGTTCCGAGAACCCGGTTACCGGTGACGGTCACGTCGCGAACTCGCCCGGAATCCACATCGCGGAGAAACTGGGAATACGGAATTTCCCGCGAACCCGTTTGCGTCGGCGAAGTCTGGAACATGCTGAACAAAGCGATCAGCAAGAGGGCAATCACGGCCCACAAGGCGAAATTTCTGAAATTTGGGTTCATCGAACTCCCCGAACTCACACGGACATGTTTGCTGCCCGCTATTACTCGACCCTAACATAAGGACGACATCTGCCGTTGCCAAGGCAAAGGGCGTTATCTGATGCGTTTTGGTGTAAAAACTATTCCAAGGCAATTCACGAAAAAGAGGCCGGATTTAAACCGGCGGCTGTGGATAGGCCGCACGGCCGAATAAAACCGCGATGGCATTCGCCAACTCAAGGTCGAAGCGCGGCAGAAAAAGATCGAAGGGGGCAAGCCTCGGCACGATACTGATGGCACCTTCCGGAGAGGCTCGACCGGGAACCAACGCGGCAATTTGCGGCAGGATCGCCATCGCCTGTTTTGCAATCCCTGGCGGCACCGCTGGAAAAAGCGCTGCCGCATCCGCAATGCCACCCGTCCTGCCCGCCGCAATATTGACCGGAAAAGCCGATGTGTTTTTCACAAAGAAACGATCGTCCCAGAGGCCCTGCCCGCCAGCCTCGACTTGCAGTTCCGGCATATTCCGATGCTCGCGGAAAAGATAAAGCCCGTCCTTTCGGCGATCGAAAAGAACGCGGCCAACCGTTATCCGTCCGTTCTCGCTGGTTTTGAGAAACTGCAACACCCGATCCATGCTGCTGGCCGCCGGGAAATAGGCCCTTCCACCGAGATTAGCGATGAGCACCGCTAGCCCGTGCCGAAATTCGGGAAGATCGGGCATCAGGCCTTCAATCGACAATCTGGCGAGCGTGGCGTGAAAGACTTCTACGTTTTGTTGGAGAAAAAAGGCGGTTTTCTCGGAATATGCCTGTCGTTTGACGGCGGCCTGCGCATCAAACGGCGGCGGAGAGTCGGAAAGCGACTGCCGCACACGAACCCGCTCGTAGCGCGCGTTGTCATTACTAGGGTCGTCAGACCAGCCACGCGAGCGAGATAATACGAAATCGCGGATCTCCTGTCTTTCACAGGTCAGAAACGGCCGCATGATCCAGTGGCGTCCACCGTATAATACAGCATCCGCCATGCCGGCGAGGCCGAGATTTTCGCTGCTGCCGCTTCTGGCGGCACGCATCGCCACGGTTTCCCGCTGGTCGCCAAGAGTATGCCCCGTCACGATGAGATCGGCGCCAATGTCGCTCGCAACGTCGGCGATCAGACTATATCGGGCAAGACGAGAGGCTTCGGAAATGCCGGAAGCGGGTTTGGGATCATCCCATCGGCGCACGGTATGCGGGATACCGAGTTCCGCGCAGAGCAGGGAGACCTTGTGAGCCTCATCAGCGGATTCCGCCCTTAGGGCATGGTCAACCGTGACGGCGGAAAGCCGCACCCGGTCGGGGTCTGCCTCCGCCCTCGCCTCATGCATTGCCAGCAACAGACCGGTGGAATCGCTACCGCCGGAGATTGCGATGAGAATATGGACGGGTTTGCGAAGATTTTCGACGAAGGACCTAGCCGCAGCGAGCGGCGCAACCGTCTTTTCGTTCAAAATGCGGACATCAACCGGCATGGAAAGACCGCCGCCATGGCAGGAGCAAGATCAGCAGCTCAGCCGCTTCTGTTCGCTGGCAACCTTGTTCAGCACAGTCTTTGAAGCACTGGGATAACGCTTCGGCACTTCGCGCAGCGTGGCGCAGGCGGTCTCGGTGTTGTCCAGAGCTGCAAGCGACATGCCGAGCTTCATCAGCATTTCCGGTGCTTTCGGAGACTTGCCATAGGTCTGATGGCCGTTCAGGAAAGTTTTTGCGGCCTCGTTGAACTTGCCCTGCGAATATTGTGCCTCGCCCAGCCAGAAGCTGGCATCGGCGGCCTTGGTGCCTTTCGGGTAACCCTGGAGATATTGCTGGAACCCCTGCTCCGCAAGCTTGTAATCGCCGGAAAGAACATGACCGTAAGCAGCCTGATAGATATCGCCCTCGCTGGTGAGTGCTGCGGTGTTGACCGGATCGGTCTTGCGCGAACCGTTGCCGGTGGTAACGCCCGGAAGACTACCGGAAGAATTGTTGGCACCCTGGTTCAATGAGCCACCGATCGGCATGCCCTTGGAATCAAGCTCGATGGAGCCAAGCGTCGTCTCTCCCGGTGCACTCGTCGGCGCGTTCGCGGAAGAGGACGGCGAAACGGAAGCGCCACCCTGAGGTGGCGTTTCGATGATCGTTGCAACGTCGTCGCTCGGCGGAGCGGCCGGAGTGGCCTCCGCCTTCTTTTTCGGCGCGGTGGTACTCGCGCCTTTGCCGCCTTCCAGTTCCTGGAAGCGGAATTCATTGTCTTCCTGCGCCTTGCGGATCGTTTCCTGCATCTGCAAAAGCTGGAAGCTCATTTCTTCGATACGGCCGTTGAGCTGCCGGATCTGTTCTTCAAGCTGCTGAACCTTATAGGCTTCATTGGCCTGAACCCGCACAATTGGGACCTGCTGAGAGTTGATCGTGCCGAAGCTACCCCCCGCACCGAACAGCGGACCCGAAACGGCTGTGCCGCTCAAGCCGGTGCAGGCTGCAAGCCCCAGCATTCCCGCCACGACAAGTTTCTTCATCTCATTTGCCCTGCCTTAACTGATTTGCACCGGAATGGCGCAAGCCGGATTTTTTCCATATCAACCGAAAAAGCAACTTAACTTCGGCCAAACTATGAAAAAAACGAAAGGCGGCCCATAGACCGCCTTCCATTCGAGATCACAAAAGCGTTAGGCGATTACATGCCTGCGCCACCGAGAACCGTCACAGCGCGGCGGTTCTGCGACCAGCAGGAAATGTCATCGCAGACGGCGACCGGCTTTTCCTTGCCGTAGGAGATCGTCTTCATGCGGCTTGCCGGAACGCCCTGGGACGCCAGGAAGTCACGGGTTGCAGCGGCACGACGGGCGCCGAGCGCCAGGTTGTATTCACGCGTACCGCGCTCGTCGGCATGGCCTTCGACGGTGATGGCGTATTTCGGGTAACGGGCAAGCCACTGTGCCTGGCGCTGCAGCGTCTGCTGCGCGTCTGCACGGATGGACGTCGAGTCCGTATCAAAGAAGATGCGGTCGCCAACATTAACCGTGAAGTCCTGCTGGGAGCCGGGCGTCGCAGAACCCGCACCGCCGAGACCGAGCTCACCGGCGCTGTTCGGCATGTTCTTCTTGTTCGCGCAGCCTGCGAGAGCAAGAGCGAGCGTCATGGCGATAACAGCCGGATTACGGGCCAGTTTCTGCATCGGGCTGAGTGCCGAAGTGTGTGTACGGCTCATCGCCGGTCTCTCCTTGGGATTGCAATAACGTTGCCAGACACTAACGGATCGAGGTTAATAGCCGACAAACGCTTATGGTTAACAGAAAGGAAACGTCCCACTTTTTTGCTCCCTCACAACACTTTGCGGCAAGAAAGAGGCAGTTTCCCGTACGGCATATGTAAAAACATGACGGCGCCGGTTGGGCCGGCGCCGTCATGGCAGTCAATATCAGTCCAGAAGCGGCGACCAGGCCGGGTCTGAAGCGAAGGTGGGAGTCTTGATCAGCTGTTCGTTGTAGCCGGTCAAGTCGATCGAATAGAGCTGCGGACCGCCAGCACCAGCGTTCTGGCGGAAGAACATCAGCACACGGCCGTTCGGCGCCCATGTTGGGCCTTCATTATGAAAGCCGCTGGTCAGAATGCGCTCACCCGAACCGTCGGTTTTCATCACGCCAATCGAGAACTTGCCGCCCGATTGTTTGGTGAAGGCGATCAGATCGCCGCGTGGCGACCAGACCGGCGTGGAATACGACCCGTCGCCGAACGAAATACGCTGCTGTCCTGAACCATCGGCATTCATCACGTAAATTTGCTGACGGCCGCCACGGTCGCTTTCAAAGGCAACACGTTGCCCATCGGGGGAGAATGACGGTGCAGTATCGATCGCGGACGTGTTCGTCAGGCGCGTCGTGGTTCGTGAGCGCAGGTCCATGGTGTAGATATTGGCGTTACCATCCTGCTGAAGGCTCATAATGACCTTCTGGCCATCCGGCGAGAAGCGCGGCGAGAATGTCATGCCGGGGAAATTACCGACCACTTCGCGCTGTCCGGTTTCCAGCTGCAGCAGGTAAACGCGCGGCTGCTGGCCTTCAAACGACATGTAGGTGACTTCCTGACGGTTCGGCGAAAAACGCGGCGTCAGAACGATGTCGTTCGAATTGGTGAGGTTACGGACGTTGAAGCCGTCTTGGTCCATGATCGACAGCTGACGCTTGCGGGCTGTCTTCGGGCCGCTTTCGGAGACGAAAACGACGCGGGTATCGAAGTAACCCTTTTCACCGGTGACGCGCTCATAAATGGCGTCCGCAATGATGTGGGCGACACGGCGCCAGTTTTCCGGCTGCGTGAAGAACTGCTGCCCGGTCATCTGCTGGCCTGCGAAAGTATCCCAAAGGCGGAACTCCGCACGCAGACGGCCATCGCTTTCACGCGTCACGCGGCCCGTTACGAGTGCCTGCGCGTTGATAACCTTCCAGTCCTCAAAACGCGGCTGCTGATCCGGGTTGGCGATTTTTTCGATGAAGGCACTCTTGTTGACTGGCGCAAACAGGCCGGAACGCTGCAGATCGGCAGCAATTACGGCCGATACCTGCGCGCCGATGCCGTCACCCGAGATGAAGTCGGTGATGGCGATGGGCAAGGGTTCGACGTTGCCCTTGTTGATGTTGATTTCCACCCGCGCAAAAGCCGGTGCGGAGAAAACCGACATAAGGGCCGCGACAGCGAGCACCAGCCGGATCGGCGAAAATATCTTCATGTTGCCAGGCCTTTCAGCATTCATAGCAATTCACTGGGATCGAAATTCACTACGACTTCGTTCCATGCATCATATTTGTCGGCAGGAAGGTTCGTGAACGGAGCAGAACGCATGATGGCGCGATAGGCACCACCGGAAAGGGCGCGACGCGTTCCCTCGGAACCACCCGTTGCTTCGATCTCGGGTCGGCCGATGATGGATCCATCACGGTCAAGCTTCATGGTGACCCGAACGCGAACGTCCGAGGCATCCGCCATGCCGGGAATGATCTGCCAGTTTTTCTGGATTGCGCCACGCAGCGCATCCATTTCCGTCTGGCTGAGCGTCGAACCGCCCGTGGTCTTTTTGCCGCCAAGCGATGCCTGCTGGGTGGAGCGCTTTGCACCACCACCGGAGGGCGCCTGCTTGTTCAAAAGCGCGGCAACATCGTCAGCGTTAAAATCGCTTTCCTTAGACGAAGCGGATTTCGCCGTTTCCTGCTTTTTCTCACCCGGCTTCTTGTCGGAAGGCTTGTCCGTTGACTTTGCCTGATCGGGCTTGGTCTCTGCAGGCTTCTCAGCGGGCTTCTGCTCGGCAGGTTTGGTCTCAGCCTGTTTCGGCACTTCCGGCTTCGGCGGCTCCGGGCGGGAATTCGGGCGCGGCACATTCGGCGGCACGGGAATTTCGGCCGGTTCCTGTTGCACCGGGGGTGGCTCTTCCGCTTTCGTTTCCTGCGGCGGCGGCTCCGTCTTGGGTTGCGGCGCGATCTCGGGCTTGGTCTGCGGCAAGGCGGCCATTTCCTGCGGCTTCGGAGCCGAGGTCTCTTCCTTGACGATTTCCTTCACCTCATTCGCCTTGGTGTCGACAACCGGCTGCGGCTTTTCCTGCTTTGGCGGAGCGGCCGCACTGATATTGTCGTTCGGCTTTGTAGTAGGCGTCGGCGGCGCTTCTATATCGGCCACGTTGTTGCCGACATTCTGAGCGTTCGGAACGATATCCGGACGTGTAGTCGGAACCGGGGCCGACTTTTCCGCCTTCGGCGCGTTCTTGTCGCCTTGCTGGATCTGGCTCAATTCCTCGATTGGCACCAGCTCCACAGGCAGTGCCTCAGCCTGCGACACGTCAAGAGGCTCCGGCGAGCCCAGGGAAACGAGGGCGAAAGCCAGAAGCGATGCGTGCACGATCGCGGATGTGGTAAGGCTGCCCTTCATTGCTGACGTCAATTATCCTGTTTCTGCTGGGTCACAAGGCCGATATTCTTGAAGCCCGCTGCCTGGATACGCGCCATCACGTCGGCGACGACGCCATAGGCGGCAACGGAATCCGCGCGCACGAAGATGCGTTCGTTATAACCTGTCGTGGCGATTGCCTGCAGCTTGTCGGCCACCTCGGCAGCCTGGATTTCCGTTTCCTGCAAATGGATCTGGCCATTGGCATTGACGGAAATCGTGATCGGCTGCGTATCCGAATTCAGCGCGTTGGCAGATGTCTGCGGCAGGTCGATCGGAACGCCGACCGTCATCATCGGTGCGGCCACCATGAAAATGATGAGCAGCACGAGCATGACGTCAACCAGTGGCGTCACGTTGATTTCGCTGATCGCGCCGCCCCTGCGACGTCCGCCGCGCCCACGGCGTCCACCGGAACCGCCGCTGCTGCCACCTGCTGACATACCCATAACATCTACTCCATTTTGCCTTGCGGCAAATTACTGCGCGGCGCGCTTATTGGGCTGCCTGCCGCGTCTGAAGTTTTTCATCGATCTGGCGCGACAAGATCGCGGAGAACTCGTCGGCGAAACCTTCCATGCGAGCGGAAAGCTTGTGCGCGTCAGCCGTGAACTTGTTGTAGGCGATAACCGCCGGAATAGCCGCGACAAGACCGATGGCCGTTGCCAGAAGCGCTTCGGCGATACCCGGCGCCACGACCGCAAGGTTGGTGGACTTCGAACCGGCAATCGCCTGGAACGAGGTCATGATACCAACGACCGTACCGAAGAGGCCGATGAACGGACCGGCAGAACCGATCGTCGCCAACGAACCGAGGCGGGCCTCGTATTGTTCGCCTTCACGAGCAATCGTCACGTCCATTGCCCGGTCGATACGCATTTGCAGACCGATGGGTGAACGGGCGCCGCGTTCAAATGATTTCTTCCACTCCCGCATGGCGGAAACGAAAATTGCCGCGAGACCAACATTCTGGCGTTCTGCCAGAGTGCGGTAAAGCTCCTCGAGCGACTGGCCAGACCAGAAGACCTGTTCGAACTGGTCGAACTGGCGCTTTGCCTTGCCGAAGCTTACGTATTTGTCGAAGACGATCGCCCACGTCCAGACCGAGGCGGCGATAAGTCCAATCATCACGAACTTCACGATGAGGCCCGCCTGCATAAACAGCGCCCAGAGACTTACATCGTGCGTCGCCGCTGCCAAACCTGCCTGTTCCATAAATATCCAATCCCCGAATCCAAACGCCCGGTACGGGACCGGGCGATTCAAACGCGTGTTAACGCTCGAAGCTATGCAGCAACAGCCGCAAACCCCTTTGCCATACCCCGATACTTGCCAGTAAGCCTTACTTGCCAATAAATTTGGTGAAAGGAAGGCGTGCGCCGCACAAATGCCAGTTGCTAAAGTAAGACACCATTATGGTTAAAGGAGTGTTACAACCGCGCCACGTCTGATGGATTTACTGGACCAGCCCCGAACTTACTTCAGGAATTTTTCGGCCACCGTCTCCGGAAGGCGCCTTGGCCGGCCATTGGCATTGATGACGGCGATGATGACCTTGGCGGCAACAAGGAGCGTTTCGCCGCGCCGGATTTCCTGATTGAGCACCATTTTTGCGCCCCCGGCCTTTTCGGTAAGGGTGGTGATCGTCAACACATCATCCATCCGGGCCGGGCTCTTGAAATCGATCTCCATACGATGGACGACGAAAACGAGACCCTCCTCGTCGGCGGTCAGGAGTGCGCTTTGCTCGCAGCCGAGGCAACGCAGGTAGTCGGTTCGACCGCGCTCGAGAAAATGCAGATAGCGCGCGTGATAAACGAGGCCGGAAAAATCCGTGTCCTCATAATAGACCCGCTGGGTCAGGCGGTGCCCATGTTCGATGAGTTCGCCGGAAAGCGAAACCACAAGCTCGCTCATGATATCTCCTTGGAAAGTTCGGCCGCACCTGAACGACCTTCGCGGACGATAAGATGCTCGTGGCGCTGAGGCAGCATCTCGATGCGCTCAGCAATGAAACGGGGTCTGAGATCGTGTTCCAGCAGCGCGGAAGGCTGCGCGGGCAGCCAGCGGAACTCCACCTCGACGCCATCCAGCACGCGATGCACTATATCGCTTTCATGGAACGGCAAAGGCTGGCGCAGCGAAACCAGATAATAAAATGCCAGTTCATGCGCGGCATAATCATCATAGGCGAAAAAATTCTCCGCCGACCAGAGAAGACGCTCGACAACGCAATCCCGGTCAAGCTCCTCGCCGATCTCGCGGATGATGGTCTGCTCGGAGCTTTCACCGATTTCCGCCCGCCCGCCCGGCAGGGCCCAATAGCTATCCTTGGCGCCACGCTGGACGAGAAGATAGTTGTCGTGGAAAATCAACGCCGCCACACGCATGCTGAACAGCTGCGGCTTGCGGTCCAGCCGGATCATATGGCGCTCAGGGGCAGAAGTCATTTGGCGTCCAGGTCGCCGTCATACCAGACAAGGTGTCTTGTGGTCTCAGGCAGGTGTTCTATTTCATCCGCGATGAAATAGGGCGGAATATCGAGTTCGGTCAATGCATCACGGGTCGCAGCGACCCAGCGAAACTCCAGCTCGTTATCGCCATCCTGAACGCGGTGAATGATATCCGTGGGGTGAAAGGCAAGGGTCTCTGGCAAATCCATCAGGTAATAGAAACCGAGTTCGTGCCACTCCTTACCCTCATAATGGAAAAAATTCTCGACCGCCCATAGAAGCCGCCCGACCTTCGCTTCGACGCCAAGTTCCTCGACCATTTCGCGCGCCAGCGTTTCTTCGGAACGCTCGCCCATTTCGGCGCGGCCACCCGGAAAGGTCCAGAATTTCTCATGGGACGCGCGGTGCACCAACACGTGGCCATCCCGAAACGCCAGCCCCGCAACGCGCATCTGGAAAATGCGTTTCGGCTTGAATTTCATGCGGATACGGGTGTCCTGCACCGTGGTGTCTTGTGTCATTAACTGAACCTGCTGGCTGGAAACATCAAATCGGTTTCCGTCCACCCTAACGCATCCATCTCGGCTTTTCTCGCCTTTGCGTCGTCTCCCACAATGAATTCATCCAGTTGTGGCGGCTTGATCATGGTGCCGGACAACATGGCATGCACCTGCCCGCGATGATGCGTCTGATGCTGGAAGAGATGGGACAACACATCATCGCAGCGATCCTGCTGGATGCGTGTTCCACGATGAATATTGACGATGGCAGCGAGGCCGTCTTCATCCAGCATGTCGACAAAATCGATGAGTTCTTCGTCCAGTTTCGCTTGGGCAACATGCAGCTCCGCCATGGTGGCGAAAGGCTCTTCCTCTTCAAAAGCGGCAAGGCCGAGCGTCCCGCCTTTAATCGCGTCGATATAAAACAGGTCAACGGTGTAGATGTGGTTCAGGGTCGCCCGAAGGGTTGGAAAGAAGCTGACGCGAGCGGCCACGAATTCCTCCTGCAACAGCTGAAGACAAGCCTGATGCAGCCTTAAATTAGCCAGCCGGTTGTTGCGCGCGAGTTTGCGGAAAACCCGCGTCGGATCGTAGGCCATCGACGTCCCTTCTCATGGCGCCTGATAACGCCGCTTTTCAATCGACGTGTTCGAGCTCGGACTTGCTCTTCAGAACCTTCGCCCCATCTTCCTGCTCGATAAGATAAGCGGGTTCGTCCTTGCTGGCCTTGCGCTTTATCGTGGAACCGGAAATCGTTTTTTCGACATCATCAGTAAACGTCTCGACGATTTTTCCTTCGCCGGTTCCGTTGCCCCATTTCCAGCGAACCTTCGTACCCTTGCGATATCCAGACATCATCATTTCCTGACCAAAGAAAATCAAATGCGAAAGCGCCGGGCTTGTTCCCTCAATCCTCTTCCAGCGTCAGCCGGAATTGCGCCGCCTCGAGATCTTTAGGCGGCTGCATGCCCAGATGTTTCCAGGCAGTACCGGTCAGAACGCGGCCGCGCGGCGTGCGCTGGATGAAACCCTGCTGGATCATGTAGGGTTCTATGATGTCTTCGATCGCATCACGCGGCTCCGACAAGCCAGCGGCGATGGTCTCGATACCAACAGGGCCGCCGCCGAAATTGACCGCGATCATGGTCAGATAGCGCATGTCCAGCTGATCGAGACCCATTTTGTCGACAAGCAACCGCGTCAGTGCTTCGTCGGCAATCTCACGGGTGACGGCTTCCGCCCGTGCCACCTCAGCGAAATCGCGAACCCGGCGCAAGAGCCGTCCGGCGATGCGCGGCGTGCCGCGTGCACGCCTTGCTATCTCGCGTGCGCCATCGTCGGTCATGTTCAGACCCATCAGCCGCGCGCCGCGCCGAACGATCAGTTCCAGCTCGTCGACAGTGTAGAAGGCCAGACGGACAGGAATGCCGAAGCGGTCGCGCAGCGGCGTTGTCAGCAAACCAAGACGCGTGGTCGCGGCAACGAGGGTGAACTTGGAAAGATCGATCTTCACCGAGCGGGCCGCAGGCCCCTCACCGATGATGAGGTCGAGCTGGAAATCCTCCATTGCCGGATAGAGAATTTCCTCGACTGCCGGGTTGAGACGATGGATTTCATCGATGAAGAGCACATCGCGCTCCTCGAGATTGGTCAAAAGTGCGGCAAGGTCGCCAGCCTTGGCGATCACTGGTCCAGAGGTGGACTTGAAGTTGACGCCAAGCTCCTTGGCCATGATCTGCGCCAGCGTGGTTTTGCCGAGACCGGGAGGCCCGACGAACAACACATGGTCCAGCGCCTCGCCACGGTTCTTTGCCGCCTCGATAAACACCTTGAGATTGGCGCGAGCCTCGGCCTGGCCGGTAAAATCGTCCAGCGACTGCGGGCGCATTGTGGTGTCGATATCTTCACCGCGCTTGTCCGCCGAAATCAGTCTGTCCGCATCGCTCATAGAGGGCATTCCATTGTTCTAAACCAATTCAAGAGATGGTCTTCGCCGCTATATCACGACTGTCGCACGAAGGCGCTTCACGAAATTCAGCATCGCACCCGGCTTCGTTCGCTTGCTGCGCGCAGCTTAGCGTGAAAGTTCGCGCAGGCCGAGCCGGATGAGTTTGGCGCTGTCGCCGCCCTCCCCGCCGTTCTTCAGCGCTGCCGCAACGGCATTTGCGGCCTGATCGCGTGAATAGCCGAGATTGGTGAGCGCCGACACGGCATCCGCCACCGGCGCGGAGGCGACACCCTCGCCAAGTTCCTGCTTGAGCCCGATGGAAGCCGAAGCTTCTCCTGCAAAGGCAGGCGCCTTGTTGCGAAGCTCGGTAACGAGGCGCACCGCCACCTTCGGCCCTACGCCCGGCGCACGCGAAATCATCACCTTGTCCTGCAGCGCTATCGCATTGGCGAGTTCAGAAGGCGACAGGGTAGACAAGACGGCCAGCGCCACTTTCGAACCGACCCCCTGCACGCTCTGCAGGAGATTGAACCATTCCCGCTCAAGTGCGGACAAAAAGCCGAACAGCCTCAACTGGTCTTCGCGCACATAGGTTTCGATGAAGAGGACGACCGCTTCACCAGCGGAACCTATTTTTGAGAGTGTGCGCGCCGAGCAATAGGCGACGTAACAAACGCCGTGCACATCCACCAGCACGTAATCCGTACCGATTTCCTCGATGGTGCCTTTAAGTTTTCCGATCATGATGCCGCCCGCTGCAATGAGACTTCAATATTCAACCGGCCGCCAATAGCCGCGCCATCCTGTCGCCGCCGCGATTATGGGCGTGGCAGATTGCGATCGCCAAGGCGTCCGCCGCATCGTTACCCTTGAATTCTGCTTTCGGCATCAGGATTTTCAGCATCATGTGGATTTGCTGCTTTTCGCCGTGCCCAACACCTATGACGGCTTTTTTGACCGCGTTCGGCGCATACTCGAAAACAGGCAACCCTGCCCGCGCCGGAACCAGCATGGCAATGCCGCGCGCCTGACCGAGCTTCAGCGTGGCGACAGCATCCTTGTTCACGAACGTCTGCTCCACCGCCGCCTCATCGGGCTGATAGCTGTGAACGGTATCCGCCAGCCCATCATGCAGCTGGCACAGGCGGGAGGCGAGATCCATATCACCATCCGATGTCACAGTGCCGGAAGCGACAAACCGAAGGCTGTTGCCGAAGGTTTCGATGACACCCCATCCGGTGCGCCGCAACCCGGGGTCGATACCGATGATTCGAATCGTCTTTTGCATAAGCCACCCTATCTTTTCGGCTGCGACCCTGCCAGCGATAAGTGAACAAAACGACAACATTGATCAAATTTGCAGTGCAGCATTTACCTCTGCTTAAACCGCGTACCGCATTGTTCCCGCACAAAATCAAAAAAGGGGAGCTGCGGACATGATGATCCGCAGCGCAATATTTTCGCCATATCAGCCATCCGGTGGCGCCATCAATGCATGGTGCGGGAAGTGATACGGCATTGAGGGCTGCATCGGCCATGCTGAACCGTTTTCATTCCATATCCACCAAAGTGCTCGTGATTTTCCTTGCGCTGATGACGATCTCGACCGGGGCTCTCACGCTTCTCGGCTATCAAAGCAGCAGCGGCGTTCTCGAGGAACAGGCGTCGAAATCCATGGAGAGCATTCTCGTCTTCAGGGGCGACATGCTGCAGGAACGCCTTGAGCAGCTTGAAACGCAGGCGGATTCCATCGCCAAGATCGAATCCCTGCAGATGGCGGTAGTTTCCATGCGCAGCGGCTGGGGCACCGTGCAGAAGAGTTCCGGCGACGCAAAGGCGGAACTGCAACGCGTCTTCGTCAAGGAAAACCCCTACGGAGAGAAAGAAAAGCTCATCAAGCCCGAAAATCCGAGCGGCTTTTATTATTCCACCCATGAAAAAACCCAGACGGATATCGGCGGCTACCTCAAGGGAACCCCATTCAGCGATGTTCTCTTCATCGATCCGGCCGGCACGGTTTATTACTCCTATCTGAAAGGACCGGCTTTCGGGGAAACCGTCACGGGTGGCGCCTGGGCGGATAGCGGCCTTGGGGCTGCTTTTGCGCGCGGAGCCACCAACGCAGGAAAAGCCGTGAACGACGTGGCGCAGACGAGTTTCTCCGGCCTGCGCATCGACGCCGCGACTAAAGAGGCCAGCATCTATTTCGGCATTCCGGTAGTCAAATTCGGTGCGTTCAAGGGCATCGTTCTCTTCCGCGTCAAACAAGAGGTCTTCAGCCAGATCCTCGCGAAAGGCATCTCCGCCGGCAGCTCCGAACAATCCGCGATCGTTTCCGCCGATGGCAAGGTTCTGGGCGTGGACGGCAACGGTCTCGTCAGCCTTAATCCGGCAATCTATGGCTTCCATGCACAAGCACTCAATACGTCCGGCATGACGATCGCCAAGATCAACCGTCCGGACGGCGAAGCCAATGCCTATGCCCGCGCCTTCTCGTTTGCCGGTGAAAAATACCTCGCGGTGGAAAGCATGTTGCGCAGTGAGTTGAACGCCGGTTCCATTTCGATTGCCGGCACGCTAGCCGTCATCGGCCTTTGCGTTCTGGCAGCGATGTGCGCGGCAACCGCCTTTTTTGCACGGCGCCTGTTCGCACCGCTGGAGAAGCTGGCCGGGCTGACCGGCGAAGTGGCGGCAGGCCGTCTCGATGCCGAGATCGGCAATCAGGACCGCAAGGACGAGATCGGCCGCATGGCGCGCGCGCTTGGCAGTTTCCGCGAAAAACTCATTTTGCAGCGGGAAATGGAAGCGACCACGTCCCGCACGCGCGAGGAAGCCGAAACGGCACGCCGCGCACATCTTGCGGAACGAGAGGCCGAGGCCGGCACGCTGCAAATGGTCGTGCGTTCTCTTGACGAAGGGCTGGATCGACTGGCAAGCGGCAATCTCGCCTATCGCATTGAGACTGTCTTCCCAGACGATCTTGAAAGTCTGCGCCACAACTTCAATACGGCGCTTGCAAGGCTCAGCGAGACCATGCAGGCCATCGGCGGCAATTCCGCCGCCGTTCGCGGCGGCTCGGAGGAAATGCGGGTAGGTGCAGACCAGCTCGCTGAGCGCACTGAACGGCAGGCCGCCTCCATTACCGAGACGGCAAGCGCCATCAAGGCAATCACCGAAGCCGTCCGCGACCAGATCGAACGTGCCGAACAGGCAACACGGATCGCCCGCGACGCCAGTACGCAGGCCACTGCGTCCAGCCACGTCATGGAGCAGACCATCGCCGCCATGGAAGCGATCCAGACCTCGTCGCGCCAGATCAACCAGATCATCGGCGTTATCGATGAAATCGCCTTCCAGACCAACCTTCTCGCCCTGAACGCAGGTGTGGAAGCCGCGCGTGCGGGCGAGGCCGGCAAGGGTTTTGCCGTTGTGGCGCAGGAGGTGCGCGAGCTGGCACAACGCTCGGCCGCCGCCGCAAAAGAAATCACCAGCCTGCTGAAGCGCTCCACCGACGAGGTTTCCACCGGCGTGGCACTGGTCGAAAAGGCGGGGGCCTCGCTAACCGGCATCGGCAAGCACGTGCAGACCATCAGTTCCCGCATCGAAGAGATCATGGAATCCACCCGCGAGGAGGCGCATACGCTTGCTGAAATCAACAGCACCGTCACCAGTCTCGACACCATGACCCAGCAAAACGCCGCCATGGTGGAGGAGACGACGGCGGCCATTCACAATCTCGCTTCCGAGGCGGGAGAGATGGACGGCAGGCTCGGACAATTCGTGCTCGCTTCCGACCGGCAACCTCCAGACCATCGCGAAACCCGGCAATTCCGTCGAGCGGGCTAAAAAAATGAAAAGGGGCCTCTTTCGAGGCCCCAATTTTTTTGAACCATCCTTCAATTCTGCGCGACTTCTATGGTAAATCGGGACACGCGCCTTACATCCGCATCAAAGACAGAATTTGTGTAGGAGCGTTGGATGATCCCCTTTTCCATTCTCGACCTTTCGCCAATCGGCGAAGGCGAGAGCGTCAGCCAGGCGCTTGAAAATTCTCGCCGCATGGCGATCAAGGCTGAAGACCACGGTTACAACCGCATCTGGCTTGCGGAGCACCATGGCATGCCTGGTATTGCGAGCGCAGCCACATCGCTCGTGATCGCCCATGTTGGTGCCGCCACGAAACATATTCGCGTCGGTTCAGGCGGCATCATGCTGCCTAACCACTCCCCGCTCGTCATTGCCGAACAATTCGGCACGCTGGCGGCACTGTTGCCTGGCCGGGTCGATCTCGGACTTGGCCGCGCGCCGGGAACCGATATGCGGACGGCAAGGGCGCTGCGCCGCAATCTTGATGCCGGTGCGGAGAACTTCCCGCACGACATCGTCGAGCTCCAGCAGTACCTTGGCCAGCCCCAGCAGGATCAGGCGATCCTTGCCGTGCCCGGCATGAATTCGCACGTGCCGCTCTGGTTGCTTGGCTCAAGCACCTATAGCGCGCATCTGGCAGCGGCACTCGGCCTGCCCTATTCCTTTGCGTCGCATTTTGCGCCTGACATGCTGATGGAGGCGATCCATATCTATCGCGAGCGCTTCCAGCCCTCTGCGACGCTGGACAAGCCCTATGTGATGGTTGGAGTGATGGGAGTCGGCGCCGATACCGACGAGGAGGCGCAATATCTCTTCACCTCGTCACAGCAGCAATTCGTCAACCTGCGCCGCAATGTACGCGTCCCGTTCCCCAAGCCGGTTCAGAGCATGGACGACCACTGGAACGAGATGGAGCGTTTTTCGGTGGAACATACCTTGCGTTTCGCCGCCGTCGGCTCGCCTGAAACAATCGGACGCCACCTCGACGGCTTCCTCGCCGAAACGCAGGCCGACGAACTGATCGTCTCGATGCCGATCCACAATATTGAAAAACGGCTGCGATCCGTGGAGATCTTCGCCGATGTGCGGACCTCCATCAGGAAGGCCGCCTAAACAAAAAGCCCCGGAGCGAGGACGCTGCCGGGGCTTTTTTTTAAATCTGAACCGTCAGGCGGAAAGCTTGGCGAGAATTTCTTCCGAAACTTCGAAGTTGGAATAGACGCTCTGCACGTCGTCATCGTCTTCGAGATTGTCGATGAGCTTCATCAGCGACTGCGCCTTTTCCTCATCCACCGGCACCGTGTTCTGCGGCTTCCAGATGGCCTTGACGCTTTCAGCTTCGCCGAGCACGCCTTCCAGCGCCTTGGAAACCTCGTTCATCGCCTCGAAACCGCAGATGATGGTGTGACCGTCCTCAGAAGATTCGACATCGTCGGCACCAGCTTCGATAGCCGCTTCCATGACCTTGTCGGCATCGCCGACTTCGGCCTTGTAAGTGATCTCACCGACGCGGTCGAAGGAGAAGGAAACTGATCCGGTTTCGCCGAGTGCGCCACCAGCCTTGGTGAAGATGGAGCGGACGTTGGAGGCGGTGCGGTTGCGGTTGTCGGTCAAGGCCTCGACGACGACGGCGACGCCACCCGGGCCGTAACCCTCGTAACGGACCTCATCGTAGTTTTCGCTGTCTGCACCGGAAGCTTTCTTGATCGCGCGCTCGATATTGTCCTTCGGCATGGACTGGGCCTTGGCGTTCTGAATTGCCAGGCGCAGGCGCGCGTTCATGTTCGGGTCGGGCATGCCCGCCTTTGCCGCAACGGTGATTTCACGCGCAAGCTTGGAAAACATTTTGGACCGAACGGAGTCCTGCTTGCCCTTGCGGTGCATGATGTTCTTGAACTGTGAATGACCAGCCATGGAAAACCTGATTGTCTTAATTTGGAGATTGCGGGCCTTATAAGTGCGATATGCCCGCCGTTCAAGCCCGCAAGCGCTTTCTCTTGGCCGCAAGAATATAAGGAACTGATTTATCCGCTTTTCGTTTTGACAATGAAAGCGGAAGAGCGGGACATTTTTCACCCTCCCGATCGCCGCAGCAAACCCAACGGAGGAAACACATGGTCAGCCTGACTGAAGCAAGAGAAAACCCTGCCCGCCAGCTCTGGGATGAGGTCAATTCGGTCCATGCCGGCATGCTTGGCCTCGAGGGCCTGCACAATCATATGCAGCCGATGGCACCGCACGCCGACCCCAAGACCAACACGATCTGGTTTTTCTCCAAGAAAGACACCGATCTCGTCAAAACGCTGAAGCCGGGTTCGCGGGCTCATTTTTGTGTCGTCGGCAAGGACCATGATTATCACGCCTGCCTCTCGGGTGTGCTCGAGGCGCGCGACGACAGGACAAAGATCGAAGAATACTGGAACTCTGTCACCGCAGCATGGTACGAGCACGGTAAGAGCGATCCGCAACTGACGATGCTGGCGCTGCATGTTGACGATGCGGAAATCTGGGCCTCGACTGACAGCACGCTAAAATTCGGCTGGGAAATCGCCAAGGCCAATATGTCCGACGATAAAATGCCTGATGTCGGCGTTCGCCAGCACCTCGCCTTCGCCTGAGATACCGACTCCCCCGACTTTCCTCGCCGGTCGCTTTACTACATGCCTTTAGGCACCAGTATCTGCGGCTGGCGGGGAAGGTTTCTCATTGAGACCCGGATGATCGCATCTTTTGCGTAGGCAATCTGGAAGCTTTCCCCAAACATCGTCAGAAACTGCTCCAACGGAGGCCCAGTGCGGTGCATGGGCAAGATCAGTGCGGAGCGCAGGCGCTTGACCACGCGGCTCATGCTGTCGGCCCCCATCGTCAAACCACCATCCACTGGAACCATCAGCACATCCAGACGACCGATTTCGGCATAATGCTTGTCCGTCAGTTCGTGATGCAGATGGCCGAGATGGCCGATACACAGCCCCGCAACCTCGAAGATGAAAATGGAATTGCCGTTTTCCTGAAAGGATTCGTAATCGCCCCAGCGGTTGCGAATGTCAGTCGCGACGTTGCGGATATAGACATCACCGACCAGAAGCTTGTGCTCGGCCTTGTCTCCGGGCGTATCGCTCCAACCGTGCAGCACATGCTGAATGGCCGGATCCGGACTGAGAGTGAAATGCGTCATATGCGCCCGGTTCATCGTCACCACTGTCGGCGTGACCGGTGGGCGATAGACACCATTATAATCTGTGGCGATCGTCACGCCGCCAGGACTTTCGATGAGATAGGTGGAATGGCCGATGAAGCTGATCTTCACCTCTTCCTTAGCCGTGGCCTGCGCCAGCTGGGCACCTGCCGGTTTGAAGCTGGCGAACATGACGCCGGGAATGTTGCGGGCGATTGCCTGGCACTGGCTAACGGGAGGGCGGCTTCCAGCCTGGGAAAAGGCCGCTCCCGCGCACGCAACCAGTCCGGCCATTGCAAGCATTAGCACGCGCAGCATCATGCCACTCCCTCGAACTTGCGAAGAAAGGAAGATGAGGCAGGTTTTGCAGGGCGTCCAGCGCCAACAGCGGCGGAACGCTCACGATCTCGTCATTGTGAACGGGTGATGAGCGCTAGAAGCCGAAAGCTCACGCCCAGAAGGACGGGAGGGTTTCGGAGAGCCTCGGGCCAATTCGCAGCGGTGCGATCTTTTCCGCAAGGCCGGTCCGGTCGGAAATCTCGACGCCGACGCCGCAGATCGTCGCAGGTCCACTGGCGGCTTCGAAACGGCCCTTCGGCATTTTGGAAATGAAGCGGTTGATCGGCTCTTCCTTTTCCATGCCAAGCGAGCTGTCGTAGTCACCGCACATGCCGGCGTCCGACATATAGGCCGTGCCACCGTTCAAGATCTGGGCGTCAGCAGTCGGAACATGGGTGTGGGTGCCGACGACGAAGCTTGCACGTCCATCAACGAAATGACCGAAACACTGTTTTTCGCTCGTCGCTTCCGCGTGGAAATCGAAGATGATGGCGTCGGCCTGCTCCTTCAGCGGGCAGGCAGCGAGAATGTTCTCCGCCGATTTGAAGGGATCGTCCAGTTCCGGATGCATGAAGACCCGGCCCATGATGTTGGCGACAAGCACACGCGCGCCGTTGCGGGCGTAAAAAATGCCCGAGCCCTTGCCCGGCGTACCATCGGGATAATTGGCTGGCCGCAGGAACTGGTCATGGCGCTCGCAGAAGGAAACGGCCTCCTTCTGGTCCCAGACATGGTTGCCGGTCGTCACCACATCCGCACCGGCATTGATGGTTTCGAGATAGATATCCTCGGTGATGCCGAAACCACCGGCGGCGTTTTCGCCATTAACGATGACGAAATCGAGCTTCAGATCGGAAACAAGCCCGGGCAACCTGTCCCAGACAGCCGTGCGTCCGGTCTTGCCAACCATATCTCCGAGAAAAAGAAGCCTCATTCACCCGCCCCGATCTTGCGCATGTTCCTAAATTCCGTCCCCTCTAACGGGTAATCCATCTTTTAAAAAGTGCTAAAGCGCCTTTTTCCCATCGGTCATCAACGGCTAAGCCGAAAACCAGCGCAGGCCACTCTCCGTCAGAACCGCCTGAAGCGGCACGTCATGCGGCTCCGCCGGCACGGATGGCACTTCCTGACAATCAAATGCGACGCCGATGAGAACGGGCGCTCGGCCTTTGCCGTGCAATCTCGCAATAGCGCGATCATAATGACCCGCGCCATAACCGATACGCTGACCCTGCCCGTCAAAGACGGAAAGCGGGACGAGCAGAATATCCGGATCGAGAACTTCTGCGTCCTCTGCCGGACCGGTCGTGCCGAAGCCCGTCTTCACCAGCGGTGCATCCGCATCAAAGGCGCGGAAAACGATGGTCTCCCGGTTCAGCACAACGGGAAGGGCGAGGCGCCCGCCTCTTGTCCGCAGTGCCTCCATCAGCGGCCGAATATCGGCCTCTGAACGGATGGGCATGAAACCGGAAATAACGGCACCTGGCGAGAACGGAATGGCAGATGCACCATATGCCGTCATCGCCTCGCTTTTTTGCTGACGCTCGGCTTGTGGCAACGCATCACGCGCGGCAAGCCTTTCGCCGCGCAGCCTTGCTTTTTCGGCGATGTCGCCAGACATCAGGCAGCCCGGCTCACGAGCACCTTGTCGATACGGTGTCCATCAAGGTCTATGACCTCAAAACGCCAGCCGTTGCGGGTGATGTGTTCGCCCAGTTCCGGCAGGCGACGGAACTCGTCAAGCACCAGACCGGCAACGGTCTCGAACTCGGCGTCTTCGTCGATCTGGAAGCCCATGCGGTAAGCGAACTCATCGGCGGGCATCCAGCCGGCAACGAGGAACGAACCGTCCTCGCGCTCGACGATCGCCGGCTCCTCGTCATTGTCTTCCTGGAAGGCACCTGTGATTGCTTCCAGAACGTCGCCAGAGCTGACGATACCTTCGAAATGGCCGTATTCGTCATAGACCAGCACCATATGCACGGTGGAGCGGCGCAATGACTGGATGACATCGACAGCACTCGTCAGATCCGAGACGACGGGAACTTCGCGCAGAAGCTCGCGCACGTTCAGCTCCTTGCCGGATGCCAGCGCATCGAAAGCGTCCTTGGCGAAAAGCACGCCCAGAATTTCATCGGAGGCGCCGTTGCGCACGGGCAGGCGGGAACGCTGCGTTTCCCGAAGCTGAACACGGATTTCTTCCGCACTGTCTTCAATATCGACGACTTCCACGTCGCGGCGCGGCGTCATCAGGCCACGGGCATTACGGTCGGCAAGGCGCATGACGCTGGTGATCATCGCCGATTCCTCGGTTTCGATGACGCCGGCGCTATGAGCTTCCGCCAGAACCGTGCGGATTTCGTCATCCGTGACCGATGCATTGGACGTGCCGCTATGGCCGAGAAGCGCAAGGATGGCTTTACCGGATTTGTCGAGAAACCAGACCAGTGGCGCGCCGACCTTGGAGAGCATCACCATGGTGGGTGCAACACGGGCAGCGATCTTTTCCGGATCGCGCAGCGCAATCTGCTTCGGCACCAGTTCGCCTACGATCAGCGACAGATAGGTGATGGCGACGACCACGGAGCCCACGCCCAACGCATCGGCAACCCGATCGGGGACGCCCTGCACCGACAGCCATGCCGTGAACCGTGCGCCGAGGGTGGCACCGGAAAACGCACCGGAGAGAACGCCGACCAGAGTGATGCCGATCTGCACCGTGGAAAGAAAGCGTCCGGGATTTTCGGAAAGACCGAGCGCCATCGTGGCGCCCTTGCTGCCGTGCGCGGCAAGCACTTTGAGCCTCGCCGGTCTGGAGGAGACAACGGCAAGCTCGGACATGGCAAGCACACCGTTCAATACGGTGAGCAGGACCACGATCATAATTTCAGTAAACAAGTTTAGCTCTTTGGGCTGTTGAACGGCACGTCGCGGTTTTGGCCGCAGCGCCCTCTTTCAAAAAAAAGGGCATGACAGACATACCAATTGAGATAATAGGGAATTGTTCCGCCATTGCAATGACAGCAGCATAAAAAAGCCGTCTCCGGCAGCAATGAAAAATAACTGTCGACACTATGAGAGTCAGAAGAAGAATCGGGGAGTGACCCGAAACTTCAAGTGCGATCCACGGCGACCGATGGAGATTTACGATCCTGGGTGCCTACAAATGTAGGTGGGCGCCATGTGTCCAGCCCCACGGGACTGGCCAGGGACAGCTCCCTTTGGATCGAGTATGGCCCCAGGGATTGTGGTTCCTGTCGGGAAGCGCAGAACGCCTCTTAGATATAGGACGTATCCAACCAAACCACCAGAGGGCCAAGAACGAATTTTGTTGCTGGAAAGCTTTGCCGGCGATCAATGCGCCGCAGGCTTTGGCCGCGCCAGGAGTTTTTCGGTAATACCGTTCAGACGGTCGGCCAGATCGCTGATGGCAACGGCAACCATCTCGTCCGATCTTGCCTTGTGTTCGGCCATACCGTCGCGGTTGCGAGAAAGGGACGCTATTTCCCCCTCAAGCTTTTCGATCTTGCGGTTGAGCTCGGAAAGTTCGTCCATCACCATGATACCCGACATGACGGTCAAGCGCAGATCACCGATTTCGCCGAACTGGCTCTTTAGATGCCCCACATAACGGTCAAAACGGGTAGCGAGATCGGTCAGGTGCTCTTCCTGCCCTGCCTCGCAAGCCATGCGGTAGGCCTTGCCGTCGATCATAACAGTAACTTGCGCCATGAAACCGCTCCCTATCGATCCAGCACCGCGCGAATCGTCTCCATCGCCGTCACCAGACGGCGGGAAACCTCGCGGTTGACTTCTTCGAGACGATTGGCGCGAAACTCGGCCTGGTCCAGCTCGTGCGCGAGCCTTGCGCGATCGACATGGACCCGCTTGACCTCGTTATCGATTTCGCCCGTCTCCCTTTGCCGTTCGATACGCATATCGATGGCATTTTCGAGATTTGTGATGGCAGCGCTCAGCTCCGTCACCGCAGATTGTACGGTCTTCTCAGCCGACATCGTTTTTTCCAACTCGCAAGTAACCGGCCGAATCGTCCGGTTTCAGGCCTTTTCAACATCCAAGAGGTTATTACCCGATTTATCATCACGTCAATCAAACCAGTGCATTGAGGCGTTTTGCTCTGTGGATGAACGAGGAAACGGCGACACATATCGCACGATTTTTCTCGAGACACCCGTTTTGCTAAACGATTTTTATCCTTGAGAGAACCGCAATTGCCCGTGGATTTATTGACTTGCCTGCCTCACCTGCTATGGATCAACCCGCTTTTTGGATAGTTGCGTAAAACTATCTCCCTTCACCCGGAAACAGACGGAAAAGCCATGATTTCTCGCGACAAACACGACCGGATGGCCAATGCAATCCGCTTTCTTGCCATGGATGCAGTAGAGAAGGCCAACTCCGGCCATCCCGGCCTGCCGATGGGCGCAGCTGATGTCGCCACTGTTCTTTTTACCCGCTTTTTGAAGTTCGATCCCAAGAGCTCGCTGTGGCCGGATCGTGACCGCTTCGTGCTGTCTGCGGGCCATGGTTCGATGTTGCTTTACTCGCTGCTCTATTTGACGGGCTACGAGGACATGACGATCGACGAGATCAAGCGTTTCCGTCAGTTCGGCTCCAAGACTGCCGGCCATCCCGAATATGGCCACGCGACCGGCATCGAAACGACGACCGGCCCGCTCGGCCAGGGCATCGCCAACGCCGTTGGCATGGCAATCGCCGAACGCAAGCTGGAAGAAGAATTCGGCTCCGATCTGCAGAACCACTTCACATATGTGCTGTGTGGCGACGGCTGCCTCATGGAAGGCATCAGCCATGAAGCCATCGCGCTCGCCGGCCACCTGAAGCTTAACAAGCTCGTTCTCTTCTGGGATGACAACAACATCACCATCGACGGTGAAGTTGGCCTTTCCGACAGCACCGACCAGATCGCCCGCTTCCAGGCTGTTCACTGGAACACCATACGCGTCGACGGCCATGATCCGGATGCGATTGCCGCCGCGATCGAAGCTGCACATAAATCCGACCGCCCGACCTTCATCGCCTGCAAGACCGTGATCGGTTTCGGCGCACCAAACAAGCAGGGCACCCACAAGGTTCACGGCAACCCGCTGGGCGCCGAAGAAATCGCCGCCGCCCGCAAGAGCCTCAACTGGGAAGCCGAAGCTTTCGTCATTCCGGAAGACGTGCTGGATGCATGGCGTCTCGCCGGCCTGCGCTCCACCAAGACCCGTCAGGACTGGGAAGCCCGTCTCGAAGCCACCGAAGCCGGCAAGAAGGCCGAATTCAAGCGCCGCTTCGCCGGCGATCTGCCCGGCAACTTCGACAGCGCGATCGATGCCTTCAAGAAGAAGATCATCGAGAATAACCCGACCGTCGCCACCCGCAAGGCGTCCGAAGATGCGCTCGAAGTCATCAACGGCATCCTGCCGGAAATGATCGGCGGCTCGGCCGACCTGACGCCGTCCAACAACACCAAGACCAGCCAGATGAAGTCCATCACGCCGACGGACTTCTCCGGCCGGTACCTGCATTACGGCATCCGCGAACACGGCATGGCAGCAGCGATGAACGGTATCGCACTGCATGGCGGTCTCATTCCCTATGCCGGCGGCTTCCTGATCTTCTCGGACTATTGCCGTCCGTCGATCCGTCTGGCTGCCCTGATGGGCATCCGCGTCGTCCACGTTCTGACGCATGATTCCATCGGCGTCGGCGAAGACGGCCCGACTCACCAGCCGGTGGAGCAGATCGCCGCGCTGCGCGCCATCCCGAACCTGCTCGTCTTCCGCCCGGCGGATGAAACCGAGACGGCGGAATGCTGGCAGCTGGCGCTTGAGCAGAAGCATCGTCCTTCGGCACTGGCGCTCACCCGCCAGAACCTTGCGCCTTCGCGCAAGGAATACGAAGAAAAGAACCTTTCCGCTTACGGCGCCTACGAACTCGTATCCGCAAGCGATGCCAAGGTTTCGATCTTTGCATCCGGCTCGGAAGTGGAAGTAGCGCTCAAGGCCGCAGCGACGCTGAAGGACAAGGGCGTTTCCGCCCGCGTCGTTTCCGTTCCCTGCTTCGAGCTATTCAAGGAGCAGCCGGAAACCTACCGCAACGCCATCATCGGCAAGGCTCCGGTCAAAATTGCGGTGGAAGCCGCCATTCGCCAGGGCTGGGATTACTTCATCGGCTCCGACGGCGCTTTCGTCGGCATGCATTCCTTTGGTGCGTCCGCGCCGGCGAAGGATCTCTTCAAGCACTTCGGCATCACGGCGGAAGCTGTCGTCGCCGCAGTCGAGGCAAAACTTGCATGAGGGCTTCCCAAGCCCTCACATTCCGCAAAGACCAAGCACATATCTTGTTCGGGAGACTATAAATGACTGTAAAAGTTGCCATTAACGGCTTTGGCCGCATCGGCCGCAATGTTCTGCGTGCCATCGTCGAATCCGGCCGCACCGATATCGAAGTCGTTGCCATCAACGACCTCGGCCCGGTTGAAACCAACGCCCACCTGCTGCGCTACGATTCGATCCACGGCAAGTTCCCGGCAGATGTGAAGGTCGAAGGCGACACGATCATCGTTGGCGGCGGCAAGCCGATCAAGGTTACGGCCGTTCGCGATCCGGCAACGCTGCCGCACAAGGAACTGGGTGTCGACATCGCGCTCGAGTGCACCGGCATCTTCACCGCCCGCGACAAGGCCGCTGCCCACCTGACGGCTGGCGCGAAGCGCGTCATCGTTTCCGCTCCTGCTGACGGCGCTGACCTCACGGTCGTCTTCGGCGTCAACGACGATCAGCTGACGAAAGACCATCTGGTCATTTCCAACGCGTCCTGCACCACTAACTGCCTCGTGCCAGTTGTGAAGGTTCTCGATGACGTCGTTGGCATCGATCACGGCTTCATGACGACGATCCACTCCTACACGGGCGACCAGCCGACGCTGGACACCATGCACAAGGATCTGTACCGCGCCCGCGCCGCAGCCCTTTCCATGATCCCGACCTCGACGGGTGCAGCCAAGGCCGTTGGCCTCGTTCTGCCGCACCTCAAGGGCAAGCTGGACGGCACGTCGATCCGCGTTCCGACCCCGAACGTTTCGGTCGTCGATTTCAAGTTCATCGCCAAGCGCGACACGACGGTTGAGGAAGTCAACGAAGCAATCAAGTCCGCTTCCAACGGCAAGCTGAAGGGCATTCTCGGCTACACCGAAGAGCCTTTGGTCTCCCGCGACTTCAACCACGACAGCCACTCCTCGATCTTCGCGATCGATCAGACCAAGGTCATGGAAGGCAAGTTCGTGCGCGTTCTTTCCTGGTACGACAACGAGTGGGGCTTCTCCAACCGCATGTCGGATACGGCCGTCGCATTTGCGAAGACCATCTGAACAGGCACCACGGTTCGCGAATTAAGAAAAACCGGCAGGCGCAATCCTGCCGGTTTTTCTTTGCCAAAAAATTGCCGGCGGGACGAGGGACCCTCCGGCATCGATCCTGAAGCAAGGCGGGGCGCTTCGGATCGAAAACCATCGCCCGGCAAGAGGCGCATGAGACCAGGCCGACCAAGTCTGATGAACTGCACAACCCGTTATTTCTTGTTGTTGATGATAATCTGATCCGAACTGCTACCGCTCCAGATCGTATCGAAAGTCTGTTGCCTCAAATCGCTTTGCTGCATGGAAAGCTTCATCATGCAGTCAGCGAAATCACGCGAACCTTCAGGGTAACCAAACACCCGGCAACGCTCGCGTTGGGCGGCCATGTTTTCAGCCGTCTGTTCCGTGCTGGAACAGCCCGAAACAATTGGGCCGACCGCCAGCAAGGCAATAAATATAGTAATGGATTTCCGTTTCATCCGATCGCTCCGGTCATGGTGAAAGCAACTCGGACGCGACAACTAACGTAGCTGCATTGTCTCTATGTTACGTCGAATCGCCGGCACGCGAATTGTTTGCGCGAAACATCCACAGCGCTACACGCCATGAACGTTTCGCCCGGGCGCCGAAAAAAATCCCATTTCCTGCCTTCGTCTGGTCCACTTTGAAACGGACAAGAAGAACAGGGACAACGGTCGTGCGCAATGCACTTCGGCCCTGCCGTATCATTCGATACACCCCGCCTTGCGTCGCCTTTCATCGCCACCCACAACAGCGCTGACAGACCGCAACCCGTGGCGCATTGACTGCAAACGTGCAGGGCATTGATTGCGACGGCCAGCGCGGTTTGAAAGAGGCGGTGGACGTGGAATCATTTTATCTTCTGTTGCTGGTGGCAACTGTTCTGGTTCTCGTCGCAGCGTTCTCAAGCCTCATCGCCTTCCGGTTCGGCGCACCGCTCCTGCTGCTCTTCCTGATGATTGGCCTTGCGGCAGGCGTGGATGGCCTCGGTATCCAGTTCACCAACAATCCGCTCGCCTATATGCTCGGCTCGCTCGTTCTCGCCGTAATCCTTTTCGATTCCGGTTTCGGTACGTCGATACAATCCTTCCGGCTTTCGGCAGCCCCCGCCGTCGCCCTCGCCACCGTCGGCGTCATCCTCACATCCGTGTTTTTCGCAGGCGCTGCCGCCCTGTTGCTCGGACTGTCGTGGCTGGAAGGCCTGCTGCTCGGCGCCATCGTCGCCTCTACGGATGCGGCAGCCGTATTCTTTCTCTTGCGCATCGGCGGCATTCATATCCGCGATCAGGTCCGCTCAACGCTTGAGGTCGAATCCGGCACCAATGATCCCATGGCGATTTTCCTCACCGTCGCGCTGGTCGAGATCATCGCCAAGGGACAGGGACTGGCCGGCATCGACACCGGCTTCCTGCTGCTGTTCGTCGAGGAAATGGGTCTCGGTGTTATTTTCGGCCTGCTCGGCGGCGTCATGATCGCAACAGTCGTCAACCGTTTCGCTGCCGACCGCGGGCTGGCGCCGATCTTCGTGCTGGCTCTTGCCCTGCTGGTCTTCTCCTTCACCGGCGCTGTTGGCGGCAGTGGATTTCTTGCGGTCTATGTGGCGGGCATCGTTGCCGGCAACCGCCGGATTTTTGCCAAGGAGACCATCCGCCGTTTCCATGAAGGGCTGACCTGGCTTGCCCAGATCATCATGTTCCTGATGCTCGGCCTTCTGGCAACGCCATCGCAATTTCCAGCGATTGCTATTCCGGCCGTGCTGCTTGCGCTTTTCCTGATCTTTGTCGCCCGCCCGCTTGCGGTGTGGCTCAGCCTCATGCCCTTCAACTATACCCAGCAGGAAACCTCCTTCGTGGCATGGGTGGGCCTTCGTGGAGCGGTTTCCATCCTGCTTGCCATCATGCCCATTCTTGGCGGCCTGGACGATGCGCAAATCTATTTCAATGCCGCCTTCATCATCGTGCTCGTGTCGCTTCTGCTGCAAGGCTGGACCATCAAGCCGGTGGCAACACGGCTCGGACTGATCGTGCCGCCGCGCATGGGTGATGTCGACAAACTGGAAGTGGACCTTCCCGGCACTGCCAATCACGAACTGATTTCATACCGCGTGGCCAAAGGCAGCGCCATCATGCAGGGCGAGCGTATTCCCCGCTGGGCAATGCCCTCGCTCGTCGTGCGCGACGGCAAATCCATTCGCTACCAATATGCCGGGCGCCTGCGCGAAAATGATCTCGTCTATCTTTTCATCGCGCCCGGTTATACGCGGCTGATCGACCGGCTGTTTGCAAGCGCCCTGCCGGTTGCGGATGACGACGCCGATTTCTTCGGGATCTTTGCAATCTCTCCCGCGCGTCCGGCCACGGAGCTTGACGCCGCCTACGGCCCCGGCCTTATTTCGGCAAACGAGCATGCCATGAGCATCGCGGAACTGATCGAGGCGCGCCTTTCCGGCAAGGCAGATTATGCCGACCGGGTGCGCCTCGGTTCTATTGTTCTCATCGTTCGGGCGCTGGACGAACATGAGGCGATTACCGGGATCGGAATTTCGCTTGAGCCGGTCGAACCGGCTATCGGCCTGCCGATCTTTATCAGCTTTTCGGAAATTCTCCGCCGCGTGCGCGCTTATCTGGCGCAGCGGCGCCAGTCGGGCTCCACCGCTGCCGGCAAGGGCATTTCCGCGCCTTCAGACGAGGCAAGAGAAAATGAGGCCTGACCGGCTTGCGTCGGCAATCAGGCATAGTATGGTCCGTCCCGAACTCGCAACGAAATCAGGATCGACCTATGCCCGCCTTCAAGACCATCGATGACCTTAACGATATTGCCGGAAAGCGCGTCCTTGTCCGTGTTGATCTCAACGTGCCGGTTGCGGATGGCAAAGTGACGGACAGCACCCGTATCGAGCGGGTTGCACCGACCATTCTGGAGCTTTCCGGAAAAGGCGCAAAAGTCATTCTGCTCGCCCATTTCGGTCGCCCCAAGGGTGAACCGGTCGCCGACATGTCGCTCTCCCAGATCGTGCCTGCGGTCGAGGAAGTGCTGGATCACGCCGTTTTCTTTGCATCCGATTGCATCGGTGCGCCGGCAGCCGACGCAGTCGCGAAAATGAATGATGGCGATATCCTGCTTCTGGAAAACACCCGCTTTCACAAGGGCGAAGAGAAGAATGACACCGCCTTCGTCGAGGCTCTGGCAGCCAATGGCGATATCTATGTGAACGACGCCTTCTCTGCCGCGCACCGTGCGCACGCCTCCACCGAGGGCTTGGCGCGTCATCTGCCCGCCTATGCCGGTCGCACCATGCAGGCCGAGCTGGAGGCGCTGGAAAAAGGCCTTGGCCAGCCTGTTCGCCCGGTCGTCGCCATTGTCGGCGGCGCCAAGGTTTCCAGCAAGATCGATCTCCTGATGAATCTCGTCAAGAAGGTCGATGCCCTCGTCATCGGCGGCGGCATGGCCAATACCTTCCTTGCCGCGCGTGGCGCACAAGTCGGTAAGTCCCTCTGCGAGCACGACCTTGCCGAAACCGCAAAACAGATCATGATCGAGGCGGCGACATCCGGCTGTGCGATCGTACTGCCGGAAGACGGCGTGGTTGCCCGCGAATTCAAGGCCGGTGCGGCAAATGAAATCGTCGATATCAACGCCATTCCCGCTGACGCCATGGTTCTCGATGTCGGCCCAAAATCGGTCGAAAGCATCAAAGCCTGGATTTCGCGCGCGGAAACGCTGGTCTGGAACGGCCCGCTTGGCGCCTTCGAAATCGAGCCTTTCGATGCGGCAACCGTTGCTGCCGCAAAACATGCCGCCGAATGCACGAAGGCCGGCAAGCTCGTCTCCGTCGCCGGTGGCGGCGATACGGTCGCGGCACTCAACCATGCCGGAGTCTCGGACGATTTCACCTATATCTCGACGGCAGGCGGCGCCTTCCTAGAATGGATGGAAGGCAAGGAATTGCCGGGCGTTGCCATCCTGACCGCCGCCAAGTAGACTTCCCACACTTGCCTGACACGAGGCCGGACAAGCGTTGCTTGGCCGGCCTTGTTTTTTGGTAAGTGCGCATGGGAGGAAAGTTTCAAACGATTGAAATGATTTCAATCGTTTCAATGAGTTAGCATGCCATTTCCCTGCCCTGGAACTTCTGTTATCGGGAATTTATTGTGCCTTGGGAGAATAGCAAATGACCGAACGTCTCGAAGACATCGCAATCAAAATGGTTGCAGACGGCAAGGGCCTGCTCGCCGCCGACGAATCCACAGGAACGATCAAGAAGCGTTTCGACAGCATCAACCTGGAATCAACCGAGACCGCCCGCCGCGATTATCGCGAAATGCTGTTCCGCTCCGACGACGCCATGAAGAAGTGCATCTCCGGCGTCATCCTTTACGAAGAAACCTTGTTCCAGAAGGCCGCCGACGGTACGCCATTCGTGGACATCATCAAGGCCGCCGGCAGCCTGCCGGGCATCAAGGTGGATATCGGCGCCAAGCCGATGGCTTTCCACCCGGGTGAATTCATCACCGAAGGCCTTGACGGCCTGTATGAGCGCCTGCGCAAGTACCATGAAGCCGGCGCGCGTTTCGCCAAGTGGCGCGGCGTCATCACCATCGGTGATCAGCGTCCGAGCTGGGGTTCGATCAAGGCAAACTCCCAATCGCTCGCCCGTTACGCTGCCCTCTGCCAGCAGGCAGACATCGTGCCGATCGTGGAACCGGAAGTGCTGATGGACGGCGAACCCGGTACGCACGATATCGATCGCTGTGCGGAAGTCACGCAATGGGTTCTCCAGACCGTGTTCGCGGATCTGTTCGACGCCCGCGTCAACCTTGAAGGCATGATCCTCAAGCCGAACATGATCATCGACGGCAAGAATGCCCGCAAGGCTTCCGTTGATGAAGTGGCGGAAAAGACCGTGAAGGTTCTGAAGGCGACCGTGCCTTCTGCCGTTCCCGGCATCGCTTTCCTTTCCGGCGGCCAGTCCTCCGAAGAGGCGACGGCGCATCTCTCCGCCATGAATGCCGGTTACGACCTGCCCTGGTCGCTGACCTATTCGTACGGCCGCGCCCTTCAGGACACCGCACTCAAGGCTTGGGGCGGCAAGCAGGAAAATGTCGCCGCCGGCCAGCGTGCTTTCACACACCGCGCGATGATGAACACCCTGGCTGCCAAGGGCAACTGGAAGCAGGAACTCGAAAAGGCTGCCTGAGGCATAGCCCCAGGCATTTATAAAAAATTGAAGCCGCCCCTTGGGCGGCTTTTTCTTTATGGGCGCAAAAGCAGCGTCGCCGACCAGATGACGAAGGCGGCAACCGCTACCTTCCAGCAATCGCCTCTTTTCTTGAGGCCGGGCAGGCCCAAGGGGCGGATGATCTGCACAATCATCGCCAGCAGTAAAAAAAGGCCGATCGCCTTTGTCATTTATTGAGCCTTTTCTTTATTTCTGCATCGTCACAGGCTGGACATTTTTACCGTTCACCAGAAGAGTGCAACTCATTCGGGTAACCCCCGTCTTATGGCCTGCCGACCATACGTTCGAACGCATGAGAGTGTCTTCATGAGCAGAAATCTTCTACCCGTATTCGCTCTTTTATCCAGCACTCTGTTTCTTTTTCTCGGTAACGGCCTTCAGGGTCTCGTGCTACCCATGCGCGGTTCGGCGGAAGGCTATTCCAATGAAATTCTGGGCTTTCTCGGCACCTCCTGGGCGGCAGGCTTCGTCATTGGGTGTTTTGTGGCGCCCGCCATCGTGCGCCGTGCGGGGCATGTGCGGGCATTTGCTTCCTTCGTGGCGCTTGTCTGCCTGACCGTGCTGATGACCGGCCTCGTTATCGATGATGTCTGGTGGATTACGCTCCGCGCGCTTACAGGCTTCTGCACCGCCGGCACTTCCATGATCATCGAGAGCTGGCTGAACGAGCGCGCGACGAATGAGAGCCGCGGCATGATCTTTTCGCTCTATATCGCCATAACGCTGCTTGGCGTCGTGGCTGGGCAGATGATCGTGCCGATGGGCGATATCAGTAATAGCTCGCTGTTCATGATCTGCGGCATCATCTATTGCATCGCCATTCTGCCGGCCACGCTTTCTAAGGCTGCCAGTCCCCAGCCCTTGCAAAAGGTGAAGCTGGACTTACCCGCCCTCTATCGGAATTCGCCGGTCTCCTTCGTCGGTATCCTGATGATCGGCATCGCCAATGGTGCTTACGGTACGCTTGGCGCCGTTTTCGGCGCGCGGGCGGGCCTTGATCCGACCATGATCGCCATCATGGTTTCCGTCACGATTTTCGTCGGCGCACTCGCCCAGTTTCCTGCAGGCCGCCTTTCGGACCGGATTGACCGCCGTTATGTGCTTGCAGGACTGGCGGGGCTTGGCGCGGTTGCGGGCCTGGCCGTGGCGGCCGTGCAGCCGCATGATGTCTATGTGCTCATTCCGATGATCGCCATTTACGGCGCCGCCGCGAACGCGCTTTATCCCATCGCCGTAGCGCATGCCAACGACTTTGCGGCATCGGAAGACTTCGTCAAGGTTTCCGGTGGACTGCTACTGCTTTATGGCATCGGCACCATCATCGGCCCGACGCTCGGCGGCGCGGTCATGACCTATTCCGGCCCCTATGCGCTGTTCCTGGTGACAGCCGTCGCCCATGTGCTGATCACGGCCTATGCCATCATCAGAAGCCGTCAGCGCGCCACGCTTTCGAACGCCGAAAAGGACAATTTCTCGACGATGATGCCGACAACGCCCTCACCGCTCGTGACACCGGAAAGCATTGCGCTTGACCCGCGCGCGCCGCAATATCCCGAGGACGATGGCGACCATGTTGAAAAAGGAGCAGGCATATGAGCCTCTTGGACGATGACCGTCCGCAAAAACCGGTAGCGCATGAGATCGGCAGCGATCTCAGCCTTCTTTCGGTGGACGAGCTGAGCAACCGCATCGACATTCTTCAAACCGAAATCACCCGACTTGAAGAGGAGAGGAAAAGGAAGTCTGCCGGCCGGCTTGCGGCGGAGAACCTCTTCCGGTCCTGACAGGCGGCCTTCAGCAAAACCTCCGGCCAAGTCTTAACTCGATAAGCTGCTGCCACAAAGGCAAACGAGATTAACGATTCTGATGCAGTCTTTCGTTTACCATTAACCAAAAATTAAGCTTTCTGAGAGATTACTATACATGTCCAGTTCTTCTGGGCCTCAGGCATCTTCTCCATCCGGCGAATTGGTCTGATTTTTCTCCCTGTTTTACCTTGAGAGCCGCTTTCGCGGCTCTTTTTTTACCGATCACCGGATTTCGTAAAACTGTGGGTATTAACCCTTCTTTAATAATTGCCTTGCGCATTTCAGGTAAAGATACCATCCTGAAAACACTAAAGGCCGGAACAAAATATTACCGGTCGTCGTTGCCTGACAGTGTGGTGCGTGAGCAGGGATTTAAAGAAAATGTCGGAACAGGTTTTAAATACCATTAGCTTTGCGGGTCGCGCGGCTGCTTCCAACCAGTTCAAGACCCTCTATACCGAAGGCATGACCTTGGTTGAGGAAACGGCGAGCTATCTTGATGGAGCCGGTCGTACCGCTTCAAAGGTTCTGCCGCGCATGGCGTCTGTCCTTTACGCGGCAGAATCGATGCGCCTCACCACCCGCCTGATGCAGATGGCGTCCTGGCTGCTTCTGCAGCGCGCCGTCAACAATGGCGAGATGACACGCGATCAGGTTCTCAGCGAAAAAAGCAAGGTGCGGCTCGACAGCTTCAACGTCGATCGCAACGCTCCAGGCTGGAACGACCTGCCTGAGTCGTTCCGTGACCTCATCGAGCGGTCGCTCCGCCTCCAGAACCGCGTTGCCCTTCTCGACCGCGAAATCTACCGCCCGTCCGAAGCCACCAAGGTACCTGACAACGAAAACAGCGTGCAGGCGCAGCTTAACCTTCTGCGCACGGCTTTCTCGATCAACTGAGAAAAGACGACCTTATCCAGACAATTTGAAAAGCAGGCTCATAGGCCTGCTTTTTTGTTTTGGCCTACAATGGGCTCGTTTCACCGGATCGACAGACAATAAAAAAGCCCGGTAAAACCGGGCTTTTTTTAATGATCCGTCCACAAGTGGATTAGAGGCCGAGGCCGCCGAAACGCTTGTTGAACTTGGAAACGCGACCGCCGCGGTCCATAAGCTGCTGGTTGCCGCCCGTCCATGCCGGATGGGACTTGGGGTCGATTTCAAGGTTCATGACTGCGCCTTCCGAACCCCAGGTCGAGCGGGTTTCGTATTCGGTGCCATCGGTCATGACGACCTTGATCGTGTGATAAGCGGGATGGATATCAGCCTTCATGACAATCTTCCTGGTTAAGTGACGTGCGGTCCATTTGCCGCAATTGCGTCAACTGAGCCATTTCAATAAATGAAGCCATAGTCCTGATGGGCTATGGCTTCCCAATTCGATGCGGAGCCTATACATGAAGGTCGCCCAGATAACAAGAGCCTGCTATCCCCTTGTGAAAGGAGATGGCCGCAGGGACTAGAATTTTACCGCGTGCCGGAAATTCACCCGCAAAAGGCCGAAAAACGGCACGGAACGAGGAGTGTAGCGGACGTGGCAGACATTGAAGAGCAGAAAGCGGCTAAACAGAGAAACCTGAAGCCGCTGCTTGGCCTGTTTCCGTATCTCAGGCGTTATCGCGGCCTGATGGCGGCGGCCCTGTTTGCGCTTGTGCTTTCTTCCGCCACGACACTTGCCTTGCCGCTTGCCGTTCGCCGTATCATCGATCACGGTTTCCAGACGCCGGACGGTGGCATGATCAACAGCTACTTCGCCGTGCTTCTGGCCATTGCTGTCCTCCTCGCTCTCGCCAGCGCCATGCGCTATTATTATGTCATGACCATCGGCGAAAGGGTCGTTGCCGATCTGCGCCGGGATGTCTTTGCTCATCTCACCACGCTGTCCCAACAGTTTTTCGATGCCAACCGCTCGGGAGAGCTGACCTCGCGGTTGACCGCGGATACCGTACAGATTCGCTCGGCGTTCGGTTCCTCAGCTTCCGTTGCGCTGCGTAACATCATCATGTGCTGCGGCGCGGTGGCGATGATGATCTATACCAGCCCCGGCCTTTCCGGCCTCGCGCTCCTGGCCATCCCGTTCATCGTTTTTCCTTTGATTGCTTTCGGGCGCTCGGTTCGTGCCCGCTCCCGCAATACGCAGGACACATTGGCCAATTCCGCCGCCTATGCCTCGGAAACGATCGGGGCGAGCCGCACCGTGCAGTCCTTTAACGCCGAGGCGCTTGCAAATGCCCGCTACGGCGCCTCCGTAGAAGCAGCCTATCAGGGTGCGCGCGCAGCGATAGGCGCCCGCTCCATCCTCACCGCCGTCGCCATCGCGCTCGTTTTCGGCAGCGTCGTCGGCATTCTCTGGTATGGCGCGCAAAGCGTTTTGTCCGGCGGCATGACGGCGGGTACGCTTGGCCAGTTCGTGCTTTATTCGGTCATCGCGGCAAGCGGCCTAGGCCAGCTCTCAGAAGTCTGGGGTGAACTGGCGCAGGCGGGCGGCGCGGCTGAACGGCTTTCCGAACTGCTGAACGAGCGCTCGCCCGTTGCCGAGCCGTCAGCACCCGTTTCGATGGTTCAGCCGCCGCGCGGCGAAGCGGCATTCGAGAATGTCGGTTTCATTTATCCACTCGCAACCGGTGGCCCGATCATCTCCGGGCTCTCCTTCAAGGTCAATGCCGGCGAAACCGTCGCCATCGTTGGCCCTTCCGGGGCGGGAAAAAGCACGGTCTTTTCGCTGCTGATGCGGTTCTACGATCCGCAGGAGGGCCGCATCACCATCGATGGCGTCGATATCCGCGATGTCCGCCTTGCCGATCTGCGCGCGCGACTGTCCATTGTTCCACAGGATGTGGCGATCTTTGCCTCCTCCATCCACGATAACATTGCATTCGGTCGGCCGGCTGCGACACGCGAAGAAGTGCGCACGGCCGCTATCGCCGCGCAGGCAGACAGCTTCATCGCCCGGCTGAACGATGGTTATGACACGCAGGTGGGCGAGCGCGGCGTAACGCTTTCCGGCGGTCAACGCCAGCGCATCGCCATTGCCCGCGCCATCCTGCGCAACGCCCCTATCCTGCTTCTTGACGAAGCGACCTCCGCACTGGATGCCGAAAGCGAAACGCTGGTGCAAAGGGCGCTCGATGAGCTGATGAAAACCCGCACCACCATCGTCATTGCCCATCGCCTCGCCACCGTGTTGAAGGCCGACCGCATTCTCGTGATGGATGAGGGCCGTATAATCGAGGAAGGCACGCACCAGAGCCTTATCCGCCAGAACGGCCTTTATGCGAGACTTGCCCGGCTGCAATTCCAGACCGGGCCGGACGAACTGCGCGCTCAAGCGTGAGCCGTGTGGGCTTAAGCCAGCACGCTACGCCCCGCGACACGGCCCGAAAACAGGCAACCGCCGAGGAATGTGCCCTCCAGCGCATTATATCCGTGCATGCCGCCGCCGCCGAAGCCTGCCACCTCTCCGGCAGCATAAAGGCCCGGAACAGGGTTGCCGGCCGCGTCCAGCACCCTCGCCTCTAGGTCCGTATGCAAACCGCCAAGCGTCTTGCGCGTCAACACATGCAGGCGCACCGCAATCAGCGGCCCTTTTGTCGGGTCTAGCAACCGATGTGGTTTTGCAGTGCGCATTAACCGATCACCAAGATAACGCCGCGCTCCGTGGATCGCCGTAACCTGCGCATCCTTGCTGAAACCGTTTTCGATCTCCCGGTCTCGGACCTCTATTTGATAGCGGATGTGGTCAATATTCAGCCGATTGTCCCCGTTTATGGTATTCATCGCCGCCACGAGTTCTTCCAGCGTATCACGGACGGCGAAATCCTCGCCGCGTTCCATAAAGGCCTGCACCGGCCCCGGTGGCTCCTTGCCCAACCGTTTGAGCAGTAGCCGCACATCCTTGCCCGTCAGATCCGGATTTTGCTCCGAACCAGAAAGCGCAAATTCCTTCTTGATGATTGCCTTGGTCAGAATGAACCAGCTGTGACCGCTGCCGCGTTCGCCCAGCATCTTAAGCGTGCCGAGCGTATCGAAGCCCGGCATCGCGGGAGCTGCGAGCCGGTTTCCATCCGCATCGCACCAGAAAGACGAGGGGCCGGGCAAAATACGAATGCCATGGTCCGGCCAGATCGGATCGTGATTTTTCACGCCCTCGGTATAATGCCACATACGGTCGCGATTGATGACCGTTCCGCCCGCAGCTTCCGTAATGGCGATCATACGGCCATCCACATGCGCAGGCACGCCACAGACCATGGTCGCGGGGGGCTTGCCCAGCCGCTCCAGCGGCCAGTTGCGCCGCACCAGTTCCTGATTGCCGCCGATGCCACCGGAACTGACGATGACCGCCGAGGCCGAAAGGACAAAATCACCCTGCTCTTCCCGGCTGCTTGGTTGCCCGCGCAACACCGGATCCCTGGCAAGAACAACACCGGAAATGCCCGTCACCCTGCCGTCAGTGATATCCAGATGATCGACGCGGTGGCGGAACCGAAAGGTGAGCCGACCGCTTGCCGTCATGGTCTTTGCCTTTTCAACGAAAGGCGCCACCACACCGGGGCCAGTGCCCCAGGTGACATGGAAACGTGGAACGGAATTGCCGTGGCCATGAGCAAGGGCACCGCCACGCTCGGCCCAGCCGACCACGGGAAACCAGCGCATGCCCAGCCGATGCAGCCATTGACGTTTCTCGCCTGCGGCGAAATTGAGATAAGCCTCCGCCCAGCGGCGCGGCCAATGATCTTCCAGGCGATCAAAACCGGCGGAGCCGAACCAGTCCTGCCTTGCAAGATCGAGATTGTCGCGCACCCGCATTCGGCGCTGTTCGGGACTATCAACAAAAAACAGACCACCCAGCGACCAGAAGGCCTGCCCGCCAAGGTTCTGCTCCCCCTCCTGATCCACAAGGCAAACACTGAAACCGCGCTCAACAGCCTCTGTCGCTGCGACCAGACCGGCAAGCCCCGCGCCGACAACGATCACATCATATCGCTCCATCAGCTCCTCCCAGATGCGACAGAATTACGTTTACGCGAACGTAAATTCACTTTCAGCTCAAGGCAACCGCTATGATACGGCTTAAGGTGTCAGCGCTCGGTGAGCTTCAGTTCGATACGGCGGTTCTGCTGGCGTGCTTCCGGCGTGTCGCCTTCGGCAATCGGCTGATATTCACCGAAACCGGCAGCGACCAGCCGGTTGGCCGGAACACCCTTGGAGATCAGGAACTTCACCACGGAGGTTGCGCGTGCCGAGGAAAGTTCCCAATTGTCACGGAAGCGACCGGACCCGGAAAGCTGGACATTGTCCGTGTGGCCATCCACGCGCAGAACCCAGTTGATCTCGGTGGGGATTTCCTTGGCAAGATCGATCAGCGCGGCCGCCAGCTTCTCCATCTCCGCCTGCCCTTGCGGATTGAGGTCGTTACCACCGGATGGAAAGAGCACTTCGGACTGGAAGACAAAGCGGTCGCCGACGATGCGAATGTTTTCGCGATCCGAGAGGATTTCACGCAGACGCCCAAAAAAATCAGAACGATAGCGGTTGAGTTCCTGAACCCGCTGCGCCAGCGCAACATTGAGACGGCGGCCGAGATCGGCGATCTTGACTTGTGATGAGGTATCCTTGGCTTCCGACGCCTGCAGGGCGGCTTCCACCGATGCGATCTGCGCCCTGAGCGCCGCAATCTGCTGGTTGAGCAATTCAATCTGTGCGGAGGCGCGGGAATTGGCCTGTCTTTGGTCATCCAGCTCGCCGGTCAGGCTGCCAATCCGGGCATTGGCGCTTGCATTGTTGCCCGATCCCGCATCGAGAAGCGACTGCAGACGTGAGCGCTCGCTTTCAGATGCGGCAAGGGTTGATTGCAGGCTCGCCAGCGCGTCCTCGATATCCTGCTTGCTGCCCTTTTCCATGGCCAGAAGTTCGGTCAATTCGGCAATCTGGCTGTTGAGGCGGGTCAACACCTCGTCCTTGCCACTAATTTCCCGCGACAGAACAAATTGCGCCAGCACGAAGACCGTCAGCAGGAACATGATGGCCATGAGCAGCGTCGACAGCGCATCGACGAAACCCGGCCAATAATCCACACCCCTGTCGCGGCGGCGGTTGCGCGCAAGCGCCATGGCTACTCGCTCCCGTTATCGTGCCGGGTGCGTCCGGAAGATTTTGTCTCGCTGTCGATACGAGTCGACAACCGGTCGAGCGTGCGGCGAAGCGATTTCGATTCCTCCTGCTGCGCCTCGATCCAGTCACGCAACATCTGCTGCTCGCTGCGCATGTTCTTGACCAGACCTTGAATGCCTTCAGCAAGACTCGTCATGGCGGCGAGCGAGCGCTCAGTGCTGACCATTGCGCCGGGTTCAGCGTTGAATTCCCTTGGCCCATCCGCCGACGTATCCGTCACCGACGACAGCCAGTTTTCGAGCTGGGTGTAAAAACGGTTCTGGGCACGGCCGGCCTGAAGATCGAGGAAACCGAGGATCAGGGAGCCTGAAAGGCCGAGGAGCGACGAGGAAAACGCCGTTCCCATGCCGGAAAGCGGCGCGGTGAGACCGGTCTTGAGCGAGCTTAGAATATCGTTGCTGGTGCCGGCGCTGGGATCAAGCGACTGAATGACATTGCTGATGGCGCCGATGGTGCCGATCAGACCCCAGAAGGTGCCGAGCAGGCCGAGAAATACCAGAAGGCCGACAAGATAACGTGAAGTATCGCGCGATTCATCAAGGCGTGTCGCGATGGAATCGAGAATTGTCCGCTGCGTAACTGCAGAAAGCCGGACTTCGCCACGCTTGCCGATCAGCGTGCTCATGGGGGCCAGCAGTTTTGGAGCGCGGCCGACTTTCTCGGCGCTGCCGGCGGCCCGGAATGCGTTAAACCAGCGGACTTCCGAACGCAGGCTCATGGTCTGCGTGAATACCAGAATGATGCCGATGACGAGAACGCCGAGAATGAAGCCGTTCAAGCCCGGATTCGTCATGAAGGCCGTGTGCGCCTGCCGGTAAAGAATGGCCGCCAGAAAGCCGACGAGGATCAGAAACAGAACCATCGTCCACAGAAACGGTGTGGGGCTGGACAGCTTGTGGCTGTATTGCCGTGTGGTCACCGGCTTCTCCACGCCGAGATCGAGCAACTCCGAATCCGCCATAACGTTCGCATTCCCTTCGGTCACGTATCAACCGGACGCTATTTGAAAATTGCGACGATTTGAAGCGAAAAGCCTGTCTTTCGTCACAGGCATTTCACGAAAGCCGGCTTGACCGAAGACCGAAAAAACAAAAACGCCCGGCGATAGTTCGCCGGGCGCCTAAAACCTGGATTAAACGGCAGGTTTTCTGCCGAAATCGATCAACGACCCGGAATCGGACGGTTGGCAACTTCCACAAGTGCCTTGTGGATATATTCGTTTCCGGCAGCAACACTGCCGCTGCCGAAGATATCCGCGCCGCCCTTGGCGTCGGAGGTGAACCCGCCAGCTTCGCGAATCAGCACCAGACCGGCCGCCATATCCCACGGCGAAAGCTCTGCTTCCCAGAAACCGTCGAGGCGACCTGCTGCAACATAGGCAAGGTCGAGTGCTGCAGCACCCATGCGGCGGATGCCGGCTGCTTCACCCATGACATGGCGAAGTTCGACGAGGAATTTGCCGTGATTGCCGCGACCGAGATGCGGCACACCGCAGCCGATGACGCAATCCGTCAACGCCTTGCGCGCGGCAACGCGGATACGACGATCGTTAAGGAACGCGCCGCCGCCACGCTCGGCGGTGTAGAGTTCGTCGGTCGCGGGATTGAAAATCACGCCGGCTACGACTTCTCCGTTACGCTCGAGCGCGATGGAAACGGCGAAATGCGGAATGCCGTGCAGGAAGTTGGTCGTGCCATCTAGCGGGTCGACGATCCAGCGATGCGCACCATCACTGCCCTTTTCCTCGCCGCCTTCCTCACCCAGAAAATCGTAGGTGGGGCGGGCTTTCATCAGCTCGTCGCGCACGATCTTTTCAGCCTTGAGGTCCGCCTGCGATACGAAATCGCTCGGTCCCTTGACCGAAACCTGAAGGTTCTGCACTTCACCGAAGTCACGCGACAAAGACTTACCCGCCTTGAGGGCGGCCTGAACCATCACATTGAGAAGGGCTGAACGTGCCATCGAATTTGTTTCCTGGAAAGCTTGCGAACCACCCGCAAGCTAGCCGGGCAGGAACGTCATTATTTTCTTGAATTGAAAGTTTGCGGTTCAAGACCACAAAACGCGCGGAAATTCAAGGCAAAAAGCCTGCACATGCACGCTGGCGCCGAACAACCGGCCTTGCATCACATCGGACGGAAACGATTTGCCGCCTCGATAGCCTTTTTCTGCTGCTCGTCGGTGATCCCGAGATAAAAATCCTCGAGAGACGGATCCTTCAGCCCGGCGCGGCGGGAAAGCACGTACCATTTGGCCGCCTCCACCGGATCGGGCCGTGTGCCGAGCGCCTGAATGTAAAGATGCGCCACTTTGTTCTGCGCCACGACATTGCCGCGCTGCGCAGCACCGTAAAGCCAGCGGAAGCCTTCATCCAGATTTCGCTCGCCGCCAAAACCGTTGACCAGCCAGATGCCGAGATCGACCTGCGCGGTATCGTAGCCGGCCTTTGCGGCCCGCGTCAGCCAATCGCGCGCCTTGGCCTTCTTTTCGGCCGGCACATCCTTGACCGAGTGGTAGATCTGCGACACTGCATATTGCGCGTCGGCAATGCCCTGCTCGGCGGACTTTTCATAATACGGCATGGCCATCAGTAATCCCTTTACGCCGGGATTTTCCGAAACCAGTATCTGCCCCCAGTTGAACTGAGCCGAAGCATTGCCGGCTTCCGCCGCACGGTGCATGTAATCGTCGGCCTTCGCCTTGTCGCGGGTAACGAACTTGCCCTCCATCAAAATGAGGGCGAATTTGAACATCGCGACGGGATCGCCACCCTGTGCCGCCTGCTGGTACCAGAAGGCCGCGGTCTTTTCGTCGCGGGCGATGCCGAGACCACGCGACATCATTTCCGCCACCAGCGTCTGGGCGGCCGCATCGCCGTTCTGCGCACGGTTGAGCGCCTTGTCGAGCGCCTGGACATATTCGCCGCGCTGGAAATGCCCATAGGCCTCATCCACCCGGCCCTTGAACTCCTTTTCAGGCGGCAAGGCCGGCAGGTCCGCGCCCATGCGCTGATAGACGTTGACGCCCTGCGACGGTTGCAAGTCCTTCTGCTCTTCGGACTGCACCCTGCCCTGACGGGAAGGCTGCGCCTCATCCTCCAACTGGCGGGAAAGCGCGTTGCTTTCGCTTTGCGGTCCGGATTGGGCAAAAGCGACGCCCGCCGGCGCGCCGAAAGACAGCGCCAGCAGCGAAATAGAAAGGCAGACGTGAACCGAGCGCATCAACATCGCCTGTATCAACCGTCAAACCGTGGCGCTTTTTCGTCAAGCAACGCGTTGATTTCAGAAACGGCCTGGGCAGCACCCGAGGCATTGTCAAAAACGCCGCTGCGCATCGCCACGAATTCCACGCCGGCTTCGGCCACGGCAACCACCGAAGAGATATCGGTGCCGCCCATGACGATGGATGGAATCTCGATCATCGATGCCCACCATTCGCCGAGTGCCAGATTTTTGGGATGCGCTTCCGGCTTGATGTCGCCTTCGAGCTTTCCAAAAAACACGTAGTCCGGATTGGACTCACCCATCTCCAGAGCCTTATGGCGATCATCGGCATTGCCGCCGCCAACGATCAGCTTCGGCGCGAAATTTTCCACGGCCTCCGCAAGCGCCTCGGCATTGCCCGCCACATGCAGGCCATCCGCCTTCACCCGGCTCGCAACGCGGCTGTCGCCCGCGATAAGGGCAGCGGCACCAGCCTCCTGCACCATCGGCACGATCAATTCGGCGCGTTTCTGGAAAGTGGCGTCATCCAGATCATATTGCGGAATGATGACCGAAGCCACATCGCCGCCTCGCAGTGCTTCTTGCAATTCTGTCGCCTGCTTTTGCGCGTCGTCCAATTGCGGGACGATCAGAACAAGGCGGCAACGGTTATCAACTTTGGTCATCGGTTCGTCCATTTCAGGCAGAAGACACTTTCGGCGTTATCTGCACTCGTTTTGATATGATAAATCCGATAGACCGGACCGGCGAAAGGATCAACCTTCATCCATGCTGACCGATTTTCATTTTTTCCTCGTCGCCATCCCCGCAGTCGTGCTTGTCGGCCTTTCCAAGGGCGGGTTGGGCGGTGCGCTGGCACTGATGGGCGTGCCGCTGATGGCGCTTGCCATCCCGCCCGTGCAGGCGGCGGCAATCTTCCTGCCGATCCTGATCGTGATGGATCTTGTGGCGCTATGGGCCTGGCGGCACCACAACCACCGGCAAACGCTCCTTATCATGCTTCCGGGCGCGATCGCCGGCATTACTCTCGGCTGGGCGACCTCAAGCCTCATCTCGGCAGACGCCATGCGCCTCGTCGTCGCCTCGGTGACGATCCTGTTCGTACTGCGTTATTTCCAGGAGAGCTTCAAAAGCCGCAAGGGGCAGGAGATTCCGGCCAGACCGCAGCGTCCGGTGGCTGCAACACTCTGGTCCAGCCTGTCCGGTTATGCGAGTTTCGTGGCCCATGCGGGTGGCCCACCCTTCCAGATCTATGTTCTGCCGCTGAAGCTCGATCCCAAGACCTATACCGGCATGAGCGTGCGTTTCTTCGCGATCATGAATGCAATAAAGCTCATTCCCTATTTCGCGCTGGGAGCGCTTGATGCAACCAACCTCAAGACATCGGCGAGCCTGTTGCCGGTGGCAATGCTGGCGACGCTTGCCGGCGCAAGGGTGGTGAAATATCTGAAGCCATCAGTGTTCTACCCGCTGATGTATACCATGGCGCTGATCGCGGCGCTGAAACTGCTGTGGGACGGGCTGCCTTTCTAGACCCAAGGCGCCAACTAAAAAGCCCTGGCAGCACGCACGTACCGCCAGGGCCGAAAAAGAATCCGTCAGTCCTTCATCGAAGGCTGGGGAATGGCATCAATCAATGCCTTGTGGAGGCGCGAAGCCTCTGTAGTTCATCCTTCAGGCGCAGTTTACGGCGTTTGAGATCGGCGATCTCTCTATCGTCAGAGGACGGGGAAGCAAGAATACTTTCGAGCTCCTCCTCCAGAGCACCGTGTTTCTTTTCGAGCGATGCAATATGAGCCTGAATGGTCATGCGGCACGTCCTTCCATTTTTAAGCCTACCTCCAGCTCTCCATCGCTGGAGTTTCAGGTTTGCGACGACAATGTGACATGGATCGTTGGTCTTGTCGAAGGCGAAATGAAGGCAATAAGTGGGCAATTTGGTCGCAAGGGATAACTTCCCGTTACCGCGATTTGATGATAGAGGCTCGAGAACCGATGACATACGCGCCGGAGGCTCTCCGGCTGGCATAAAATGGGGATGACAAGATGCCCGATCAGGACCAGGCGGACATCAGGCTTACGCTGGCGCGGCTGCGCCAGGAGCATGAGGATTATGACGCTGCGATCAACGCGATGATCCAGACCAACTGCGATGCGCTGAGAATACAACGCATGAAAAAGAAAAAGCTGGCCGTCAAGGACAAGATGACCCAGATCGAAGATCAGGTCATTCCCGATATCATTGCCTAGAGTGGCTTCCGTGCTTCCTGCCGGATGCACGCGAGACGCTCTAATCTATTGAATTTACGCATCGTGCCTTGCAGAAATCAAAATCGATTTTTGCGCCTATGCTGTAAGCCGGAGAAGCGAAGTGACAGCAGAGACACCCCCCGTCGCCATCATCATGGGCAGCCAGTCCGACTGGGAGACCATGAAGAATGCCGCCGATACGCTGGATGCGCTGGACGTGGAATACGAAGCCCGCATCATTTCCGCCCACCGCACGCCTGATCGCCTTTATGAATTTGCCAATGGCGCGAAAGACGAAGGCTTCAAGGTCATCATCGCGGGTGCCGGCGGCGCCGCCCATCTGCCGGGCATGACCGCCGCCATGACCCCGCTGCCGGTTTTCGGCGTCCCGGTACAATCCAAGACGATGTTCGGGCAGGACAGCCTCTATTCCATCGTCCAGATGCCCGCTGGCATTCCCGTCGGAACGCTTGCCATCGGCAAGGCCGGCGCTATCAATGCCGCACTTCTGGCAGCTGCGGTTCTGGCGCTGGGTGACGAGGACCTGGCAGACCGGCTCGATGCATGGCGCGCGCGCCAGTCAGCGGCCGTTGCCGAATATCCCATGGACAGCGCCCAGTGACAGCCTCTGACACGACGATGAATACGAACAATCTCACCATCGGCATCATCGGCGGCGGGCAGCTTGGCCGCATGCTGGCAATGGCAGCCGCACGCCTCAACCACCGCACCATCGTTCTCGAACCGCAAGCCGATTGTCCGGCGGCGCAGGTCTGCAACAGCCAGATCGTCGCGGAATACGGTGACGAGACGGCGCTTGCGGAACTCGCTCGCCTTTGCGATGTCGTGACCTACGAATTCGAGAACGTACCCGTCACCGCAGCCGAGACGCTCAGCGCTTCCGTTCCCGTTTATCCCCCGCCGCAGGCTCTCAGCGCCTCGCAGGATAGGCTGACGGAGAAACGCTTCCTCAACGGTTGCGGCATTCCGACCGCCGATTTCCGCGCCGTGGATAATCAGGAAGAACTGGAGGCGGCATTGGCCGCTTTTGGTGGCAAGGGTGTGCTGAAAACCCGCCGCATGGGCTATGACGGCAAGGGCCAGAGGCTTTTCAAGGGTGGTGAGGACATCGCAGGCGCCTTCGCAGCACTCGGTGGCGTGCCGCTCATCCTCGAAAGCTTCGTCGCTTTCGAGCGGGAAATCTCGATCATTGCCGCCCGTTTCAGGGATGGCACCGTTACCTGCTACGATCCGGCCGAAAACATTCATCTGAACGGCATTCTGCATACATCCACCGTGCCGGCAGCACTCTCCGATGCGGCGAAGGCGGTTGCCGTGCAATCGGCGGAAAAGCTTCTGGCTGCGCTCGACTATGTCGGCGTGATCGGCATCGAGTTTTTCGTGCTGCCAGATGGTTCGCTCGTTGCCAATGAAATGGCGCCGCGCGTGCACAATACCGGCCACTGGACGGAAGCGGCCTGCGTGGTCTCGCAATTCGAACAGCATATACGAGCCGTCTCCGGTCTTGTCCCCGGCAGCACGGCCCGCCATTCGGATTGCGTCATGACGAACCTCATCGGCGATGACATCAACGATGTGCCAGCATGGCTTTCGAAAAAAGACTGTCTCGTGCATCTTTACGGCAAGACACAAGCACGGCCTGGCCGCAAGATGGGCCACGTGACCGAGCTTTTGCACACAGGAAAAGCCTCAGTCTTTTAAGGCAAAGACGTCTGGAAGTGTTGACAGGCAGGGGTCAAACGGGTATTTGCCTGCCAACCGAAAAGAGCGCGCCCCGTTGCGCGCTTTTGATTGTTTGAATAAGCACGGTAAAAGCCGTGCAAAACTGCGGACCAGTAAAATGAAAATCAAGAATTCGCTTAAAGCGCTTAAGGCCCGTCATCGCGATAACCGCCTGGTTCGCCGCAAGGGCCGCGTCTACATCATCAACAAGCAGAACCCGCGCTTCAAGGCTCGTCAGGGCTGATTGAGTGCCACTGCGGTTCGCGATCACATCGCGGATCACTTTGTTGACAGTGCAGAACTTTGCATTTGATATTGGGCGCAGTCGGGTTAAGCTTTAACCCATGCGCCCAAATCGTTTTTGCACGGCTATCATCGTCGCTCAGGGTTTCCTGCTTTCGGGCCTCCTGCTTTCAGGAATGGCGTCCCTTGGTCATGCGGCAGATGGTCAGCCTCCCGCAGCCATGGAGGCTGCGCCTTCACCTGCAAAGACAGTTGACAGTCTTTTCGCATCGCTGAAAAAAGAGCGGAATGCGGTCAAGGCGCGCAGCATTGCCAACCAGATCGCTTCCGAATGGAACGATTCCGGCAGCGCGACAATCAATCTCCTGATGCAGTGGGCAGGCGAAGCCGCAGACGAGAAGCGCAACGCCGCCGCTTACGATTTTCTCGACCAGGCTATTTTACTCGATCCGGACTACATGCAGGCGCCCTATCGCCGCGCCATGGTGCATTTTGCGGATGGCGACACCCGAAAGGCGATGGCGGATATCAATCTGACGCTGGAGAAGGAGCCGCGCTATTTTCCGGCATTGGCGAGCCTTGCAAACATCCTCGAAGCCTCAGGCCGTGACGATCTGGCGCTGAAAGCCTGGGAACGCTATCTCGCGCTCTATCCCGCGGACAAGGACGCCCGCAAAGAGGCCGCTGACCTTTCTGAAAAGCTGGCTGGCACTCGCAGCTGAATATCGCAGACGATCCAAACAAAAATCGCCGCAAAAGCGGCGATTTTTCATTGTGGGACCGTCAACCGATCATTCCATGCCAAGCGCAGCCATATAGGTCTGAAGAATGGTTTCTTCCTCGATACGCTCGTTGGCGTCCTTCTTGCGCAGGCGGATGATGGTGCGGATCGCCTTGGTATCGTAGCCACGACCCTTCGCCTCGCCCATGACATCCTTGATGTCTCCCTGAATGGCGGCCTTTTCCTCTTCGAGACGCTCGACGCGCTCGATGAATTGACGCAGTTCGGCGGCGGCGACGGTTTCGGTGGTGCTCGTTTCGTCCATCATATCATCCTTCATTGGTAGCAGCTCGGGTGAGCCTTGTTCATTAAATCCAGGCGAAGCCTTCGCCGGTCGCCGCCAGCCGGGCAGCAAAAATTCCGGCCTGTGACCTGCCCACTGACGGGCCTCACGTCAAGTCGTTTCCGTCGCTCGGGGGTTATTCCGTTGGCTTGTTCTGCTCAAAGGCGGCTTTCTGGGCGTTGCTCGCCTCCGCCTGATATTTTTCCTTCCACTCCTCATAGGGCATTCCGTAGACGATTTCCCGGGATTGCTCCTTGGTGAGTGCAACGCCGGCCTCGTTAGCGGCTTCCCCATACCAGTTGGAAAGGCAATTCCGGCAAAAGCCCGCGAGATTCATCAGGTCGATGTTCTGCACATCGTGACGCTCGCGAAGATGCTCGACGAGACGGCGAAATGCGGCGGCCTCGAATTCAATCTGCTGTTTGTCATTCGGTGTCGTCATGGGGCAGCTCCAGGCTCAGTAGGGGCCGGTGCGAGAGGTGAACAGCTCATATTCATGCAAAATGGGATCGTCGTTCATTGCGGCGAAAATGGGAGCGAGCCGGTCCGACCATTCGGCAATCCCTTCCTCATCCGCGATCAAATCCTGCCGAACTTCAAGAAGCGCATGCGGTATGCCCTTCATCATGCAATGGCGATACATGGTATCGCCCTTCAGCGCCCCGTCATAGGGTTCGTTGTCACCAACGAGAATGTCGCCGGTCGCCCGCAGATGCGCCAGAAGCGGATCGACCGCACGATTATCCGTGTCCCACAGAACCGCCGCATGCCAGGGCCGCGGTGTTTCTTTCCAGAACGGCGTGTACGAATGCAGCGACAGAACAAGCGGCGCTTCCCCCGACGACTGCGCTACACCGGTGAGCACGCGATCGACGGCATTGTGATAGGGACGATGAAAAAACTCGATCCGTCTTTGCCATTCATCATCCGAAATCGGGTGGTTGCCGGGGATGATCGCCCCGTCCGAAATCTTCATGATAAGGGTCGGATCGTCCTCGCCGCGATTGGGGTCGATCAGGAGGCGCGAAAATCGTCCAAGCACGGCCGGCACGCCGAGGCGGGCCGCAAGAGAGCGCGTCAGCCCTTCAATGCCGATATCAAATGCGATGTGACGATGAAAAGCGGTTTGCGGAAGACCAAGTTTGCCGTAGTGTGCCGGCAGGAGGTTCATGGCATGGTCCGCCAGAAGAACCATGCCTTTGTCATAATCGCCTTCTATGATTTCATAGGGTATGAAGTCGTTCATCGATAATTTTCTGGGGCAGGATTGAGGAGAAAAGCTTGATGGCATGGCTTGAGGCCGGGCGCAAGTTTCGGCGACAGAACAGCCATCTACCTTATCGCACTCACGATCCCACGAACAATATAATCGATTAAACTCGCGTTGACTTTCTTTGGCGGCCACGCCAAGAAGTGTGTTCATTATAACCATGGAATCCGGATGGAAGCCGTGACTCAGTCATCTCTCGCTCTTCCTCGCCACTTTCGGCATCTTGCCCGTCTTTTCTCCGCAGCGGCATTGTTTCTGACCCCGTTTGTCTTCGTGGAGGCCGCGCATGCGGATTTCCGCGTCTGCAACAGCACGCAAAACCTCGTGGGGGTCGCAATCGGCTACCGGGCGCAGGACGGCTGGGTCAGTGAAGGTTGGTGGCAGGTCCCCTCCTCCACCTGCGCAACGCTGATAGAGGGTGAGTTGCAGTCGCGTTATTATTATCTTTATGCCGAGGACGCCGCTCACGGCGGCCGTTGGACCGGTGACGTCAACATGTGCGTGGCGGAAAACGAGTTCAAAATCGCCGGCGTAGACGATTGTTATGCCCGCAGCTTCCAGAGAATGGGTTTCAAGGAATATGACACGGGCAGACAGGGCAGCTGGATGGTCCAGCTTTCCGATACGCCAGGCACACAGGGAAATCAAAACTGATGAAGCGTAACCGCAAAGTCAAAATTCTTGCAACTCTCGGCCCCGCCTCTTCCGACGAGGCAATGATCGAAAAGCTGCATCTCGCCGGCGCCGATCTCTTCCGCATCAACATGAGCCATGCGAGCCACGACGTGATGCGGACGCTGATTGAGCGTATTCGCTCCGTCGAAAGCCGTAACGGCCGTCCCATCGGCATTCTGGCCGACTTGCAGGGTCCCAAGCTGCGCGTCGGTAAATTTGCCGAAACCAAGGTTGATCTCGTTCCCGGCCAGACGTTTACGCTGGACAATAACGATACGCCCGGCGACAACACCCGCGTTTTCCTGCCGCATCCTGAAATTCTCGAAGCGGTCAAGCCTGGCCACCGCCTGCTGATCGATGACGGCAAGCTGCATCTGCGCGCTGAGAAGAGCGACGGCAAGAGCATCGTCACCACTGTTGTTTCGGGCACCCGGATTTCCGACCGCAAGGGCATTAGCCTGCCCGACACCTTGCTCGGCGTCGGCGTTCTGACCGACAAGGACCGCGTCGACCTCGACGCCGTTCTCGCAACCAACGAAGTGGACTGGGTTGCTCTTTCCTTCGTTCAGCGCCCGGAAGACCTGGCCGAAGTGCGCAAGATTTCGCGCGGTCGCGTTGGCCTGATGTCCAAGATCGAGAAGCCGCAGGCTATTGAGCGCATCGAAGAAATCATCGAGCTTTCCGACGCATTGATGGTCGCACGCGGCGATCTCGGCGTGGAAATGCCGCTGGAAGCCGTTCCGGGCATCCAGAAACAGCTGACCCGCGCCTGCCGTCGTGCCGGCAAGCCGGTTGTCGTTGCCACGCAGATGCTGGAATCGATGATCACAGCTCCGGTTCCGACCCGTGCGGAAGTTTCGGACGTTGCGACTGCCGTATTCGAAGGCGCCGACGCCATCATGCTCTCGGCCGAGTCCGCTTCCGGCGATTATCCGATCGAAGCCGTATCGACCATGGCATCCATCGCCAGCACGGTGGAACAAGACCCCTATTATTCCAACATCATCTACGCGCAGCGCCCACAGCCGGAAGCGACGGGTGCAGACGCCATTTCGCTTGCTGCCCGCCAGATTGCCGAAACGCTGAAGCTCGCCGCGATCGTCACCTACACCTCGTCCGGCACAACGGGTCTGCGCGCCGCGCGCGAGCGGCCACAGGTTCCGATCATTGCGCTTTCGCCGATCATCCAGACCGCACGCCGTCTGTCGGTCGTCTGGGGCCTGCATTGCGTGGTTACCGGTGACGCCAGCGATCTGGACGATATGGTGAACCGCGCTTGTCGCATCGTCGTGTCCGAAGGTTTCGGCAAGCCGGGCGACCGCATCATCATCTCCGCCGGCGTGCCGCTCGGCACCCCGGGCGCGACCAACATGGTGCGCATCGCCTATATCGGTTCGGACGGCCAGAGCGGCGTCTGATATCGCGATATCAAGCATAATAAAAAACCCGCCGTCACCGGCGGGTTTTTTGTTGGCCTTTCGGCCGCATTGCAGAAAGCGAGGCTCAGTGCATCTTCACCGGCGTGCTGAAACGGCTGGACTCGATCGCCGCTGCACCGGGCTTGAAGCTTGCCGATGTGGCGGAAGCCGACATGTCGTGGCTGAGCATACGGTTGGCGACGACGCGCGGCGCCTTCACCGAACGGCCGGTCGAGCCCTTGTTCTGGTTGAGCGCCCAGTCCGAGATCAGATCCTGCGTCAGACGACCACCGCCGACCATGGCCTGATGGGAAACGGCGGCATCCTGCCTGCTCGGGCGTGAGCCCTTGGTCGGCAAGCCGGCCGTCAGCCCACCATTGATGGAGGGTTTCAGATCAAAGGCGTCACCGAAACCTGCCTCTGGCTCAGCCTTCGCCGTTTCGGCGGGAGCGACTGTAACCTTGTGGTTGACGGCAGCCGGGAACGGCGCGGCTGTCGGCACCGTAGCGGAATTGATCTGCGAGCGGGCAGCCTGACCGCTCTGTTCCAGAGCAGCAACCACAGTCGGCGAAAGCGTATCTTTCCGCTCTTCGGCGAGATCTTCGTCGCCTTCCGGATCAGCATTGGCCTGTGCCAGCAGGGCTTCCGCCACAGCCGGACGATTGGCCGGCACCGGAATAGACGCAAGTTCGCCACTCGCTGCGGGTGTCGCACCATCTGCGGATGCGGTCAGGATCGATCCTTCAGCATCGCCACGCATGCCACGCGGCCCAAGAAGCGTCGGCACAGGCACGGATACCTCAGCCAGATCGGCAAACTGCTGACGCTCGGCCGGAGCAGAGGTCGGCGTCGGCGTTGTCGCAGCCTGGAGGGCATCCTGCGCCGCATTACGGGCCGGAGAATAAAGCGCGGTGGCAAGGCCCGTATTGGCCGGAGGCTGGTTGCCGAAAGCTGGACGTGCAATGGGCAGCGGCGCAGTGCTCACACCGGGAAGCGGTTGGGCGGAAGCAACGGCGATCGTCGGTTCTGGCTCAGGTGCAGCAGGCGGTGGCGTTGCAGGGCGAGCGACAGCCGGACGTTCTGCGGGCTGCGGCGTTGCGATGCTATCGGGATCTTCATCCTCGTCGCCTCCGCCAAAGAGCGCCTGCAACAGTGTCTTGCGCTTGCCGCCACCACCGGAGGACGCAGGGCCGGCACCGGCGCTGGAAGCAACCTGAATGGAAGAGGAATTGACGCGCTTCTTGTAGTCAGCCAAGGCCTGTTCATAACCGGGAAGCGGATTGCCGTCGGAAGGAACGTGCAGCGTATTGCCCTTGGGGAAGATACGCACGAGTTCCTGACGGCTCATGCGCGGCCAGGCACGAACGCCGCCGACATCCATGTGCACGAAGGGAGAACCCGAGGTCGGGTAGAAACCTACGCCGCCAATCTGCATCTGCATGCCGATTTCGCGCAGTGTGGAAAGCTTCACGCCCGGAATGTAAAAATCCATGGCCTTGCCGAGCATATGCTGGCTTTTTTCCGCCACGCCCTTGGTGCGCGTGCGCAGGAGGCCGTTAGTCTCAGGCGAACGGAAGGCCGAAACGACGTTGATGTAATCGGTCGCGCCACTGCGGCGGTAGACTTCCCAGACAAGATCGAAAAGACGCGGGTCCATCCGCGTCGGCTGGTTACGACGCCAGTCACGCAAAAAGCGGTTCAGCTCTTGCAGACCCTTCTGGTCGTATTTTCCGTTGCGCTTGAAGGTTATGACCGCCTTCTCGCGTGTATGGATATAATACAGTTTGAGACTGCGCGTTTCGGCGAAAGCTTCCGTCGCCGAGACACCTGCGAATGGCATTGCGGCGAGCATCAAGCAGGCAAAGGTGACAGCGCGTGCCGACAGCTTCGTGCATATATCCTTGATCAAGCCGCGCGCGATCTTGGTCGACAGCGCGATATTTCGATGCAGATATGGCAATTCGATCCCCGCCTGGAAGACAATTTCTGTCACATTGCCTCAAATGAACGTCAAATACGGTGACACGATGGCAAAATTGCCACACAGATGCAACCTTCCTCTATATAGTGAATCAGCCACTAACAAGAGGTTTATAGACGGTAAGCGGATATCCTTGCTCAGAAGTTAACGAATCTTGCTATCTGCCGTCGAACAGGCGGTTTGTGCAATCAGGCCGCATCGCGCAACGGATCGTCCGGATCAATGCCATAATCCTTCAGCTTGCGATAAAGCGTCGAGCGGCCGATACCAAGTTTCCTTGCGACCTGACTCATCTGCCCGCGATAAAAACGAAGGGCAAAACGGATAAGCTCCTCTTCGATCTCGGCCAGCTTCCTGATATTGCCTGAGTCGTCCATGCTGGAGATCAAGTTTCCTCCCCGGTATATCGTGGTGGAAATATCTGACGCCTCATCCAGAATGGCGTGACTTTCGGCGGCCGGTGGCGGCGGAGAATAGGCGGCGAGTTTCAGCGACGATCCAGACGGCGACCGGATCGACTCACCCGCATCGTCCCCACCTGCGAATTCCGGCAATTGCAGCGCGATTTGCGGAAAATCGGAATCCGCCAGTTCCTCGCCCTGCGACAGCACGACGGCGCGGAAGACCGCATTTTCAAGCTGGCGGATATTGCCCGGCCAGTCATAGGCCGTTAGCAATGCCAGCGCGCTGGCATCGAGGCCGACGGGATTTGGCAATTTCTGTTCCACCGAAAAACGCTCCGCGAACACCCGTGCCAGATGGGGAATATCCTCCTTGCGCCGGCGCAACGCCGGAATGGTGATAGGAAAGACGTTGAGGCGATAATACAGGTCCTCGCGGAAGCGGCCTTCCTTCACCTCTTCGATGAGATTCTTGTTGGTGGCGGAAATCAGGCGGACATTCACCTTCTGCACACGCGCGGAACCGACAGTTTCGATTTCGCCCTGCTGAACTGCCCGCAGTAGCTTTACCTGCACGTCGAGCGGCAGATCACCGATTTCATCGAGGAACAGCGTTCCGCCATCCGCTTCCATGAACTTGCCAACGTGTTTTTCCGTGGCACCGGTAAAAGCGCCCTTCTCGTGACCGAAAAGAATACTCTCCACCAGATTGTGCGGGATAGCGCCGCAATTGACGGTGATGAATGGTTTGTTCGCCCTGTCGCCAGCCGACTGGATTGCACGGGCGACCATTTCCTTGCCGACGCCGGATTCGCCTTCCAGCACCACGGGAATGCTGGACTGGGCGGCGCGCTGCGCCAGTTCTATCACCCTCAGCATGGCCGGGCTTGCGGAAACGATATCAGTAAAATTCACGGCATTGCTCCGTCCGCGCCTGCCCGTGCGGGCCTTTGCCTCTCTCCTGTCGAGCTTGAGGGCATTGGAGATGGCGGCGCCGATCCGTTCCGGCGAGACCGGCTTGACGACGAAATCGAAGGCGCCGGCGCGCATGGCCTGCACGACGGTATCGATGCCGCCCTGCCCCGTCTGGACGATGACCGGGACGTCGGTGCCGAGTTCGCCAACGGCTTTCAGGAAGGCGAGGCCATCCATTTCCGGCATCATCAGGTCGAGGACGACAACATTGATCTCGCCGCTATATTGCTTGAGCAGCTCCAGCCCCGCCCTGCCGTTTTCTGCAAGCAAGGCCAGATGCCCATAACGTTCCACCGCATTTTTGAGCAGGCGGCGCTGGACGGGATCATCGTCTATCACGAGAACATGCGCGGTCATTTTTGGCTCCGGTTTCCGGTTTATGGACCTGCGTCATGCGGTCCCTTGTGGCGCACTCTGGCACAGGAGATTTGAACATCCAGTTTTGAGATTTGCTTGCATTTTATCCATTGCTGCGGGAAACAAAGGCCCCATATGCTGCGCAGGCATAACGACAAGGACGCGTTCGATGACCCTCAATCGCCCAACACCGCACCCCGTATTTTCGCTTGCCGAAACCTCCGGCCCTGCCCTTGGCGACCTGCCCGGCTGGAAACTCTCGGATCTCTATCCCTCGGGCGATTCGCCGGAATACAAGGGCGACATTGAGAAGGCGGCGACGCTGGCGGCGGCTTTCGAGGATAAATGGAAGGGCAAGCTTGAAGACGCCGCAAAGGCGACGGGCGCCAACGGCATCGGCGCTGCTCTCAAGGAATATGAAGCGCTGGACGATCTTATCGGCCGCATCGGTTCCTTTGCGGGGCTGACGTATTTTTCAGATACCTCCAACCCGGCAAACGGCAAGCTTTACGGCGACGCCCAGGCGAAACTGACGGATATTTCCGCACATCTGCTGTTCTTTACGCTTGAACTGAACCGCATCGACGACGCCGTAATGGATGCCTGCATGGCAAACGATGCCTTAGCTGGGCACTACAGTCCGTGGCTGGTGGATTTGCGCAAGGACAAGCCGCACCAGCTCGATGACCAGCTCGAACAGCTATTCCTCGAAAAATCGATGACGAGTGCCAGCGCCTTCAACCGCCTGTTCGATGAGACGATGGCCGACCTGCGCTTCGATATAGACGGCGCAAGCCTTTCGCTGGAAGTAACGCTCAATATGCTTCAGGAGCCTGAGCCGGAAACTCGCAAGAAGGCAGCACAGGCGCTCAGCACCACCTTCACCAATAATCTGCGGGTCTTCACCCTCATCACCAACACACTGGCCAAGGACAAGGATATTTCCGACCGCTGGCGCAAGTTCGAAGACATCGCCGACAGCCGCCATCTGGCAAACCGTGTGGAGCGCGAGGTAGTAGACGCTCTGGCTGCCGCCGTGAAAAATGCCTATCCGCGCCTTTCGCATCGTTATTACGCCATGAAGGCGAAATGGCTCGGCATGGAACAGATGAACTACTGGGACCGCAACGCGCCGCTTCCCGATACATCGAATACGATCATTCCATGGGATGAGGCGAAGGACACCGTGCTGTCCGCCTATGGCGATTTTGCGCCGGAGATGGCCGATATCGCCCGCCGTTTCTTCGATGAGCAATGGATCGACGCCCCCGCCCGGCCCGGCAAGGCGCCGGGCGCCTTCGCGCATCCGACCGTGCCTTCGGCCCATCCTTATGTCCTCGTCAACTATCTCGGCAAACCGCGCGACGTGATGACGCTTGCTCATGAGCTTGGCCACGGCGTGCACCAGGTGCTGGCCGGCGACCAAGGCGCGCTGATGTGCGCGACGCCGCTGACGCTTGCCGAAACTGCCTCCGTTTTCGGAGAAATGCTGACCTTCCGCAAATTGCTTGACGACACGAAGGACGTCAGGGAACGCAAGGCCATGCTCGCCCGCAAGGTCGAGGACATGATCAACACGGTCGTGCGACAGATCGCGTTTTATGAATTCGAACGCAAGCTGCACACCGCCCGCAAGCAGGGTGAGTTGACCTCCGAACAGATCGGTGAATTGTGGCTTTCCATTCAGGCCGAGAGCCTCGGCCCGGCGATCAAGATTTCCGAAGGGTATGAGACCTGGTGGACCTACATCCCCCATTTCATCCACTCTCCCTTCTATGTTTATGCCTATGCCTTCGGTGATTGCCTGGTGAACTCGCTGTATGCCGTTTACCAGAAGGCCGAGACCGGCTTTCAGGAGAAATATTTCGAGCTTTTGAAAGCAGGCGGCACCAAGCACCATTCGGAACTTCTGAAACCATTCGGCCTCGATGCGACAGACCCTTCCTTCTGGGACAAGGGTCTTGCCATGATCGAAGGGCTGATCGACGAACTGGAAGCGCTTGACAGCAAACAGGCCTGACTGGCTCCGAAAAATACCGATGACAGGCGACGAGCAAAGGCAATGAAACGCAAACCCGCCGATCTGACCTTGAGAGAAACGCTGCGCTGGGAGCCGCAATCGGGCTTTCAGCGCATTGACCAGCATATGCGCCGGCTATTGCGCTCAGCCGATGCGCTCGGTTTCCGAGCACCGGCCAACGCGGTTCAGGTACTGGAGAAGAAGGTGGGCGGCGAAAGTCCGCTCTGCGTGAAGCTGGTCATGAACTACAAGGGTGAGCTCGATATCGAAACGGCCGACTTTCGGCCGTTGCAGGAGGGAACCGTCTGGCGGATCCGCATCGCGACGCAAACCAGGCTTGATTCCACCGACACCTTCTATCGCCACAAATCATCGCGCCGGGAACCCTATGATGCCGCCCGCGCCGAATTTTCAGCCGGGGATGCAGACGAGGTTCTGCTGCTCAACGAGCGCGGCGAGTTGTGCGAGGGATCATCGACCAGCATCTTCGTCGAAATGTCGGACGGGCAATTGCTGACGCCGCCGCTCGACAGCGGCATTCTGCCGGGCGTCCTGCGTGCCGATCTCATCCGCCAGCGCAAGGCACGCGGGCAGGCATTGAAGCCGGAGGATATTGCCGGTCGACGGCTGTTCGTGGGAAATTCGCTGCATGGGCTGATTGCGGCGGAGCTGGTCTAAACCGTCACCGCCAAAAGCCGGTCGCGGCCCTTTTCCTTGGCAGCGTAAAGCGCCTGATCGGCGCGCATGAAAACATCGTCGGCACTTTCTGCCATCCGATAGGTCGTCATTCCAGCGGAACAGCTATAGGAAAAATCCGGAAACTCGGCCAGAGGTCTGGAAAGACGCACCTTTTGCAGTAGCCGCTCGACGATCTCCCGGCTCTCAACAACCGAACTGCGCGGCAGGATGAGCATGAATTCCTCACCGCCGATCCTCCCAAAACAATCCACCCGCCGGACGACGGAATGGGCGATTCCGACAAAATCGCGCAGCACCGCATCGCCGCATTTGTGGCCGAAACGATCGTTGATGTGCTTGAAAAAGTCGATGTCGAGCGTGCAAAGGCAAAAGGGCGCTTCAAGCCCCTTGCCGACCCGCTCCACCTGCAGCGCGAGTTTGGCAAAAACAAAACGCCGGTTCGCCGTTCCCGTCAATTCGTCGGTCTGCGAGGCGCGCACCGCCAGATCCCGGTCCTGCCGCAGGGTTCTGTAGCCCTGGCGCAATTCGGTGACATCGCTTGCGACACACAGCATCCAGCCATCCTGCTGCACCGTCTCCGTCATCCAGAACCAGCGGCCGTCATACATGTCCATCTCGAAGGCACGATACGGCAGCTTGCCGCGCCGGGACTGCGCCGACAAAAGCCAGCCCTCGAAATCGCTGTTTCTGACGACCACGCCGGTTCGCAGACGGTGGTTCAAGCGCATGATTTCCGCCCAGGTCGAAAAATCATCGTCGGCAAGCTGAAAGCTCTGCCGAAACGACGGGTTGGCATGCCGCAACCGGTCTTCGGAATCGTAAAGTGCAATAAGAACGGGGGTGGCGCTCTGAAGCGCTGCGACACGCTCAATAAGACTATTCAACAGGCAACACTCCTGTGATGACGAAAAGCCCCCTTTTCGTCATCTTGCAAAAGCCCCCAAGCCCTAGGACATATACACGAAAAGAAGAACTTGATTATAAACGTAGTCTCTAAAATGCGAAGGGGAAGAATGCGGTCGGAAGGTCTCGACTTCAATCTCGCCGGATCGCAACCGCGCAGAACGGGATCACCACACACCAGCCCGTCACAACTTTCGCATCCCGGGCTTGCGCCACCGTCATATGTCCGTCATGCACCTGCCCTTTATTGTGGCACGCTTTTATGATCTAGCTTACTTATTGGCTTAAAAAGGAAAAATGACGAATGACGGACGCAAACCATCCGATTTACGGCGATATTGACGGCCCCCTCATTATGATCGGCTTCGGCTCCATCGGGCGCGGCACTCTTCCGTTGATCGAACGTCATTTCAACTTCGACAAGACCAGGCTCGTCGTCATCGACCCGCGCGAGGATATCGCAGCGTATCTAGCCGAGAGAAACATTCGCCATATCCGTACGCATCTGACCAAAGAAAACTACAAGGAGGTGCTCAAGCCACTCCTTAAAGGGGTTCAGGGTCAGGGCTTCTGCGTCAATCTTTCGGTCGATGCCGCATCCGTCGATCTGATGAGGCTCTGCCGCAAACATGGCATGCTCTACATCGACACCGTAGTGGAGCCGTGGCCCGGCTTTTACTTCGATGCCGACGCCGACAATGCCTCCCGTACCAATTATTCGCTGCGCGAGACCATGCTGAAAGAAAAGGCTCGGAAACCGGGCGGCACAACGGCCGTTTCCACCTGCGGTGCAAATCCCGGCATGGTGTCCTGGTTCGTAAAACAGGCGCTGGTCAATCTCGCCAAGGATAGCGATCTCGACATCGAAGAGCCGCAACCGCATGACCAGCAGGCATGGGCAAAGCTCATGCAGCAGCTCGGCGTCAAGGGCGTGCATGTGGCAGAGCGCGATACGCAGCGGGCAAAAAATCCCAAGCCCTTCGGCGCATTCTGGAACACCTGGTCCGTCGAGGGTTTTATCGCCGAAGGTTTTCAGCCCGCCGAACTCGGCTGGGGAACGCATGAAAACTGGATGCCGAAAAACGCGAAAAAACAAAAAAAGGGCAGCAAGGCAGCGATCTATCTCGATCAGCCCGGCGCCAATACGCGGGTACGGACATGGTGTCCCGGACAAGGGCCGCAATATGGATTTCTGGTCACCCACAACGAGGCGATCTCGATTTCCGACTATTTCACCGTCCGCAATGACGAAGGCGATCTGATCTACCGGCCCACCTGTCACTATGCCTACCACCCCTGCAACGACGCCGTCCTTTCCCTGCACGAACTTTTCGGTAATGGCGGCACGCCGCAGCCGATCCAGCATGTGCTTGGCGAAGACGAGCTTGTCGATGGTGCCGACGAGCTGGGTGTTCTTCTCTACGGCCATGACAAAAATGCCTATTGGTATGGCTCGCGGCTAACCTTGCAGGAGGCACGGGCGCTCGCCCCCAGCCAGAACGCGACCGGATTGCAGGTCAGCTCCGCGGTACTGGCCGGAATGGTTTGGGCGCTTGAAAATCCGCAGGCCGGCATCGTCGAGGCGGATGAAATGGATTATCGCCGTTGCCTTGAGGTGCAGCGTCCCTATCTTGGACCGGTCGAAGGACATTACACGGACTGGACGCCGCTCGACGGTCGCCCGGGACTGTTTCCAGACAATATCGACACCTCGGATCCCTGGCAGTTCCGCAACATCCTCGTGCGCTGAGGGCATGGCGTCTCATATTTGTCACGCGGGTGTTTTCATGACGGATGTCAGGAACCCGGGAGAGCAAACAACGTTGCCTTGAAATAAATAACGCTTCACGGCATGGTCGAAACATCAGGGTTTCATCGAATCGCAGGAGAACAGGCTCATGAACTTCAAGACAAGCGCTGCTTTGCTTTGTGCCGCAATCGCGGTGTCTTCATGCGTTGCGCCGGGTCCCTCCCAGCAGACGTCGATGGCACCCTCGCTTGCCCGCGGCCCGGCCGTGGATGGCCGCTGGATCGACCGCAACGGTATCGTATCGACATTCCAGAACGGTGCTTTCTCCACCCGTTCTACCGATACCAACACGCTTCTGGCATCAGGCACCTATGTCACGATTTCGCCGACGCTCTATGAAATCAACATGACGTCGTTGGTGCGCAACACGCAATCGCGCGTCAACTGCGCGCTCGTCTCCCCGTCACAACTGAATTGCACGACAGACAGCAACAGCCAGTTCTCGCTGACTCGTCAGGGCTGATAACACAGACTTTTCAATGGTATGAGCTTTTAAAACGCACGCCTCAAGCGTGCGTTTTGCTTTATTGCGCCACTGTCACAATTTCCGCTTGCGGCAGCTGCCGCTAAATGGAAACATCGCGCTTTGAAAGACTGACATACTTTCAGACTAGAGAACGAGCACGGCCTGATGATGATCGACCGGCTAGGGCTTCCGCTTTGAACAGGAGAGAGGGACCATGAAGAAAATTTTGAGACTGAGTATGCTGAGCGTTTCCGCGATAACGCTTTCAGCCGGAGCGGCTCTGGCCGATTACGAACTCAACATTCTTCACATTAACGATTTTCACTCCCGTATCGAATCGATCAATAAGTTCGACTCGACCTGCTCGGCGGAAGAGGAAGGCAAAAACGAATGCTTTGGCGGCGCCGCGCGCCTCTTGACCGCAATCAACCAGACAAGGGACGCGCTCAAGGCTCAAGGCAAGAACGTTCTCCTGCTCAATGCCGGCGACAATTTTCAAGGCTCGCTGTTCTACACCACCTACAAGGGTACCGTTGAAGCCGAAGTGCTGAACGCCATGAAGTTCGACGCCATGACCGTCGGCAACCATGAATTCGACGATAGCGAAGACGGGCTTGCGGGCTTCCTCGACAAGGTTCAGTTTCCGGTCGTGACCGCCAATGTGGTTGCCAGCGCCGCCTCGAAAATCGGCGATCGCGTCAAGCCGTCCATCGTCCTTGAAGTCGGCGGCCAGAAAATCGGCATTGTCGGCGCTGTCGCCAACGACACGGCGGAACTTGCGACCCCCGGCCCCAACATCACCATTGCGGAAGATGTCGCGAAAATCAGCGAACAGGTGCAGAAGCTGAAAGGCGAGGGTGTCAACAAGATCATTGCCCTGACCCATGTCGGATATCCACGCGACCTCGAATTTATCGCGAAAATCCCGGATGTGGACGTCGTTGTCGGCGGCCACTCGCATACGTTGCTCTCCAACACCGACCAGAAGGCCGAAGGGCCTTATCCGACACTCGTCGACAATCCCGGCGGCTACAAGGTTCCGGTCGTTCAGGCAGGGCAATACAGTAAATATCTGGGTGACCTGCGCGTCGTCTTCGATGACAGCGGCGTGGTCAAGGAAAGCAAGGGCGATCCGATCCTGATCGATTCATCCTTCAAACCCGACGAAGCAACGCTCAAGCGTATCGATGAACTGAAAGCACCGATCGAAGCGCTGAAATCGAAGGTCGTCGGCACTTCGGAAGGCCCGATCGAAGGTGATCGCAAGGTTTGCCGCGTCAAAGAATGCTCCATGGGTAATCTGGTAGCGGATGCGACCCTTGCCCGCGTCAAGGATCAGGGCGTCACCATCGCTTTCGCAAATAGCGGTGGCCTGCGCTCCTCCATCGATAGCGGTGATGTCTCGATGGGCGAAGTCCTGACGGTTCTGCCGTTCCAGAACACGGTCGCAACTTTCCAGCTGAAGGGCGAGGATATTCGCGCTGCCCTCGAAAACGGCGTCAGCCAGATCGACGATGGCGCAGGTCGTTTCATGCAGGTTTCAGGCATGAAATATTCCTTCGACCGCTCCAAGCCGGCCGGCAACCGTGTTACTGCGGTCGAGGTCAAGGAGGGCGACGCTTTCGTGCCTCTCGACCCGGCAAAGACCTACACTGTTGCGGCGAATAATTACGTTCGCACCGGCGGCGATGGCTTCAAGGTATTCGCGACCAAGGCGATCAACGCCTATGACTTCGGCCCCAACCTCGAAGAGGCTGTAGCTGCCTATATTACGGCCAACAGCCCCTATAAGCCCTTCACGGACGGCCGCATCACCGAAGTGACGCCTGCCGGTTATGTAGCTCCGGCAAAGCCCGCTGCACCAGCGCCTGCCGCAACAGCACCGGCGGCAACTGCAACCGCTCCGGCCGCCACACCAGCCCCGGCTCCCGCAGCACCTGCTGCGACTGCACCTGCCACCACCACGCCGGCAGCGGCCGCGGCTGCCGCCAGCAAATATGTCGTCGCAAAGGGCGATTCGCTCTGGAAGATCGCGGCGGAGAAGTATGGCGACGGTGCCCTTTGGACCAGGATTGCCAAGGCAAACACGCTGAAGCATCCGAACCATATCGAGATCGGCGAGGAACTGGAGGTTCCGGCTCAATAAGCCGCGAACACACAGACAGGGCAATTTGCCGCAGACGGGAAGCCGGCCTCGCACCATGAGGCCGGCTTCTTATTTTCCCTTTAAAAACAGATCATTACAGGCTGCGTTTTATCAAAAGACAATGCGTCCGTTACCGCACCTCGGAAATCACCTCCGCAGGTGGTTCAATCCTTACAAATTTCGTCTAGAACACGTGAACAAATTGACGGCACGAGCATATAGCTTGAGCATTTCCGGCAAAACCGCGTCACGGTTTGCGTCCGGCCATGTATAAAAACAAAAAATGGAGCGTTTCCGCCCTTTATCCCAAACGGAAACGTTCTCACGCAACCAGTACGAGTTCAGGGTGTCATTCATGACGACAGAATTATCCGCACTTCCTGTAGACCATCCCCGCGTAAGATTTGGCAAGGTCGGCGTTCTGCTTGTCAATCTTGGCACGCCGGATGGTACGGACTATTGGCCGATGCGCCGTTATCTGGCGGAATTTCTGAGCGACAAACGCGTGATCGAATGGTCGCGCCTCTACTGGTATCCGATCCTGTACGGCATCGTCCTCAACAAGCGCCCGCAGAAGGTCGGCAAGGCCTATGAGGCAATCTGGAACCGCGATCGCAACGAAAGCTATCTGCGCACCTATACCCGCAGCCAAGGCGAACTGATGGCACAGGCGCTGAAGGATTTGCCGAATGTCGTCGTTGACTGGGCCATGCGCTACGGCCAGCCTTCCATCGCCTCGAAAATCGACGCGCTGAAGGAGCAGGGATGCGAGAAAATCCTGCTATTCCCGCTCTATCCGCAATATGCCGCATCGACCACGGCAACGGTGAACGACAAGGCTTTCGAACATCTGATGAAGCTGCGCTGGCAGCCCGCCATCCGGACCGTTCCGCCCTATCATGACGATCCTGCCTATATCGAGGGGCTTGCCGCCTCCGTCAAAAACCATCTGGCAACGCTGGACTGGGAACCGGAGATGCTGATCACCTCCTTCCACGGCATTCCGCAATCCTACTTCAGGAAGGGCGATCCCTATTATTGCCACTGCCAGAAGACCGCCCGTCTGCTGAAGGAAGCGCTGGGACGGACCGAGAAGAACTTCATGATCACCTTCCAGTCGCGTTTTGGGCCAGAAGAATGGCTGCAGCCCTATACCGACAAGACCATGGAAAAGCTGGCATCCGAGGGCATCAAGCGCATCGCCGTCATGAACCCCGGTTTCGTATCGGATTGTCTTGAAACGCTGGAGGAAATTGCCGGTGAGGCCGGAGAAATCTTCCTGCATCATGGCGGCGAGAAATTCACCCACATCCCGTGTCTCAACGACAGCGTCGAGGGTATGACAGTTCTCGAAAAGGTTGTACGACAAGAGTTGCAAGGTTGGGTGTAATCTTGCCATAACGATGCGGGTGTAAGATCCCAAAAGGTTGTGGTGCTGGAGGAAGAAGTGATGATTGCATTGGGCGGTTTCGATATCGTCGTCATAGCGGCGGTTGTTTTGGTCATTCTGGTGCTCTTTGCCGGCATCAAGACCGTACCGCAGGGACATCGCTACACGGTTGAACGGTTCGGGCGCTACACCCGCACACTCGAGCCGGGCCTCAACCTCATCGTACCGTTCTTCGAGAGCATCGGTTCTAAGATGAATGTGATGGAGCAGGTTCTGCATATACCGACACAGGAAGTTATCACCCGCGATAATGCCAGTGTCTCAGCTGATGCCGTCACTTTCTATCAGGTCCTCAATGCCGCACAGGCCGCTTACCAGATCACCAATCTGGAAATGGCGATTGAAAACCTCACCATGACCAACATCCGCTCGGTAATGGGCTCGATGGATCTCGATGAGTTATTGTCAAACCGTGATGCCATCAACGATCGCCTGCTGCGCGTGGTGGACGAGGCGGTGGGACCATGGGGTATCAAGGTTACGCGCATCGAGATCAAAGATATCGCGCCGCCGAAAGATCTCGTCGATTCCATGGCAAGGCAGATGAAGGCAGAGCGTGAAAAACGCGCGCAGGTGCTGGAGGCCGAGGGCGCCCGCAATGCTCAGATTCTGCGCGCAGAGGGCGCAAAACAATCTGCCATTCTCGAGGCGGAAGGCCAGCGCGAAGCGGCGTTCCGCGATGCCGAGGCCCGCGAGCGTCTGGCCGAGGCTGAAGCCAACGCCACCCGCATGGTGTCGGAAGCCATCGCTGCCGGCAATGTCCACGCGATCAATTACTTCGTTGCCCAGAAATATACCGAAGCGCTCTCCAGTATCGGTACCGCTAAAAACTCGAAAATCGTGTTGATGCCGATGGAGGCTTCTGCGTTGATCGGCTCGCTCGGCGGCATAGGGGCAATCGCCCGTGACGTTTTCGGCGACAAGGGCGATGCACCGACGGCGCCCGCCGTCCCCGCATCTTCCCGCTCGGTGCCGCCATCGCGGCCTTCGGCCCAGGCCATCAACGTGACAATTCCCGGTAATCCCTTCGGCTCTTCATCGGAGAAGTGACGATGCTGCAACGGCTTGCCACGGAACTGGGACCATGGAGCTGGTGGATTGCCGGCTTCATTCTGCTGGCTGCCGAGCTGGTCGCTCCGGGCGTGTTTCTGATCTGGATTGGCATTGCCGCGCTGGTGATCGGCGCGCTCTCCCTGCTGTTCTGGGATGCCGCATTCTGGGCGTGGCAATTGCAACTGGTGCTGTTTGCCGCCCTCTCCATCGCCTTCGCCCTGCTTGGCCGGAAATATTTCGGCAAAAACCGTGAGGCAAGCGACGAACCCTTCCTCAATCAGCGTGAAGCCAGCCTTGTTGGCCGCACAGCGACCCTGCAGGAGCCGGTTGTCGAAGGGCGCGGCCGCATAAGGCTGGACGATACCTGGTGGTCCGTTAACGGTGAGGACATGCCAGCCGGAACACGTGTCAGGATCGCAGCTGCGCGTGGCCGCACCCTGACAATAGAGCCGCTCGACCGCCCATAGCGATCAGGCTACACCGATTCTCAACAGATCGTGGAAATGCACCAGCCCTATTGGTCGGTTATCGTCATCAACGACGATCAGCGCACCGATGTGGAATTTTTCCAGCGTCGCGAGAGCGCTGGTCGCCAGCACCGATTTTTTGACCGTTTTCGGAGTACGGGTCATGATGTCGTCCACCGTCAATTCCGCGAGGTTGCGCGACAGGTTGCGCGCCATATCGCCCTCGGTGACGATGCCACACAGACGGCCATCCTCGTCCAGAATACCGACGCAGCCGAAATGCTTGCGGGAAAGAATACTGACTGCTTCCGGCATGGAAGTTCCCTTGCCGACTAGCGGCACCCGGTCGCCGGTATGCATGATATCGCTGACCAGCGTAAGGCCCGCGCCCAGTTTGCCGCCGGGGTGAAACACCTTGAAATCACCGGCAGTGAAATTGCGTGCTTCCAGAAGCGCAACGGCAAGGGCATCGCCAAGTGCCAGCTGCATCAATGTGGAGGTGGTAGGCGCAAGTCCGAGCGGGCAGGCTTCCTGTTCATTGGGAACCAGAAGCACGATATCGGCTGCCTTCGCCAGCGATGCACTCTCCGAACAGGTAAGTGCAATCAGCGGGATGGAGAAACGGCGCGAATAGTTGATGATGCTACGCAGCTCTGAACTTTCACCGCCTTTGGAGATCGCCAGTACAACATCATCACCGCCGATCATGCCCAGATCGCCGTGGTTGGCCTCTGCCGCATGCACGAAAAAGGCAGGCGTTCCCGTGGAGGCGAAGGTGGCCGCGAGCTTGGCGCCTATGTGGCCGCTTTTACCGACACCGGTGATAATGAGGCGGCCACTAGACTGGCCGATCGTCTCTATCGCCTTGCAGAAAGGTTCGGAAAGCCCGTTTTTGAGGGCCTCTTCAAGAGCGGCAAGGCCAGCCCTCTCCATCGAAATCGTCCGCACGGCGGATTCAATCGCATTGTCTTCAACCAGTTTGACGGCTCTCGTAATCATGGCCGACTGTTACTATTTCAACCGGAATAAGTCCACTCTACAGCCGAAAATCGCCGCTCTTTAGTGGCGCAGGTTCGGCGGAGAAATCTCCTCCATCGTTCCCATCCGCTTGAAAGGGATGTTCTCTTCATCGACCAGATATCGCCCGACTGTCCTTATCCACGAGATAGAGCCGTCATCACGGCGCACGGCATATTCCTGATGGTAAAAGCTGGCGGCCTTGAGCGTCGTGAGCGCCGTTTCGATCACATGATTGCGATGGCCGATATCCACTTTTTCGAGCATCTGGAAAATGCTGATGCCCTGCATCGCCTGCCGCAAAGGAATGCCCAAGAGTTCAGCGCAGACTTCGTCTAGATAGAATCGGTCATTGGTAATATCCCAGCAATAAAAACCGACCTGCTTGACGTTCAAAACGGGATTCATGAAACGACGCTGTGACACAAAATAAAAATCAATTGGATTGCTAAAATAAAACGGATGAGTTCCACCCAATCATAGGGCGATTCCGTATCAAAATGAAACGTTTAAATCTGATCATATTCGAAATATTGGGCATCTCGGCAAATTTTCTTCAGTCGCGGTGCCGAGCGGCCAGATCGAACGAGGAAGCCCCCCAGCTTTGCCGCAGCCACAGATGTGGTGAAATCCGGGAGGTCTTTATCAACTGTTAACCATAAAAATCCTATTGTTAAAGCGATATTAAAACTTGCGTCGCGTGTCTGGTCTCTTGGTCGTCCACTTCATCTGTCTGCCGCTCATTCGGCTTCAGGAAATGCTGAGACGAACTTTCGATCCGACATCGGCCAAATGCGCCGGGTGAAGAGGAATGATTGTGAAGGGCACCGCCACACGTCTGCCGACGTCGCGGAAAGCAGCAACCCTGCTGCTGCTTGCCTGTACGCTTCTCTACACCCCGGGAACTGTTTTCGCGCAAACAGCGGCCACGCGGCTGCCGGTCGCAGTTCCATCCGGCGATGCAACGCCGACAGAGAACCCCACAACGACAACTGAAAACGAGGCAAGCACGGTGCGAGCAGCACCGCCACAGCAACTATGGCGCCCCTCGAATAATCCGGGCGACCCGATCTCCGAACAGCAGGAAGAAGCGGGCCAGCCTTATGCCGACGCGGAAAACCCATATGAGCCAACGGTAGACGGCGGTGAAAACCCGCAAAGAGCCACCGAACCCGGACAAACCCCCGGCATCCGGCTCGGTACATTCCTGTTGCGGCCCTCGATCAGCCAGACGATCAATACGGAAAAGCAGACGAACACCGGCGGCCCTTCCAGACGTAACTACCTGACGACGGGTATTCGCGGCACGCTAACCAGCGACTGGTCCCGCCATGCGCTGACTGTAACAGGCGATGGCGCCTGGGAGAAAAATTTCGGCAGCAAGAATGGTGAAGAGCCGAGGGCGCGGATAGAAGCCGATCTGCGCCTCGATCTCGGCGAAGAAACGACGGCTAATCTCAAGGCGGGTTACGAATTCAGTCGTGAAGGCACCACGGACCCCAACGCTTTGACCGGCGCTGCCGTGCAGGGCGGAGAACACCGTTTCACGACCGGCGCATCGATCCAACGGGATTTCGGCAAGCTGCGCGGGCTGGCGGCGCTCGATCTGTCGCGTACGGTCTACACGGATGCAAAGGGCATAAACGGCCAGCCGATCAGTCTTAGCGATCGCGACCAGAACGGCGCGAACCTGCGCGGCCGCATCGGCTACGAATTGTCACCGGCCCTGATCCCGTTCCTCGAATTGAACGCGGGAACGACCAAATATGACAGGCGCCTGGACAATACCGGTTACGCACGGTCCTCGAATTCCTACGGCGCCAAAATTGGAGCCGAGGTCGATCTTGGCGAGAAGACCCGCGGCGAGGCCGCCATCGGCTATCTACGCAAGCAATATGACGACGACCGCATCGCTTCCATCGGCGCGCTGACACTGGACGGCGAACTGAACTGGTCGCCGCAGCGCGGCACCAACGTCAATCTTGGCCTGCGCACGACGATAGAGGATTTCGCCGGCGGACCGCAGGGCGGCTGGATTTCCTATCGGCTGGATGCCGGGCTGACCCATGAGTTGCGCAGCAATCTAGTCGCGCGGCTGACCGGGCAGATCGTGCACCGGACATTTCCCTCCTCCGATATCGAGGATGCTGTGGAATACACCGCAGGCGCTGGCTTAACCTGGGGGCTGAACCGCTATCTCGATCTGACGGCGGACGTTAGTTATCAGTGGACGCCGATTTATGACAGCAACGAACTGCGCGTCGGCGCGGGTCTTGTCCTGAAACGATAACGTCGCCCCAAACAGAAATCCCGGCGCGAAGGCCGGGATCCCGTTGTCCAGTTGGTAAATTACTTCAGTCCGTCGATAAGAGCCTTGATCGGCTCCTCGATTGCGGGGCGGATGTCAGAGCGTTCGAGCGCGAAAGCGACGTTGGCAAGAATGAAACCATCCTTGGCGCCGCAATCGAACGTCTGCCCGCGGAAATGATAGCCAGCGAATTCTTGGGACTTGGCAAGGGTCAACATGCCGTCCGTCAGCTGGATTTCGTTGCCGGCGCCCCGTTCCTGATTTTCCAGAATGTCGAAAATCTCAGGCTGAAGGATGTAGCGACCGTTGATGTAGAAATTCGAAGGTGCCGTACCCTTGGCAGGCTTCTCGACCATTTCAGTGATCTTGAAACCCTCGCCCACGGCGTTACCCACGCCGACGATGCCGTATTTATGCGTCTGATCGGGAGCGCATTCCTGCACCGCGATGACGTTGCCGGCCGTCTGGTCATAAAGTTCGACCATGCCCTTGAGGCAGCTTTTCTGTGAGTGCATGATCATATCAGGCAGCAGCACGGCGAAAGGCTCGTCGCCGACGATATCACGCGCACACCAGACCGCATGGCCAAGACCGAGCGGCACCTGCTGACGCGTGAAGCTTGCCGTGCCCGCCTTGGGCAGAAGGCCGGCCAGCAATGTAAGCTCGGCATTCTTGTTGCGCTCGCGCAGCATTTGTTCGAGTTCAAATTGAATATCAAAATAATCTTCAATCACCGCCTTGCCGCGGCCGGTGACAAATACAAAATGCTCGATGCCCGCTTCCGCCGCCTCGTCGACGACGTATTGAATGACCGGCTTGTCAACGACAGTGAGCATTTCTTTCGGAACCGCCTTGGTTGCGGGCAGGAAACGCGTACCCAGACCTGCGACCGGAAATACGGCCTTCCGAATTTTCTTATGTTCTACCACATATCCCTCCTGAGAGATAAAACTTGATCACAATCCCCGCACAGTGTTGTTATTTCAAAAATAACAACGTTTTGTAAAGGGTGACGCTACCATCTATTAATGGTAAAGAATTTGTTGACATTCTTTTGTTATGCATGACGACGCCCGATGCGTTTTCGCAATCGAAATGATATTCGAGAGAACGAAAGACTGACGATGACAAAGATGATCCTTTCAAATGTCCGCAAATTCGGCTGCATGATGGTTGCAGGTCTGGCGATCTCGCTGGCCCCCGTCTCGGCCCGGGCCGATGCTGGGTTCAAGCAGTGGATCAACCAGTTCTACGCAACAGCCGCGAAAGAAGGCATTAGCAAGGCGACCTACCAGAAAGCCTTTGCTGGTGTCAGCGAGCCGGATCCGGATGCGCTGCGCAAGGCGACCTTCCAGCCGGAATTCACCACCCAGATCTGGGATTATCTCGATTCCCGCGTCAACCCCTATACGGTGCGCATCGGCCGCGAGATGAAGATGAAGCACGCGACGACGCTCAACTGGATCGAGCGTAACTTCAACGTCGACAAACATATTATTCTCGCCATCTGGTCGATGGAATCGAATTACGGCGCGGTTCTCGAAAAACCGGAGCGCCTGCACAATATTCCGCAGGCACTGGCCACGCTCGCCTATTCCGACCCCAAACGCGCGAAGTTCGCGCGCACGCAATTGATCGCCGCACTCAAAATCCTGCAGGCAGGCGATGTCACGCCCAAGCAGCTGACGGGTTCCTGGGCGGGTGCGATGGGCCATACCCAATTCATTCCGACCAGCTACCTGCTCTATGCTGTCGATGCGGACGGCAATGGCAAGCGCGACATCTGGCACTCGGTTCCGGACGCGCTGGCGACGGCCGCCAATCTACTCGCCAAGAATGGCTGGGAACCCGGCCGGACCTGGGGTTACGAAACAGCCGTGCCGCGTGGCGGCGCCCGTTATGAGGGGCAGACGAAGTCCATTGCGGAATGGACCAAGCTTGGCTTTGCCCGCCCGAACGGCAAGAATTTCACCCGCGGCTCCGATCGCGCCATGCTGAAACTGCAGGGTGGGGCAAATGGTCCAGGTTTCCTGATGATGAAAAACTTCTTCACCATCAAGAAATACAACGCATCCGACAGCTATGCGCTGGCCGTTGGCCTGCTTGCTGACGAGATCGCCGGTTATGGCGGCATGCAGCAGAAATGGCCGCGTCCGGACGGCACACTGGATATTCGTGAAAAATTCGAACTCCAGACCCGCATGAAAGAACTTGGCTATTACGATGGCGAAGTCGATGGCAATTTCGGCTCCGGCTCGAAGGCGGCGATTAGCGCCATCCAGTCGCGCATGGGTCTGGAAACCGACGGTCAGCCGTCGCAGCGATTGCTGAGAGCACTGCGGAATTGATAATATGCCGGTGAATTCGGCGGCGGTCTTCAACGCCGCCGAAGCATCCGGAAGGATCGATGTCATGAGTAGGAAACCTGCGGCGAAAAGCACAAGGACGGGCTGGCGCATCTGCGCCATCATTCTTTGTGCTGTCTTGTGCACGCCGCTTGTCCCTTCGCAAACCTTCGCCCAGGAACAGCGACGCACCCTTTTCGAAATGCTGTTTGGCCGGCCCGTGGGCCGGGAGGACACGCCCGGCCGCGAATACCAGCCCCGCAGTCGCCGGGATTTCCCGGCTGCCCCGCGTGAAAAATCAGTCACCCGCCCGCAACCCGCAAGAAAAGCGCCTTCGGTGGTTCAGATGCGAACCATAAAACCGGAGCCTACCGCCAAGCTTGAAAATGCCAGGCGTGTTCTGGTCGTCGGTGATTTTCTGGCCGGTGGGATGGGGGAAGAATTGGTCAATGCCTTCGCCAGCTCTCCGGGAATCTCGGTCGATGTGCGCGCGAATGGTTCTTCGGGCCTCGTACGCACGGATTATTACGACTGGTTCGCCAATCTGCCGCAGTTCATAACCGAAACAAATCCCGCCACCATCGTCATCATGATGGGATCGAACGATCGCCAGCAGATGCAGATCGGCGATACCAGGGAAAAATTTGGCACCGATGTCTGGTTCAAGGAATATGAGCGGCGGATCGATGAACTTCTGACCCTTGCCGACCGGCCGAAGGTGCCGCTGCTGTGGGTTGGCCTGCCTGCCTTCCAGTCAACCTCACTCTCGGCCGACCTCGTCGGCTTCAACCGGCTTTATCGCAGCCATATCGAAAAATACGGCGGCGAATTCGTCGATGTCTGGGACGGCTTTGTCGACGAGGCCGGTAAATTTGTCATCACCGGCTACGACATGAACGGCCAGCAGGCCCGTCTGCGTGAGGCAGATGGCGTCGGCATGACGCAGGCCGGCAAACGCAAGCTTGCTTTTTACGTCGAGAAATTCGTGCGCAGGCACCTCGACAGCGCCGGACCGGACCTCGTGAAACTGGACGGCAGCAATTTGCCTGCACTCACCTCCCTGCCCGCGCTTGGCATCGACGCGGGACAGGTGCGCACCCAGCCGATCAGCCTGACCGATCCGAACCTCGATGGCGGTGACAAGCTGCTTGGCGATGTCCCTTCGACGGCCGTATCGACACGTGTCTCGGTGGTGGAATCGCCACGCGAACGGCTGACCAAGCGGGGCGAGATGGCCGATGCACCGGCGGGTCGTATCGATGACTACCGGATTGTCCCGGATACTGCTCAGGCCAGACAGTAGCCACTTCTCCGCCGTCGCTACGGCTTGAACCGGCGTAATGTTGAGGCAACCCGGCAATGGCAGGATAAATTCAGCTTTGCAGCAAATGCGGGGTCGGCCAATTGCCCTCCCCTGCCCGCGTCTTACTGCACGGTGATATTTATCCGATGCCCCCGCGCCCCTTCCTCTCCGGGAAGGCGTACGCTAGACACTGCCGAGAACAATTCATGCGCCTGCTGCTTGTTGAAGACGAACGCGAAATGGCAGCAGCCCTTTCCGCCGCCCTGCACCGGTTCGATATCATCGTGGACAATGTCGGCACGCTCGATCTTGCCCGGCATGCGATCATGGACGGTGTTCACGATCTTGTCGTGCTCGACCGGCAATTGCCCGATGGCGATGGCATCCAGCTTATAGAAGATCTGCGTCTGCTGCCCGTCACACCGCCCGTCATCGTGCTGACCGCGCAAGGCACACTTGCGGATCGGGTGAACGGCCTGAACCTCGGTGCGGACGATTATCTGGCCAAGCCCTTCGCTGTCGAGGAACTCCTTGCGCGCATCCGCGCCCTGATGCGCCGGCCAGCCGGCAGCGTGACGATGACGGCGAAACTGGGCAAGCTGGAATTTTGCTTCGAAAACCGCGAAGTCCGCATCAAGGGAGAGTTTATTCCCCTGACCAGACGCGAATTGCTGATCCTTGAAGCCCTGTTGCGTCGGCAGGGCAGAACGGTGCTGCGATCGGTACTGGAAGAGGCGGTTTATAATTTCGATGATGAAATCCAGTCGAATGCGCTTGATTCCCATATCTCCCGTCTGCGCCGCAAATTGCAGGCAGCGGATGCGGGTCTGGAGGTTCACGGTATTCGCGGCGTCGGTTATCTGCTGAGGGCGGCCTTATGAAATCGGCCGGAAGGAAATCGCTCAAGCGCCGCCTGACCATTCAATTGCTGCTTTTCCAGATCGGCAGCCTTTTCATCGTCACTGCCGCCTTCGTCGCTTACCTGTCCAGCGGCGCTTCGGGCAGCGCCCTTCTCAGCCCGGCAGCGGCCCAGATTACAGCCAATGCCATCATGCGTGACAAGGATGGCCGGCTGATGCTTGACGAAACAAATGAATTTGTCGAGCTGCGCGACAGCATGCCCGGTTTCTGGTTCGTTGCGGTCAGCGAGAAAGGTGAGATCGTGCAGGGTGGGCCGGTGCCTGAGGCCTTTAGCAACATGGATCAACAGCTTAGCGACGTCAAAGTGTCGGACGTACGCGATGCGGCATTGTCCTACTCCTATCTTGCTGTCTTGCGAATCGCCGTCGTGCGTCGTGCATCGGGACCGGCGGGCGAATTCGTTATGGTCGGCAAGGGCGGAGCCTTCAGTATGGCATTCCCCGTCCTGCTGTTCTCCAACATACTGATCATGCCGATCCTCCTTATCATGTCCATTGTGACAATCGTGACCATTCCATGGATCATCCGTCGGGAATTTTTCGCACTTTCCGCTATTGCGCGAACGGCGGAAAGCATCGACATCGACAAGCGCGGATATCGATTGCCGGATGGCGATATTCCATGGGAGGTGCAGCCGCTCGTGCATGCCGTCAACGGCGCGCTGAAACGGCTGGACGATGGTTACGAGCGGCACAAGCGCTTCATTCTCGACGCCGCCCATGAATTGCGGACCCCTGTCGCCATTCTCCAGACCCGTGTCGAAACGTTGCTGGACGGACCGGACCGGAGCCGGATATTAGCCGATGCCAGCCGCATCGCCGTGCTTGCCGAACAGTTGCTCGATCTGCAACGACTTGGCGGGCAAAAGGCGCCGCTTATTCCACTAGATCTTGTTGGCCTCTGCCGGTCTGTCGTCGCTGATATGGCGCCGCTTGCAATCTCTCAAGGCTACGAACTTTCGTTCGAGCCGGACGAAGAGCCGATCCTCGCCCTTGCCGATGACGCCTCGCTGCAACGCGCCCTGATGAACGTCGTGCAAAACGCCATCGAACATGGCGGCAATCGCGGAACGATCACCATAAAAGTGGGGGCCAACCGCGTGATCGACATATCCGACCAAGGCAACGGAATTCCCGAAGAGGACCGGGAAGCCGTGTTTGACGCATTTCACCGGTTGATACCGAAGGATCGCGGTACCGGGCTCGGTCTCAATCTCGTGCAGGAAATCGTCCGCTACCATGGAGGGGAGATCACCATCAGTGATTCCCCATCCGGCGGCGCCTCCTTCCGTATCAGCCTTCCCTATTGCTGAAACGAATCCTGTCTTCGGACACCACGTAATGTCATTGCAATTCTCAGGCGCGATATGTTGCCGTCCCCCTGAATGCGAAACCTCCATCGCGTTTCGGTTCTCCAGTCAAACGAAAGGCCTGCTGTGAAATACAACAGGCCTTTTTGTTTTCGTTAAGACGGCTTGCGCAGCGTCAACTCGCTCAGCGCGGAAGGACGGTTGCGCCCATCAGCTCTTCGTCGATCGCACGTGCGGCCTGACGGCCTTCACGGATTGCCCAGACCACCAGCGACTGGCCACGGCGAACGTCGCCTGCCGCCCACAGCTTGTCGACCGAGGTCTTGTAGTCCGTTTCGTTGGCGATCACGTTGGTGGAACCGCGACGATCGGTGTTGAGCGACAGCTTGCCATCCATTTCCTTCAGCACGCTATCGGTGAAAGGACCGGAGAAACCGATGGCGATGAAGGCAAGATCAGCCTTGATGATGAATTCCGTACCGGCAATGGGCTTGCGCCGGTCGTCCACCTGACAGCACTTCACACCCGTCAAAACGCCGTCTTCACCCACGAATTCAAGCGTGGCCACCTGGAACTCGCGAACGGCACCTTCTGCCTGCGAAGAAGAGGTGCGCATTTTCGTTGCCCAGAAGGGCCATACGGCGAGCTTGTCTTCCTTTTCCGGCGGCATCGGGCGGATATCGAGCTGTGTGACTTTAACCGCACCCTGGCGGAAGGCCGTGCCGACGCAGTCAGACGCCGTATCGCCACCGCCGACGACGACGACATGCTTGCCGCCGGCGAGGATCGGATCGGCCGGCCAGCCGATGCTGTCGATGTTTTCGCGGCCAACGCGGCGGTTCTGCTGCACGAGATAAGGCATGGCGTCGTAAACGCCATTGAAATCGGCGCCACCGATGCCGGCCGGGCGCGGGGTTTCCGAACCGCCGCAATAAAGAACCGCATCGTGATCAGCCAGAAGCGCTTCGACCGTTACATCCACGCCGACGTTGACGCCGCAATGGAAGGTAACACCTTCACCCTTGATCTGCTCGACACGGCGGTCGATGAAGTTCTTCTCCATCTTGAAATCCGGAATACCGTAACGCAGCAAACCGCCGGGCTTCGATTCACGCTCGTAAACGTGGACCTCATGACCGGCGCGGCCAAGCTGCTGCGCTGCCGCCATGCCGGAAGGACCGGAACCGATGATGGCGACCTTCTTGCCGGTGTGGATCGTCGCCGGCTTCGGCACGATAAAGCCCAGCTCGTAGGCCTTGTCGGCAATCGCCTGCTCGACGGTCTTGATGGCGACCGGCGCATCCTCGAGGTTCAGCGTGCAGGCTTCCTCGCAGGGTGCCGGACAGACGCGGCCGGTGAATTCCGGGAAGTTGTTGGTGGAATGGAGGTTGCGGATCGCCTCTTCCCAATTGTTGTTATAAACCAGATCGTTCCAGTCGGGGATCTGGTTGTGCACGGGACAGCCCGTCGGGCCGTGACAGTAGGGAATGCCGCAATCCATGCAGCGCGCCGCCTGCTTCTGCACCTCGGCATCCGACATCGGAATGGTGAATTCGCGGAAATGGCGGATACGGTCCGATGCGGGCTGATACTTGCCCACCTGCCGGTCGATCTCAAGAAAACCTGTAACCTTGCCCACGTTTATGTCCTCACATCAAAGCGGAGCGCCTGTCGGGCCCCAGTACCAGTAAGCGAAACCGAAAGCCGCCCCCAATACGATGAATTCAAATCCGGTCTCGCCGCTTGTCCAATAGATCACCATGGGAACGGCGACCGCGATCATCAGCGAGACCAGTTGGTGTAGTATCCTCACGCGGCGGATTATTCCGCCGCGACGCCCATGCGCATGCGCTCCATTTCCTCAAGCGCACGACGATATTCGACCGGCATGACCTTGCGGAATTTCGGACGGAACTCGCTCCAGCGGTCGAGTATATCCTTGGCGCGTGCAGAGTTGGTGTAGTGGAAGTGATTGGAAATCAGCTGGTAGAGCCGCTCCTCGTCGTGACGCGTCATGTCCTCGGATACGTCAACGCGTCCCTTGTGCATGAGGTCGCCACCGTGATGGTGCAGCTTCTCGAGCATGTCGTCCTCTTCCGGAACCGGCTCCAGCTCGACCATGGCCATGTTGCAGCGGGTGGCGAAATCGCCCTTCTCGTCGAGAACGTAAGCCACGCCACCGGACATGCCGGCCGCGAAGTTGCGGCCCGTCTCGCCGAGCACCACGACAATACCGCCCGTCATATATTCGCAACCGTGGTCGCCGACACCTTCGACAACCGCGACCGCGCCGGAGTTGCGCACTGCAAAGCGCTCACCCGCAACACCGCGGAAATAGCACTCGCCGGTGATGGCGCCGTAAAGAACGGTGTTGCCGACAATGATCGAGTTTTCCGCGACGATACGGGTGTTTTCCGGCGGGCGCACGATGATGCGGCCACCCGAAAGACCCTTGCCGACATAGTCGTTGCCGTCACCCACCAGATCGAAGGTGATGCCGCGAGCGAGAAACGCCCCGAAGGACTGACCGGCCGTGCCGCGCAGCGTCACGTGGATCGTATCGTCCTTCAGACCCTTATGGCCCCAGCGCTTGGCAAGCGCGCCTGACAGCATGGCACCGGCGGAACGGTCGACGTTCTTGATCGGTACTTCGAAAACGACAGGCTCGCGGTTTTCCAGCGACGGTAGCGACTTCTCGATCAGCTTGCGATCGAGAATATCGTCGATCGGGTGCTTCTGACGCTCGGTCCAGAAAGTTGCCTCCTTGGGAGCGTCTACCTTGTGGAAGATGCGGCTGAAATCCAGACCCTTGGCCTTCCAGTGCGCCAGCATCTCATCCTTTTCGAGGAGTTCGGAAGCGCCGATGATCTCGTCCAGCTTGGTAACGCCAAGCGAGGCGAGGATTTCGCGCACCTCTTCAGCCACGAAGAAGAAGTAGTTGATGACGTGTTCCGGCGTCCCCTTGAAGCGCTTGCGCAGAACAGGATCCTGCGTTGCGACGCCGACGGGGCAGGTGTTCAGATGGCACTTGCGCATCATAATGCAGCCCGCAGCAATCAGCGGCGCGGTGGCAAAGCCGAATTCATCCGCACCAAGCAGCGCGCCGATGATGACGTCGCGGCCGGTCTTCAGACCACCATCCACCTGCAGCGCGATGCGCGAACGAAGGCCGTTCAGCACCAGCGTCTGCTGGGTTTCGGCAAGGCCGATTTCCCAGGGCGAACCGGCATGCTTCAGCGACGTCAGCGGCGAAGCACCGGTGCCGCCATCGAAACCGGCGATGGTGATATGGTCAGCGCGCGCCTTGGCGACACCCGCCGCAACTGTGCCAACGCCCACTTCCGACACCAGCTTCACAGAAACATCTGCTTCCGGGTTGACGTTCTTCAGGTCGTAGATCAGCTGCGCCAGATCTTCGATGGAATAGATATCGTGGTGTGGCGGCGGCGAAATGAGGCCGACGCCCGGCGTGGAGTGACGGGTCTTTGCAACCGTGGCATCCACCTTGTGGCCGGGCAGCTGGCCGCCTTCGCCGGGCTTGGCACCCTGCGCGACCTTGATCTGCAACATGTCGGCATTGACGAGATATTCCGTCGTCACACCAAAGCGGCCGGATGCGATCTGCTTGATGGCGGAACGCTCGGGGTTCGGCTTGCCGTTCAGAAGCGGCATGTAACGGTCGGATTCTTCGCCGCCTTCGCCGGTGTTGGACTTGCCGCCGATGCGGTTCATCGCAATCGCAAGCGTGGTATGCGCCTCGCGGCTGATCGAGCCGAAGGACATGGCGCCAGTCGAGAAGCGCTTGACGATATCGACCGCCGGTTCGACGTCATCGATGGAAACCGGCTTGCGGCCGAGCGCTTCCGCCGATTTGACCTTGAACAGGCCGCGAATGGTGTTCATGCGCAGCGCCGTCTCATTCACCATGTCGGCAAATTCACGGTAGCGCTCCTGGCTGTTGCCGCGCACGGCGTGTTGCAGCGAGGCGACGGCATCCGGCGTCCAGGCGTGGCTTTCGCCGCGCATGCGATAGGCATATTCGCCGCCGATATCGAGCGTGTTGGCAAGGATCGGATCCTTGCCGAAAGCCGCCGTGTGGCGCGTTACGGTTTCTTCGGCGATCTCGGTCAGACCCACGCCCTCGATGGAGGTGGCGGTGCCGAAGAAATACTTCTCGACGAATTCCGACGACAGGCCGATGGCGTCGAAAATCTGCGCGCCGCAATAGGACTGGTAGGTGGAAATGCCCATTTTGGACATGACCTTGAGGATGCCCTTACCCACCGCCTTGATGTAGCGATAGACGACTTCGTCGTCCGACACTTCCTTCGGGAAGGCGCCGTGCTTGTGCATGTCGAGCAGCGTGTCGAAGGCGAGGTAGGGGTTGATCGCCTCCGCGCCATAGCCAGCGAGCAGACAGAAATGATGGATTTCGCGCGGTTCGCCGGTTTCAACGACGAGGCCGACCGAAGTGCGCAGACCCTTGCGGATCAGGTGGTGATGCACGGCAGCCGTCGCCAGCAGCGCGGGGATCGCAATCCGGTCCGGGCCGAGCTGACGGTCGGACAGAACGATGATGTTGTAACCACCACGAACAGCGGATTCAGCCCGCTCGCACAGGCGGTCGAGCATATCAGGCATGCCTTCGGCGCCGCGCTCCACATCATAGGTGAAGTCGAGCGTCTTGGTATCGAAACGGTCTTCGGTGTGGCCGATGGAGCGGATCTTTTCCAGATCGCCATTGGTGAGGATCGGCTGGCGCACTTCCAGACGCTTGGCACGGGCCGCGCCCTCGTGATCGAGAAGGTTCGGGCGTGGGCCAATGAACGAAACGAGGCTCATCACCAGTTCTTCGCGGATCGGATCGATCGGCGGGTTGGTGACCTGCGCGAAGTTCTGCTTGAAATAGGTGTAAAGCAGCTTGGACTTGTCCGACATCGCCGAAATCGGCGTATCGGTACCCATCGAGCCGATGGCTTCCTGGCCCGTTGTTGCCATCGGCGACATCAGGAGCTTGGTATCTTCGCTGGTGTAACCGAAGGCCTGCTGGCGATCGAGCAACGACACGTCACGCCGCAGCGCACGGGGCTCCACCGGCTTCAGATCCTCAAGAATGAGCTGGGTACGGTCTAGCCAGGTGCGATAGGGGTGCTTGGCAGCAAGCTCGTGCTTCACATCCTCGTCGGAAATGATCGAGCCCTTTTCCATGTCGATCAGCAGCATCTTGCCGGGCTGCAAACGCCACTTCTTGATGATGCGTTCCTCCGGCACCGGCAGCGTACCGGCTTCGGATGCCATGATGACGCGGTCGTCGTCGGTGACGAGATAGCGCGCCGGGCGCAAACCGTTACGGTCGAGGGTTGCGCCGATCTGCTTGCCATCGGTGAAGGCAACGGCGGCCGGGCCGTCCCACGGCTCCATAAGCGCGGCATGATATTCGTAGAAAGCCTTGCGTTCAGCCGACATGGACAGGTTGCCCGACCAAGCTTCCGGGATCAGCATCATCACGGCATGGGCCATGGAGTAACCGCCGCGCACGAGGAATTCGAGCGCGTTGTCGAAGCAGGCGGTGTCCGACTGGCCTTCATAGGAAATGGGCCAGAGCTTGGAGATATCGTCACCGAACAGCGCCGACGAAACAGACGCCTGACGCGCCGCCATCCAGTTGACGTTGCCGCGCAGCGTGTTGATCTCGCCGTTATGGGCGACCATGCGATAGGGATGCGCGAGCTTCCAGGACGGGAAGGTGTTGGTGGAGAAACGCTGGTGCACCAGCGCAACCGCGGATTCGAAACGCGGGTCCGCCAGATCCTTGTAATAGGCTCCAACCTGATAGGCGAGGAACATGCCCTTGTAGACGATGGTGGAGGAGGACAGCGAGACGGGATAGAAATCCTGCGTTTCCTTACCGCCGCCCTCGTCGTAGATGCGGTTGGAGAGAACCTTGCGGATCAGGAACAGCTTGCGCTCAAAGTCATGATTGGTCGCGGCATCGCGGCCGGCGCCGATGAAAACCTGAACATGGTGCGGTTCGGTGCCAGCGATATCGGGTGCCTTGGAAAGGGAAGAATTATCGACTGGCACGTCGCGGAAGCCGAGGAACTGCTGTCCCTCCTCGCCGATCACGTCGACAATAACCTTCTTGTAGTGATCGATACGGGACGGATCGCGCGGCATGAAGATGTGGCCAACAGCATATTCGCCAGCCTTCGGCAAAGTCACACCCTGGCTCGCCATTTCCTCGCGGAAAAAGCGGTCGGGGATCTGCACGAGAATGCCCGCACCATCGCCCATCAGCGGATCAGCGCCGACAGCACCGCGATGCGTCAGGTTTTCGAGAATGAACAGGCCGTCCTTGACGATCTGGTGCGACTTCTGACCCTTCATATGGGCAACAAAGCCGACGCCGCAGGCATCGTGCTCATTGCGCGGATCGTAAAGACCCTGCTTTTCCGGCAGGCCGCCCGCGAAACGCCCCTTCGCAGAAACGGGTGCGGCCGCAGCCGCGGTGGGACAGTCTGTGGTCAGGGTTGCGGCGACGTTGTCTGCCTGCAGCTTGTTTGTCATTTTCGTCCCTCCTGCAAAATTACTTGCATGGTTTCATGCGAAGATCCGGCTCGACACGAATTTCGCTTTCCGAAAAATCCGCATTCAATCCGGCTCGACCAAATTTAGGACAGCAAAGCTGTCTCAATTCGAGAGAATTTTGGCAGAAACCCGCGGGTTTAGCAAGGGTGCGAATCCAATTAGTCGCAGTGCCGATGTGCAGCGAAGTTTCGATACTGACCCATTGCGCGAAACTTTCTTGTCACAAAACGCTTCGGGCCGTTGCTTTCATTGCCGGATTTGCCAACCGCGAGGTTAGGTCCTAGAACTTTGCGGGTCATCGTCAACGCATTCCCAACACCAGCACAACAGCCATCGGAAAGCTTTCAGAGATGTTTTTTGCCTCAGACAATTGGGCCGGCGCCCACCCTGCCATCAACGAGCGCCTTTCGCGGGAATCCACCCGATTTGCGGCTGCCTATGGCACCAGCGCCCTCGACCTTTCCATAGAAAAGCGCTTCAATGAAATATTCGAACGCGAAGTGGCGGTGTTTTTCGTCGCCACAGGTACGGCGGCCAATTCTCTTTCGCTGGCAAGCATTGCCCGCCCCGGCGGCCTGACCTTCTGTCATTCCGAAGCCCATGTGATCGAGGATGAATGTGGAGCGCCGGATTTCTTCTCCGGCATGCGCATGGTTGCCGTCGAGGGACCGAACGGCAAGATGCTGCCGGAAAATCTGATCGAGCGCATTTCGCGCTATCCGCAGGACGCCGTTCATCACGGACGCGCCGCAGCGGTTACGATGACACAGGCAACCGAGGCCGGTACTGTCTATACGCTCGATGAAATCGACGCGATTGCCAAAATCGCCAAGGAGAACGGCCTGCCGCTGCATATGGACGGCGCGCGCTTTGCCAATGCGCTTGCTGCACTCGGCACCACGCCCGCCGAAATGACCTGGAAACGCGGCGTTGATGTGCTCTCTTTCGGCGGCACGAAAAACGGCTGCTGGTGCGCGGAAGCGATCGTGTTTTTCGACCCCGCGCTCGCCAAAGACTTCGCCTTCCTGCGCAAGCGCACCGCCCAGCTTTTTTCGAAGTCGCGCTTCATCGCCGCACAATTCGAAGCCTATCTGCAGGACGATCTCTGGTTGGGTCTCGCAAGCCACGCCAATGCCATGGCCAATCGGCTGCGCGCCGGCTTCGCCTCGCTTAACAGTGCCCGTCTGGCATGGCCGACCACTGCAAACGAGGTTTTCGCCATTCTGCCGAAGGCTGCCGCTGAAGCGGCAACGGAGAAAGGCGCGAAGTTCTACGACTGGCTGGTGCCCCGCGATATGCCGGAAAAGGTCGGAAAGGACGAGGTGCTGATCCGCATGGTCACCAGCTTCGCAACGACCGAGACTGATGTCGACGAATTCCTGTCGATCTGCGCCGCTGTCTGACAAAACATTCGGGGGCGCCGTGTCGTAACGGCGCCCTCAAACCTCCTGCAGCCGGTAGCCGACACCGGTTTCCGTGAGGATATAGCGCGGCTGATCCGGAGTTTTTTCGATCTTCTGGCGAAGCTGGCGTACATAAACGCGCAAATATTGCACGTCGGTCAACTCGTCCCACACATGCTCCAGCAGGAAACGGTGCGTCAGCACCTTGCCCGCATGCTGGACCAGAACCCGCAGAATATCATATTCCTTGGGCGAGAGTTTCACCTCCCGGTCCTCCACCTTGACGATGCGTCTGACGAGATCGACCGAAAGATCGCCGGTATGAAACACCGGTCTCTCACCCTGGCTCTGAAGGCGATGGCGCAGGGCGACACGAATGCGGGCAACAAGCTCGTTCATGCCGAAAGGCTTGGTGATGTAATCGTCGGCACCCAGCTCCAGTGCCTTGACGATACCCGCCTCGTCAGTGCGGCTGGAAAGAATGATGACGGGTAGGGAAAGCCCCTCGCCCCGCCATTTCTCCAGAAGCTCGTGTCCCGACATATCCGGAAGACCGAGATCAAGGACCACTAGATCGGGCTTGTCCTCGTTCATCAACTCCATCGCGACGCGGGCATTCATCGCCTCGCTGACCGCATAGTCCTGCGTCGAGAGACCGACCCGCAAAAGTTTGCGGATCGGCGGTTCATCGTCGACGATCAGAATGCGAACGGCGGAATTGGTCATTGCCGATCTCCTTCAGCCCTAGTCATGGTTCAGCACCGGCACTTCGGCGGGAACGGGCAGGCTTATGGTAAATTGCGCGCCCGTGCGACCTGATCTGTTTTCAGCGCGAATAGATCCACCCATGGCCTCGATAAACCCCTTGCAGATGGATAGCCCGAGGCCGGTCCCGGCCTGCACATGGTCCGCCTTGCGCACACGGTAGAAACTGTCGAACACCCGCTCGGTATCATCAGGGGGAATACCCGGCCCCTCGTCGGCAACGGACAGGAAGACATGCCTGCCCTGCCGCCACCCGCGAATCTGGATTACGGTTTGTTCGGGCGCATATTTGGCGGCATTGTCGATCAGATTGAACAGAACCTGCTCAAAAAGCACCGGATCGACCTTCAGCATCGGCAGATCGGAGGGAATGTCCAGAACGATCTCGTGCCTGACAGCGATTTTCGCCGCGCGTGAAAGCGCTGTTCCGACCATATCGCCAACAAAATGCAATCCGTAATTCGGCTCCATCGCGCCCGAACCGATCCTCGTCATATCGAGCAGGTTGGAAATGAAGCGGTTCAGCCGTTCGGATTCCTCGACGATGGTTAGAAGCAGTTCGGTGCGCGCCTCGAGCGGAATGTCGTCGGCGAAATCCTTCAGCGTTCCGGCGGAACCCAGAATGGCGGCGAGCGGCGTTTTCAGGTCGTGGGAGATGGAGGTCAAAAGCGCGGTGCGCAGCCGGTCGGTTTCCGCCGCAAGCCTTGCCCGATCGACATCCGAAACCAGCTGGATGCGCTCGATGGCAAGTGCCGCCTGATCCGCCAGCGCATCGAAAAGCCGCTGCTGCTCAGGTGTGAAAAGTGGGCCAAGCCGGTCGTCGTCCAGCCCCACCACCCCGACGGCGCCGCTGCCGGTGCGCAACGGCAGATAAAGGCGTTTGGCACCCGGGAGCGTATCGGCGCCCCGGCCTGCAGCCTTGTTATGTTCCCAGGCCCAGTGAGCGGCCGCAATGTCCGCATCCGCGAGCGTGTCATCGGGCGGATAGCCCGCCTTGACGGTGATCGAATTGTTTTCGGGCAGAAGCAGGACGACCCTGACTTTCAGCATCGACGCCATCTGGAACGCGGTTGCCCACAATACGTCATCCAGCGTGCCGGTAACCGCGAGTTTTTTGGAAAAAAGGTACAAATCTTCCGTGGTTCGCGCACGCATCCGTGCAGCTGCGGCCTGCCGCTGCACCGCCGCAGTCAGATTTGAGGCGACAAGCGCCACACCGAGATAGAACAGCAGCGCCACGACGCTTTCGGGATCGCGGACAGTCAGGGTATAACGCGGTTCAAGAAAGAAAAAATTGAACGCAAAGGCACCAAGCAGGGAAGCATAAAGGCCAGGCCCCAGCCCTCCGCGCACGGCTGCTGCGAAAACCGCCATCAGGAACACCAGCGCCAGATTTTGAACATCAAGGGCTTGGTCAAGCACGATGCCGGCCACGATCGCCAGTCCGACAAACAGGGTGCTGTTGAGATAGGGCAGTATCGAAAACCGCGATTGGGCCGTTGCCGGCTTCACGGTCTGGACCGGCTTCTCCGCGTTTTTGTCGCCGGAAATGACATGCACGCTGATATCGCCGGCATGGTCTATCAGATCATGCGTCAGCGAACGCTGCAGAATTCTCTGCCACCACGACCTTCGGGGACGGCCGATGATGATGTGGGTGAAGTTATTGGCGTTGGCATAGGATATGATTTCGTGCGTCAGGTCGAGCGCCGGCAGGGTTACTGTCTCGCCGCCCAACTGCTGCGCGAGCCGCATGGTGCCGGCCAGCCGATCCTTCTCCGCCTCCGACAATTGCTGAGAGCGAGGCGTGTCCAGATGCAGTGCCGTCCACGGCGCGCGCAGGCGATCGGCCTGCCTTCGGGCATAACGCACCAGACCGGGGCCGTTGCCGCCGTGGTCCAGACAGACCAGAACACGGTCTCCCGCAGCCCACGGCCCGGAGATGGCGTGCGACTGCATGTGGTTGAGCAATTGCTCGTCCACCCGCTGCGCTGTGCGCCGTAGCGCAAGCTCGCGCAGGGCCGTCAGATTGCCGCGCGAAAAATAGTTCTCGATGGCGCGCCGCGCGGTGCGGGGCATATAGACCTTGCCGTCCTGCAGGCGCTTGATCAGATCATCGGGGGTGATATCGATGATCTCAACATCGTCAGCCCGGTCAATGATGCTGTCTGGCACCGTTTCGCGCACGCGGATACGGGTGATCTGCGCCACCACATCGTTCAGGCTTTCCACATGCTGAATGTTCAATGTCGTATAGACATCGATGCCCTGCGCGAGAATTTCCTGAACATCCATATAGCGCTTGGGATGCCGGCTGCCGGCAGCATTGGTGTGGGCCAGCTCATCGACCAGAACCAGCGCCGGTCGACGGGCGAGAATGGCGTCGAGATCCATCTCGTTCAGCGCCTGGCCGCGATAATCAATGTTCCGGCGCGCAATGATCTCGAAACCCTGCACAAGTGTTTCGGTTTCCTTGCGGCCGTGCGTTTCCACGACACCGATAATGGTATCGACACCATCTGCGAGTTTTGCCCGGCCGGACATCAGCATTTCATAGGTCTTGCCGACACCGGGAGCTGCGCCCAGAAAAATCTTCAGCCGCCCTCGCGCCTCGCGCCGGGCGTTTTCAAGCAGCGCATCCGGCGATGGTCTGCTCGGCATATCACGATTATCGTCAGGCATTTAACCCACCAGTGGACAAGCTATGGCTTCCAAAGAAGCCATAGCCATTTCAGTTCATGAGCCGGCTGCGTCAAGAGCCATGTTGAGAGCCAGCACATTTACAACGGGCTCGCCCATGAAGCCCAATTCAGGCGCCTCCACATGGGCGTCGACGACGGCGCGCAGTGACGCTTCGTTCATGCCCCTTGCCTTGGCGACACGCGAGACCTGAAAATAGGCGGCCTCAGGCGACACATGCGGGTCGAGACCGCTGCCCGATGCCGTCACCAGATCAATGGGAACCTCGGCTGCCGAATTTTCGGCTTTAGCAGCCTCGTAGTCCTGCTTCACCCGGTCGATAAGCTTTGCGCTCGTCGGTCCCAGGTTGGAGCCGGAAGACGACGCGGCATTGTAGCCGTCGCCGGCAGCCGACGGCCTGCCGTGGAAATATTTCTCGCCGGTGAAGGCCTGCCCGATCAATTGCGACCCGACAACAGTCCCATTCTTCTCGATCAGACTGCCATTTGCCTGGAAGGGAAAGATAGCCTGTGCAAGGCCCGTCATTCCAAGAGGATAGGCAAGGCCGGTGATTGCGGTGGTGGCAAGGATCAGCACCAGTGCGGGACGTAGCTGTTTCAACATTTCCATACTCCTCAGGCGAGACCAAGCGCCGTAATGGCGAGGTCAATGGCCTTGATGCCGATGAAGGGCACGATGATGCCGCCCAGACCATAGATGACCAGATTGCGCGACAGCAGCGCCCCGGCCCCGATCGGGCGGTATTTGACGCCCTTCAGCGAGAGCGGGATGAGCGCGATGATGATGAGCGCGTTGAAGATGATGGCAGACAGGATCGCACTTTGCGGTGTCGAAAGACCCATGACATTCAGCACGCCAAGCTGCGGATAGAAGGCCAAGAACATTGCCGGGATAATGGCGAAATATTTGGCGATGTCGTTGGCGATGGAGAATGTGGTGAGCGCGCCGCGCGTCATCAGCAATTGCTTGCCGATTTCGACGATTTCGATGAGCTTGGTCGGATCGCTGTCGAGATCGACCATGTTGCCAGCCTCGCGCGCTGCGACCGTGCCGGTGTTCATGGCGACTCCCACATCGGCCTGCGCCAGTGCGGGCGCATCGTTCGTGCCGTCACCGCACATGGCGACGAGCTTGCCCTTGGCCTGTTCCTCGCGGATAAGCTCCAGCTTGTTTTCCGGGGTCGCCTGGGCGAGGAAATCGTCCACCCCTGCTTCCGCCGCGATGGCAGCGGCCGTCATGGGATTGTCGCCGGTGATCATCACCGTGCGGATGCCCATGCGGCGAAGTTCGGCGAAACGCTCGCGAATGCCGCCCTTGACGATATCCTTCAGCTGCACGACGCCGAGCAGCTTTCCGTCGCGCACGACAGCAAGCGGTGTGCCACCTGTCTTGGCTATCTCTTCCGCGATCGTGCGGATGTCACGCGTTACATCCGTTTCGGTTTTAACGGCAAGCGCCGTATTGCCTTGCTGCGTAACACCGCCATCGACATAGGAAAGAACGGCATCGACAGCCCCCTTGCGAATGGAAGAGCCTTCGAAATCCACACCGCTCATGCGGGTCTGGGCGGTGAAGGGCACGAAAGTGGCCTGCAGTTTCTGCATGTCGCGGGCACGGATGCCGTATTTTTCCTTGGCGAGAACGACGATGGAACGGCCTTCCGGCGTTTCGTCGGCAAGCGATGCAAGCTGCGCCGCATCGGCCAGTTCCTGTTCGGAAACACCGGTGACGGGGCGGAATTCGGTTGCCTGGCGGTTGCCGAGCGTTATCGTGCCGGTCTTGTCGAGCAGCAGCGTGTCGACGTCGCCGGCGGCTTCCACCGCGCGGCCGGACATGGCAAGCACGTTGAAACGCACCAGCCTGTCCATGCCGGCAATGCCGATCGCCGACAAGAGAGCGCCGATGGTCGTCGGGATGAGCGTCACGAACAGCGCCACCAGCACGATGATCGGGATGGAGCCACCGGCATAGGCCGCAAAGCTCGGAATGGTCGCGGTGGCCAGAACGAAGATCAGCGTCATGCCCGCAAGCAGAATGTTGAGCGCGATTTCGTTCGGCGTCTTCTGGCGCTCGGCGCCTTCAACGAGCGAAATCATTCGGTCGAGGAAGGTGGAGCCGGCAGCAGCGGTGATGCGAACCCTTATCCAGTCCGACAGCACCTGCGTACCACCGGTGACAGCCGAGCGATCGCCGCCGGATTCGCGGATAACAGGGGCGGATTCGCCCGTTATTGCCGCTTCATTGACTGAGGCAACACCTTCGATGACTTCACCGTCGGACGGAATGATGTCGCCAGCCTCGACGAGAACGACATCGTTCACCTTGAGGCCAGCGCCGGCTACCATCGTATATTGGCTACGATCATCACCGGTCAGAAGTTTCGCCTGGGTTTCCGTGCGGGTTTTCCGCAGCGAATCCGCCTGCGCCTTGCCGCGCCCTTCGGCTACGGCCTCGGCGAAATTGGCGAAGAGAACGGTGAACCAAAGCCACAGATTGATCTGGAAGGAAAAGCCGAGATTTGCATTGCCGATGATGAGATCGCGAACGAACAGCACGGTTGTCAGCACCGATACCGTTGCCACGACGAACATGACCGGATTGCGCGCAAGCGTGCGCGGATTGAGCTTTTTGAATGCGTCGGCAATTGCCGGAACGAGAATGCGAGAATCAAGGATGCTCGCTTGTTTGGACTGGCTCATGAAGAGACTCCAGCGTTTGAAACAGGGCGACCGATGAGGGTCGATCAGCCCGTGAGAACTTCGAGAGCGCAGACGGCGGCGAACAGAGCCGCCATCATTGCAAGAATGAGATTGGATGCGCACCAGCCGCCCGGGCCGGCGCTCCCGTGAACAGGAGCGCCAGTGCGGACAGGAAGGGTGCGGTTACGTCGGGGAGTATCCTTCGTCATGGCACCACCTCAAAATACCTGGCCGGCGGCCATGACCAGATGTTCCACGACCGGACCAAGCGCCAGGGCCGGCAGGAAGGTGAGGCCACCGACGACCACGATCGTGCCGACGAGCAGACCGACGAAGAGCGGGCCGTCCGTGGGGAAGGTGCCGGCTGATGCCGGAACGGTCTTTTTGGTAACCAGCGAGCCGGCAATCGCCAACGCCGGGATGATCACAAGAAAACGTCCCATCAACATGCCAAAACCAAGCGTGATGTTGTACCAGGTCGTGTTGCCCGTGAGGCCGCCGAAGGCAGAGCCGTTGTTGGCAGCAGCCGAGGTATAGGCATACAGAATCTCGGAGAACCCGTGCGGTCCGGCTGTGCCGACCGACGCGACCGCCGAGGGCAGGATGGTGGCGGTGGCTGTGAAAACCAGCATGGCGAGCGGCAGGCAGAGAATGGCCAGAACCGCCATCTTCATCTCCTTGGCCTCTATCTTCTTGCCGAGATACTCTGGCGTGCGCCCGACCATCAGCCCCGCCACGAAAATGGCGATGATGATGAAGAGAAGAATGCCATAGAAACCCGCGCCAACGCCGCCGACGATTACCTCACCCAGTTGCATGTTGATGAGCGGAATGAGACCACCGAGCGCCGTGAAGCTGCCATGCATGGCGTTGACCGCACCGCAGGAGGCAGCGGTGGTGATGACCGCAAAGAGCGACGAGAGTGCCACGCCGAAGCGAGCTTCCTTGCCTTCCATGTTGCTTCCGGCAAGGCCGAAGCTGTGCATCAGCGGATTTCCGGCTGCTTCCGCCCAATAGGTCACTGCAACACCGGCGATGAACAGAACACCCATGGCAGCAAGGATTGCCCAGCCCTGACGGGTGTTGCCGACCATACGGCCGAAGACGTTGGTGAAGGCAGCACCGATCGCGAAGATCGACACCATCTGGATCATGTTGGAGATGGCATCAGGGTTTTCGAACGGATGCGCGGAATTGGCATTGAAGAAACCGCCGCCATTGGTGCCGAGCATCTTGATCGCCAGCTGCGACGCTACCGGGCCGACTGCGATCGTCTGCCGCGCGCCTTCAAGCGTCTGGGCGCCGACATAAGCGCCAAGCGTCTGCGGCACGCCGAGCCATACGTAAACCAGGGTAAGCACGATACAGGCAGGCAGCAGGATGTAGAGCGTCGAGCGCACCATATCCACCCAGAAATTGCCGATGGCCTTGCCGGAAGCGCGCGCGAAGGCGCGGATTAGCCCGATTGCAATCGCCATGCCCGTCGCGGCAGAAACAAAGTTCTGCACGGTGAAACCAGCCATCTGGGTCAGATAGGACATGGTGCTTTCGCCACCATAATTCTGCCAGTTGGTGTTGGTGACGAAGCTGACTGCCGTGTTGAAAGACAGTTCCGGCCCGACTGCTGCCATTCCTTCCGGATTATATGGCAACATACCCTGAAAACGCATCAGGGCGTAAAGCAGGGCAAAACCAAAGAGGTTGAAGAGGAGCATGGAACACGCATAGGTCGTCCAGTGCTGTTCTTCGCGCTCGCTTGTCCCGGCAAGGGCATAAAGGCCACGCTCGACGGGTGCGAGAACCGGCGAAAGCAGGGTGCGTTCGCCATTGAAGACTCGCGCCATATAGAAGCCAAGAGGCTTCACCAGCGCGACAACGATCCCGCAGAAAAGCAGGATCTGAAACCATCCATTGAGGGTCATGGTATTGAACTTTCAATAGCCGCCGCTTCCCGATCAGAAGCGTTCGGGGCGAATGAGAGCATAGGTGAGGTAGGCGGCGATAAAGACGGTGACGGCACCGCTCAAAACATAGTCGAATAACATCTCGACCTCCGCCTAAAGCCGGTCGCAGGCGCGCGTATAGGCAAAGCAGAGCGCGAAAAACACCGTGGCTGCGCCGATCAGAATAACGTCCATCATCGATGGAACTCCTTTTTTAACCGAGGAGCCGGACAGGAAGAAAAGCGCCGTCATGTGGGACGTCGCTTTTCATTCTTTCTGGCTGGGAAGAAACACCATCCCTTCCCGCACAGAAGAATGCACCCGAACCGCATAAAGGTTCGAGACGGCCGCAGATGGAATAAAATAGGAATCCCATAGGAATTTCGATGCTCGCCATGCGGGCATTGCAGCCGCTACTTAAGAGAGCGAGCCGTCTTTGAACGCGGAAACGATCTTTTCCGCCGGGCTGTTGGCGGCAATCAACGCCGCAAGCAGTATACGCGCCTGTCCGGGGCGCAGCGTTGACGAATGGATGGCGCCGGCCGCGACCAGATCGTGACCACCGCCGCCACCGCCGTAACTCGCCACCAGCAGTCCTTCCGGGACCCTGCTGGAAACGACGACGGGAACGCCTCGCTCGGCACAGCGCTTCACGGCCACAGCGATGCCCGGATTGGCGTTGCCGGAGCCAAGTGCGGCAAGCACGACCCCATCCGCACCGGCCTGCAGGCTCGCCTCGATATGGGCGGCATCACAACCGGGATAAATGGCAACGATATCAACCCGCAGATCGGCGAGGGGCACAGCAAGCTCCAGCGCTGCGGCATGGGCCGCCGGCCGCGCAGAGCGGAACGCATCCGCCGCATCCGCGCTCAGCTTGTACAGCCCCCATGCCGGCAGACATCTGCCGCCGAAGGATAAAAGCACGCCGCGTTCGGCATTCGTCTGATCAAGCGCCGTTTCTATGGCCGCGGCCAGATTGGACGGCCCGTCCGCATTCGGATGGTCGGCCGTAAACTGTGCGCCGGTGAAGACAACCGGCTTGGTGATGGCATGCTGCAAATGCACGAGCAGCGAGGATTCTTCCATCGCATCGGTTCCATGCAGAACGACGACACCGGTGACAGCGGGATCATTGAGCTCCACGCCTACCGCATCGCTGATGCGCTGCATGTCGGCCAATGTCAGGCTGGAGGAATCCTTCGCCATCAGATCGACCGGCTTCAGCCTCGCGTTGATTTGCGGAACCAGTGCAAGCAGGTCTTCACCCGAAAGGCTTGGTGTGCTGGCGCCATCGGCGCCGCGCCTGCTGGCGATGGTACCACCGGTGGCGATGACCGCCACCAGTGGAGCTTCACCATGCCCGCTCAATGCGATGCTCCCGCGCCTGCACGTTCGCCGGCCAGACGGTGGATACGCTCGCGCAGCATATACCAGCCGATGACCAGCGCCGGGATGATGACCAGCAGCGAAGCGATGGTCCACGAGCCGACAGGGTAATCAAAAGCCATCAGCACCAGCACGCCGAACAGGAAGACGAGTGTGAGAATGCCAGTGTAAGGCGCACCGAACATGCGGAAATCCGGGCGAGCCAGTTCGCCGCGCCTGGAAAGCTGCCACAGTTTGAGCTGGCAGAGCACGATGACGGCCCATGCGCAGATGATGCCGAGCGCCGACAGGTTGAGTGCAATTTCGAAGGCCGCAGCTGGCACGACGGCGTTCAGCGCCACACCGAGAACGGTGACGGCGGCGGTCACCGCAATACCGCCATAGGGCACGCCGGCCTTGTTCATCTTTGCCAGCGCTGCCGGCGCCGATCCAGAGACCGCCATCGAATGAAGAATCCGGCCGGTAGAATAAAGCCCGGCATTGAGCGAAGACAGCACGGCGGTTAGCACCACAAGGTTCATGATCACATCCGCACCCTGAACACCGATGGAACCGAAGAAGGTAACGAAGGGGCTCTCGCCAGCCTTATAGGCGGTATAAGGCAGAAGCAGCGTGAACAGCAATACCGAGCCGACATAAAACACCACGAGGCGCAGCACCACGGCGCGGATGGCGCGGGGCATGACCTTGCGCGGGTCTTCGGTTTCCCCTGCCGCCGTGCCGATCAGTTCGATCGAGGCGTACGCGAACACTACCCCCTGAATGATGACGAAGGCGGGAAGAATGCCGTTCGGGAAGAAGCCGCCATTGTCGGTGATAATGCTGAAGCCTGTCACATGCCCTTCAATGGGCGTGCCAAAGATGACGAAATAGACGCCAACGACGAGGAAGATCGCAAGCGCCAGCACCTTGATCAGGCTGAACCAGAACTCAAGCTCGCCAAAAACCTTCACCGACAGCATGTTCATCGCCAGCACGACCAGAAGTGCCGTCAGCGCAAACACCCATTGGTCGATGCCCGCCAGCCAGGGGACGTAGTGCTTGAAGAAGTTCATATAGAGCGCAACGGCGGTCACATCGGCCACCGAGGTCATTGCCCAGTTCAACCAATACATCCAGCCGGCAAAGAAAGCCATCTTCTCGCCATAGAACTCGCGGGCATAGGACACGAACGAGCCGGAACTCGGGCGATGCATGATTAGTTCGCCAAGTGCACGCAGCACCAGAAACGCAAAGAAGCCGCAAAGCGCATAAACGAACACCAGCGCCGGACCGGCCTGCGCCAGCCGTCCACCGGCGCCCAGGAACAGCCCGGTGCCAATTGCGCCACCAATCGCGATCATCTGGATCTGACGCGGTTTGAGTGCCTTGTGGTATCCGAGGTCTTCTTCCGTGAAGACCTCGCGTTCGGCAGGTGCCGTTTTTACAGATTTCATTGATATTTCTCCTCCCAATGAATTTGCTTTGCAGTCGGCGATACGCCGGAAATCAAAATTGGAACTGGCACGCTCGGCGCTGGATACAGCGCCAGCAAGCTCATGCATCGCTGTAAAGCTGCATGACAGATTTTTGCCCTCATAATTGCAGAGAATGCTGTTCGTCAAGGGGATCGAAGCATTATTGACCTTCGTACGGCGAAGGATTAAGGTCGAAAAATCTGTAAGACAGCTTTACAGATTTAGGTAACGCTTTGAGCTATTGGAGGAAAAAGTGGGCGTGACGCGCATGGAGCATGATTTGCTCGGAACGAAGGAAATTCCGGCAGATGTTTATTGGGGCGTGCACACGGCGCGCGCGGTGGAGAACTTTCAGATCACCGGCGTAACGATCGGCCACAACCCCTATCTCGTCAGGGGACTGGCCTATGTGAAGGAGGCCGCCGCCCTCGCCAATCACGAGCTTGGCTTGCTTGACCAGGAGCGGATGGAAGCAATCGTCAGGGCCTGCCGCGAAATTCGTGAGGGTGCGCTTCACGAGCAGTTCGTCGTGGATGAAATTCAGGGCGGTGCTGGCACTTCCACCAACATGAACGCCAACGAGGTCATCGCCAACCGGGCACTTGAACTGCTCGGCCTCGCGAAAGGCGATTATGCCCACCTTCACCCCAACGACCACGTCAATCTCAGCCAGTCAACCAACGATGCTTATCCGACGGCGGTCAATGTAGGAATGATCGAAGCGATCGACGATCTCGCGGCTTCGATGGGTGTGCTGAAAGACGCGTTCGATCGCAAGGCACAGGAGTTTTCCGGCTTCATCAAGCTGGGACGGACGCAATTGCAGGATGCCGTGCCGATGACGCTCGGTCAGGAGTTCCGCACTTTCGTGGTGATGCTGGGCGAGGATCAGGCCCGCCTCATCGAATCCGCAGCCCTGCTGCACGAGATCAATCTCGGCGCCACCGCCATCGGCACCGGGCTCAATGCACCGCGCGGTTATGCGGCGCTTGCCTGCCAGCATCTGGCGCGCTTGACCGGACGCCCGCTGGTGACGGCCGCCGACCTGATCGAAGCGACGCAGGACCCCGGCGCATTTGTGCATCTGTCCGGCGTGTTGAAACGTGTCGCCGTCAAACTGTCAAAAACCTGCAACGACCTTCGCCTGCTCTCTTCCGGCCCACGCGCCGGCATCGGCGAAATCACCCTGCCCTCCGTTCAGGCAGGGTCGAGCATCATGCCGGGCAAGATCAATCCGGTCATTCCCGAAATGGTCAATCAGGTGGCTTATGCGGTAATCGGCAACGACATCACCATCACAATGGCCGCCGAAGCCGGGCAGCTTCAGCTGAACGCCTTCGAGCCGATCATGGTGCGTGCCCTTTCCCAGAGCATCAGCCAGCTAAGCGCCGCTTGCCGGACTTTGGCGGCACGTTGTGTCGATGGCATCGTCGCCAATCCCGCCATCATGGCACAGCGTGTGGAGGAATCGATCGGTCTCGCAACCGCGCTTAACCCGCTGATCGGATACTATGCAGCAACTGACGTCGCAAAGGAGGCGCTGGCCAGCGGCCGCACCGTCCCGCAGGTGGTGCTGGAGCGCGGCTATCTGACGGAGGCGCAACTTCAGCAGGCACTGAGCCCCCGCCACCTCGCCAACCTACCCGCGCTTACGGGTGTCGAGCCCGATCTTCTCCAATAATGGTCGTTACCACCTGCTTCACCTGACCCAGGTGAAGCTCCATCGCTTCGCGCGCATCGGGGGCTGAACCCCGCCGGATCGCCTCGACGATCCGGCGGTGCTCCAAATTCGATGCAACGCGCCGGCCAGCCATCAGGTTGACCATCTCGGACTGTTGGGAAAGAGCCTCGCGCGCATCGGCCACAACCTTGGCAAACAGTGCATTGGACGAGGCTTCCGCAATGGCGCAATGAAACTGCCCGTCCAGCAGCACCCACGGATGCGGCCTTTCCTCAGCCTCCATCCTGTCGCAGAGTTCGAGCAGAGTCTCTAGTTGGGCATCAGTGCGACGCAGCGCCGCCCAACCTGCCGCCGGCACCTCGATGAAGGGGCGTGCCTCGATCAGGTCACGGGCGGAATATGCTCCGTAACTCAATTCAGCAGGCGGTGTGGCGGTCATTACATAGGTGCCGCTGCCCGTGCGCGTCTGCGTCAACCCCAGAGTCTGGAGAGATCGCAACGCCTCGCGCACGATCGGTCGGCTGACACCATATCTTTCCGCCAGATGGGCTTCGGAGGGCAGCCGGGTTCCGACCACGAGCTGACCAGAGGTGATGGCCGAACGGATATCTTCGAACACCACTTCTGCGGCATTCTTGCGATTGATCGGCTTTGCGTCCGCAAGCCAATCCGACAACCCGCCCATCCTTGAACCCTCCGGCACCCTTGGTCTGTCAACGACGCAGAAGCAAACGCTTATCTATTGAAGGACAGCGCCGCTCCCGCAGCTAAGCCGATCTTCCTAACACTATCTGCGCCGAAGGAACAACGATGGCGGGCACATTTGCAGAATTTAAGCGGGATAGTGGCTTTGCCGGCGCCACACCCTCGCGATCACGAGGGTGTGGCTGTCTCACAGGAAATTACGTCTTGATTTCCTGTGCTTCCTGCTTGTCATCTTCGCGCGGAATGCGGAACCACGCGACATAGAGTGCCGGAAGGAACAGCAGCGTGAGCGCCGTGCCAACCACGATGCCGCCCATCATGGCATAGGCCATCGGACCCCAGAATATCTCCCGAGATATGGGGATGAGGGCAAGTGTTGCCGCCGCAGCCGTCAGCATGATCGGTCGCATGCGATGCTCGGTCGCCTCGATGACGGCGCGCCAGGCCGAGACCCCCTCGCTTCTGAGATGTTCGATCTGAACGACGAGAATGACCGAGTTTCGGATCAGAATACCGATCAGTGCCAATATGCCGAGAATGGCGACGAAACCCATCGGCGCGTTGGAGAGCAGCAGCGCTGCCACCACGCCGATCAGCGCCGTCGGGGCAACGGCAAAGACAAGAAACAGCCGGCTGAAGCTCTGCAACTGAACCATAAGGATCGTTGCCATCGCAAACAGCATCAGAGGCACCACGGCTACGATTGGCGCCTGCGAATCCGCGCTGGATTCCACCGAGCCACCTATTTCCACCTTGTACCCCACGGGGAGCGACTTTTCGAAAGCCTCGAGTTTCGGCTTCAACTGCTCCACGATCGTCGCCGGCTGCGTCGGGCCGATGATGGCAGCCTTGACCGTGACTGTCGGAATTCTGTCGCGACGCCAGATGGTCGGCTGTTCCAGCTCGTAGCGGAAATTGGCGATTGCCGACAGCGGCACGGCCTTGCCGTTCGTGGCTGGCAATTGCAGGTTCTGCAATGTTTCGATGGAGCCGCGCTCCGCCAGCTGCGCACGCGCCACCACATTGACGAGGTAGATATCATCCCTGACCTGCGTCACTGTGGAACCCTCGACAATGCTGTTCATGGCATTGGCGATGTCTTCCGAAGACACGCCCAGTTGGCGGGCCTTGTCCTGCAAAACGTCGACCTTGACCACCCGCGTCGGCTCATTCCAGTCCATGACCATGTTGGACAGCAGCCGATGTTCGCCGACGATGCCCGCCAGCTGCTGGCCGAGTTCGCGGACATGCTGGATATCCGGACCGCTCAAGCGATATTGCACCGGCTTTCCGACCGGAGGGCCGATGTCGAGCAATTTCACGAAGGCGTCGGTGCCGGTAAACGTCCGGTTCAGATAGTCCTGCAACTCAGCGCGCACCTTGTCGCGCACATCAAGCCCCTTGGTGACGATGATTGTCTGGCCGAAGGTGACATCAGGCGTCTGCACGTCAAAGGAGAGGATAAAACGTGGTGCGCCTTCACCGACATAGGTCGTCCAGTGGTCGATGTCGGGGTTTTTCGCCAGCGCTTCCTTCTCGAACTGTGCCATCTGCCGGTTGGTTTCGGCAATCGAGCTGTTTTGTGGCAGGTTCCAGTCTACGATCAGTTCCACACGGTCGGAGGCCGGGAAGAACTGCTGCTGCACGAGGCTCATGCCACCAACGGAAAGGGCAAACAACGCAACCGTGAGGATGATCGTTACCCAGCGAAAGCGCAGCGCCCGGGATAGAAGCCAGGAAAAGCCAGAGGCAAAACGGCCCTTCTTCTCATGGTGCGATTTCATCGCCTTGGGCAACATCGCCACGCCAAGCAGTGGCGTGAACACAACCGCGACAATCCACGACACGATCAGCGAAACGGCGATCACCACGAACAGGGTGAATGTGAACTCACCCGCCGCGCTGTTGTTGAGGCCGACGGGAATGAAACCGGCAACGGTGACCAGCGTACCGGTCAGCATCGGGAATGCGGTCGAAGTATAAACATAGGTCGCCGCTTTTCTGAGATCGTCGCCGACCTCGAGGCGTGCGACCATCATCTCGACAGCAATCATAGCATCGTCGACGAGAAGCCCAAGCGCGATGATAAGCGCGCCGAGAGAGATGCGTTGCAGCGAAATGCCGGTATATTCCATGTAGACAAAGGTGATCGCCAGCACGAGCGGTATGGAGACCGCAACCACCATGCCCGCCCGCAATCCGAGGCTGATGAAGCTGATGACGAGAACGATTGCAATTGCCTCGAACAGCGCCGAAGTGAAGCCGGAGACCGCCTCATCGACCACGGCCGGCTGATCGGACACGCGATGCACATCGACGCCAACAGGCAGGTCCGCCACGATACGCTTCATCTGTGCATCCAGCTCCTCGCCGAAATGCACGAGGTTCGCACCGGTTTTCATGCCTATGGCAAGACCGATGGCCGGTTGCCCGTTAAAGCGGAACAGCGAAGACGGCGGATCGACATAACCGCGCCGGATCGTCGCCACTTCCGTCAGCGGGAAGAACCGGTTGTTGACGCGCAGATTGATGGCGCGAAGGCTGTCTTCCGAGGTGAACTGGCCGCTGACACGCAGCGCAACACGTTCCGGCCCGGCATTGACGAAGCCGGACTGGGTGACAGCATTCTGGGCTTGCAGCGTCTTGATAATCGATTGCTGATCGATGCCCAGCGCTGCGATCTGCCGCGTGGAAAACTCCAGATAGATCGCCTCGTCTTGCGCGCCGATGACATCAACCTTGCCGATATTGTCGACAGTCAGAACCTTGGCACGCGCGTCCTCCACCAGATCGCGCAATTGCCGCTGGCTGAGACCGTCGCTGGTGAAGGCGTAGATATTGCCATAAACATCGCCGAAACGGTCGTTGAAGAACGGGCCGACAACGCCCGAGGGGAAGTCGCCCTTGATGTCGCCGATCATGTTGCGCACGCGCACCCAGGTGGGTTCGACATTCTTGGCTTTGGTTTCCGGCACGAGTTCCACGAAAATCGTCGTCTTGCCAGCGACTGTCTGGCTGCGCAGATAGTCGAGATTGTCGAGTTCCTCGAGCTTCTTCTCGATCCTGTCGGTCACCTGCCTGGCCACTTCCTCCGCGGAAGCGCCGGGCCATTGCGCGCTAATCACCATTGTCTTGATGGTGAAATTCGGATCTTCCTCACGTCCGAGGTTGAGATAGGAGAAAACACCGGCAAGAACGAAGACCAGCATGAAGTACCAGACGAGCGAACGGTGCTCGAGCGCCCAGTCGGAAAGATTGAATTTCTTCACTGATGGACCTCCTGATCGATCCTGATGGCTTGACCATCCTTAAGCTTGTGAACGCCGGCACTGGCGACACGTTCGCCGGGCTTGACGCCGCCGGTGATGCGCACACTGCCGCCTTCAGCGGGCTCGCCCTCTATTTTGACCGGGCGCGAGGTGACCGTGGCCGTATCGGTATTGACGATCCAGACACTCCAACCGTCTTCGGTTTTCAGCAGGGCCGACGAGGGGAGCATGATCTGCGATTCGGAGGCGGCAATTGCTGAGGCCGTGACGACCGAGCCGAGCCGGAATGTCGGCGGCGCATCCTGAAGGCTGATTTTCGTGCGGCGCGTGCGTGTTGCGGTTTCGGCTTCTGGGGCAATCTCACGCACCACGCCGGTGGTGCGTATCTTTGGGTCCAGTTGCAGGGCGATATCGAAGGTCGATCCGATATCAAGTCGCTGCGCCGCAAATTGCGGAACATCGACCACAACATCCCGCACTTCCGGGCGGGCAATGGTCACGACCGTCTGTCCGGCAGAGACGACCTGGCCAATTTCACCGGATGTCGCAGTCACCACGCCGTCAAATTCCGCGTGTAGCTGCGTATAGCCCAGTTGCTCCTCGGCCTTATCAAGATTTGCACGGGCTTTGGCGACGGCGGCATTGGCCGTTCGCGTGGCCTGCTCGGCCTCTTCAAGTGCTGCTTCCGTGCCGCTGCGGGCCTCGGCCAGCACGCGCTGACGCTGCTCGGTCGTCACCGCATTGGCCAGTTGCGCTTCGGCGTTGGATAGATCGGATTGGGCGCTCTTTACCGAAAGTTCCAGCGCGAGCGGATCGATCGAGGCCACCACATCGCCTTTCTTGACCAGATCGGCCACATCGACATTGCGGGCAATGATCCGGCCGAGAACACGAAAGCCGAGATCGGTCTGAATTCTCGATTCCACCGTGCCGGTCAGCCGCAGCGCATCGGCGCGCGTCTCCCCTACGACAACGGAGAGCACCGGGCGCGGCGCCTCAGCGGGCGCTTCCTGCTTTTCCTGGCAGGACGAGACCGCAATCGCCGGAAGCAGCAAAAACAAGCTTCTGTTTATCCTGAACATTATTGTGCCTGCCCCTTTTCATAGGCGACCTTTTCACCGGTGCGGAGAAATTTGGTCCCGCTGGTCACGACGAGATCGCCGGGAAGAAGTCCTTCCGCCACGACGAATTGACCCGTCTCATAGTCGGAGACCTCAACCCGGCGCATGGCGATTTCCGAGGACTGCGCATCGACCACCCAGACGGCGGGAAGGCCGTTCTGCGATGCCATTGCCGACCAGGGAAGCTCAATCGCCTCCACCTGCTTGAAGCGGAAATGACCCGATACCGGTGCTCCGAGCGGCATGGTCATATCGCCGTTCAGGCCAACCTTGACCCGGATCGTCCCATTGTCGGGATCGATCGTCGGGGAAATCTCCCGCACTGGTCCCTCGACAGCGCGGGCGGGATCCGACAGGAGGCTGACATTGACGAGATTGTCGATATCGCGCTCGAGGAACAGGGATTCGTAGACATCAAATACCGCATCGCGCGGCCCGTCATGCGCCAGCGTGAAAACGAGCTGAGCGGCCTGCGCCACCTGGCCGACTTCGACATTGCGCGCGGTGATCACACCATCCGCATCGGCCCTGAGTTCGGTGTAGGAAAGCGCATCGCGCGCCGTATCCAGCTGGGCCTGCGCCGATCTGACGGCGCCTTGTGTGGTGAGCAGGGTTTCCTGCGCCTTGTCGACCGCGGAGCGCGAAGTCACCTGCGTCTTGAAAAGACTTTGCTGGCGATCGAATGCCAACTGCGCCTGCGTCATCTGCGCTTCGGCAGATTGCAGGTTGGCCACCGCAACGTCGATATCCGCCTTTTGCTCTTCCGGGTCGATGCGAGCAAGCAATTGCCCGGCCTTTACCGGGGTACCCACATCCACCAGCCGCTCGGTGATCTTGCCGCTCACCCGAAAGGAAAGGTCCGTCTGGACCCGTGCCCTTACTTCGCCGGTGATGACGCTGCCACGGCCGACGGGCTTTTTCGCTGCCGCAACCACATCGACGACACGCAACGGCTTTTCAGCAGGCGGCTCTTCGTTGCTGCAGGACGACAGGGCGAAAATGCCGCCGACCGCCATTGCTAAAAGAATGCTTTTCATGGTGACCTCTTGATCTTCGCCTCACCCTATAATATTTGACTGACTGAATAGTCAATGAAATTCTTGTGTCGCCGATCGGGAACCGTCCGGACGTCAAACCTGGCTCCCCGAATGATCATTCCGAATTGCCCGGCGCGTCCTCGCGGACGCATCGGGGGATGTGCTGACATATTGAACCACGCACCACGTCTTGTAAAAATCGATTCCGGTTTTTACGCCGGTGCTATAGGCAAACCACCTGTCATTTCCGCCGATTGCGACGGGTAAAAAGGCAAGTGCCGAAAGAATACGTAGGGATCCGGGGTTATGGCAAAAGCAAAACTGACACGCGCAGAACAGAAGATACAACGTCCGTTGGAAATTCTCGACGCCGCATTCGAGGAATTCACCAAGAGAGGATTTACGGCCACGCGGGTGGAGGACATTGCCGAGCGGGTGGGAGTGACGAAAGGCACGGTCTACGTCTATTTCGAAACCAAGGAGGCTCTTTTCGAGGCGATGATCAGGCATGCCTCGGCACCTTTTCAGGAGGCATTCAAGGCTTATGCACGCACGTCGGATGATCCCGTCGAGGAGCTTCGGATGCTTCTTGAATTCCTGTTCGACGCCCTCGTCGACAATAGAAAGATGCGGGAACTGTTTCGCTTCATCGTTGCGGAAGGAGCAAAATTCCCCGATCTCATCGACCAGCACCATGACGTGGTGATGGCGCCGGTATTCGAGCGGATCAATACGATCCTCGAAGAGGGCGTGGCGAAAAAAAGGTTTAGAGCCAACCCCACGGAACTGGCCAAGGTCGTCATGTCACCCATAGTCGGAACATTGGTTTTCCGGTTGATTTTCGACGATCGGCGCAGTCTGGACAAGCAGGTCGTTCTGAAGATTCATCTCGAACTGATCATGCGCGGGCTGCTGGCATAAGCGGCATTCTCCTGCCAGACCCGGCTTTGACAAGGAGAATTAGCTTTCGATGACCCCTGATGCTGCGATCTGATACATCGCAAGAAACCTTACATGTCGGGCGCGATACAGCCACAATGCTGCGGTAAGGGTCTGTTGCCTCGAGCATATTGCTCGTATTTGAACGAGTAATTGCCATCCTGTTGCCGAGACCCGCTCACCACTCCAACTTTTCAGCGATTTTAGTTGCCGAGACGAGCTGTGCTCCTGCGCGAGAATGCCAGTGCCGATTAAATTCTAGTACCCTTCAATCAATTTGAGGTCACCCTGCCCCTCTGTGCAAACAGCGCCGGTACAATTAGACAGAACAGGTTCCAGCCGCGCAGAGTTGTGCGAGATCCTCGCCGAGCAGATCGACTTAATTAACCGTTTCAGATTTCAGGAGCGAGCTTACAGCTCGAATATTTATGAACAAAACAGTGAATGCCCGCGCCGAGCAGAGCACGGAACCGCCGCGGCAACGCGTGTTGGCTCGAGATCGGGCTATTCCAGAAAACGACCGCCAGCGCGGTGGACACTTTTTTCGAAATGCAGGCGACCAGAAGGATTGCTATCAACCATGACCGCGACGTTAACAGCCCAATTACCTGGCGGCGCGAGTGAAAAGGCCCTGCTTAAAATACTTTCGAATTATCGCAAACCCCGGACGGGCCGCAGCCTGTACGAACTTGCCGTGACGCTTGTTCCCTTTGTATTCCTTTGGGCAGCAGCGTCGGTATCGATTCATTTTGGTTACTGGCTTGGCCTGCTTCTGGTGATCCCCGCAGCCGGATTCCTGTTGAGGCTCTTCATACTGCAACACGATTGCGGACACGGCTCTTTTTTCGGGCGCCGTCGATGGGATGACTGGACGGGTCGCGCAATCGGTATCCTGACGCTGACGCCCTACGACTATTGGCGCCGCGCGCATGCGGAACACCATGCGTCAGCCGGCAATCTCGATGAGCGAGGGGTTGGCGACATTACAACTCTGACCGTGACCGAATATCGTGCACTCTCCCCACGCGGAAAACTCGGTTATCGCTTGTACAGGCATCCGCTGGTGATGTTCGGCATCGGTCCTGCTTTCCTGTTTCTGTTCAAACAAAGGCTACCGTTTGGCATGATGCGGTCTGGAGCGTTGCCCTGGATTTCGACAATGGCAACAAATGCCGGTGTGGCCGTATTGGCCATTCTCCTTATCTGGGCGATAGGGCTCGTGCCTTTTCTGTTGGTTCATCTGCCAATAGTGCTGCTTGCCGGGTCAGCAGGTGTCTGGCTGTTTTATGTCCAGCACCAGTTTGAAGAAACCCACTGGTCCAAGCCTCCGGAATGGGCTTTTCCCCATGCGGCGATGCATGGCGCCTCGTATTACGATCTTCCGGGTCCGCTGCGTTGGATCACCGGCAATATCGGCATGCACCATGTCCACCATTTGTCGAGCAGGGTGCCTTTTTACAGGTTGCCAGAGATTCTGCACGACTACCCGGAGCTTGCGAAACTTGGTCGCATCAGCCTTCGCGACAGCCTGGGCTGCGTAAAGCTCATTCTGTGGGACGAATCCACAAAACGGCTGATTTCGCTACGTGAGGCAGAAAAGCAACCGCGATAGACGAGAGCTGGAACGACGCAATACCCCTTGAGCCGGTGCGTGAGGTATCATTCCGCTAAATGCAGAACCGACCCCAATGAGACGTGGCCAACAGTGTAGGTTTGCATTGTTTCAGTAACGGCCGGCACTGTCGGCCAGAGGTTGAACTGTAGCAGCAGCCATTTTGTTGGATCGAATGCGGCTATGGCCGCGAGCGCGCCGGCCCTGATTGATGAACGCGCGTCCGCGGTCGCCGTATCGCGCAGCTTGGCCAGATCAGAATGGGGCGCTATGGACCGGACCTCCCGTGTGGCATATCGCGAGGCTGTAAGATCAGGTACGTGGTCGGCGTGCCAGACCAGCCACGTCTGCACCGACGGCCAGCCGAAGTCCCGTGTCAGAACCGCAAAACCTGGACCGGACAGGAAGCTGTCTATCCCTTCTGGCTCGTCCCAAAGATAGAACGGCGCGTAGAGGTTTTCAGCACTGGTGAAGCCGGCATCCTGCTTTCTCGCCGAAAGATAGGCCTTGAAACGCAGGCGTGGAAAGCCATCGAGCAGCGGCCCCTTCTCCCTTATGCGCCGGTCTATGATCGCCATGTCGTAGCCGGCAGGCAGCGTGAAGCTGTATTGCATGGCGATCATGATGTGCTCTCCTCTTTTTTGACAGGTTCCATCCAGTGGACGGCAGTTCCACTCCTGACCGGCTGGACGCTGAGATAGCTGAAGGGACAGGACGGCGCGGCGCCATGCCAATGGGCTTCGCCGGGCGCAAACCACACCGCATCTCCGGCACGGACTTCACGCGGATCGTCACCGTTGCGTTGGACGAGACCGATGCCATCCAGCACGAAGAGAAGCTGGCCGCGCGGATGACTGTGCCAATGGGTCACGACCCCCGGCGGCACAAAAGCGCGCATTGCCGTCATCTCGCCATCGATCCGGCTCGATAACAGCATCTGGACGAGGAAGGCCCCGCTGGAGATACCCTCAGGTGCCGCAACTATTCCGTCACCGGCTCGACGCACGCTCATGGTGGATGGACAGGCCGGTTGCATCTCGAAAAAATCGGTCATCGGCCACTCCCATCCGCTGGTGTGCCTGCTGAAACGCCTGATGCAAAGGACCAGTCATCAAACGTCGAGTTGACGATGGCGACCATCACATCCTCCGGCCTCACACCGGGCGACACCGCCAGATTTTCGACGAGCCTCGCATAGAAGCGCGCCTTGGTTTCCGGCGATCGCGTCTTACCCGTGGTGATATGAAAGAAAATGAAATCATCCGACCGAGGGCCGCCGCGATATGTTCGGTCGAAGATCAGTTCGCCCGGTTGGTGCTGGTGGATTGCAGCGAAGCGGTCGTTTTCCGGAACGTCAAAGCAGTCGACAAGCGCGCGGTCGAGACTGTCGGAAACCGCCTTGAGATAGTCGGTGGATTTGCCCGCAAGCAAAGATATTCGGGTGAAAGGCATGGATGCGCTCCGTTCAAGAGGATTGACAGCCACACTATGAAACGACATCATCATCCTGAAAATCAAATTATTCAGGACATTACGTCCTGATTTTAGGGACATTTAATTTGCGCCTTACCCATCTGGATCTGGACGCGCTCCGCAGTTTCGTGATTGGCATCGAGAGCGGGTCGTTCGCGCAGGCCGCAGACAGACTGGGGCGTTCGACCTCTGCGGTCAGCGCACAACTCAAGAAGCTGGAGGACCAGACCGAAACCGCTCTGGTGCGCAAATCCGGCCGGGGGCTGGCGCTGACCGAGAGCGGCGAAGTGCTGCTGTCCTATGCCCGCCGCATATTGAGCCTGAATGACGAGGCGATCAGCGCCGTTCGCGGGCCGGAACTCGCAGGCTGGATCCGCCTCGGGATTCAGGAGGATTTCGGAGAAACCGTGTTGCCGCAGGTGCTGGGCCGTTTCGCACGCGCCCATCCGCGGGTTCGGATCGAAGGGCGCATCGCTCGCAATAGCGAATTGCGGGAGAAGGTCGAGTCCGGCCATCTTGATCTCGCCTTGGCCTGGAACGACGACACGGCTTCGCCAGCTGAAACGGTTGCATCCATGCCACTGTGCTGGCTGGGCGCGGCGGAAACAGAAACTGTCTGGCAGACCGGCGAAAAAGAGCCGCTGCCACTTGCAGTTTTGGAAGCGCCGTGCGTTTTACGTAGCATTGCCTGCAACCACCTTGATCAACAGCGTATCGCCTGGCGCATTGCATTCGTCAGCCCGAGCCTCGGCGGGTTGTGGGCTGCGACAGCCGCAGGCCTTGGCATCGCACTTCGCACACCGTTCGGCCGGCCGCCTTCCGTACGGGTTCTCGATCCACTCACCAACGGTTTGCCGCAACTCCCGTCGCTGGGGCTCAGCCTTCTTCGCTCCGGAAAAGACGAAAATCCAATCAGCGCCCATCTCGCCACGATCATCCGCCAAGCCTTGCAGGAAACGCTGCCGGAAGCATGGATAGTGCGACCGTAATCGCTGAAACAGCATAAGCTTCCGCCAAGATTATAGGTACGGCGAAGCTGCGGGGGAATCTTGGCCCCGGCTCAAGGCTTGCGCTCGATTCACTAAAATTCCGCATAATATCTTTCATTATCATAATAAACATGATTATCTGCGGAAATGGATTCAACAGACCGCAAAATCATTAGTCTTCTTGCAGAAGACGCCCGCCGCTCTCTGGCCGATATCGGAAATGTCGTGGAGCTTTCCGCTTCGGCCGTGAACGAGCGCATCCGACGCCTGACGGCCAGCGGGGCGATCCGTCGCATCACCGTTGATGCCGATCCATCCGCATTCGATTTGCCCGTGATCGCCTTCGTGTGGATCGCGTTGGCACCGGATGCGGACGAGGCCGCGTTTCGTGTCTATGCGGCGTCGCAGTCCGCTATTGCGGAATGTCACCATGTGACCGGGCAGTGGTCCTACCTCGTCAAAGTTCACGTCGGGTCGCTGGCGGAGATCGAAACCTTTCTGGCGACAATGAAACAGAACGGGTTCCTTGCCCGTACCGAAACGATCATCGCCCTGTCTTCTGTCGTGCCGGGACCATTTATGCCGAAGGAAAGCGTGGACTGATGGAACTGATGCTCGTTTTGAAAAGCATTGTGCTGGGCCTTGCGGTCGCAGCCCCGCTCGGCCCCATTGGCGCCCTCTGCATCAACCGGACCCTTGAGCGCGGGTTCTGGGCGGGAGTGGCAGGTGGCCTTGGGACTGCTCTGGCGGATGCCGTGTATGCCAGCCTCGCAGCACTCGGCTTTTCCGCTTTTGCGGCGACCCTCGCGACAATCGATACGCCGCTCAAAATCGTCGGCGGCCTTTTCATGCTGTGGCTCGGCTGGAAAAGCCTGAGGCCCAAACCTCTGGCAGAAGCGGCCAAGGTTGGAGCGCGCGATCTGCTCGGCACCATCACCGCGACCTTTTTCCTGACGATCACCAACCCCATGACGATACTGTCCTTTGCAGCAATTTTCGCGGGTCTCGGCCTTGCTGACGCATCGGGAGCGACGAGCGCGTTTTTTGTGGTCGCGGGCGTTTTTCTAGGGTCTTTATTGTGGTGGTTCATGTTGAGCGGCGGCGTTGCATTTGCCCGGCAGCGCCTTCCCACCACCTTTGCCCGCTGGGTTTCCCGCCTGTCCGGAGTGATCCTTGTCTTATTCGGGCTTTTTGCCCTAGGTTCACTTGCCTGGGGCATGATGGCTCATTGAAATGCAACGGTTTTGTCTGCGGCTCCAACTTCTGGGAAAATCGGCGCTCCCTCCACGACCGCATCGAGATCGGCGTCGTCGACGATGAAGGGCGCATTGCCGCCAAGTTCCAGTCCCAGTTTCTTGATGGTCGGCGCGCATTGCCGGTAGAGATGTTCTCCCGTGCTCGCCGACGAGCATGGGATCATTAAGATGCATATTTCCGACCCTCAACAGAAAACCTGCGCCGACGCGGGATCGAAGGCCAGATGCACGAGATCACCACGGTTGAGGCCCGAAATCGCCTCATGGCCAAATGGCAGGCGCACGGCAAAGGGCTCTCCCGAACCTGTATGGGCGACGACATGGACGTTGTTGCCAAGGAAGGTGATATCGCTGACGGTGGCCTGAAAACCGGCGTAAGAGCCGGGCCTGTTGCGGCTGAGCTGTAAACGCTCCGGACGCAGCATCAGCGCCGCCTTTTTTCCCGGCGCAGCTTCGCCATGAACCGGAATTTGGTCAAAGACGATATTCTGCCCGAGCGAAACCGTCGCCTTGCCGCCCGAGGCGGCGAGGAGATCGCAGGCGATGAAGTCGCTGTCACCGATGAATTCGGCCACGAAGCGGGTGGTGGGGTGAGCGTAAAGCTCCGGCCCCGTACCGATCTGGTCAATCACGCCTTTTGAAAACACCGCGATCCGGTCGGAAAGACGCAAGGCCTCTTCCTGATCGTGAGTGACGTAAAGGATCGTTACTTCCGTCTGCTGGTGGATGCGACGGATTTCGAACTGGATCTCTTCCCTGAGCTTCTTGTCGAGCGCCGAGAGCGGCTCGTCCATCAGAAGAACCGGCGGATCATAAGCGAGCGCCCTTGCCAAGGCCACGCGCTGCTGCTGGCCGCCCGACATCTGCGCAGGCTTTCTGTCCTCGAAACCTTCGAGACGAACGAGCCTCAGCATCTCCTTCACCTTCGCATCGATTTCCGCCTTGCTCTTTCGGCGCACTTTCAGCGGAAAGGCGATATTCTCGCCAACAGACAGATGCGGAAACAGCGTGTAACGCTGGAAGACCATGCCGATATTGCGCTTGTGCGACGGCGTGGAGAGCAGGCTTTCGCCGTTCAGCAGGATGTCGCCCGCCGTCGGCTGTTCGAAACCGGCCAGAATGTAGAGCGTCGTGCTCTTGCCCGAACCGGATGGTCCGAGAAACGTCATGAACTCGCCCGGCTGCACCTCGAGATTGACATCCTGAACGGCGACGACCGGTCCGTATTGCTTGGCGATGCCGCGAATTTGCAGGAGCGGTTTGGTCATGTTTTCAATCCTTTTCGCACAGCCGCGACAAGCAGCATGAGAATGATGGTCACCGCGATGAGAAGCGTCGATGCAGCGGCGATCACCGGCGTCAGATCCTGCCGCAGCGTCGCCCAGATTTTCACCGGCAGCGTCTGCAACGTTGGACTTGCCATGAAGATCGCCAGCACCACCTCATCCCAGGAAGTGAGGAAAGAAAAGATCGCGGCTGAGAACAGGCCATGGCTGATGGCCGGCAAGGTGATGCGGATTTTGGCCTGCAGCGGGCTCGCGCCGCATAGCACTGCAGCGTCTTCGATCGATTTATCGAAACCCTCGAGCGCGCTGGTCAACGCCAGAATGGAGAAAGGCAGCGCCACGACAAGATGGGCAATGACAAAGCCCGTGGTGGTGCCCGCAAGGCCGAGCTTCAGGAAAAAAGCATAAAGCGCCACCGCCAGCACCACGACAGGCAGGATCATCGGCGTCATGAACAAAGCACGCAGACCCTCGCGCCCAATGAAACGCCCCCGCACCAGGCCGAAGGAGGCCACGAGGCCGATCAACACCGACAGGACTGTGACCATCACGGCGATACGCAGGCTTGTCCAGGCAGCATCCAGCCACCTCGGATCGGCAAAGAAATCCGCATACCATTTCAGCGTCCAGCCGGGCGGCGGAAAGATCAGCCATTGCGACGAGCCGAAGGACAAAGCGGCGATGAAGACAATCGGCAGGATAAGGAATGCCGCTGTCAGCACGGTGATGAAAAGGAGCAGCCACTTCCATGCGCCAAGGCTGTTGTAGTTCAAAAGCATGTCAGCGCCCCCCTGCCCCGGCCGCGCCGAAGAATTTCAGCTGGATTGCGTAAAGCGTCAGCGTCACCACCAGAAGCACCAGCGCCGCTGCCCCGCCCATGCCCCAGTTGACGAGAGACTGCACGAATTGCGCGATAAGCTCGGCCAGCATCATGTTCGCCGTGCCGCCCAGCAGCGCCGGGGTGACGAAATAGCCAAGCGACATGACGAACACCATCAGCGCGCCGGAGATCATACCCGGAGCGGCAAGTGGAATGAGAACGCGGGTCAGCGCCTGAAAGCGGGTTGCCCCGCACAGCGCCGCCGCCTGGAGAATGGCCGGATCGATCTTGCGGATGACGCCGTAGAGCGGAATGATTATGAACGGCAGCATGATATAGGTCATGCCGATCGTGACGCCGGTCAGGTTGTTGACCAGTGCAAGCGGCTTGTCGATGATGCCAAGGCCCATCAGCGTCTTGTTGACGACACCCGTCCGCTGCAACAGCACCATCCAGGCATAGGTGCGTGCCAGAAGGTTGGTCCACATGGACAGAAGCAAAATTGCGAAAACGACGGAGGCAAGCCGCGACGGCATGATGGCAAGCGCCCACGCGACAGGAAAACCGATGACCAGCGTTACGAGCGTGACCAGCGCCGAGACCGCGAATGTATTGAAGAAAATCTTCAGGTAGGTGGAGCTGCCCAGCAATGCGGCGTAATTGCCAAAGCCCAGAACAGGCTCGGTAACGCTGCGCGACAGCAGGATGATAACCGGCACGACGAAGAACAGGGCAAGCAGAACGAATGCCGGCAGGGTGGCGGCAAAATTGCCGGGCCGGAAGGGCATCCGCACCTTCGTCTTCGGGCTTTCTGTTTCATCGGTAAGCGAGACCATGCCCAAACCTCCCCGGAGGTGAAAATTTGCGCGGGCGCTTTTGGCTGCCCGCGCCGTTGCCTTACTTGGCCTGCCAGGCGTACCAGCGCTCACCGATCTCGTCGCGATGTTGCGCCCAGTAGTTCATGTCGGCATTGACCTGGCTCGCTGTCTGCTGGTCAGGCAGGGTCTTTGCCGTTTCCGGATCCATCAGCTTTGCGGATTCGACATTGACCGGGGCATAACCCGTGGCAGACGCCATATCCGCCTGCGCCTGCGCGGAGGTCGCAAGAGCGATGAACTTCATCGCCGCGTCCTTGTTCTTCGTTCCCTTGGGAACCACGAGGGAATCCGCTGCCGTGATGTTCTGCTCCCAGGAGGTCTCCACCTTCACACCGCTTTTCTCAAGCGCTGTCATGCGGCCGTTCCAGACGCTGCCGAAGGGTGCCTCCGCAGAAGCGATCAACTGCTGCGATTGCGCACCGCCAGACCACCAGATGATATCGGATTTGATCGTGTCCAGCTTCTTGAAGGCGCGATCGAGATCGAGCGGGTATAGCTTGTCGGCGGCAACACCATCGGCCAGCAGGGCTGCTTCGATCACACCCGGTGCGGACCATTTGTAAAAGGTGCGCTTGCCGGGAAACTTTGCCGTATCGAAAAGGTCGGCCCAGCTCTTGGGGCAGGCGGCTACAGCATCGACATTGCAGCCGATGACGAAGGAATAATAGAAGCTTCCGACGGAGTAGTCAGTGACGAAACGAGGGTCGAGCTTCGTTTTGTCGATGACGGCGAAATCAAGCTTCTCCAGCAGGCCCTTCGGCCCGGCCTGCGCGGCGTAGTCGCCCTCCACGTCGACCACATCCCATGTCACGCCGTTCGCCTCGACCATGGCTTTCAGCTTGCCATAGTCCGTCGGGCCATCCTGAAGCACGTTGATGCCGGTCGCCACCATGAATTTTTCGGCCCAGGCCGCCTTCTGGGCGTCCTGCGTGGTTCCTCCCCAGCTGGAAAAAACCAGATCATTCGCCTGTGCGGATGCGCCCAGGGTGAAAATTGCTGCGCATGTCATCAATACCAGTTTCGATCTCATGTTCCCTTACTCCGTTTTAGAGCTTGTTGTTGGCATGCACTTCGCGGCCGGCAGATTCACTTCAGCGGTGAAAAAGGCGCCGGCTTCATGATCTTGTTTTCGGCGACTTCAATGAGGTCGCGGATTTTCGGCAAGAAGGATAACCAGCGCGGATCGGCCATCAGCTTTGCGCGCCGCTCCTCGCGGTCATCCAGGCTGGAAAAGGCCCAGATGTGGACAATTTCATTGATCGGCCCGATCTCGGAAAAGAAGTAACTCACCAGCTCGCCCAGATGGCTTTTCTGGATTTCGATGCCTTCCTCCTCGACAACCCGAAGGTAGGCCGGAATGGCGCCGTTCTTCAGCCGGTAAGTGCGGATTTCGTAAAACATCGCGTCACCGCATCACGAATGGATCGGGGATCGGGTCATCGGAGGTTCTAAGCCATATGGTCTTCGTGCGCGTGTAATCGAGCGCTGCCGCAAGCCCGCCTTCGCGACCATCACCGGAAAGACCGAAACCCCCGAAAGGCGCAATCGGTGAGACGGCGCGATAGGTGTTCACCCAAACCACACCGGCGCGGATCGCCTTCATCAGTCGATGGGCGCGCGTCAGGTTCTGCGTGAAGACGCCCGAGGCGAGGCCATAGACCGTGTCATTGGCCAAAGCGATCGCTTCCGCCTCGGTTTCGAAGGAAACAACCGAAAGAACCGGGCCGAAGAACTCCCTTTCCATGGACGGCGAACGAATGCCGTCGCAATCGAGAATGGTCGGAGGGTAGAAATAACCAGCGCCATCCACCGCCAGACCGCCCGTCACCACCTTCGCACCGGCTTTTTCGGAAGCAGAGACCAGAGAGACAATATGCTTGCGCTGCCGCTCGGTCGCGAGCGGCCCCACTTCCGTTGCCATGTCCAGCGGCGAGCCGATGCGGATCGCCTCAGCCTTCGCCTTCAAAATCCCGAGGAAGCGATCCTTCACGCTTCTCTCGACAATCAGCCGTGATCCGGCAACACAGCTCTGACCGGTCGCCGCGAAAATTCCCGCGACCTGCGCATTGGCGGCGCTTACGAGATCGGCGTCGGCAAAGACGAGGATTGGCGATTTGCCGCCGAGTTCGAGCGACGTCGAGGCAAGATTTTCGGCCGAGTTGCGAACGATGTGACGCGCCGTTTCCGGCCCGCCGGTAAAGGCGATATGGGCCACCTTCGGGTGCGTGGTGAGTGCCGTGCCGCAGGACGCACCGAAACCAGTGACTATATTGACGACGCCGGCAGGAAAACCAGCCTCCTGCACCAGCCGGGCGAACTCCAGAAGCGGCGCCGGTCCGTCTTCCGAGGCCTTGATGACGATTGTGCAGCCGGCAGCGAGCGCCGGGCCGATTTTAACGGCTGCCAGAAAAAGCTGGCTGTTCCACGGGACGATCGCGGCCACCACACCCACGGGTTCGCGCCGCAGCCAGACATCCATGTCCGGCTTGTCGATCGGCAGGTAAGCACCCTCGATCTTGTCAGCCAAGCCCGCATAATAGCGATAATAGTCCGCGACATAGGCAATCTGCGCCGAGGTCTCGCGGATGATCTTGCCGGTGTCACGGGTTTCGAGCTCGGCAAGCGTCTTTGCATTTTCGGCAACCAGATCGGCAAGCCGATAGAGCAGCTTGCCGCGTTGCGTCGCCGTCAGTTTCGACCAGGCGGCATCGTCATAAAGCGCCCGATGCGCAGCCTCTACGGCGCGGCTAATATCCGCTTCGCGGCTTTCCGGCATTTCTGCCCAAGGTTCACCGGTTGCCGGGTCGAGGCTCGAAAAGCTCGCCTCACCATCCTCGAAGCGCCCATCGATGTAACATTGGAAACGGCGCATCATCCTACTCCTTGAAAGCTGGCATTACATCGGAAAGGAAGCGTTCCAGCGAGGCCTTCTTGCGCTCGAAGCTCATGCCGGTATCGATCCAGAAGGAATATTCGTCGTAGCCCATGGCCTCGTAGGCCTTAAGCCGGGTAATGACTTCATCGGCATGGCCGACAACGTTGTTCTTGCGCATGACATCACCGGAAAGCATGGCGTTTGCGGCAATCTCCTCCGGCGCAATACGCTCGATCAGCCCCTGATGAACGGGCTTTTCGTTTTTGAACCATGCAAAGAAGTAGTTGTAATAGACGCTCATCTCATGGGACGCCTGGGCAATATCGGCTTCATCGGAACCGACATAGGTGTGGCGCAGCAGCATGATTTTCGGCCGCTGTTTATCCGGATTTTTCGCACAGGCATCGTTGAAGCGGCCCATCAGGGTTTCCACCTCGTCATCGCCTTGCCAGAGCGGCGTCACCTGAACATTGCAATCATTGGCGACAGCGAATTCATGCGAATTCGGATCACGCGCCGCCACCCAGATGGGCGGAAAAGGCTGCTGCAGCGGTTTGGGAGCCGATGTGGTGGCCGGGAACTTGAAGAATTCGCCGTCGTGGGTGTAGTCACCCGCCCAAACCCCTTTGACAGCCGGAATAAGCTCGCGCATCCGCTGGCCGGCGCCCCAGGCATCGAGGCCTGGAAGCAGCCGCTCATATTCGAACGAATAGGCGCCACGCGCGATGCCGATATCAAGACGGCCATCACAGATCAGATCCGCCATCGCCGCTTCTCCGGCAAGCTTAATCGGGTGCCAGAAAGGCGCGATCACCGTTCCCGTACCCAGGCGTGCCGTCTTCGTACGCCGCGCCAGATCGGCGATCGTTACAAAGGGGTTGGGCGCAATGGTGAAATCCATGCCGTGATGTTCGCCGGTCCAGATGGCATGCATGCCACCACGATCGGCGATCTCGCATAGTGTCACGAACTCCTCGTAGAGTGTCTTGTGGTCCTGGGAGGCGTCCAGCCGCTCCATATGAACGAAGAGGGAGAATTTCATGGTTTTGGCCCCTTCATGGAGATGGGATGAACCTTGCCGGCGGTCTCGTTCCCGACATAAACACCGAAATTGCCGATCGAGCTTTCCAGCACGAAACGATTGACGATATCCGCCGTAGCGCCGGAGTCGAATTTTGCCGAAGCCAGCGCGCCGGGCAACAGAAAACGGCCCTCGCGCGGCGCTTGATCGCCATCGGCAAGCGCGTGATAGACGACGTGTTGGCGCCCGTCCGTCTTGTTCTCATAAACCGAGTAGAGAAATCCCGTTTTGACGGAGAGACCCGTCAGGTCTTCGAGACGTGATGTCAGCGCCGCGACCGGATCGCCGCTTGCCACGACACAGCCGGGAAGCGACAGCACGTCGTCGCCAACGAGGTAAATCTCGCCGCGCCGTTCCAGAACGGCGCCCACGACGATATCGCCCTCTGCCGCTGCCGATACCGCCTTTGCAGCCAGCATCGGCGTGAAATAGCCGCCGCGCGCATAACCGAGACCGTTCAGGCTGCTATTGTCGAAAGCCTCGATACGGCCGAGCAGAATGACATGATCGCCGGCCTCGATAACCTCCTGCATCGAACATTCGAACCAGGCCGCGACGTCTGCAAAGACCGGGGAGCCCTTCGGCGCATCCAACCAGCTGGCGGTGGCGAAACGGTCTTCGACCGGCCGGGCGAAGGTGTTGGAGAGGTCCTTCTGGCTTTCCGACAGAATATTGACCGCGAAGTTTTTGGTGCCGGTCATCGTCATGAAATTGCGCGAGCTGCGGGCAAGGCAGATCAGCAGCAACGGCGGATCGAGCGAAACCGAGGTGAAGGAGTTGGCGGTAAAACCGATGGGCTTTCCTGCATCGTCCCGGGTGGTCACGATCGTTACTCCCGTTACGAAAGCGCCAAATGCATCGCGCAAAGCGCGCGGATCAAGGGTTGCAACAGTCATTGCGGCTCCTCCTCTAAAGCCAGCCATTCGGCCATCATTGCATTGACAGTTTCAGGTGCGGTCAGGTTGACCATATGCCGGTGCGCCTCAACGACGCGGGCGTAACCGCGCGGTGTGATCGCCGCCATCTGCTCGGCCATCAAAGGCGTCGAATTGGGGTCGTCCGAACCCGTCAGGAAAAGAGCCGGGCAGATGACCGAGGGCCACCGATCCGCATAGGTCTCGTCGCCGTCCGCAAATGCGGTATAGGCAACCGCGTAACCTTCGGGATCGACCATTTCCAGCCAACCTCGAGTCAACTCCCGCGCCTGCTGGCTCTTTGGATCGTCGCCGAACCAGCGTAACAAAGGGCCTTCCTTGTCCACGCCAGTGGTCCGGATGGCAGCCGCGCGTGCAAGAACCGCAGCCTTCGCGGCCGGATCACGGCGGTAAACGCCGTTCAGATAACCGACGCGCGCAATTCGATCTCCAAAGGTTGCAGCGGCACCGCCGGAAATCAGCGCCCCCATGGAATGCCCGGCCACATTGGCACGCGCGATCCGCATATCGTCAAGAAACCGGCCGAACCAGCCGACAAAATCCTTGAGCGTGCTGCCCGCTGGCAGGCGTTCACTGCCGCCATGCCCCGGCATATCTACCGCGATGACACGGTGCGTCTTTGAAAAGATTTCGATCTGCGGCTTCCAGGCTTCCAGCCGCATTCCCACGCCGTGGATGAGGATCAGGTCTTCACCGGCGCCTGCCTCGAAATAGGCCGCCCCGCCCTCGGTCACCTTGCGAGGGAGCGCGGCAGCATCTGCCTTTGCAGCATTGACCCGTGACGTGGTGGCGGCCTCCTGCATTTGCATCACCCTCAAACGCCCGCCGGGTTGGCAACATCCTGACCGAGATCCTTCAGATCCTGATAGCGGTCGCCGATGCGGTGATGAGGCCTGCCGCCGACTGAAGCACCGAGCGCGACGACGATCTCATCGGCAGCCGGAGCATCGGGAACGGAGGTCTGGATAGTCAGGTAGTGCGAACGGCGGCCTTCATCGTTCTTGTCCATTAAGGGGATCATGATCGGCGCATTGCCGGGACCACGCGTATTGCAGAAGGCCAGATAGGACTTGGCACCCACAGCCTGACGATAGTGATTGCCGAAACGCAACGTGTGAATGAGCGCGGAGGCATGTTCGATCTCACCATCCAGCCCGACGACGGCCGCCTTGCCATAGGCCTCCACCGCTTCGCCGGAACCCACGGCATCAAGGATCATCTTCGTCAGCAGTTCGCCCAGCACCGGCGCCCCGGCGTGGATTTCCGGTTTGAGATCATCCACGAAGCCTTTTCCAGCCCAGGGATTTTTCACGACCGCGATGGCGGTGAACAGCTTCAAAGGTGTCGCTGCGGCCTTGCCTCCTTCAATCAACGTTGTTTCGACCTGCAACAGCGTCTTACGGATCTGGATGGGCATTGGCGTTCTCTCCGGTAAATATGATGTCTTATGGTATGCCATAATATGTATGTGTCAAGTGGTGGAAATCTGCGGCTTGAAGTTGTGAAAAATAACAATTCTTACAGGAGGTTATGGCTCAAGGGCCTTCCGTGCGGCCGTCAAAGGCAAGTTCGTAAAGGCGCGTCATTTCCGCTGCCGTCGGAACCCGTGGGTTATTTGCCGGTGTGCCGGAGGCGAGGCCTTGCCGCACCATTTCCGGCAAAAGATCGAGATAGCGGGTTTTGTCGATACCGAATTCCTGCGGGGTCGGCACCTTCAGCCGCCTGTTCAGGCCGATGAAAGCCTCCACCATCTTTGCGCCTGCAATCTGGTCACTGTCCGTCGAACTGGCGCAACCAAGTGCGCGGGCGGCGGCGGCATATTGCGGTAGAGCGGAATTCAACGAAAATTGTGTGACCAACGGCAGCACCATCGCATTCGACATGCCGTGCGGAACATGGAAAAAGGCACCGACCGGCCGGCTGAGGCCGTGGATCAACGCTGTGGATGTGTTGGAAACGGCAAGACCCGCATGCGTCGCCCCGAGCATCATCGCTTCTCGTGCTTCCCGGTTTTGCGGGTCGTTCGCCACTTTTTCGAGATTTGCCCCGATCAGTTTCAGCGCGGACAGCGCCAACGCCTCGGAATGGGCATTACCGTTGCGGTTGACCAGCGCTTCCAACGCATGGGTCAGGGCATCTATGCCGGTATCGACCGTGACACGGTAAGGGCAGGTCAGCGTCAGCTCGTAATCGATGATGGCCGCAATGGGCAAAGCGGCGGTGCCGAGGATGAGCATTTTTTCGCTGGCAGCCGTGTCCGTCACGACGGCGGCGCGTGTTACTTCCGATCCGGTTCCTGCGGTTGTGGGTATGGCAATTACCGGCATGACGGCAAAATCCACGATCCTTGGAACTTTCAGCGCCCGCAGCTCTTCGCCACTGGTTGCAACGATGGCGCCTGCTTTCGCCGTATCCATGGCGCTACCGCCGCCGAGTGCGACGAGACCATCATGACCGCCCCCGGAAACGCGTTTCACCAGTGTGGCGATGGATATATCCGTTGGATCTTCTACGACATCCGCAAAAATGGCGGCATCGATACCCTCGCCGCCAAGCGCCTGCAAAAGCGCATCCGCATGGCCGAGTTTCTGCATGACTGGATCGCAGACGAGCAGAGGGCGCTTCACCCCCAGAGATTTCAGCAGTGACGGCAATCGGAAACGGCTGCCACCGCCGATGAGCATTTCGCGAGGCATCAGGACACGGTTTATCATTGCGGTTCTCCGCCACTATCATTCTGCGTTGTTCGGAACGGCCTAAGGCGCACGATCTGAAGCGGGACTTCGTCATCCCGCTCCGGTCACCGTGGCCTCAATGCGCCAGGATTTTCGACAGGAACGAGCGTGCGCGATCCGTCTTCGGATTGGTGAAGAAGCTGTCACCCTCGCCGATCTCGACGATCTCGCCGCCATCCATGAAGACGATGCGGTCCGCCACCTTGCGGGCAAACCCCATTTCATGCGTCACCACCATCATCGTCATGCCTTCCTGCGCAAGCGAGACCATGACGTCGAGCACCTCGTTGATCATTTCCGGATCAAGCGCCGATGTAGGCTCGTCAAAAAGCATGGCGACCGGATCCATCGCCAGCGCGCGGGCGATTGCGACGCGCTGCTGCTGACCGCCGGAAAGCTGGCCGGGATATTTCTTCGCATGCGCGGTAAGCCCCACACGCTCCAGAAGGGCGTTGGCTTTGACCAGCGCCTCCGCAGGGGAGCGGCCGAGAACCTTCTCCTGCCCGATGCACAGATTTTCGAGGATCGTCATATGCGGGAAGAGTTCGAAATGCTGGAACACCATGCCCACTTTGGAGCGCAGCTTCGGCATATCGGTCTTGGGGTTGGTCACCTCAACCCCGTTGACGGTGATGATGCCGTTGCCGATCGTCTCCAGCGCATTGACGCATTTGATCAGCGTCGACTTGCCCGAACCGGACGGCCCGCAGATCACGACGACTTCGCCCTTGGCGACATTCAGGCTGCAATTGGTCAGAACCTGAAAGGTCGGACCGTACCATTTGTTGACGGATTGAAGTTCGATCATGCTGGTTGCTTGAGACATCGGACTTCTCCCTAGTGTACGTCAGCCGACATTGGGCCGTAGGCCTTGCCGAATCGTTTCTCGATACGGCGCTGGATGAGTTCCCAGGCGGTCGTCATGGCGAGGTAATAAAGGGCCGCGACCATGAAGAGCTCCAGAACGAGGAACTTTTCCTGGATAAGAACCTGCGTGCGGCGCAGCAGCTCCTCCATGGAAATGATGGAGGCGATCGACGTTGTCTTCAGCACGCCATTGACGGAATTGCCAAGCGGCGGAATGATGATGCGGAAGGCCTGCGGCGCAACTATGTAGCGCATCACCTGCGCCTCGGTCATGCCGATGGCGCGCGCCGCATTGATCTGGCCTTTGGGAACCGCGGCAATACCTGCCCGGACGATTTCCGACAGATAAGCGGCCTCGCAGAGCGACAGGCCGATCAGGGTGGACTGCAGAACCGTCAGCTTGATGCCGAGCTGCGGCAGGCCGGTATAGATGATGATGAGCTGCACCAGCAGCGGCGTGCCGCGAAATATCCAAGTGTAGAAATAGGCCGGTCCGGAGAGGAACCGGTATTTCGACATGCGCATCACCGCAATGACGAAACCCAGCGCAAGACCCGCCGTCATGGCAAAAACCGTGAGGCCGAGCGTCACCATCGCCCCCTCGAAAAGATAATAATTCGTCAGGTATTCGAAGAAACCTTCCCAGTTCCAACCCTTCACGTCTTTCTCCAATTCATGCGGGAATGGTCGCGGCGAGAACTTTCCCGCCGCGCTGACAGTTCAGATGAAGGAGATTTCAGCCTTCCGGACCAAGAACGGCGAGATCGCCGGGCGCGATGCTCACGCCATAACCACCCATCAGCTTTTCAAGCGAACCATCGGCCCTCATTTCCTTGAGAGCAGCAGAGACGGCACTGGCGACGTCCTTGCTTCCAAAGGAAAGCGAACCGGGCGTGGGGTACATGCCGGAAAGTGCATGCGTGAACTCGCCGCGATCCTGGTATTGCTTGGCGACAGGATCGATGGAGACCGCGGCCTGAACCTGACCTGCCCGCAGCGCCTGATAGACGGTCGCGTAATTGTCGAACAGGTTTATGGTCATCGGCGCAAGACCGCGTTTCTTGAAGTCCTCGTTCAATTCCTTGATCTTGCGCTCGGCATAGCCACCGATATCGGTGCTGACGGCCTTGCCGGCCAGATCGTCCACCTTGGTGATGGGCTCGGATGCACCGACGGCCGTTGAAATGCTGATGGCGAGACTCTCATAGGGGATCATGAACAGGATCTTGCGCCGCTCCGCCGTCACGAACAGACCTGCATTGATCATATCCCAGCGGCCGCCCTGCAGGCCCGGCACCATGGTGGCATATTCCGTGCTGATATATTCGGGCTTCAGGCAGAGGCGCTTGGCGATTTCATAACCCAACTCGATACGAAGGCCTTTGAGCACGCCCTGTTGGTCGGCATAGGCCATGGGTGGCAATGTCGGGCTGGTCGCCATCACGAGATGGCCGGGCTTGATGAGGTGATCGTTGGATATTTTCGGCGTGCAGTCCTGTGCAACGGCCGCACCGGCAAGAAGACTGATGACAAAGCCCGCCAGAGAGGTTTTGGCGCGCACGGCTATGCATTTCCGGGAAATCGGATTCCAGTTCATATTAAGCTCCGCTCTTTATATTATTTATTATGGCATACCATCACACCAAACGGATTGCCCTGTCAATAAGCGGTCATTTGTTTTTCTAAATTATTGTAAAACAACCATAAAATCAAAAAACCAAGAGCCTGCGGCCGCCAGCTGGGCAACCGCAAGACAAGCAGAACGGAGCGCCAAAAACCGTCAGTCAGCCGTTTTTTGCGCGGTGAGAACGGCTTCGGCGATAGCGCATGCGCTGGTGACATGATCGAGAGCGGCTTTGTAAGCGGCGTCCCCGTCACCTTTCCGGATCGCATCGACGATCTTTTTCATCTGCGCCGGACCTTCGGTATCGCGGCTTTTCGTCTTGATCGTCATGGAGCGAAGATGGTTGATTCGCACCGTCAGCAAATTGACGACGCCCCAGGCGACATGCCGGTCGATCTTGCTGAACAGCGTATGATAAAAAGACGAGGTATGCGCGAGAACACCGGGCATATCCTTGGCAACGTAACTTTCGCGAATATGCTCGAGCGAAGCCTCAAGCGCCTCGACAATGGCGGGATCGCGACGCTCCGCACAAAGGCGAGCCGCCATTCCCTCCAGCGCACCGCGGATTTCGTAAATCTGCTTGGCCTCGGCGAGATCGAGCAGCGCAACCATCGGCCCCTTGTTCGGCAAATTCGCCACCAGCCCCTCGGACTCCAGATGCCGCAGGACTTCGCGCACGATGGTGCGGGAAACGCCCAGCTGGGCGCAGAGATCGCGCTCCACAAGGCGGTCTCCCGGACGGAAGTAACCGTTCACGATGGCGTCGCGCACCTTGTCGAGCGCAAGCTCCCTCAGCGTCTTGGTCGGACGCTCAACGCGAATGGCAGTTCCCTGCAAAGCACCGGTCATGGTATCACCTCGTTTGGCACATCCCGCTTCCGCCCGCCGGGCGTGAAAACAGGTTCTGGCTCTTTATATTATGGCGTACCAACTTATTTAGCCGCGCACCATGTTTATGGCAACAGCGCGCGACCAGCTTGTCGCAATGCCGCGTCACCCCATCCGTTCCGATGCATAGCTGCCCGGGCTTGGCGGGAAGACCACGGTCCGGTTACCGTTGATGAAAGTACGGTGGTGGATATGGGCGTGGATGGCGCGTGCCAGAACCTGCGCCTCGACATCCCGGCCGAGCGAAACATAATCCTCCGCGCTCTGGGCATGGGTAATACGCACAATATCCTGCTCGATAATCGGACCTTCGTCGAGATCGGCGGTGACATAGTGGGCCGTTGCACCGATCAGCTTCACGCCGCGCTGATAGGCCTGCTTGTAAGGGTTGGCGCCCTTGAAGGACGGCAGGAAAGAATGGTGGATGTTGATGATCTTCCCCGACATCGTCTCGCACATCCGGTCGGAAAGCACCTGCATATAACGCGCAAGCACGATCAGTTCGGTTCCGGTGCTTTCGGCAATATCCATGATCCGGGCTTCAGCCTGTGGCTTGTTTTCCTTCGTCACCGGAATGTGGTGGAAGGGAATATCATGATTGACCACCACTTTCTGGTAATCGAAATGGTTGGAGACGACGCCAACAATATCGATCGGCAAGGCCCCGATGCGCCAACGGTAAAGCAGATCGTTCAGACAATGGCCGAAGCGCGAGACCATCAGCAGGACCTTCATCCGCTCGGACTGGTCATGAAGCGCCACTTCCATGCCGAATTTCTGCGAGATCGGCATCAGTTCAGCCATCAAGTCGTCACGCTTTGCTCCCTCTTCGGAAATGAAGCCCACGCGCATGAAGAAACGGCCCGTACCGAGATCATCAAACTGCGAACTATCGACGATGTTGCAGCCTTTTTCAGCGAGAAAGCCTGAAAGGGCAGCGACGATGCCTCGGGTGGACTTGCAGGTTACGGTCAGGACGAAGTTCGTCATCCGGCACTCTCTCTGTCATCGATATTGGAAAAACCCCGCGCTGTCTGATGAGCGCGGGGAAAAGCCGCAAGGGCGGCGGGGAAACCCGAACTCAAACGTCGAGCGTTGTCTGGTGCTCCCAGGCAGTGAATTGCGCGCAATAAGCGTTCCACTCGCCCTGCTTGAGCTTCAGATAGGCCTTTGAGAACTCCATGCCCAATGCCTGCTGCAGTTCCTCGTCCTTCTCGTATTCGCGCAGCGCATCGAGAAGATTGAGCGGCAGTTTCGGCGCGTTCGTCACGGTATGACCTTCGCGATACATGTCTATATCGTGATGCGGACCGGGATCGGCCTGTGAGCGGACACCCGAGAGACCGGCCGCAATGATGATGGCCTGCAGCAAATAGGGGTTCACGGCGCCATCCGGCAGACGCAGTTCGAAACGCCCCGGCCCTGGCACGCGAACCATGTGGGTGCGGTTGTTCCCGGTCCAGGTCACCGTGTTCGGCGCCCAGGTCGCGCCCGAGATGGTCCGCGGCGCGTTGATACGCTTGTAGGAATTAACCGTCGGATTGGTGACGGCCGCAAGAGCGGAGGCATGTTTCATGATGCCGCCCAGAAACGTCTTGCCCTTTTCGGAGAGCCCGAAAGGCATTGCCTTGTCGGCAAAAGCGTTGACCTTGCCATCCAGATCCCAGACCGAAATATGAGCATGGCAGCCGTTGCCGGTCAGCCCCTTGAAAGGCTTCGGCATGAATGTCGCGCGCAGCCCGTGCTTTTCGGCAACCGACTTGACCATGAACTTGAAGAAGGAATGTTTATCCGCCGTCTGGAGCGCATCGTCATATTCCCAGTTCATCTCGAACTGGCCGTTCGCGTCCTCATGGTCGTTCTGGTAGGGTTTCCAGCCCAACTCCAACATGTAGTCGCATATTTCCGCGATCACATCGTAACGACGCATCACTGCCTGCTGGTCGTAGCAGGGCTTTTCCGCCGTGTCGTACTCATCGGAGATTTTCGCGCCGTCCGGCGAAATCAGGAAAAATTCCGGTTCCACGCCGGTTTTGACCCGCAGCCCTTGCCCGGCCGCTTCCGCGATGAGCTTTTTCAAAACGACGCGCGGCGCCTGTTCCACAGGCTGGTCTTCCATGACGCAATCGGCAGCAACCCAGGCCACATCCTTTTTCCAGGGAAGCTGGATGACCGAGGAGGCGTCCGGCACTGCGAAGAGATCGGGATGGGCGGGCGTCAGATCGAACCATGTGGCGAAACCGGCAAATCCGGCGCCGCCCTTCTGCATATCGGCAATCGCTTCTGCAGGAACCAGCTTGGCGCGCTGGCCACCGAAGAGATCGGTATAACTGATCATGAAATATTTGATGCCTTTTTCGGCAGCAAACTTGGAGAGGTCCAGTGTCACGTCATTCCCCTTTTTTTGAATATCAGACACTTCATCGAAAAAGGACGGCCACATCCTCCCAAATGCGCCCGTCCATTGTATTTTTTAAAAGCTGCCTTTACCCGGGAACCAGTTTGTTCCCGCCAGCGGAACCTGCGCCATTGCCGCAGCCTCCATGGTTAGAGCCACCAGATCTTCCGGCTCCAGATTGTGGAGATGGTTTTTGCCGCAGGCGCGTGCGATGGTCTGGGCTTCGAGCGTCATGACCTTCAGATAGTTGGCGAGGCGGCGACCGGCGGCGATTGGATCAAGACGTGCGGCAAGTTCCGGGTCCTGCGTGGTGATGCCTGCGGGGTCTTTGCCCTCGTGCCAGTCATCATAAGCGCCGGCCGTGGTGCCTAGCTTCTGGTATTCATCTTCCCATTTCGGGTCGTTATCGCCCAGCGCCACCAGCGCCGCCGTTCCGATGGCAACCGCATCGGCACCAAGCGCCAGAGCCTTGGCGACATCCGCACCCGAGCGAATGCCACCGGACACGACCAATTGCACCTTGCGATGCATGCCGAGATCCTGAAGCGCCTGTACTGCGGGGCGAATACAGGCAAGCGTGGGCATGCCGACATTTTCGATGAAGACGTCCTGCGTGGCCGCCGTGCCGCCCTGCATGCCATCAAGCACCACCACATCGGCACCGGCCTTCACTGCAAGTGCGGTGTCGTAATAGGGGCGCGCACCACCAACCTTGATGTAGATCGGTTTTTCCCAATCGGTGATTTCGCGCAGTTCAAGGATCTTGATTTCCAGATCGTCCGGGCCAGTCCAGTCAGGATGACGGCAGGCGGAACGTTGGTCGATGCCCTTCGGCAAATTGCGCATATTGGCGACGCGATCGGAAATCTTCTGGCCAAGCAGCATGCCGCCGCCGCCCGGTTTCGCGCCCTGGCCGACGACCACCTCGATGGCGTCCGCACGGCGCAAATCCTTGGGGTTCATGCCATAACGCGACGGCAGATATTGATAGACCAGCGTCTGGCTGTGGCCGCGTTCCTCATCCGTCATGCCGCCATCGCCCGTCGTGGTGGACGTGCCGGCAATGGTCGCGCCACGGCCGAGCGCTTCCTTGGCGTTGCCGGAAAGCGCGCCGAAGCTCATGCCGGCAATGGTGATCGGCGTTTTCAGCGTGATCGGCTTCTTGGCAAAGCGCGTGCCGAGGGTGACGGTCGTATCGCACTTCTCGCGATAACCTTCGAGCGGATAACGCGAGATGGACGCGCCGAGAAACAGCAGGTCGTCGAAATGCGGCACCTTCCGCTTCGTGCCTGCGCCGCGAATATCATAGATGCCGGTCGCAGCCGCACGGCGGATTTCCGCCAGCGTGTGATCATCGAAAGTCGCGGACTTGCGTGGTGGGGTGAAGGGGTTGTGATAGCTCATCGGAAAATCCCTCGCCTCAATACGCGTCGGCGTTGTCGATGTTGAAATTGTAGAGCGTGCGGGCCGAACCGTAGCGTTTGAACTCGCTTGGGCTGACATCGGAGACGCCGGCTTTTTCAAGAAGTTCGGCAAGCTTCTCCAGATGTTCGGGCCGCATTTCCTTCTCGATGCAGTCGGCACCCAGGCTCTTGACCGAGCCGCGCACAAAAAGCTTCGCTTCATAAAGGGAGTCACCCAACGCATCGCCCGCATCGCCGCAGACAACGAGGTGGCCAGACTGACCCATGAAGGCGGACATGTGGCCGATATTGCCCTTCACGACGATATCGATGCCCTTCATGGAAATGCCGCAGCGGGAAGCGGCATTGCCCTTGATGACCAGCAGCCCGCCGCGACCGGTGGCACCTGCGTATTGCGAAGCGTCGCCCTCGATGACGACGGTGCCCGACATCATGTTTTCGGCAACGCCCGGCCCGGCCGAGCCGTAAACGGTGACGGTCCCGCCATCATTCATGCCGGCGCAATAATAACCGACCGAGCCGCGAACATCGACGATGACGGGGCTGTCGATGCCAACAGCGACGGCATGGTGGCCGCGCGGATTGACAACTTCGAATTCGGTGTCGTTTGCGCCCGAGGAAAGCCCATGGAGCGCGCTGTTGAGTTCACGCAAAGGCGTGTGGGAGAGATCGAAAACTGGCATGGATATGACTTTCGCAATATGCGCCGATGACGGTTTCACGCGGCCTTTTCATGGTCCCAGAAATAGACGGTCGCCGGCTCCGGCTCCCAGACGCGGGCATTTTCGATGCCAGGCAGATTGACAAGCGCGCGGTATTCGGAGCCGAAAGCGACATATTGATCGGTCTCGGCCATCACCGCCGGCTTGCAGGCGATGGGATCGCGCACCACGCCGAAACCGGATTTGGTGCCGACGACGAAGGTAAAGAACCCGTCGAGATCATCGAGCGCGCCGGTCAGCGCTTCGCCCAGATCCTTGCCCTTGGCCATTTCAGCCGTGAGATACGCGGCGGCCACTTCCGAGTCGTTCTGGGTTTCGAAGGTCATGCCCTCGCGTACCAGTTCCCGACGCAGATTATTGTGGTTGGAGAGCGAACCGTTATGCACCAGGCACTGGTCGGCACCGGTGGAGAAGGGGTGTGCGCCAAGCGTCGTCACAGCCGATTCCGTTGCCATGCGGGTGTGGCCGATGCCATGGCTGCCCGCCATGGAGCGCACGCCAAAACGGGCGACGACATCTTTCGGCAGGCCGGTTTCCTTGTAGATTTCCACGCTGTCGCCGGAGCCCATCACCCGCACATTCGGGCGGATGGCAGCCAGGACCGAGCGAATTTCCGTGAGCTTTGCCGATGAAATATCCAGGACCGCGTGGGTGCTTTTCACCGCAATCGAAGCTTCAACGCCATTTTCCTTCAGCGCTTCGGCAAGGCCCGAAAAATCGGCGACGGGATCGGCCGACTGGATGGTCACTTTTGCCCGGCCATCGGCAGCGCTTCCATAGATCGCGATGCCGGCGGAATCCGGTCCACGATCCGTCATGGTCACGAGCATGTCCGAAAGCAGCTCACCCAGCTGCGGTTCAAGGCTTTTGTCTTTCAGGAATAGTCCAACAATGCCGCACATCGACAGGCACCTCCATTCGTTTCTGAATGAAGAGCTAGCATATGGAATTCCATCTCGTCAACTATCAGGAATATTTTTTTCTTCTAAGGCAACTTTTCAATCATTTGTCAGCCGTCTTTGCGGATAGGAAATGATCGACAGATAGCGAGCGGGAAGCTTCACCAGCTCCTCCGGTCCGTGCGGCGCATCAGCATCAAAAAACAGGCTGTCACCCGCCTGCATGGTGAAAAGCTGCTCGCCGTGGCGATAAACCACCTCTCCCTCCAGCATGTAGAGGAACTCCATGCCCTCATGCTGGAAGGTCGGAAATACATCCGAGTCCGTCGTCAGCGTGATGAGATAGGGCTCGACGGTGACGCCGCTAGTATTGTTGTCGATATGGCCAAGCAGGCTGTACTGATGGCCGGCGCGGGTGCCTCTACGCTCGATGTTCACCCCTTGGCCCGCCTTGACGAAGGTGGCGCTGCGCGGCTCCTCGAAGCCACGGAAGAACGCCGTGATCGGCACGCCGAGCGCCTTTGACAGCGTCTGCAGCGTGGTGAGGGACGGCGAAATATTACCGTTTTCGATCTTTGAGAGCATTCCCACCGATACGCCGGTGGCCGATGCGAGATCGGTGACCGTGATGCCCAGCTTCTTGCGATAGGCACGCACCTCATGGCCGATCGCCATTTCGAGATTATTGACCCTCGGCTCGCGAACCGCATGCGGGTCCTGCGACAAAAGCGCAGGCTCGGTCTTTGTGCTGTCCTTTGCCATGTGATCCTCCGGCATAACGTGTTTTCCTTCTTTAAAGGAAAACTATTTTAATTCGGAGGAAATTTTTACATCGCAGCAGCGGTAAAGCCTGCGGAGGGTCAGCACGTCACCCTGCCATCGGAGAGATCAAAGACGGCACCAGTATAGAGGCATTTCAGTGGACTACGGACACGCGCTGCTCATCGTAGTCTTACGCAGATATTGAAGCTCACCTCTAACACGCCGCCAAACGGTGCCAAGAATTACTCGGCACCGCTGGTTTTCGAAAGGCCCTTCCACCAGTCAATGGCAAGAACCGTTCCTGCGGAGTTCAGGCTTCGACCAGCTCGCGAACATCATCAACGAGAAAATGCACGATCACATAGCGCGTCGTGTATTTCTGACCGCTATCGGACACGCTCTCGACGCTGCCGCCGTCGGAGGGATGCCATTTCTGATAGTGAGGATTGTTGGCGATCAGCGTAATCGCCTTGCCCGAAAACCTGCCGGTCAGCCGATAGCGAGCCTCTGCAAGATGCCAAATCTTTTCAAAATCCTGCTGGCTGATGCGGGCTTTCAAAGCCTTCTTGGATATCGTTTCTTCGGGCGAACTGTCGTCGTGTGCCCCCGATGGAATATGCAGGTCAACCTCTTCCGCGCCGTCCAGCAGAAAGGCAAATTCGTCTGGCCACATCCGTCTCACGTATCGCTCCTCCCAAAGCTTATCGTCCTACAACACAATTATGATAGCGCCTCTGCCGTAAGAGGCAATGGCGGATATGAGAGAGCACTTGCCGGCATCCCAATTTTTCGGGAGCGTGGCCGTGTGGGCCTCCAACAGGTGCTGAAGATCGCGGGTGGGACGCAACGAAATGGAAGCCAACCGCTATCTCAACCAGTCTGCCTCCGCTGGCGCAGAGCAGTACCGGCTTCGCTAGCAGACTGCAGCATCAAAGCGACCAACGAATGAAATCAGGCTATCTCGGAAAATCTTACTGCTTAGCGTAAATTATGGCGGAGAGGGTGGGATTCGAACCCACGATACCCTTGCAGGTATGCCGCATTTCGAGTGCGGTGCATTCGACCACTCTGCCACCTCTCCGCATGCGCGAACGCTTGCGTTGCGCGCTCCTCATAAACATCAATGGCGGGACTGACAAGGGAAATTTCGTGTTTGTGTCACAAATTATTCGTCCCGGACAAGGCTGTATAAATGCTTCGGCTTCTGGCCGTTTTGTGGATATTTTTCACGTGGCGCCACACCGCGTCACTCCTGCACGTCACATTCGGGCGGTGGCGTTACAGCTGTTGATAACGACGTAATATTTCCACGATCCGGTCATCCTGTTCCTGATCTGGCAGAAGGGCGGGTTGCCGGCTGGCGCCGACGGATGGGTCCTGAAGGTAAAGCGAGCGCTTGACCATGGCGGGCGCAAAACCGAGCGCATAGAGATCGGTGCGAAAATCCGTATAGATCGCCTGCTGGCGTTCGGCCTCGGCGATATCGCTGGCGTTGAAAGCATTGAGAATGCCGGCAAGTACATGCGGGAGCGCGTTGCCGAGGCCGGAGATGCAGCCGGCGGCACCGTTCTGCAACGACCAGAGAACGAGATGATCCGGGCCGGAATAGACTTCGAAACCGGGCATCTCCTTTGCTACCTGTAGATAGGCTTCCAGCGTCTGCTGCGCACCGCCCGAATCCTTGATGCCGGCAATGTTGCCATGGGCGGCAAGTTTGCGGGCGGTTTCCGGCTCTATGTGGTTCTGGGTTCGGGCGGGAATATCGTAAAGATAGACCGGTGTTTCGAGGGCGTCGGCCACAGTCGAGAAATGGCGGATCAGCCCATCCTGGGTGCAGGCGATGAAGAAGGGTGTGATGACGGCAATACCGTCTACGCCGATGCGGTCGAAGGCTTTGGCGAGTTGCAGCGTTTCGAAAGTGGCGGGCATGCCGGCATTGACGATGACCTTCGCACGGCCCGCAACTTCGTCCACCACCTCTTCCGTCAGCCGGATTTTTTCTTCATGCGTCAGTGCGGTGAAATCGCCGTTAGTTCCGGCGCACATGATGTTGTTGCCGGCCGCCACCTGACGGCGCACCTGCGCACGGGTCGCTTCGTAATTGATGGTTTCGTCCTCGTTGAAACAGGTCACGAGCGCGACGAAGGCTTGTTTGGTCATGAAAGAACTCCGCTTGGATTTCCAATAGTGTGATCGGCATCGATCCGACGCACAGACTGCATATCGGGGTCGGGATCGAGGCTGGCGGAAAGAAGTGCGCGCGTATAGCCCTCGCGCGGCGCTTCGAAAACCTGCCGGACAGTCCCGAATTCCACAACCTCTCCCCGCTGCATGACCATGACGTGATCGGCAAAATCGCGGACCACCGGCAGGTCATGCGCGATGAAGATGAAGGAGAGGCCCATTTCACGGCGCAGCTTGTCAAGAAGTGCAACAACCTGCGCCTGGACAGACACGTCGAGCGCCGAGACCGCTTCATCGCAGATGATGAGCTTCGGCTCCAGCGCCAGCGCGCGGGCAATCGCGATCCTCTGCCGCTGGCCACCGGAAAACTGATGCGGATAACGGCGCATATGTTCCGGCGAGAGGCCGACCTGATGCAGCAATTCCGCGACCCGTTCGCGCCATTTCGCTTTGGGTAGTATGTCCGGATGGATCACCCAGGCTTCGGAAACCAGCTGGAACACAGTCATGCGGGGGTTCAGCGACTGGGTTGGATCCTGAAACACCATCTGTAAATCACGCCTGAGGGCAAAGAGTTCGGCAGGCGAAAGCTTGAAGAGATCACGCCCCTTCCACTCGGCGCTGCCGGCATCCGGCTCGTCGAGCCGGAGCAGAATGCGCGCGAGTGTCGATTTGCCGGAACCGCTTTCGCCAACGACAGCTATGGTTTCCCCCGCCATAAGGTCAAAGGAAACGCCCTTCAGTGCCTCGAAAGCCCCATAACGTTTGCGCACATCGCGCACACGGAGGAGCGGTTCGCCGGTCGCATTCGGCTCGTGCATTTCGCCCCTGCCGGGGGCGGCGCTGATGAGCTTGCGGGTATAGGGATGCTTTGGGTTGCGATAGACCTCGCGAACCGTGCCTGCCTCCACCAGCACGCCCTTTTCCATCACGACCACCCGGTCGGCGATTTCGGCGACGACGCCAAGATCATGGGTGATGATGAGAACGGCCATACCGGTTTCCCGCTGCAATTCCTTGAGCAGGGCAAGAACTTCAGCCTGAACCGTCACATCGAGTGCCGTGGTCGGCTCGTCGGCGATCAGGAGATCGGGCCGGAGCGCAAGCGCCATGGCGATCATCACACGCTGGCGCTGGCCGCCAGAAAATTCATGCGGATATTTCTTCAAGGCTCCGTCCGGATCAGGAATTCCAACACGCGCGACAAGCCGCCTCGCCTCCGCTTCGGCTTTCACCCTGTCCATTCCATGGGTGGTCATCGCCTCGCGGATCTGCCAGCCGACGGTATAGACCGGATTGAGATGGCTGAGCGGGTCCTGAAAGATCATGGCGATGCGCCGGCCATTGATCTCGCGGCGGGCCTCAGCCGGCATTGTCAGAAGGTCTTTGCCATCAAGAAATATCTGGCCGCCGCTGATACGTCCGGGCGGCATGTCGATGAGGTTCATGATGGCCGAGGACGATACCGATTTGCCCGAGCCGCTTTCACCGAGGATCGCAAGCGTTTCACCACGGTCGATATGATAGGAAACATCCTTCACCGCATGCACGACACCGCCTGCGGTGTGAAACTCCACGGAAAGGTTGCGCACATCGAGAAGATGGTCAGGCATGTTTGCGGCCTTTCATTTCCAGCCGCCAGCGCTGCACGGGGTCGAGCGCAATGCGCAGCCAGTTGGACAGCAGGTTGAGCGACAGGGTGGTGAGTATGATGGCAAGGCCCGGCCAGAAGGACAGCCACCAGGCATTGGTGAGGTACTGCCGCCCCTGCGAGATCATCAGGCCCCAGGTGATTTCCGGCGGCTGAATGCCGATACCAAGGAAAGACAGCGCGCTTTCCGCCAGCATCACATAGGCAAAATCGAGCGTCGCAAGCGTTGTCAGCGTCGGCAGGACCACGGGTAGAATATGGCGGAACAGGATACGTTTGCCCGATGCGCCCATCACGCGCGCCGCCTGTACGAACATGCGTTCACGCACCTCCAGCACTTCGGCCCTTGTGGTGCGGATGTAAACGGGGATGCGGGTTATCGCCAGAACCAGCATCAGGTTGAGGATGGATGAGCCGAGCAGATAAAGCACGATGACCGCGATCAACAGTGACGGAAACGACATGATCACGTCCGCCAGCCTCATGATAATCTGGCCAACACGGTTGGAGGAAAAACCGGCGATCAGGCCAAGCACGGTGCCGGTGACGGCGGAAATGAAAACGGCACCGGCGGCGATCATCAGTGTATTTTGCGTGGCGGCGACGATGCGCGCCAGCAGCGGGCGACCGAGCGCATCCGCCCCCAGCCAGAAATACCATTCGCGTTGCCATTCGAACGGAGCAAGGTTGCGTCCACGCAGGTTCTGCTTCGTCGCCAGCTCGCCAAGCCACGCCGGGCCGACAAAGGCGAGAATGATGACGACGATGAGGAAGATCGCGGCGCAGAGGGCGAATTTATCCGCCCACAACATGCGCAGCATGCGCGTTGCAAAGGATGGCTCATCGATGATCTCTGTATCGGCGTTTGAAAGGCTCATGGCTGAACGTCTCCTCAGTGCCGGATACGCGGATCGAGTAGCGCATAGGCGATATCGATCAGAAGATTCATCAGGAAGATCGCAAGCGCGGTCACGAGAATTGCTGCCAGCACGACGTTGAAATCGCGCTGAAGAATGGAATCGATCATCAGCTTGCCAACCCCGGGGAAACCAAAGATGGTTTCGACGATGACTGCGCCGTTGAGAAGGCTTGCCGCCTGATCGCCGATGACGGTGATGACCGGCAGCATGGCGTTTCGCAAGGCGTGGATGAAGATAATCGGACCCGATTTCACACCCTTGGCGCGCGCCGTTTTGACATAGGCAGAGGACAACGCACCGATCATCGAGCCGCGCACCACCTGAACGATGATGCCGAAGGGGCGCACGAACAGAACCGAGATCGGCAGTATCCAGTGCAGCACCGAGCCGGTGCCGGAGGTGGGCAGCCAGGCGAGATTGACGGAAAACACCACGATCGCCACGATCGCGAGCCAGAAATCCGGCACGGAAGCGCCGATGAGCGAAATGGTGGAGGCCATGCGGTCGAAGAAGCCACCGGAGCGGAAAGCGGCAAGCGAACCGACGACGATTGCTGCTGTGGTGACGAGCGACATGGTGATGACCGCAAGCCACAGCGTCCAGACGAAAGCCTCCAGCACCACATCCAGCGCAGGGCGGGCTTTCCTGAGCGATTCACCCAGATCCCCCGTCATCACGTCGCCCGCGTAGCGCAGGAACTGCACCATCAGCGGATCGTTCAGCCCATGCAGCGCACGAAACTGCTGCTTCAATTCCTCCGAAGCCTCCACCGGCAAAAACAGTGCGGCCGGGTCGCCCGTCAGGCGGGAGAGGAAGAAAACCATTACGATGAGGCCGATCAGGGAGATCAGGCTTGCAACGGAACGTTTTCGGATGAAGCTCAGCATGGTTACCTCCGGTGTTCAGCACGACGGCGAAGCTAAAGCTCCGCCGCCGCTCTTTGGCAGATGAAATACCGGCTTACTTGATGCCGATTTCCGAAAGCTGCAGCATCGAATTGGTGGCGATGGTGGGCTTGAAGTCCAGCCGTTCGGAGACGCGTGAGAAGCCAACCATGTGGAACAGCAGCACATCCGCCACGACATCGTCATGCAGGTAGGCGATGAGCTCGGACCAGAGCTTGGCGCGTTCATCGCCGACGGCTGCGGATGCTCGTTCGATCAAGTCATCCACCTTGGGGTCCGAGAAACCGGATTGCGTGCCCTTGGTGGCATATTTGAAGAACATGGTGAAGGACGGATCACCCTTGGAATTGTCGTGCATGGCAGCGACGATCTGCGGTCCCCGGCCTTCCTTGAAGGGCTTGGAATAATAGCTTTCGTGCTCGGCCACTTCCACGAATTTGAGGTCGATCTTGAAGCCGACTTCCTGCAATTGCTGCTGGATCGCCTCCATGATCTCGGTGACATTAGGGAAGTTCGCAGTGCGCGCGATGATGGTGATCGGCGTATCCACCTTCACACCAGCAGCTTTTGCCTCCTCCAGCAACTTCTTCGCGCTATCAGGGTCGTAGGGGAAAACCTTGACATCAGGGTTCCAGCCGAGCGTGGTCGGCGGAACGAGTGCGGTGGCCAGCACAGCACCTTCGGGAACCAGCGTGCCGAGGAAAGCCTGCCGGTCGATGGCGAGGTTGAGTGCACGGCGCACCCGCACGTCATTCAGCGGCGCGATGTTGTGGTCGAGGCGCATGTAGACCGTCTCGCTGTCGAGATAGGAAAAGTCGGTCTTCGGGTTTGTCGCGTCGAGCTGCGAAATGGAGGGTGAAAGATCGGCTTCGCCGGTCTGCACCATGGCGGCGCGAACCGAGGGATCAGCGCGGAAAAGATAGGTCGCTTCCGTCACCTGCGGCTTGGCGCCCCAATAGTCGTCACGTGCAGTCAAAACAATCTGCTGGCCCGGTGTCCAGTTGGTCAGCTTGTAAGGACCGGTGCCAACAGGCTCGCGGATAAATTCCATCTTGGTTTCTTCGGGCACGATGGTGACGAGCGACATCAGGAGCGGCAGAATGGGCTGGGCCGGCTCTGTCTTGAAGTCGATCGTATGGTCATCGACAATCGTGGGGGTGACGGTCATACCGCCGAAGTAACGACGGGATTCGCATGCATTCTTGTCGCTCATGATGCGTTCGAAGCTATGCTTGACATCCTTGGCATCGAAACCCGTGCCGTCGGAAAACTTCACGCCTTCACGCAGGTGGAAACGCCAGCTGCCATCCGCGTTCTGCTCCCATTTTTCAGCGAGGCGCGGCTGCACGCCGTTCTTGCCGCGCACATCAAGCTCGGTCAGCGTCTCGCTGACATTTTCCATGATGATACGACCAATATTGGAGCGGGTCGCCATGCAAGGCTCCAGCAGGTCAGCCTCTTCCGCCAGCACGATCTTGATCGGCCCCGACGCCGCAAGCGCCGGCGAAACCGCGGCGCTAAGGCAACCCATAACAAGGGCGCCCGCAATCAATGACTTCTTCATTCCGTTCTCCTCCCAGATCAGAAATTCAGCAACATGGCGGCGTGCCGCAAGAGGCATTCAAAAGCCCCGTCTCCTGCATTGAGGAGCATGGCGTGCGGATGATCGTCTCCTCCACCCGTTATCAAAGCATCGACGCTATCACATTTTTTGTCAAATTATTTTTCAGAAGGATTTTTTATTGAGACCCAGTACAGAAGTTTTATCATTATAAAACATATATTTATGTTAAGTCATCAAAAATTTTAGGGCCTCCTTTTGTCTTAAATAAACTTGACAACTTTTTGAATATGTCATTTTCATCAGACCAAGAGGAGACCACGATGACCCCTGATGACATTGCTCACGCCATGACCGGAGCCATCCATGCCGTTTCGGAAAACCGGCACGAAGCGTTCCTGCCATCGCCGATGATCCAGAACCATGCGAGCTTCCTGCACCTTCTGCAGGACGGCACCCTGCTGTGCGCCTGGTTTGGCGGAACGCTGGAGGGAAAATCGGATATTTCGATCTTCGCGTCAGCGCTCACACCCGGCGCGAGCCGGTGGGGAGCACCGCAGCGCCTGAGCAACGATCCCGCCCATTCCGAACAGAACCCGGTTATTTTCACCGCACCTGATGGCACTCTCTGGCTGTTTCACACCGCCCAGCCCTCCGGCAATCAGGACGAATGCCGCATCCGCATGGCGCGGGTCGTCCACGACCCGGCAACGCCGGAAAAGCTGTCCGCCGAAGATGGCCGTTTTCTCGATCTTCCGAAAGGCTGCTTCATCCGTGCGCCACTTCGCATCCGCGATGACGGCGCATGGCTTCTGCCGATCTTCCGCTGCGTCCAACGCCCCGGCCAGAAATGGAACGGCAGCCACGATAACGCAGCACTCGGCATATCGAAAGATAACGGCCTCACTTGGCAATTGCAGGAGCTGGCGGGCTCGACCGGCTGCGTTCATATGAGCCCGGTTGCAGGCGCGAATGGGCGCTACTCCGCTTTTTTTCGCCGCCGTCAGGCCGATTTCGTTTACCGCACGGAAAGCACAGATGGCGGTCGCTCATGGACAGAACCGCTGCCGACCGACGTACCGAACAATAATTCCTCCATCGCCGCGATCAGGCTCGCAGACGGCAGGCTGGCGATGATCTGCAACCCCGTCAACGCCGCGCAATCCAGCGACCGCCGCGCCTCGCTTTATGACGAACTGGGCGAGGAAGACGACAGACCGGATGCCGATCCGAGCGGTGGATGTGTGCCCATATGGGGCGTGCCACGCGCGCCGGTTTCCATCTGCCTGTCCGATGACGACGGCCGCAGCTTTCCTACCCGGATTTTGATCGAGGAGGGGCAGGGCACCTGCCTGTCCAACGATTCGACCAACGGCCGCAATCTGGAAATGTCCTATCCATGGCTTCTGGAGGCAGCGGACGGTACCCTGCACGCAAGCTACACCTATCATCGCCGCGCAATCAAATATGTCCGGCTGGCGCCCGGCTGGGCAGACGCCAAGGACGGGAGAATCGGATGAGCAACATCATTGGTATCACCATGGGTGACCCCTGCGGCGTCGGCCCGGAAATCACCGTCCGCGCGCTTGCGGAAATGTACGCCCCGGATAGGGAAGCAACGCGGATTTATGGCAACCTTGCCACGCTGGAAGCGGCGCGGGGTGCGCTTGGCATCGACATCGATCTTACTCGGAATGTGGTCGATCTGCCGGTGGAGGGTGCGCCGCTGCCATGGGGCACGCTGTCGCCGGTTGCCGGAGACGCCGCTTTCCGTTTCATTGAAAAAGCGGTGCGGGATGCCGAAGCGGGCGCAATCGGCTGCATCGTCACTGCTCCGATTAACAAGGAAGCCCTCAATCTTGCGGGCCACCATTATGACGGCCACACCGGCATGCTGCGCAGCCTGACCGGTTCTTCAGCCGCCTATATGTTGCTTGCCTCCGAGCGGCTGAAGGTCATTCACGTCTCGACCCACGTGTCCCTGCAGGAAGCCATTCGCCGGGCAACGACGGAGCGGGTGCTGGCGACCATCCGCGCTGGCAATGCTCATTTAAAGCGCATCGGTTACGAGCGGCCGCGCATCGCGGTTGCCGGTATCAATCCGCATTGCGGCGAAAACGGTCTGTTCGGCACCGAGGATGATGACCAGATTGCGCCAGCGGTTGCCGCCGCGCGCGCTGAAGGCATCGAGGTACACGGGCCGATCTCCGCCGATACCGTGTTCCACCGCGCCTATTCGGGCACTTTCGATCTGGTCGTCGCGCAATATCACGATCAGGGCCATATCCCGATCAAGCTCGTCGCCTTCGATACCGCCGTCAATGTCTCGGTCGATCTGCCGATTGATCGCACTTCGGTCGATCATGGAACGGCCTTCGACATCGCCGGCAAAGGCATCGCTAATCACGGCAACATGAATGAGGCCATAGCCTATGCGCGCAAGCTCGTGGCGGGCAAGGGCGCAAGAGGATGAACACCATGTCCACAGCCTCCATTCTCATCCATCAGCCGCGCAGGCTTGCCGTTGGCGCCGGCACCATTTCTCAGGTCGGCGCCTGGGCCGTCAAAACCGCTTCGACCCTGGTGATCGCCACGCCGCTGACAGCGAAATTTGCCGACCGGCTGCAATTGCAGGGTCCGTTCACTGTCTTTGACGCCATTCCCGGCGAACCGGACACAGGGACGCTCGATGCAGCACTGGCCGCAGCGCGCGCCGCCAAACCCGATCTCGTCATCGGCCTCGGCGGTGGCTCAGTGATGGATGTGGCGAAACTCGTCGCCGCACTCTGGAATTCCAGCCAGATGCTTGAGGATGTGGCAGGACCGAACAGGGTCGCAGGGCGCGACACCAGGCTCGTCCAGATTGCCACCACCGCCGGAACCGGCTCGGAAGCCGGGATTCGCTCGCTCATCACCGATCCCGTCAAGGGCAGCAAGGTCGCGGTCGAAAGCCCTCATCTGATTGCCGATTTCGCGGTGCTCGATCCGGAACTCACCTATTCCGTGCCATCAGCCGTGACAGCGGCGACGGGGTTGGATGCCATGGCGCATTGCGTGGAGGCTTTCACCAATCGCAAGGCGCATCCGATGATCGACGGTTTTGCCCGCATGGGCTTTTCGCTGGTGGGCAAATATCTGGCGCGCGCCGTTCGCGACGGCGCGGATACCGAAGCCCGCGAAGGAATGATGCTCGCCTCCTACTATGGCGGCATCTGCCTTGGCCCGGTCAATACGGCGGCGGGTCACGCCATCGCCTATCCGCTCGGCACGCTTCTCAACCTGCCGCACGGGCTGGCAAACGCTATCGTCTTCCCGCATGTTCTGGCTTTCAACCAGCACGCGGTTTCGGCAAAGACGGCAGAGGTGGCCGGAGCGCTTGGGCTTCGCGAGCATCTTTCATCCGATGATCTTCGCAAGGCAGCGACAGATTTCTGCGCCGGCCTCGGCATTGAAATGTCCCTTGCGCGGCACGGGGCAAGCGAAACCGACCTTCCCCGTTATGCGCAAGACGCTCACGCAATCCGCCGGCTGATGGACAACAATCCCGTCGATATGAGCCTTGATGACGTGCTCGGCATTTACCGCCGCGCTTTCTAATCGAAAGTCCGGTGCGCTATCGCGCGCACCGGCTCGCCGTCACTTCCCTCAATCCGTATGCGAAGACTCGAAGAGGCGGTCACGTGATCCCGTCAGATGGTCGTGCATCAGCCGCCGCGCGGCCTCGGCATCTCCTTCGGCAATCGCCACCGCAATCGCCTCGTGCTCGGCAAACACGCGGGTAAGGCCGGATGCCTCGCGCTTCACCGACATGCCGTGAAACTTCATTCCCACCGCAATGTGGTCCTTGAGAGCCTCCATCGCAGTCGAGAAATAGCTATTCCGTGCCGCCCGCGCGATGGCAAGGTGGAACTGATAATCGGCATCCTCACGGTGGGACTGGCGATTGGTGGCGTCCCGCATCAGCTCGAGCGCCTTTTTGATTGCGACGAGCCTCTCGCCATCATGCCGCAAGGCCGCCGCCGCCGCAGCTGCCGGCTCCAGAGTCAGCCTGAATTCATAACAGTTCAGCAGGTCAGCGACATTTTCGAGCTGGCCGAAGCCCAGCGGCTCGCGCAGGCCGAATGCCCGCACATAGCTGCCGGAACCCCTTCGCGAATAGATGAACCCCTGTTCGCGCAGCCGCCGAAGCGCCTCGCGGACCACCGGTCGCGACACTTCGAATTCCATGGCGAGTTCATGTTCGGTCGGAAGCCGTTCATCCGGCTTGTAGGCGCCGGATTTGATCGCCCGGTGCATTCTCTCGAAAATAATGTCCGGAAGTGCCTTGCGCGCCGTTTCTTTCATCAGCCCCATCTGGTCAGCTTTCTCCAGCGTCATTTTCGCCGAGCATCATTTTCGCAATCCGTTTCAACGTGTCAGCTTGCCCAAAACCACCTGACTTCGCAATGATACATTGGTCGCCGGACCAGCCGACACCAAGACCGGGCAGGCACTCGCCGGCAAGGCGCAGACGCGATACCCCCATGGCAAGCAGCACCGCTTCGGCCGTGGCGCCGCCGGACAAAAGCAACGTGTCGGTCCCGGTGGTGAAAAGCGGCACGACGCCATACGCCAGCTGGTCTGAAACCTCGAGCGGGGAAAGATCTTCCGCCCCTTGCGTCGCGTAAACGAGCGTCAGGCTGGAACGAGCATGCGCGTGAAAGGGCACGACGCCATTGGGTGCATCGGTGACCGATACCAACCCCGTTCCTTTAAGGATTTCAATTTGTTCAACGGTGATCGGGTCGCGCGAACCTATGACGAAAAGCCCCTTACCCGCGGGAATAGATGCCGCTTCGGGCACTGCCTGCGCTGTCATCATTTCGGCCAGCGCCTCGGCCAGCCCTCGCGCGCCCACCAGAAGATCAACCCCGTTTGCGCGCCCGGCAAGCAAAGCCTCCCTGATGTCCGCATGCGATAGGGTGTCTGGGATTGCGCAGCGGCTGGCGTGACCGCCCAGTCTTTCATGAACCGAAATCGTGCCGTCAACGCCAAAGCCGGACACGGAACCGTCTACGACGATGCGTCCAAAATCCGGAATGGCTGGCGCTACAAGCGCATGCCGATAGGAAACAGCATCCATTTCCGCGGCGATATGTCCTTTCAGGCGGGAATCGATCTTCTTGAACAGAATTGTATCCGCCGGAACCAGTGCCATCAGTTCCTGCGTGCGGCGGCGGGCTTCATCCGCCTTGCCATCCCGACAACCCAGATTGACGCTGAGGACGGCCGGCGCATCGGCCACCGCTGCACGGACGCCGTCAAGACCAATCGCAACTTCAGTCGAAAGCCCACGCCCGGCGAAGGGGGCGGCCGCATCAAGCGCACCGGTCAGGTCATCGGAAAAAATCAACAGCACGGGCGAAACCTTAAGAAAAGTTGTAATGTTTTCCTTCGATAAATTTATTTATAATCAATAGATAAATGGATGTGAATAACAAAAATAACACGACAGCTCGATTAGCCGCACCGACACATGTCGTCGTCATCGGCGAAAGATGGCAGGGAGAGGTTGATCGCTAGACGAAGCGGAAAGGCAGGCCTGAGATGAGCGCTTTGACAAAGCGCTTTTTCTGAAAGCGGCCGTTCAGCGAAACGCGCGGCAACAGCATCGGCTTTTCAAGGCTATGGGCCCCAAGAACACCGGCCTGCGTGGTAACAGCTACGGGAAATCCCGCATCAAACACCGCTTTCGCTTCGCGTTCTCCCACGGCCTTTATCCAGCCATAGGGATAGGAAAAGGACCTCGGCCGACGGCCGACATAGGTCTCCACCCGTCTTGTCGATTCCTCGATTTCGTAGGCCAGACGCGCCGCATCGATCTTGCGCATGTTCACATGCATCATGGTATGCGCGCCGAGATGGACCAGGGGATCGCTCGACAGCGCCTTGAGTTCGGCCGCATCCATAACGAGTTTTTCCACGATCGCGATCGGATCGATACCATGTTGCCCCGCGACACGGTCGATCCTCTCCACCGCCTCGTCCTCCGCGAATATCTGGACGAAGTTTTCCAGACGCGCAAAGGCTTCCGCTTTTTGTGGAAGGCTGCCGGATTTAATCTCCTCCGGCCCTGTCCCGAAATCGAATTCAAAGGACGTGGCTTTCTGCGTCAGCGCGGCAGTGGTTTCCCACCACACGCTACGCGTCCGCTCCACAAAACCCGGCGTGATGAAAATCGTATAGGGAACAGCATATTTCTGGAAAATCGGTGCAGCATATTCGGCATTGTTGCGATAGCCGTCATCAAGCGTGAAAGCGCAGAACGACCGTTTCTCGGAATTATCGGCGAGTAGGCCCGGCAGATCGTGTAGATGAACGGGAACGAGACCACATTCGAGCGCCGCCTCTATCGCCTCTTCCAGAAATTGTGGCGTGATCGACAAGTGTGCATTCGGCGCAAAAGCTGAGGCTTCCTCGTCAGGACGAACATGGTGCAGCGTGAAGATCACGCCACGCCCGGCAAGAGCAGGAAAAGCCGCACGAACCGCCGGCAGGGAAGCTATCTCCAGCCCCGCCCTTATGACCCCATATTTCAGAGAGCGTTTTACCGACCGCAAGAACACCATTACCGATTACCGCAACTTCAAACCGGGCAGAACCCGTTTTTTGATGACTCTCCAGACCGTGAGCGGCAGGTCGATAAGGCCCGGCAAAGGATCGTTCGCCGCAAATGCCGCCCAGCTGCGGATTGTGCGCAGAGAGGCGACATAGTCCCCAATTCCCGCCTGTCCCCGTCGATTTAACGTCAATGCGGCAATGGCATCACGGACAAGATAGGACCATGACACACCTTGCCGCGCATCGAGCATCTGGCCGGTCGGCATGTCGTTGGCAACCTGCCACAGCAGCGCGCCGAGATCGATGCCGGCCGCTGAACACAGGCCAAACCACGACCATGGGCGCGGATTGACATCGAGAAGTTTCAGCGATCCATCCCTGCCATCCCGCTTGAACTCCACCTCGACCAACCCGCTGTGACCGGCCGATTTCAATATTTTCCTTGCCGCATCGATCGCTTGAGGGTTGTCGACAACCTCGACACAGGTGCTGGTGTAACCAAAATCGACGGGATACTGACGTAGGCGCCGGGCGGTGAATTCTGCAACAGGCTCGCCATCGCGCCAGAGCGCCGCATAGGAAAACTGGCTTTCTCCCCCGCCGGGAATGAGCTCCTGCACGACGACATTGCCCGCGCCGATCTCGCCGCTCGCAGCGGCAAAAGCGGCTTTCAGCGCTTGCCTGTCATCGGCGCGGATAACCTTCGCCCGGGAAATCGCGGTATCGCCCCCGCCCATATTCGGCTTCAGGATAACGGGAAACGTCACGTCCAGCGCATCGGCGTCATCGGACGAGGCTATGGCATAGGTCCGGGGGAAGCTGACACCGAGTTCCGCCGCGCGTTTGTAGAGCAGCGGTTTCTCGCACAACCATTGAAGGGAGGACCAATCAGGCAGGACGATTTTGTAAAGGGCGGAAAGCTCATCGCGATGTTGTGAAACGAGCTGAACCTCGCCATCCCCTGATGGCACCAGAAGACACCCTTTCAGATGATGCTTCTCTGCCATATCGCGTAAAAACGCCATCGCCCCTGCATCAAGAGGACCGGACCAGCGGATCGTATTCTTCACGAAACGCGACCAGCCCGGCAGCGGTGAATCATGGGTGATATAGTGCACAGGCACATCAAGGGCGCCAAGGCTGCGGGCAAGGGCAAGCGTGCCGTGAGCGCCACCAACAATAACAACACCTGGAATGGTCACAGCCTGATCCCCGCCCTATTCCATACCTTGATCGCAAAAATTGATAAATAAATTGGATATTTCTAAAGTATTGCGCGTTCGGAGATCGAATTGGCGGAGCCGAAGAGCCTCATGCTCTTTCGGCTGCCTGCGAACGGTCGGAAGTTTGCTTCGAAGGCAAGCGCCTTACGCCTCTTTGCGCACAGGGCGCGGCTCGCCGTTGTCATCCACCGCTACCATGATGAAGACGGCCTCCGTAACCTTTTCCCGGGAATCCTGATAGTGCCTGCGGGTCCAGGCCTCGATCTTGAGCGTGACGGAGGTGCGCCCAACCTTTTCGATCCTGGTATAGACACACAATGTATCGCCGATCTTGACCGGTTTCTTGAAGACGATTTCATGAACCGCCACTGTGACGGTACGCCCGCCTGCCACATCATTGGCGCGGACGAAGGCGGCAAGGTCCATCTGCGACATCACCCAACCGCCGAAAATGTCGCCGGCCGGATTGGCGTCAGCCGGCATGGCAAGCGTTCTGAGCGTGAGTTCCATATCGGCGGGCGGTTGCTGTTCCATATCAAATTCCTTTCAAGAACCTCCCGCCGCCGGATTTAAACAACCGCGCCCCCTCAGCCAATAGCCGATTTTTCGCGGCAGCCCTTCCAAAACAGCAAGGAATCACGAAGCCATCGTAAGCTTCGGTTAACCATGATGCGGCACGATTCCAAAAAACCGCGAGGGCGTGCGAATGGCCTATGACTGGAGTGGAAACAATAAGATACAGCAGCGCTACGACCGTATCATTCTCGCGGTTGCCAGCGTCATTGCCATCAGCCTGACGACCGGCACCTTTGTTCTGCGCTCGCAGATGGAGCCGGACGGCACCATAAGCCTTGCCAAACAGCAACGGCTGGACCTCGAAAAATGGCATTTGCGGCTTTGATCCGCACGATAATGTCAACAGCAGCATAACCCGGCGGCTTATTTTGGAGCGATATCCGGCTTTACGGTATTTTCCTTCATGGGGGCATGGTCCAGATGGGCCAAAGCCGGGGTAAGAACCGACAAAAATGTCTCTGATCTGCCGATATAGATAATCGCTACGCCGTCGATCCCATTCAAAACCTCCGCCAGCGTATCCTGTGTCTGTTTTTCCAGCCCTTCCAGCAAATCGTCGATGACGATGAATTTCGGCTTCAACAACAGGGCATTGGCGATCCTGATGCTGGCCTGTTCATCCGAATCCAGCTTCTTGTCCCAGCGAATGTGTTCATCAAGCCGGGGCGCCATTTCACCGAGACCGCACGCGGTCAGCGCCGCGACATAGTCTGCCTCCGCAAACCGCTGGGGCGCGCGTGGATAGGCCAGAATTTCGCGCAGCGTACCTGTTGGCAAATAGCCGTGCTGGGCAATGAAAAGCGTGTCGGACTGTTCGGGCATTTCTATCCTGCCCTGCCCCCATGGCCACAGGCCGGCCATGGCGGCAAACAGCAGCCGCCGGTTCACGCCCTGTTCGCCATTGATCATCAGACGATCACCCCGCCCGATTTCAACCTCGGCCTCACGCAGCCGGAAACCACGCTCCAGATCCTGCCCGCCCGCATCACGGCAGATAGTCACCGACCGAAGGCGGATTTTTTCGTTGTCGGCACTCCGTTGAAGATCGATTGCGAGGCCGTGCTGTTCAACGCTGTCCATCTGGATCAGAGCGTTGCGGAACACAGAAACACGCTGCAACGTCGCCTTCCAGCTGGCAATCGGCCCGAAATTGTCGATATACCAGCGAAGTGCGGTATTGACCTGGTTGAAGGCGCCGACGGCCATCATCAGCCCGCCGAAGGTGAGGTTGCCGGAAAAATAGACCGGCGCTGCGATAAGAATGGGCGCCACAACCGCCAACCAGCCGTAGCCCGACGACACCCAGGTCAGATGCGTCATTGCTAAAGCGAGCCCGCGGATTACGCCGAGCACGGCATCGATATCGACGCCGATCCGCCGCCGCTCGTTTTTTTCACCACGCGCAAGCGCAATCGCCGCCAGATTTTCGCTGGCCCGCATCAGGGAAAAGCGTAGTTCGGCCTCTTTTGAATAACGTTCAGCATTCAGGCCGACCAGACGATAGCCGACAAGGTTGCTGAGCAGGGACGCCGAGCCCGCATAAAGGATCGCCGCCCAGACCATGTATCCGGGAATCGCGACCGGATCGCCGTTGATCGTGATGGAAAAGCCTGCCGACAATGTCCACAGAACGCCGATGAAGCTGATGAGCAGGATCGTCGCATTCACAAGACCGATGGAAAGCGCCGTGCTGCTTTCCGCAAGGTTGCGGACATCGTCGTGCAAACGCTGGTCCGGATTGATCGCAATCGTGCCGAAACCGGCAAGGCGGGCGGCGCGCCCCGGTTTCAGCCACTGGTCCACCATATCCTTGGCCAGACCCTCGCGCATGTTCAGCGCCGTCATCTGGTTAAGCCAGGTCTGAATGACATTGAGAAGCAACAACAGCCCGGCAATGATCGCGAAGACTTCGAGCTGGTGGAGGAAGGCGTCAAGATCGCGCCGCTCCAGCGCATTGTAAAACGGCGCGTTCCACTCATTGAGCCTGATCTGCCCGTAAGCGGTGAGCAATATCACCGTGAGCAGGGCAATCGACAGCAATATCAGCCGGTTGCGAACCGGCGACGTCCAGAAGGCATTGCCCATCATGCGCAGTTGCGAACGAAAATCGAGATCGAAGCCCGAAAGGTTCGCCGCACTCTTGCGCTGATCGTCGGTCACCGTTGTTGCCATTCATTCCATTCCGAAACGTCAGTCGGCAAAGAAAGCGGTTTGCGATCCTGCACCTTGCGATGCCCAGCAATAACACGCCGTTCGACCTTGTCCACAACCGCGGAGAAATCCTCAGGGAGACAATTAAAAAGCCGCGGCAATTCTTCGCGCCGGCAAACATCGGCGCCTCGGCCAACAATGCGGTTGCCTCCGGAAATGATCCTTGCTTTCTTTTCCTGCATTGCACAAAATCCAAATAATTTCAGAGGGGCGGACAAACCGCATAAACCGGAAAACCGGGCAAGGCAGATTAATGGCGATCAAAGCGAGCATCTATCATCTGACGCATTATAAATACGACAATCCGGTTCGCCTTGGACCGCAAATCATAAGATTGAAGCCCGCCTCGCACTCCAGAACCCATGTTATCAGCCATTCTCTCAAGGTTTCACCGTCCAATCATTTCGTGAACCTTCAACAGGACCCATACGGCAATTATCTCGCCCGTTTCGTTTTTCCCGAGCCGGCGACGGAATTCAAGATCGAGGTCGATCTTGTCGCCGATATGACGGTTTACAATCCGTTCGATTTCTTCGTTGAGGAAGAGGCGACCAAGTGGCCGTTCGATTATCCGCAGGAGCTGCGGGAAGATCTGTCCATCTACATGAAACCGGAACCGACCGGCCCCCTGCTTTCCGCCTTCATGGCCACCGTGGACCACACACCCGGACAACCGACGGTGGATATGGTCGTCGGCCTCAACGCCCGTCTGCAGCAGGAAATCGGTTACGTCATCCGCATGGAACCGGGTGTTCAGACGCCGGAAGAAACGCTGGCTTCCGGCAAGGGTTCATGCCGCGACACCAGCTGGCTGTTCGTCCAGATCTTGAGACATCTCGGCCTTGCCGCACGTTTCGTGTCCGGATACCTCATCCAGCTGACACCGGATCTCAAGGCATTGGATGGCCCGTCAGGGACAGAGGTCGATTTCACCGATCTGCATGCCTGGGCCGAGGTCTATATGCCGGGCGCCGGCTGGGTCGGTCTCGACCCCACTTCGGGGCTTTTGACCGGCGAGAGCCATATTCCGCTGGCGGCAACGCCGCATTTCCGCAATGCCGCGCCGATTTCCGGCGGTTATTTCGGCGAGGCCAATACGGAATTCGCTTTCGACATGCAGGTTCGGCGCGTTGCCGAGACCCCGCGCATCACCAAACCCTTCTCCGATGAGAGCTGGGAGAGCCTCAATGCACTCGGCGAAAAGGTCGATCAGGTTCTGAACGCCCATGACGTCAGGCTGACCATGGGCGGCGAGCCGACCTTCGTTTCCATCGACGATTTCGAATCCGAGGAATGGAACACCGGCGCGGTTGGACCGACGAAACGCGAAAAAGCGGACGTGTTGATCCGCCGCCTGCGCGAACGTTTCGCGCCCGGCGGCTTCCTGCACTACGGGCAGGGAAAATGGTATCCAGGCGAAAGCCTGCCGCGTTGGACATTTTCGCTCTACTGGCGAAAGGACGGTCTGCCGATCTGGCAGAACCCTGCGCTGATAGCCGAAGAAGGCGCAAATACCGGTGTTGCGGCCGACGACGCGCAAAAGCTACTGAGCGGTATCGCCACTCATCTCGGTGTGGAGCCGGATCTGGTGCTTCCGGCCTATGAGGATCCGGCCGAATGGATCATCAAGGAAGGTAGTCTTCCCGAAAATGTCGATCCGTCCAACTCGAAACTGAAAGACCCGGAAGAACGCAATCGCCTTGCCCGCGTGTTCGAACGCGGGCTTACGACACCGACGGGTTATATTCTTCCGGTGCAGGCGTGGAACGCCAAGCCCACCACAGACAAACGCTGGGTCAGCGAGAAATGGAAAACACGGCGCGGCAAGATTTTCCTCGTTCCGGGTGATAGCCCGGTAGGTTACCGCCTGCCGCTTGGCACCCTGCCCCATGTGCCGCCATCCGCCTATCCTTATATCCATGAAGCTGACCCCTCGATCCCGCGAGGGCCGCTTCCCGAGAAATTCCAGCCCTCCGGACGCACCATGCCGGAAGCGTCTTTCCATGCGGATGAGGCATCCGGCCAAGAACGCATCGAGCAGACGCTTGGTGAAATCGGCGGCGCGGTGCGCACAGCCATGTCGGTGGAACCGCGCGATGGACGGCTCTGCGTCTTCATGCCGCCTGTCGAACGCATCGAGGATTATCTGGAACTGGTCGCAGCGGCAGAAGCGGCAGCGGCCGAGCTCGGGCTGCCCGTCCATATCGAAGGTTATGCTCCGCCGCATGACGAGCGTATCAATGTCATCCGTGTAGCGCCCGATCCCGGCGTCATCGAGGTAAACATCCACCCGGCCGCAAGCTGGAAGGATTGTGTCGACATCACCACGGCGGTCTATGAAGAGGCGCGACAGACGCGTCTGGGCGCTGACAAGTTCATGATCGATGGCCGTCACACCGGCACCGGTGGTGGCAACCATGTGGTCGTGGGCGGGGCCAACCCGAATGACAGCCCTTTCCTGCGCCGTCCCGACCTTCTGAAAAGCCTTGTCTTGCACTGGCAGCGGCACCCATCGCTTTCCTACCTGTTCTCCGGCCTGTTCATCGGACCGACGAGTCAGGCGCCCCGCATCGACGAAGCCCGCCACGACAGTCTTTACGAACTGGAGATCGCGCTGGCGCAGGTGCCTGCCCCTGGCCAGGGTGCGCCGCCGCTACCATGGCTGGTCGACCGCCTGTTCCGCAACCTCCTGACGGATGTGACGGGCAACACCCACCGCGCCGAAATCTGCATCGACAAGCTGTTTTCTCCGGATGGGCCGACCGGCCGCCTTGGCCTTGTGGAGTTCCGCGGCTTCGAAATGCCGCCGAATGCGCGCATGTCGCTCGCCCAGCAATTGCTGGTGCGCGCCCTCATAGCCCGTTTCTGGAAAAACCCCGCCGCCGGCAAATTCGTGCGCTGGGGCACGGCACTTGCAGACCGATTCATGCTGCCGCACTACATCTGGGCGGACTTTATGGACGTGCTCGGAGACCTGAGGGAAAATGGCTTCGACCTGAAGCCGGAATGGTTCACAGCCCAGCAGGAATTCCGTTTCCCCTTCTTTGGTGAGGTGGAATACGAAGGCGCGAAGCTGGAATTGCGCCAGGCTCTGGAGCCCTGGCATGTTATGGGCGAACAGGGTGCCATCGGGGGAACCGTGCGTTTTGTCGACAGCTCCGTCGAGCGTATGCAGGTCCGCCTCGAAACCTCCAACCCTGCGCGCTATACCGTGGCGTGCAACGGTCGCGCCGTTCCGCTAACTCCGACGGAAAACCGAAGCGTTGCGGTGGCCGGTGTTCGTTTCAAGGCGTGGCAGCCCTCTTCCGGCCTGCATCCCGTTCTGCCGGTCAATTCGCCCTTGACCTTTGACATTTATGATACATGGTCGGGACGATCGATCGGCGGATGCATCTACCATGTTGCTCATCCGGGTGGTCGCAATTACGAGACCTTTCCCGTCAACGGCAACGAGGCCGAGGCACGCCGCCTTGCCCGTTTCGAACCATGGGGACATACGGCCGGGCAATATCCGTTGATGGCGGAAACCGTGTCGCCAGAATTTCCGCTGACGCTCGATCTGCGCCGGCCATACGGAGTATAAATTGTCCAAAGCCCCGGCCACGGAACGCAAGACGGAAACGAGCGCGCAATCGCGCGGGCTTGACTACTCCACCTTGCCCGGCGTGGCCGATGAGATGCTCGATACCAACGGCAAGGTCAGACCGGTCTGGAAAACCCTGCTCGGTGCCCTGTCGCGCATGTCGGAACGCGAACTGCATGAGCGCTTTGCCCGCACCGACCGCTATCTGCGCGATGCGGGCGTGTTTTACCGCGATTATAGCAAGGGCAGCAGCGAAAGAAACTGGCCGATCTCCCATATTCCGGTGCTGATCGACGACAAGGAATGGACGGTTCTTTCCGAAGGGCTTAAACAGCGCGCCAATCTTCTGGAAGCCATGGTCGCCGATTTTTACGGCGAAAACCGGCTGGTGAAGGAAGGTTACGTACCGCCGGCACTGATCGCCTCCAATCCGGAATATCTGCGGCCGATGGTCGGCGTAAAACCTGCAAGCGGCCATTATCTGCATTTCTGCTCGTTCGAGATTGGACGCGGACCTGATGGCAACTGGTGGGTACTGGCCGACAGGACACAGGCGCCTTCCGGCGCAGGGTTTGCGCTGGAAAACCGGGTAGCGACCACACGCGCGCTTTCCGACATCTATGCCGAAACCCATGTTCACCGTCTCGCTTCATTTTTCGGCGCTTTCCGCGACACCTTGCAGTCGCACAGAAAACATCCGGATGACCGCATCGCCGTGCTGACGCCCGGCCCCGCCAACGAAACCTATTTCGAACACGCCTATATCGCCCGCTATCTCGGCTTCATGCTGCTAGAGGGTGAGGATCTGACCGTGGTCAACGGCCGCGTGATGGTAAGAACCGTGGCCGGACTGAAACCGATCGGCGTGCTTTGGCGGCGCCTCGATGCCTCCTATTCCGATCCGCTGGAACTGAACCAGCAATCCCACATCGGCACGCCCGGCATGGTCCAGGCGCTGCGCAATGAAGCACTGACAATCGTCAACGCGCTCGGCACCGGCATTCTCGAAACACGGGCCCTGCTGTCCTTCATGCCGCGCGTCTGTCGCCACCTGCTTGGCGAAGACCTGAAACTGCCGTCCATCGCGACCTGGTGGTGCGGACAGGAATCCGAGCGTCGCCACGTTGCCGGCAATATCGAGGGCATGGTCATCGGCCCGGCCTATTCCCGGCTGCCCTTCTTCGAAGACAACGGTCAGTCCGTGCTCGGCTCGTCCTTACGCGAAACGGCGAAGGAATCGATCAGCGACTGGCTCGCTTCCGATGGCCACAGGCTTGTCGGCCAAGAGGTGGTGACGCTTTCCACCACGCCAGCCTATATCGACAACAAGCTCGTGCCGCGCCCGATGAGCCTTCGAGTTTTTGCCGCCCGCACCCAGGATGGCTGGCAGATCATGCCGGGCGGCTTTGCGCGGATCGGCAGCAGCAACGATGTATCCGCCATCGCCATGCAATCAGGCGGCAGTGCTGCGGATGTCTGGATCGTCAGCGACAAGCCGGTGGAACGCACTACGCTTTTACCGGCGGAAGAAAGCTTCACCCGCAACATGCCGGGTAGCCTGCCGAGCCGTGCGGCGGACAATCTCTTCTGGCTCGGCCGCTATATCGAACGTTCGGAAGGCGCATTGCGCATCTTGCGCGCCTGGCACGGACGTTATGCCGAATCCGCCGACCCACGTCAGCCCTTGCTTGCGCATGTGACGCGTTATCTCGAAGCGCTGGATGTGGAAATGAACGATGCCGTGCCGGAAAGCCTGCTGAACAACATCAACAGCGCGCTCTATTCCGCCAGCAACATCCGAGACCGTTTTTCGCCGGACGGATGGCTTGCGCTGAATGACCTTGCCAAGACTGCCCGTCGGTTCCACGCAAAGGTTTCGCCGGGCGACGACGCGACCCATGCCATGACGATCCTCCTTCGCAAGCTTGCAGGCTTCGCCGGTCTCGTGCACGAAAACATGTATCGTTTCACCGGCTGGCGGTTCCTGTCGATCGGCCGCTATCTCGAGCGTGGCCTGCATATGACAAGGCTTCTCGGCCACATGACCGGACCGGATGCTCCAGATGGATCCTATGACATGCTGCTCGAAATCGGTGACAGCGTCATGACCCATCGCCGCCGCTACAATGTCAGCACGGCGGGTCTGACCGTCACCGATCTTCTGGCGCTCGATCCGCTCAACCCACGGTCCATCCTGTTTCAGCTGAACGAGATTCGTACCGAGGTGGAGCAGCTGCCGAACGCCTTTACGAACGGCCAGATGTCGCCCTTTTACCGCGAGGCGATGCGGCTGCATTCCGGCCTTGCCGTCATGACGCCGGAAAACATGAACGGCGCGATCTACCGCCAGCTCGAAACGGACATGGAACATCTCTCCGATGTTCTGGCCCAGACATATCTCGGATAACCCGATGCTTTATGACCTTTCCCTGCATATGGGTTACACCTACGACACGCCGGCCCATGGCGCGCGTCACATCATCCGCGTGCTACCCCTTTCGATCCCGGGCCGTCAGCGCTTCATCGCCGGCACCATCGATGTTTCGCCGGTGCCGGAAGAACGGGCGGTCTTTGAAGATTTCTTTCATCAATCGGCCACCTCAGTGCATCTGCGCGCACCGCACGAAAAGCTGGATATCCGCATGCAGGCGCGTGTGATGGTGGAGGCACCTGCGCTGACGGCAGATTTTTCACCCGAGCTTTCACGCCTGCCGCAAGACCTTGCCGACGTCTGGTCGGTCGACTTCCAGTCGCCGCATCACTTCATCGGCGCCAGCCCGAGGCTAGGGACGGATACGGCGATATCGGCCTATGCGCGGGAATTGCTGAAGCCCGGAATGACCATTCGCGAAATCGCACTCTCGATGTGCAAACGCATACACAAGGACTTCACCTATGACGGTGAAGCGACGACTGTCGATACGACACCGTCGGAAGCCTTCAAGCTGAAACGCGGCGTATGCCAGGACTTTTCGCATATCATGATCATGGCGCTGCGCAGCCTCGGCATTCCCGCCGGTTACGTCAGCGGCTTCCTGCGCACCATCCCCCCGCCGGGCAAGGAACGTCTGGAAGGTGCCGATGCGATGCATGCCTGGGTTCGCGTATGGTGCGGTGAGGCCGCCGGTTATCTGGAGCTCGACCCCACAAACGATATCGTTGCCGGCAGCGACCATATCGTCGTTGGCTATGGCCGGGACTATTCCGATGTCGCGCCGGTGATCGGCGTATTGAAGAGCTACGGCAACCAGCAGATCAAACAGGCCGTCGACGTCATTCCCGTCCAGTAATGATACATTACGTGTTATTATGAGCATACTCGAATTAATACTTGAAAAACTGCACCAATTTGAGCGACGTATAAAATTTAACCGTCTACATTAGTGGATTCTACATCGTTTGCGGGTTTCCTGCGCTCAGTCTAATGTTCTAATTAGTGAGCCCGTTATGATCTCCTCCGCATATCAAAAAATGACGCGCCGTTTCCTTGCCGATACGGGCGGCAATTTTGGCATGATGACGGCAATATTGCTGCCGGTGCTGCTTGGTTTTGCCGGAGCCGGAATGGAGCTGGCGAATGTGATGCAGGTGAAAGCGGACCTGCAGAACACGGCGGATTCGGCGGCTCTCGCGGCGGCGACCGAGGCCCGCTTGAAAGAAGGCGCTCTGACGGACGAACAAATCAAGGAAATCGCCAAGGCCTTCATCGCCAGCCAGATGGAAAAGACCCTGACCGAGGAGGAGAAGAAGGCGCTCGAGAAAAACTCTCCAGTCAATATTGGCACAACGGACGATGCGCGCGGCAAGACCTACACCATCCAGACCACGATAAACTACCAGATGCAGCTTAATCCGCTCTTGGGGTTCTTCGGGGCGAAAACACTCGATCTTGCCGCGACAGGCACCGCGGTAAGCACTGTCAACAAGGGCGCGCCGATCTCCATGTATCTGGTGCTCGACCGCTCGGGTTCGATGTCCTTCAAGACCGATACGCTCAACACCAAGAAAACGTCGTGCCAGAACTACACGGTCGATAACTGGGGGAGTTATCCCAATCTCAAAAATACATCGCCTTGCTACGTCAACAAGGCTACTTCACTAAAAACCGCGGTCGGCTATCTCGTCGCGACGTTGAACAAGGCCGATCCCACTTATACCGCCAACGGCGGTTCCGAACTGGTTCGAACAGGAGCCTCGGTCTATACGCATGAGACCTACGCGGCCCAGCCTATCACCTGGGGTACTAGCAGCGTTGCCACCTATGTCGACAAACAGATCCCGGAGTTTCCGTCTGGCGGTACGGATGCCCGCAGCAGTCTGAATGCCGCATACAACGCCCTTAAAAAAGCGAATACCGTTGAAGCGAAAGAACACAAGGACAAGAAAAGCGAATCCTTCGAGCGATACATCGTTCTCATGACGGATGGCGAAATGACGGGGAACAGCTCCTCCTGGAGTTCCAGCATAGACCAGACCGTGCGCAATACCTGCGATACGGCCAAGAAAGACGGTATCAAGATTTTCAGCGTCGCGTTCATGGCGCCGGACAAGGGCAAGTCGCTGCTGCAACATTGTGCGTCCAGTCTCGACAATTATTACGCGCCTGAAAACATGGAGCAGATCGTTACCGCCTTCGGGGAAATTGCCCGCAAGGCTGCCGGCAGTTTGGCAACGCTGACCAATTAAGGGAAAATCAAGCCAGCATCCCCCGGAAACGACCCCGCTTCCGGGGAGCGATGTTCCCGGGGCGACCTTGCCGGGTTGCATGGCTGGCACGGCGTGCGCGGCAGGTGACAGCGCCGGCGACACATGCCATAGGAGAGCCGCTCCCATTCACAGGGCCCCTGTCATGATCCGCATCGAAAATATCAGCAAGTCGAACAGTCACCGCATTCTCTACATCGAGGCCTCCGCTGCGCTCAATCGCGGCGAGAAGATCGGCCTTGTTGGCCCCAACGGTTCTGGCAAGACCACGCTGTTCCGAATGATGACCGGCGAGGAACAGCCCGACGAGGGACAGGTCGTCGTCGAAAAGGGCATGACGGTCGGTTATTTCAACCAGGACGTCGGCGAAATGTCCGGCCGTTCCGCCGTGGCCGAAGTCATGGAAGGCGCCGGCCCGGTCAGCGAAGTCGCAGCCGAACTTCGGCAGCTGGAAGCCGCCATGTCCGATCCCGACCGGATGGACGAAATGGATGCCATCATCGAGCGTTACGGCGAAGTGCAGGCGCGGTATGAAGAACTGGACGGCTACGCGCTGGAGGGCCGCGCGCGCGAGGTTCTGGACGGGCTGAGCTTCAGTCAGGAAATGATGGATGGCGACGTCGCCAAACTTTCCGGCGGCTGGAAAATGCGCGTGGCGCTCGCCCGCATTCTTTTGATGCGCCCGGACGTGATGCTGCTCGACGAACCCTCGAACCATCTCGATCTCGAAAGCCTGATCTGGCTCGAGGATTTTCTGAAGAACTACGACGGCGCGCTTTTGATGACCTCGCACGACCGCGAATTCATGAACCGCATCGTTACCAAGATCATCGAAATTGACGCTGGCAACCTCACCACCTATTCCGGCGACTACGGCTTTTACGAACAGCAGCGTGCGCAGAACGAAAAGCAGCAGCAGGCGCAGTTCGAACGCCAGCAGGCGATGCTCGCCAAGGAAATCAAGTTCATCGAGCGCTTCAAGGCGCGTGCCTCGCATGCCTCACAGGTGCAGAGCCGCGTCAAGAAACTCGAAAAGATTGACCGCGTCGAGCCGCCCAAGCGGCGCCAGACGGTCGCTTTCGAATTTGCGCCGGCGCCGAGATCTGGCGAAGATGTCGTCGCGCTGAAGAAAGTCAACAAGGCCTATGGCAGCCGCACGATCTATGGCGAGTTGGACTTCATGGTGCGGCGCAAGGAACGCTGGTGCATCATGGGTGTCAATGGTGCGGGAAAATCGACCTTGCTGAAACTGGTAACCGGTACGACCACGCCGGATTCCGGCAACGTCACGCTCGGCGCCAGCGTCAAGCTCGGTTATTTCGCCCAGCATGCCATGGATGTTCTGGACGGCGACAGCACCATTCTGGAGTGGCTGGAGGAACGTTTCCCGAAAGCCGGGCAGGCACCGCTGCGCGCCCTTGCCGGCTGCTTCGGTTTTTCCGGTGACGATGTGGAGAAGCGCTGCCGCGTTTTGTCCGGCGGTGAGAAGGCCCGTCTGGTCATGGCTGCCATGCTGTTCGACCCGCCGAATTTCCTCGTGCTGGACGAGCCGACGAACCATCTCGACCTCGACACCAAGGAAATGCTGATCAAGGCCCTGTCGGAATATGAAGGCACGATGCTTTTCGTTTCGCATGACCGCCATTTCCTGGCCGCCCTTTCCAACCGGGTGCTGGAACTGACGCCTGACGGTATCCACCAATTTGGCGGCGGATATACGGAATATGTCGAAAGCACCGGACAGGAAGCGCCGGGCCTGCGCAGCTGAGGCAGCTTGACGGACGTATGAGACGCAGAATTCCGGGACAGGTTTCATCTTTTAACGTTTGCAGAGCGGATCGGTGGACTAACAAATGCAACTTAAAGACTGCTACAATTTCCACGATTTTCGCCGAATGGCAAAACAGCGTCTTCCCGGACCGATCTTCAACTACATCGACGGTGCTGCCGACGATGAGGTGACGTACCGGAGAAACACGGCCGCCTTCGACAATTGCGATCTCGTCCCCGACGTGTTGCGGGGCGTGGCCGATGTGGACATGTCTGTCACCGTCATGGGGCAGAAGCTGGCGATGCCGGTCTATTGTTCCCCGACGGCGCTTCAGCGTCTCTTCCACCATCAGGGGGAGCGGGCGGTTGCGGCCGCAGCCGGAAAATTCGGCACGATGTTCGGCGTTTCTTCACTCGGCACCACCAGCCTCGAGGAAGCGCGCCGGATCAGCGGCGGCCCACAGGTCTATCAGTTTTATTTCCACAAGGACCGTGGTCTCAACCGCGATATGATGGCGCGCGCCAAGACTGCGGGTGTGCAGACGATGATGCTGACGGTGGACAGCATCACGGGTGGGAACCGTGAGCGCGACAAGCGCACCGGTTTTGCCATTCCGTTCAAGCTCAATCTTTCCGGCATTGCGCAATTCGCCATCAAGCCGGCCTGGGGGATCAATTATCTGACGCATGAGCGCTTCAGCCTGCCACAGCTCGACGGCCACATCAAAATGGACGGCGGCGCGCTCTCCATCAGTCGCTATTTCACCGAAATGCTCGACCCATCCATGACATGGGACGACGTCGCACAGATGGTGCGTGAATGGGGCGGCCCTTTTTGTCTGAAGGGTGTCATGTCCGTGGAGGACGCCAGACGCGCCGTCGATATCGGTTGCAGCGGCATCGTGCTTTCCAATCACGGCGGTCGCCAGCTCGATGGTTCGCGTAGCGCCTTCGACCAACTGGCCGAGATTGTCGACGCAGTCGGTGACCGTATCGATGTCATGATGGATGGCGGCGTTCAGCGCGGAACGCACGTCCTCAAAGCCCTGTCTCTGGGGGCGAAGGCCGTCGGGCTTGGCCGCTATTACCTTTTCCCGCTTGCCGCCGCCGGACAGCCGGGTGTCGAGCGTGCGCTTGAGCTGATGCGCATCGAAATCGAGCGCGGCATGAAGCTGATGGGCTGCACCACCGTCGACCAACTGACACGCCGGAACCTGCGGTTTCGTGACTAGAGCGGTGTCAGCGCGAGGAAATCGAGGCCTGTCGAGCTTATCGACAATATAGTCGGATAATCACCCGTACCGAATGACCCCTTTGAAACCACCACAGCGGTTTCGAGAGGTTTTCACGCTATCGGCGCTGCGCAGTGGTGACCTTGGCAAGACCGATCGAATATGATTATGGTTGCATGATGCAACCATAATGGATTTTGGCATGTCCGAAAGACCCTTTCCCATAAACGATATCCGCTCCACCTCGCGTCGGCTCGTGCGCGAACTCGGCTTCATGGGTGGAGACTTTGCCGGCACCGATCTGCCGCCCTCCGCCGTGCACGCCCTGATCGAGATCGAGGCATGCCCACGCATTTCCGCACGCGATCTGGGAAAGATGCTTCGGCTTGAAAAGTCGAGCATCAGCCGCATGCTTCGCAAACTGGTTCTTTCGGGCGATGTTCTGGAAGAAACGGACGAAGAGGATAGTCGTATCAAGCGGTTGCGCCTCGCCGGGCGAGGACAGAAGCGGGTCGAAGCCATCCACACCTTTGCCAACCGACAGGTATCAAACGCACTGTCGCGGCTCGCGCCTGCGGATGGCCAAAAAATCCTTGACGGGCTTCGCCTTTATGCCGACGCGCTGGGAGACCGGGCCGACGCCGCGGCTCCCCCGATCGAAATCGTCAGGGGCTACAGGCCCGGCCTTATTGCCCGTATCACGCAAATGCATGCGCTTTATTATGCCCGGACATCAGGCTTCGGCCAGCGCTTCGAATCCGTTGTTGCCGAAGGTCTCGCCTCCTTTTGCAACCGGCTCGAAAGCCCGCAAAATGCGATCTGGGTCGCAATGCGTGGAGACGATGTCATCGGCTCCGTTGCAATCGACGGTGAAGATCTGGGACCGGGAACCGCGCATCTGCGCTGGTTCATCGTCGATGATGGCGTGCGTGGCGGCGGCGTCGGGCGAAGGTTGTTGGCAACCGCCCTTGCTTTCACGGACGAAAAAGCGTTCGCCGAAACCCATCTGTGGACTTTCAACGGACTTTTGGCGGCACGGCATCTTTACGAGGCCCAGGGTTTTACCTGTGTAGAGGAACGTCCCGGCAGCCAGTGGGGAAGCGAGGTTCTGGAACAGCGCTTCGTCAGGCCGCTTCCTATGGTTGGCGACGCTGAACGTGAAGCGAACTAAACCCCGTGGCGGCCGATCAAGCCGCCTTGAGAGCCCCCCGATGAGCAAGTGCGCCTGAACCCAGCTCGAACTGGCCGAGCAACCGGTTCAGCGCATCGACCTCGCCTGCAAGATTGTGGCTTGCGGCGGTCATTTCTTCCACCATCGCGGCATTTTTCTGCGTGTCCTGATCCATCTGGTTCACGGCGGTATTGATCTGCTGAAGGCCGGACGACTGCTCTTGCGCGGATTCGACGATCGCGGCGACGTGCTGGTTGATCTCCTGCACTTCGGCGACAATCGCGTCGAGTGCCCTGCCGGTGTCGCCGACAAGATGCACGCCCTCTTCGACCTGCTGGTTCGATTTTGTGATCAGCGACTTGATTTCCTTCGCCGCGCCGGCAGAACGCTGCGCAAGTTCGCGCACCTCCTGCGCCACCACGGCAAAACCCTTGCCTGCCTCGCCGGCTCGCGCCGCTTCCACGCCGGCATTGAGCGCCAACAAGTTGGTCTGGAAGGCAATCTCGTCGATCACACCGATGATACTGGAAATCTCGTTCGAGGATTTTTCGATCCGCTCCATCGCGATTACGGCCTGACGCACGACTTCGCCCGATCGTTCCGCACCGATGCGCGTGCGGGAAACCAGACGGCCCGCCTCATGCGCACGGTTCGCGGCGTCTTTCACGGTTATTGTGATCTCTTCAAGAGCTGCGGCGGTTTCCTCCACGGCAGCAGCCTGCTGCTCCGTCCGCCTTGCCAGATCATCGGAGGCTGCCTTGATTTCATTCGCGCCGGCATCAATACCGGCGGCATTATCCGATACCCGCAGAAGCGCGTTCTGCAACTTCCCGGCAGAAGCGTTAAAATCGTTGCGCACGGCATCGAACCGCTCGACAAAGGGATCGTTGATACGACAGGACACGTCGCCATCTGCGAGCCTGGCCAACGCCTGAGCCAGACTGTCAACTGCGAAACGGATGCCGCTCGCCTCATCGGCCGCCTTGTGTTCGCGGGCCACCCGCTCCTGTTCGCCAAGAGTTCGGTTGGCTTCCGCTTCCTGCTCCAGCAAGGCTTTTTCACGATTGTTTTCGCGCAAAACGTCAAGCGAGCGGGCAAGATCGCCGATCTCGTCCCTGGTCTCGATATCCTTCAATGTCAGCTGGAGATTTCCCCGAGCGATCTGGGCAGTCTCATCGATAACATTCGTGATGCGGTTGATGAACCGCCTTGCAATAAACCAGCCGGCCAACGCCAGCAGCACCGCCGCCGTTACGATCGTCAGGACGGCGTCACGCATCATTGCATGCAGCTGCGCAAAGACCGTGTCTTCCGGAACCGAGACGATTGCGTACCATTTCATGTCGCCGGTGAGCATGACCGGCAAGGCGACGGCAAGGGAAACCGTGCCGTCCTGTGCCGTCATTTCCAGCTCTTTTCCGGGATTGGCGATCAGTTTATCCCAGCCTTCAGTTTGTGCGCCGCCATCTGCGAGGTTCTTACCCATTATCGTCGCATCGGGATGGCTGATGATCTTGCCGCCGCCACTCACAAGGCTCATGAAGCCCGTTCCCATCGGCCGGACGGCTGACAACGCCTTGTTCGTTTCCTCCAGCGACAGATCGAGGCCAGCGACGCCCAGAGTTTTACCGTCGACGATGACAGGTTTGGCGACCGAGGTAATCAGAACCTCCTTGCCATCGATTGCGTAAGAATAGGGTTCGATGACGACTGTTTTCTTCAATGTGAAGGGCAACTGATAATAATCGCCTGGACCCGCGGTGGTATAATCCGTCAATGCGGTGTTGCTTATTTTGCCTCCGCTCCGCACCCAATAGGGTACATAACGACCAGTCGCATCATATCCCTCCTTGTTGACGAAGTCCGCATCCTTGCCATCGAAGGCATTGGGCTCCCATCCGGTCCAGAGACCAAGCAAATCGGGATTGTTCGCCAGCATGTGCCGGATAAGCTGATCGGCCTTGCCCCGATCGGCATCGCCCGACTGCTTCATCGATTCCAGAACCGAGCCGAGGCTATTGACGATGTGGATCATACCGCCGATATTTTTCTCGGTCGTCAAGGCTTCGGCTTGCGCGATCTGCTGCATACGCTCCATACTGTTGGCCCTCGTATCCTCAAAGGACCGATAAAACAGCACGGCCGAAGCCGCGATCGTTGCAACGACGCCGCATGCGGCGACTGCGAAGATATTACGGCCCGTTGTCGATTTAAACAGCATGTCACATCCCCACAAAAAATCCCGGCCGCGACGGCTGAGGTCGCTGCGCGCAAGCCCAAAATGTCAGCAACCAGACCAGACGATAATATTAGAAAACTATGCTTAAAAATTACTTTAATTCATATTTTTAGCGCAATTAAGAAAACAGAAATAAATTATAAAACCGTAATATTACAGTACAAACAAAATATTACGGGATATCCGAACCTTCCGAAACGCCAGCATATATTGCAAGCTACGAGCAAGCTCATGCGGCACGCATCATTGCGTGCCGCTGATCAGGAAAACCGGGAGCCTTTTAGTCCTGCAAACGCAGATCACTCCAGAAGCCGCGCAACTGGTCGGTCAATTGTGTGTAGAGGCCGTAGCGCCGCCTATAATGTGGAAGTTGCCCCGCATCCGGCCGGTAGGCACTGGCCACGCGGGTCATCGCTGCGACCGCCGCTTCATAGCCGGGATAGAGACCGACCGCCACGGCCGCGCCGATGGCCGCACCAAGCGCGCCGGTCTCGCGGGCCTCCGCGACACGCAGCGGGATTTCCAGAACGTCCGCCATGATCTGCGGCCAATGCTGGCTGCGGGAACCGCCGCCGGACATGACGGCACTGTCGACCGGCAGCCCCGCTTCCCTGAGAACGCCGATATGGCGGCGGTGTTCGAAACACACACCCTCGAACAGGGCTCTCAGCATGTGGCCTTCGCCATGCCATCCCGCCAGACCATAAAACCCGCCCCGAAATTCCGCGCCCAGTCGCGAGCCGAAGATGAACGGGTGGAAGAACGGATCGTCGGCGCGTTGCGAAACGGAACCGACCAGATCGTTGCAGCGCTCGAAGGCATGGTCACCATGGTCACAGCGAACACGGTGCACGTACCATTCAAGATTGGCCGCAGAGGTGGCGCTGGACTCGATATTGACATAGCGGCCACGTCCAAAGGTCGTGACCATGAAGACATCGGGGCTGATGACCGGTTTATCCGCGAAAACCTGATTAATGCTCCAGGTGCCGGCGATGATAGAAGCCTCCCCGGCGTTGATGACGCCCGACCCCATGGCGCTGGAGACGACATCGAAAAAACCGCCGATAACGGGTGTGCCCTCGGAAAGCCCCGTCAGAGCGGAAGCCTCAGCTGTCACATGGCCGACGATATCCGCCGATTCCACGAGGCGCGGAAAAAAGGCGACGGCATCCTCAAGCCCGTAGAGCGACAGGAGTTCCCGGTCGAGCTTCGCTTCGGGGAAGGCAAGCAACCCCGCACCACTGAGATCGGAAATATCATTGGCAAGACAACCGGTCAGGCGGAAGTTCAGGAAATCCTTGCAGAACAGCACCGTTCCGATCTGGGCATATGTATCGGACGCATGCCTTTTCACCCAGGCCAGCAGGCTGGGCGTTTGCGCGGGCCAAGGCCGTTGCAGACAACGGTTCTGTAGTTGCGCGCCGCTTTTCCGGTCAAGCTCTACCGCCACATCGGCGGCTCGGCTGTCAAGCGACTGGATACCGATCAGGGGCTGCTGATCCTTGTCCAACAGGTACAGACCGTTGCCGTGGCCGGCGCAACCGACGGCGAGGATGCTCCGGGGATCGACGGACGATTTTCCCAGAAGCTGGCGGATCGCCTCGCATCCGTTGCGCCACAACTCCTCCAGATCGCGCTCGACGTAACCGGGCTGCGGAAATGTCGAATGGCCGTCGATGGCGTGTTGCGCGACCTGCCGGCCGACCGTGTCGAACAGCACCGCCTTGATCACCGTGTTGCCGACATCCAGACCCAATATATGATTTTTATCAGCCACGATTATAGATGTCCCATGCTTCTTCCCTGCCCGCACCCTGATGGATGATAGCCATCAAGGCCGCAACGACGGCCTTGGGGTTGTCATGCTGGTAGATATTCCGTCCATAGACCATCCCGTTCGCACCTTCGGCCACCAGTGCCGCTGATTTCGCCAGCACGTTGCGCAAGTCCTCACGCCCCCCGCCCCGCACCAGAACCGGGCACCGCGCTGCCTCGATGACCTTGTGAAAATCCAGCGGATTGCTGGTGGGATCGGCCTTGATGATATCGGCTCCCATTTCCGAGGCAAGACGCACCAGCGTGACGATCTTTTCAGCATCGCCATCCACCTGGTAACCGCCGCGCACGTCATTGGGCAACATCACCAGCGGTTCGATCATCAGCGGCATGCCGTAACGATGGCAATCGGCGCGCACGCGGCTGATATTCTCGACGCATTGGCGAAACAGTTCCGGCTCGTCCGGCAACATGAACAGGTTCACGACGACGCAGGCGGCGTCCATCTCCAGCGCGCCGATGATCGGATCGTGATAGTTCTGGAGCTGCGACCACATGGTTCTGTGGCGCGTTGAATTATAGGGGTTGCCCATGTCGATGCGCATGACGAGCGCCGGCTTGTCGCGCTGCGGCCTTTGCTGCAATAGGTCCGCCTGTCCGTAGGTCATCTGGATGGCATCGGGAGCTGCTTCGACCAGCCTGTCCACAGTTTGAGCCATATCCTCCAGCCCGACGAGGAAGCTCGGCTCGTTGCAAACCCCGTGATCAATGGCAACGTCCAAGCATCCACCATTGCGGAACAGCCGGTTCATGCGCGCCTTTTTCGAAATCCGCATCATCATGCATTCTCCTTGCATCTGTGTTTAAGCATTGCCGTCGTGACCCCGTAAAAGGTCTCCAGTTCATCAACGAGCCGCTGCCGTTCGTCCGCCGCCTGCTGTGGCGCCCATCCCAGTTCGCGCGCTGCGACGCCAAGGATCGCATCGATCAGATCGGCATCGATGACGCCGGTAATGGCAAGCGTCGTGCGGCGCAGGATGAGATCCGTCAGATGGCGGACATGTTCGCAGCGGATCAGCCAGACTACCTCTGCCGCCGTGATCGGCGGTTTTTCGCAAAGCGGACTGTCATCCGTACGGCCCCGACAAAAACCCATCAACTCGAAGGCACGTGAACCGTAGGCCGATGCCAGATACTCGGCCCGGTCCCGGTCGATCGAAAATTCCTCCGACAGCAGGGTCGGCAGGCGCCCGGCACCGCTGGGGAAGTTCCTGCCGCCGCCGATCGGGCGGTTCATTGTGCCAGTCAGCCGCTTGCGTCCGAGAAAGGCCAGGGCCTCGTCGGTCACCTGTTCGCCAAAGGCTCTGAACGTCGTCCACTTGCCGCCGATCATGCAGAGCTGCGGCGGATCGCCCTCCACGCGGTGGATGAAATGGCTGCGGGATATTCTTCCGGTAAAAGCGGCGTCGCTGCGCGGCAGCGGGCGTATGCCGCTGAAACTGTAGACGATGTCGGAATGGTCGATGGAAATATGCGGAAAGACCTGACGGACCGCATCGAGAATATAATCACGCTCTTCCGGTTCGCATCGCACCCGTTCGGGACGATCGACCTTGATATCTGTCGAACCAGCGAGAACCCGGCCAAGATAGGGAAAGAGGATACAGACACGGTTGTCGGCATTCTCGAAAAAAATCATATGGCCGTTCAAGGCCTTAAAGAGCGCCTCGTTGGCGAGGATCAGATGCGATCCCTTGGTGCCGGAAACGGTCGGTTTCGCCCTCCCCGCAACCTGTGTGGTCGTTAGCGCTCCAATCGTCTCATCGATCCAGGCGCCCGTCGCATTGACGATGATGCGTGGCCGGACGGGCAAGGTTTCGTCCGTGCCCTCCACCTTAAGACCATAATCACCGCCAGCGCGGACAAACTCGGCATAGTTCAGCGCAATGCTTTGCGGCGCATCGGCCCGGGTGTCGATCAGAAGCTCCAGCGCAAGCCGTTCGGGCTGGCTGATCCACGCATCGTAATAGGTGGCCGAATATCTGATGCCTGGCGTCAGGCCCGGCCAGCGTTGCAACGTCTTGCGTGCGTTGCGGAAGGTGTGTCGGGGAAGGATGCGATTTTTGCGGGTGACGAAGTCATAGAGCATGAGGCCAGCCTTGATCGCCAGTGCCCCTCGGCTGGCAGGTTTTCCGCCGGAACCCACAAAGGTCGCAGCCGCGTTGAACAAGCCGCTGAAGGTTGAAAAGATCGGGATCGTCGTCGGCAGCGGATGAACCATATGCGGTGCCAGCGTCAGAAGCGCATCACGCTCCCGCAGCGATTCCGCCACAAGGCCGAATTCACCATTTTCGAGATACCGCAGGCCACCGTGGATCATGCGCGAGGGTGCGGCACTGCAACCGGACGAGAAGTCGTTGCGCTCTACCAGAAGCACCCGCAGTCCCTGTAAAGCGAGATCGCGATAGGCGGCGATACCATTGATACCGCCACCGATGACGACGGCGTCGAAATCACCGTCTTGCCGGATGCGGCGTAGAGCGTCCTCGCGAAAACTGGGCATAGGAATACCGTTCGCTGGCTAACAACCAGCGTCCCAATGTTGTTAAACGTTTAAAGCGACGAGAGAGAGGGGTAGCGAAAATTATGCGCTATTCGCCTGAAGCCCCGTCTCAGCTACATGATTTACGCATCGAGCCCCACGAGATGCTCGGCAACGCCAGCGCTGATGAGAGCAAGTTCATTTTCCGCGAGGCGCAGGCGGGCCGCAGCAGCGTTTTCAACCGCCTGAGCCGGATCGCGCGCCCCGCACAGCGAGAATGTTATGCCGGGCTGGGCAATCGTCCAGGCAATCACGACCTGCGCAATCGACGCCCCATGCGCTTCGGCCACCGGCTCCAGACCCCGCATCAGCCGCGCGATCTTCTCGCGGTTTGCCTGGCTGAAACGCGGATTGCCCTTGCGCTGATCATCCCCTGCAAAAACCCGTTCAGGTCCGACCTTGCCCGAGAGGAGACCGAGCGCCAGCGACGAGTAGCTCAGGACCGAAACAGCACTCGTGCGGCAAAGCGGCAGAAGTGTCGTCTCGATGTCCCGCCGCACCATTGAATATTCTTCCTGGATGGCATCCAGCGCGCCGGTGGCGATATAGGCTACCAAATCCTCCGGCGAGACGTTGCTCGCGCCGATCGAACGGATCTTGCCTTCGTCCTTCAGGCGCACAAGCGTTTCCACCGTCTCGGCAATCGGCGTCGTCGCATCCTGCCAGTGGGTGACATAGTGGTCGATATAGTCGGTTCCGAGCCGCTTCAGGCTCTCTTCGACCTCATGCCGGATCGAAGCGGCGCCGAGATAACGGTGAACTGGCTTGCCATCCTGGTGGAAGAAATAGGCGCCCTCGTTCACATGCCAGACCAGCCCGCATTTGGTGACCAGCACCACCTTGTCGCGCCGGCCGGCAATCGCCTTGCCGACGATGGTTTCCGCAAGACCCATGCCATAGGCTGGCGCGGTATCTATCAGGGAAATGCCGGCGTCAATGGAGGCCTGGATAGCGGCGACGGATTGCCGCTCATCGGTGCCGCCCCACATCCAGCCACCGATGGCCCAGGTGCCCAGCCCCACGGCTGATGCGCTGATACCGCTGCCGCCAATCGTCCGGGTCAATATTGAATTGTCCGTCACGAAGTTTCCCCCTCTTCCTGATCCAGTAAATAGCCGGCGATCGCCTCGTCCACGACGAGCGAGGTCAGATAGCGGCCGGCAAGCGTGGCTGCCACCGGTCCGGCCTTGATGGCCCCGGCCGCCACGCCGATGATGTTCGGGCACCGGGCAAGCTGCCCGGGGTCCAGCGCCACCACGCGCGAGTTGAGATCGATCCGCGCCAGCTGCCCATCCGCCATGGTGAGATGGGCAAGGAATTCCCCGGCAATGCCCGCATCCACCAGCGCCTGCCCGCCACGGGCCACATCCGGCAGCAGATCGTAATAACCGGAACCGGGCGCCTCCACGGAACCGATGCCAACCAGTGCCACCTGCGCCTGTCGCGCTAAGTCGAACACTTCGCGGATCGAAGCGACATTCATCAGGAGATCACGCTGTTCCTCATCCTCGGCAAATAGCGGCGCATGAATGAGCGACGCGCTGCCGCCGAGCTTTTCCGCCAGTTGCGTGGCCAGATGATTGACATCCGTATAATGCTTGCCCTGCACACCCCCGGTCAGCGGCACTACCCGCACATCGAAACGGCGCTCCACCTCCAGATTATCGACGACGGCGCTCACCGCCTTGCCGCCGGTAATCGCAATCACGTCGCCGTCGCGGATAGTCTCCAGCAAGTGGTTGGCGGCCACGCGTCCGACCATCTGCAGCGCGGTTTCCGGATTGTCGGACACCGTCGGTGTCACCACCGACTGTCTGAGGCCGAAGCGGCGTGTGATCTCGTTTTCGAGGTCCACCAGCCTCTGATAGGGACTGGCGATAGTGATCTTTACCATGCCTGCCTTGCGGCCCGCCGCTATCATACGGTTCACCTTGGTGTGGGAAAGATTTAGCCGCTCGGCAATTTCCGACTGCTTCACGCCCTCGATGAAATGCAGCACCAGGACGGAGTACATCTGCCTCTGTTGATCGAAATCGTCCTTGGTATCCAGCATGATCGTATATCTCCAATTACCACAGGCGCTCAGCGGCGACGCTTGACAAGATAGTGGTCGAACAGGACCGCCGTCAGCAATATGCTTCCCCTGATGATGTCCTGCCAGTAGACAGACACATTGAGCAAGGCAAGCGAACTGGAAACGACCGACAGAAGGATCGCCCCGAGGATTGCGCCGAGAATGGTGCCCGAGCCGCCCGAAAGGCTGGCGCCACCGATGACCGCGGCTGCAATCACGTTAAGTTCCATGCCGACTCCGAAGCTCGGCTGTGCTGACCCGAAGCGGGCCATGTAGATCACGCCTGCGACACCGCACAGCATCGAACAAAGCGTGGTGGTGGCAAACACCACCCGGCCGACGCGGATGCCGGAATAAGCCGCCGCTTTCGGATTGCTGCCGGTATAGAACACCTTACGGAATGCCGTCGTGCGCCGCAGCAAGAGATCGAAGCAGACGACCACCACCGCGAATATGATCAGCACCAGCGGAATGCCGCCAAGCGCGCCCTGGCCGATGAATTTGAATTCCGGCGGCAGCGAGTAGAGACCGAGCGGCCGGCCGCCCGTTGCGAGCAGGCAGACGCCGCGCGCAATCACCATGACGCCGAGCGATACGATGAAGTGATGCAGGCCGATGACCGTTGTCAGAAATCCCATGGCCATGCCGACCAATGTGGTGAGGCAGATTGCCAGCCCGGCCGCGACCCAGGGATCGACACCGTTGAGGAATAGCCAGCCAGCCGCAACCATCGCAAGCGCCGTGACGGAACCGACGGATAGATCAATGCCGCCCGAGATTAACAGGATCGTCATGCCGACCACGACGATGCTTTCGATGGCGAAAACCATCGCCATGGCCCGCAGATTGTCGACCGTCAGGAAATACGGGGATATGAAAGACATCACCGCGAAAAGGGCGAGGATGATGACGATAAGTCCGGTCTCCCGTGCCTTGAGCGCCGGTTCCCACCAGCCTGTGCGGCGAACCGCCACTTCTGCAATGCCCGAAGGTGTTTCCGATGTTGCCATTTTCCCGCTCCCTCAGGCCCCTGCCGGGCTCTCTGCAATATTGATCGATGCGAGCTGCATGATCTTTTCTTCCGTCATGTCCTCACCCTCAACCTCGCCGGCAATGCGCCCCTCGCGCACGACCAGTACGCGGTCGCTGACACCGATGAGTTCCGGCAATTCAGAGGATATGACGATCACGCCCACACCCTCGCGTGCCAATTCCCGGATCTGGCGGTGGATTTCGGCCTTTGCGCCCACATCCACCCCGCGTGTCGGCTCGTCGAGAAAGACGACCTGTGGCTCCACCGACAGCATCTTTGCCAGTGCCACCTTCTGCTGGTTGCCGCCGCTCAAGGTAGAGACAGCGTCACCGACGCTGTTTGCCCGCAATTTCAGCCGGCGTCCCAACTCGTCGGCGCGCTTCATTTCCTTGCGCCGTTCGATAAAGCCCATGCCGTTTGATATCCTGCCGACATCGAGCGCCGAGACATTCGCGGCAATGGACATGTTGAGAAACAGCCCCTCGCCCTTGCGGTCCTCCGACAGATAGACCAGCCCCTCGCGGATGCTGTCGCGATAGTCCTTGAGCCTCAGCGGCCGGCCGCGCAACGTGACCTCGCCTTTTGGTTTTCCCTCCAGCCGGCAGACCGCCCGCACAATTTCGCTTCGCCCTGCGCCGATCAGGCCGGCGAGCCCGAGGATTTCGCCCCGGCGCAGATCGAAATCGACATCGAAAACGCGCTTTCCCTCGTTCAGTCCCCGAACAGAGAGAATGACGTCATTCGATTTTTCTTCTTCCGCAAGTTTCGGTGGGTAGAGCTTATCGAGCACCCGTCCCACCATGCTGTTGACGACTTCCTCCGGGGAAATCTCGGAGATATTCTCCGTCCTGATGTGGCAACCGTCGCGCATCACCGTGATGCGGTCGCAATGCTCAAAAATCTCCGCCATCCGGTGCGAGATATAGATGATCGCAATTCCGCGTTCCGCCAGCCGGTGCATGATCCGGAAAAGGGTCTGGGCCTCGGTTTCGGTCAAAGCCGCCGTCGGCTCATCAAGGATCAGGATACGGCAGTCCAGCGTCAGCGCCTTGGCAATCTCAACGATCTGCTGTTGCGAAATCGACAGATCACCGGCGCGGCTGGCGGGATCGATATCGCCGATTTCCTTCAGGATGGTTGCCGCCCGCTTGCCAAGATCGCGATAATTCATGAACCAGGATTTGCTTTGGCCGATCTCCGACATGAACATGTTTTCGGCAACCGAAATTTCCGGGCAAAGCGCAATCTCCTGATGCACGAAACCGATACCGAGCCGGTTCGCCGCATTGGGCGAGGATATTTTGACCGGTTTGCCGTCCAGCAGGATTTCGCCGCCATCAGGCTGCAAAATGCCATCGATAATATGCATCAGCGTCGATTTACCGGCGCCGTTTTCACCCGCGAGCGCATGGATTTCTCCCCGCCGCAGCTCAAAGGCAGCAGTGCGCAACGCCCGCACAGGCCCGAACGCCTTGTGAATATTCGTCATGTTGAGGATGACCTCGCCCATAACGCCCCTCCCGAACGTGGCTCCCCTTTGCCAGCGAGGCGTAAACCTCGCCGGTTTCAGGGCGGCGCGTCAGCGCCCCTTCATATAGTCATTGAGATCGAAGGAAGCGGCGTTCGCCTTGGTAATCACGGCGAAACCATTGTCCATCGAAGGAACCTGCATAGGGTTGAAACCTGATACCTTGTAGTCGTTGAAGGGGTCGATCAGATCCGAATGGGCACCCAGAAAGGTGTTCATGAAACCCATGAAGCCCTGAACGCCCTGATTGGGATTGATGGACATGTAGATGTTGCCCTGCTTGATGTGCTCCAGCGTCGCCGGGGTAATATCCGCATGCAGGATCAGGACCTTCTTCTTGGCCTCGAGAACAGCGGTCGTTGCGCCTTCAGCCGAGCCGGCTTCAGGAATCCACAATGCGCCGAGATTGGGGTTGGCCTGCAACAGGGCACCCACCGCCTGATAGGCGACGTTTGCATCCTGGTTGGTCGCCTGGCGGCCGACGAGCTTCATTTCCGGATAAGTGCGCCCCATGTAATCGATCAGTGCGGTGACGCGCAGATCATGGTTGCTTTGGCCCGGATTTTCGAGAACGGCATATTCGCCCTTCTTGCCCAGCTTCTTGACGATCTCGTCAGCCGCAAATTTCGCCTCGGCAACATTGTCAGAGGTGATGTAGGCGGTGCGTTTCGACTTCGGCGAATCCGCCGCAAAAGTCGTCACCGAAACACCGGAGTCGATCGCCTTGTTGATCGGTTCGATAAAGGGATCGGCCTGCATCGGATGCAGCAATATACCCTTCGGCTTCTTCACCAGTTCCTGCTCGAAGGACGCGATCTGCTTGGTGATGTCGTATTCGGGCGTACCGGTGAAAACGGCCTCGCAGCCCAAGGCCTTCGCGGCCTGCTTGAAACCTTCAAACACCGGCACCCAATAGGGGTGGCTGGAAACCATGACGTTCATCACATAGGTCTCGCCCGGTTCACAGGCGAATTTGCCCGCAGCAGTGGCCTGAGAGCCGGCGCCTGCGGAAATCGCCACGGCTAAAACACCCGCGGCAACGGTCGATTTCAGAAAAGCCAACATATTCCCCTCCCAAGGACAATGACCAATCCGCAATAAATTTTAAGTCGTGTAATTTATTGCATGACGTTTGAGATATCGGGAAACCGGGCAAGCGTCAATCCGGTTTGCATTTTATTTTTTTGAGTGAAATTTATTGCGGAGCGCATGGATAGTTTGGAGGCTGCCTACAGGATAGCCCGTCGCTCGAGCGAACTCCGCGGATCGAATAGGTAGTCAATAAACGTGCCTATACCAATCAGCTGGCGGCAGTCGGATGTCTTAAGACCAAGGGATGGCAAGGCGCGATGCACTCAGGACGCCAAATGGCGGGTAGCGCGCAAACGCTTCGGTTCATCACGCCCTCCTCCATGTCCATGCCTCATGGAAGGCCGCTAAGTCCTCCTGGCGATCCTCTTTGCCCTAGTTGGAGTGGTATTTATGACGGTGTCGCAGCGTGTTCCTGTGATGGGACCGTTGACGCGTACTCCATAGGGGACAGGTTCGATTGACACTGAGGCCACTATGCAAAAAGGCCCTGCGATTTCTCGCAAGGCCTTGATATTTAAGAATTCGGATGGTGGGCGTGACAGGGATTGAACCTGTGACCCCTACGATGTCAACGTAGTGCTCTCCCGCTGAGCTACACGCCCTCCGTGGCGGCGGATAGACCACAAAACCGGTTCATGCGTCAACTGCTTTTTTTCGGTTTTGTGAAGGTTTTTTGAGACCCCTTACGCCACAAGGAGTTTGTTGACCTCATCCACCAGATCGCGAAGATGGAACGGCTTGGAAAGCACCTTGGCATCCTTTGGAGCCTTCGAATCGGCGTTCAGCGCGACGGCCGCAAAGCCGGTGATGAACATGACTTTCAGGTCGGGGTCGAGTTCAGTCGCGCGCCGGGCCAACTCGATGCCATCCATTTCGGGCATGACGATATCTGTCAGCAACAGCGAGAAAGGCTCTTCGCGAAGCCGGTCGTAAGCGCTTGCGCCATTGTCGAAGGAAGAAACCTTGTAACCGGCTTTTTCCAGCGCCTTGACGAGAAAGCGGCGCATATCGTTATCGTCTTCAGCGAGAAGAATTTTCTGATTCATCATAAGTGACCGTAACTGCTCAATGTTTGAGATACCCTAGCCCGATTATAGGATTTTCACGGTAAATATCATGTGAACACAAGAATCGGTATAGCGCTGCATGGTCGATAGTATGGACTTGCCGCACCGTAACTGGCAACATGAACATCCTGATAGTTTACGACATGGTAAATGGCACTGAATGGACTGGATAACGGGTGAATACGAGCTGTTCGAAGTAACGGAACCTGCCGTTCAAACCCTGCCATTCGTCTATAATTCACCCCATAGCGGTCGCTGTTACCCCATCTCCTTTCTGGAATCGGCACGGCTTGATTCGCACGAGATCCGGCGCTCGGAAGATCACTTCGTTGACGAGCTGTTCGCCGCTGCGCCCGACATCGGTGCGCCGCTGCTCAAAGCCAATTTTCCCCGCGCGTATCTCGACGTCAATCGCGAGCCCTACGAGCTTGATCCGCGCATGTTCGAAGGCACTCTGCCTCCCTACGCCAATATCGGCTCCATGCGGGTTGCCGGCGGCCTCGGAACGGTACCCCGTATCGTCGCTGAGAATATGGACATCTATGCCCACCGCCTGCCGGTGGACGAGGCGCTGTCACGGATCGAGACGATTTACAAACCCTACCACGCCTGCCTGCGCCGGCTGCTGTCACGCACCCACGCCAATTTCGGCATGGCGGTACTGATCGATTGCCATTCGATGCCGGGCAATATCCGCGTTGCCGGCTCGAACCTGCGGCCGGATGTCATTATAGGCGATCGCTACGGCACCAGTGCTTCCCAAGAGGTCTCCCGCGCCGCTCTGCATTTTCTTGAAGAACTGGGTTTCGTTGCGGTCTGCAACAAGCCCTATGCCGGCGGCTTCATCACGGAACATTACGGCCGACCGATCCGCTCTCTTCACGCGCTCCAGATCGAGGTCAATCGGGCGCTGTACGTCGATGAAAAAACGCTTTCGAAGAAAGCAGATTTTCCCGCCATTCAGGCATCGCTTGAAATCTTCATGCGCCAGCTCGGCGTTTTCGTTTCGGAATACGCGATCGAAACCTCGCTCGCCGCCGAATAACACATCAAATTCCAGGATATTTCAGACCTCTGTTCCAGACAGCCTGCCCACGCGCCGGGCAAAAAAAACCGCGCCTTGGCGCGGTCAAGTCTAGGGAGGAAACACCCAAGGAGGGTATTTACAGTCAAAGACTGCAGGGTCACGCTACGCATTATATGCACAATTGTCAATCATTTTATTTTATGCACTTTTTTTAGGCTTATGCTGAAAATTTGGAATCGGCCGTGCCTGCATCCATACGTGTGGACGGCGGGTGCAATTCCGGTCTATGCATTTCGCCATACAATTCAGGCCCAATAATTCAGGCAATGAGGTTTCGCATGCTGCCCGACCGGGATTTCTTCTTCAAACTTGCCGAAGCCGCCAGCGCTGAAACGCTTCCCCGCTTCCGCACAGGCATTGCCGTCACCAACAAGGAGGACGGCGGCTATGATCCGGTGACGGAAGGCGATCAGGCAGCAGAAAGCGCCATTCGCGCCCTCATCGAGGCACGTTTCCCGCAACACGGCATTCTTGGTGAAGAACACGGCAATGTCGGTCTCGATCGCGAACATATCTGGGTTATCGATCCAATTGACGGCACACGCGCCTTCATTTCCGGCGTGCCGGTCTGGGGCACGCTGATCGGCTTCCAGTCGGCCGGCCGCGCTTCGATGGGCATCATGGACCAGCCCTTCACGAAAGAGCGTTATTTCGCCGACGGCGAGGCCGCATGGTATTTCGGGCCGGATGGTGAACGCAAGATCCGCACGCGCGAATGCGCTTCGCTGTCGGATGCTGTGCTGTTCACCACGACACCCCATATCTTCACGGCGGAAGAAAAGCCCCTTTACGACAAGGTGCAGGATCAGGTTCGCCTTTTCCGTTATGGCGTGGATTGTTACGCCTATTGCCTGCTTGCCGCCGGCCATGTCGATCTGGTGATCGAATCGGGCCTGAAGCCCTATGATGTCGGCGCGCTCATTCCGGTGATCGAACAGGCAGGTGGCATCATCACCACCTGGGATGGCGGGCGTCCGGAAAATGGCGGCCGCATTCTGGCAGCCGGTTCCAAAGCCGTGCACGAACAGGCGCTCGCCATTCTTTCAAAACTGTAGATGGTGCGACTGACGGGGATGGCGCAAACCGCGCCATCCCCGTCATCGCCGCGTCATTCCGGCGCGAAAAAGGCGTCGATGGCCGCCAGCGCCTGTTTGCGGAAAACGTCGCGCTCATGCAGCAATTCATGGCGCGCGCCGGTTATGGGAAGAAGCTGCGCCGCGCGGAAGTTGCGCGAGAGTTCCTCCTGCGCCTTATAGGGCGTGATCGTATCCAGCATCGGCGCAAGAATGAGGGTGGGAATGGTTATGTCCGTCAGATGGTCCTGACGGGTCACCCGACCCATTGTTTTCAGCGCTTCATAAACCCATCGCGCTGTCGGTGCGCCGATGAAGAGTTCCGGAAATTGCCGATGCAGCGCAAGATTTCTGGCAAAACGTCGGGCGTCAGAGGTCAGCGGATTGCCATCGAAATCCCGTTCGCGCTGATCCCTGCCGAGCTGAAGCTTTCCAAGACCCAACAGGCTTAAAGCGGTCGCGACCAGCCGGATGACGGACGAAGGAACGGATTGCTGGCTGTCCAGCTCGATAAAGGGCGAACAAAGCGCCAGACGGTCGATCCTGTTCGACAGGCCGGGTGCTGCGGCCAGTGCTGCAAGTGCGCCGGTTGAATGGGCGATCATGAAGAATGGCAGCCGGGTATCCGGCAGCACCACCTGTTCGAGAAACAAACTTATGTCGCGCTTGTAGTCGGAAAAACGTCGTACATGCCCGGCGCCTGGCTTCTTCAGCAGCCGTTCGGAACCGCCCTGCCCGCGCGTATCGAAGGTCGCGACCCAGAATCCCATGGCCGTCAGATCGCTGACGGTCTCGAAATATTTCTCGATACATTCGTTGCGACCATGCAGCAGAACCACAGTTCCGCGCGCAATGTGTCGGCTGGCGCGGAAGATCGCGTATCGAAGCTGTTTGCCGCCGTGGCCGGTGAAATAACCGACGGTATGGTTGCCGGGAACCGGGTTGTCTTCGCTCTCGCGCAATGTGGCTTCGATCATCGGTCTTTTCCGGCTTCTCTGCCTTTTCGGGATAGGTCGGCGGCGGCGGAAGGTCAAAGAAAAAATTGCCGGAACCGTCGGTTAAAGCAGTCGCGGTTCCGGCGAATAGGACAGAAGAAGAAGGGACGTTATTGCTTCTGCCACGGAGCATGTCTCCGATGACGGATATTTATGGCTCTCAAACTGAACGATGCTGGAACCGGATGTTCAGCGATGGTTCATCTTGTGTCGCCCATTCCGCTTTAAAGCGCCCCCTTGACGGAGCGCCAAGCCATTCCCATCTCATTCATGCGGCCGCCAGAACGGGGCCGCGCCATATGTCCGGCCGTCGCCAGAACGGGACGCCGGATCAACCGCAAACAGTCGCTTCATAAGGAGGACACCATGCGTCACGTCGATTTTTCCCCCCTCTATCGCTCCACCGTCGGTTTCGACCGTCTTTTTTCGATGCTCGACGGCCTCGGCCAGCCCGAACAGGCCCAGTCCTATCCGCCCTATAACATCGAGCGGACGGGTGAAAACGCCTATCGTATAACCATGGCGGTTGCCGGTTTCGATGAAACGGAACTCAGCATAGAATCCCGTGCCAATACGCTGACGGTGAAAGCCGAGAAGGCTGCAGATGAGAAGTCGTCTGAAGGCGAGTTCCTGTATCGCGGCATTGCCACGCGCGCTTTCGAACGCCGCTTCCAGATGGCCGATCATGTCGAAGTCCAGACCGCTTCCCTGAAGAATGGCCTGCTTCACATCGATCTCGTCCGCAATATTCCGGAAGCCATGAAACCGCGCCGTATCGCGATCTCCTCCGACAGCGCAGATGCGCCGAAGACGATCGAAGCACAGATCACGCCGGCCCAGGTCAACTAAGCCGATCCGGATGTCAAACGAACGGCCCCGTTAAGGGGCCGTTTTTATTTGCCGAAAATTCATCCCTCAGCGGGTGGATACTGCCGCGCCTTCCGCAGCGACAGTTTCCGTTATCGCTGCTTTTTCATGGGCCTTGCGGGCATAACGCTGGGCCAGAACTGCGCAGACCATCAGCTGAATCTGATGGAAGAGCATGATTGGCAATACGATTGCCCCGATGCTCTGGCCGGCGAAGATTGCTCCTGCCATGGGCACGCCGCTGGCAAGGCTCTTCTTCGACCCGCAGAAGGTGATGGTGATTTCATCCGCCTTGTCGAAACCGAGCGCCCGGCTGCCGAACATCGTCACGCAGAGAACAAGCGCCAGAAGAACGATATTGATGCCGATGACAACGCCGATATCGCGCACGGAAAACGTCTGCCATATGCCTTCGATAACTGCTTCGGAGAAGGCAAGATAGACCACCATCAGGATGGAACCGCGATCGACCGGCGACAGCAATTTCTTGCGTGCCCTGATCCAGTCACCGATCCACGGCTGCAGCACCTGGCCAGCGATGAAGGGCAAGAGCAGTTGCAGGAAGATTTGCAGGAACGCATCCAGCGAAAATCCACCACCATGGCCACCGACCGTGAACAGCAGCCCGACCAGCAGCGGCGTCAGCACCATGCCGAAAATATTCGAGGCGGAGGCTGAACAGATCGCGGCAGGCACGTTTCCGCCTGCCATGGATGTGAAGGCGATGGACGATTGCACCGTCGACGGCAGGACGCAGAGAAACAGCACACCCATATAAAGCGGTGCCGGCAGAATGCTCTCGGGAATGAAACCGATCGCCACGCCCAGCAATGGGAAAAGGCCGAAGGTGACGAGAAGGATCGCCATGTGCAGGCGCCAGTGCAAGATACCCGCAATCACCACATCCCGCGACAGCCGCGCGCCGTGGAGAAAAAACAGCAATGCGATTGCCAGTTTCGTGGCAAGCCCGAAATACACCGCTGGCTGTCCGCTGATCGGCAAAAGGGAAGCCAGGATCACGGTGGCCACCAGCATCATGGTGAAACGGTCAGGCAGGAAGCGGGTCATGGGAGGTCTTTCCGACATCGGTTTTGCTTGAAATATCCCATACTATCGCTCATCATGAATTCGGATGCAAAGACTAACAGTTATCACGATATGAGATAAATGCTGAACCTTCAACATCTTGCCAGCTTCGTGATGCTTCAGCAAACCGGCAGCTTCACGCTGGCTGCCGAGCGGCTGGGTATCGGCCAATCCACCGTCAGCCAGCATATTCAGCGGCTTGAGGCGGCACTTGGCCGTCGGTTGATTGCGCGCAGCACCCATCAGGTGAAGCTGACGGGCGAAGGCGAGGCGCTGCTCGGTTATGCCCGCAATATGCTGGAGATCGACAGCAGGGTTTCATCGCTGTTCAGCGAAAACCGCCTGCGCGGGCGCTTAAGGCTCGGCGTTTCCGAGGATTTCGTCGCCAGCCGGCTCACTGCCATTCTGGAAGAATTCATCCGCCTCTATCCCTTGGTCGATCTGGAGCTGACGGTGTCGCTGAGCGGCGTGCTTTACCAGATGCAGGATAATGGCGAGTTGGACGTCGTGCTCGCGAAACGTCGACTCGGTGACAAGCTCGGCCACTTCCTGTACCGCGAACCTCTGGTATGGCTCGCGCGTGACCCGGAGCGAATGCTGAGCCAACCGGACGCCCTGCCGTTGATCGCCTTTCCGCCGCCAAGCATTACTCGAAAGGCGGCACAGGAAGCGCTGGATCGGGCAGGTCTCGCGTGGCGGATCGTCTGCACCTGTGGCAGCCTTAGCGGACTGACCGCTGCCGCAAGGGCGGGCATGGGCATCCTCGTGCAACCGCGCAGCATGGCGCCAGCCGGCCTCAGGGAGATTGCGGCTGATGTGCTGCCGGCGCTCGAAGACGTGGAATTCGTGCTTCAGCCAAGTAAGGGCGCGGACACAAAACTGGTGCGCGCCCTTTCCGATCTGGTATCCAGCAAGAGCATCGCACCGGGCAGTTTTGCGTAAAAAAGACGCTTGCTTGCGTCAATCTTCCCGTTTCGAGAGGCAGCGACCAACACTATCACGCCACCCCGCGATGGCGCTCTTACGCTCAGTCTCATCCATATCTGGCAGAAAACGGCGATCCCGTTTCCAATGGGCAGCAAAGGCCTCCCGGTCCGGCCAGATGCCGGCGCGCGATGCTGCGAGCCATGCCGCACCGAGAATGGTGGTTTCCAGGAATACCGGCCGGTCGACCGGTGCAGCGAGAATGTCCGCCAGCCGCTGCATGGTCCAATCCGAGGCAACCATGCCGCCATCGACCCGGAGCACCGTCTTGCCATTGTCGCCCGCCCAGTCGTTGCGCATGGCGTCCAGAAGATCGAAGGTCTGATAGGCGACGCTTTCGAGTGCCGCGCGGGCGAACTCCGCAGGGCCGGTGCCACGCGTCAGGCCGAAAATAGCGCCCCGCGCTTCGGCATCCCAATAGGGCGCGCCAAGGCCGGTGAAGGCCGGCACGAGATAAACCCGCTGCTTGGGATCAGCCTTTTCGGCAAGCGCGCTGACTTCAGACGCGACCGATATGAAACCGAGCTCGTCACGCAGCCATTGCACGGCGGCGCCGGCAATGAAGATCGAGCCTTCGAGCGCATAGGTCGTCACGCCATCGAGACGATAGGCAATGGTCGTCAGCAACCGGTTTGTCGAGGCGACCCGGTCGGTGCCGGTATTGAGAAGCGCAAAGCAGCCGGTGCCATAGGTCGATTTCATCATGCCGGGTTCGAAGCAGGCGTTACCGATAACGGCAGCCTGCTGATCACCGGCGACGCCGAGGATCGGAATTTCCGCACCCAGAAGCGCCTTGTCCGTTACGCCGAAATCGGCAGCGCAATCAAGCACCTCCGGCAGCATGGCGCTGGGAATGTCGAGGATGGACAGCAATTCGTCATCCCAGGCATTGTCCTCGATATTGTAGATCAGCGTTCGCGAGGCATTGGTGGCGTCGGTCACATGGCGGCGACCGCCGGTGAGGCGATAGATCAGGAAACTGTCGACCGTGCCGAAGCAGATTTCGCCCTTCACGGCTTTTTCGCGAAGGCCGCTGACGCTGTCGAGAAGCCATTTCAGCTTCGTGCCGGAAAAGTAGGGGTCGAGCAGCAGACCGGTCTTTTTCGAAAAAAGCGGCTCCAGCCCCCTTCGTTTCAGATCCTCGCAAATTGGTGCAGCACGGCGATCCTGCCAGACAACAGCCCGATGCACGGCCTCACCCGTATTACGGTCCCACAGCACAGTCGTTTCGCGCTGGTTGGTGATGCCGATCGCCTCGATATCGGAAGCGGAGATACCGGCATCGGCAAGCGCCAGCCGGATTGTTTCAAGCACGCTTTTCCAGATATCCTCGGCATCGTGTTCGACCCAGCCGGAGGCCGGGAAATGCTGCGGAAATTCTCGCTGGCCGACACCGATGACCCGCATGTCGCGATCAAAGACCATCGACCTTGTCGATGTCGTCCCCTGATCGATCGCCAGAATATAACCGCCCATTATGTCACTCCCTTTCAAACGCAATGACGGGGCGGCAAAGCCGCCCCGGTTTAAGATTTCACGCAGACATTACTTCTGCCAGCTTTTGACCAGCTCGTCGTAATTGACGGTGACCGGCTTTTCCTTTTCGTTGGCAATCTTCAGCTGCGGTGCCAGATTGCCCTTCGAAACGGCGTCCTTGTTCCAGTAGTCGATATCGTGTTCTTCCGCCAGTTCTGGGCCGATATCGCCCTGCACACCGGCGCGCTCGATACGGGCCATGACTTTTTCCTGCTCGGCGCAGAGCGAATCCATTGCGGCTTGAGCGGTTTTGGCACCCGAAGATGCATCGCCAATTGCCTGCCACCAGAGCTGTGCCAGCTTCGGATAGTCAGGCACGTTGGTGCCGGTTGGCGACCATTGCACGCGAGCGGGCGAGCGATAGAACTCGATCAGACCACCAAGCTTGGCGGCCCGGTCCGTGAAGCTCTTGTGATGGATGGTGGTATCGCGAATGAAGGTCAGACCAACATGGCTCTTCTTCACATCCACGGTCTTGGAAGTTACGAACTGCGCATAAAGCCATGCGGCCTTGGCGCGATCGTCAGGGGTGGATTTCATCAGCGTCCACGAACCCACGTCCTGATAACCGAGCTTCATGCCGTCCTTCCAGTAGACGCCATGCGGGGAAGGTGCGACGCGCCATTTCGGCGAACCGTCCTCGTTCACGACAGGCAGGCCGGGCTTGGCCATATCGGCAGTGAAGGCCGTGTACCAGAAGATCTGCTGGGCAATGTTACCCTGCGCCGGCACCGGACCGGATTCGGAGAAGGTCATGCCCTGCGCTTCTGGCGGCGCAAATTTCTTCAGCCATTCGAGATATTTCTCGATGGAATAGACCGACGCCGGACCGTTGGTATCGCCGCCGCGTGCCACGCACGAGCCGACCGGCTGCGACTTGTCGTTGACCTTGATGCCCCATTCATCGACAGGCAGGCCGTTTGGCAGGCCCTTGTCGCCGTTGCCGGCCATGGAAAGCCAGGCATCGGTGAAGCGCCAGCCAAGCGACGGGTCCTTCTTGCCATAGTCCATATGGCCGAAGACCTTCTTGCCGCCGACATCACGGCCGGTGAAGAATTCGGCAATATCCTCATAAGCCGACCAGTTTACGGGCACACCAAGGTCGTAGCCGTATTTGGCCTTGAAATCGGCCTTGTTCTTGTCGTCGTTGAACCAGTCGTAGCGGAACCAGTACAGGTTCGCGAATTGCTGGTCGGGAAGCTGGTAGAGCTTCTTGTCCGGTGCCGTCGTAAAGGCGCTGCCGATGAAGTCCTTGAGATCCAGGCCGGGATTGGTGACGTCCTTGCCCTCATTGGCCATGAAATCCGTGAGGTTGCGCACCTGCTGGTAACGCCAATGCGTGCCGATGAGGTCGCTGTCATTCACCCAGCCGTCATAGAGGTTCTGGCCGGTCTGCATCTGGGTCTGAATCTTTTCGACGACGTCACCTTCCTGGATGATGTCGTGCGTGACCTTGATGCCGGTAATAGCGGTAAACGCCGGTGCCAGGACCTTCGATTCATATTCATGTGTTGTCAGGGATTCGGAAACGACCTTGATGTCCGTGCCAGCAAAAGGTTTCGCGGCATCGATAAACCATTGCAGTTCCTTTTCCTGATCTGCACGCGAAAGCGACGACATATCGCCGATTTCCTTGTCCAGAAATTGCTTTGCCTCCTCCATTCCGGCGAAAGCGGAACCTGTCATTGCCAGCAGCATGGCTGCCGTCGTCGTCATCAGATGCCGTCGCATATCAGTCCTCCCAAGGGTTGCGATTGCACGAAGTCTGCCGGGTGCGGTTTTCCTCCGCCGCACCGTTCTTCCTGCTCTAGACGAAACGGAAAACGCCAATTGCGTAAACCGCCGACAGAGCGAGAGCCCACCACAGGTTCGGGCCGACCAGCCCGAGCCATGCAAGATGAATGAAAGCGCTGCCGAGCAGCGAAATGAACAACCTGTCGCCACGCGTTGTCTCGAAACGCAGCAGGCCGAAGCGGGGGTTGCCGCCGGGCGAGAGCTGTTCCCAGAACCACATCCCAACCAGCAACACGGCGATGGCACCGAAAAACGCGGCCGTCTGCCAGGTCCATGCCATCCAGGTAAAATCGGGCATCTTCGTCATGTCAAACCCTCCCCAGCGCAAAGCCCTTGGCGATGTAATTGCGAACAAACCAGATCACCAGCGCACCGGGAATGAGCGTCAGCACGCCGGCGGCGGCAAGCAGGCCCCAGTCCATGCCGGCGGCAGAAACGGTTCTCGTCATGGTCGCGGCGATCGGCTTGGCGTCGGTCGTCGTCAGCGTGCGGGCGATCAGAAGCTCGACCCACGAGAACATGAAGCTGAAGAAACAGGCGACACCGATGCCGGAGGCAATGAGCGGCATGAAAATCTTCACGAAGAATTTCGGGAAGGAATAGCCGTCAATATAGGCGGTCTCGTCGATTTCCTTCGGTACACCCGACATGAAACCTTCGAGAATCCACACCGCCAGCGGCACGTTGAACAGGCAATGCGCCAGCGCCACGGCAATATGCGTGTCGATCAGCCCGAAAGCGGAATAGAGCTGGAAGAAGGGCAGCGCGAAGACGGCGGGTGGCGCCATGCGGTTGGTCAAAAGCCAGAAGAACAGGTGCTTGTCGCCGAGGAAGCGGTAACGCGAGAAGGCATAGGCCGCCGGGAGTGCCGCCGAGACCGAGATCACCATATTCATGACGACGTAGATGATCGAGTTGATGTAACCCGAATACCAGGATGAATCCGTGAAGATCGTCCGATAATTCTGCAACGTCGGCTGGTGCGGATAAAGCGTCATCGACGAGACAATTTCCGTGTTCGTCTTGAAGCTCATATTGATAAGCCAGTAGATCGGCACGAGCAGCAGGATGATGTAGATCGTCGGCACCAGCCAGGAAAAGCGCGATGGCCCATGGCGGCGGCGCGATCGTGAATTCGCAGCAAGGCCTGATATTCTCGCCGAACTGGCTCTTACCGGTGGATTGCCGATACCGTTGAGTTCCACGCTTGTGGTGACATCAGAGGCGCTCATGTCTCAAGTCTCCGCGTCGTGGCTGGTCATCACGGTGTAGAACACCCAGGACAACAGCAGGATGATGAGGAAGTAGATCAGCGACATGGCCGCCGCGGGACCCAGATCGAACTGGCCGAGCGCTACCTTGACGAGATCGATGGACAGGAAGGTGGTGGAATTTCCGGGGCCGCCGCCGGTGACGACGAAAGGCTCGGTATAGATCATAAAGCTGTCCATGAAGCGCAGCAGGAATGCGATCAGCAGCACCCGCTTCATCTTCGGCAACTGAATGAACCGGAAAACCGCAAAACGCGATGCGCCATCGATCCTTGCTGCCTGATAATAGGCATCCGGAATGGAGACGAGGCTGGCGTAGCACAGCAGGACGACGAGGCTTGTCCAGTGCCACACATCCATGATGACGACGGTGATCCATGCGTCGACGGGATCGTTGACGTAGTTGTAATCAAGCCCAAGCTGATTGGCGTAATAACCCAGCAACCCGATATCGCTGCGACCGAACACCTGCCAGATCGTGCCTACCACATTCCATGGCACCAAAAGTGGCAGCGCCATGGTGACGAGGCAGACCGGCACGCCGATGCCGGATTTGGGCATCTTGAGCGCGATGAATATGCCGAGCGGAATTTCAATCGCCAAAATGATGCCGGAAAATACCAGATTGCGTCCGAGCGCGTTCCAGAAACGGTCGGAGCCAAGAATTTCCTGAAACCATTGGGTTCCCGCCCAGAAGAACTGGTTGTTGCCGAAGGTATCCTGCACCGAATAATTCACGACCGTCATCAGCGGGATGACGGCGGAAAAGGCGACCAGCACCAGAACCGGCAGCACCATGAACCACGCTTTGTTGTTCCAGGTCTTTTCCATGGTCAGGCCCCCATCTTCACACGCCAGGAATCGGCAAAGACACCGATAGCGGCCGGATCGAAGCGAACACCCGCTTCTGCCGGAATGTCCTCCTCCTCCGGAACGACAATCGCAAGCTTTTGGCCGGCGAACCGCGCGCGAACGATCTTTTGCCGGCCGATATCCTCGACCTTGTCGACGGTGATGGGCATGCCACCCCGCTCCAGCCGAACGAATTCCGGGCGGATGCCGATTTCGATCCGCTTCGATCCATCCACCACCGGCACGCCGGCAAGCGGAACGCCAAGGCCGCCGACAACCGCCGTTGCGCCATCGATGCTGGCAGGCATCACATTCATGCCGGGCGAACCGATGAAGTAACCGACGAACGTATGTCCCGGGCGTTCGAAAAGCTCGGCGGGTGTGCCGATCTGGACGATCTGTCCGTCATACATGACCACCACCTTGTCGGCGAAAGTCAGCGCCTCGGTCTGGTCGTGCGTAACGTAGACCATGGTGAAACCGGACTGGCGGTGGAGGCGCTTCAACTGTGAGCGCAGCACCCATTTCATATGCGGATCGATCACCGTCAGCGGCTCGTCGAAGAGGATGGCATTGACGTCGGATCGCACCAACCCGCGCGCCAGCGAAATTTTCTGCTTCTGGTCCGCCGTAAGTCCGCGCGCGTGGCGTTTGGCCATGCCGGAAAGATCGGTCATCTCGAGGATTTCCCGCACACGGCGGTCGACTTCGGCTTCCGGCACTTGCCGGTTGCGCAGCGGAAAAGCCAGATTGGCATAGACTGTCATCGTGTCGTAAACGACCGGGAACTGGAATACCTGGGCGATGTTGCGATCTTCGGTGGAAAGATCGGTGACATCCGTTCCGTCAAAGGCGATGCGACCTTCTGAGGGGCGCAGCAAGCCGGAAATGATGTTAAGCAACGTGGTCTTGCCGCAGCCGGAAGGGCCAAGCAGCGCATAGGCACCGCCATCCTCCCATTCGTGATGAACTTCCTTCAGGGCATAATCACCTGCCGCCTGCGCCTTGGCGTTGTAAGCGTGGCGGATATGATCGAGCGTGATGCGTGCCATGATCGATCTCCCCTCAAGCCGCTTCGCCGATGGCGTGGCCGTGTGTATCGAAAGCCATCAGGTGCCGCGTATCGAGAAACAGCTCGATCTCCGTGTCCGGCTCGATGTCGTGAATGCCCTGCGCCAGCATCACCCAACGCTGGCCTGAAAATTCCACATGTACGAAGCTTTCCGATCCGGCGATCTCCGAGATCAGTGTCCGCGCCCGGATGGATTGCGCCGCCTGCCCCTTTTGCTGTGGGAAAAGATGATGTGGCTGGAAGGCAATGGTCACTGGACCGTCAGGCATGGCAGCAAGATGCGCCGGCACCGGCACAACCGCATGGTCGGCGCGCGTGAAGGCGCCGCCCGTCTTGATGACCTCGATGGTGTTGAGTGGCGGATCGGCAAATATTTTCGCGGTTACGATATCCACCGGACGCCTGTAAACCTCGATCGTGCGGCTGAATTGCGTTACCTTGCCCTCGTTCAGCGTCGCGGTATTGCCACCAAGCAGCAGAGCTTCGGAGGGTTCCGTCGTGGCGTAAACAAAGATCGCACCGGATTCGGCAAAGATGCGCGGCAATTCCTCACGCAACTCCTCACGCAGCTTGTAATCGAGATTTGCGAGAGGCTCGTCGAGGAGCACCAGATTGGCGTTTTTGACGATGGCGCGGGCAAGTGCCGTGCGTTGTTGCTGGCCACCGGAGAGGTTGAGAGGCGTACGATCGAGATAGGGCGTCAGCCTCAGAAGCTCGGCGGCCTTCCTCACCTCCCTGTCGATCGTTGCCTTGTCCTTGCCGGCAACGCGCATCGGCGAGGCGATGTTTTCATAAACGCTGAGCGCCGGATAATTGATGAACTGCTGATACACCATGGCGACGTTGCGCTTCTGAACCGGCCAGCCCGTCACGTCCTCCCCATTAAAGAGAATCGTACCGCCACTTGGCTTGTCCAGCCCGGCCATCAGCCGCATGAGTGTCGTCTTGCCCGAAAGTGTCGGTCCAAGCAGGACGTTCAGGCTTCCGCGCTGCAACGTCAGATCGGTCGGGTGAATATGATATTCACCGCCGGCCATCTTCGAGACGTTTCGCAATTCAAGCATGGTGATCCAAAGCCTCCTCCGCTTTTTGATCGGATCGTCAGATTGCCTTCAAGCGTCCACCTGCAATGTCATCGATATAATCCTCCAGCCCGCGCACCTCTTCTTGGGTAAAGAAAAGCCCCTGCTTGGTGCGGCGCCACAGAATATCCTCCGCCGTCATCGCCCATTCCCGGGCCATCAGCCAGCGCACCTCGGCCTCATAAAGCGTGCCGCCGAAATGCCGTCCCAGCCCTGCCATGTCCCCGGCATTGCCAATAATCGACGCGGCGTCCGTTCCGTAGCAGCGGATGAGCCGCTTCGCATGCCGCTCATCGAGGAAAGGATAACGCGACCGCAGGGCCGTGACCTCTCCCGCATAAGCCTCGGCACCGAAATTTCCGCCCGGCAAATGTGAACCTGCCGTCCACGGCGAGCCCTTTTCACCCAGCGCATCACCAATTTTTTCAAGAGCATGTTCCGCAAGCCGTCGATAGGTGGTGAGCTTGCCACCGAAGATATTGAGAAGCGGCGCTTCGCCTTCAGCTCCTTCGGTTTTCAGCACATAATCGCGGGTTGCCTCCTGCGCTTTCGATGCGCCGTCGTCAAACAGCGGCCGCACGCCGGAATAGGTCCAGACGATATCGGCCGACGTCACCGGTTCAGCGAAATATTCGCTCGCCGCGTTGCAAAGATAGCTGATCTCCTCGTCGCTGATCTTAACAGCCCGGGGGTCGGCGGTATAGTCGCGATCCGTCGTGCCGATCAGGGTAAAATCCTGCTCATAAGGGATGGCGAAGATGATGCGCCCGTCCGGGTTCTGGAAAAAATAGGCGCGCGGATCGGAAAACTTCTTGCGCACGATGATGTGGCTGCCCTGCACGAGGCGGACGTTGTGGACATTGTTTTTACCGAATGTCGCAGCCAGAACCTTGTCCACCCAGGGACCTGCCGCATTTACCAGCATGCGCGCCCGGTAGGTCGCGGTTTCTCCGGCACCATTTTTAGTTTCGATCCGCCAGAAGGCGCCTTCGCGCCGTGCCGAAACGACCTGCGTGCGGTTGAGGATCAAGGCACCGCGATCGGCGGCATCGCGGGCATTCAGCACCACAAGACGGGCATCGTCCACCCAGCCGTCAGAATATTCGAAAGCCCGGGCAAAAATCGGCTTCAGCGGTTTCCCTGCGGGATCACGGCGCAGATCAAGCGAGCGGGTGGCGGGCAAAAGCTTGCGGCCGCCGAGATGGTCATAAAGAAAAAGCCCGATACGCACGAGCCAGGCCGGGCGCACGCCGCCCTTCTGGAATGGCAGAACAAAGCGCATAGGCCAGATGATGTGCGGCGCCATGGCCCACAACACCTCGCGCTCCATCAGCGCTTCTCGCACCAGACGAAATTCGTAATGTTCGAGATAACGCAAACCGCCATGAATGAGCTTTGTGGCGGCCGACGAGGTGCCGGAGGCAAAATCGTTCATTTCCGCAAGCGCAACGGAATAACCCCTGCCGACAGCGTCACGCGCGATGCCGCAGCCGTTGATGCCGCCGCCGATCACGAAAACATCGTGGATTGCCTCGTCAGACATGGACCCTCCCGCGCTTTCATCGACGCTCTCCTCATCGATATATTGAAAGCACGGACATCTAATTTGAAGACAAAACGAATGTCAAACGAAATTCAGGGGCGGTTCGGATCAAGGCTCCCCAACCTCGGTTTCAATCAACCTGACGTCATTATCGGCACAGATGGATCGGATCGAATCGACCGGACAATGATCGGTAATGAAGGTGTGTACCTGTGAAAGATGGCCGATGCGCACGGGGGCCGTCCTCTCGAATTTCAGTGAATCCGATACAAGAATGACGTGGCGAGCGTTGGACATGATCGCCTGGGCAACCTTGACCTCGCGAAAGTCGAAATCCAGCAAAGCGCCGTCTTCATCGATTGCAGAAACGCCGATGACGGCGAAGTCGACCTTGAACTGGCGGATAAAATCCACTGCGGCCTCACCGACGATGCCGCCATCGGAACCGCGCACGACGCCGCCAGCGATCACCACCTCGATGCCCGGAAAAACCCGTAACCTATTGGCAACATTAATATTGTTGGTGATGACCATCAGCTCGTGATGATCCGCCAGCGCTTCGCCCACCGCCTCGGTCGTCGTACCTATATTGATGAAAAGCGAGGAGTTGTTGGGGATTAGGGCAGCGGCAGCGGCGCCGATCGCCTGCTTTTCGGAGGAGGCGATCGCACGGCGTGCCTCGTATTTGACGTTTTCGTTGCCGCTCGGAAAAAGTGCGCCGCCATGGATGCGCGTCAGCACCCGCGTATCGCAGAGATCGTTGAGGTCCTTGCGGATCGTCTGTGGCGTTACCGAAAACCGCGTGGCCAGCTCGTCCACCAGCACACGCCCGCTTGCTTTCGCCAGCGCAACGATTTCATCCTGACGCGGTGTGAGCATCATTTCACCCTCCCTCCTCTTTCAATTTTTTCGTTTTATTGAAGAGCGAACGAAAAACCAATGTCAAGGGACGGTTTTGTGGCGCCGATCAGGTCCACTTGCGGAGGTATGCGAAAAACGTATCCGCACGGACCAGCAAGATTATTAGCCGGCTTTCTGAATTGACATCGGGACCGGCTCCGGCAGGCCGATCTCGGAAAACGCAGAGATTGCAGCACCAAATGCATCACCGATGCCGATCAATATAGGCTCGTTCACGCCCAGGCGCTCAACCGCCGCAGCCAGTTGCACGAGCGAACCGCACCAGCGCTGCTCATTTTCGCGGCTGACGGAAATCATGATGGCGACGGGCGTCGAGGCCGGCATGCCATGCGCCAGAAGGGCTTCCTCGATGCTGGCAGCGGTTCGCCCGCCCATGTAAAAAACCGTGGTCACGGAAGGGTTCGACAGGGACTGCCAGTCTATATTCTCCGGCAGCTTGCCCTGTCTGGAGTGCCCGGTGACGAAGCGGACCGACTGGGCGTGATCGCGGTGGGTGAGGGAAACGCCGAGCCGCGAAGCCATGGCGCTTGCCGCGGTGATGCCTGGCACGATTTCGACCGGGATGTTTTCAGCCTCCAGCGCTTCGATCTCCTCGCCGGCGCGTCCGAAAATCATCGGATCGCCGGATTTCAGCCGCACTACCCTTTTGCCGGCCTTGGCAAGGCGGATCATCATGTCGTTAATATCTTCCTGCTTGCAGCTTTCCCGGCCGCCGCGTTTGCCAACAAGCATACGCTTCGCCTCCCGCCGCGCCAGTTCCAGCACCTCGGATGAAACGAGATCGTCGAACAGAATGACATCCGCCGCCTGCAGGGCGCGTACCGCTTTCAGCGTCAGCAGCTCGGCATCGCCCGGTCCGGCACCGACCAGCGTCACAAGGCCACGTCCCGATCCTCTCCGACCGGCCTGCGTGCCGATGTCTGTCAGCAGCCTTTCTTCGCTGCCCTCATCCAGCCTTTCGGTAAACGCCCGGTCGACAAATTTCTCCCAGAATGATCGCCGCGCCGTGCCGGGCGCGAGGCGTATATTGACCCGCTCTCGGATGGTTTGGGCAAGCGCCCCCCAATCCTTGAGAGCGTGCGGCAGCAAAGTCTCGATGCGCCGGCGAATGGCCTGCGCCAGAATGGGTGCGGCGCCATCGGTGGAGATCGACACCACCACCGGCGAACGATTGACGATGGAGCCAAACTGGAACTGGCAGAATTCCGGCTTGTCGATGACATTGACAGGCACGCCGGCTGAGCGCGCGGCATTGTAAAATCGTCCCGCCTCTTCGTCGGTTTCACAATCCGCCAGCGCCAGTTCCGCGCCTTTGAAACTATCCGGACCCCAGGAACGGTCATGCCATGTCAGCATCTGGCTTGTCGAGACGAGCGCCGCAAAGCATTCCGAAAGCTCGCTTTCCTCGCAATAGAGATGAAGTTCCGCCCCGCAGGCAAGCAGCAGTTCCGCCTTCCAGGCGGCCCCATCCGATCCGCCCGCCAGCACCACGCGCTTGCCCTCAAGCCCCCAGAAGACTGGCAACTTGGCGAGCTTCTCCATGCGGTTCGGTTCATTCCGCTGCGGTTTTAAGGCATCCATCGATGATCCCCCTGATCTCGGCGCGGCAGGAGCCGCAATTGGTTCCGGCATTCAACGCAGCACCTATGGCTTCGACGCTGTGGCAGCCATTGCGGATCGCGGCCGTGATCTGGTTGACCCCGACATTGAAGCAGGAGCAGACCGTCGCCCCCGGATCGGCGCGACCGGCACCGGGACGCCCGGCGACCAGCGCAAAACGCATGCGCAAATCCTCATGGCGTTCGTTCAGCTGTGAAATCGCCCAGTTGCGGGCAACGGCCACCGGCTCTCTGGCGACGAACAGCGCTGCCAGCAGCGTATCACCGTCGAAGAAAGCAAGCCGCAGATCGCCCGTCTGCCGGTCACTATAACCCAGAGGCTCAACCCTGATATCGACTCCGAAAACCCGTCGCGCCCAGAGCGTCCAGTCCTGCGGCTGTTCCTCGAAGGCAAGCTCCATGCGGTAGCCGCCATCCGCCTTTGCAACTGCCCAATAGGCGCAGCCCGGCGCATCAGGCCGGGTGCGGGAGATCGCAAATCCATAGGCTTTCGCTACAAAACGTCGTGCACTCACGCCGACATTCTTCGAAGCGGGCTGGCCGGAATGTGGGTCCGTGACCGCTGGCACGAGCATATCGATGCGGGCCTGCGAGGCGAACTGGTCGTTCCAGTGCATCGGCGCAAACACAGCTCCCCGTGCCTGCCTCTCGCTGACCAGAGCCCGCAGCAGGACCTTGCCGTGCGGGCTTTCAATCTCCACCAGATCGGCGCTTTCGATTCCCAGCAACTGTGCATCGCGCGGGTGAAGTTCGGCAAAGGGTTCAGCGATATGGGCGGTGAGCCGCGCGCTTTTGCCGGTGCGGGTCATGGTGTGCCATTGGTCGCGGATGCGGCCGGTGTTCAGCGTCAGCGGGTAGTCCGCCGATGTCCTGCCGGTCTCCGGCAGTGCCGTGGCGATGAAGCGGGCCTTGCTATCCGCATGGAAAAAGCGGCCATCCCCGAAAAAGCGGGTCGTGGCGGCTTCACCGGGTTCGGCTTTTGGCCATTGAAACGGTTTCATCGTACCATAGGAATCACGGTCGATCCCGCCGATATCGAAATCGCGGCTTCCGGCGTTCTCGAAGCCGGAGAGAGCGGCATGCTCGGCGAAAACCTCAGAAGGTTGCCGGTAGCCGAAGGCGGCGTCAAAACCCATGCGCCGTCCAACTTCGGCGATTTGCCACCAGTCGGCCTTTGCTTCGCCGGGCGCGTCAAGAAAACCGCGCTGGCGGGAAATACGTCGTTCGGAATTGGTGACCGTGCCGTCCTTTTCACCCCAGCCGAGCGATGGCAACAGCACATGGGCGTGGCGGGCGGTATCGGTCTTGGCGATGACATCGGACACCACGACAAAGGAACAGGCCTTGATCGCCGCCTCGACGGCACCGGCATCCGGCATGGAAACGACGGGGTTGGTTGCCATGATCCACAGCGCCTTGATGCGGCCATCGGCAACCGCCCGGAACATATCCACGGCCTTGAGGCCAGGCTTCTGCGCAATCGCCGGCGAGGCCCAGAAGCGCTGCACGCGGTCGCGGTCTTCAGCGTTCTCAATCGCCATATGGGCCGCCAGCATATTGGCAAGCCCGCCCACCTCGCGTCCGCCCATGGCGTTGGGTTGGCCGGTCAGCGAAAACGGCCCCATGCCCGGCCGGCCGATACGGCCTGTGGCGAGGTGGCAATTGATGATGGCGTTGACCTTGTCGGTGCCGCTTTGCGACTGGTTGACGCCCTGACTGTAGCAGGTGACGGTTTTTTGGGTGCGTTCGAACAATTCGTAAAAGGAAATCAATTCCACGATTGTCAGACCGGTCTTGTCGGCAATCTCCGGCAGGCTGTGCCCGGTCGCTGCCTGCATCGCGGCATCGAAGCCGACAGTGTGGTTTCCAACATAAGCGTTATCGAACGCGGAACTGCCGGAAAGATGGGCCAGAAGACCGGTAAACAGCGCCACATCTCCATCCGGGCGGATGGCGAGGTGCATATCGGCAATATCGGCGCTCATCGTCCGGCGCGGATCGATGACCACCACCTTCATGTCCGGCCGCGCCGCCTTTGCGGCAGCAAGCCGTTGATAGAGGACGGGATGACACCAGGCGAGATTGGATCCGGTGAGGATTACCAGATCGGCAAGCTCCATATCCTCATAGGTGCCGGGCACCGTATCGGCCCCGAAGGCGCGGCGATGGCCGGCGACCGAAGACGACATGCAAAGCCTTGAATTCGTATCGATATTGGCAGATCCGATGAAACCCTTCATCAGCTTGTTGGCGAGGTAATAATCCTCCGTCAGCAATTGGCCGGAAACGTAAAAGGCCACCGAATCCGGGCCGTGCTCGGAAATGGCCTCGGAAAATCTTGAAGCAACGAGTTGAAGCGCTTCATTCCATGCCACTCGCTTTCCGTGGATTTCGGGATGGAGCAGCCGTCCGTCGAGGTCGATGGTTTCGGCCAGAGCCGAACCCTTGGAACACAGCCGGCCGAAATTGGCTGGGTGGTCCGGATCGCCTTTGACGGAAACGATGCCGTCATCGGCAACGGTGGCGATGACACCGCAGCCGACACCGCAATAGGGACAGGTGGTTTTCGTTTCAACGGGCATGGGTTTGCCCTCTTGGTGCGTGGCATTTACCCCCTTCTGCCCTGCCGGACATCTGCCCCTCAAAGGGGTAGATCAATTGCGGCACCGGCTCTATTTCACAGCTTGCGTCTCCGACAACAGAGATGAAGCGAGAAGCGTGCCACTTGTCGATCTTGCCCCTCGAGGGGGAGATGTTCGGCAGGACAGAGGGGAGTATCGTCGCCAACATCTGATATCACTCCGCCGCAATCATCAAAGTTTCGAGCGCAATCGAAAGCCGCCCGTCGAGATTGCGGAGAGGAATGGTCCTCACCTCACCCTCATCCGCCCCCAACGCCTTGCCGGTCTCCAGCGAAATGACCCAATTGTGCAAAGGACATGTCACCGAAGACCCGTGCACGATGCCCTGAGACAGCGGGCCGCCTTTGTGCGGGCAATGATCCTCGATGGCGAAGACCTGATTTTCAGCCGTGCGAAACACGGCGATCTTGCCCATAGGCGTTTTCACGCAGCGCGCGCCGCGCAGCGGAATGTCGGAAATGTCGCCAATATCGATCCAGTTGCTGTCCATCGTTCTCACTCCGCTGCCTCGTTGAAACCGATTGCCGCCATCGGCCTGAATTCGTGCTTGTCGTGGCCGGACACACGTTCCGACCAGGGATCGACCTGCGCGAATTTCTGGCTGAAGACGAAGCGGTCAAAATAGGCCCGGCGCTTGTCGGCATCGTCCATGATCTGGCGGCGGACTTCGTCGTAACCGATGCGCTTGGCCCATTTATAGATGCGCTCGAGGTAGCGCGCCTGCTCGCGGTACATCTGGGTCAACGCCACGATATGCTCCAGCGCCTCATCCTCGGTATGGACGAGGCCCAGCACTTCCGTACCCTTGATATCGAGACCGGCGGCACCGGCGAAGTGGATTTCGAAACCGGAATCGACGCAGATGACGCCGATATCCTTGCATGTCGCCTCAGCGCAGTTTCGCGGACAGCCGGAAACGGCAAGCTTCAGCTTCGCGGGCGTCCATGAGCCCCACATGAATTTTTCGATACGGATGCCGAGGCCGGTGGAATCCTGCGTGCCGAAGCGGCACCATTGTTCTCCAACGCAGGTCTTCACGGTGCGAAGCCCCTTGGCATAGGCCTGGCCGGAAATGAAACCGGCCTTGCCGAGATCGGCCCAGACCGCCGGCAAATCCTCCTTCTCGATGCCGAGAAGATCGATGCGTTGCCCGCCTGTCACCTTCACCATCGGGATTTCGAACTTGTCGACCACATCCGCAATCGCCCGCAGTTCGGAGGAAGATGTGACACCGCCCCACATGCGCGGAACGACGGAATAGGTGCCGTCCTTCTGGATATTGGCATGGACGCGCTCATTGATATAACGCGACTGGTAGTCGTCGGCATATTCGTCGGGAAAATCGCAGACGAGATAGTAGTTGAGCGCAGGTCTGCACTTGGCGCAGCCGCAGGAGGTCTTCCATTCCAGTTCCTGCATCACGGCGGGAATGGTCTTCAGGCCCTTGGCCTTGATGAGACGGCGCACATCATCGTGGCCGAGATCGGTGCATTTGCACATGGGCTGCACGGCAGCGGGATTGTAGCTGTCGCCAAGCGTCAGCGTCATCAGCTGTTCGACAAGACCGGTGCAATTGCCGCAGGAGGCGGATGCCTTGGTATGGGCGCGCACATCATCCAGCGAGGTCAGCCCCTTCGAGGTGATGACCGAGGTGATCTTGCCCTTGCAGACGCCGTTGCAGCCGCAGATTTCCGCATCATCCGGCAAGGCTGCAACGGCCGCCATAGGGTCCAGCGGGGACCCTCCCTGATAGGCCTGGCCGAAGATCAGGGTTTCGCGCATGGCGGAAATGTCGGTCGATTTCTTCATCAGGTCGAAGAACCACGACCCATCCGCCGTCTCGCCGTAAAGAACCGCGCCGATGATGCGATTTTCCTTGAGGATCAGGCGCTTGTAGACACCGGCGGTGGCATCGCGCAGCACGATTTCCTCGCGGTCGTCGCCCTCGGCAAAATCGCCGGCGGAAAACAGGTTGATGCCGGTGACCTTCAGTTTGGTATTGGTGACCGAACCATGATACTCGGCTGAACCGCCGCAAAGCCGGTCCGCCAGCACCCGCGCAGATTCATAAAGCGGCGCGACCAGCCCGTAGCACATGCCGCGATGCTCGGCGCATTCGCCAAGCGCATATATCGAGGCATCCGACGTCATCATGCCATCATCCACGACGATGCCGCGATTGACGGCGATGCCGGCTTCCTTGGCGAGACCCGAGGCGGGACGGATGCCGACCGCCATCACCACCATGTCGCCTTTAATGACGCGGCCGTCTTCCAGCTCGATGCCTTCGACCTTCTCCGCGCCGAGAATGCATTTGGTATTGGCCTTGGTGATGATGTCGATGCCGCGCTCGTTCAGCGCCTTTTCCAGAAGATAGGCCGCTGCCGGATCGAGCTGCCGCTCCATGATCGTCGGCATCAGATGGATGACGGTGACGTCCATTCCCTGGCGCTTCAGCCCATAAGCTGCTTCCAGACCCAGAAGGCCGGCGCCGATGACGATGGCGCGACCCTTGCCTTCGGCGATTTCAAGCATCTTCGTGACATCGTCGAGATCGCGATAGGCGAGAACGCCCGGCAATTGATGGCCAGGGACGGGAATGATGAAGGGCAGGGAACCGGTGGCGATCACCAGCCTGTCGTAGGAAACGGTGATGCCGTTTTCACTTGTTACGATCTTGTTGTCGCGGTCGATGCCGGTGACCTTCGCGCCCTTGTGCAGCGTCACATTGTTGGCCGCGTACCATTCGTCATTGTGGATGACGATATCTTCATAGCTCTTTTCGCCTGAGAGTACTGGCGAGAGCATGATGCGGTCGTAATTGACGCGCGGCTCGGCGTTGAAAATGGTGACGTCGTATAGGCCGGGGGCGGTTTCGAAAAGGTTTTCCAGCATGCGCCCCGGCGCCATGCCATTGCCGATGATGACGAGTTTTTGCGCCATGGTGGTTACTCCGCAGCTTCGACGAAGCGGTGACGTTCGTAAAGGAACTTCAGCACGGCCTCGCGGCATTTGAGGTAGGTCTTGTCGGATGCAAGCTCGATGCGGTTGCGCGGGCGCGGCAGCGGCACGTCAAGCACTTCGCCGATATGGGCGGCGGGACCGTTGGTCATCATCACGATACGGTCGGAAAGCAGCACCGCCTCATCCACATCATGGGTAATCATGACCATGGTGTTGCCAAGTCGGGCGTGGATTTCCATCACGGCGTCCTGAAGGTGGGCGCGAGTCAGCGCATCCAGTGCGCCGAAAGGCTCGTCCAGCAGCAGGATTTTCGGCTCCATGGCGAGCGCCCGGGCAATGCCGACGCGCTGTTTCATGCCACCGGAAATTTCAGACGGTTTCTTGTCCTTGGCATGGGCCATCTGCACGAGATCCAGATTGCGCATGACCCAGTCGTGGCGTTCCGCTTTGGTCTTGGTATTGCTGAAGACCTTCGCGACGGCGAGGTTGACGTTTTCATAAACCGAAAGCCAGGGGAGCAGGCTGTGGTTCTGGAAGACGACGGCGCGTTCCGGGCCAGGTTCGTTGACCTCGCGGTTTTCCAGAAGCACGACGCCTGCTGAGACTTTGGTCAGCCCGGCGATGAGGTTGAGCATGGTGGACTTGCCGCAGCCGGAATGCCCGATGACTGAGACGAATTCGCCCTTGCCGATGGTCAGGTTGATGCCTTTCAGCACCTCGGCGCGCGAACCGCCCTTGTCGAAATATTTGTCGATATGATCGAGTTTCAGATAAGCGTTCATGATGGTCGCCCTTTTAGTTGGCCGCAGCGCCGCGGGTGATGACCTTGCCGAGCGCCGCTACCAGCTTGTCGAGCATGAAGCCGACAACGCCGATGTAAGCGAGTGCCACGATGATGTCGGGCAGGCGCGAGGAGTTCCACGCATCCCAGATGAAGAAGCCGATACCGACGCCGCCGGTCAGCATTTCCGCCGCCACGATGGCGAGCCAGGAGAGGCCGATGCCTATGCGCAGACCGGTGAAGATGTAAGGCGCGGCCGACGGCAGCATGATCTTGAAGAAGAATTCGATCTGGTTGAGCCGCAGCACCTTCGCAACGTTGCGATAATCCTGCGGAATGTTGCGCACGCCGACCGCCGTATTGATGATGACGGGCCAGATGGAGGTGATGAAGATCACGAAAATGGCGGACGGATTGCTGTCCTGAAAGGCGGCAAGTGAAAGCGGCAGCCAGGCGAGCGGCGGCACGGTGCGCAGGACCTGAAAAATCGGGTCGAGGCCGCGCATGGCCCAGATCGACTGGCCGATGACCGCACCGAGAATGATGCCGGCGATGGCCGCAAGGCCGAAACCGTATGCCACGCGCTCCAGCGAGACCAGCACGCGCAAGCCGAGGCCGATATCCTGCGAACCATTATGGAAGAACGGCGATACGATGAGATCGTAGCTTTCCTCGAATACCTGGCTTGGCGGCGGCAGGGACGAGCCGGGGGCGGAACAGAGCACCTGCCAGACGCCCAGCAGAACGGCGAGGACGACAAATGGCGGTATGATATTGCGGGCCGCCGCAGCACCCAGTTTACGCAGATTGAACCGCGAGGGATGTTTGGGCGGAAGGGTCACGACGTTTGCCTTATGTACCACCGGTTGCTGCGGCTGTTCCTTGAAATTTCGAGCCAATGCGGACATGGCGTTTCCTTTGGATTTCGGTTGCGGTCAGGGTCTCGCCCCTCATCCGGCCTTTGGTGTCCATCATTAAATGGCAACCCGGCGGAGAAGGGGCGACACCCGTGTCTCCTCCTCAGGAGGCTGCCTTGATGGAAAGACTTTCGAGATAGGCCGATGGGTTTTCCGGGTCGAAGACCTTGCCGTCGAAGAAGGTTTCCTTGCCGCGCGACGTGGAGGCGGGAATATCGGCAACACCGAGATCCTTTGCAGCGTCGCGCCAGATGTCCTCACGATTGACCTTGGCAACCAGCGCCTTCACGTCCGTATCGGGTGCAAATTTACCCCAGCGGATGTTTTCCGTGATGAACCAGCTGTCGTGGCTGCGGAAGGGATAGGACGCGTGATCCTGCCAGAACTTCATCTGCAGACCGGTATTTTCCAGCACGCGGCCGTTGCCGTAATTGATATTGCCCTTGAGGCGGCCAAGAACGTCCTTCGGCGGCACGTTGAACCATTGGCGCTTGCCGAGGATCGTGGACATCTCCTCCTTGTTCGCCATCTCATCGCACCATTGCTGGGCCTCCATCACGGCCATCAGCAATGCCTTGGTGGCGTTGGGGTTCTTTTCCACCCAGTCGGCGCGCATGCCGAGCGCCTTCTCGGGATGCCCTTTCCAGAGTTCCCCGGTGGTACATGCAGTAAAGCCGATGCCCTGATTGACGAGTTGCTCGTTCCAGGGTTCGCCCACACAGAAGACGTCCATATTGCCGACCTTCATGTTGGCGACCATCTGCGGCGGCGGAACGACGATGGTGGAGACGTCCTTGTCCGGGTCGATGCCGCCGGCGGCCAGCCAATAGCGGATCCACAGATCATGCGTGCCGCCGGGAAATGTCATGGCAGCCTTGATTTCCTTGCCTTCTGCCTTCTTCTTCTCGAAAGCCGCCTTCAGCTTGGACGCGTCGAGCTGAACGCCGGTTTCAGCATATTCCTTGGCGACGGAAATACCCTGGCTGTCGAGATTGAGGCGGGCGATAAGCGCCATCGGCACAGGCACGTTGTTCTGCGTCACCTTGCCGGTATGCATGAGATAGGGCATCGGGGTCAGGATATGCGCGCCATCAATGCCGTTCGATGCGCCGCCGAGCACGAGATTGTCACGTGTCGCACCCCAGGATGCCTGTTTGAGAACCTCGACATCCGGCATGCCATGCTTGGCGAACAGTCCCTTTTCCGCCGCGATGATAAGCGGGGCGGCGTCGGTCAGCGCGATGAAGCCGATTTTCGCGCCCTTCACTTCCGGCTCAGCCGTGGCTGCGAAAGCGCCTGACGGAAAAGCGGTGCGCACGGCGGTAACAAGGGCTGCGGCGGCTGTCGTCTTCAGTATGGCGCGGCGGCTGACATCGCCCGAGAATATCTTTTTCATTCGCATCTTCCCCTTATTGGACCACCGCATGGGTGGCGCGTTCGCTTGCGAAAAAACCTGAAAATAAAAAAAACGCCGCTCGGAGTTTGCGCCTTCGGAACGGGAAATGTTCCGGGCAGCAAAACCTTGCGACGTCTATGTCTGTGAAAGCGCTTATGCCGCGCCCTGCTCGCCCCGATCGCCGTTGACCAGTGCAAAGACGAAGACGCAAGAGGCGTGCCAGTTTTACTTATGGAAGCTATCGCCTTGGAAAAAAACGGAATTTCCGAGATTGAATCGGACGATTAAATTTTAATCAGTAGGAATTTTGTCTATGGTTTGCGCAAATGGATAAATTCCGCGCTTGAAATTTGCGCAGCTTGCCCGGCCGACCGCTGTCAGGCCTCGCCTTGGGAGATGGAAAACGGGGCAGAACTGCGCACGGAAAAGCCATTCACATAGCCAGCAATGTCTGCGGGATCGAAAACAAAACCGTCCACGAACCGGTCACCCGCCTCCTGCCCTTCGACTCGAATATCGGCATCATCGGGCGCATTGGCATCGCCCAGTGCCGCCCGATAAATATCTGGACGGTAAGCGGACAGGGTGGCCTCCACACCAACTTGCGAAAACTCCGTCTGCCCCCAGCGGATCATCTGGCTGTAAATCCACAATGCCTGGCTCTGGCGCGGATAATTGGCATGGCCGCCGTGGAAGAGGAAATATTTGTCGATGACCCGGCGGTTGCCCTGGCTGTCGATGTTGAATTCACCGGCAAGCACATGGCGGATGATGCTTTGCGGCGCACCGATATAACGCGGATCGGCAAGTGTCCTGCTCAGATCATCGTGATTTTCCGCAAGGTCGCACCAACGCGCGGCGGCATCGAGCGCCATCAGCAGCCGGCTGACCGTTTCCTGCTGGCTTTCAGCCCATTCAGGCCGCATCCCGATCACTTTTTCCGGCGCAGACGGCCACAAATCCTGCTTGGCAGCGACGATCCTGCCCACACCGCGCTCGGCGGCAACGATGTTCCACGGCGCACCGACACAGAAACCATCTATGGCGCCCGCCGCCAATGCATCCGACGTCAATGGCGGTGGTACGACCACCAGTTTGACGTCGTGATCGGGATGAATGCCACCAGCGGCGAGCCAATAGCGAAATTCGTAATTGTGCGAGGAAAACGGGTAGGTCATGCCGAGCGTCGGTGTAGCTTCGCCCCGCGCTCGCATGTCATCCAGCACCTGCTTTAAGGCCTTCGCATTTTCCAGCGCCCCCGCCGTTTCGGAAAGCCCCGTCAACGCCTTCATCCGGGCAAAAAGCCGCGTCGAAAGCGTTATCGCATTGCCGCCGCGCCCAAGTGAAAACGGCGTGATCGTCGGCGAAGGGTTGGAGCCGAGTCCGAGCATGGAGGCAACCGGCATCGGCGACAGCATATGGGCAATGTCGAATTGCCGGAATGCCAGCCGGTCGCGCACATTCGCCCAGGACACATCCTTGACGAGATCGAGCGTCAGGCCTTCGCGCTCGGCAAAGCCGAATTCCGCCGCAGCAATGAGGACGGACGCATCGACAAGAGGAATAAAACCTGCCCGCAGGATTTTTTGCCGGTCGCTGCCAACGATTGCCGGCGCGCCCGCTTTTGAACCGGCCGATTTTTCCTGTGCCGCCATATCATACACTCCTCGACTGTCCCGCCGGCGGGTTCGTTACATCAACAGACCGGCCGCGGTGACCACGCTTTGCGCGATCTCGGATATTTTCTTTTTCTCGTTCATCGCCGTTTGCCGCAGAAGCGCAAAAGCCTCCTCTTCGGACAGGCCACGCATTTTCATCAAAATGCCTTTGGCGCGCTCGATGACCTTGCGCTCCTCAAGCGCCGATTTTGCTTCGGCAAGTTCCTGTCGCAGACGGCTGAAAGCGTTGAAGCGGCTGACTGCCATATCGAGGATGGGTTTGACGCGTTCTTTCTTCAGCCCGTCAACGACATAGGCGGAAACACCGGCCTCAACGGCCGCCTCGATGGACGCGGTATCGGAGCGGTCGACAAACATGGCGATCGGCCGGCCGACCGTGCGTGTCAACTGAAACAGATGCTCCATCATGTCGCGATTGGGATTTTCAAGGTCGATGAAGATGACATCGGGCTGCAGCGTCTCGATGGTCCGCGCCACGCCGTGCACCTCATGGATGAGCGTCACGCGATTATACCCGGCCTCGCGCAGCCCCTCCTCGATGATCGAGGCGCGGATCGCGTTTTCGTCTATAACGAGAATGGTGAGGTCGCGAAGCGTCATGTCGGCATTGATGACGCACCGCAACAAACTTGGCAATCAGGCGCCTATATAAAAATGGAGCGGACGTGAAAGGGACGTTTTCATCCCGCTCCGCCTGATTTCTCAGGACGCCCGTTCGAGCGCCTTCAAAACCGTCCGCTCGGAAAGATTGAGATAGATTTCCATCTCGTCACCGGCCTCAGCCGCCTTGCCCTCTTCCATCAGTGACAGGATCTTGCTGTTCATGTCCACAAAGGGGGAATGGAGCTGTTCCGGGTCTTTCAGCAGGCCGAAACAAAGCCTGAGCTCAGCGGCGATTCGCTCGTAAAAATCGCTGAGACGAGCGCTGTCGAGAAGGTCGACCACGGCGGCGTGAAACTTCATGTTGGCGCTACCCACGCCTAACCAGTCTGCCTCGTCGCGCTTTATCCTGGCATCATCGACCGCCGTGCGCATTGTCCGGATGGCCGGGTGCTTGTGCCAGGCCTGACGCAGCGCCCCGCATTCCACCATGCGCCGCACCCTGTAAATATCAATCACTGAAGCCAGGGTGGGAACGGCGACAAAAACGCCGCGATTGGCCTCGTGACGCAGCAGACCATCCTTGGTCAGGAGACGAAAGGCTTCACGCAGCGAATTGCGGGAGACCTCGAAACGTTCGCTGAAGGCTGCTTCCGAAAGACGCTGGCCCGGCATCAGTTCACCGGAGATCAGCAGGGTGCGAATACCCTTTGCCAATCGATCCGCAAGCGGCAGACCCTCTATCGTTTCCGTCATGGCGCTTTCCTTAAGAGCAATGCAACGTTGGGAATTCCGTGACAGGCATGTTCGGACACGGCATGATTGCCCATAGCACAAAGCTTCAGCAAAGCGCCAAAAAAACGTGATGAATTCATACTCATAACGTCCAACAAATAGACAAAATAAAAGAACGATTATCATTTATTGTTGAACAATATTGACAATCTCACGGAACAAGACAAGATCGGTGGCATAAAGCATCCGCGAGGGGCGGATTGCGACAGGAGCGGAGAAAATCCATGGAGCAGAAAAAGCTCACCCCGACTGCCGATCTCAAAATGTCAAAACGTGCATCTCTTCTGGGAGCAATCTTCCTGATGGCAACATCTGCCATCGGTCCCGGCTTCATCACGCAGACGGCGACATTCACCATGCAGCTTGGTGCCGCATTCGCCTTCGGCATTCTTGCTTCCATCCTCATAGACTTCGTCGTTCAGCTCAACATCTGGCGCATCGTAACGCTGACGCGCATGCGTGCGTCCGACATCGCCAATGCTGCCATTCCGGGCTCCGGCTATCTTCTCGCCATTCTCGTCATCATCGGCGGCCTTTTCTTTAATATCGGCAATATTGGCGGCACCGGCCTCGGCCTGAACGCCATCTTCGGGCTCGATCCGAAAATCGGCGGCGCCATCAGCGCAATCTTTTCCATCGCCATTTTCGTTTCCAAACGGGCTGGCCTCGCCGTCGACCGGTTCATCATTTTCGCCGGTATCCTGATGATCGTGCTGACGCTCTACGTTGCATTCGTATCCGCGCCGCCGGTCGGTGATGCCTTCCGCCAGACATTCCTGCCGGACACAATCAATTTCGCGACCATCACCACCATCGTCGGCGGCACCGTTGGCGGCTACATCACCTATTCCGGCGCGCACCGTCTGCTGGACCGGGGAATGGTCGGCATTGAAAACCTGCCCGCGGTAAACCGCGCCGCTCTGACCGGCATCGCTGTCACCGGCATCATGCGTTACGTGCTGTTCCTCGCCATTCTCGGCGTTGTCGCCAGCGGCGTCGTCATCGATACATCGGGCCAGGCCGCCAATCCCGCCGCACAGGCTTTCCGGTCGGCCGCGGGCGATCTCGGCTTCCGCCTATTCGGCATCATCTTCTGGGCTGCGGCCATCACGAGCGTCATCGGCGCGGCGTATACCTCCGTCTCGTTCCTGCCCGTGTTCAAGCAGGACATGACGGAACGCGCCCGCAACATGGCGACGGTCATCTTCATCGCTGTCTCGCTCGTCTGCTACCTGCTCATCACGACGCCGCCCGCCGCCATGCTGGTCTTCGTCGGCGGCCTGAACGGTCTTATCCTGCCCATCGGCCTCAGCATCTTCCTGTTTGCCGCATGGAAGCGCGAAGACCTGATGGGCGGCCATCGCTACTCGCGCATTCTGCTCGGGCTTGGCGTTCTGACATGCGCATTGACGTGGTACATGGGCTACAAGTCCGCCGGCACCATTTTCGGCCTGCTCGGCCTCTAATAAACTAGAGCGTTTCCGCATTTCGGAGAAAAGCGGAAACGCTCTATATATTTGTTATTACGCATTTTCCCGAAGCAAAACCGCTACGCACTTTTGCTGGAAATGCTCTAAAGGGAGGCAAACATGGCCGCTATCGATCTCAACAGCGATCTTGGCGAAAGTTACGGCGCGTGGCGCATGGGAGACGACGAGGCGATGCTTGCCATCGTTTCCAGCGCCAATATCGCCTGCGGATTTCACGCAGGTGACCCGGCCGGGATTTACCGCACCGTCAAGGCCGCTGCCGAAAAAGGCGTGGTCGTCGGGGCCCATGTTTCCTACCCGGACCGCGTCGGCTTTGGCCGCCGCGATCTGGATGTGACCTCCGAAGAGCTGATCGCCGATGTCATCTACCAGATCGGTGCACTAAAGGGTGTCGCCGCCGCAGCCGGAACCACGGTGCGTTACGTGAAGCCACATGGCGCGCTTTACAACCGCATCGCCAATGACGCGAAACAGGGACAAGCGGTCATCGACGGTATAAAGGCCGTCGATGCCTCGCTGATGCTGATGGGCCTTGCCAATGCGCCCATCCTCGATCTCGCCCGCAAGGCAGGCCTTGCCGTCGTCGCGGAAGCCTTCGCTGACCGCGCCTATACGCCAGAAGGCCAACTCGTCTCGCGCCGCGAGGCGGGCGCCGTACTGCACGACGCTGCCAAAATCGCCGACCGGATGGTGCAGCTTGCCCGCGAAGGAACACTCGAAGCCATCGACGGCAGCAGCATCAAGATCGAAGCACAATCCATCTGCGTGCATGGCGACAGCCCCGGCGCGGTGGCGATCGCCCAGGAAATCCGCCGCCGTTTCGAAGCCGAGGGCATCGAAATCCGCTCTTTTGCATCCATTCTCTAAAAGGGCGACCAATGACGATACCCTTATCCTTTCTGAGCCACACCAATGCGGATGCCGCCCGGACGGCCCGCGCCGATTATCGTGGCGGCCTCGTTGCACCGACCTCCGGCATCGCTCCCGGTTTCACGCAGGCCAACATGATCGTGCTGCCGCGCGACTGGGCCTTCGATTTCCTGCTTTATGCGCAGCGTAATCCCAAGCCCTGCCCGGTGCTCGATGTTTCAGATCCCGGCTCACCAACCACGCTTCTTGCCCCCGGTGCCGATCTCAGGACCGACCTACCGCTTTACCGTATCTGGCGGGACGGCAAACTTGCCGAGGAAACGGCGGATGCGACCGCCGCATGGGCAGAGCGTGACGATCTCGTCGCTTTCCTGATCGGTTGCAGCTTTACCTTTGAAACGCCGATGGTCGAAGCGGGTATCGAAATCCGTCACATGACCGACAAAAGCAACGTTCCGATGTATCTGACCAACCGCCCCTGCCGGCCGGCCGGCCGATTTAAGGGCAACATGGTCGTTTCCATGCGACCGATCCCGGCTTCGCGCGTGGCCGATGCCGCGACAATTTCAGGACGTTTTCCGGCGGTTCACGGTGCGCCGGTGCATGTCGGCGCGCCGGAAGAAATCGGCATATCGGATCTCGCGAAGCCGGATTTCGGTGATGCGGTGCGGATCGAACCCGGCGAGGTTCCAGTTTTCTGGGCCTGCGGCGTGACGCCTCAGGCTGCAGTCATGGCGTCCGGCGTGCCGTTCGCGATTACCCATGCGCCCGGGCACATGTTCATCACCGACATTCCCGATTCTGCCTATCACGCGTGAGGATATGATGCGTTTTCTCCCCGTCAGCCTCACCACCATTCTCGTCGAACTTGCCGATCTCGATGAAACGCTGGCGCTGTTCGCCTCGCTTCAGAACGATCCGATTGAGGGCATCGACGAAACGGTTCCGGCTGCCCGCACCCTGATGATCCGTTTCCGCCCCGAAAAGATTGGCGCAGAGGCGCTGGTTGCACGGCTTTCCAGCCGCGATCTCTCCGCAAAAATCGCGCCCTCGGACAATCTGGTGGAAATCCCCGTCCATTATAACGGCGAAGATCTGGCCGACGTTGCCGAACTGACCGGCATGAGCGTCGACGAAGTCATCCGCCGCCATACCGAAAGCGAATTCACCGTGGCCTTCTGCGGTTTCGCGCCCGGCTTCGGTTATCTGGTTGGCGGCGATACGGCTCTTCACGTGCCGCGCCGGCAAAGCCCGCGTACCCGCATTCCGGCGGGTTCGGTGGCGCTGGCAGGCGCCTTCAGCGGCGTCTATCCGCAAAACAGCCCCGGCGGCTGGCAGATCATCGGCACCACACCGGTGAAGATGTGGGATATAGACCGTGATCCCGGCGCGCTTTTCCAGCCGGGTTATCGCGTGCGTTTCTTCGATATGGACAAGGCCGGAAGAACGGTTGATGTTCCCACCTCAGCGCCGCGCACCGCCCGCCCTGAGATGACAAGAGAAGGCCCGCATTTCGAGGTGCTCGCGGCCCCCATGCCCGCCATTTTTCAGGATCTCGGCCGCTTCGGCCAAACCGGACAGGGCGTCTCCGCCTCCGGCGCACTGGATCGTGGCGCGTTTAACGCCGCCAACCGTATCGTCGGCAATCCCGTTAACTCGCCGTGTCTCGAGCTGACGCTCGGCGGCTTTTCCTTCAAAAGCACGAGCCGCGCTGTCATCGGCATTGCGGGCGCGCCCTGCCCCATCACCGTCAAGACCGCAGATCGCAGTTTCACCGCACAAACCCATGTTCCCGTGTCTCTCGAACCCGGCGATATCGTAACCCTGGGTCAGCCGCCGAAGGGCATGCGCTGTTATCTTGCTGTGCGTGGCGGGTTCGATGTCGAGCCCGTGCTGGGCAGCTATGCGACGGATACGCTCGCCGTAGTCGGTCCAGAAAGCGTGACTGCGGGCACTACTCTGCCGCTGAAGGGCGAAAAGACAGGACTTTCCAGCGTGTCTGTCGACGAGGCTCCGGCCTTCGATCCGCCGGCAACCGGCGATATTGTGACGCTCGACGTGGTTCTCGGACCGCGTACCGACTGGTTCACGCAAAAGGGCCTCGATACGCTGACCGGCCAGCTCTGGCAGGTCACGCCGCAATCGAACCGCGTCGGCATCCGCCTTGCCGGCGAAGTGCCGATGGAGCGCAGGGACAGTGCCGAATTGCCGAGCGAAGGCACGGCCACCGGAGCAATCCAGATTCCCCATAGCGGCCAGCCCGTTCTCTTCCTTGCCGACCACCCGTTGACTGGCGGCTATCCCGTCATCGGCGCGGTCGCGGAATACCATCTCGATCTTGCGGGGCAAATCCCCGTCAATGCCAAAATCAAGTTCCGCCCGATCGGCCCTTTTGCCGAAATCGCGGCGGCTAAAAGTCTGTAGGGAGAATAGCGATGAAAAAAGTGCTGATTGCCAATCGCGGCGAGATCGCGGTGCGGATCATCCGCGCATGCCGTGATTACGGCCTGCAATCGGTTGCCGTTTATGCCGATCCCGATCAGGATGCGCTATTCGTTCGGTTGGCGGATGAGGCCTATGCGCTGGAAGGCGTCCGCCCCGCCGAAACCTATCTCGATATCGCCAAGCTGATCGCGATTGCCAAACGCGCCGGCGCGGATGCCGTGCATCCCGGTTACGGCTTTTTGTCCGAACGCGCCGAATTTGCGCAGGCGGTTATCGATGCCGGCCTTAGCTGGATCGGCCCCGACCCACATGTCATTGAAGCGCTGGGCGATAAAGTGGAAGCGCGGCGCATCGCCACCAGCGTCGGCGCGCCGCTGGTCGCCGGCAGTGACGGCCCCGTCTCTACCGCCGCCGAAGTCACCGCTTTTGCCGAAGAATACGGCCTGCCCGTCGCCATCAAGGCAGCGCATGGCGGTGGTGGGCGCGGCCTGAAGGTCGCATGGAAGATGGAAGAGATCGCCGATCTCTACGAATCCGCCGTTCGCGAAGCGACCGCCGCTTTCGGTCGCGGCGAGTGCTTTCTCGAACGCTTCCTCGACCGGCCCCGCCATATCGAGGCGCAGGTTTTGGCCGACAAGCACTGCAATGTGTTGGTGCTGGGCACCCGCGATTGCTCGCTGCAACGTCGAAACCAGAAGCTGATAGAGGAGGCTCCGGCCCCGTTCCTGTCTGCCGAACAGCGACAAAAAATCCACGACGCGGCAAAGGCGATCTGTGCCGCCGCGGGCTATTCCGGTGCCGGCACCGTCGAATTCCTGCTCGGCGTTGATGGCACGATTTCTTTCCTGGAGGTCAATACGCGCCTGCAGGTGGAACATCCCGTTACCGAGGAAACCACCGGTATCGATCTCGTCATCGAGCAGTTCCGCATTGCCGAGGGCCACACCCTGCGGGTGGTTGAAACGCCGGAACCGCGCGGCCACTCTATGGAATTCCGCATCAATGCCGAAGATCCCGGCCGAGGATTCCTGCCAACACCCGGCACGATCTCGATTTTCGATGCTCCTTCCGGCCCCGGCATCCGTATGGATAGCGGCGTCGTCAGCGGCTCCAGCGTGCCTGGCGTATTCGACTCGCTGATGGCGAAGCTCATCGTTACGGGTACCGACCGCGATCAGGTTCTGCGCCGCGCGCGCCGCGCGCTGAAAGAATTTCGTATCGAAGGCATTGCCACGGTTCTGCCGTTCCATCGCGCCGCAATCGAGACGGACGACTTCATCGGCACCGACGGTTTCAAGGTTCATACCCGCTGGATCGAGACCGATTTCGCCGCCATGCCTGACGCGATGGAACGTCCTGCACCAGCTGAAGACCCTTCCATCACGCGCACCTTTCTGGAAATCGACGGCAAGCGTGTTTCTGTCGGCCTGCCGAACCTGCTGCTCTCCGGCCTCGGCGCTGTCAGCGGCGGCAATGCCGTTGCCCCCGGCGCGTCGGTCAAGGAGAAGGAAGGTGAAATTATCGCTCCCGTTTCCGGCACCTTGCAATCGTTCAAGGTGACCGATGGCGAAACTGTTTCCAAAGGCGATCTTCTGGCCGTCATGGAAGCCATGAAAATGGAAACGCAAATCGTGGCGACGAAGGCCGGCAAGGTCCGCCTGATCGTCAAGGAAGGCGACTATCTTCAGGCGGGCGCGGCACTTCTCGAAATTGCGGAATAACGCATAGACCAGGCCACCGGACCCATCAGGGAAGGTGGTCCCCTCACAATCGAAGTTTGGTCAATACGGCGGCGGAACCCTTTCGCCGCCGGGCCGTTTATGGCGCGACCTGCTAACCATCATGAGGGAAATATGGCCGGACGCACCTTGCTTCAATTCTTCCATTGGTACTATCCGGACGGAGGGAAATTATGGAGCGAGGTGGCCGAAAAGGCGGAAAGCCTTGCCCGAATGGGTATTACCGACGTCTGGCTACCGCCGGCCTACAAGGGTTCTGCGGGCGGTTTTTCGGTAGGGTACGATACCTATGATCTCTTCGACCTTGGCGAATTCGACCAGAAGGGAACAGTCGCGACCAAATACGGTGATCGCGCTGCCCTCGAACAGGCCGGTCGGACGCTGAAGGAAAACGGCATCCGCGTCATTCACGACGTGGTTCTCAATCACAAGATGGGCGCGGATGAACGAGAGAAGGTGCGGGTTCGCCGCGTCAATCCCGATGACCGCACCGAGATAGAGGACGAGGATTTCGAGGCGCACGCCTATACGCGCTTCACCTTTCCCGGCCGAAACGGCACACATTCCAAATTCATCTGGGACCTGAAGTGCTTCAGCGGCGTCGACCACATCGAGGAGCCTGATGAGGACGGCATTTTCCGTCTCGTCAACGAATATGGCGACGGCGAATGGAATGAAGAGGTCGACGAGGAAAACGGCAACTTCGATTATCTCATGGGCGCGGATGTCGAATTCCGAAACAGGGCTGTCTACGAGGAACTGAAATATTGGGGCCGGTGGCTTGCCGAACAGGTGCAGGTGGATGGTTTCCGTCTGGATGCGGCCAAACATATTCCGGCATGGTTCTTCCGCGACTGGGTAGGCCATATGCGCGACACGATTAATCCCGACCTCTTCGTTGTGGCGGAATATTGGCACCCCGATATAGACGCGCTGAAAAGCTATCTCGATCTGGTCGACAAGCAGCTGATGCTTTTCGATGTCGCCCTTCACCACCGCTTCCATGACGCTTCCAAGCAGGGCGGCGATTTCGACATGCGCACTATCTTCGATGGTTCGCTGCTTTCCGCTGTTCCAGATCACGCCGTCACGCTTGTCGACAACCACGACACGCAGCCGCTGCAATCTCTGGAAGCGCCCGTAGAACCCTGGTTCAAGCCTCTGGCCTATGCGATCATTCTGCTGCGCGAAGAAGGTGTGCCTTGCGTCTTTTATCCCGATCTTTTCGGTACGACCTATACCGACACCGGCAATGACGGCAACGACCATGAGATCGTCATGCCGGCTATCGAATGCCTTCCGAAGCTCATCGAGGCACGCAGCCGCTTTTCCAACGGTGCCCAGACGGATATTTTCGACGATCCGAGCTGCGTTGCGTTTATTCGCCACGGTACCGCCGATGAGCCGGGCTGCGTTGTGGTGATGTCGAACGGCGAGGCGGCGGAAAAACAGATAGATCTCGGCCCTGAGCAGGCGGGAGCTGTATGGCGCGATTTCCTTGGTCACCGTCACGAACAGATCACCCTTGACGAGCATGGCAAGGGTCTGTTTTCCACCAATGGCGGCAACGTCAGTGTCTGGGTTCCGGCCGACGTCGAGTAGGAACAATTGCTTTTAAAGCGGCCAGCCGGAAACCTTGCTCATTTGACGGATACGAGACGGCGCGGGCCCGCGCCGGCATCGGCCAGAACATCGTTTGGATTGCGTAAGGGACAATCATCGAGTGAGAGGCAACCGCAACCGATACAGCCGGTAAGCTGGTCGCGCAGCATAATCAGGCTGTTGATACGAAGCTGTAGCATTTCCCGCCAGGACTGCGAGAACACGCGCCAGTCAGCCGTCGTCGCCACCCTGTCCTGCGGCAAATCCGCCAAGGCGTCCCTGATGATGCTGAGCTGGATACCTGCCCGCTGCGCAATGCGGATAATGGCAATACGCCGCAGGACGGCGCGATGATAACGACGCTGGTTCCCGCTGGTGCGCCAGCCTTCGATCAATCCCTTCGCCTCGTAAAAATGGATGGTGGAAACGGCGACGCCACTACGACGCGCAACCTCCCCAACCGTCAGGCTGTGTTTAAAGATGGTATTTTCCATGCCGGCTCCGTTTTCTGAACGGCCTCCGCTCTGAAAAACGCGGAAACACACTAGAGAGCAGCCGGTATAATTCCTCAACCATAGTTGAGGTCAATAGGATGGATGGCAAAAAGAGGCGCCAATCGGGCGCCTCTGAATTCTTAAATATCGCGGATCAGAATTTGGCGGTCATGCTGATCCAGAAGCGGCGGCCTTCCATGACCGTGTTGAAATCGTCAGCGCCGACTTCCTTGTCGAATACATTGTAAACCGCCGCGTTGAGATCGACATTTTCGGCCACCGCATATTTCGCCCCGATGTCGAGGGTGGTGTAAGCGTCATATTTACGCCCGGCCTTGCCGTTGATCGTAACCGGTTTGCCGTTCGTACCGATGCGCGGACCCGCATTGATTTCCGATCCGTGATAATTCACCGAGGCCCAGGCTTCCAGCCCGTCCACCGGGGTGACCCATTCGCCTCTCAGATTGGCCATGTGCTCCGGCGTCCGCGCCAGCGGAAAACCCTCGTAATCGCCCGTCTTCTGTTCGGAATGCGTATAGGTATAGTTGCCGCGCAATGTCAGTTCCGGCGTCGCATACCATGCTGCCGTCAGTTCTATGCCCTGAATGACCGCGTCGTCGATATTGTAATTGTACCAGAGGCGATAATTGCTATCTTCGCTCCAGCGGGCAGGCGTTCCATCCGGATTGAGCACCAGCGCGTTGGAAATCTTGTCCTTGAAATCTGTGTAGAAATAGGTGGCACCGAGGGCAACATCACCATTGTCCCAGAGTGCTGCCAATTCATAACTCGTGCTTTTTTCCGCCTCCAGACCCGGATCGCCGATGATCACGCCGCAGGTACCGTTCGAGGCATAGGTGCACCCACCGCCGCCAGTCGTATAGGCGTAACCCGGTGCGATCTGGCGGATTTCCGGTGCGCGGAAACCTGTTGAAATGCCGCCCTTGATCGTAAGATCGTCGGTTGCGCTCCAGACGCCGTAAAGGCGCGGGCTGAAATGATTGCCATATTTTTCATGGTTATCCAGACGAAGGCCGCCCGTCAGCGCAAAGCTATCGACGATGCGCCATTCATCCTCGACGAAGAGCGCCCATTGCGTCGCCGAGAAAGTTTCGTCGCGACCGGTACGGCGTCCCGGATTCTGGTCCTTCAGCTGTGCCTCGAAATATTGACCGCCGGTGACGAGCGTATGGTTGCCGAACAGTTCGAACGGCGTGGTGAACTTGCCGTCGAGAACGCTATTGCGAACCTCCGGCGAGCGCGGATTTTCAGTGACGCGTCCCGTGCGAAAGTTTCTGGTGAAGTTGGTGCGCTCGGCCCATTCCTGCTGGAAGGAGAATTCAGACGTGGTCGGTCCCCACCGGCCGGTATGCGACAATGACCAATGGTCGCGCGTATTGGTGTTGTAGGTGCCGTCTGCATTGGCTGCCAGCGTCTCGCCGGACTCGGCATCGCGGCGCAACCGTGCTTTGCCAGCCTCGAGATAGATGTCGTGATCCTCATTCGGCGTGAAGGTCAAACGTCCATTGAAATCATATTCCTTCGCGCCCGTCGTACCATTCAATATGCGGTCTTCGCCGCGCGTGAAGCCCCTGCCCCAGATCTGCAGCCCCAGCCGATCCTTCAGGATCGGCCCATTGGCATACCAGGACACCTGACCGCTATTACCGAATTTTGAATGTTGCTGAACCGTACCCTCGCTGGTGACGGAGCCAGACCAGACATCGCCAACCTTGCGGGTGATGATGTTGATGACGCCGCCCATGGCATCGGAACCGTAAAGAGAGGACATCGGGCCGCGCACGACCTCGATGCGTTCGATCGCCGAAACCGGCGGTACGAAACTCTGTTCGAAGCCGGAATTACCATTGGTACGGGCATCGCGCGTGCTCTGCCTCTTACCGTCAACCAGGATCAACGTGTAAGCGCCGGGCAATCCGCGAATGAAAATATCCTTCTCATTGGCAATGCCGGTGACAGACACGCCCTGAACTTCGCGCAAGGCGTCTGTCAAATCGCGATAAGACCCCTTTTCCAGATCTTCTCCCGTCACAACCGTGATGCTGGCCGGAGCATCCTTTACATTCTGCTCGAAGCCGGACGCGGTCACCACAATCTGCTGAAGAACGGTGGTTCCGTCGGTCGCCTGCTGCGCGACAGCAGGCAAGGCAACGCTGAGCGCCGTTCCCGCCATAGCGACGAAAATGCCAGCCTTTATTATCGTCGCGGCCATATCCTGCCCGCGGTACTTCAATTCCATGTTACGCCCCCGCATTTAACTTGAGAATTTACCCCCACTTATTTAGGAGGGAGGTCTGGCGCAACGCGTTTGTTTTCGAACAGTTCTAAATTCCAGAAATTGCAAAAAGGCCCCCTCTAATCGGGGGCGGGGTAAAAAAACAGCAAGATGACAACCGGCAAGAGAAAAGAAGAACCAGCTTCCCCGACAAAGCCCGACAGGCTTGGTCAGCTGAAACTACTTGTCGCGTTCGATGCGTTGTTGCGGGAAGGAAGCGTCAGCCGCGCAGCGGCAGGCATGGGACTGCCGACATCATCGATGAGTCGGATATTACAGCAGCTGCGCGAGAAATACGGCGACCAGCTGTTCTTACGCACCGGCCAGGGTTTGCGACCCACCCCCTTTGCCGAGACCATGCGGCTGCGCATTCGTTCGCTGGCGGCGGAGGCGGAAAACCTGATCGATTATTCACAGGAAAAAGCGGCAGCTCCCGCAGCCGCCAATGTTAGCGGCTGGGAACGGCCGGTGCTGATGAAGGCGCCGCCTCTTTCGCTGCGCCCCAGCATTCTTCTGGAAGGTCAGCCGACACCGGAAAATATAGCGGACCGCCTTGCCCGCATCGGCCACAATGCCGATCCGCAGCACAGGCTCGCCAAATATATAGCGACCTCGGCGATGGGCATCGGCAACAGCCGCCCGCTCAGCCAGCAAGAGGCGATGGACGCGCTTTCGATCATTCTCGAAGGCAATGCAGATCCCATACAGATAGGAGCGCTGCTTGCGACCATGCAATATCGCGGTGTGACCGCGGCAGAGCTTGCCGGTTTTATCGAAGCCATGTGGGGCCATATAAAAAGAGACCAGCAAGCGCCCGCATCGGTCGATCTCGACTGGCCGGCCTATATGTCGCCCAAACATCGCGATGCACCCTGGTTCCTGCATTCCGCGCGTCTCGTTTCCATGGCGGGATATAGCGTCTTGTTACACGGCCATGTGGGCCAGGGAGAAAATGGCGGTAAGCTCGAACTCGCCGCTGAAGCCTGCGGCATACCGCTCTGCCATTCACTTTCGCAGGCGGCCAAGGCCACTGCCTCGCAAGGGATCGCCTATCTGCCGATCGGTGGACTATCGTTACAGTTTCAGAGCCTGCTTGGCCTGCACGGCATTCTGGAAATGCGCCTGCCGCTCAATACGGTCGTGCATCTTCTCAATCCGCTTCGCGCCAGAAGCACCATTATCGGCGTCGCCCGGCCCTCCTATCAGGAGCTTCATCGCGATACGGCGCGGCTGCTTTCCGTCGAGAGCCTTGCCATTCTCGGCAATACGCGGGATTTCGCGCAATTTACTCCATTCCGCAGCACCCGGATCTTCGGTCTTTCCAAGGGCGAAGATGTCGAGTTCGTCATTCCCGCCCGCGAAACGCCACCGGCCGAAATGCCGACCATGTTCACCACCTTCGAATATTGGCGCGCCGTCTGGACGGGGGCGGCCAGAGACGAGAGAGCGGAAACCATCATCGTCTCCACCGCTGCCATTGCCCTGATGCTGGTCAATGATATGGTTCTGCCTTTCGAAGAGGCCTATGCCCGCAGCCTGCGGCTGTGGAACGACAGGGCACGCGATTTCGCCACTGCTTAGGCGTTGGCGACTGATTTTTTCAGCGCCAGATATTCCCACAGCGCCACCAGCAGCAAAATCCCCGTGCTTGCCAGTTGCAGCGCAAAAAGCGGCACGCCCGGCACCGGCAGAAGCAGGCAGAGCGCCGCTACTCCGGCAAAATGCGAGATCGGCCGCTGATAGGTGGCAGCAATCTTGACGCCGATATTACCGGCTAGAAACAGGATCGGGCCGCCAAGAATGGCGAGTGACTCCCTCATCGTCGTCCCTTCATGGGCATGGGACAGGCTGAAATCCTCTCCAACTGCCGTAAGGATGATGCCGGCCACGATAGGCAAATGTCCGTAGTTGAAAAGATTCTGGGCAATCTTCGCTTTCTCGTCGGCATGTTCGGCCTTTCTGGAGGCCTCTTCCTGCCCGTGATGGAAATAGATCCACCACATTGTGACGGTGCTGACGAAGGCCGAACAAAAGACGATGAATGTGAGGCCAGAATTCATATATTCCGTGGCCGTGCGGCCGGTGGTTAGGATCGTTTCCCCGAGACAGATGATGACGAAAAGCGCACAGCGCTCCGCAAGATGCTCGCCGGAGAGATGCAGCTTGTCCGCATCGCTTGCTTTCAATCCCGGGACGACATAACGACAAGCGGGTCCGGCATATTCTATCGCGAGCGCTATACCCCACAGGAGGATTCGATCCGTCAGATCGACAAGCCCACCAGCCATCCAGAACAGGCTCGATACGACTAGCCAGATCGTCACGCGCACAAAAACCAGAAAAGACTGCCTGTCCTCTCCCTTAAAGGCATAAAGTGCAAACAGGCTCCGTCCCACCTGCATGGCACTGTAGATAAGGGCAAACACGAAACCCTGTTCCGCAAAAGCCTCCGGCAGCGCGATGGCCAAAAGAACCCCGCCGAACATCAGGACGAAAAGCAGAATCCGGACAGGCTCCTTTTCGGTATTCAGCAGGTTGGTGATCCAGGTGGTGTGTATCCACAACCACCAAAGTGACAATATCAGTATGCCCGCCTCAAGCGCCGCTGTCGGTCCGAAGTCCTTTGCTAGCGCATGGGAAAGCTGAATGAGCGCGAAAACGAAAACCAGATCGAAGAACAGTTCAGGAAAGGTCGCCTTTTCTGCTTCGTGCCCGTCCTGTTTGATCCAGGTTTGCGCATCCGGTTTCTGCCCGGACGTTTCGCTTTCGGTTCCCATTCTGCCCCTGTTCGTCAATATGAATTATTGCGATCGCGTTAGCGTTGCGCTTCATCCGAAGAATTAACATTCGAGTCCCGGCCGGGAAACTGCAGCGCCCGCGCATTGTCGGGGTAAAAACGCGGTCCTACCAGACGCACTGTCTTGCCGGAGACATCGGTAATATAATTCGATGCGGTCGCCCCAGGCGAGAATTCGGCGCTACGGGTCTTGGTCGGTTCCAATATGCTGACCTCTAATGGTTGAGCAAATATCGGGTGGCTCGTCGCGGAGATGACAATTGTCGCGATAAAGAGGGACTTGGAGAACATCGGCACATCCTGTCACAATTGACTGCGCCATAAACAGCCTTCGCCCGGTTTGGTTCCAGCCGTCTTTCAGCTGTCCTCGTCCAGATATGTGCGATATTGCACATAGTCCGAACTTGGTTGCCCGTCGATAATTTCCGGCGGCCGCCCCTCACCTCCGGTCAAATAACCGGCTTCTTCAAGTCCCGCCTTCAAGAGCTTTTCGATGGCGGTATCTCGAGGCAATGCAATGTCCGCCATGTAAACAGCGACAGCCAGCTCCATATCGTCTGGAAAAACCATAGGCTCAAGGCCCCCTTCCAACATCGACACGGAAACGCACAATCTTAGGGAAGGTTCAGTTCCAACATCGTGCCATACCGAGATATCTGCATTACCCCAGTCTAGTCAGGCAAGAAACGCGTAAAAATCGCGCTTTTCCTGCCCGTATCATCGCACTACCGCTAAAAGATACCCGGACTCAAGCGATTGAAACCAATCATGGAATAACTCAAACGAAAGTCAATCAAGGCTTAACTTTCATTACTTTGCATTAACCATAGGAACCCCTGCCAGCACAGTCTGTTCGTAAACACTGGCAGCCTCACAGCGAATCTTCGGAGTCTTGCAGAAACAGCGTCAATGTAGCTGCAGACTGGGAATTCGGCAAGCCGGCGCCATTTTCTGTCCGTCCTCAAGAACTCATACAGCCATGCTTCTCTCTATCCCGTCAGTTCGACCCCGCAGTTGCGCCAGAAGCATGGCCTGAAGATCAAACCCGCCCTCGTGGGCCTTACGGGTGAGATTGCGCAGATATCCGCCCAGCGAGCTGATCTGGTCCGCCTTTTGCAGCAGGCAGGCAAGAATCGCCGCTGTTCCCTGTCGACCGAAAGTGGTGAGGGCGTCCTGGTAGGCCGACTGGCTAACGTTGAACATGGTTTTGATGACTGATGTCGCCACTTCCAGATCACGCCATCCAGTCACTGCTCCTCCGGGTGCATAGAGGGAAATGTCCGGGCAAGCCTTCACAACCAAAACAATATCAGGAACAAAAAATTGCTTATGAAGAACAGGCTTTGGCTGTTGCGATGACGGCTTTGCACTGACGGGTACGGCGTATTCTGGCTGTACGACTGTCGTGTCGGCAGGTGCGACGATTACCGGTTCACGCAAATTTTGCGGTTTAGATATAGATTCGGATTCTGAATTCTTTATGAGGCGCTCATTTTGGCAGTCATTGCCGCCCGATTTCTCCGAATTTTCAATATTTTCCAGATAGTTGGTCACTTCTGCACGCAGGGAGACCAAAAATCCGGCGATTTCCTTGAGTTCGACAGGCTTTGAATTACGGCCGAGAGACCGGGCAATGGTATTGTAGCGCGTCTGGAATCCATCTGACGTTACGACTTCACCGCTGGCGGCTATCATTTCGCAAAGCTTCTGGATATCGCGGCGGCACAGGCTGATGTTTTCACGAAGCCGCTGAAGGTCGAGCCGCTCGCGAACGATGCGTTCGGCAAGTTCCTCGATTTCCGATTTGCGGGCGAGAAGCGGTGCCAGCGAAAAACCATAGGCTTCGCTGATTTCCCCGCCCCTGTGCTTACGGGCGTAACGTTTTCCGTTAGGACTATCCTTGCGGATGATGAGACCGGCCTCGACGAGAGCCGAGAGATGTCGGCGCAATGTCTGTTCTGCCATTCCATGTGCTCGCAATGACAATTGCGTATTCGACGGAAAGACGACCAATCCGGCTTCGCTGGAGAGTTCATTTTTCGGATAAAAACTCAGAAGGGCGTTCAAGACCGCGAGAGAACGATCGGTCACGCCGAGCAATGGTCTGGCTTCACAGACCGAACGGTAGAGTTTCCATTTATCGACCGCCTCGGTCTTTTTGTTTTTCTGCGCGGCAAACTGAGTTGCGAGGACGCCAAACGACATCGCTCGCCGCCCAAAGGGCGTCGTTACACATGTGCTGTCCATGTCTTTCACCTTTCACAAGGCAAAAGAAAATCGCTCACCGAAAAATTCGATGCCAAGACTCTTGACTATGATTCGCGGAAATGAGATTCTTTGGTTGCTTAGATCAAAGAAAGGCTTCCGTGCGGCAACGTTCGGGGGCTTTTTTCTTTTGTAATGCGTCTCCTGTTAGTCGTTGGTATTAACAATCACTGCTTGGACCGGTATTCGGCAAACAGCGCCTGAAGATGTTCCAGAACGAAATCGGCAAATTCCGGCGCCTCGTTCTTGTCGATGGATATATCCAGCTTGCGGTCGCTTTCGACCACCTTTGCCAGTCTGCTGCCAGTTTCCGAAGACCAGACACCGGCTTTCTTTGCCTGTGCCTTGGGTTTCAGAAAATCCAGAAGCGACTTGAAGCGTTCTTCGGACGGAAGAGCGGCAACGGATGGCTCCCTTACATAAGCGCGCGCAGCTTCCTTGACCTGTGACGAGGAGAGCTGATCTGCGAGATCCATCCAGTTACGGCGACCGACGGTGGGTGCCGGACCAATAAGATCGACCAGATCCTCGGGAATGCGACCGACAACCGATAGCATGTTGGAAAGATCGCCCTTGTGCAGGGACATCGCCGCCATGATCGTATCACGCGGAAACCGCATCTGCAGTTTCTGGGCGAAGCGCGCCTTTTCGATATAGGTTAGGTCACGGCGCTCGTTGTTTTCCTGTCCCTGGGCGACAACCAGCTGTTCGTCGCTGAGATCGCGAACCACGGCCTTGACCGGAATACCCAGGTTGGAAACGGCGCGCAGACGGCGATGGCCAAATGCGACCTGATAACGTCCCGGAAATTCGGGATGAGGGCGCACCAGAATGGGAACCTGCTGGCCCTGCTCGCGAATAGCCTCCACCAGGCCTGCATCCGCCTCTTCTGAGGCTGGCATGCGGTCGGGTATGAAGGACGGATCGATATCAGCAGGATTGAGCGAAACGATCGTAAGGCCCTCTGCGAGCCGTTTTTCGATCTCTTCAGCACGCTTGGAGCGTTCCGACACTTCGTTCAGAGACTGGCCGATCATGCCGACTGGCGAGTTCAACACATCCGTCACCAGTTCGGGAGAACCGAGGATGGGTCTGACACGCGGACGGGACCGCTCGGGAGTGGTATCGTTGTCTGTGCCTGGCGTGCCAAGATTGGCGAAAATCTGTTTTCTGCTCATGCTGCCCTACCCCACGCTTTTTTAATCAATCCCTCGATTTCAGCGTTCACGTTGTTCATGGCTTCCAGCGCGCGGTCATAGGTGGAGCGCGTGAACTGGGTTCTTTCCACCTCGAAAAGCGTCTGGTTGGTCAATCCGGCATCCGAAACGGCCGTGCTCTTCAGCATCGGGTGAATGAGGACGTTTTCACCGAAGATCGAGCGCAGGAAAGCCACCATCTGGTTCTGCGGCCCATCGCTCGGTTCGAAACGTGTGATGAGGTAACGCATCCAGTTATAATCGGAGCGTGCGCCGGCCCTGCCGATTTCAGCGAGAAGATCGCCAGTCATGGCAAGGAACTGGTTCATGGACATGACATCAAGCATTTGCGGATGAACGGTCACGAGAACCGATGTTGCTGCCGTCAGCGCCGAAAGCGTCAGGTAACCGAGTTGCGGTGGGCAATCGATGACCACGACGTCGTAGAAATTCTGGGCCTGGGCGATTGCCTGGCCGATGCGGGCGAAAAACAGCGTGTCGCCTGGTGCGCGACGCATCAGTGCGCGCGGGGTATCATGTTCGAACTCCATAAGCTCCAGATTGCCCGGAACGATATGAAGGTTGGGAATATAGGTGCCGCGAACGATCTCGGCGATCGGCCGGCGTTCGTCGTCGTAGCGGATCGCGCCGTAGAGCGTTTCATTCGGGCCGACATCCATTTCGGGCTGGTGACCGAAGAGAGCGGAGAGACTGGCCTGCGGATCGAGATCGATAGCCAGAACCCGGTAACCGCGCAGCGCCAGATATTGCGCCAGATGCGCGGATGTCGTGGTCTTACCCGAACCGCCTTTGAAATTCATCACGGCGATGACCTGCAATTCCTCGCCGTCGCGACGGTGGGGCAGATAGCGACGCGTGCCGCGCGCGCCCTGATCGAGAAACTTTCTGATCTCATCCATATCCTCTACCGAATAGGAACGACGACCGGATGCCTGCGCTGCATCGAGCTCCGGACGCTCAGCGGCGATCTGACGAAGATAGGCTTCACCGATGCCAATCAGCCGGGCGGTTTCCGCCGGCGAAAAATGGCGCATACTCTTTTCGGTATGCGGCGAAAACGTATTCGCATTATGCGCCTGCAATTGGGCTGACAATGCAGCCGAATGCTGTTGTATAAGGCTCGTGAGGTCGGGTGCCCCTGCAGCAAATCTTGAGTCGGCACTCTGTGTCATGGATCTACTTTCGCTCGATATTGCAGTTGCGGTTTTTTTCGAAAAAGACGGTTTTTTCCGCAACTGAGATATAAGCGCCGATTCTCTTTTTGGCGCAATAGGCTTTTTTCCCGGATGCAGAAGTACCGCTAAGGCATTGTGGAAGAATCAGTTTTGCTTTTTGTGAGAGTTTTTCGGTTAGCCGCGGCTAACTTCATCTTCGTTCTGGCTGAGACGCGTTTTTTTGACTTCCTTTAAAACTGACAAGGAGTGACCAAAGCGAAAGTTTGCCGCGGCTAACTTTGGGAATTCCTCACACCAGATGTGCAAGGCGCGATCCCGCCGGCGGAAAGTGAAGGGTAGACATTGGCAGGTGTTTAATCTCTACTCATCGACTAGAGTATCAACGGGTCCGGCGCCCACCGCCTTACCTTTCGTGCTGTCGCAGGTTGGAGGAATGAATGTCCTATGATGTCGCTATCGTCGGTTCGGGTTTCTCGGCTATCTGTACCGCCGCTCATCTCTTATCATCCCTGCCTGGGGACGCATTGATCGCCATTGTCGGCGACGAGTCGGATTTCGGGCGCGGCACGGCCTATCGTACCGAGTTGCCCTATCACCGGCTCAATGTGCCGGCAGGGCGGATGAGCGTATTCCCCGACAGGCCGGATGACTTTCTCGATTGGCTGACGGAGAATGGGCTCGGCAATGATCCATTGGCTTTTGCCTCACGTGGCGATTACGGCCTCTATCTCAGGGACAGGCTCGCCAGTCTGCTGAGAAGCCGGGATCAGCGGGCGAGGGTGGACTTCATCCGTGCCAAGGCTTCAGCCTGTCGCCCGGATGGCAACGGCGGTTTCTCTTTTGCACTGGAGAATGGTGAGAAGCTACGGGCGAAAAATGTTGTCTTATGTCTTGGTGTCGGCGCGGCAAGTTTGCCGGTGCAAACTCTGACGAAAGATGACGACGCGCCGCATCGCATCATCGGGCATTGCTGGCAGTCCGGATGGCTTTCGAGAGTAAAGGCGGGGGACCGCATCTGTATTCTGGGTTCTGGCCTGACGATGATAGATCAGGTCCTGACGCTTCGAGGAAAGGGACATCGTGGCCCAATCCACGTATTGTCCCGCCGCGGACTTGTGCCGCATCCACATATCAGCCCGCCACTGTCGCCAGCTGATCCGCGCTTACCAGAAGGTTCGACCGAGATCAGCCGGTTAGTGCAGGCTCTGCGTAAGCAGGTGAAAGATGGTGCGCCGTGGCGTACTGTCATGGATGGTCTAAGGCCGAAGACCCAGCTGCTTTGGCAGAGGCTGACATCTGAGCAGCGAAGCCGGTTTCTTCGCCATGCTCTGCCTTGGTGGAACATTCACCGGCACCGAATCGCGCCCGAAGTGCATAAGGCTTTTGAAAAGCTATTATCTGACGGCGTACTAGAGATCCATGCTGGTTATCTTCGCTCTCTCGACGAGCAGGACGAGGGGATCGCCGTACTCTATCGCCGTCGGCATACGGAGACGCTTGGAGAGTTTCAGGTCGATTGGGTCGTTAATTGTACGGGAATGGAGAGGGCGGGGATCGGTCATTCACGGCTTTTGGAAACCATGCGGGACGATGGCGTGCTTTTGCTCGACGCCTTTGGTCTTGGGGTCGAGGTCGATGGCCAGTCGCGCTTGTCAAGCGCGGACGGGCAGGTCTGGCCTGGCCTGTTTGCCGCCGGGGCGCTGACGGCAGGCCGCTTTTGGGAGATAACCGCCGTGCCGGATATCCGCGTGCAGGCGCGAAAGATCGCGCAAGCTGTCACGGACAGAGTGGTATCGGACCGGCGGGTTTCGGCACACGGTTGATGTGAAGGAAAGAGCACTCGCGCAGTGCCAGGTCTTAAAGAGTTTGCGCTTGAGACTGTTCCTCTAACTTTTCAGATACTGAGGTTTGCCGCGGCTAACCTCTCTATTTCTCTCATCAGGCAACCATCCGAATGTACCGGGCTTCCTCATTACGCGATAGAGCTAAGGGTTAGTAAGAGCCTTGGCTCAGCCAATAACCGCTTCCATAGATCGCGACAGACAATAGGTTTTGAGTCTCATCATTCGGTTCGACAACGTGCGGCGATACGAATATCTCAACGTGACGTCCATCCGTCCGCGAGTTGATGATTTACATAATTGCTAAATTATTTACATCACTTGTGGAATATTGATGCAAAAAGAGCTATTAAACCCTTAAAAATACGATTTCCATGAAAATTATTTGCGAGGCATCTATGGAAAAGCAGAAACTGGTACGATTCGAGACGGCTGACGCTCAGGCTGGCGGACAGCGCAGGCCTTTTGCCAAGGCCGTGCGGGCCGGTGATTTCGTCTATGTGTCTGGACAGGTGCCAACCGTCGATGGTGAAGTAGTAACTGGCGGCATTGTGGCTCAGACCGAGCAGGTTGTGGCCAATATCATGGATGTTCTGGCGCTTGCGGATTGTACACTTGCCGATGTCGTCAAGGTCAATGTCTGGCTGGATGATGCTCGGGATTTTTCGAGCTTCAACGCGGTCTTCCAGAAATATTTCATCGATCATCCACCGGCACGTTCAACCGTGCAGTCGCCCCTGATGGTCGATGCGAAGGTTGAAATGGATGTTATCGCCTATAAGCCACTGGTTTGATTGCCAATTTCCGATTCTGAGAGCGTTTGACAATGACCTACCCCTGGCCTGACGAAGGCACCCCACTCGATGCGATCTCGACGCCGATGCCCGTGATCGACGAGGACCGACTTGCCGCCAATATTGCGCGGGCGCAGTCCTATCTTGATGGACATGGCATGGCTTTTCGCCCCCATATCAAGACACATAAGATACCAGCCATTGCGAAGCAGCAGCTTCAGGCGGGCGCCATCGGCATCAATTGCCAGAAGGTCAGCGAGGCGGAAGTTTTCGCGGATGCCGGTTTCGACGACATCCTCATTACCTACAATATCCTCGGCGTGGCGAAACTCTCGCGGCTGAGGGCATTGAATGCGCGTTTAGGGCAGCTGAGCGTCGTTGCCGACAGTGCCGTGACGATTGCCGGCCTTGCCGGCACATTCGATGCGGAAAGACCGCTTTCCGTTCTTGTCGAATGCGATACCGGCGGAAAACGCTGCGGTGTGCAGACCCCGGAAGCCGTGTTGCAGCTTGCAGAAAAGATCGTCGCGGCACCGGGCCTCAATTTCAAGGGCATTTTGACCTATCCGGCACCCGGTGGCGCTGAAAAGGTGGAGAACTTCATTCGGAAAACCATGGCGTTGCTTGCGGAAAAAGGCATTGACTGCCCGGTTCGCTCCAGTGGCGGCTCACCGGATTTTTTCTCTGCTCACCTCGTTCCCTCCGCAACCGAATATCGGGCGGGCACCTATGTATATAATGATCGTTCGATGCTGCGCGCCGGACATTGCACCGCTGGCGACCTGGCAATGCATGTTCTTGCCACCGTGGTGTCGCGACCGACACCTGATCGCGCTGTGCTCGATTGTGGCTCCAAGGCTTTGACCTCCGATCTCCTTGGGTTCAGCGATTACGGGCTGATTGAAGGGTATGAAGGCGCGAAAATCATGTCGCTTTCGGAAGAACATGCGGTGGTCGATTTGTCGGGCTGCACATCGGGGCGGCCGGAAATCGGTGAGCTGGTCAAGGTTGTGCCGAACCACACCTGCGTCATTACTAATCTTTTCGACAGGATGGTTTTCCATCGAAACGGTATCGTGACGCGGGTGGAAGACGTCACAGCACGCGGCACCGTCTGGTAACATTACCCGGCTAATTAAATTGCAAAAAAATGCTGCTGAAAAGCGGGCATCGGCAACGAGAATGACAGTCATGCGCATATTCACGGCATCGCTTGCCACCGAAACCAACACGTTTTCACCCGTCCCGACGGACATGGACGCCTTTCGCGCGGCTTTTTACGCTGGGCCCGGCGAACATCCGGAAACGCCGACACTATGCTCCTCACCGGTACCAATTCTACGCCGGCGCGGCAAAGCGGAAGGGTTTACGGTAATCGAGGGTACCTCCTGCTGGGCGGAACCGGCGGGGCTGATACAGCGCCAGACCTATGAAACGCTGCGCGATACGATTCTCGCCGAGCTTGCCGCCGCACTGCCGGTCGACGCGGTAATTCTTGGTCTCCATGGCGCCATGGTCGCGCAGGGTTATGACGATCCGGAAGGTGATTTCCTGTCACATGTCCGCACGCTTGTTGGTCCCGACGTACTGATCGCGGCGGAATTCGATCCCCACAGCCATTTGACCCCTTTAAGGGTCCAAAATCTCGATATAATGGCGACGTTTCTGGAATTCCCGCATACGGATTTTGAGGAACGTGGTGAGCACGTCGTTGAACTGGCACTTCGCACCCTGCGCGGAGAAATCAGGCCGGTTATTTCCACTTTCAATTGCCGCATGATCACCATTTACCCCACCAGCCGCGAACCGATGCGTTCTTATGTTGACCGTTTGAAGGCTTTGGAGGGTAAGGACGGCGTGCTGTCTATTTCCGTCATTCACGGTTTCATGGCAGGCGATGTACCAGATATGGGCACGCGTATCGTCGTCGTGACAGATAATGACAGGGCAAAAGGCGACGCACTGGCCGAAAAACTCGGCCATGAGCTTTATGCCATGCGCAAGTTGACTGCCATGCCGATGCTCGACACGGAATCGGGTCTCGACAGGGCTCTCGCCATTCGTAGTGAGCATCCGGATATGCCGGTCGTGGTGTCGGATATATGGGATAATCCCGGTGGCGGCGTTGCGGGTGATGCCACCCATATTCTGCGGCGCATGGTGGAGCGCGGCATGGACAATATCGGTGTGGCAACGATCTGGGATCCGATTGCTGTGTCTTTCTGTCACGCGGCAGGCGAGGGGGCGGAGATTGATCTGCGTATTGGCGGCAAATCCAGTCCCGAAGGTGGCGAGCCGCTCGATTTCCGGATCAGGGTCATGCGCACTGCAGAAGCAGGGTGGCAGAGTTTCCGAAATAGCCGCGTCACGCTCGGCCGCGCCGCCGTCGTTCGACCGGTCGGAACGGAAATCGATATCATTCTCATTACCAGCCGCACGCAAACTTATGAGCCGGATATCTTTTCCAATCTCGGCATTGATTTTGCCAGGAAAGACGTGCTGCTGGTGAAGTCCACCAACCACTTCCATGCGGGTTTTGCGCCGGTCGCTTCCGAGATCGTTTATATCGCCGCGCCCACTTCCTATCCGACCGATCCGGCCACAACCGCCTATCGCAAGGCAAGCCTCCAGCTATGGCCACGGGTGGCCGATCCGCTGGGGTTGGACTGAGGCTGCGGCGCTTCAGATATCTTGTAGCGTGATCAGAAAGAATATGCCTTCACCATGATCTGCCTCGATGGTGAACGGCACGCTTTCCGTGATGAAAACGCTATCCAGCTTCTCCAGCCGGGCTGTGTCGTTGTTGACGGCGACCGTCAGAGGATCGAGCGCGAGGATCAGCCTTGTTCCCGTTGCCGCTTGCATCGAGCGGCTGCCGGATAGTCTTTGCACGCCGTGGGCGAAGGATGAGCGGCGCGTCATGATGTTCAGGTCGACTATCGCGCCGTCCATCAGGGTCGCATCCACGGGAACATCGGCGGCAAAGGGCAGGGGGGTACTCTTCGTCGTCAGCGCCACCGGCTCATGACCCGAAATAGCGAGTGCAAGGCCGTTTCCCTCGATAATCGCAAGCGTGCGGTCTATGCCGGGGAAGCTGGAAAATGGTCCGTCCTGAGCAACGGTCGCCATGCTGACGCGCCAGTCGAATGCATCCACGGAAGCACCCGGCGGATGGATGGCGATTTCCACCGTAACGCCGCCGCCATTTTTCCACGGCATGGTTTTGTATTCGGAAGCGCGTAATATTCTCATGTGATGTCCAGAATCGGGTCGTTAAGGGGGCGGGGGCGGAAGTTTACGATCCGCGATCATTCTCGATGCGTCGCTCAATCGTTTTTTGGACCGCCTTTAAATCGGATGGCCGGCCGGCAACCTTTTCGATCGCGGCAATGGCAAGGTCACTGGCGACATAGTCAGATTTATGCCCGAGATTGTGCACGACGATCAAAGTGGAGCCGCGAATATCTCTGGCGAGATGACGGGAATGCACCTCTGGCGAGACGATCGTGTCCGTATCACCGGTTATGATGACGGTTGGTGCCGTGATGCGCCGATACTCCGAGGAAGCTCCACGCGCCCATTCATTGAGAGCCGCGACCTCCTGCGCATTGTGCCGAAAGGCCCTGGGCCGCAGGGCCGCTACGGAATGCGTTGCTTCCACATAACCGGCGGGTCTGGAATTGGGTGCAAAAACACCGCGCGTTGCCTGATCCAATGCCAGGAGACCGGCGGGCGGAGCAATGAAGGTGCTGAACAGCGGACCGGTAAAGGGCGCATTTGCCGCTGTGTAATACCAGGCGATGCCACCCTCCCATGGATAGACAGCGGGAGAAAGGAATACGAGGCCCGCGACCATCTCCGGATGACGGACCGCAAGCGATGCCGCGATGGCGCCACCAAAGGAATGTCCGACGATAATCGCTCTCGGGACACCTCGCTTTTTCATAAGCTGGGCAATGGCGTCCGCCTGTCCATCCGGGAGAATATTTGCCTTGCCGCCGATATCCGAATTGCCGTGCCCTGGCCTGTCGACAAATAGCAGTTTTGCACGGCCTCTCAGCTTTTCGAGAAACGAAAACATCGGATCATAGAGACTGGCGCTTGCGCCGTGAATGAAGAGGATCGGCGGAAGCTCGGCGCTTTTTTCCGGCTCGACCAAGATGCTGTTCAGCTTGTAGCCGCCCACATCGATCCGCACGGGAACATTTTGCTGCTTTTCGGACGCCACGGCATTCGTAGCGGAAACCGGAAGAAGTGCCCCGAGCAGGAGGGTAAAGGCAAGCGGAAGGAACCTGTGCACCATTCTTTGATCTACCATGTCCTTCATGCCTGCCTAACGGTTAGCGCGGCTTTCAAACGAGCATACAGTCGGTCGGTTAAAAACGGCAACGGAAGAAAGCCGCAGACAGACCAGAAGTTCCACCGGCCGCCGACAGCGGCGTCGAAACTGATGCGGCACCGCTGTCGGCACTGTACGATGGGTGGATCGCGGCTCTCTTCCCGGATCAGATAAACGGCGCAGCCTGAAGACTGCGCCGAGTTTTTCTTTAGTTACCGAGAATGCCGGGCAGTCGCAGACCCTGCTCTTTTGCGCATTCCACGGCGATTTCGTAACCGGCATCGGCATGGCGCATGACGCCGGTTGCCGGGTCGTTCCACAGTACGCGCTCTATGCGGCGGGCCGCGTCATCGGTGCCGTCGCAGCAGATGACCATGCCGGAATGCTGGGAAAAGCCCATGCCGACACCGCCGCCGTGGTGCAGGGAAACCCATGTCGCGCCGGATGCGGTATTGAGCAGCGCGTTCAGCAGCGGCCAGTCGGATACGGCATCCGAACCGTCCTGCATGGCTTCGGTCTCGCGGTTCGGCGAGGCGACGGAGCCGCTGTCGAGGTGGTCGCGGCCGATGACGATCGGAGCGCTGAGCTCGCCGTTCTTGACCATTTCGTTGAAAGCAAGACCGAGACGATGGCGATCACCAAGGCCAACCCAGCAGATACGCGCCGGCAGGCCCTGGAAGGCGATGCGCTCGGCGGCCATATCAAGCCAATTGTGCAGGTGCTTGTTGTCGGGCAGCAGTTCCTTCACCTTGGCGTCGGTCTTGCGGATGTCTTCCGGATCACCCGATAGTGCCGCCCAGCGGAACGGGCCGACGCCGCGGCAAAACAGCGGGCGGATATAGGCCGGAACGAAGCCCGGGAAGGCGAAAGCGTTTTCCAGCCCTTCTTCTTTTGCCACCTGGCGGATATTGTTGCCGTAGTCGAAAGTCGGAATGCCCATGTCCTGGAAGGCAATCATCGCTTCGACATGTTCGCGCATTGAGGCACGGGCAGCTTTTTCGACGGCTTTCGGGTCGCTCTCGCGCTTTTCCTTCCACTTGGCCATCGTCCAGCCCTTCGGCAGATAGCCGTTGATCGGGTCGTGCGCCGAGGTCTGGTCGGTTACCATGTCTGGACGGATGCCGCGGCGGACCATTTCCGGCAGGATTTCAGCGGTGTTGCCGAGCAGGCCGACGGACTTTGCCTCACCGGCGGCGGTCCAGCGCTCAATCATCTCCATCGCCTCATCAAGAGTTTCGGCGCGGGCATCGACGTAGCGGGTGCGCAGACGGAAATCGATCGAATCGGGATTGCATTCAATGGCAAGGCAGCAGGCACCGGCCATCACGGCGGCAAGTGGCTGGGCGCCGCCCATGCCGCCAAGGCCGCCGGTCAGAACCCATTTGCCTGTGAGATCGCCATTATAGTGCTGGCGACCGGCCTCCACGAAGGTTTCGTAGGTGCCCTGCACGATGCCCTGACTGCCGATATAGATCCACGAACCGGCGGTCATCTGGCCGTACATGGCAAGACCCTTTTTATCCAGCTCGTTGAAATGATCCCATGTCGCCCAGTGCGGCACGAGGTTGGAGTTGGCAATCAGCACGCGCGGCGCATCCTTGTGGGTGCGGAACACGCCGACCGGTTTACCGGACTGGACCATCAGCGTTTCGTCTTCGTTGAGATCGCGCAGGGTAGCGACGATCTTATCGAAATCCGCCCAGGTGCGGGCGGCACGGCCGATGCCACCATAAACCACCAGCTCGTGCGGGTTCTCGGCCACTTCAGGATCGAGATTGTTCATCAGCATGCGCAGCGGCGCTTCTGTCATCCACGATTTCGCGGTCAGCTCGGTTCCACGCGCAGCGCGTACGTCGCGGATATTGTGACGAGGATTGGTCATTTGGTTCCCCTTTTGGTGTGTGCGAGTGTCAGCGCAGTCGTTTCGATGCGCGTGAGAATGTCTTTCAGGTGGATACGAAGCTTGGTGGCCTTGGCGTCGTCATAGGCAAACGGCGGTGCCTCTGTCGTTAGATGGGTGGATTGCGCCAGTTCCATCTGGATGGCGTGCACTCCGGTTTCGGGCTTTCCGTAGTGGCGTGTCGTCCACCCACCCTTGAAGCGACCGTTGAGAATGCTGGTGTAACCTTCTGCCGCAGCGGTCGCTTCGACCGCCATTGTCTCGATGGCTGGGTCGCAGGTCCTGCCCATATCCGTACCGATGTTGAAATCCGGCAGCTTGCCTTCGAACAGGAACGGGATATGCGAGCGGATCGAATGGCAATCATAGAGAATGGCGATGCCGTGAATGGCCTTAACCCGCTCGATTTCCGCGGCAAGGGCTGCGTGATAGGGCGCATGAAACGTTTCCAGCCGAGAGACTATGTCGTCCTGATTCGGTTCCTGCCCCTCATTCCAGATCGATTTGCCGTCGAAATCGGTTTCCGGAACAAGGCCTGTGGTGTTTTGTCCTGGATAGAGGCTAACGCCTTCAGGATCGCGGTTGGCATCGATCACATAACGATGAAAGGTGGCGCGAACCGTCGTCGCGTTGGGGAGCAGATCCGCGTAGAGACCGTGAATATGCCAGTCGGTGTCGGCAAGCATCTTGCCGTTGTCGTTCAAGCGTTGCCAAATCGCTGCCGGAACATCGGTGCCGGTGTGGGGCAGGCCGAGAATGACGGGCGATGTGCCTTCTTTAATATCGAAGACGCGCATCTCACGCCTCCAGCTTCGGAAGAATGCCGTCGGAAATCACGGACACAAGAGCGCCGGTAGCAACAAGGTCGGATGCCGCCTTCAGATCCGGCGCCATATAACGGTCCTCTTCCAGTGAAGGGATCGCCTGACGCAGCACGGCGATTGCCTTTTGCAGCTCAGGACTGGTTTTCAATGGCCCACGCAGCTCAACGCCCTGAACCGCCGAAAGCGCCTCGATGCCGAGGATGGCGAAAAGGTTCTCCGTCATCGGTAGCAGGCGGCGCGCGCCGTGGCAGGCCATGGAGACATGGTCTTCCTGATTGGCTGAGGTTGGCGTCGAATCGACCGAAGCCGGATGAGCCATCTGCTTGTTCTCGCTCATCAGCGCAGCGGAGGTGACTTCGGCAATCATCAGGCCGGAATTCAGCCCCGGTTTTTTCGATAAAAATGCCGGAAGGCCATAGGATAGAGCCGGATCGACAAGCAGCGCCACGCGGCGTTGCGCGATCGCGCCGATTTCGCAGATGGCAAGCGCCGTCTGGTCGGCGGCAAATGCCACCGGTTCAGCGTGAAAGTTGCCCCCGGATACAACGGAATTGTCGGAAAGGACCAGCGGATTGTCCGTCACGGCATTGGCTTCGATTTCAAGCGTGCGGGCTACCTGTCGCAGAAGATCGAGGCAGGCGCCGTCCACCTGCGGCTGGCAGCGGATGCAATAGGGATCCTGAACGCGCTCGTCGCCTTCGATATGGCTGACACGGATTTCGGATCCTTCCAGCAGGTTGCGCAGTGCAGCCCCCGCATCGATCTGGCCCTTGTGGCCGCGCAATGTGTGAATATCGGGATGGAACGGAGCCGAAGAACCCATGGCGGCATCGGTGGAAAGCGCACCTGTTATCAGCGCTGCCTGTGCCGCGCGGTGAGCGCGGAAAAGACCGGCAAGCGCCAGCGCCGTCGAGGTTTGCGTGCCGTTGATCAGCGCCAACCCTTCCTTGGCGGCGAGCACGACCGGGGTCAGCCCGGCTCTAGTGAGAGCTTCGCCGGCGGGCAGAAGCGTACCTTCATAGAAAGCCTCGCCTTCGCCCATCATCACGGCGGCCATATGGGCAAGCGGTGCGAGATCGCCCGACGCTCCGACCGAACCCTTTTCCGGAATGGAAGGGATGACACCCTTTTCCAGCATGTCCTCAATCAGCCGCACCAGTTCCAGCCGCACGCCGGAGGCGCCGCGACCAAGCGAAATCAGCTTCAGCGCCATGATCAGGCGCACGACATTTTCCGGAAGCGCCGCACCGACGCCGCAGCAATGCGACAGGATGAGGTTACGCTGCAGCGTCGCAACATCGGCTGCGTCGATCTTGATCGAGGCGAGTTTGCCGAAACCGGTATTGATGCCATAGACCGGCGCATTGCCGGCGGCGATCTCGGCGATGCGGGCCGCTGCTTTTTCTATGCCGGCATCGAACGAACGGTCGAGTTTCGCTGTGCCGTTATCCCAGTAGATTGCGGCAAGTTCAGCAAGGGTCACATTGCCGGGGTGAAGCGTGATAGTCATGTAGAAACCTTCTGTCCCTTGAAAATGCGGGCGTGGAGCGGGTTGAAGCCGATGCGGTAGACAAGTTCAGCCGGGCGTTCGATATCCCAGATGATGAAATCAGCGGATTTTCCTGCTTCCAGCGTGCCGGTTTCCGCAAGCAGGCCGAGCGCCTTTGCGGCATTGCGTGTGGTCGCCGTCAGGCATTCCTCCACCGTCATGCGAAAAAGCGTGGCACCCATATTCATGGTCAGCAACAGGGAAGTCAGTGGTGAGGTGCCAGGATTGCAATCGGTAGCCAGCGCGATGTCAGCGCCTGCATCGCGCAGGGCCTGAACCGGGGGCAGCTGTTTTTCCCGGAGCGCGTAAAAGGCCCCGGGCAGAAGCACGGCCACCGTTCCTGCTTTAGCCAGTGCTTTTGCACCGGCCTCATCAAGATATTCCAGATGATCGGCGGAAAGCGCACCGTAGGATGCGGCAAGCTCCGTACCGCCGAGGTTGGAAAGCTGTTCGGCATGCAGCTTGACGGGGAGACCGTACTGTTTTGCCGCCTCGAAAACCCGGGTGATTTCCTCAACGGAAAAGGCGATGCCTTCGCAAAAACCGTCAACCGCATCCGCCAGTCCTTCCGCATTGGCTTTTTCCAGCCCCGGCAGAACCACGTCCATAATGTAGTCGGCGTTACGGCCCTTATATTCGGCCGGTGTCGCATGCGCGGCCAGGTAGCTGGTGACGATTCTAACGGGCCGTAGTGTCTCAAGTTTGCGGGCGACGCGCAGCATTTTCAGTTCGGTTTCGATATCAAGACCGTAACCGGATTTTATTTCGAGGGTCGAGACACCCTCCGCCAGAAGCGTATCCAGACGGGGCAATGCCTGTGCCACCAAAGCCTCTTCCGAGAGGGCGCGCGTGTCGCGTACCGAAGAAACGATACCACCGCCCGCTTTGGCGATCTCCTCATAGGTCGCGCCATTGAGGCGCATTTCGAATTCCATGGCGCGGTTGCCGCCGAAGACCAGATGTGTGTGGCAGTCTATCAGGGCCGGGGTGATCCAGCGTCTCTCACAATCGGTTATCTCGTCGGCCGTTGCCAGGTCGGCGGGCAGATCGCTTTCGGCGCCGGCAAAGACGATGCGGTCGTTGCGTATGGCAATGGCAGCATTTTCGATAGCGCCGATGCCATCCATGGTAGGATCAAACGTCGCCAGCCGGGCATTGCGCCACAATGCGGTAGTGTCACCCGTCGCCATTCCCTTTGTATATTTGTTCCCTGGCATTTGCTTTTCGCCTTTCTTTTATGTGCCAAATGTATATACATAATAATCATGTTGGCAAGCCGTAATTTCGTATGCGACGTGGCCTTGTCAGAAGAGATCAAGAGGAGAGGGTGGCATGACGGTAATTCACGCGGGCGCAGCACTTCTGGCCGATGGGTGGGTGCAAGATGTTCGCATCCACTGCAGGGGCGGTGCTGTTTCATCCGTCGAAACCGGTGTTTCTCCGCAGCCGCAGGATGAACGGCATGCCGTTATCGTGCCAGCCATGCCCAATCTCCACAGCCATGCCTTTCAGCGGGCCATGGCAGGGCTTGCTGAAATTCGCGGACCTGCCGATGACAGCTTCTGGAGCTGGCGCACGGTCATGTACAAGTTCGCGCTGTCAATGACACCGGATCATGTCGAGGCGGTTGCTGCCCAGCTTTATATGGAAATGCTGGAAGCCGGTTTTGGACGGGTCGGTGAATTTCATTACCTGCATAACGATATGGATGGTTCGCATTACGGCAATATCGCCGAAATGGCCGAACGTATCGGTGCCGCCGCCTCGCAAACGGGGATCGGCCTGACTTTGCTGCCGGTATTTTATGCGCATTCCGGTTTCGGCGGTCAGCCGCCGATCGACGGTCAGAAACGTTTCATCCATTCGCTCGACAGTTACGAAAGGCTCATGCAGGGCGCCCAAGCCGTGGTGAATGGGCTTCCCGGTGCAACGCTCGGCATCGCGCCACACAGTCTCCGTGCCGTAACTGGTGAAGAACTGGCGGCGATCGAACCGCTGGCGAAAGGCGGCCCGATCCACATTCATGTGGCGGAGCAGGTCAAGGAAATCGAGGACTCGCTCGCCTTTTCAGGTGCGCGGCCGGTGGAGTGGCTTTTGCAGAATGCACCGGTCGATGATCGCTGGTGCCTTATCCATGCGACGCATATGACGGAAGCCGAAACCCGCCGCATGGCAAAAAGCGGTGCCGTTGCCGGCCTTTGCCCCATCACCGAGGCCAATCTTGGCGACGGCATCTTCCCCGCTCCCGGTTTCATCGCGGAAGGCGGCCATTACGGTGTCGGTTCGGATTCCAACATTTTGATCTCCGTGCCGGAAGAATTGCGGATGCTCGAATATTCGCAGCGCCTGTCGCTTCGGGCGCGCAATGTCATCGCCGATGCCGGCCGTTCCACGGGCGAGAAACTGTTCCAGCAGGCGCTTCAAGGCGGTGGCAGGGCGCTGGATTCAAAAAATCAGATAGAAGCGGGAAAAAGCGCTGATTTTGTCGCGCTTGATTGCTCGGCCGTTCCCCATCTTCCGGCATCCCAGATTCTCGACCAGTGGATGTTCGCGAGTAGCGTCCATGTCGATACCGTCTGGGTGCGCGGTAAAAAACTGGTGCAAGCGGGCCGGCACGTCCATCGCCATGAAATATCGGATCGCTTCAACAAGGTCATGGCCGAACTTGTCGATAGCTGATATGCGCTCGATAGGAACGACATCGAGCCGTTGGAAGGCATTGCGGACGTGACGAAAGCATCGGCCGGGCAAACCCTGCACCAGCGAATCCTCGGCGATATCGAGGGCCGGATCGTATCGGGCGAATGGCCGCCGGGTCACCGGTTGCCTTTCGAGGTTGATCTCGCCGCCCACTACGATTGCTCCCGCATGACCGTCAACAAGGTCATGGGCCAGCTTGTGAAGGCCGGCTTGATCGAGCGCCGCAAGAAATCCGGCAGTTTCGTCCGCCAGCCGCAGATCCAGTCCGCGGTTCTCGAAATCCACGATATCAGGGCGGAAGTCGAATCCCTTGGCCTGGAATATGGCTTCAAGGTTCTGAAGCGCACGCAGCGTGTCGCAAAGCGTGAGGATCGGACAAGTCTCGATATTGCCATTGGTACATCGCTGCTCGATATCGTCTGCATTCATTTTGCGGGCACGCGGGAATTCTGTATCGAGCAGCGTCTCGTCAATCTGGCAACCGTTCCCGATGCCGCTGAAATCGACTTCACGGAGATTGCACCCGGACCCTGGCTGCTTGGCCATGTTCCCTGGAGCAATGCCGAACACCGCATCAGTGCCGAAACGCCTTCGAAAGATGTGGCACGCCTGTTGGGTATCTCCGACAGGCAGGCCTGCCTTGTCGTGGAGCGGCGCACATGGAGCAATTCGGGTGCCGTCACCTATGTACGCTTCACCTATCCCGGCAATGCGCACGCTCTGGTCGCCCGTTTCAGCCCGTCTTCCGAATAAGACTGGGAAGGGCGCAATGCCTGCAATGCCCAAGAGAGCGCCCTCGTCGTGGTAGGAAAAGTCCTAGCTCCCGTCATGCAGCTCCGAAACGTTAAAATCTGTTAGTTTGTATGACTAATTTCAAACTATCCTTTAAAATCAATACTTTGAATGTTTTTTTTAGAATTTGTATTTTGGTGTGTTGACTTGTTTGAGGGTGATCTCTTATAAGTCCGCTCACTGAACGAGGGCGGCGGCGCTGCTGGCGACGAAGTCTTTCGTTCTAAAGAAATCA
>NZ_LMFF01000013.1:0-1189 GCF_001427205.1 Rhizobium sp. Root491
GAAGGCATCGCCAACCGTCAGCTTCAACGCGAAGGCCTGGATGTTCGCATCGATCATCGCTCGCATATTGAGCGCGGCCTTGAGTTGTCGCCGACCGAACATATGGGCGTGCATGCGTCGCAGATGCGCCAGCAAGGAATGACCGTCGAGCGCGGGCGGCTGGATGACGAGGCAGCACGGCAAAATGCCGAGCTGATCCGCCAAAAACCGGAACAGGTTTTGACGCTGCTCAGCCATGAGAAGAGCGTGTTCGATCGGCACGATATTGCCAAGACCTTGCATCGCTACATCAACGATGACGCCCAAACATTCCAGAACGCCTTTGCGGCTGTTTTGGCATCACCAGCGCTCGTGGAGCTTCAGGCTGAGCGCATCGATGCCGAGACAGGCGAGGTTTCCAATGCGCGCTATTCGACACAGGAGATGATCGATCTGGAACTTGGCATGGCGCGATCGGCGGAGCGGTTGCATCACGCGCATTCCCATGGCGTCGATCCGCGCCATGTCGAGCGTGCGATGGAGAGGCAGGATAACGCTCTCCGGAGAAGCTCCGGCGGACCGTCGGCTGCGCGCGATCCGTCAGCGGGATTGTCGGACGAACAGCGTCATGCGATCAAACATATTACAGGTCCAGAATGCATCGCCGCTGTGGTCGGGTTTGCCGGTGCTGGAAAGTCCACCATGCTGGCCGCCGCTCGCGAGGCGTGGGAGGCTCAAGGCTATCAGGTCCATGGAGCGGCGCTGTCCGGAAAGGCTGCCGAGGGTCTTGAGGAAAGTTCTGGCATAGAGAGCCGCACGCTTNGCGTGGGAGGCTCAAGGCTATCAGGTCCATGGAGCGGCGCTGTCCGGAAAGGCTGCCGAGGGTCTTGAGGAAAGTTCTGGCATAGAGAGCCGCACGCTTGCGTCATGGACTTACAGCTGGGACCATGGCCGGGATCTGATCGGACGCGGTGACGTGTTTGTCATTGACGAGGCCGGCATGGTCGGCAGCAGGCAGCTCGCCCGCTTTATCGGTGAGGCTGAAGAGCGTGGCGCAAAGATCGTTCTCGTCGGCGACCATGAGCAGCTGCAGGCGATCGGAGCCGGTGCACCCTTCAGGGCGATTGCCGAGCACATTGGTCATGTCGAACTTTCCGGGATACGCCGCCAGCGCCATGATTGGCAGAGGCAGGCATCGGTAGCCTTTGCG
>NZ_LMFF01000014.1:0-379931 GCF_001427205.1 Rhizobium sp. Root491
TGCAGTCACAAAATCAAACCCCAAAAGCAAAAGCCCTTGGAAAACAACAAGCAGTCAGCTCATCAACATGATTTCTTTAGAACGAAAGACTTCGTCGCCAGCAGCGCCGCCGCCCTCGTTCAGTGAGCGGACTTATAAGAGATCACCCTCAAACAAGTCAACACACCTATCGTCAAAAAACTGACATTTTTGCTAACCGTATGAAAATAAAAGATAGTTTCAAGGCGGACCGCCAGGGAGGGCAAGAGGAGCCTCCTGTATGTGCCGACTGGTTCTGTTTCGGGAAACATGCAATAGGAACGGATAAGAGTTTCAGCCAGACTGGGGCGTCCGACGCCCCTTATAGCCTTAAGAATTGGAGAGCCCGTGCGCATTCTCGATGAAGCCGTCATTCCCGAGCTGCCGAATTACTACCGTGGCAAGGTGCGTGAAAATTACGATCTGCCCGACGGCAACCGCATTATCATATCAACCGATCGCCTCAGCGCATTCGACCGCATCCTCACCTGTGTTCCTTATAAGGGGCAGGTATTGACCCAGACGGCACGCTACTGGTTCGAGCAGACGAAGGATATCTGCCCCAACCACGTGGTCAGCTATCCCGATCCGAATGTCGTCATCGGCAAGAGGCTTGAAATATTGCCGGTCGAAGTGGTGGTTCGCGGTTATCTAGCCGGCACCACCGGCACATCGATCCTGACCCTTTATAAGAAGGGCCAGAGACAGATGTACGGCATGAGCCTGCCGGACGGGATGAAGGACAACCAGATCTTGCCCGAGCCGGTGATCACGCCGACGAGCAAGGCCTTCGATGGTGGTCACGACGAGCCGTTGACGCCGGCCGAGATCGTGGAGAAGAAACTTCTGACGCAGGAGCAATGGGACACGCTTTCCCGTTACGCGCTCGCACTGTTCAAGCGCGGACAGGAGATTGCCGCAAAGCAGGGCCTCATCCTCGTCGATACGAAATACGAATTCGGCACCGATGAAAACGGCACGATTATTCTGGCCGACGAAATCCACACGCCTGACAGCAGCCGCTACTGGATGGCTGAAACCTATGAAGAGAGCTTCCGCAACGGCGCACGGCCGGCAAGCTTCGACAAGGATTTCGTGAGAGCCTGGGTTGCCGAACGCTGCGATCCCTATAAGGACGACGTTCCGGAAATTCCGCAGGAACTCGTATTGCAGACGTCAAGGGTATATATTGATGCATACGAACGCATCACCGGACAAAGCTTCGTTCCCGACGATAGCGGTGAGACGCCGCTGGCAAGAGTACGCCGGAACCTGGAGCAATTTTTCCCCGGAGTCTGACCTTGAGCAAAACGATCGAACAGGCGAGAAAGGGTGACAGGAGGAACGACGTTCCTGTCAAGCGCCGGCCTCGCCGTTCCGCCGAAGAGACGCGGCGGGACATTCTTGCCAAAGCCGAAGAACTTTTTCGCGAGCGCGGGTTCAATGCAGTGGCGATTGCCGATATCGCCGCAGCACTCGGCATGTCGCCCGCGAACGTCTTCAAGAACTTCAATTCGAAGAATGCGCTCGTCGATGCCATCGGGTTTGAGCAGATCGGTGCCTTCGAGCGGGAAATCCACCCGCTCGATAAAAGTCATGCACCAGTTTCAAGGCTGCGCCATCTCGCCCGCACCCTGATGGAACAACACCATCAGAACCTCAACGACAATCCCTATATATTCGAAATGATCCTGATGACGGCCAAGCAGGACATGAAGTGCGGTGACTATTACAAATCCGTCATAGCAAACCTGGTGGCCGACATTATTCGCGATGGCGTAGATAAGGGAATTTACGCCCCCGCCGACATCCCGCCTCTGGCGGAAACCGTCCTCCACGCACTCGCGAGCGTCATCCATCCCGTCCTCATCGCACGGGAAGATATCGGCAATTTAGCAACACGTTGCGATCAACTGGTTGATTTAATCGAGGCAGGATTGCGCAATCCGCTTGCTAAGTGACGATTCTCAACTTACGTCACCTTCTCGCAATTGCTTGCGAAGCGTGAAAGCCTGCGCTTCTATGCGAATGGCGGTCCGAGCAGATTGAACGAAGAAAGTCCCCATAGGGCCTTCACCCATCGTCCCTGCACCCGGACCAGCATCCGCCGAGCGACACTGCGCTTATAGTTGAATGCGACCGATACGCAGGGAAGAACAATGAGCCGACGTATTTTACCCCTATTTGCTTCTCTGTGCATGACCGCAGTTCTCGCGGGATGCAGCGATGGCGGCGAAAGCAGCCAGACCGCCGGCCAGGGCGCCGCGCGTCCCCCGTCTCCGGTCAGCATCATTGTGATGAAGACGAGCGAATATCCCCTGACCACCGTTCTTCCCGGCCGCGCAAGCGCGTTCCAGACGGCGGAAATCCGCCCGCGCGTCACTGGCATCATCCGCGACATTCCCTTCAAGGAAGGCAGCGAGGTCAAGCAGGGTGACATTCTCTACCAGATTGAAGACAACACCTATCTGGCAGAAGTGGCACAGGCCAAGGCAAGCGTAGCGAAAGCCGAAGCAAGCGTTCCGAGCGCCCAGGCGAACCTTGCCCGCTACGAGCGGCTGGTCAACAGCGGCGCAACGCAGATCGAATATGAAAACGCCAAGGTGACGCTGCTTCAGGCCGAAGCCGACGTAGCCCAGGCCAAGGCTGCGCTGGAAACGGCTGAGATCAATCTCGATCTCACCAAGGTCCGCGCGCCTTTCGACGGCATCACCAGCGCAACCGCTTTCAGCATCGGCAACGTGGTGACCGCAAACCAGACGACGGCTTTGACGACGCTGCGCCGCATCGATCCGATCTACATCGATCTGATGGAATCCAGCATCAATCTTCTGCGTCTGAAAAAGGCGATCTCGTCGGGCCAGCTCGGCGGCGATACCAAGGAAACCGGCATTCACCTGACGCTGGAAGACGGCACCGAATACAAGCATGACGGCAAGATCGACATGTCGGACATGGCGGTGAGCGAAACCACGGGCACCTTCTCCATCCGTGCTCTCTTCGATAACCCGGACGATCTTCTGCTTCCCGGCACCTATGTTCGCGCAACGCTGACCATCGGTAAGGAAACGGGTTTCCGCATCCCGCAGCGCGCAGCTAGCCGGAACGCCAATGGCGAACTGACCGCGAAATTTGTCACCGCGGAAAACAAGGTGGAAACGCGCACCTTCCCGTCCAGCCAGCAGTCGGGCAATGCCTGGCTGGTGACGGAAAATGTCAAGGATGGCGACAAACTCATCGTTGACGGTTTCCAGTGGATTGCCGACGGCGCGACGGTCGCGCCCGTGGAAGTGACCATCGACGATCGCGGTATCGTCGTTCTGCCGCAGCAAGCTCCGCCTGCCGCCGCCCCCTCGAAATAAACATGAGCACGAAACCCTCGGTCGAAGCTCGTAAAAGGTAAGGCAGGACTGCCATGGCCCATTTCTTTATCAGGCGCCCCGTTTTTGCATGGGTTATCGCCATCGTCATCATGCTGGGCGGCGCTCTGGCAATTGTGACGCTCTCCATCTCGCAATATCCCGATATTGCCCCGACGACGGTCCGCGTCAGCGCAACCTATAACGGCGCTAGCGCTGAGACGGTCGAAAAATCGGTGACGACCATCATTGAGGACGGCATGACCGGCCTCGACGACCTCACCTATATGACCTCGTCTTCCTCGACCGGCAGCGCCGAAGTGACACTGACCTTCGGCAACAGCATCCTGCCTGACATCGCGCAGGTTCAGGTGCAGAACAAGCTGCAGCTCGTGCAGTCGCAATTGCCCGACACCGTGCAGCAGCGCGGTATTCAGGTCAGCCGCTCCACATCGAGCATTCTGATGGTGGGTGCGCTGATCTCGACGGACGGCAAGCGCAATTCGGCCGATCTCGGCGACGTGTTCTCCTCGCGCGTTGAAGACCAGATCAAGCGCCTTGAAGGCGTGGGCAGCATCAACGTCTTCGGTTCCGAATATGCGATGCGCATCTGGCTCGATCCGTTCAAGCTCAACAAATACCAGCTGACCACGGCTGACGTCACCGGCGCCATCGAAAGCCAGAACACCCAGGTTTCGGTCGGCTCCCTCGGTGCCGTTCCCGCCGTCCAGGGCCAACAGCTCAATGTGACGGTGACGGCGCAGAGCCAGCTCACCACCGTCGCCGATTTCGAATCGGTCATCTTGAAGGTTGAGAAGGACGGCGCAACCGTTCGCCTGAGCGACGTGGCCCGCATCGAAATCGGCCAGGAAACCTATGGCGGTGATTCCCGCTCCAACGGCCGTCCTTCCGCCGGTTTCGCGGTCAACCTCGCCACGGGCGCCAACGCGCTCGATACTGCAGCACGTGTCAAGTCCGCGCTTACGGCCGTTGAGGGTTCGCTGCCTGCGGGTGTCTCGATCGAATATCCCTACGACACGACACCCTTCGTGAAGCTGTCGATCGAGAAAGTGGTGCATACGCTGATCGAGGCGATCATCCTCGTTTTCGTCGTGCTGCTGGTCTTCCTGCAAAACCTGCGCGCCACCTTCATTCCGATGATCGCCGTGCCCGTCGTGCTCCTCGGCACGTTCGGCATCCTCGCAGTCACCGGATATTCTATCAACACGCTGACCATGTTCGCCATGGTTCTGGCGATCGGCCTTCTCGTGGATGACGCCATCGTCGTTGTTGAAAACGTCGAGCGCATCATGTCGGAAGAGGGCCTGTCGCCGGTCGAGGCGACGGAAAAATCGATGGGCGAGATAACCGGCGCCATCATCGGCATCGCGCTCGTCCTGACCGCCGTGTTTATTCCCATGGCCTTCTTTGGCGGATCGACTGGTATCATCTATCGCCAGTTCTCGATCACGATCGTTTCGGCCATGCTGCTTTCGGCGGTGGTCGCCATCGTTCTGACGCCGGCGCTGTGCGCAACAATGCTGAAGCCCATCGACCATACCAAAAAGCAGCGTGGACCGGGTGCCTGGTTCAACCGCGGCTTCGGCAAGACGACGGACGGCTATGTTTCGTCGATCGGCTATCTGCTGAAACGGCCCCTGCGCGTGACGATTCTTTTCCTGATCGTCGTCGGCGGCTGCGCCTGGTTCTTCACCAAACTGCCAAGCTCCTTCCTCCCACAGGAAGATCAGGGCGTGCTGCTGACGATCATCCAGACACCGACCGGTTCGAACATCGAACGCACCAACGAGGTGGTAAAACAGGTCGAAAGCTACTTCCGTGAAAAAGAAGCAGCCAATGTCGAATCGGTTTTCGGCGTGCTTGGATTCAGCTTCAGCGGTTCGGGTCAGAACAACGCGATAGTCTTCACCAAGCTCAAGGACTTTTCCGAGCGAACCGCACCCGATCAACACGCCGCCGCCATTGTGCAGCGGGCAATGGGTACGTTCTTCGGCTTCCGCGATGCACAGGTATTCCCGCTTTTGCCGCCGGCAATTCAGGGCATGGGCACGTCGAGCGGTTTCTCCATGTATCTCGTGGATAGCGGCCGCAACGGCACCGACGCTCTGACCGCAACCTCCAAGGACCTGATTGCGCTTGCAACAAGCAATCCAAAGATCAGCTCTCTGCGAAGCGACAGCCAGGACAACGAAACGCAGATGAAGATCATTCTCGATCAGGAAAAGATGGGGGCCATGGGCGTCGATCTTTCCTCCGTGAACCTGATGCTGTCGACGATCTTTGCCGGCCGGGATGTCAACGACTTCACCCTGAACGGTGAGCTCAAGCCGGTCTATGTTCAGGGCGATGCACCCTATCGCATGCAGCCGGACGACCTGAAGTTCTGGTATGCCCGCAACACCAGCGGCGAAATGGTACCTTTCTCCTCCTTCAGCGAGGTGAAGTGGATCAACGCGCCGCCGTCACTGGCACGCTACAACGGTACGGGCGCGATCTCGCTTGAAGGCACCGCCGGCGCAGGCGTTGCTTCCGGCGAAGCCATGGACGAGATGGAACGTCTGACGGCAAGCATGCCAGGCGGTTACACCGTGGCATGGCAGGGCATCTCCTATCAGGAACGCCTTTCCGGCTCGCAGGCGCCCATGCTGTACGCGCTGTCGGTTCTCATCGTGTTCCTTTGCCTGGCTGCCCTTTATGAAAGCTGGTCGATCCCGTTCTCGGTCATTCTGGCTGTCCCGGTGGGTGTCCTCGGCGCTTTGACTGCGGCCCATTTCTTCGGCCAGACGAACGACGTCTACTTCAAGGTGGGCCTGCTGACGACCATCGGCCTTGCCGCGAAAAACGCGATCCTGATCGTTGAATTCGCCAAGGAGAGGCAGGAGCACGGGTTAAGTCTGGTGGAGGCGGCACTGGAGGCGGCGAAGCTGCGCCTGCGCCCGATCATCATGACGTCGCTCGCCTTCATCCTCGGCGTCGTGCCTCTCGCGATCGCAACCGGAGCGGGTTCCGCTGCGCAAAATGCAATCGGTATCGGGGTGCTGGGTGGTATGCTTTCTGCAACACTGCTCGGAATTTTCTTCGTTCCGTCCTTTTTCGTCATCATTCGTCGCCTTTCAAGGCGTTAACAAAACAAAAATGGGCTGTGCCAACCGTTAATACGCTGCTAGAAATATGGCCGATTTGGCAAACGCACGTTTCTAGGGCATATCGACCGCGCAGCCCATTTGTCAGCAAGCCGCGCTTGGTAAGCCAACCAGAGAATTGGGAAAATTATATGCTGTCTATTCGCGCTACTATTCCCCTGACAATGCTACTGCTTTCGGGCTGCGTTGTCGGACCCGACCACAAGACGCCGGAAATTCAATTGCCGGGAAAGTTCGCGGAAGCCGGAAAAACCAGTAATGGCGACATCAGCAGCGTTGCATGGTGGACGGCCTTTAACGACAACCGCCTGAACGGTTACGTCTCCACCGGCCTTGCGCAGAACCTCACCGTCATGCAAGCAATCGAGCGCATCAATCAGGCGCAGGCTCAGGTGATCGTGGACGGCGCCGGCGGCCTGCCGAGCCTGACTGGCAGTGGCAGCCACACGACCAGCGAGACCAAGGGCAGCTACCGTGACGTTCCCGTCACCAACGTGTCCAACGGCAGCCTTAGCATTTCCTGGTTCCTCGACCTTTTCGGTCGCTATCGCCGGGCAACGGAAAGCGCTGATGCTTCGCTTGACGCCGCGTACTCCACCGTCGACGTTCAGCGCCTGACGCTGATTTCCTCAGTCGCCGCGGCCTATATCGACGTGCGTTATTATCAGGAGCGCCTGGCGATTGCCCGCCAGAACCTGAGTTCACGCCGCGAAACGCTCGATCTGACGAAGCTGCAGCTCGAAGCGGGTGCGGCCTCGCGTCTCGATGTCGTCCAGTCCGAAGGTCTGGTCAATTCAACGCTGTCGCAGATACCCGGCCTCGAAACCAGCTTCCGCAAGTCAGCCCACCGCATCGCGACCCTGCTCGGCATGCCGGCCTCGTCGCTCATCACCGAGCTGCAGAAGGGCGCACGCCAGCCTGTTGCGCGCGCAGTTCCCCGCACCGGCATCCCGGCCGACCTGATCCGCAACCGTCCGGACATCCGCGTCGCTGAACGCAATCTCGCCGCTGCGGTCGCCACGATCGGTGTAACCGAGGCACAGCTTTATCCAAGCATCGAGCTTGGTGGCGCGATCACCCCGAGCTACAATTTCCTGAGTGGCGGCGGCAGGGGAACGGCCAATAGCTGGTCCTTCGGTCCGAGCCTCACTCTCCCGATCCTCGATGGTGGCAGACTGCGCGCCAATGTCGACATCGCGAACTCTCAAGCACGCGAGCAATATCTCGTCTGGAAGGCAACCGTTCTCAACGCAGTTGAAGAAGTCGAAAACGCCCTGGCCGCCATCAATCGCGACCAGCGTACCGTCGACGCGCTGAGAAAGACTGTCTCATCCTACCAGGAAGCGCTGCAGCTCTCGACAGCCAGCTATCGTGACGGTGCTTCGTCTCTGCTCGACGTTCTGGATGCCCAGCGGTCGGTCTCCGATGCGCAGGCAAACCTTGCAACGGCGATCCAGACGACCGCGCAGGATTATGTATCGCTCAACGTGGCTCTCGGTGGCGGTTATGCCGTTGGCCAGCCTGCCCCGAAGAAGTCCGCCGGCCCAACCGTGGCCGCTGCAAAGGGCATGTAAGAAACGCCTCAAGGCAAATGAAAAGCCCGCGTCGAGACGCGGGCTTTTTTTTGTATTCCAGACACAAAAAAAGCACCGGTCGCCCGGTGCTTTTTGTTTAACCTGCCGTCGGGCTCAGTTCTTGGCGCGCTCGACGTAGGAATTGTCTTCCGTCGCGATGACCACGCGGATACCGGCGTCGATGTGCGGCGGCACCATGGTGCGGATGCCGTTGGAAAGAATTGCCGGCTTGTAGGAAGAAGAAGCCGTCTGGCCCTTCACAACCGGTTCCGTTTCCACGATTTCAAGCGTGACGTGGCGCGGCAGTTCGACAGCCAGCGGATTGCCTTCGTGAATGGAAAGAACGCAGGTCATGCCTTCCTGCAGATAGGCCTTCTGGTCGCCCATCGTCTCGACATCGACAACGACCTGATCGTAGTTTGCCGGGTTCATGAAGTGGAAGCCTTCGCCGTCTTCATAAAGGAACTGGAAGTTCAGGTCTTCGACGAAAGCACGCTCAACCTGTTCGGTCGTGCGCCAGCGCTCGGAGACCTTCACGCCGTCAACGATGCGGCGCATGTCAACCTGCGTGACAGGCGTGCCCTTGCCCGGGTGAAAGTTCTGCGCGGTGAGAACAACGTAGAGCTTGCCGTCCACGTCGAGAACATTGCCCTTGCGGACGGATGAGGCGATAACCTTGACCATATGACTTCCTTGTAACTCGATGAAATGCGTCGTAAAGGACTGCGCGATAGCACCGGCCCGGCAGACGTTTTGTCTTTTTTCTGGGGCGCAACTACCTTAAATCCGCGCGAATTGCCAGCCTTCTACAGCAATTCGCGGAAGAGTGCCTAGCGGTTTTCCGCCCGGAATTGCTTTAAATGATGCGATCAGGCGTTTTGCGGGCCGTTTATCCGTAACAAGGCCAGCAGGTAAGACGGAAAAGAAAAAAGAGATGGGCTCAAGCAACGAGACAATGTCGCCCTGGTGGACGCCCGACGTCCATGCCGACCGCCGCGCCTTTCTGCTTGGACGCAACGCGATCCAGTCGGAATTTCGCAGCTATTTCGCGCGCGCGGACTTTCTAGAGGTCGACACCGCCACATTGCAGATTTCTCCCGGCAACGAGGCACATCTGCATGCCTTCGCCACCCAGGGACTGACGCCGGCCGGCGACGCCGCTCCGCTCTATCTCCACACCTCGCCCGAATTCGCCTGCAAGAAATTGCTCGCGGCCGGTGAAGAACGCATTTTCTGTTTCGCCCATGTTTATCGAAACCGGGAAAGAGGCCCCCTGCACCACCCAGAATTCACGATGCTGGAATGGTATAGGGTCGGAGAAACCTACGAGATCCTGATGAAGGACAGCGCCAATCTTCTGGCGCTGGCGGCAGAAACCGCCAAAACAAACAATTTCACCTATCGTGGCCGCAGCGTCGATCCGTTCCTCGAACCGGAACGTCTGAGCGTCGCGGAAGCCTTCGATCGCTATGCGGGAATTGATCTTCTGGCGACGATTGACCGAAACGGCGAGACGGATAGCCAGCACCTTGCCGCAAGCCTCACCAATGCCGGAATTCGTGTGGCTAAGGACGACACCTGGGCGGATATGTTCAGCCGCGTTATCGTGGAGCGGGTGGAACCCGAACTGGGCTTCGGCCGCGCCACCATTCTCGATGAATACCCCACAAGCGAGGCTGCGCTTGCCCGCAAATCGCCTGGGGATGCGCGGGTGGCGGAACGGTTCGAGCTTTATGCGTGTGGCGTGGAACTTGCCAATGCCTTTGGCGAATTGACAGACGCTGCTGAGCAGAGACGGCGTTTCGAAATGGAGATGGTTGAGAAGCAGCGGGTTTACGGCGAGACCTATCCTTTGGACGAGGATTTTCTGGCGGCGCTGGCGATCATGCCGCCGGCAAGCGGCATAGCACTCGGTTTCGACCGACTGGTGATGCTGGCAACCGGCGCGCCCCGAATCGATCTGGTCATGTGGGCACCCGTCGCGGAATACGGACGATGACAAGGCTTGAAACCATCAAGACACCCGAAGCACTTGTTGAGGCGGGGTTGATCAAGACCGAGGCGCTCGAGGACGTGCGCGCGGTGACGCAGCGTTACGCGTTAGCCATCACAGCGACAATGGCCGATCTGATGGACAGCGGCGATCCGCAGGACCCCATCGCGCGGCAATTCGTGCCGGACCTAGCCGAACTCGTCCACCTTCCCGAAGAACGGGACGATCCGATCGGCGACGGTGCACATAGTCCCGTCCATGGCATCGTCCACCGTTATCCGGACCGGGTGCTCTTGAAGGCGGTGCATGTCTGCCCCGTCTATTGCCGTTTCTGTTTCCGCCGCGAAATGGTCGGGCCGCAAGGCAACGGCATGATGAACCCGGAAGAGCTGGACGCCGCATTCAACTATATAAAAGCCAACCCGGCCATCTGGGAGGTCATCCTCACCGGCGGCGATCCGCTGGTGCTCTCGGCGCGGCGATTGTCCGACCTGATGACGCGGCTGAAAGACGTACCGCACGTCAAGATCGTTCGCTTCCACACCCGTGTGCCGGTCGTCGATCCCGAACGAATCGACGGGCCGCTGATCGAGGCATTGAAGGCCAGCGGTAAAACCACCTATGTGGCCCTGCACGCCAACCACGCACGCGAACTTGGGCAAGCAGCCAGAAGTGCTTGCGCGCGGCTGATCGATGCCGGCATCGCCATGGTCAGCCAGACCGTACTTTTGAAGGGCATCAACGATGATTCGGCAATTCTCGCCGAACTGATGCGCGCCTTTGTCGAGAACCGTATCAAGCCTTACTACCTGCACCACCCCGACCTTGCGCCCGGCACCAGCCATTTCCGGCTGACGATAGAAGAAGGTCAGCGAATCGTTTCCGCGTTGCGCGGGCATGTCTCCGGTCTTTGCCAGCCGACCTACGTTCTCGACATTCCGGGCGGTCACGGCAAGGCCACGATCGGCCCGAATGCGGCCGAAAAAACCCGCGATGGCTGCTACTCCGTCTCGGACTTCAACGGAAACGATCATATTTACCCGCCGCCTGCATCCGGCGACGATTAAAAAAAGCATAAAAAGCCCGCCGTGCCGGGCTTTTCAAAGCGGCGTCGAACGAAAACAAAAATTTCACATTTCCGCCCCCCTCCTGTCATCATAAAGAAAAATATTCTACCTATAACAATCAGCATTGATTTTAATGGTGGTCTGGATTATCAGTGTGGAACTGGAGAGCGAGTCTCCTGATTCCGGATCAACACCAATACAGGGAGTGTGTCATGTCAAAATATATTCGCATCAACGCAATCCTTGGTCTTGAGTCCTGGAATGCTGGATTTAAATCCACGTGTTCCCGCTGCTGTCGAATGTGACCTGACGGTCTCAATTTTCTGAAAATCAGTTCGACAACATGCTGTGTTAATGAGCCACAGCGGGAGTATACCTATGCAAAAGCAAGTTATTGAATTCGCTGGCGAACCCGTCGGCATCGTCATACCGGACAACGACCGGCTGAAGTTCATCGCGGTGAAGTTCCACGTCCACGACCTGGACGAACAGAAGTTCGACAGCGCCGACGATGTGCGGATTGCAATTCGCAATCTCGTGCGCAGCCGGAACCTGGCCGCGGCCTGATGCGGGAAACCCATCACCCGCTCACGGACCTTTCAAAACCAAAGCGCGCCCAATATCGGATCCAGAATACCGGGTCGATGGCGCGCTTTTCTATTGCCTGACAATTCGTCCACTGGTCTGTCATAAACCACGACGGGGTGTATCAATACGCCCTGCACTAAGGTGAAATAGCTTTTTCAAATCCGGATTGGAGTGCAAAAGCCACGCGCTCCTAGAGCTCCCACCTCTCCTGGTTTCTGTGCTCGTCGCAGGAATCCAGCCAGCCCAGATCCCAGGGCTGAAAAGACTCTCTCGCCGCGCAGACGCGCGTCAGAACGCGGTAAAGGTCAGCGTCGTCAACGAGCGGACGATGCCTGGAATATTGACGATGTTCTGGTTGATGAACTTGCCGATATCCTCTTCCTGCGGAAGATAGATCTTCAGCATCAGATCATATTCGCCGCTGGTGGAATAAAGCTCGGAAACCAGCTCCGTTTTGTAGATGGCATCGGCGACATCATAGGTCTTGCCGGGCTCGCATTGAAGCTGGACAAAAATGGGCTTCACGGACATCTCCCGTATTGGAACTTGTGGTGCGTGGCTCTTTGCCATGCGTCATGGCGCACTATTGGCTTAGCCGCGCCGGTCTTGCAAGACCGCCTGCCGGTTTAGGCAGAAAAGTCTCATCCGCTGCTACCAGCCCCGATCGCGGCCTGAGAAACGATCCAGCTTCGAAAACTTTCAAGCGGAGCGTAACCGGCGCGATCGGGCATGCAGGCGAGATAATAGGCCTCTTCGCTCTCCACCTCGCCGGTAACCGCCGCGACAAGCCGGCCGCTTCGCAACTCCTCCCCGATCATGAAGGACGGAATGAGCGATGCCCCGACCCCGGCGCTCGCCGCCTCGGCAATCGTCGTGAACTGATCGAAAAGCATGCCATGCACATTGTCGAAAACCACATCATGGCTGCGAAACCATTGTTCCCAGGCGTCCGGCCGGGTCGTCATGTGCAGCAGCGGCACATGCAGCAGATCGCCCGGCTGTGAAAGCCCGTAGCGCTCCCTGAAAGCGGGACTGCACACCGGAATGACTGTTTCATGCATCAGAAAAACGAGTTCGGTACCCGGCCAATGCGGCAAACCGAAATGGATCGCCGCATCGACTGTATCGGTACGGAAATCGAACAGCGACGAACGCGTAAGAAGATTGACCGAAACGCCCGGATGTCGGGCAATGAAATCGGGAAGACGCGGCACCAGCCAGCGCGTACCAAAGCTTGGCAAAACACCGAGATTGAGCGTGCCGCCATCCGGATTGGCGCGCAGATTGAGCGACGCGGTCGATATTCGCCGCAGGGCCTCCCGGATTTCCCGCGCATAACCCTCCCCCGCCCGGGTGAGCCGGATTGTCTGCCGCTCGCGCAGAAACAGCGCCACGCCAAGCTGCTCCTCAAGCGCGAGGATCTGCCGACTGACCGCGCCTTGAGTAAGCCCGAGTTCTCTCGCAGCCGCGGTCACGCTGCCCGTGCGCGAGGCGGCTTCAAAGGCAGCAAGAAGTGAAAGCGACGGTAAGAAGCGCCGAGGCGGTAGAACCATATTCCCTCACGGAATGAACTCTTGACGATATGTCGATATTCAACAGGTGAGGCCGCTTGTAAAGTCTCATAAACAAGGGCTTGTCACTCATACGGAAAACAAATGAACTCGCCCGGAAAATGGTGGAACGATGTATAATGATCCCCGCTCGCACGGCCTCTGGGAAAAGACCGCGCCGCAGCCGCCCGCAACGCCTGCACTGCAAGGCGAGGCGGTTGCCGATGTGGTGATTGTCGGTGGCGGCTTCACCGGACAATCCGCCGCCCTTCATCTTGCTGAAAAGGGCATGGATGTCGTTCTTCTCGAAGCCAGGGAAATAGGCTTCGGCGGCGCCGGCCGCAATGTCGGTCTCATCAACGGCGGCATGTGGGTCATGCCGAGGGAGTTGCCCGGCGTGCTGGGCGAAACCTACGGGGAACGGCTTCTCAGCCTTCTGGGTGATGCGCCGTTGCTGGTGCGCGAATTGGTGGAAAAACACGCGATTCCCTGCGAGATCGAAAAGAATGGCACATTGCATTGCGCCGTCGGTGAAAAAGGGCTCGCCGAAATTCGCGAGCGCTGCGAACAATGGGCAGCCAGGGGCGCTCCCGTCCGCCTTCTCGATGCCGATGAAACGGCAAGACACACCGGCAGCACCGCATATTCCGGCGCACTTTTCGATACGCGCGCCGGCACGCTTCAGCCGCTTGCCTATGTTCGTGGTCTGGCTGCCACCGCGCAAAAGGCAGGAGCACGGCTGCACACCGCCAGCCCCGTCATGTCGACCGAACGCAGCGGCGGAAAATGGGTGGTAAAAACACCGCAGGGATCGGTGACCGCCAACTGGATCGTCGTCGCCACCGAAGCCTACAGCACCGGGCCGTGGCAGATCGTCCGCGACGAACAGACCTACCTGCCCTACTTCAACTTCGCGACCAGACCGCTTAGCGACAATCTGCAAAAGAGTATCCTGCCGAACCGAGAAGGTTGCTGGGATACAAAGGAAATCCTCTCCTCGTTCCGCATGGACAAAGCGGGTCGGCTGGTCTTCGGCAGCGTCGGCGCGTTGCGCAGCACGGGTGCCGCCATTCACCGGGCATGGGCCAAACGATCGCTGAAGCGGCTTTTCCCGCAACTGGGAGAGACTGAATTCGAATGCGAATGGTACGGCCAGATCGGCATGACGGACAATGCCGTGCCGCGTTTCCATAAATTCGCGGAAAATGTCGTCGGTTTTTCCGGTTATAATGGCCGCGGCATCGCACCCGGTACTGCCTTCGGCAAGGTGATTGCGCAACATATTCTCGGTGATATCGCCGAAAACGACCTGCCTCTTCCCTTGACCGAACCAAAAGCGCAGGCCTTCAGGGCAGTGAAGGAAGCCTATTACGAGGCGGGCGCACAGATTGCCCATTTCGCCGGTGAACGCTTCTGATCAACAGGCCGAAAGCCGCCGGTCGTGGCGGCTTTTTAAACGGCATCGATATATTCTTGAAAATATAATGATTGCCCTATAGGCCTATCGATATATTCATCAGGATATCTCGAACCGGGGGAACACACCATGAGACTCTTACGCCGCACCTTCTTCAAAACCATCGCCGCAGCAACATCCTTCTGGGTGGCGGCATCCTTTGCGGTGGTTCCCGCCCATGCCGCCGAAAAAGTCACGGTGTTTGCTGCCGCGAGCATGAAAAACGCACTTGATGCGATCAATGCCGAATGGGCGAAGGAAAGCGGCAATGAAGCGACCGTGTCCTACGCCGCAAGCTCCGCACTCGCCAAACAGATCGAGCAGGGTGCACCGGCGGATATCTTCATTTCCGCCGACCTCGCCTGGATGGATTATGTTGCCGAAAAGAAGCTGATCGACGTCGAAAGCCGCTCCAATCTTCTTGGCAACCGCATCGTTCTCGTCGCCCCGGCCGACAAGGCCAAGCCGGTCGATATTAAAAAGGACTTCGATCTCGCCGGACTGGTGGGCGATGGCCGACTGGCCATGGGCGCGGTCGATTCCGTTCCGGCGGGTAAATACGGCAAGGCTGCGCTGGAAAAACTCGGCGTCTGGTCATCCGTGGAAAAGAAAGTCGCCGGCGCGGAAAGCGTGCGCGCAGCGCTGCTGCTGGTGTCGCGCGGCGAAGCGCCCTATGGCATCGTCTACCAGACCGATGCGGCCGCCGATCCGGGCGTGAAGATCGTCGGCACCTTCCCGGAGGACAGCCATCCGCCGATCATCTACCCCGTCGCCATTCTCTCGGAAGCAAAATCTCCGGCGGCAAAATCCTATCTGGATTTCCTGAAGTCCGCCAAGGCTACGCCCTTCTTCGAAAAGCAAGGCTTTACCGTTTTGAAATAAACTGCGTTTCGCGGTCCCATCCAGTATGGGACCGCGAGAGATGACGATTGTAGGATATGGCTTTGCATTGGTGGACACTAAGCCCTGAAGAATGGACGGCGATCAGGCTCAGCCTGTGGGTGTCCTCCATCGCCATGTTCGCCAGCCTGCCCTTCGGCATTGCGGTTGCCGTCGCGCTGGCGCGCGGGCGCTTCTGGGGCAAGTCGCTGCTCAATGGCATTGTCCACCTGCCGCTCATTCTGCCGCCCGTCGTCACCGGCTTTCTGCTGCTCGTCCTCTTCGGCCGCAGAGGCGCCATCGGCCAGTTTCTAGACAGCTGGTTCGGCATCGTCTTTTCCTTTCGCTGGACGGGGGCGGCGCTCGCATGCGCCGTCATGGCGTTTCCGCTGATGGTGCGCTCCATCCGCCTCTCCATCGAAGCGGTGGACAGCAAGCTGGAAGAGGCGGCCGGAACCCTGGGTGCAAGCCCCCTATGGGTGTTCCTCACCGTCACACTTCCCCTGATCCTGCCCGGCATCATCGCGGGCATGATCCTCGCTTTCGCCAAGGCCATGGGCGAATTCGGCGCGACCATCACCTTCGTTTCCAATATTCCCGGCGAAACCCAGACGCTGTCCGCCGCCATCTACACTTTCACGCAGGTTCCGGGCGGCGATGCAGGCGCATTGCGGCTGACCATCGTTTCCGTCGTGATTTCCATGTCGGCCTTGCTCGTCTCCGAGTTTCTGGCCCGCATCATCGGCAAACGGGTGAGCATGGAATGACGCTTTCTGTCTCCACCCGCCACCGCCTCGGCTCCTTCGAACTCAACGCGTCATTCACCTCTGATGGCGGCGTTACAGCGCTTTTCGGACGCTCCGGCTCCGGTAAAACGTCGATGATCCGCATCATCGCAGGTCTGCTGCGGCCAGATAGTGGTCAGGTATCGCTCGATGGCGAAGTGCTGGCCGATAGCGGAAAGCGCCTGTTCCTGCCGGCGCACAGGCGCCATTTTGGTTATGTTTTTCAGGAAGCCCGGCTATTTCCTCATCTCAGCGTTGCCCAGAACCTGAACTACGGCAAATGGTTCGCTACGGAAAAAGCTGAGCGGGCGAATGAAAACCGCATTATCGACATGCTTGGCATCGGCCATCTTCTCCAGCGTCGTCCGAACAAGCTTTCCGGCGGTGAAAAACAGCGGGTCGCCATCGGCCGCGCACTCCTGTCATCGCCCAGACTACTGTTGATGGACGAACCTCTCGCCTCACTGGACGAGGAACGAAAGGCCGAGATCATCCCTTATCTGGAACGGCTGCGCGACGAAACGAAAATCCCGATCGTCTATGTCAGCCACTCCATCCAGGAAGTCGCCCGCCTTGCCGACCGCATAGTTGTTATGAAGGACGGCAAGGTGGAGGCACAGGGAAAAGCGGCCGACGTGCTGTCACGGTCGAATTTCAGCGCACATCTTGAGCGACGAGAAGCAGGCAGCATCCTTTCGGGACACATCGAAAGCTTCGATGAAAGGCACGGGCTTGCTGCCGTAAGGCTCTGCTCGTCGCTCCTGCAGGTTCCAGCAAAAGGAGGAACACCCCGCACCCCGGCACGCGTGCTGATACCGGCGCGTGACGTCATGCTTGCCACGGCAAAACCCGAAGGCCTGAGCGCCCTTAACATCCTCGAAGGCCATATTGCCGGCATCTCCGCCAGCGAAGATGGCATGGTAACCGTTCAGGTTAATTGCGGCGGCGATATTATACAGTCGCGCATCACCGATCTGTCGCGCGAACGTCTCCAGCTGGAACCCGGGAAACCGGTACACGCGATCATAAAGTCGGCGGCTCTCGATCCATATTAGTGATGGCGGCATCCGGATTGCGGTTGGCCTCAAGCCAGTCGATATCCTTGCGCAGGGCCTCATTCATCCGCTTTTCCATGCTGCGATACCGTTCAAGCAATTCGGCACCGAAAGCGGTCAGCGCGGCCCCACCACCCTGCTTGCCGCCCCGCTGGGATTCGATCACCGGCTGCCTGAACATATGGTTCAGCGCATCCACAAGCAGCCATGCACGGCGATAGGACATGTCCATCGCTCGCCCGGCGGCCGAGATCGAACCGGTCTCGACAATCAGCTCCATCAACTCGATCTTACCGTGGCCGAGACGATCTCCGGGCGGAAAATCGATGCGGAGAACGGGCTTCAGTGGCTGATGTATCTTGCTCATCGGCTAGAAACCCCGGCCATGGAGATCGTGATAGGCTTTCTGCGCACCGTGCTGCGGCAGAGCCTTCGCCTCGTAAACACCGCGCGCCACCGCGCGCGCCATAACGATGGTAGCGAGATGGCAGAGTTCCGCAAAATGAGCGCCGCCCTCAAGCGGCTTCTCACCGGTCGCAGCCGAAAACATGGTGTCGCCGTCGCTCGGCAGATGGGCGGGCAGCACGGCGCGCGCCAGCCCGTCATGCGCCATGATAGAAAGGCGGTGCACCTGCGCTTTGGTAAGGACGGCATCGGTGACCACGGCGCCGATGGTCGTCGCGGTGAGGTTGACGCCCTTGAGACGAAGCGCGGTATGATCCGGTTCGAAACGATCAGGAAAACCGCAGTCGCCGAACTCGCCCTGCTCTTCAAAAGGCGCAGACCAGAAATGGCGGCTGGTGCCAACGGTTGCCGAGCCAAGCGCATTGACGGCGACGATGGCCGCCACCTTGTAACCGCCGGAACTGACAGCGCTTGCCGAACCAAGTCCGCCCTTGAAGGTGGCGGTGGTCGCCCCCGTTCCCGCGCCGACTGTTCCAAGCCCGAAGGGCTCCGCACACGCCGCCCTGAAAGTCGCATAGCCCATCTCGCGATAGGGCGAATGCAGCCCCCACTCCTTGTTGCCACCATTCAGCAGATCCATGAGGATCGCCTGCGGCACAATGGGAACACGGGTGGAACCGACTTGCAGGCCACGCCCGATCTCGCGCAGACCGGCCTGAACACCACCCGCCGCATCCAGCCCGAAGGCCGAACCGCCTGAAAGTACGAAGGCATCCACGGTTTCCACCGTCATCGCCGGGTCGAGCAGGCCGGTATCACGACCACCGGGCGCCCCGCCAAGAACCGAACCGGAGGCGATTACGGGTTTTTCGAAAACGATTGCGGTGACGCCGGAGCCGAGTGCAAGATCGGTGACATTGCCGACCAAAATCCCATTGATATCCGTCAGAAGATTATTGAGTGCCGCCATGCCGTTCCCCTTTTCTCCCGGTATCCCGCCGCCACGGGGCACTGTCAACGCAAAAGGTGAATCAGGAAAATACCGCCGTGCCAATCACCGGTGTCGAGGGAATGGCCATATCTCTCGGCTCCAGCGGCCCCGCCACAAAAGCCTGATGCCCGGCCTCAATGGCGCGGGCGAAAGCTTCCGCCATGCCGACAGGGTCACCCGCCCCCGCGACCGCCGTGTTGAGCAGAACGGCATCGTAACCAAGCTCCATCACCGTCACCGCATGTGAAGGCCGGCCGATACCGGCATCGACGATCAGCGGCACATCTGGAAAACGCGCCCGCATGGATTTCAGCGCCATCAGATTAAGCGGCCCCATGGCGCTGCCGATCGGCGCGCACCAGGGCATCAGCACCTTGCAACCCGCATCCAGGAGCTTTTCCGCCACGACAAGATCATCAGTCGTATACGGAAAGACTTCGAAACCATCGTCGCAGAGAATTTTCGCCGCTTCGACGAGCGCAAACACATCGGGCTGCAAGGTGTCGTGATGGCCGATGACCTCCAGCTTGATCCAGTTGGTGTGAAAAACCTCACGCGCCATCTTCGCCGTTAGCACCGCTTCCTTCACGGTATGGCAGCCAGCCGTATTGGGCAGAATGTAACGATCCAGCTCGCGGATCAGCTCGAAAAACTGGCCACCCTTCTTGCCGCCTGCCGTTTCCCGACGCAGCGAAATCGTCAGAATATCCGTGTTGCTGGCCCGCACTGCATCGGCAAGCACGGCGGGAGACGGATAACGCGCCGTGCCGAGCAGGAGGCGCGACGAGACCTCACGGCCATAAAGCGTCAGCATGGCCTCAACCTCCCTGCATCGGCGAGAGGATTTCGACACGGTCGAACGCCTTCAATCGATAATCGGCGCGCTCTTCCGAATGCACCAGATCGCCATTGACCGCCGTCGCCAGCCACTCGCCTTCATAGTCGAGGCTGGTGAGTAACCCGGCCAGCGTCTCGGTGGCGAGATCAAGCTCGTCGCCATTCACCAGAAGTTTCATGATCCTGTTCCTTTCCAGAGATATCTTGGCAGACGATTTCAGCCGCCTGCCGCGCCATCGCCGGCGACAGCAGGAAGCCATGCCGGTGGGCGCCGTTGATGAAGACGGTCCGGCCGTCCTGCGTAACTTTCGGCAGATTGTCGGGATAGGCGGGGCGCACGCCCGTTCCGGTCTCGATGATTTCCGCTTCGCCGAAGGCCGGATGTACGGCATAGGCGGCGTTCAGAAACTCCATCATCGAGCGCGCTGAAATGGCTCCGGCATCCTCTGTCTCGATCATCGTCGCCCCCACCATGAAGCGACCCGGCTCACGCGGCACAATGTAAAGCGGAATGCGCGGATGTAAGAGCCGGACGGCGCGCGACAGGGAAACCTCTGTCGTGGCTAGATAGAGCATTTCTCCCCGCACGCCGCGAAGATTGGCAATCTCGCCCACCGCCGCAGCGCCGGTGCAATCCACCACCCGATCGAACGGCTGCTCATCCACCGGAATACCCATATGAAACAGCACGCCCAAGCCGCAAAGCCGCGTATGCAGCGATTTGAGTGCAAGGCGCGGATCGAGATGCCCCTCGCCCGGGAAATAAAGCCCGGAGCGGAACCGCCCGGCAAGGTCAGGCTCCAGAGCGGCGATTTCACCCTCATCCACCCACTGGTATCCAGTTGTTCTGGATGCGAAACGCGAAAGCTCGGCTTTGTCGCGGGCGGGCGCGACGACCAGCGTGCCGTGTCTGATGACAAGGCCGGGGGTCGCCTCATCCCACCAGTCGAGAGCCGCCTGGCCGAGTGTCAGTACCGCCTCGTCCGCACTTTCACGCTCGCACCAGGGCGCCAGCATTCCGCCCGCATAAAAGGATGCGCCGCGCGAGGCTTCAGCATTGCGCTCCGAAACCTCCACGGTTGCGCCGCGCCGCGCCAGTTCGAAGGCCGCCGTCAGACCGGCGACCCCAGTTCCCTTAACAAGAACACGCATGCTACTGGCCGTCTGCCGGGGTCGCGAGCGGCATGTAAAGCTCGCCACCTTCCTTGAAGCGCGCGGCCATGGCCTCCAGCCCTTCCTTCTGCGCCTCGGCGCGGATGTCATGGGAAATCCGCATCGAGCAGAATTTCGGCCCGCACATCGAGCAGAAATGCGCGACCTTGTGCGCCTCCTTCGGCAGGGTCTCGTCATGGAAGGAGCGCGCCGTGTCCGGATCCAGCGACAGGTTGAACTGGTCTTCCCAACGGAACTCGAACCTTGCACGCGACAGCGCATCGTCCCGCACCTGTGCTGCCGGATGGCCCTTGGCGAGATCGGCCGCGTGAGCCGCGATCTTGTAGGTGATGACACCGACCTTCACGTCGTTACGATCCGGCAGACCCAGATGTTCCTTCGGCGTGACATAGCAGAGCATCGCCGTGCCAAACCAGCCGATCATCGCTGCCCCGATGCCGGAAGTGATGTGGTCGTAACCGGGGGCGATATCAGTCGTTAGCGGCCCAAGCGTATAAAAGGGCGCCTCACCGCAGGTTTTCAACTGCTTGTCCATGTTCTCCTTGATCTTGTGCATCGGCACATGGCCGGGGCCCTCGATCATGACCTGGCAATCCTTCGCCCATGCGATCTGTGTCAACTCACCGAGCGTCTCCAGCTCGGCAAATTGCGCGGCGTCGTTGGCGTCGGCAATCGAACCGGGCCGCAACCCGTCACCCAGCGAGAAGGAAACATCATAGGCACGGCAGATGTCGCAGATCTCGTCGAAATGCTCGTAGAGGAAGCTTTCCTTGTGATGATGCAGACACCACTTGGCCATAATCGACCCGCCGCGTGAGACGATACCGGTGACACGGTTGACGGTAAGCGGAATGTAATGCAGCCGAACACCGGCATGGATGGTGAAATAATCCACGCCTTGCTCCGCCTGTTCGATCAACGTATCGCGGAACACTTCCCAGTTCAGGTCCTCGGCAATGCCGTTGACCTTCTCCAGCGCCTGATAAAGCGGCACCGTGCCGATCGGCACCGGCGAATTGCGGATGATCCATTCGCGGATATTGTGGATGTTGCGCCCGGTCGAAAGGTCCATGACGGTATCGGCACCCCAGCGGATCGCCCAGACCATCTTCTCCACCTCTTCGGCCATGGAGGAGGTAACGGCGGAATTGCCGATATTGGCGTTGATCTTGACCAGAAAATTACGGCCGATGATCATCGGCTCAAGCTCGGGGTGATTGATGTTGGCCGGGATGATGGCGCGGCCCGATGCGACTTCCTGACGGACGAACTCCGGCGTCACATAATCGGGTATCTGTGCACCGAAACTCTCGCCATCACGAGCCAGCTTCTCCTTCGCCGCTTCGCGCCCCAGATTTTCGCGGATGGCGATGAACTCCATTTCCGGCGTGATGATGCCTGCCCGCGCATAGGCAAGCTGCGTTACGGCTTTTCCTTCCGTGGCCATCAGCGGCTGGTGGCGCATGGCAAATTCAGGCGTCAGGCGCTCGCCGGTGGCAAAGCCGTTATCCTCCGGTTTGACGTGCCGACCGTCGTAAGCCGCGACATCGCCGCGCGCTACAACCCAGTCGTGACGCAGGCGCGGCAGACCCTTTTCGATCAGAACGTTATGCAATGGATCGGTATAGGGGCCTGAAGAATCATAGACCGTGACCGGCGGTTCTCCCGCCGTCGGGTGGACGGCGATTTCGCGCATGGGCACGCGAATATGCGGATGCAAAATTCCGGTTTTGTGGATTTTCGTGGAGGCGGGATGCGGCCCGGTTGTGACGACAAGCGGGATATTCTTGGCAACGATATTCATCATGAGGCTCCAAAGTTTGACAGTGGAGACCCAGTTCGAGCCGGAATGATGGAAAATACCGACGCGTCGGCAGCGCAAGTTACACGCAATCCGACCTTCGGTCTTTGCACCGTCCCTACGCCAGTATGAACTGGATCAGGTTCAACGGGTCACTGCGCATAAAAGCAGAATCTCAGCCCCTTGACGGGACACCCCTGGTGAATGGACACAAGAGAAAACACCGCCCGACATTTGTCAAGGGTGCTGCTGATGGCTGGCAAAGGTGGACGAACAACAAAAGCGCCGTTAGTGGTAATTAACCTAACGGTTTAGGCGAATATTATCGTTTTCAAATTAACGATAAGCACAAACCATCCTGATGTTAAATTCATGGGAGATAAGTCGGAATGAATGCGACTATTCGTGAAATACTGGCAAAATTCGGCCAGCTTCCTACCCCCGTCGATACGATTGAAAACGAAGCAGATCTTTATGCGGCAGGTCTTTCTTCCTTTGCATCGGTGCAATTGATGCTGGGTATCGAGGAAGCTTTCGATATCGAATTCCCCGACAACCTCTTGAACCGTAAGTCCTTTGCCAGCATCAAGGCCATTGAAGACACCGTTAAGCTCATTCTGGATGGTAAAGAGGCAGCCTGATGAATGTGACCGTTGCGCCGCAGGATGAAACGCTGTCCGCGCGCGCAAGCCGCGTCGCAGCAATTGCCGCCAAACACGCGGATGAGGTGGACGTCACCGGTCGCTTCCCGGAGGAAGCCGTCAAGGCGCTGAGACAAGAGCGCCTTCTCGGCATTCAGGTCCCGTCCTCTCTTGGTGGCGAAGGCGCATCCATACAGCAAATCGCCGATATCTGCGCCCGGCTTGGCCAGGCCTGTTCGGCAACCGCGATGATTTTCGCCATGCACCACATCAAGGCATCGAGCCTTGTGGAACACGGCGAGACAAGCCCATGGCATGCGGGCTTCATGAGCCGCATTGCAAGCGAACAGCTTCTACTCGCCTCGGCCACGACCGAAGGCGGAATCGGCGGCAATCTGCGCAATTCAATCTGCGCGATTGAGGTCGAAGGAGACATCTGCCGGCTGGAGAAGGACGCCACCGTCATTTCCTACGGCAGCAATGCGGATGCCATCCTCATCACCTCGCGCGCCCACAAGGATGCCGCCCCGGCCGATCAGGTGATGACCGTCTTCCTGAAAGATCAGTACAAGCTCGAGAAGACCCACGTCTGGGACACACTCGGCATGCGCGGCACCTGTTCGGACGGTTTCCTGTTCCGCGGCGAGGCGCCAGCGGTGCAGATATTCCCAAAACCCTTTGCGGAAATCGCCGCGCAATCCATGCTTGCAAGCTCGCATCTTCTGTGGAGCGCCGTTTGGTATGGCATCGCGTCGGATGCGGTGCTGCGCGCGCAATCCTTCGTCAGGACGGCAGCACGCAAGTCGCCCGGTGTCACACCGCCAGGCGCTATCCACATTGCCGAAATTTCCACCAAATTACAGGTGGTCAAATCCAACGTCATTGCGGGCGTAAAGGCTTACGAAGACACCAAGAGCGACCCGGACAAGCTGATGTCCATGGCGTTCGCGGTTGCCATGAACAATGTGAAGATCTGTTCTTCGGAAACCATTCTGGAGATCATCGACCAAGCGATGCTGGTCTGCGGCATCATGGGTTACAAGAACGGTACGCCCTACAGCCTTGGCCGACACCTTCGCGACGCGCATTCCGCGCGCCTGATGATTTCCAACGACCGTATTCTCGGCAATTCCGCCAATCTCCTGCTGGTTCACAAGCAGGACACCAGCCTCTTGGGATAAGACCATGGATATGCAAACATCGTTTCTCGATCGACTGTTCGAAGAAGGCCTGCTGATTGAAACGGGTGTCGATGGTCTTTACGGACGCAGCGGCCAGTTCGAGGATGTCATTGCCGCATTCGAACGCCTGATCGACCGCACCGGCGGCCCGGACAGTGCAGAGGCGATCCGCTTTCCGCCCGGCATCAACCGCGCCTATTTCGAAAAGAGCGGTTACATGAAAAGCTTCCCGCAGCTTGCGGGCACGGTGCATTCCTTCTGCGGTTGCGAACTTGACCATGTCAGCCTTCTCAAATCCATGGATGAGGGCGGCGACTGGACAAAGGACCAGAAAGCAACCGATATCGTGCTGACGCCGGCCGCTTGCTACCCTCTTTATCCGACCATCGCCAAGCGCGGCGCATTGCCTTCCGGCGGCGGTCTCTACGACATCCAGTCCTATTGTTTCCGCCATGAACCCTCGAAGGACCCGGCACGTCAGCAACTTTTCCGCATGCGGGAATATGTGCGCATGGGCACGGAGAGCGATGTGACCGAATTCCGCCAGACATGGATGGATCGCGGCGTGGCGATGATGGAAGCCGTGGGCCTTGATGTGACCATCGACGTGGCCAACGATCCATTCTTCGGCCGCGCCGGCAAAATGCTCGCCAACAACCAGCGCGACCAGAACCTGAAATTCGAACTGTTGATTCCCGTCACATCCGCCACCAACCCGACGGCCTGCATGAGCTTCAATTACCATCAGGACGCCTTTGGCCAGAAATGGGGATTGAACCTCGACAATGGTGATGTGGCTCACACCGCCTGCGTCGGTTTCGGCCTTGAGCGCATTGCGCTGGCACTTTTTGCGCATCACGGACTGGATGTAAAAACATGGCCCGAAAAGGCCTTGAAAACACTCTGGGGCTAACCATTCATGCGGCAGATTTTCCCCGGTCTCGATCCCAAAAATTATGTGCAGCACCCGCTTCATTCTTCGGAAAGAATGTGGCCGGAGACCAATTGCTACATCGATTTGTGGATCGAGGTGCTGGCCAAAAAAAGGTTGCCGCCTGAGGCCATGTTCGGCTTCACACTGACGCAGGATTTCGAAGGCGACCAGTTCACCTTCTTCAAGGTGCCGCTGGAAGATCTGGAAGCACTTTATGGCGTTCGCGCCACCGAACTTGCGATCTTCGACCGGGTTGAAAACCATATCGAAGCGCAGCTGGAGCGCGGCCGCATCTGCCTGATCGAGATGGACAGCTTCTATATGCCCGATACCCACGGGGTGGGCTACCGGAAGGAACATGGCAAGACCACCATCGCCATCAACCGGCTGGACCTTGCAAACCGGGAACTCGATTATTTTCATAATGCAGGCTTTTTCCACCTGTCGAGCGAAGATTTCGACGGCCTGTTCCAGCATCACCTGTCAGAGAGCGAGCCGCCCTTCCTGCCCTACACGGAATTTGCGAAATTCGCAGACAGCAACCCTTCGCCGGCACATATCCGCAAAACGGCCGAACGGCTGCTGAAGTTTCATTTTTCACGGCGACCATCCGACAATCCGGTCAGGGCTTTTGCAGCCGTGTTTCCGGCTCAGGTCGAGAAGGTGGCAGACCGTCCGTTTGGCTTTTTCCACAAATATGCCTTCAATACGCTGCGCCAGCTCGGCGCCAATTTCGAACTGGCGGCGAGCCACCTTGAATGGCTGGACAAGAGCGAATTTGCTGAAGCGATAGACCACGCGCTGCGCATATCCGAGGTCGCCAAGACCGTGCAGTTCCAGCTAGCTCGCGCCGTCACGCGCCGTAAATTCGACGCGCTCGCCTCGGTGCTCGATCCGGCTGCGGAAGCATGGGATGGTGTGATGGAAGCCCTTGCGGCAAAATTGTCGAACACCAGCGAGGCCGCGTGAGGACTTATCTTCCGCGCGAAAGCGAAAAATTACTAAGCGAAGGCTGGACGCTGACAATGACGTCCGCCAACGCCTGCGAAACGCCCTCGGAAATTCCCGCAACCCTTGAAAGCTTCCACGTATCCGTTCCCGGAACAGTGGCGCAAGCTCTGGAACTGGCCGGAAAATTTGACCGTTTCAGTCCGACACCATTGAACGACAAGGATGCCTGGTACCGTCTGACGATGATTTCCGATGTGCGGGAGCGGGCGATCCTGCGCTTCGACGGCCTGTCGACGATTGCAGAAATCTTCCTCAACGGCGAACTGATCGCCGCCAGTCAGAGCATGTTCGAAAGGCTGGAGGTGCCGGTTGAACTGACAGGCGCAGATGAACTATCGATCTGCTTCCGGGCACTTTCGCCAAGGCTCGAAAAAACCGGTCCCCGCGCCCGCTGGCGTCCGCAGATGATGAACACCCAAGGTCTGCGGCTGATCCGCACCACGGCGCTCGGATATATGCCAGGTTGGTGCCCGGAAATCCATGCCGCCGGACCATGGCGACCCATCAGCCTTAGAAGACAGGCAGGCGTGCTTTGCACAGTCCGGTCCTCGCTCGACGAAACCGGGACGGGAACGGTCAACATCGCCCTGGAGGCGAACCACGACATTCCATCCGCACGGCTCACCTGCGCCGGTTACAGCACCGATCTTTCCAGAGGTGAAAACGGCGAATTCTTGGGCGAACTCCGGATACCCGATGTCGAGACTTGGTGGCCGCATACCCACGGCAGACCGGCGCTTCATGAAGTCGTTCTGGAACTGGATGGTAAGCAACACAGGCTCGGGCGCACCGGCTTCAGGCGCGTTGAGGTGGATTACGGCGAAGACGGCAACGGTTTCGGCATCCGGATAAACGGGCACCCCGTTTTCTGCCGGGGCGCAGTCTGGACGACCGCCGACATCGTGCGGCTGCCGGGAACAAGACCGGACTATGAGCCTTGGCTTCGAAAAGCTGCCGAAGCCGGTATGAACATGATCCGCGTCGGCGGCACGATGGCCTATGAAACGCCGGAGTTCTTCGCGCTCTGCGATGAACTCGGCATCATGGTTTGGCAGGACGCCATGCTTGCCAATTTTGATTATCCAGCAAAGGATGAGGCGCTCAGCCAGCACATCGTTACGGAAGTCTCGCAGTTCCTCGAGGCGACCGCCCTTTCCCCTTCGCTGATCGTTTTTTGCGGTGGTAGCGAAATGTACCAGCAGGGCGCGATGCTCGGTCTGCCGGAACAGATATGGAAGGGGACGCTCACCGAGACAATTTTGCCCGAAGTCCTGACCGAAAAACGGCCAGACGCGGCCTATGTGGCGAATTCCCCTTCAGGCGGCGCCTTGCCCTTCTTTCCCAATGCCGGAGTTGGTCATTATTACGGTGTGGGCGCCTATTGCCGTCCGCTGGAAGATGCCCGCCGGGCCAATGTCCGCTTTGCCGCAGAGTGCCTGGCCTTCGCCAATATTCCCGAACAGGAAACGCTGGACAGACATCTTCCCGCACTGGCGGTGCATGATCCGCGCTGGAAGGCGCGCACGCCGCGCGATCGCGGCGCTTCCTGGGATTTCGAGGATATTCGCGACCATTATCTGAAACTGCTTTACGACGTTGAGCCGGACGTGCTGCGTCGGGAGGATGGCGGCCTCTATCTCGACATGTCTCGTGCCGTCACTGCCGAGGTCATGGAAGCAACCTTCGCCGAATGGCGTCGCGACGCGTCCCCTTGCCGGGGCGCCCTGGTCTGGACCTTGCAGGATCTCGTTCCCGGCGCTGGCTGGGGTATGATCGATGCCACCGGCAGACCCAAATCCGTCTGGCATGCGCTGAAAAGAGCGTTTCGTCCCATCCAGGTCAGCCTTTCCGATGAAGGCACCAACGGGCTGGACATTCATGTCATCAATGAAACCGGCGACAACCTTGACGCCATGCTGGAACTGACCTGCCTGCGCGATGGCACGCAACCTGTCGTCCATGCCAAACGGCCGCTCACGCTCTCGCCGCGACAGAGCCAGACCATCGCCGCAACCGATTTGTTCGGCGCCTTTTTCGATACGACCTATGCCTATCGTTTCGGCCCGCCCTCCCATGATGTGACGGTAGCCCGGCTCCGCGATGTCGCGACCGGATCTGTCATCGCCGACGCATTCCATTTTCCTCTCGGTCGGAAAAAAGCACTGCACGCCGCCAACCTTCAGGTGGAGGTGAGCGAGGCGAACGGCATCTGGTCGCTCGAGATCGGCACGGACCGGCTGGCGCAATCCGTCCATATCACGGCGCAAGATTACCGCGCCTCGGAAAGCTGGTTCCATCTCGCACCCGGTGAAACCAGAAAAATCGACCTTCTGCCGGAGACAGCAATATCCGAAACACCCCCTTCCGGCGATGTCGTCTCGCTAGGCTCCAGCCGGCGATTTTCCTTTTAGAGCCATCAGCTTCACCGCATCGATGTAGGCTTTTCTGGCCTCCGGCGTTGAAAGATTATGGTCGGCGTCAGGAATAATCGTCAGCGACACATTCCGATAGGCCGACAGGCCCCTGCCATCGGCGTTGAAATAATACCGGAAATGCTCAAGTCCGTCGTCATTGTCGCTGTAAAGCAGGCTAATGGACACATCCCTTGTCTTGAGCTTGTCGAAAGCACCGTAGACGGCACGCCCTTCCTCGCTCCCCCGGCGGGAAAGCCTTGCCGTTTTTATCGAAAGCTTCTTGAGCGTCGCCTTGGCGATATTGCGACCGGCGCTCATCACATCGACATCGCCGCTGACGAGACGCTTGAACGTAGCGCCCTGGCGAAAACGCTGGGTGTATTCCCCAAAGGACCGTGGCGGTTTGTGCAGCGCTTCATCGACAGAGCGGCCTTTCCGCCAGTGGAACACAACCGGATTAACCGCAACCACCCCGCTGATCCGGTCATCGGCAAGCGCGCCATTGAAGGCGAGGTAGGCGCCACTGCAGCGCCCAGCAGCAACGACGGGTCCTTTGCCACGCCGACTGAGAAAATCGAGCGCAGCGGCCACATCGTCATTCTGCGCCGCATCGTAAAGAACCTGATCAGGCGCGTTTTTGACCGGGGGGCTGTCGGCAATATTGGCCGCGTCGAACCGCAGCGAAGTGATACCCTCCCGTGCGAGCAAACGGGCCGTTTGCACGGAAAGCCTGCCCCAACCCGCATGCCGGTCGTAGGCCGCGCCCAGCAGAAGGACCGAGGAGACCGCCGGCCGATCGTCAGGCTCGCAAAAAACACCGAAAAGCCGGCCGGCTTCGCCAAATTGCACCGGCTGCTCCAGAAAACCGCGACCGCGCTGCGGAGCGTTGACGATGAAATCCTCCTGCGGACCTGCCGCATCCGTGGTCTGTGTCTTGGACAGGACCCAATCCCGAAGCCGCTTCACCACATCGCCGGGTATTTTCGAGAGTGTAGGACTGGATACGAGATCGTCATATCCCTCAAATTCCGCCTCCCCCACCTCGGCACCAATCGCGGCGAGTTGTTTGGCAAAATCGCTGTCGCTCGCCCGGCCCGGTCTCGACAGCACCAGAATGCTCCGCGCAGGAGCGGTATCAAGCTTTGCAAGATTGACCTTCTTGATAGCATCAGCAACACCCACCGGCATGGCCATGCCTGCAATTGCCCCCGCCTCCGCCATGCGCTGCCCGGGACGAAGACCAAGGCCATCGTCGATCATGGACGACCACATCGCCAGTTCGCGAAGATAGGCCCGTCCGGAGACGACGGGCGCCAGAAGCGCCATGGAATCGACGGCCGCCGCATCGGCGAGCGCCTGTATGGCGATCAGACAGCCGAGACCCTGAGCGATGACGACCACCCTGGAACAGCCGGAAAGACGTTTTAGATAATCGAGCGCCGCTCGCGTGTCGGAAAGCCAATCCGCCGCACGGCCGACATCCTCCGGATCGAGCGCATCCCCAGCGCCATGATAGTCGAACCGCAGGCTGGCGACGCCGGCCGCCGCCAACCGTTCAGCCACAACCCGCTGAAACTTGCGAGTGCACAGTTCCTCCATGCCCCAGGGGCTGACGAAAAGAACCGCATGATCCTGTTTGACCTCTTTGCGCGCCGGGTGAAAAACACCCGTGCATCCTTGAAAAGAAACCGGATGTGCGATCGACCCATCGGATGCAATGCCCGAGAGCGACAACATGTCAGGGGACGATTCACCGCTTGCACGCTCTGAAATATCTATCGCCATCGACCTTGCAATCACTACGCCTGTGTCGGCTCAACCATTTGCGGGATAACTATACCGGAGCGTCCTAACGTCCTGTTCTACAGTAAAACCAATAACATTAGGGAAGTCTAAAAATGTAGTCGTCTCAATATCGAATGTGGAATGCACGTTACAAAAACAAATATCGGGGATCGTGGGCCAGCCTCGGCACGGGCGCTATTTTGCTCGAAACCGCTTGAATATACTGATAAATAGCGAGTCACATACCTATTTGCAGGAGGGGATCCCGCCACCCGGCAGCCTGACCGTCTTGACACCGCGCAAACCAACACGCCGGGCCCTGCCCGACAGGTCATAGAAGTTTTATATGGAACAAAGCCTTACGCGTTATATCTGGTCGCATACGAAGCGGCAGCAGCTTTTCATTCTGCTGATCGTCGCCCTGTCCATGATCCCCTATTTCCTCGCCTTCGATCTGCCCAAACAGATCGTCAACGGGCCCATTCAGGGAGACGGCTTCGAAGGGGCAAACGCGACACAGCTTTTCATGCATCTCACGGTCGATATTCCCTATTGGGGCACCGTGACGCTCTTCCCCGGGCTCGAACTCAACCGCATGTCGATGCTGATGGCGCTCAGCCTCACCTTCCTTGCGCTTGTCGTCATCAACGGGCTTTTCAAATATTATATCAACACCTTCAAGGGCCGCCTCGGCGAGCGGCTTCTCAGGCGTATCCGTTTCGAACTTATCGATCGGATCCTGCGGTTCCCGCCCACGCATTTCAAGCGGGTCAAGGGTGCTGAAATCTCCAGCATGGTGAAGGACGAGGTCGAACCGCTGGGCGGATTTACCGGCGACGCCTTTGTGCAGCCGGCGCTTCTCGGCGGTCAGGCGCTCTCGGCACTCTTCTTCATTCTCGTGCAGAATTTCTGGCTGGGTCTTATTGCGGCTTTCATGGCCGCCATCCAGGTCGGCATCATCCCCAAAATGCGCCGTCGCCTCATCGAACTCGGGCGCCAGCGGCAGCTGAGCGCACGCCAGCTTGCCGGGCGCATCGGCGAAATGGTCGACGGCATCGGCACCATCCACGCCTATGACACCTCCAATTTCGAGCGTGCCGATGCCTCGCACCGGCTCGGCGACATCTTCAGGATCCGCTACGATCTCTACCAGTGGAAGTTTCTGGTCAAATTCATCAATAACTTCCTCGCGCAGCTCACTCCTTTCTTCTTTTATGCACTCGGCGGTTATCTCACGCTCAAGGGCAGCCTCGATGTCGGGCAGCTGGTTGCCGTCATCAACGCTTATAAGGAACTGCCAGGACCGCTGAAGGAGCTGATCGACTGGGATCAGGCGCGTCAGGATGTTCAGGTAAAATACGAGCAGGTCTTCGAGCAGTTCGATGCGTCGAACATGATCGATGACAAGGTGCAAAAACTGTCACCGGGAGCAGTCGCGGCAATTGCCGCACCGATCGTCGTCAGCAATCTGACGCTGGAAGACGATAGCGGCAGCCGGCTTCTGGAACAGGCATCGTTGAAGATCGAGGCAGGCGAGGTGATCGCCATCGTCGGTGGATCGGGAGCAGAGGCGCTCGCGGATGCTATCGGCCGCACGCTCTGGCCGACCTCCGGCAAGGTGAGCATCAACGACGTCGACATATTGGAATTGCCTGAATCGCTGACGGGCCGTCGCATCTCCTATGTGTCCTCGGACAGCTATTTTTTCCACGCCAGCCTGAAGGACAATCTGCTTTACGGTCTCAAGCACGCACCGCTTGTCGAAAAGCAATACGAAGGTGCAGCGCTGGAACACCGCAAATGGGAGATCCGCGAAGCCAAGCTTGCGGGCAATCCGACGATCGACATCAACAGCGAATGGATCGACTACGCTTCAAGCCCGGCCGGTGACGGCAAGCCGGAAAACCTCATCCAGGCCGTTCTGGCTGTGCTCGACAGCGTGGAACTTTCACAGGATATTCTGGAATTCGCGTTGCGCTCGACGATCGACCCTTTGACCGACCTGCATCTTGCGGCCCGCATTGTGGAACTGCGACATGTCCTGCGCGCCGAACTGGAAAAGGAGAACCTGAGCGGCCTCATCGCTCCATTTGAGCTGGAGAGCTACAACAGCGAGGCCACCGTGGGCGAGAACCTGTTGTTCGGCACCATGCGCGACTCATCACAGTCGATCAGGACCGTCATCGAAAGCGAATATTTCCGTTCGCTGATGCGCGAAACAGGCCTCGTCAAAACCCTGTTCGAAATGGGGTATACGATTGCCGAAAACATCGTGGAAATCTTCGCCGACCTGCCGGGTGACCACCCCTTCTTCCAGCAGCTCACATTCATGACGCCCGACGATGTTCCGGTCTATCAGCAAATGCTGCAGCGTCTTCAGAGCCGGAGTTTCGACGAGGCCAATGAAAGCGAAAGACGCGCGATGCTGCGGCTGAGCTTCTTCTACATTGAGCCCCGTCAGCGTTTCGGCCTTCTGTCACCGGAAATCATGAACCGGATCGTTGAAGTCCGGCACATGTTCCATGAAAACCTGCCGGACAGCCTGAAGAACGTGATCGAAATCTACGATCCGACGAAATACATGAGTGCCACCAGCCTTCTGGACAATATTCTCTTCGGCAAGGTCAGCCATCGTTATACCGACGCATCACGGCGCATCACCCACATCGTGGCCGAGGTCATGCGCAAGCAGGGCGTCTATGAGCGTGTGCTTGCGGTGGGTCTGGATTTCAACCTCGGCGCCGGCGGCAAGCGGCTCGGGCCACTCCAGCGGCAGAAGCTCAATCTCGCAAGGGCGCTGATCCGCAAGTCCGACTATTACGTCTTCAATCGCCCCCTTCCCGGCCTCGATCCGCGGCAACAGGAGGAAATTGTCGAACGGGTCATCACATTCCTGAAACAGAACAATAATAACCCGGCGATCGTGTGGGTTCTGTCGAATGCGACGCTCTCGCGCATGTTCGACCGGGTCATCGTCGTCCATCAGGGCCTTATCAGCGCTGATGGAAGTTACGAGACTCTTGCGCAGGAAAACGGTACATTCAAGGATATGGTCGCAACATAAATCCAAGAAAGTGACCGAGGTGGAACAAGAACAGGGTAAGGCAATGCTTTTCAAAGACGAAATTCAAATGCTGAAACGCGTCCCGTTTTTTTCGGAAATGGAACCGTCGAAGCTCAAACTTCTCGCATTCGCATCCGACCGCGTGTCCTATCACACCGGCGACATGCTGTTCCGGCAGGGAGATGTCGGCGATGCGGCCTACGTCCTTTTGACCGGCAAAGTGGATGTTCTGGTCGATTCTCCGTCGGGCACGTTAAAAGTGGCCGAAATGACCGGCAATGCGATCGTCGGTGAAATCGCCATTCTCTGCGACAGCGTCAGAACCGCAACCGTGCGCGCCTCCACCAACGTGGAAGCCCTGCGTATCGGCAAGGAACAGTTCTTCAAGCTCATGTCCGATTTCCCCGACATTACCATCAAGGTCATGCGCGTTCTTGCCGAACGTCTCACCCAGACGACGACGGAGCTTAGCAAAGCGCGTGCAAACGCGAGAACATGAGCCGCAATTTCTTGCTACCGTGGATGGCGATGTTGGAAAAATAAATGTCGCACCATTGCAATATAAATGAAATGCTGACTGAATAAGGGTAAGGGCGTCCGCCAAAAGAGAGCGGATATAATAATCTGTAGAGACAACGGGCTTCATGGGAGGAAGCGTGCAAGATTCCGTTGTAATCGGGGTGTGTCATGGCGTTCGATTCCGACATAGTAAGTCGGGAAGGTAATAAAGATTTTCGGGTAAAGATCTGGGGTGCGCGGGGAACGCTTCCTGTTTCAGGTGAAAACTTCCGAAAATATGGCGGGAATACCATCTGCATCGAGGTACGATGCGGAGATCATGTTCTTTTGTTCGACGCGGGTTCGGGGTTACACCCTGCTGGTCTGGCGTTGCGGGCGGAAGGTATTACCGACGTCAACCTGTTCTTCTCTCACTGCCATTACGACCACATCGTCGGCTTTCCCTATTTCAAGCCGTTCTACAATAGCTCCAACGATGTCGCCATCTGGTCGGGTCATCTTGCCGGCACCATGACAACGCGGGAAATGCTCAAGGACTTCATGAGCCCGCCATGGTTCCCCGTACCGCTGGAAGTCTGCTGCGCAAAAATGGCAACCCGTGACTTCATGCCGGGCGACGTCCTGGATGTTCATCCGGGCCTCTCGATCCGAACTGGAATGCTCAATCATCCGGGCAACGCCATCGGGTATCGCCTGGACTGGGCGGGAAAGTCATTCGCCATTATCACCGATACGGAACATGAACCGGGCAATATCGACAAGAACGTGCTTGATCTGATCAAGGACGTCGATCTCTTCCTCTACGACGCCATGTTTACCGATGAGGAGATGGGCCTTTATCGCGGTTATGGCCATTCGTCCTGGCAGGAGGCGATCCGCCTTGCCAAACTGGCAGGCGCAAAAAATGTCGGCTTCATCCACCACGCCCCAAGCCGCAGCGACGATGAGCTGGATGACATCGAAAAACAGGCAAAAGCCCAGTTCAGCGGTGCATTCGCGACAATGGACGGCCAGATCATCGACCTCTGATCGCGGTCACCAATCTCGTGTTGCTGGCCTGCGTTTGACGCTTTTTTTGAAGCCTGATTTGTATCATGCGGCGAACCGACGTTCGAACACGCACAATTGACCATCGCCGGCCCATTGCTCCACGATATTGCCACGAGATACCCTGCATTAAAGACACCAGAGCACACTTAATGATGATTCTGCGCCAAATGACCGCATGATGGGATTTGCATGATCCGTTTCTTTTCGGAAACCAATTTGAGACGCGCCCGGATCTTGTCCGGCCTCATCATTTTTGCCTTTGTATTTTCCCATCTTTTCAACCATTCGCTCGCTCTCATCTCCATCGATACCGCCGAGCGGGCGCGAAAATGGTTCAGCCTGATCTGGCTCAATCCCGTCAGCAGCCTGCTGTTTTATGGGTCGGTTGTGGTGCACGTCTGTCTTGTCCTGCGCTCGCTTTATCAGCGCCGGACATTGCGCATGCCCCTTCGCGAAGCGCTGCAAGCCATACTTGGCCTGTCGATCCCGTTTTTGATCATCAGCCACGCCGTCAATATTCGCGTGTCGCACATGATCTACAACATCGACGTGGGATATTACTCGGTCGTTCGCCGGCTCTGGATCAACAACCCGATGGCCGGCGCGTGGCAAAGCCTCGCATTGATCGTGATCTGGACCCACGGGTGTATCGGCCTGTTTTTCTGGTTACGTTACCGGGACTGGTATCCCAAAATTGCCGGGATATTCATGACTGTGGCGGTGATGCTACCTTTGTTGGCGCTTCTGGGCTTCAGCGATGCCGGCCGCTGGCTGGAGGAGGTGGACAGAAAATACTCACTTCCTCCCGGGCTTGCAGATACCACCGTTCAAAGAGACGACATACCGTTACAACGGGAGATGGAGACGCGTATCCGTTTCGTTACCGACGCAACGGAAGCGATTTTTGTCGGCGCGGTCATGCTGGTGTTCGTCTTGCGCGGCGTGCGCAGCTGGCGACAGAGATCGACGGCTATCGAAATCCGTTATGAGCATGGCGCGCAAGCGCGCGTCCCTGCCGGGCTCAGCATTCTGGAGGCCAGCAGACTCGCGGGCGTACCGCATTATTCCGTATGCGGCGGCAAAGGACGCTGTTCGACCTGCCGGGTCAGGATTGTCGAAAGCAAAGGCCCGCTTCCGCCTCCTGGAGATATCGAACAAACCACTTTGAGGCGCATCCATGCCGATTCAGATGTGCGGCTCGGCTGCCAGTTGCGGCCCACCCAGGATATTGGAATAGCGCTTCTGGTATCGCCGCCCCAACAGAGCGATCTGCCAGCGGATGCGCAACCGGCACGGCCGGGCAAGGAAGAGGAGATCGCCATCCTCTTTTGTGATATCCGCAATTTCACCGCGCTTTCCGAGGCGAAACTGCCATATGACGTCGTGTTTCTTCTAAACCGCTACTTCACCATCGTCGGGCAGGCCGTAGAACAGGCCGGAGGACATCTCGACAAATTCATCGGTGATGGCGCCATGGCTCTTTTCGGACTTGGTGACGATGCAGAAAATGCCTGCCGCAACGCCATGAAGGCCGCCGCTATCATATTGCGGGAGCTTTCAATCCTGAATGAGGGACTGGAAAAACAATTTGCCGTCCGGCTGGAAGTGGTAGTAGGCATCCACGCTGGCCCGACGATCGTCGGCGTCATGGGCTATGGCGCAGCGAAAACCCTGACCGCCATCGGCGACACCGTGAATGTGGCGAGCAGGCTGGAATCCAAGGCCAAGGAATTCGGCGCCGCCATCGTCGTTTCCGAACCCGCCATCATTCAGGCGGGACAAGAGATTGCCGATCTGCGAAGCGAAAAAATCGCCATTCGCGGGAGAAACTCGCAAATGAAAGTTTTCCTGCTCTCGAAAGAAGAGAGCGAGCGTTACCTATAGGGCAATACCGGCGCTCTCGCTGACGGGCCATCCGGCCTCAAATCTTGCGATAGAGAAAATAACGGTCGGTCGGCACGCTTTCCGGCACCGGCAGAGGCTTCAGCATGGGATGATCCAGAGGCAGACCGCTGACCGCAACGCCGCCTTTTGCCAGCATGCCCGCGGCAAGGTTCGGCAGCCATGTCAGGGTAATGGCATCCTTTTCGGGGTAGCCCGTGCCGATATCGGCATGCACCATGGCCGCCTCCACACCGATGAAGGCGGGAGCGGTTTCCGATATTTCACCGATGACGAGATCTTCCTGCGCCGGAACAGACGAGGCGTGTGCGCCCATGGCCCTGTCGAAGGCAACGATACGGCGTTGCGGAAACAGTTCCCGCAAATGATTGAACGTGCGCCCGTTTCCGAGGCCTATTTCCATGATCGCACCTTCGTCAGGCAGATCAAGATCGGCCTTGACGTGGTTGAGGATATCGCGCTGCGCGGTCAGCCGGCGAATAAAACTGTCCAATCTGCTCATAGTCCGTCCGTTCATGAATGCCGGGCATTTTCAGTAAAAGCGTATGGCGATTTTGCTGGAAATGTCCGGGAGAAGCCGATCAGGCCTTGATGATGTGTTTTGCGGCGATATCCCGACGTGCGAAGACGTTTCGCGTATCGATGATCAGCGGCGACCATTCGCAAAGAGCGGCATAGTCCACATTGTCGTGATCGGTCGCGACCAGAACAGCGTCAAAGGCGCTGACGGTCTGCTTGTCCCAAGCCACGGATTTCATGCCCATCAGGTGGCTATATTCCCGGGTTTTCGGGATTTCTGCCACGTGCGGATCATAATAGGCCGCTTCGCCGCCGCGCTCCTGAATAAGTTCTATGAGTTTCAGCGAAGGACTTTCACGAATATCGGGCACATTTTTCTTGTAGGCGAGACCGACCACCAGCACCTTGGAGCGGCTGAGCGCCTTGCCGGAACGGATGTCGAGGGCTTCCGCAACCCGTCCGATGACATGACGCGGCATGCCGGTGTTGATTTCGCCGGCGAGCTCGATGAACCTCGTCGGCAACTCGTACTCTCGCGATTTCCAGGTGAGATAGAAAGGATCGATCGGTATGCAGTGGCCACCAAGACCCGGGCCGGGATAAAACGGCATGAAACCGAACGGCTTGGTTTTCGCCGCGTCGATCACTTCCCAGATGTCGATGCCCATGGCCTCATAGACGACCTTGAGTTCATTGACGAGCGCGATATTGACAGCACGGAAGACGTTTTCGGTGATTTTCACCGCCTCGGCCGTGGCGTTTGTCGAGACCGGAACGATCTTCTTGACCACCGAGCCGTAGAATGCCGCCATCAGTTTCCCGGCAGCCTCGCCATCGCCTGCAACGACCTTCGGAATCGTCGAGGTCTCGAAATCGCGATTGCCGGGATCTTCCCGCTCGGGCGAAAAACCGATGAAGAAGTCGACGCCGGAGACAAGTCCCGTACCTTCCAGAATGGTCTTCACAACCCCGTCGGTCGTGCCGGGATAGGTGGTCGATTCCAGCACCACAAGCTGCCCCTTGCGCAGATGCGCGGCAATGTCCCGGCAGGTCTTTTCGACATAGGAGAGGTCCGGCTCGCGATATTTTGTCAGGGGCGTCGGCACGCAAATGGCAATCACATCGCATTCAACCAGTCTGGAAAAATCAGACGTTGCGATGAAGCCATCATCGCGCCTGACGCTTGCCAGCATCTCGTCCGAAACCGCCTCGATATAGCTGCGGCCGGCATCGATCGCGACCATTTTACCGGGATCGATATCGAAACCGACGACCTTGAAACCAGCCTTGGCGATCGTGATGGCTAGCGGCAGACCGACATAGCCAAGGCCGATCACCGCCGCTTTGGCGCTCTTGTTTTCGATGCTGGAAAGCAGGTTCTGGGAAACGACTGGGAAAGTCAAAGCGTGTCACGCTCCGCGCATGTGCAAAAGATGCCTTTCAGTTGGGCAAGAATGGTCAGGCTGTCAAGGCTCGGCCCTCTCAAATTCCGGTTGACGCCAGAGCCATGGGCGACGCACAACCATCCGGATGAGGATCGCTTTTTATTCACCGCTCAAATCCCCCAACCATCCCGTTCCCTCCGGAGACCGGCTGATGGCCCGCCTGCTGATGAAGGCGATGGCAATGGGCGGCCACGATGTTTCCGTCGCTTCCGAGCTGCGCAGCTTTCTCAAACAGGCTGACGATCCGGCGCGGTCCTTGCTTGCCGATGCGGCGACGCGCGAAATCGAGACCATCACGGAGCGCTGGCAGAGGGTAGGCGCGCCGGACCTGTGGTTTTGTTATCACCCCTATTACAAGGCCCCGGACTTGCTCGGGCCGGAACTGGGCACACGTTTCGATATTCCCTACGTCACCGCCGAGGCCTCCTATTCCCCCAAGCGCAATGGCATGGGCTGGCAGGCGGTTCAGGACGAGTTACTGGCCGCATTGAACGCTGCCGCCATCAATATCTGCTTCACCGCGCGTGATCGCGACGGGCTTGTCCGCGCCTCTCCCGCACTCCGCTCGGCGATGTTGGCGCCCTTTATCGATGCGAGTAATTTTCTTGAAATTGCTCCGCGCCCCACACCGGGAAAACTCATCACCGTCGCCATGATGCGGGCGGGCGACAAATTCGACAGCTATCGCGCGCTTCGCGAAGCGCTTGCGCTGTTGCCGCAGGACTTGAACTGGACATTGGATATCATCGGCGACGGGCCGGAACGCGCTGCCGTACAGGCCATGTTCAGCTCTTTCCCCGATCGCCGTCTTGTCTGGCACGGAGAAAAAAACGCAAACGAAATCGCAGAACTTCTTTCAAAAGCATCGGTTTACGTCTGGCCGGGGCATGGCGAAGCCTACGGTCTCGCCTATCTCGAGGCACAGGCTGCGGGCCTGCCCGTTATCGCCGAAGCGGTTGCCGGCGTTCCCGAAGTGGTAAAATCCGGAACCACCGGATTACTGACACCGGAAAATGATACAGCCGCCTATGCTGGAGCAATCGAAACTCTGCTCGGGGATGACAAGCGGCGGGAGGAATTGGCAAGGGCAGCCCGCCAGTTCGTAAAAAATGAACGATCTCTGGAAAACGCCGCAAGAGAACTGAACGATATCCTGTTGCGAGCAAAGGCACGAACATCATGAGTCTGGAAACACTCGTAGCGGCACTGGATGAATGTGGACGACGCGGCATAACGGCCGATCTCTGGCTCAGGGACGACGATGCGGTGGAACCGACACCGGCGCTCGACACGCTTCTCGATCTTTGCAGCAGCTTTTCCGCGCCGGTCACGCTTGCGGTTATTCCCGAGATGACGACGGACAAGCTCGCGCAGCACCTGGATACGACTGACATTGCCCATGTCGCCGTGCATGGCTGGTCCCATACGAACTATGCCACCGAGAAAGAAAAGAAACAGGAACTCGGATCACACCGTGACCTGTCCATCGTTCTCGACGAGTTGCAATCCGGGCTGGAAAAACTGCACGATCTGCATGGCAGTCGTTTCGTGCCTATGCTCGTTCCGCCGTGGAACCGCATAGATGCCAATGTGGTGCAGGGCCTGGCAGACCTCGGATATCGAGCGCTTTCGGTTTTCGGCCCGGAAAAAGACACTGTGCCACCTTGCCTGAACACCCATGTAGACGTGATTGACTGGCACGGCAGCCGCGGTGGGCGCGAAGACGACATCCTTTTCGCCGAGACCGCCGCCCGCATCCTGCAGACTGCGGAGCACGGCGACACGACCGGCATCCTCACCCATCATCTCGTGCATGATGACAACGTCTGGCGTTTTCTGAAACGGCTGTTCGAAATTACCGGCAAACATCCTGCCGCGCGCTGGCGTTCCTCGGCGGAACTCATCAACCAGATATCACCATGACTTCCAGGCAATCAGCAAACCACCCGTCTTGGTGGCAAGTTCGCGCCTGACAGCTTCGACCTCCTGCAACGCGGCGCGATCGGCAAGAGAAGCGGCAACAAACCCCGCTGGCGCAAGGCTGATGCTCCCAGCCCGAGCGATGACGGTAAAGATCAGCGGACCCGTCGACCACCAGGCTGGCGCACGCGGCATTTCCTCAAGAATCCTCGGAAACACCTCAAGCATCCTGCGGAAGACCGGATGGCCGGCAGGTGTCGCAATGAAAGAGTTGGCAAGAAGCATGCTGCCCTGCCCGGTGTCGCGCGGCGTTTCTTCATCGAACGCCGTCAGCCCTACCAGTGGCAGGAAAGCATCGAAACTTGCATCATCCCGCGCCGGATACCAGTCGCAATCAAGATAGATGCCACCAAAACGCTCCAGCACGACATAGCGGGCCACATCGACAGCGCCGGGATAATCGCCGTCTTCCAGCATCGTCCTGAAGACGTCATTCGAAAACACGCCTTCCCGCTCAAGATCGGTCTCCCGCCAGAGGTGATATTCGTAACCATGCGAGGCGGCATGGGCGGCCCAGGCCTTGACCGATACGGGCGGGGCCTTGTCTCCGATCCAAATCTGGTGGATGCGCCTGGGCACGTCCTCCCTGCTTTTCAGATTGATAGCGCGGTGCTCCTCCAGGGAAAAATGCGCATATTTTGCAAGCACCTGCGGCGGCGGAACCAGCGTATATTGATAGCCGATCCTCGCGACCACATCGCCTTCAGCCTTGGCAAGACGCAGCCGTGCCGCATGCAGCCGGCGCGGCAGACCGAGCACTGTCCGTTCGCCCATCAGGTGCCCGTCTTTTACTGCAACCAGCGATAAGAGAAGCGCATGCGCTTCCGCATATTGTCCCTGGTTTTGCAACTGCCGGGCTCTATCCAGCTGGGCATCGTAATATTTCTTGTCGGACATGGATCCTCACCCGGGAACGTTCGTTAACATATCGCCAAACACAAGCCATCAGGCAAGCCATTGCAATTTGGAAGCCGGCTTTGAATTTGCTAAACAATTCGATGTTTCAGAGGCATAGACAGACAACAAACCCTACGATAACGTGCCTTTAAGCCCTCCTGAGCAAATTGTCACAAGACAACGATAAAGAGAGACGGCAAGGAACCCTTTAGCATGAGCGCAGGCGCAGATTTGCTCCGTATTGAAAATCTGCGGGTCTCGTTTTCTCTTATGGGTGGCACGATTGACGCCGTGAGGGGTGCCAGCCTTCGCATTCTTCCGGGAAAAGTGACCGCGCTTGTCGGAGAATCCGGCTCCGGAAAATCCGTCATCGGCCAGACGATCATGGGCATCCACCCCAAGACGGCGCGCGTGAACGGACGCGTGCTGTTTACCGATCCCGCAAATGCCGCAGCCGGCCCCGTCGATCTGCTGCAACTGCCGAAGGACGGCCGGGAAATCCGCGCTATACGCGGAAATCGCATCGGGCTGATTTTTCAGGAACCCATGACGTCTTTTTCGCCGCTGCACACGATCGGCAACCAGATTGACGAAGCGCTGAGAATCCACAGCATCCTGTCGCCGGCCGAGCGCGCGGAAAAAATGTATGAGACGCTCGACCTTGTAGGGTTTTCCAACCCGAAGAAGGTCGTGAACATGTATCCCTTCGAATTGTCGGGCGGCATGCGCCAGCGCGCCATGATCGCCATGGCACTGATCTGTCGCCCCGCGCTTCTGATCGCCGACGAACCGACGACGGCTCTTGATGTAACCATACAGGCGCAAATCCTCAAACTCCTGCGCGATCTCCAGAGCCGGCTGAACATGAGCATGCTGCTCATCACCCACGATCTCGGCGTGGTGGCAAACATCGCCGACGAGGTTGCCGTGATCTATCAGGGCGAGATCATGGAAGCCGGAACGGTCGACGATATTTTCAAGGCACCGAGCCACCCCTATCTCAAGGGCCTGATGGCCGCCGTGCCGCATTTCGACATGAAGCCGGGTGAGAGGCTGAAGGCGCTTCGTGAGATCACCGTCGACCACGAAAGCCTTGTCGGCAAGAAGACCGCCGCAGTGAACAAAACACCCGGCCCGCTCTTGACCGTGGAGAATATCAGCAAGACCTTCACTACCCGGAAGTCAAGCTGGTTCAGCCGCCGCGATGCCAATGCCACCAAGGCGGTCAACAGCGTCAGTTTTGAAATCCGCCGGGGAGAATGCCTTGGCCTCGTCGGCGAAAGCGGCAGCGGCAAGACAACCGTCAGCAAAATCCTCATGCGCGCCGTTCGCCCGGATGAAGGCTCCGTGACATTTCACCGGCCGCAGGGCGATATCGACGTCCTCAATGCTAGGGACGGCGATCTAAAGGAACTGCGGTCGAAGATACAGATGGTCTTCCAGGACCCGATCTCATCGCTTTCACCGCGCATGACCGTGCGCAATATTTTGAGCGAGCCGCTTGAAATCCATGGACGGGGCGATGCGAAATACCGCGCGGAAAAAGTCCGTAATCTCGTCAAGGCAATCGGCCTTGGAGAAAGCGCGCTGAACCGTTATCCGCACAGTTTCTCAGGCGGCCAGAGGCAGCGTATCGGCATTGCCAGAGCCCTGGCATTGGGTCCCGAACTGCTGATCTGCGACGAACCCGTTTCTGCCCTAGATGTCTCGGTGCAGGCGCAAATCCTCAACCTGCTCAAGGATTTGCAGAAGGACCTCGGACTTACCTACCTCTTCATCTCGCACAATCTGGCAGTGGTGGATTACATGGCGGACCGCGTGGCGGTGATGTGCGAGGGCCGCATCGTCGAGCTGGCGCCGCGGGAAATCATGATGCGCTCTCCGGTTCACCCCTATACAAAATCGTTGCTGGCGGCCGTGCCTTTTCCCGATCTCGACCGTCCGCTCGATTTCCGCACCATCGGCAAGATCAGCGCGACGGGCAAGTTCGACTGGGGCAAGCAATTCCGCGACGAGGGTGACGGCGAAATGATCTCTGCCGATCTTGGCGATGGCCATTTCGTTCTCGCAAATGGCAATGCCGACATCAGGGAGCTTCGCTCGTGATTACGCGCCGCACCACCCTTGCCTTGATGGCATCCGTCTTTTTGCCGACCTATGCGCGCGCTGCCTATACCGACCCCGCCTACTTCAAGGAAAAGCGGGAAAAAGGTGAGCTGCCTGATATTGCCGAGCGCTTGCCGAAAAACCCGCGCGTCATCGATATGAAGGCGCTTGGCCGGGAGCCCGGAAAACACGGTGGTTCCGTGCGCATGCTGATCGGCGGCCAGCGCGATATCCGGCTTATGCCCATCAGCAACTATGCCCGCCTGGTTGGTTACGACGAAAAATTCGAGCTTCATCCCGACATTCTGGAAAGCTACGACGTTCAGGACGAACGCATCTTCACCTTCAAGCTACGCGAAGGCCACAAATGGTCCGACGGCAGCGATTTAACCTCCGAGGATTTCCGGTATTTCTGGGAGGATGTTGCTCTCAATAAGGAAATTCACAAGGGCGGCCCGCCAATCGAACTGCTGGTCAACAACAATCCTCCCCAGATCGAAGTCATTGACCGGCTGACGGTGCGCTATACCTGGGAAGGTCCGAACCCCGATTTTCTGGCAAAGCTCGCAGCAGCATCGCCCGCGCGGCTTTTCCTGCCCGCCGCCTATATGAAGCAGTTCCACATCAAATATCAGACCGCGGAAAACCTCGCCAAGCTCATCAAGAAGAACAAGGCGGATGACTGGAGCGGGCTGCATATCAAGATGTCGCGGCAGGTCCGTCCGGAAAATCCCGCTCTGCCGACGCTGGACGCATGGCGCAATACGACTTCGCCACCGGCCGAACAGTTCGTTTTCGAGCGCAATCCCTATTATCACCGTGTCGACGAAAACGGCCTGCAACTGCCCTATCTCGACCGGTTCCTGCTGAACGTTACGTCCTCCGACATCATCTCGGCCAAGACGGCGTCGGGTGACAGCGATCTGCAATATTTCGGCCTCGATTTCGCCGACTACACCTTCCTGAAGGATGCCGAAAAGCGCTTTCCTCTAAAGGTGAACCTCTACAAACGCTCTCAAGGTTCGCGCATTGCGCTTCTGCCCAATCTGAACTGCGCCGATCCTGTATGGCGGAGCTGTTTCCAGGACGTGCGCGTGCGCCGCGCAATGTCGCTCGCTATAAACCGGCACGAAATCAACATGGTCTGCTTTTACGGGCTGGCCAAGGAAAGCGCCGACACCGTCTTGCCGGAAAGCCCGCTTTACCGACCGGAATTTGCCGAGGCCTGGAGTGCCTTCGACCGGGCGATGGCCAACAGGTTGCTTGACGAAGCAGGTCTCGATAAGCGCGACAGCGCCGGCAACCGGCTTCTGCCGGACGGCCGTCCAGCCTATATCATCGTCGAGACCACAGGCGAAAGCACGCTCGAAACGGACGTGATGGAACTGGTCACGGACCACTGGCGGCATATCGGCATTGCGGTTTCGGTCCGCCCGACCCAGCGCGATGTCTTCCGCAAGCGCGCCATGGGCGGCGAGGTGCTGATGTCGGTGTGGATGGGCATGGACAATGGCGTGCCGACCCCCGACATGTTGCCTTCGGGCCTTGCGCCCACCGGCGACGACCAGTTGCAATGGCCGGTCTGGGGCATCCACTATCTGTCCGGCGGGCGCGAGGGCAAGGAGCCTGACCTGCCGGAAGCAGCGCATCTGCTCGATCTCCTGAAAAAATGGCGCCGAAGCGTCACCGAGGAAGAGCGCGAGGCAATCTGGCTGGAAATGCTTGGTATCTACACGCAGCAGGTATTTTCCATCGGCATCGTCAACGGCGCGCTACAACCCGTCGTCCATGTCAAACGCATGCGAAACGTGCCGGAAAAGGCGCTTTTCGGCTTTGAACCCACATCGTATCTCGGCATCTACATGCCGGATGCCTTCTGGTATGACGGAGACGCCTGATATGCTGCGGTATATTCTCAAGCGCATCCTCGTCATGATCCCCACGCTGATCCTGATCTCGATGCTGGTCTTCACCATCATCGAATTGCCGCCGGGCGATTATTTCGAAAGCTACGTCGCCGAACTGCGCGCCATGGGCGAGACCGCAAACCTTGCCGAAATCGAGGAGTTGCGCGTCCGCTATGGCTTCGACCAGCCGGCGCCGATCCGTTACTTCCGCTGGGCAACCGGCATGCTGGTTGGCGATTTCGGTTATTCTTTCGAATATCAGCTCCCGGTAAACGAGGTTGTGGGAGACCGTCTGTGGTTGACGGTTCTGGTGTCCTTCGTCACCATCATCGTCACTTGGATTCTTGCCTTCCCGATCGGCATCTACTCCGCCACGCACAAATATAGCTGGGGCGACTACGGCCTGACCTTCCTCGGTCTGCTTGGCATCGCCATCCCCAACTTCATGCTGGCGCTGATCCTGATGTATTTCGCCAATATCTGGTTCGGCATCTCCATCGGCCATCTGATGGATCGGGAATATCTGAACCAGGCGATGAGCTGGCCAAAGTTCAAATCGATTCTCGAACATATCTGGATACCCGTCCTCATCATCGGAACGGCGGGCACGGCCGGCATGATCCGCCGCCTGCGCGCCAACCTCTTGGACGAGTTGCAGAAACAATATGTCGTAACCGCCCGCGCCAAGGGGCTTCACCCTTTCAAGGTGCTGATCAAATATCCGCTGCGCATGGCGCTGAATTTCTTCATCTCGGACATCGGCTCGATCCTACCCGCCATCATATCAGGCGCGGAAATCACCGCCGTCGTGCTGTCGCTCGAAACAACCGGTCCGATGCTCATCCGGGCGCTGCAAAGCCAGGACATGTACCTGGCCGGCTCCTTCCTGATGTTCCTTGCTTTCCTCACGGTGATCGGCGTTCTTGTGTCGGATATCGCCCTTGCCATACTTGACCCGAGAATCCGCTTCGGAGGTGGTAACGTCAAATGACTTCATCCATCCCGACATCCGGCGAAGCACTGCCCCACTACGTTTCGACGGCGCCGTTCGACCCGTCGCTCATCGAACCCAATACGTCCGGAATGGCGGCCTTCAGCAAGGCGTCGCAGCTGCGGCTCATGTGGTGGCAGTTCCGCCAGCACAAGATCGCCGTCTGGTCCGGCGCCTTTCTGGTGGTGCTTTATCTTTCGATCCTGATCAGCGAGTTCCTCGCGCCTTACAATCTTCACACCCGCAATATCGAGCATATCTACGCCCCACCCCAGGCCATTCACCTTTTCAATGACGGAAAATTTGTCGGGCCCTTCGTCTATGGTCGGGAAATGACGCTCGACATGGACAATCTGCGGCGTGTCTACCGGGATGTGCCGACGGATATCCAGCCGCTACGTTTCTTCTGCAAGGGCGATACCTATCATTTCTGGGGCATGATCGAGGCTAGAACCCACCTCGTATGTCCGGCCGAAGGTGGTGAAATGTTCCTGCTCGGCACCGACCGGCTTGGACGAGACGTGCTGTCGCGAATCATCTACGGCGCGCGCATCTCGCTGACGATCGGCCTTCTCGGTGTCGCCATGAGCTTCGTTCTCGGCATTGTGATCGGCGGTCTTGCAGGTTATCGCGGCGGCACTTTCGATCTCATCGTCCAGCGTATCATCGAAGTCCTGCAATCCATTCCGAGCATTCCGCTGTGGCTCGCACTCGCAGCGATCATGCCGGTGACCTGGAGTCCGATCCTCGTCTATCTTGGCATCACAATTATTCTCGGCATGCTGGACTGGACGGGACTGGCGCGCGCCGTGCGCTCCAAATTGCTGGCATTGCGCGAGGAAGACTATGTTTTGGCTGCACAACTGATGGGCGCCGGCACGCCGCGCATCATCGGCAGGCACCTTATCCCCGGTTTCATGTCACATCTGATCGCCTCGGCGACGCTGACGATACCGGGCATGATTCTCGGCGAAACCGCGCTGAGCTTCCTTGGTCTCGGCCTCAGGCCGCCGATCACAAGTTGGGGAATTCTGCTCACGGAGGCGCGCAGCGTCAGCGTCATTGCGCTATATCCGTGGCTTCTCATCCCGACGATTCCGGTTGTTCTCGTCATTCTGGCCTTTAATTTCTTCGGTGACGGACTACGTGATGCTGCGGATCCCTTCAGATAAAATGGAACACGCCTTGATAAACTGCTCTTCCGCCATCGCCTTTTTTGGGAAAGGCAAAAAGAGGTGTGGCCGATGACCTCCCGTCTGAACGACGCACGCATCCTCATGTACAGCCACGATTCCTTCGGCCTCGGACATCTGCGACGCTGTCGCACGATCGCTCACGCGCTGGTGGAGGATTATCGCGGCCTCAACGTGCTTATCATTTCGGGTGCGACTATCGCCGGCGCCTTCGATTATCGCGCTCGTGTGGATTTCGTGAAAATCCCGAGCGTCATCAAGCTGCGCAACGGCGAATACACCTCCATGGACCGGCATATCGATCTTCAGGAAACACTGAAGATGCGCCGCTCCATCATCTATCACACTGCCGAAAGCTTCCAGCCGGACATCTTCATCGTCGATAAGGAGCCCATGGGTCTTCGTGGCGAGGTGGAGGAAACGCTTGCGTATCTCAAGGGACAGGGAACCAAGCTTGTCATCGGCCTCCGTGACGTCATGGATGCACCGCAGCTGCTTGAAGCGGAGTGGAAGCGCAATGACGTGATGACCAAGATCGGCAAGTTCTATGACCACGTCTGGATTTATGGCCCGCCGGACTTCCACGACCCCTTGACGGGGCTCGACGTTCCCCAGACCGTTCGCGACAAGATGGATTTCGTCGGCTTCCTGCAACGCTCCAAAACGCAGGCGGAAACCGTGGCGCACCGGCCGGAGGGTGACTATCTTCTCATCACCACTGGCGGCGGCGGTGACGGCAGCGAATTGATCGATGACGTCATCAACGCCTACCGTCATGATAGCGAACTGACGCACAAGGCGCTCGTGGTGCTCGGCCCTTACATGCCGGCAGACCAGCGCCAGCGATTCATGAGCAGTGTTGCCGATATTCCGTACATCGAGATCATCGAATTCGACAACCGCATGGAAGACCTCGTTGCCGGCGCTCAGGCCGTCGTGTCGATGGGAGGCTACAACACCGTCTGCGAGATATTGTCGTTCGACAAGCCTGCCCTCGTCGTGCCGCGCACGGTGCCGAGGGAGGAGCAGCTTATCCGCGCAAGCCGCGCGTCGGAGCTCGGCCTTTTCGACATGCTTTTACCTGAGGATGCCGAGAATCCGGCAAAAATGGCGGCAGCTCTTAAAGCGCTGCCGAATCGCGCGCCGCCTTCCGTCAATTCGCAGGACCTGAAGCTCGATGGTCTGGAAAACATTTCGAAACGGATAGCCGAATGGCTGCCGCCCGAGGGCGACAAGGTGCCAATAACGCTGACAGCGTAACCGGCTCCCCGACAACCACCGCTTCAAAAGAGACACGCGCAACGTGACCGACACAAAAAAAATCGTGGTGCTCCTCAAGGGCTATCCGCGCCTGTCCGAGACTTTCATCGCCCAGGAACTTCTGGGGCTTGAAAAGGCTGGCCTTAAGCTGGAACTCATGTCCATGCGCCGCCCGACGGATAAAAAACGCCACCCCGTTCACGATGAAATCCGCGCACCCGTGACCTACCTGCCGGAATATCTGCATGACGAGCCCATCCGCGTGCTGAAGGCCCTGTGGGCCTGCCGCAAAAAGCCAGGCTTCACCAAGGCGCTGCGTCGGTTTTTCAGCGATCTGCCGCATGATCTCAGCCGCAACCGCTTCCGCCGTTTCGGGCAGGCGGCCGTGCTGGCGCACGAATGGCCTGTAGATGCCGGGTGGCTGCATGTCCACTTCATCCACACACCCGCCTCGGTCGCCGCCTATACACATCTTATCACCGGCACGCCCTGGACGATTTCGGCTCACGCCAAGGATATCTGGACCTCCAGCGACCGGGACCTTGCCGCAAAGCTGGAAAGCGCCCGCTGGGCCGTGACCTGCACCGCAAGCGGCTTTCAGCATCTTCGCACCCTTTCCGGCGTCAAACAGAATGTGCATTTGAGCTATCACGGTCTCGATCTCACCCGCTTCCCGCATTTCGACACGCCGCGTCCGCAAAGAGATGGATCGGACGCTCATGATCCGGTCAGGATTTTGAGTGTTGGACGGGCCGTCAAGAAAAAGGGCATCGATATTCTGTTGCAGGCTTTGGCCTCGCTTCCACAGGACATCCATTGGCGTTTCACCCATATAGGTGGCGGCGACGAACTTGCCGGGTTGAAAAAACTCGCCGACGAGCTTGGCATCGCCGACAGGATCTTCTGGACCGGCGCCATGGACCAGAAACAGGTGCTGGAGAATTACCGCGAGGCCGACCTCTTCGCCCTTGCCTGCCGCATCACCAGCGATGGTGACCGCGACGGTCTTCCCAATGTGCTGATCGAGGCCGCCAGCCAGGCGCTGGCCTGCATTTCCACCAATATATCAGGCATTCCGGAATTCTTCGTGGACGGTGAAAACGGCCTGCTGACGGAGCCCGAAAATCCGGTTGCCTTCGCCGAGGCTCTGCGCACGGCGATTACCGATCCACAATTGCGTGAGCGTCTGGGTAGTGCGGCGGAAAACCGTGTGCGAACCGCCTTCGACAACCGCACCAGCATTGCCGAGTTGAAGACGCTGTTCGAAACCGAGTGGGAAAAAACGCCATGACCGATACGGAAAAGCGCCCTTCCGTTTTCTTCTACGTCCAGCACCTTCTGGGCATCGGCCATATCGCCCGCGCCAGCCGCGTTGCCAACGCCCTTCAGGCTGATGGTTTCGATGTCGTTCTGGTGACAGGCGGCACCCCGGTTCCCGGCTTTCCGGGCGAAGGCATCCGCCATGTCGAATTGCCGCCGATCGCCGTCAGCGACGGCAGCTTTTCCGGCCTTGTCGATAGTTCCGGCAAACCGGTCGATGACGACTTCAAGAAGCTGCGAACGGATATGCTGATCGGCGCTTATCACGGCGCAAAGCCGGATATCGTCATCATAGAGGCCTTCCCCTTCGGCCGCAGGCAGGTGCGTTTCGAATTGCTGCCGCTTCTGCGCGAGATCGAGGACAGTGAACCACGCCCGCTCGTCATGACGTCGCTGCGCGATATTCTGCAGGAAAAAACCAAACCCGGCCGTGACGAAGAAACCGTGTCGCTGGTGAAGAAACATTTCGACGCGGTGCTGGTCCACGGAGATCCGGATTTCGTCCGGCTGGAGGAGACCTTTCCCCTTGCCGGCGAAATCAGCCAGCGCGTTGTCTATACCGGCCTCGTCGCGCCGCTGCCATCGCCGGAACCGGCGGAAAAATTCGATATCGTCGTTTCCGCTGGCGGAGGTGCCGTTGGTGCAGCCCTTATCCGGGCCGCACTTGAGGCATCGCCTCTGCTGGAAGAGATCAAAAGCTGGTGCCTCATAACCGGCCCCAACATGCCGCAGGCAGATTTCGATGCGATCTCGGCGCAGGCGCCCGAAAATGTGTCCATCTTCCGCTTCCGCAAGGATTTCGCAAGCCTGCTTGCCGGCGCGCGGCTTTCGGTTTCGCAGGCCGGTTACAACACCGTCTGCGATATTCTACAGGCAAAATGCCGCTCGCTTCTGATCCCGTTTGCGGCCGATGGCGAAACGGAACAGAGCGCCCGCGCCGAACGGCTGGCGCGGCTGGGACTGGCACAGGTTCTGGAAGAGAAGGATATCTCTGCGCAATCCATGGCCGATGCCATCAGGGCGGCATTGGCCCTGCCGGGACCCGACGTGATCCACCTCGATCTCGATGGCGCCGCAGGAACGGCTAGAGCTTTGCGCCGCCTTTTTGATGAGCGGTGAGGATTGCCTTTAACTCTCGAACGGCCTCTTCATCGGTGCCTTTGCGCCCCGCGCCGGTGAAACCGAGTTTCGCCACCCGGCTTTCCGGATCGTAAAACGGAATGGCGGAACAGGATGCGTGGATCTCCGTAATGGGAAAGCGGTCCAGCAACGTCTGCACGACTGGTGGACGCACCCCGGCCCCCGGCATGATGACAATTCGCCCGGCGGCAAGCTCGGATAATCGGGCCAAGGTCTCGATGCCCTCAAGCGCCGAACGCGCGCCCCCGGAGGTCAGAATTCTCGGGAAACCCAGCGCGATAGCGGCCTCCAATGCTTCATCCATGTCGGGAACAACGTCGATCGCCCGGTGCAGCGTCATATCGAGCCCGTCGGCGTGGCGGCGCAGTTCTTCGAGCAGGGGAATATCAAGCGAGCCATCGCCAAGCGAGGCACCGAGCACCACGCCGGAAAGCCCCGCCGCGCGCGCCGCATCGATATCGCGTTTCATCACATCGGCTTCGTCGCGCGTGAACACGAAATCCCCGGCGCGCGGCCTGATCATCACGCTCACCGGCAGGGCGTAGGCCGCCGCCCGGTGCATGAAACCCGCAGATGGCGTCACACCGCCACCGGACAATGCCGCGCAAAGTTCTATTCGGTCGGCACCACCCCTGACCGCCGCTTCCAGACCGGCCACGTCGTCCACGCAAATCTCGAGAATCATCGTAACCTCTTTCTTTTGAATGTGCCGTGTTTTCGCGCCGGCTTATCCGAAAACCGCCCACACTTTTCGGTCCGACGCTCTACCTGCGGCGGCCCTTCCCATCAAGCGCGTAGAGCATGTAAACGCCGCCGAGACCTACAACCGCTCCCAGGATTGAAGTGCCTGAATAGCTCGTGACGAGCGTGCCGACGGCAAAAATCAGCGCACCCAAACCCGCGCCGAGGAAGATGTTGACGGCAATCAGCGAGCTTCCAAGCCCCGGCCGATCCGCAATCAGTTCCTGCAGATAGGTGATCGGGATACTGATGATGGCGGCTGCGCCGAGCGCGCTGATCAAGGTCTGCGCATAGATATGCCAAGGTGCCGTCGCGAGCCCCTGCAGGATGAGGTAGACGGCATAAAGCCCCGCTCCCGCCGCAAGGGTCAGCGTTTGCGGCACCTTCTTTTCGATCCAGCCCCACAGCAGAATGAAGACGATTTCCAGCGCGGCAACGATGCCAGCGACGATACCGATATCCGCGACCGTTCCCTTTGCCTGACCCGTTATGATGAGCGAGCGGATGGAATCATTGAGATGTAGCATCGAGCAGATGAGCGCGATGGCGATGATCCGCAGCAGCACCCGTCGCTCCCCGATTTCCGCAAGTGAAGCGCGGACACCGAAGCGTGCCTGCGTGTTCACCGATGTCGGCGTCGCCGTGCGCGGCAGGCAGAAGGCGACCAGCAGAAAGCAGATAAGCGCGCAAATGCCTGAGAACAGGAAAGCCATCAGCATATTGCCGGAGTTTACGAGAAAAATACCGACGATACCCGGCACCAGCACCCATGAAAGCGAAATCGTGGCCCGCATGATCGAATTCACCGCGATCATGTCGCCCGTCGAAAGATTGCGGGCATCGGCGCGCACATGCGCGAAAATCAGAGAGTTCATCGCCCCGAAAATCGGCAGGAGCAGCAGCTTTGCGGTCACGAAGGCGGTGGCATTACCAACGAGATAAACCAGCAGATAGCCGCTGACGCCGAAAAGCGCGATCAGCAACATGGGTTTGCGATATTCGCCGAGCCGGTCTGCAACGATGCCCATCAGCACGCTGGCGCTGACATTGATGATGGCGGCAAACAGCATCAGCAGGGAATAGACGGTGTTGCTGAGCCCGATTTCGCGAATGCCGATCACCGCCTGATAGGGGGCGGTGGCGGCATTCGAAAATCCGAAGAACAGGATGGCGAGCGCCCCGATGCGGATCGACGGATTGTTGAAAACGATGGAAAGAGCCGACGGCATGAAGGTTCGCCTGAGATGATCCGGCACGGCCGGATCGCTGAATGAAATGCTATCGAACCGCTGTCATCGCCAGCGGGCCGAAAGGATGGGTTTCGGGATATAGTTGAAATGCGATTTCCATGGGTAAAAATCGCCATCCCGGCGGCGATTGGGGAGGTTTTCGATATCCTGATTGATAACCCCCTCCGTCAACGCCATGAGATTGGGATTGGCGATGGGCGCAAGCTCCGGCGAAAGATAACCTGACTTGACGACCAGCAGCCTTACCGCCTTCGGATCGAAGCCCAGACGGGTGAAATCCGCGATCATGTGATAGGGCCTGCGCCTTGCAGCCAGAATGACGGTAATGCCATCGATGACGACTACCGCTTGCCGCTGATCGGAAGCACCTGGATCGTCCAGTTTCAGGACCTTGGCTTCGACAGTGATGGAAGGGCTTTCGGGATCGAGACTGCCGCCGATCTTCAGGGAAAGCGCCGCGCCCTCGCCCGCCGCAAAACAGGCCTCGACCGCCCGCTTGTCGGTGATGCCGCCGATCAACGCGCCCTGCCAATTGCGCGCAATTAACGCCGCCAGAACATCGGCGCGATCGCCCACCCCGCCGCCGGTCGGATTGTCGCCGGAATCCGCCAGAATGATCGGCCCGGTTGTTGTTTTTTCCGCAATATCCATGATGACCTCGAGCGGTTCGGTCACGGGACCGAAACGGAAATCCTGTCGGGCATTCCAGTAGGATTGCGCAATCTCCGAGGCGACCGCCTGCGCGGCCTCTTTGTCCGTCCCGGTCACGACAGCGCAGGCCGTCGCCCTTGGTTCATCGGCCCAGACGTAGCCGATCATGAAATTCGCATCCCAAATGCCGGGCCGCGCGTCGTAGTGCGGCAAGACGGCATAGAGGCTTTTGGCCGGTTCATCTTCCGTGGAGGTTTTTTCACCCGGCAGGAGAACGGGGATTTTCGCCCATGCCACACCGGGCTTCTCGCCAGTTTTCAGAGCCTTGATGAGCATCGTCCACGCCCGCACCATCGTCTCGCGCACATCGATATGCGGCGCAGTTCGGTAGCCGGCGAAAATATCCAATTGGTCGATGATCGACTGGCTGACATTGCCGTGCAGGTCGTAGCTGGCGGAAATGATAACATCCGGTCCGACTACGGCGCGGGCGCTGGAAATCCAGTCCCCTTCCGCATCGTCCATTCCCTCGACATTCATCGCGCCATGCATGGCGAGATAAAGCCCGTCGAGCGGCAGGCAGGCCTTGAGACGCTCCAAGAATTCCTGCTTGAACGCATCATAGGCCGTGCGCGACACGGGACCACCCGGCACCGCCCGCGCATGCAGAAGCGGCAACACCTCCGCCCCGCCTTCGCCGAGGAAATTGAAATATTCGGCTTCCAGCAACTCCGTCCCGCGAAAGACGCGAAAATCTTCCTGACGCATCAGCACCGGCGAATAGGTGCTGCATTCGGTATGAATTCCACCAACGGCAATACGCATCTCGCCTTCCTCTCAATAGACCGGGCTCAAGCGGACGATGGCGGAGAAACGCAGCCAGTCCTTCTGCGCTTTCGACGTCCACGCCGCCTCGGCAATGGCGGGCAGTCTCGGGAAAACCAGATGGTTGAAATAGGCGCGATTGAGGAAATGCTCGGACCAGATGCAGGCCTGAACGCCTTTCATTCGCTCCTTCAATTCCTCGGGGAACTCACCGACTGCCTCGTAAGCATATGTATGCGACGGCGGAACGGTGCCGGCCCAGCTTGCGCCCGGCTCCTGCCAGGCTTCATCCTGCACCATGTCGAGATAATAGGCCTGTCCCGGCGTCATCACGACGTCATAGCCCTGCTTTGCAAGCTCCAGGCCAACTTCCGGCTTCTGCCACGCCATCAGCAATGTTCCCGAGGGATCGACGCCGCCGCCGTGCGAAACTTCGTCCCAGCCGGCAAGCTGGCGGCCGCGCTCATGCAGCATCCCCTGAATACGTTTCATGAAATAGGACTGAATGCCGAAGGTGCCGTCGAGGCCTTCCTTTTCCATCAACGACTTGGCAAGCGGCGAGGCAAGCCAGGAGCCATCTGCTACCTCGTCGCCGCCGATATGGATCAGCCGCGAGGGGAAAAGCTCCACCATCTCGTCGAATATCTTGCCAAGGAATTCATAGGTCGGCTCGATGGCGGGATTGAGCGCATTGTTGGGATAGCCCTGTACGGAGCGATAGCTGTCCGGCGCTTCCTGCCCATCCGTCAGCTCCGGATAGGCAACGAGAGCCGCCGTGCTGTGGCCGGGAATATCGACCTCCGGCACGATTTCGATGTTCAGTGCCGCCGCATGCGCGACGACCATGCGAACATCATCCTGCGTGTAATAACCGGAAACCGGCTCAGCCCCATTGCCGAGCTGCGGCAGAAGCGGCGCATCCGGGCCGCGCGTCGCGCCGACTGTCGTCAGCAGCGGGTAAGCCTTGATTTCGAGACGCCAAGCCTCGTCATCCGTCAGGTGCCAATGGAACCGGTTCATGCGCAGCCATGCAAGAATGTCGATCAGCCGCACGACATCACCGGTCGGATAGAATTGTCGCGAGACATCCAGATGGCAACCGCGCCAGCTGTAACGCGGCGCATCGGCGATGGTGCCGGAAACCGGGAAACGGAATTTGGTATCGGTGCGCGCGCCGTGCAGCAATTGCGCGAGCACAGTCAGGCCGTATTGCAGACCTGCAGCGGCCGAATATTCCACGACGACGGCGTCATCAGAGAAAGACAGGCGATAACCTTCAGCTTCCAGACCGCTATGTTGCTTGAAGCGAAGCGGTTTGCCCTCATGAACAGGCGCGAGGCTGAAAGGCACGTGACCAACGGCAAAAAGCCTGCGGAAAAGCGACGAAACAGTTTCCACCGCAAGCACTTCTTCCTTGCCTGCCTCTTCCGTCGGGAAGAGTGCGACGGGGAAGTCTTCGCCCGGCGCGGCATCGATTTCTGCAGGCCAGGGCTGGATGGCGAAGGGCAGATCGAGCTTTCCTTCGGGAAGCAGGGCTGGTGCCGGCTCGCTATGGCGCCCGTCAAGCATCAGGTCAGCGACATCAACCGCGCGATGTGTGCCGTCGGCAAGGCTGATATAGGCGGATTTCGCACCGTCTGTGCGATGGCGGGCAGGCCTGAGCAGGCCGTCAACGGTGAAACGCCACGATTTCCCGGCTTCGAGCACGAAACCCCGTGGCGGCGCAAATTCATGGAAATTGGCATTGCGGCGCAGATAGACGGCATTGCCGCAAACGGGCTTGTCGATGGTCCGCGTCAGCGACGTATAGACGATCCGGAAATCCTTCACCGGCTCGCTGGAAAGATTGAACAGGGTGAAGGTGAAGCCACCCGATGCGGAATCTTCGAGCGGATGCCATGAGTTTTCGAGACGAAATTGTGCGAGCGCCATGATGCTCCCCTTTATTGTGCTTCAAGCCCGAGAGGACTTCGGTCAGTAGTGTTCGGATTGTGAGAAAGTGCGGGCGAGCGGCGCCTGCCCTGCCGTCAGGCCGCAATCCACCGGCAGGCACACGCCGCTGATAGCCGCTGCCTGTGGCCCGGCTAGAAAAGCGACGGCGTTGGCGACATCCTCAGGCCTCACGATGCGCTGCAACGGATACCAGTGCTTCGCTTCCTCGAAGACCTGAGGATTGACTGCCGCCCGCGCTTCCCAAGCCTGCGTGCGCACGGTTCCTGGAGCAACAGCATTGGAACGGATGCCGAATTTTCCGTATTCGACAGCGATCAGCTTCGTCAGATGGATCAAGCCTGCCTTTGCCGCGCTATAGGCGGGATGGCCGAACACAGCCATGCCGTTGACGGAGGTGATATTGATGACAGACCCTTGCGTGCGCTTAAGCGCGTCCTCGAAAGCCCTGAAGCAGAGAAACGGTGCTTCCAAGTTAAGGGCATTGTCCTTGCGCCATATCTCTGCGGTCGTGTCGTGCAGGCTGACGGCCCTTGCAGCACCGGCATTGTTGACGAGGGTCGCGACATCACCCAGCTCCCCAACCTCCAAGGCCAGCCTTGCAAGATCCTGCGGATCGGTGACGTCGCAGGTTTTCGAAACGAAGGCGGAACCGGAAAGCAGGGAAAGCGCATTGGAAAGGGCGTCGGGATCGATATCGACCAACACCACCTTCGCGTGGCTTTCAGAAAGCGCCGCGGCAATTGCCCGGCCGATGTCGCCCGCCGCGCCCGTTACGACGGCGACTTTGTCTTTCCTGTCCTGCATGTCATGCTACTCCTTCGAGGCTTTCCAGAGCGGGTTTTGAGGTCAAGCCGCTCTACATCTTTGTTTTTACGCATTTTTCGGGCGTGAAACCGCTACGCGGCTCACTGGAAATGCTCTAGTCACCCAGCAATTGCCGGTCGTCCGGATCACGATGCTCCACAAGCTGCTGCTTGATGTGCCGCAGGGTCACCATCGACCGCTGCCGGTGGTGATAGGCAGCTAGCGTCGCCAGAACATCAACCGCCGCCAGATAGGCATAACGCGATGATGTTGGGCGGAAGATATTGTTTCCCTCAGGCACGTTGACGGCCACCACCATATCGGCCGCCAAGGCGACGGGCGTATCGCTCTGGGTCAGCGCGATGGTGGTAACCCCCATTTCCCGCGCCAGCCTGAAGCACTTCACCAATTCCATGTTGCGGCCGGAAAAGGAGGATCCGATGATGACGTCTTCCTTCCGCGCAGCGGCAGTCATCATCAATTGCATGCTGTGATCGGCGCTGGTCGAAACGCGCAGGCCAAGGCGAAACAGCCGGTTCTGAATTTCCGAGGCGATCATCGAGGAATTACCACCGGCTCCAAACGCGTAGATCATGCCGCTATTGGCAATCCGGACGGCCGCTTCGTCGGCCAGGGCGGGATCGAGCGTCTTGTGCAGCAGGAAAAGCGCCTCCTGCGCCTTGGCAAGCACTTCCTCGGCGACGTCCGACGGGCCCGTGCTGGTCGGTTCCGAGGTGAGGTAGCGGATGCCGACATAAGCGGTCTTGGCAAGGCTGACCTTGAAATCCGAAAAGCTCTGGCAACCCAGACGGCGGCAGAACCGCGTCACAGTTGGCGGGGAAACCTCGGCGCGGGCGGCAAGCTCGATGATCGATGCATTGACCGCAAACTCGAAGTCCGAAACCAGAATATCGGCGATCCGCCGCTCCGATTGCGAGAACTGTCCCCTGTCGTCTTGAATCTTTGCGAAAATATCCATGCTCACCGGTCTCCGTTCCGCCAAAACTTAAGGCTTGGCCCCGTTTCCGATGCACCCTAATCCGAGACGCCCGTCAACCGTACACACCCATGAATCGACCATGTTTCGCCCCGTTGACGACACGCCGGACACCTTTGATTTGAAAATTATTTTCTCTGTTGATTGCGAGATGAGCATATGCCAACAATCTTCGCCAGAGAAATATCCAAATCTTGAAAATAATTTCAACAACGGACCTGAATCATGCGCGACCCATTCAAAAACCCTTTTCCCGAAACAGACGTCGCCCGCCACTCCATCTGGGACATGCTGGTAACACGGGATATCGACGCCTTCCTCACTGCCGACTGGTCGAAAGTCGCGGATGATTTCGTAAAGGACGGCTTTCTCGGTATCAACGCCAACCGGGATGCAAACCCGGACAACTGGCGCCTGTCCTTCCCCTCGCTTGACGCCTATCGCGACGAATGGCTGCGACAGGCGCAGGATTTCCAGACCCAGCAATTCGCTGAAGACCCGCGCAATGCGATCTTCACCACCACCACGCTGGAAGAAATCGAAGTGGAAGGTGAGACCGCACTGGTTCGCAAGAAGTTCGACGGCGGGCTTCGCAAGGCCGACGGCAGCTTCGACGTCATGAAATGGCAGACGCTCTATTATTGCCGACTGCATGAGGGTCGCTGGAAAATCAGTGGTTTCACCGGATACATGCCCAATCCCATGCCGTGATCCAGCGGACCTGCCAGACCGTTTTGAACGCCGGGCCGAAAGCCCGGCGTTGCTTTTTCGTCTGGAAGACGAAGACCGCTGAAAACCGATAGCGTCGCAGAAAACCGGGCATGGCGAGACAGATTTCATGGCCCGGTTCCCGCCCTTTATTGTATCAGTTTGAGGACAGAAAGATCGACACGCCGTTCGAGCGATGTGCCGCTTTCATCAAACAGATGGCAATCCGACGCCTTGATACCGGTGACGATGGTTTCATCGACGACAACAGGCGCAGAACCGGAAAGAAGCGCGCAATAATTTTCACCCGTGGGCGCGACGCCATAAGCGATCGTATTCACACCCAGCCGCTCGATAACGCTGGGCGCGACCTTGATATTCAGGTCGGCCGTTTCGAGACCGGTGTGTTCCGGGCGAATGCCGAGCGTCAGTTGCGTGCCTTCAAGACCGGCGCGCGGCTCCACCGGCACGGTGATTGTCTGGCCCTCATACTCCACGGTCACACCATCGGCGCTGACGGATTTGCAGGTGACCTTCAGGAAATTCATTTTCGGATTGCCGATGAAACCGGCGACGAACAGGTTTGCGGGCTTGTGGTAAAGTTCCAGCGGCGCGCCGACCTGGGAGATTTCGCCCGCATTCAGCACCACGATGCGGTCAGCCATGGTCATGGCTTCCACCTGGTCATGCGTCACGTAGATCATCGTCGCCTTCAGCGTCCGATGCAGATTGGTGAGCTCGATACGCATGTCGGCGCGAAGTGCGGCGTCAAGGTTGGAAAGCGGCTCGTCGAACAGGAATATCTTCGGCTCGCGAACGATGGCGCGGCCGATCGCTACACGCTGGCGCTGGCCGCCGGACAACATGCCGGGACGCTGCTGCAGGCGCTGGTCGAGTTGCAGGATCTTCGCGACGGCCTCGACCTTTTCCTTGATCTTGCCCTCTTCCATCTTTTCGACGCGGAGGGGAAAAGCGATGTTTTCAAAAACCGTCATATGCGGATAGAGCGCATAGGACTGGAATACCATGGCGATGCCGCGTCTAACCGGCGGCAAGTCATTGACCTTCACGCCGTTGATGACGATGTCGCCGGCGGAAATATCCTCAAGGCCGGCGATCATGCGCAGCAATGTGGATTTACCGCATCCCGAGGGACCGACAAAAACGACGAACTCGCCATCCCTGATGTCGAGCTGAACGCCCTTGATGACTTCGAAATGTCCATAGTTCTTGCGGACGTTGTTGAGATAAAGCTGACCCAAAACTTGCCTCTCCCGTCACCAGCCGACATCAGGCTGCGTTCAGAGACGTTCCGCGACACGGAAAAATCGCGCCTTATCGGAACCGTTGAAACACACGAGAAGCTCCTGCCGTCATAGCGGCGGGTATTCTCGCAACGAATTATGAGTTGCGGGCGACCTGCGCCCGCAACCTTATAAATGTGGATTACTTGTACTGCTCGAGAGCGGCAGATGCCTTCTTTGCGGCATCTTCCGGTGTCGCCTTGCCGGTAACGACAGACTGCACCATCTCAATCATCGTGTCCTGGAAGCCCTTATAGTCAGTGAAGAGCGGCTCGGGACCGCCATAGGCGATACCGTCGATCAGCGGCTTCCAGAAGGGGTCCTTGGCGATGAACTCATCAACCTTCGGCGACGGACGAAGCGGGGTCAGGCCAGCGCCGCCCTGCAGTTCGTATTCGCCCTGCGGGCCGGGAGAGGTGATGAACTTGGCGAATTCGGTCGCCTTTTCTTCGACACCGGTTCCCTTGAAGATCGCGAGGCTGTCGGTGATGAGCAGCGTGCCGGGACCCTTGGCTTCAGGGCCGAGCGGCAGGGTTGCGATACCCCAGTTGATCTTGGTTTCCTGCAGGCGGGTTGCAGCACCCGATCCCGCCTGGATCATGCCAACCTTGCCATCGAGGAAGATAGCGCGGATTTCGTTCTGCTCGTAGGCCGTCGGACCCTCGACGGAGTAAGGCGTGATGTCCTTGTAGGCCTTCAGAGCTGCAAGAACCTGCGGGCTGTCGACGGTGATCTTGTCGCCGTCGATGACCTTGCCGTTATTGGTGTAAACCCAGTGCATGAACTGGTGCATGGTGTTGTCGAAGGTCTTTGCGGGCAGGCCATAACCGGCGACGCCGGTCTTTTCCTTGATCTGCTTGGCAAAGGCGATCTCTTCAGCCCAGGTCTTCGGCGGCACTTCCGGATCGAGACCGGCCTGCTTGAAGAGGTCCTTGTTCCAATAGAGCGCCTTGGTCGAGAAGGCGACGGGCACGCCCCACTGCGTATCCTCGAAGGTAACCGTGTCGACGATGTTAGGGTAATAGGTCTTCTTTTCTTCTTCGGTCATCGGCACCGGAACGATGAGGTCGTTCTGTGCGAACTGCTTCAGCGTGCGCGAACCGACATAGGCCATGGCGACCGGAGTGCCGGCGGCAGCGAGCGTGGTTGCCTTGTCCTGGCACTGCGCCCAGCCGACGACTTCCGGAACGACCTTCCAGCCGGCATTCTTGCCTTCCCATTCCTTGATGTATTTTTCATGGATGGGGTCCATCTTGTCGCCGCAATAGATCCAGCTGATCTCCTTGTCGGCGGCGTGTGCCGCCACCGTGCTAAGGGCAGTGGAACCGGCAAATGCGAAGGCGCAAAGCGCCAATCCGTAATGTTTCAGTGCCATAGATAGTCTCCCGTTTTCTGGTGGTCGTTCCTATTGTTGATTATTTCACCGCGCCTGCGGTAAGCCCGCTGACGAGATAGCGTTGCATGAAGAAGATGACGACCATGGCCGGCGCAATGCCGACGAAGCTGGCCGCCATCAACTCATTCCAGACGACTTCCTGACGACCGAAATAGGCAAACAGGCCGATGGGCAGCGGCATATATTCGGTCTTGGAATTGAAGGTGAGCGCGAAGATGAACTGCTGCGCATAAGCACCGATGAAGGTGGTGATGGACACGACGGCGATGCCAGGCATCGCAAGCGGCAGGATCACCCGGCGGAAGGTGTAGAAATAGCTCGCGCCGTCTACATAGGCCGCCTCTTCCAGTTCGCGCGGAATACGCAGCATGTAGGTTCGCAAAAGCCAGATGGCAGTGGGGATCAAAAAGGCGGCGCCGGGAATGATCATCGCCAGATAGGTGTTCAGGACGCCCATATTGCGCATCAGCCGGTAAAGCGGGATCAAAAGCACCGCACCGGAGAACATGTTGATCGCCAGAAACGCGCCGAGCAATTGCCCGCGACCGCGAAACTGGAACCGCGCGAAAGCATAGGACGCCGGCACCACCAGAAGCAGAACGATGATCGTCGATATCGTCGAGATGAAGAAGGAGTTGAAGACGTAGCGGGCAAAGCCGGGAACGCTAACCCACATGGTCCGGTAAGCCTCGAAGGAGCCGTTTTCCGGCCAAAACTTATACGGTGACGAAAAAAGCAGGCTGAGCGGTTTCAGCGAAACCAGAAACCCTTCGACAAACGGCGCCAGCACGAAGGTCAGGAATACGGCGATGCCGCAATAAATCCCGACGATCTCATACCATCTGTAACGGTTGATCATCGCATTTTTGTCGGTCATCGGCTGGTCTCCTGCGAGATACGGCTGGTGATGCGGAAGTAGAAGTAGGTGAATATGGACAGGAAGATGCAGATCAGCACTGCACGCGCTGCGCCCTCACCGTATTTGTAGGAACCGATCGCCGTCTTGTAGGTGTCGATGATCATGGTCGTCGTCTGGCCCGTCGGTCCGCCCTGTGTCAGGATCCAGATGATGTCGAAGGAATTGAAGGTCGAAATCAGCGAGATCATCGACATGGTAATCATGGCCGGCAGCATCAGCGGCAACGTGATGCGGCGGAAGCGGTAGGTGCGGCTGGCGCCGTCGGTCCAGGCTGCCTCGTAAAGATCTTGCGGAATGGCCTGAATTGCCGCCAGCAGATAAAGCGTCACCATCGGCACGCCGATCCATACGTCGGTGATGATGGTCGCCCAGAAAGCCGTGCTGCCATAGGCGAGGAAGGCGACTGGACCGTCCACCAGGCCAAGATTCTGGAGAACACCGGAAATCATGCCGAACTGGCCGTTATACATCCAGCCCCACATGAAGATGCCGATAGCCATCGGCACGATCCATGGCGGCATCGTCAGGATGCGAAACAGGGCCCGACCGGGAACGGCCGAATTCAGCAACACCGCACCGAAGGTGCCGATGATCATCTTTATCGAGACGGAAAAGAACGTCCAGATAAAGGTCCGCGTGATGACCCCGGCGAAAGTCTCGTTGAAGATCTTCTCGTAATTGATGAAACCCACCCAGTTCGTCGTCTTTTTCAACGACGCGTCCGTGAAGGACAGGATGAAGGTATCGACGAGCGGATAAGCAACAATAACAGTGATGTATAAAAGCGCCGGCAAAAGAAGAAGCCAGGCAAAGATGACCGCGCTGCGTTTCGCATCCATCGCAGCGCCCCCTTAAGCCGATTTCACGGCGGGCGACTTCAACTGCCCGTGGAGTGCCAGATCATATTCCTCCCACACCGGCTTGAGATCGACCACCTTGCGGCCATGGCGCGCCTCGTCCATGGCGAGCGCCAGAATACCGGCCTCGATCGCATCGAGCGCGGAAACCGGCAGGGGCGTCCCCTCGACGACATGGTTGATCACGTCCTCGGCCATCTGCTCATCCGCGCCATAATGCTGGGAGAGCACGGTTGCCGCCGAATAGGTCTTGGCAACGGTCTTTTCGTTGGTGCGGGCATTGTGCACGTTCAGGAAGCCGCGCACGAAATCGCCCTCCGCCATGCCCTTGGCGCCGATGACGCAGAAACGGCGGAAATCGTCGGGAACGTTCAGATTGGTATGGAAGGCGAGCGATGCGCCATTTTCATATTCGACGATCGCGGTCTGGTAGTCGATGATATCACCGTCGCTGTCGAAAACCTTGTCGGAACCCATCCAGCCGCTCGGCTTGCGATGGTAGACTTCCATGTCGTTGATGCCGTCATTTTGCGGAGCATTTGCAGGCGTGAAGCTCTTGCGCCCGCCAAAGCTCGACACGAAACGCGGCCGGGCACCCACCACGCCATTATAGAGATCGAGGTCGTGGCAACATTTTTCCAGCATGAAGGAGCCGGAATAGTTCTCGTAACGCCGCCAGTCGCGCATGAAGAACGCGCCATGATAGGGCGGGATATGTTCCGAAGCCTCGATGGAGACGACGTCACCCAGCTTGCCTTCGGCCTGCGCGGCGCGCAGATCGCGGTAAAGCGGCGAGTAACGCAGGACCAGACCGACCAGCAGCCGCTCATGTCCATGCTTGTTGAGCAACCGGGCGAGTTCGAGGCTTTCCTCGATGCTGACGACGATGGGTTTTTCCGAGAAAATGGTGCAACCGGCTTCAAGCCCGATGCGGATATGCTCCAGATGCATATGGTTCGGTGAGCCGATCATCAAAAGGTCGAATGTCTCGCCGGCAATCAGCGCCTCGGGGCTATCATAGGCCTTGCCAGCCGAAATGCCCTTTTCCTCAAGACCCGGCAGACCGGCCGGGGCAGGATCGACATAACCGACGATCTCGAAATCCTTGTCGATCTCGTGAAAAACGTAGCCCAGATAACCGAGACGGAATCCGAGTCCGATAATTCCCACCTTCATGAACTTTGTTCCCTGTTCATTCGTAATTCATTTTCGCAGAAGCAACCATTTCTTTGCTGGCTATCCTGATATCTGCGATAATTTTCCGCCACGATGAAATTAATTTTCATAACGGTCAAGTTAAATTCGATCTCGCAAATCCTAGTGAGGACCGGAGACCGATTTCTCCAGCGGAGACAGGCGCAAGATAGAGCGCCGTCAGCCACTGATACAAAAACAATACCAAAAAAATGCCAATCGTCTATAGCAATTCCAATTGCCGGAAATTTTTTTTGGTTAATGCGAAAATTTCAAGCAAGAGGCCACATTATTCAGCAAATGATCGAAAAAACCACCGATTAATCGTACAAATCCACTAATGGTTCTATTTTGGTATTGCCGATTGTGACGCATATGGTATAGCCGGAATTCGCCACATCGATTGTGACAGAGGTTATGGATGAACGGGGCAGCGCTTAATCTGGACGACCTGCAATCGGGAGGCGGCGGCCCGCTTTACCTGAAACTGCGTCAGACGATTGAAGACGCCATCAATGGCGGCCGCCTCAAACATGGCGATGCCCTGCCGCCCGAGCGCGACATTGCAGAAAGCGCCTGCGTCAGCCGCGTCACGGTGCGCAAGGCTGTGGACGATCTCGTTCGCGACGGACTTCTCGTCCGCAGGCATGGGTCGGGCACCTTTGTCGTCAAACCCATCACCCGTATGCAGCAGCCGTTGACCAAGCTTACCTCGTTTACAGAGGATATGCGCCGCCGGGGAATGGTGGCGAGCACGCGCTGGCTTGAAAGAGGCCTGTTTTACCCGACCGGTGACGAGATGATGGCTCTCGGCCTTTCCCAATCCGCCATGGTTGCCCGGTTGACGCGACTGCGCCTTGCCAACGACCAGCCGATCGCGCTCGAAGTCACGAGCCTGCCGGGCGATATTCTGCCGGACCCACAGCTGGTGGAAAACTCGCTTTATCAGGAGCTTGCGAAAAGCGATATTCGCCCCGTCCGCGCCATCCAGCGCATCTCCGCGCGCAACCTTACGGATGAGGAAACGATGCTGCTTGGAGTTCCCCCCGGGTCTGCTGCACTTTCCGTCCAGCGCATGGCCTATCTCGAAAGCGGCCGCCTCATGGAAATATCGCGCGCCCTTTATCGCAGCGACGCCTACGACCTCGTCGCCGAACTGACGATGACCTCCGACTGAAACACATCGACCAAGGACAGAAAACGATGACAACCCTGATGCGCCAGGAAATCAACGAGATTCCCGATGCCGTCGCCCGTCTGCTGGACAATACCAGTGCCGACTTCCGGCAGGCCGGAGACAAGCTGAAAGCCCGTGACCCGGCCGTTATCGTCACCATTGCCCGCGGATCGTCCGATCACGCCGCGCATTTCCTGAAATACGCGATCGAGTTACAGACGGGGCTTCCAGTCGCCTCGCTCGGCCCTTCGCTCGCCTCGATCTACCAAACGAAACTGCGGCTGGAACGGGCTGCAGCCTTCGCCGTATCGCAATCGGGCAAAAGCCCTGACATCGTCGCTTTGGCGGAAAGTGCCCGCAAGGGCGGAGCGCTTACCTTCTCCCTCGTGAACACCCTGCCCTCCCCCCTTGGAGACGCAGCCAATCACGCCGTCGACATCCAGGCGGGACCGGAAAAGGCAGTTGCCGCAACCAAGTCCTTCGTCAACTCCATTGTCGCCGGTCTGGCCATCCTTGCCGAATGGACGGAAGACAGCCTGCTCGCGAAGGCCGTCAGCACCCTGCCGCAGAATTTCGCCAAGGCGATCGCGCTTGACTGGAGCCATATTGGCGAGGCTGTGAAGGGTGAGGATTCACTTTATATGCTGGGCCGCGGCCCCGCTCTTGCGATTGCCGCGGAAGCCGCGCTGAAATGCAAGGAAACCTGCGAGCTGCACGCGGAAGCCTATTCGTCGGCAGAAGTCATGCACGGCCCGGTTTCGCTGGTCGCACCGAAATTTCCGGTAATCGCCTTTGCCGCGCGCGACCGCGCCGAGACCTCCGTTACGGATATTGCCGCAAGCCTTGCCCACAAAGGCGCCAATGTTTTCGTCACATCCGCCAAGGGTAGCCCGGCCAAGCCCTTGCCATTCGTGGAAACCAACCATCCCCTGACCGATGCATTGCTGCTTATCGCACCGTTTTACGGCTTCATCGAGCAATTGTCGCGCGCAAGAGGCTTCAACCCGGATGCTCCCGTGGCATTGAAGAAGGTGACTGAAACCCAATGAGCGGCATAAAGGCATTTGTCGGCGCCCGCATTTTCGATGGCGCCGAATGGCATGATGACAAGGTGCTCCTGATCCGCGAAGGGCGCGTTGCCGCTGTCCTGGACAGCGTGCCTGCCGACGCCGAAGTGATCGATACAGATGGACTATTGATCGCGCCGGGCTTCATCGACCTTCAGGTCAATGGCGGGGGCGGCGTCATGTTCAACAACCAGCCGGATGTGGCTGGCATTGCCCGCATCTGCTCCGCCCACGCCCAGTTCGGCACGACGGCTTTGATGGTGACGCTCATCACCGACCGGTCGGACGTGACTTTCAGGGCGGCGCAGGCGGGGATTGCCGCGGGCAAGGAGCATGTGGCCGGTTTCCTCGGCCTGCATTTCGAGGGGCCGCATCTTTCCGTCGCGCGCAAGGGCACGCATGATCCGGCGTTGATCCGCAAGATGGAGACAGACGACCTCGCGGTCCTGACCGGCTGCAGGGCGGAACTCCCCTTCGTGCTGACAACCATTGCCCCGGAAAATGTTACTGTCGAGCAGGTTGCAGCACTCAGCGACGCCGGCATCGTCGTCAGCCTCGGCCATACCGACACCGGTCTCGATGTTGCGACGGCCTATGCTGATGCAGGCGCTTCCATGGTGACGCATCTCTTCAATGCCATGAGCCCGCTTGGCCACCGCGAGCCGGGGCTGGTCGGGGCCGCACTTTCGAACGGCAAGTTGCATTGCGGGCTTATAGCCGACGGATTCCATGTCGATCCGGCCGCAATCGGCATTGCGCTGCGCGCCAAGAATGGCCCGGCCCGCATCTTCCTTGTCACCGACGCCATGTCCACCATCGGCACGGATGATGACGGTTTTGAACTGAACGGCCGGCGCGTCTATCGCAACGGTGGACGGCTAACATTGGCCGACGGCACGCTGGCGGGAGCGGATATAGACATGCTCTCCTGCATCCGCTTCATGCGTGAGAAGATGGAAATGCCGCTGGAAGAAGCTTTGCGAATGGCATCCGCCTATCCCGCGCAGGCAATCGGCGCCTCCGGCAAGGGAAAACTCCTGGCCGGTTTCGATGCTGATTTCGTGATGCTGACACCAGACCTCCAGATGCATTCAACATGGATTGGCGGAGAAAAAATCTACGATGCCACACGTTCCGGAGTCTGAACCATGATCGTTTGTTTCGATATCGGCGGAACGACCATCAAGGGCGCGATTGCCAATGCCCCGGACGATATTCGCCCCGTACCGCGTATACCAACGCCCAAAACCAGCTTTGAAGACTTCGCTGCCGGCTTGAAATCCGTCATCGACAACAGCGGCGGCACACCCGACTGCGTATCACTGTCGATCGCGGGCGTCATCGATCTTGATACGGGAAAGGCGACAGTCGCCAATATTCCCAGCATTCACCGCAGAACGTTAAAAGACGATCTGGAAAAAGCCCTGAACCTTCCTGTTATCGTTTCGAACGATGCGGATTGTTTCGTGATCGCCGAATCGGAAATCGGCTCCGGACAAGGACATCGCGTCGTCTTCGGCGTTATCCTTGGAACAGGTGTCGGCGGCGGGCTGGTGATAGACGGCAAGCTCATCAACAGCGACGGCGGTTTTGCCGGCGAATGGGGACATGGGCCAGTGGCCGCGACATTGGCCGGCAATCCACCGGTATCGCTGCCGCGATTCGAATGCGGTTGCGGCCTCACCGGCTGTGTCGACGCAATCGGCAGCGCGCGCGGCATGGAAAAGCTGCATCTGCATCTTCACGGGCAGGATATGACCAGTGAGGATATTATTGCCGCCTGGCAGGCAGGCGATGCGCAAGCCGCAAGAACCATCGATGTACTCATTGATATTCTCGCCTCGCCGCTGGCGATGGTGATCAATGTCACCGGCGCAACCATCGTGCCCGTAGGCGGCGGACTTTCGAATTCAAGGGAACTCGTGACAGCTCTGGACGAAGCCGTCAGGGGCCGCATTCTCAGGCGCTTCGACAGGCCGCTCGTCGTGCCTGCCATTTGCCGGATCGAGCCGGGGCTGATCGGTTCCGCCGTTATCGGGCTGAAATATGCGAAGGAAATCGTGAATGCGGCTTAAGCCGCGTCACACCGTCTCGATCTTTTCCCGACGAAAGCCCAACCCCACCAGCCTGCCGGTCAGATGGGCAAAAAGTGGAAACCGCATGATCGCCCGCACGATGGCGGGTGGGCCTTTCGGCTTTTCCGCCGTTTCCGCCTGCTCTTTCTTGCGACCGACACGCATCATCCGCTGCAAGAATTGCGTGGCCTTGGTTGGAAAGGATCGCCGTTTCTCTATGGCGGCGAGGTCATCATCGGCAATGGTCCGGCCGGATGTGAATACCGGCACCAGAACATTGGCCGCAGCAACCGCATCCTGAATGGCAAGATTGATGCCGACACCGCCGACGGGCGACATGGCATGGGCCGCATCGCCGATGCAGATCAGGCCGGGCTTCCACCAGCGCTTCAACCGATCGATACGGACGGTGAGCAGATGCACGTCATCCCAGCTCGTAATTTCGTCGAGCCTCTCGCGCGGGAAAGGGCAGATTTCCGCAACCCGGTTCCTGAAGGCTTCAAGTCCCTCAATCTTCATGTCAGCGAAAAAGCCCTTGCGCACCACGTACCCGCATTGCCAGTAGTCACCGCGGTTGATCATCACGAAACCCTGCCGCGAACCCGCATGGCCCATGGTGTCGGCCGGATCACCCGGCTGTCTCGAAAGGCGCATCCAAAGCACCTCGGTCGGGATGCCGAAGTGCTGTACTTCAAGTCCCGCCGCCTCGCGGACGATGGAGTTGCGGCCATCCGCGCCCACCACCAGATCAGCGGCGATCTCGATTGGGCCTTCCGGCGTATTGACCATGAGGCCACCAACACGCCCGTCGCGCTCGATCAGGCCGGTTACCGGCGCATTCATCAGCAGCCGAAAATTCTCATATTGCCCGGCCTTGCCGACGATGAAATTGAGAAAATCCCATTGCGGCATGAAGGCAATGAAACGATGATGGACCGGCAGCCGCGAAAAATCCGCGATCGTGATACGCTCGCCGCCGATGACTGCGTTCAGCCGAGGCGCACGCGTATGCGGGAGGCTCAGGAACTCCTCGGCAAAACCCAGCTGCTCCATCAGTTCAAGCGTGGAGGGGTGAATGGTGTCGCCGCGAAAATCGCGCAGAAAATCCCCATGTTTCTCGACAACCGTTACGTCTATACCGCTGCGGGCAAGCAAAAGGCCGAGCATCAGGCCGGCCGGCCCGCCACCGGCCACGACAACGGACGTGCGGATGTGCTGAACGGCCCTGCCGTCATTCTCCGGCACGACTTTCGCTTCTTCCATCACCGCCCCCCTGTCCGTTAAACGTCTCTATCGTGCATCCGCCGCCGGCAGGTTTGCATTTTTCGGCTGTGGCCAACCATGTGCATCGAAACGGAAAAGCATTTCGGACCGGGCAAAGATAAAGGCGAAGGCCATGGCCGTCCACATGCCAAGCAACAGCCCGGCGGCCACATCGCTTGGATAATGCGCGCCGACGATGACGCGTGAAACACCAATGACAAGCGCAAGTAGCAGGAACGCCCAGCGGAAGCGCGGCATCAGCATGGCGAAAACACCGAAAAACGCTCCGGCAGCCGTCGAATGGCCTGACGGGAAGCTCTCATAAAGATTGTCACCGGTAAAAGGCGTGAGGCTATAGGCACCCATTTCCAGAAAAAGCTCCGGCCGCGCCCGCCCGATCAGGAATTTCAGCGTGTGGACCAATATGCTCGCCGTTCCGATCGTCAGGAAGAAGTAAGCGAGAAGCCGCCATGCCGTTCTCAGCCGCCCGGCGTAGGTCCGCGCCTGCAGGACCCGCGCGCCGACATAGGCGAGGATGGCAAGAGCGCCGGTGGAATAAAGCATCCAGCTGAACGTACCGAAATCGGTAATGGAGCGATTGAAGGAAACTATCCTTCCCGGCAGGGCTTGAGCATGTTCCGAAAGGCGTGGGTCGAAAGGAATAAAGACCAGAACCAGCACAAGGCTTGCCGCAAAAATCCAACCGCTGGAAACCAGAAAACGTCGCATCAATATTCTCTCATCGTTTTTCTTGCATATGGCTTTGCCATCCGCAAAAACAATAGCCCGGCTGTGTCCTTGTTATGACGGGTTTTCACGAGTAGAGGCTAGTGCATGTCGCCAGAAACTATGCATCGGTTTCGGGCAACCGGAAACGACCGACGGACGGAAGATGACAGATACCAGTGAAATGCCACGCAGGCTGACGATATTGGGTTCGACGGGTTCGATCGGTACGAACACACTGGATGTCGTCCGTCAGCTAGGTGGTCGCAGACAATTCGAGGTTTTGGCGCTCACCGGCGCCGGAAACATCGATCTTCTGGCGCAACAGGCGCGTGAATTCGGCGCGCAGCTTGCGGTAACCGCCGAGGATGGCAAATACGAAGCGCTGAAAGCGGCCCTTGCCGGCACCGGCATTGAAGTTGCGGCGGGCAAATCCGGCCTCGAAGAAGCGGCCTCGATGGAGGCCGGCTGGGTAATGGCAGCGATTGCCGGAACACCTGGTCTTGCCCCGACATTGACAGCCGCACGGCGCGGCGCAGACATAGCGCTTGCCAACAAGGAATGCCTCGTTTCCGCAGGCGATGTTTTCCTGCGCACGGTCAAACAGGGCGGCGGCAGGTTGATCCCGGTCGATAGCGAACATAGCGCGATCTTCCAGTGCCTGACGGGCGATCACACACAGGCCGTGGAGCGCATCGTACTCACCGCATCCGGCGGACCCTTTCGCACCTGGTCGCGTGAGCAGATGGCCAATGTCACGGCAGATATCGCCCGCGCACATCCCAACTGGTCGATGGGGTTGAAGGTATCGATCGGCAGCGCCTCGATGTTCAATAAGGGGCTGGAAATGATCGAGGCGAAATATCTCTTCGATCTCAGGCCCGAGCAGGTGGAGGTGATCGTTCATCCGCAGTCGATCATACATTCGATGGTGGGTTATACGGATGGCTCCTATATCGCCCAGCTCGGCTCGCCCGATATGCGAACCGCCATCTCTTATGCCCTCACCTATCCTGAGCGCGGCAATCTCAATGTCGAACGCCTGGATTTCGCCAAACTGGCGCGGCTCGATTTCGAAGCTCCTGATGAGGCCAGGTTTCCGGCGCTCCGACTGGCGCGCACGGCGCTGGAGCGCGGAGGCTTGCAGGGCGCGGCTCTGAATGCCGCCGAAGAAACCGCCTTTCACGCCTTCGTCGAAGGCGGCATCGGTTTTCTCGATATGGCCGAAATCGTCGAAACGGTCATGGACCGCATGCATGACGGCCGATCAGCCAACAGCATCGAAGACGTATTTTCGGCGGACGGGGAAGCCCGCAATCACGCGCGGGAACTGATCGCCAGCAAAGAAAAGGCCGCGTAAACGCGGCCAGATTTTCTCTTGTTTGAACTGCGGCCTTAAGCCACGGCGCGCGCCAGCGCACAATGTGACCAGAGCTGGTGCAACGCGCCGACCAACTGTTCGATGTCGGCATCGGTGTGCAGCGGTGTCGGCGTGATGCGCAGACGCTCGGTCTTGCGCGGCACGGTTGGATAATTGATCGGCTGGACATAGACGCCGTGATTGTCGAGCAGGATATCCGAAATCCATTTGCACTTGGCGGCATCGCCCACCATGACCGGTACGATATGGCTGGGATTGTCCATATGCGGAATGCCGCGTGCATCCAGAAGCCCCCGCAGCTTGCGTACCCGGTCCTGATGGCGGGCGCGCTCAAAGGGGCTTGCCTTCAAATGCTGGATCGAGGCGATTGCGCCGGCAGCAAGCGACGGCGGCAGGGCCGTCGTGAAGATGAAACCGGAGGCAAAAGAACGGATAAAATCACAGACCGCCGTGGACCCGGCAATATAACCGCCCATCACGCCGAAAGCCTTGCCGAGCGTTCCCTCGATGATCGTCAGGCGATCCATCAGGCCTTCGCGCTCGGCAATGCCGCCGCCGCGCGGTCCGTACATGCCAACGGCATGGACTTCGTCGAGATAGGTCATTGCGCCATAACGATCGGCAAGATCGCAGATTTCCTTGATCGGGGCGATATCGCCATCCATCGAATAGACGGATTCAAAGGCGATGAGCTTCGGCGCGCTTGGATCGGCTGCCTTGAGCTTCGCCTCGAGATCTTCGAGATCATTATGTTTCCAGATCACCCGCTCGCAACGGCCGTAACGGATGCCTTCGATCATCGAGGCATGGTTGAGCGCATCGGAGAAAATGATGAGGCCCGGAATTTTCTGGCCAAGTGTGCCGAGTGTCGCCCAGTTGGAAACGTAACCCGACGTGAAGATCAGCGCCGATTCCTTGCCGTGCAGATCGGCAAGTTCCTGTTCCAGCAGGACGTGATGATGGTTGGTCCCAGAAATGTTCCGGGTGCCTCCCGCACCCGCGCCACAGTGATCGATGGCGGCTTTCATGGCTTCGATGACTTTGGGGTTCTGGCCCATGCCCAGATAATCGTTGGAACACCAGACGGTTACGTCCTTGCGCTCGCCATTGGCGTTGTACCGTGTCGCGCGGGGAAAATTGCCCTGCTGGCGTTCGATATCCGCAAAAACGCGATAGCGTCCCTCAGAATGCAGGCTCTGCAGTTCCGTCGTAAAAAATGCCTCGAAGTCCATGCCATGCTCCAGAATTGACCAGATCGTTTTCTGCCTCGACACCGGGACCGTCAACCCTTGCGAGCTGCTTTAACCGCGTCTGCGTCAATTCGCCGTTGTTTTGAACCATTCCAATAAACCGTTTATAGACGCCGATGAAAAGTACAAAATTGATTCACATCAAAAAACCCGGAAATTTGGAACCTTTTTCAAACGGCGCCGTTGTTTGGGACGCAATCGATTTACGCGCGGAAGAACGCCTGAAAGAGGAGGCTTCCCTAAACGGTATCGAATTGTTAGTTATCTGTGGCGGTCGGAGGTAGCAGTCGCCGCAGATAAATATGGGACGCCTACCGAGCCGAAGAGCTCATTGTAACGTTGGAGAGAGTTTCATGAAAAAGGCAATCATATTTGCGCTGGTCGGCCTGTCGCTTGCAAGCTGCACGCAGACTGAAAAGGGTGCTTCGATCGGTGCCGTTTCCGGTGCGGTCCTGGGCGGCGCTATCACGGGCAACGTTCGTGGCGCTGCAGTAGGCGCGGCGATCGGTGGCGTTGGCGGCGCGTTGATCGGCAATGCATCCGAACCTGGCTATTGCTATTATCGCGACCAGTACGGTCAGCGTTACACGGCGCGTTGCCGTTAATAGCTGCACGAGATACCGTTGCACAGAAGCCCCGGTCATCCGGGGCTTTTTGCGTTAAGGCGGGCAAAACACAGTCCGAAGGGTCCTCAACGCCGTTTATTTATGATTAAACTGCACTGTTAACGGACAGGAAACGGGTCAGAGCCATAATAAATGCTCAACCATAAAGCAGCTTATGCGAAGAACACGGACTAACCCGAAGACAGGTATTGCGTATCGGAAAGCTGGCACCGCTCTTGCGGTTGCCGTTACGTTCGCCCTGTACCCGGCGTTTACTCGCGATGCTTTTGCTTTCAAGCTGTTCGGCGTGCGTCTCTGGGGTTCGGAAGAACCGGAGATCGAAGTTATAAATCCGGTCAAATATGCCGTTACGCTGAATGCTGCCGATGCAGACAAATCTCTCAAAGGCAGCCTGGAAAACAGCTCGCTTCTTCTGGCCGACAAGGACAAACCGGCCTCCGGCGATCTCGGCCTTCTGATCAAGGCGCGTGATGACAGGGACAGGCTGATCGCAGCGCTTTACGAAAACGCCCGATATGGCGGCATCGTCAAGGTCACGGTCGCCGGCAAGGATGTGGACGATCTGCCACCCAATCCGGTGTTCGATCACTCCGCTCCGGTGCCCGTGGTCATAACCGTCACCCCCGGCCCGGTCTTCACGCTCGGCAATATCAGGCTCGAGGGTGATGTGACGGGCCGCAACCTTGAAGAATACGGTCTCGTCACCGGCGGCGATGCCGGATCTCTGGCAATCATCCGCGCCGGCAACAAGCTGATCGATGATCTGAAAGCCGAAGGCCGCCCTCTTGCGAAGCTGACGAAACGCGAGGCCGTTGCAAACCACGCGACGAATACGGTGGATATTACCATGGCTGCCGAAGGTGGCCCCGTGGCACCGCTCGGCGCGGTCACCGTCACCGGCGAAAAAACCGTCGACGGCGACTTCATCCGCCGTTATTCGCGCCTCAATGGCGGCGAACCCTACTCCCCGGAAAAACTGCGCAAGGCCGCAGACCGGCTACGCCAGCTCGGGGTCTTTTCCAGCCTGACAATCAAGGAAGCAGGAACACTGTCACGCGATGGCTCCATTCCGCTCACCATCGAGGTGTCAGAGGGCAAGCACCGTTATTTCGGCGTCGGCGCACAATATTCCACCACGGAAGGCATTGGCCTCCAGGGGTATTGGGGCCACAGGAACCTGTTCGGGCAGGCGGAATCGCTGCGGATCGAGGGTTCGGTTTCACGCATCGCCGAAGCATCGAGCGTTGAAGGCATGGACTATTCGGCGGGCATCACCTTCACAAAGCCCGGCATGTTCAACCCGCGCACCACATTCAAGACCAGCCTGATCGCCAAGACCGAACATCCCGATACCTATGAGGCCAAGACCATAACGGGAGCCGCCGGTTTCAGTTATGAGCTGAACGACACCGATACCGCAGCCGCCGGTCTCGAGGTGCAGTGGGCAGATACCGAAGACGCATTCGGCAAGAACAAATATCTGACCACCTCCATACCGCTGGAATTCGTTCGCGATACGCGCGACGACAAGCTCAACCCCACTGAAGGCTTTCGTGCATCGGTGGCCGCCAAGCCCAGCTACGAAGCGCTGAACGGCACTTTCTTTTCCTCCTTTGAAGGCTCTATTTCGGGTTATAAGGGACTCGGCGCCGAAGATCGCTTGATCATGGCCGGAAAGCTTTCCGGCGGCGTGCTCGTCGGCGGCAGCAATCTGCAGGACATACCGACCACAAGGCGCTTTTATGCCGGCGGCGGCGGATCCGTCCGCGGCTATAGCTACCAGGAAATATCGCCCTATAATGCAGCCGGTGATGCAACTGGCGGCCGCTCTTACGTGGTTGGCTCCATCGAAGCCCGTATCAAGGTCACCGATACGATCGGAATCGTGCCCTTTATCGATGCGGGTGTGGTATCCGACAGCGTAACCCCTGATTTCTCCGATATCCGGGCTGGCGCCGGTATTGGTTTGCGTTACGCAACGCCCTTTGGGCCTTTGCGTCTTGATGTCGCCATGCCGCTTGAAAAATATGATGGTGGCAACAATTTCGGCATTTATGCTGGCATCGGCCAGTCTTTTTAAACGCCGCCATCGAACACCCTAGCAACAGAGTGTAGATTACGCTTGATGACAACGTTGATTCGATTGCTGAGATGGCTGGGCTACGCTGCTCTTTGCGGCGTGGTGCTGGTGTTGCTTGCGGTTCTGTTCGTCGGTCTTACCCCGATGGGTGCAAGAATTGCCGCAAAGCAGATTTCATCGCTCGTTTCCACGCCCGACCAGACAATCGAAATCTCTCCACCCAGCGGTCTTTTGACCGGTCGCCTGCGGCTCGACAATGTCACCCTTTCGGATCGGCAGGGACCTTACGCCCGCGTGAACCAGATCGCCGTTGACTGGTCGCCGCTCTCGCTTCTTGCCGGAACCTTCCACGCCGACCGGGTGTCGGCCGGATCGATTGATGTCGATCGCAAACCGCTTCCCGCTGAGCAAACATCGACCAAAAGCTCCGGCAGTTCGTCCCTGCCGATTGAAATCGGCATCGACAGTTTCAATTTTCCCGATATTAGCCTCGGACAATCTCTTCTTGGCCGCGACTTCGAGCTGACCGCCGAGGGCAATCTCAAGGCCGCGCAGGACGATATCAGGCTATCGCTCACCGCCCACCGGCAGAGCACGCCGGACGCTGCCATCAATGCGGACATCGCGTTTCTGCCGAATGAAAATGTCTTGAAGTTGAAAGCGGAAATGAAGGAGCCCGAGGGCGGGCTTCTGGCCACGCTGCTCTCGCTTCCGGGCACACCCGCCGTGGCGATCGATGTGAACGGTGAAGGTCCGCTTTCTGACTGGACCGGCACTCTGCGCGGCAACGTCGCCGGCAACCCCGTGCTCAACGTCACCGGCCACCATCTACTAGGAGACGACGGCACGCGGCGTATCGAGGTCGCAGGCGGCGGCCAGCCCGATCTGCTTCTGCCCCCCGCTTTCCGGCAGCTTTTTGCCGGCGAGACGAAACTTGATGCAAACGCCACGCTCTCACCACAGGGCCGCATCGAAATCGGCAGCAGCACGCTGGAAACCGGCACATTGCTGCTGACGGCCTCGGGCACCGTGGATCCGAACGGCCAGAACGATCTTAGTGCCAACCTCATCGGCACCGCCGGGCCAGTGGATTTCCGCTGGCCGCTGAACAATGGCGAGATCCAGGCCCTCATCAATGGCATTGATCTTTCCCTGAAAGGCAACGCTGATGCCGCTCATCTCAACACCACGGCATCGTTGCGCAGCCTTTCCCTGCCACAGGGTAGGCTTGATGATGTCAAGCTGACGGCCAGGAGCGGCAATCTCAACATCGCCGATCGCAGCGGCACCATCGACACCATTCTCTCCGTGGCACAATCGTCCTTCGTCAGCCCGGATATCGACCGGCTGGTGCGTGCGCCGGTCACCATCAAGGCGCCGGTCAGCCTCACCTCGTCGACGATCGGCTTTGATGGCGCGACGCTGGAGAGCGCCAGTGTCGGCGGAACGCTGAACGGCAGTTTCGACCTCGCCAACAATCGCCTGACATCCAGCGTGCAGCTCTTTGCGTTGCCCGCCACCCTGCCGCCAGCGCTGGCGGAAAAATTCGATACCACCATCGCTTTGCAGGGCGATATCGACCTGATCATTGGCGGGCGCACAAGCGTTCAGAACCTCGTGGTCAAATCCGGAACAATTGAAGCGACAGGTGATGTCAGTCTCGAAGACAACGCGTTGAGCGCCAATCTGACGGGCAAGTTTCCCGCTCTCGAAAAACTGACGCCACAGGCAAAGGGCGTTGCCGATTTTGCAATTGAAGCCAGCGGCGCGCTTGCCGCGCCCGACTTCAATGTCACCTTAAGCTCCGAAAGTGCCACACTTGCCGGACGGAAGCTTGAAGCCCTGAAGGTCAATGCCGCAGGCAAGGCCGATCCGGCCGCACCGCAGGCAAAACTGACCGCCAGCGGCAGCCTCGACCGGCAGAAGATCGACGCCAACGCCAATGTGGTGCAGACAGAAAACGGCACGGCAATACCCGAGCTTCATGTGGCAGTGGGTCGCAATATCTTGAACGGCAAGCTGCAATTCTCGCAACAATTCCTGCCATCTGGCAATCTTTCGTTCAATTTCCCGGACTTGGCCCTGCTGGCGGCACTTGCCGCGCAACAGGCAGATGGCGATATTGCCGGCGACATCGTACTCAGTAACGATAACGGCCGGATTGCCGCGACGATAAAGGCGAATGGCGGCATTATCCGCCAGGGCACAACGGTTATTTCGAAGCTCGCTGCCGATATCTCCATTGACGACCTTCAGGCGCTCGCCATCAACGGCAAGGTCAGCGCCGACAGCGTCAATGCTGGCACCGCGGCGATTTCGGCGCTGAATGCGACCATTGGCCATTCCGGCACGACCACCAACTTCGATGTCAACGGACGCTACGACAATGCGCCGCTCGTGGTAAAGGGCAGTGCCAATACCGCAGGATCGCCGATGACCGTGCGGCTCGATGCCTTCTCGGCCGCCCCCAAGGGCATTGCCGTACGGCTTGAAAAGCCGAGTACAATTGCGATCGAGAACGGCACGGCCCGCATCTCCGGTCTGACTATCATCACCGGCGACGGGCGCGTCGAGGTAAACGGCACGGCGGGTTCGACACTCGACATCAACGCCAATATCCGCTCGCTTCCCGCGAACCTCGCAAATGCCTTCGCCACCGGGCTGGATGCGGCGGGGAGTATATCCGGAACGGTCAGCGCCAAGGGCACGGCTTCAGACCCGGCGGTCGATTATAATCTGAACTGGACGAATGCCGAGGTTGCCCAGACGCGTGCGGCAGGGCTTGCAGCGCTCGGCATCAAGGCAAACGGCCGTTTCGCCGGCGGCACCCTGCAGATCGATACGAATGTAACCGGTCAGGGCGGCATGTCGCTTTCGGGCGGCGGCTCCCTCGGCATTGCCGGTAACCGTCCGCTTTCCATGGCCTTTTCCGGGAGGTTGCCCTTCTCCGCCGTTGCCGCACAAACCGCAGCACAGGGCCTCGATGTGGACGGCACCGCCGCCATCGATGTGAAGATTTCCGGCAGCGCTTCCGCGCCTGTCGTTACCGGCAGCATCACCACCGATGGTACACGACTGACCGATGTGCGCCGTAACCTCACAGTCAACGGGCTGGCAGCAACGGTCACCTTCGATCGTGATCGCGCCGTCATCTCCCGGCTGACGGGAAAGCTTGCTGGCGGTGGAACGATCTCGGGAACGGGTAGCGTCGGTATAACGGGCGGTTCGGGCTTTCCAGCCGACATCACGATCACGTTGGACCGCGCCGGTTACAATGATGGCACGCTGGTGACGACCATCGTAAGCGGCACGCTGACGCTGAAGGGTCCGCTTCTGAATTCGCCCGTGCTTGGCGGCAAGCTGACGCTGGACAGAAGCGCCATCACCATCCCGGAGAAACTTCCAGCCTCGCTGACGGAAATCGACGTCAAGCACAAGAACGCCCCGCCGCAGGTGCGGGCGCAGGTAAAGGCACTCGGCAACGATCAGGGCGGCAGTGGTAGTTCATCGACCATCAATCTCGATCTTCAGGTAAACGCACCGAGCGGCATCTTCGTGCGCGGACGCGGCATCGACGCAGAACTGACCGGCAATCTGACCATTCGCGGTACGGCAGCTGTTCCCGTCATCTCCGGCGGTTTTGAAATGCGCCGTGGACGGCTCGAAATTCTCACCCGCCGTCTCGATTTCAATACGGGCAAGATAACCTTCGGCGGCGGCCTCGTGCCGGTTCTGGATATGGAGGCGCAGTCCACCGCTGGTTCCGCCACCATCACCGTTGCGGTTTCCGGCAATGCCAACGACCCGACATTCGCCTTCTCCTCAACCCCGGCTCTGCCGCAGGATGAAGTTATGGCACAGCTGATCTTCGGCCAATCCATGTCCAAGCTCTCGGCCTTGCAGATCGCGCGGCTGGCGGATGCGGCAGCACAGCTTGCCGGTGGGCGCTCCACCTCGTTGTTCGACAAGCTCCGAAGCAATCTCGGTGTCGACGATCTCGACATCTCGACGGATTCCGAAGGCCAGGCCCGCGTTTCCGCCGGCAAATATCTCAACGAGCGAACCTATCTCGAACTGCAGCAAAGCGGCGATTCCGGCGCAAAGGCCATCATTAACCTCGATGTCGGGCGCGGCGTGAAGCTGCGCGGTGAAGCGGGCGGTAATGGCGAAGGTGCAGCCGGTATATTTTACGAGAAAGAATATTGAAGTCTTCGCATTTAGGTTTGCGAAACCATCTCATGCTACGAATCTTCCATTGAAGGCGGAAAATATTGTTTCCGGCTGTTCAGGCACCAGGCAGAACGCCAAATTCGCATATGCAAGTGTCGGTGCACTTGCGCTGGCCTCCACAGCGAGCATTGGGAAGAATTCTGATGGCAATGATAAACTCTACCAACTTTGGCGGCGAGACGCTCGAAATCATCGCATTCCGCCTGCATGATCAGGAATTCTGCGTGAAGACGACGACTATCCGCGAAATTCGCGGCTGGGCGCCTTCAACGCCCATTCCCCACGCGCCGAAAGACGTCATCGGCGTCATGAACCTGCGCGGTTCGGTTATTCCGATCATCGATCTCGCACACAAACTCGGAATGAAAAGCACCGTCGCAAATGAAAGAAGCGCCATCGTGGTGGCCGAAGTGCACAACATGGTCATCGGCATGCTCGTCGACCGCGTTTCGGACATTCTGACGATCCCGGCAAATCAGGTCCAGCCGGTTCCGGAAATCTCGGCCTCTTTCGACAAGTCCTACTCCGAAGGCATCATTGCCAACGAACATGGCATGATCTGCTTCCTGAACCTTGCAAAGATGTTCAAGGGAACCGAAGCGGAAGATCTCGCCGCCTGATCGTTGCAATTCCTTTGCATGACGGCCGGTTCGCGTTCTTAGGCAACCTAAGAACAAAGGCTCAAATACGAGACTATTGACCATTGAACCAAACCGCCGGAGCACCTGCCCGGCGGTTTTTGTTTTCATGACCGTCTCTTTTATTAAATAAGAACATTTTAATATTATAGATATCTAATATTAAAAGCCGACGAACAGTACCGCGCCTACATCACATCACGCGGGGTCCGATACCTGACCGAGGCTGACAAGTCGCAGTGCCTGCATTGCTGCCTTTGGCGGCAGAACCTGTTCGTTGTTCAACATGATACGGCGCCGACCACACCTCCTGTGCGGCAGCGCGCGCCGAGGCCGCTATTTGGGGGACGTTAATGCTGGGGTTAGGGAAAAGCGCAGACAATCGAAATATGCTCGATGCGATATCCAGATCGCAGGCAGTCATAGAATTCGATCTTAAAGGCAATATTCTTACGGCAAACAGCAATTTCTGTGTGACGCTGGGCTATGATCTCGCAGAGATCGTCGGCAAGCATCATCGTATCTTCTGCGACCGGGAATTTGTCGCATCGCACGCATACCAGGAATTCTGGGAATCTCTTGCGCGCGGCGAATTTCAGGGCAAGGAATATCGCCGCATACGCAAGGATGGATCGACCATATGGATAGAGGCCTCCTACAACCCCGTCTTCAGGTCAGGCAAACCCTATAAGGTTGTCAAGATAGCGACCGACATCACAGCCAAGAAGATCAAGGCTGTAGAAGATGCTGGCAAACTCGAAGCGCTTTCACGCTCCCAGGCCACCATCGAATTTTTGCCGGATGGCACGATCATTACCGCCAATCCGAATTTCTGCGCCACTGTAAACTACGACCTTAAGGAAATCGAAGGCCGGCACCACCGTATGTTCTGCGATCCGGCCTATGCCGCATCGCCAGCCTATGCCAATTTCTGGCCGCGGCTGGCATCCGGAGAATTCATCTCGGACGAATTTGTTCGTTATGGAAAGAATGGCAAGGAGATATGGATCCAGGCCGCTTACAACCCGGTATTGGATGAGACGGGCAAGGTGGTGAAGGTTGTCAAATTCGCAACCGACGTGACGCCGCGCATGAGCGCCATCACCATTCTCGCCGATGCCTTGCAGGCACTGGCCGAGGGTGACCTGGTGCAGCGCCTCGATAGCAGCTTCGTGCCCAGCATGGAGAAATTGCGCCAGGACTTCAACGACGTGGTCGGCAAACTTCAGTCCACCATGCAGACGATCGCTCACAATGCCTCGACAATCGCATCCGGCTCGGGTGAAATCCGCATGGCCGCCGATCAACTCTCGCAGCGAACCGAACAGCAGGCGGCCTCGCTGGAAGAAACAGCAGCGGCGCTGGAGCAAATCACCACCACCGTGACCGATGCCAGCCAGCGCGCCGGCGAGGCCGGGAAACTGGTGTTGCGCACGAGAGAACATGCCGAACATTCCGGTGAAGTCGTTCAGCAGGCAATTTCCGCCATGGACGCGATTTCGCGCTCCTCCGGTGAAATCACCAACATCATCGGCGTCATTGACGACATTGCATTCCAGACCAATCTTCTGGCGCTGAATGCGGGCGTGGAAGCTGCCCGTGCCGGTGAAGCGGGCAAGGGTTTCGCGGTGGTCGCCCAAGAGGTGCGGGAACTCGCGCAACGATCCGCCGTTGCTGCCAAGGAAATCAAGTCCCTCATCAACACCTCCCGCGAACAGGTCGCCAATGGCGTCGATCTCGTTGGCAGAACCGGCGGTGCACTGCGGGATATTCAATCGCAAATGGGCGAAATCGATGCCAACGTCTCGGCCATCGTCGAGGCCTCGCGCGAACAGGCCAACGGTCTGAGAGAAATCAACCAGGCCGTCAACGTCATGGATCAGGCGACCCAGAAAAACGCCGCCATGGTGGAAGAAACCACTGCCGCCAGCCACGGCCTCGCCAATGAAGCGGACAACCTGCACGAATTGCTCCGGCAGTTCAGAATAACGCGCGAAGGACAGATATCATCCGCCCAGCAGATCAATAAAAGACCCGCTGCAATAACGAGGCTGACAGCACCACAGCCGCGATACGCAACGGCAAGGTCTCACGGAAATGCTGCGCCCGAATGGGCGGAGTTTTAGTATGCTTCGAAGCCCGGATGCCAATGCCGGCCGGCAACTGGCATTATAAAATGACGCGGTCCGCACGGGTGAAGATTTCGAAGTCTTCACCCCGCACCAGCGCAACAAGCGTGATGCCCGCACTCTCGGCGGTTTCGATGGCAAGCGCGGTAGGAGCCGAAATTGCTGCCATAACCGGACTACCAAGGATCGCTGTCTTCTGAACCATCTCCACCGAGAGGCGACTGGTGACGGCAACAATGCCTGTCTTGGCGGAAATACCGGCATTCACGACAGCACCGGCCAACTTGTCGAGCGCATTGTGGCGACCGACATCTTCGCGCACCGCAAGCAAACCATCTTGAGGACTGTAAAAACCCGCACCGTGAACGGCCCTGGTTTCGCGGTTGAGGCTTTGTGCGTCGCTCAGTGCTTTCACTGCGGCAACGATGTCATCACCGTGGATCGACATTCTCACGCCGCTGAGATCGGGGACCACGCGAACCGCCTGTTCTATGGATTCGATCCCGCACAGACCGCAACCAACCGGACCTGCCATATGCCGCCGTCTCGCCCGCAGGGCATCAGCCTCGGCATCCATCAGATCCACCTGGACATCATAGCCCTGCCCGGCTTCAATGACCTCTATCGCCCGGATTTCGGTGCGTGCCGAAATGATGCCCTCTGTCAGGCTGAAGCCGACGGCGAAATCGACAAGATCAGCGGGACTAGCCATCATCACGGCATGGGTGCTGCCGCCGTAAGAAAAGGCAACCGGCACCTCCTCCGGCACGGCGCGCTCACCCGCGCTAAGGGCGCCCTGTCGCAGCGCGGATCTTGCGACCCTTCGATAACTGGCTTCTATCGACACGGCGATCATCCCTCCATGACAAGAAACATGGCTTCTCGTCTGCTCTCGATCGACAACAGCGATGTTACTTTTCACCCTCATGTCTAGCCTATCGCCCTGAAAATCGGAATCGATTTCCGCAAACGTAATGAGCGGACCGAGACGCTTTTACTGGAACGAGAACTCAGATTTTTCTGCCTGCTTAAGAAAACAGGCAGTGGCCGAAAACAAAAAAGCGACCGAAACGGCCGCTTTTTTGTTTTAGGTATTGTGTGGACAGTCATTCTTTCGAACCCGCCCGGTGCTTTCAAGCGGCGACGAGAACCTCATGCAGGTTCGTCAGTTCGTAGAGATGCTTTTCAAGCTTGGTCAGATGCTCGTGGTGATGATTGCCTTCCTGGATTTCGGCCTTGGCCAAATCGATGCGCTTCTGCAGCGTGTCAGGGGACATATCGTCAGCCGAAACAGCCGATTCGGCGAGAAGCGTGCAACCTGTCGGAAGAATATCGGCAAAACCACCGAAAACGACGTATTTATGGGTTTCGCCAGAGGCGAATTTCACAGTCACCAAGCCCGGCTTGATCGTCGTCATGGTGGGCGCGTGATTGGCCAGAACCGTCATCTCACCCAGCGTAGCCGGAATGACGACTTCCGTAACCGTTTCGGAAACGAGCAGACGTTCCGGGGAAACGAGATCGAATTTGAAACTGTCAGCCATGGCTATTCACTTCTTTTCAATTACGCGGGCGTCACGGACTTTTATTAAAACGCCGGCAAAGCCGTTCCGGTTTCACCGTCACCGTCGGCAAGGCGCGTGGTCGAACCACGCGCCCGCCAATTCATAATCAGGCAGCTTCAGCAGTCAGCTTCTTTGCCTTTTCGATGGCTTCTTCCATCGAACCGACCATGTAGAAAGCTGCTTCCGGCAGGCTGTCGTATTCGCCGTTGACCAGGCCCTTGAAGCCCTTGATCGTGTCTTCGAGTGCGACGAGCTTGCCCGGAGAACCGGTGAAGACTTCGGCAACGAAGAACGGCTGCGACAGGAAGCGCTCGATCTTACGGGCGCGGGCAACCGTCAGCTTGTCTTCTTCCGACAGTTCGTCCATGCCGAGGATGGCGATGATGTCCTGAAGGGACTTGTAGCGCTGCAGGGTCGACTGAACCTTACGGGCAACCTCGTAGTGTTCTTCACCGACGATCATCGGGTCGAGCATGCGCGAGGTGGAGTCGAGCGGGTCAACAGCCGGGTAAATACCCTTTTCTGCGATCGAACGCGACAGAACCGTCGTTGCGTCAAGGTGCGCGAACGAAGTGGCCGGCGCAGGGTCGGTCAAGTCGTCGGCGGGAACGTAAATCGCCTGAACCGAGGTGATCGAACCCTTGTTCGTGGTGGTGATGCGTTCCTGCATCTGGCCCATGTCGGTTGCGAGCGTCGGCTGATAGCCCACAGCCGAAGGAATACGGCCGAGAAGAGCCGACACTTCCGAACCAGCCTGCGTGAAGCGGAAGATGTTGTCCACGAAGAACAGAACGTCCTGGCCTTCGTCGCGGAAGTTTTCAGCGATCGTCAGACCGGTCAGAGCGACGCGAGCGCGGGCGCCCGGCGGTTCATTCATCTGGCCGTAAACGAGAGCTGCCTTGGAACCTTCGCCGCCGCCAAGCTTGTTGACGTTCGACTCGATCATTTCGTGATAGAGGTCGTTACCTTCGCGGGTACGCTCACCCACGCCGGCGAATACCGAGTAACCACCGTGCGCCTTGGCGACGTTGTTGATCAGTTCCATGATGAGAACCGTCTTGCCAACGCCAGCGCCGCCGAACAGGCCGATCTTGCCGCCCTTGGCGTAAGGAGCCAGAAGGTCAACGACCTTGATGCCGGTAACAAGGATCTGGCCTTCCGTCGACTGCTCGACGTAAGACGGTGCGTCCTGGTGGATGGCGCGCTTCTTGGCCGTTACGATCGGACCTGCTTCGTCAACCGGCTCACCGATGACGTTCATGATGCGGCCGAGCGTTTCCAGACCGACAGGAACCTCGATCGGGGCGCCCGTATCAGCGACGACCTGACCGCGGACGAGACCTTCGGTCGAGTCCATGGCGATCGTGCGTACGACGTTTTCGCCGAGATGCTGAGCGACTTCCAGAACCAGGCGGTTGCCGTTGTTATCGGTTTCGAGCGCGTTGAGGATCGGAGGCAGTTCGCCTTCGAACGCCACGTCGACAACAGCGCCGATAACCTGGGTAACCTTGCCCGCGCCGTTCACCGCTGCGGTTTTCTTGGGGGTAGCTGCCTTAGCCATTATCCTTACCCTCTTTCCTTACCTCAGAGCGCTTCCGCGCCCGAAATGATTTCAATGAGTTCCTTGGTGATCTGAGCCTGACGCTGACGGTTGTAGGAAAGCGTCAGCTTGTTGATCATATCACCGGCATTGCGCGTTGCGTTGTCCATCGCGCTCATCTTGGCGCCCATTTCACCGGCAACGTTTTCGAGCAGAGCCCGGAAAACCTGAACCGAAATGTTGCGCGGAATAAGGTCTTCCAGAATAGAAGCCGCATCAGGCTCATATTCGTAGACGGCGCTCTGCGTTGCCTCAACCTCTTCCACAACAGGGACTGCGGCAGGAATAAGCTGCAGACCGGTCGGGATCTGGCTGATGACGGACTTGAATTCCGAGTAGATCAGCGTGCAGACGTCAAATTCACCCGCATTGAACAGGGAGATCACCTTCTTGGCGATCTGGTCGGCGTTTTCGAAACCGACCTTCTTCACTTCGCGCAGTTCGATGCGCTCGATGATATTAGCTGCGAATTCGCGACGAAGGCTGTCGTAACCCTTCTTGCCGACCGTGATGATCTTGACCGTTTTGCCTTCGGAAATCAGCTTGCGGGCTTGATCGCGGGCAAAACGGGAAATCTGCGAGTTGAAACCGCCGCAAAGACCACGTTCAGCGGTGCAGACAACGAGCAGATGCACGTTGTCCTTGCCGGTGCCGGTCATCAGCGCCGGAGCGACGTCCGCCTCTACCGCCTTGGCGATGTTGGCAAGAACGGCGCCCATGCGCTGCGAATAAGGCCGGGCGGCCTCCGCAGCTTCCTGGGCGCGCCGAAGCTTCGCCGCGGCGACCATTTTCATCGCCTTGGTAATCTTCTGCGTCGCCTTTACGGAGGCAATGCGGTTTTTCAGATCCTTTAGTGAAGGCATCCGTTATCCGTCCGAGTAAAAGAGCCCTAATTACGAGAAAGACTTCGCGAAGCTATCAAGAGCGCCCTTGAGCTTGCTCTTGGTATCGTCGCTGATTGCCTTTTCCGTGCGGATGGTGTCGAGGATCGCCTTGCCTTCCGAGCGGAGGTAGGAGAGCAGACCCTGCTCGAACTTGCCGACCTGCGCGACCGGGATCTTGTCGAGATAACCGTTGACACCGGCGAAGATCACCGCGACCTGCTCTTCCGTCTTGAGCGGAGAGAACTGCGGCTGCTTCAGAAGCTCGGTCAGGCGGGCACCGCGGTTAAGCAGGCGCTGCGTGGAAGCGTCAAGGTCCGAGCCGAACTGGGCGAAGGCGGCCATTTCGCGATACTGGGCAAGTTCACCCTTGATCGAACCGGCGACCTGCTTCATCGCCTTGATCTGGGCGGCAGAACCAACGCGCGAAACCGACAGGCCGACGTTAACGGCCGGACGGATACCCTGGTAGAACAGGTCGGTTTCAAGGAAGATCTGGCCGTCGGTGATCGAGATCACGTTGGTCGGAATGAAGGCCGAAACGTCGTTGCCCTGGGTTTCGATGACAGGCAGAGCCGTCAGAGAGCCAGCACCCATTTCGTCGGAGAGCTTTGCAGCGCGCTCCAGAAGACGGGAGTGAAGGTAGAAAACGTCGCCCGGATAAGCTTCGCGGCCCGGAGGACGGCGCAGCAGAAGCGACATCTGACGGTAAGCAACGGCCTGCTTGGAAAGGTCGTCATAACCGATGAGGGCGTGCTTGCCGTTATCACGGAAGTATTCGCCCATGGCGCAACCGGCAAACGGTGCCAAGTACTGCATCGGAGCCGGGTCGGAAGCCGTGGCAGCAATGATGATCGAATACTGCAGGGCGCCGCGCTCTTCCAGAACCTTTACGAACTGGGCAACGGTCGAACGCTTCTGGCCGATAGCAACGTAGACGCAATAAAGCTTGTCGCCTTCCGGACCATTGTCGTGAATGGCCTTCTGGTTCAGGATCGCGTCGAGAATGATCGCGGTCTTGCCGGTCTGGCGGTCGCCGATGACGAGCTCGCGCTGGCCACGGCCAACCGGGATGAGGGCGTCGATGGCCTTGAGGCCGGTCGACATCGGCTCATGAACCGACTTACGCGGAATGATGCCGGGAGCCTTGACGTCAACGCGCGAACGCTTGGCGGCGTTGATCGGGCCTTTGCCGTCGATCGGGTTGCCAAGGGCGTCAACGACGCGGCCGAGCAGTTCCGGGCCAACCGGAACGTCAACGATAGCGCCAGTCCGCTTTACGGTGTCGCCTTCCTTGATGGCACGGTCGGAACCGAAGATAACCACACCGACGTTGTCGGCTTCGAGGTTGAGCGCCATGCCGCGAACGCCGCCAGGAAACTCGACCATTTCGCCGGCCTGAACATTGTCGAGACCATAGACGCGGGCGATACCGTCACCGACGGAAAGCACCTGACCGACTTCCGAGACTTCCGCCTCGTTGCCGAAATTTTTGATTTGATCTTTCAGAATTGCGGAAATTTCCGCGGCGCGGATATCCATCAGCCAACCTCTTTCAGTGCAAGCTTAAGGGTGGAAAGTTTGGTGCGAAGAGACGTATCGATCTGGCGAGAACCAACCTTGACGATCAGGCCACCGAGGATCGAAGGATCAACGGTAACGGAAACCGTCACATCCTTGCCGGTAACGCTCTTCAGCGCCGCCTTCAGTTCAGTTTCTTGCGCTTCGTCGAGCGCATGTGCCGAGGTGACCTCGGCGGTAATTTCGCCGCGATGGGCAGCAGCAATGGAGCGATAGGCGCGGATCATGCCGGGAACGGCAAACAGACGGCGGTTATTCGCAACGACCTTGAGGAAATTGACAGCAAGACCGGCAATACCGGCCTTCTCGCAGATTGCGGTGATTGCCTTGAACTGATCCTCGGCGGAAAACACCGGGCTCGCAACCAGACGCTTCAAATCGTCACTTCCATCGAGAAGTGCGCCGAACCTGTCCAGATCGGCTCCAACTGCCTCGACCGCACCCGCTTCCAAAGCAAGCTCGAAAAGCGACGATGCATACCTTTCGGCTACACCGGATGTTCCATGGGAGGTATCTGCCACGGGCACTTTTTCCCTGCTAATCGTCCAAGAACATCAGCGAGGGGGATCCTCCGCATCAAATTCTTGAAATCGTTTCAATTTCCCCGAAAAAGACCGGAATTCCCCCCTGCCTTTTCCCAATTTCGCGGTCCGTCTAGCATAGGACGCCGGGACTCGCAACACGCGTAATAGCGGAAAGCGCCGTTTGGGCAAGGGGGAATGCGTTTAAATTTTCCGATTCCGCCCAGGATGCGCCGCAGGTGCGGCACAAAAGCCAAAAAGCCCGTCTCAGACCAGTCCGAACACGTAGCTCAACGACAGTGCAGACAACAGAAGGTGTACAACCAGAAGTATGAAATTCCGCACTGTTGCGCCTCCATCCGAGAGAATGGAGAGAATGCCGCCGAACACGCTGAGACCGAAAGCCGCACCGAAGGCGAGATAGACCATGGGCTGCGCCAGAAGCAGGGCGGAAGCACCGAGGCCGAGATAAAAACCGGCAAGCGACGAGCGCACAAGCGCGTAACCATCCCGGCGCTCGCCGATCGCCTGCAGACCGAAGGCACGCAGAGTAACGCCTGGTGCAAACATGAAAAAGAGGCCGATCACGACCGACACCACCGCAGCGCCGAAGGCCAGCTGCTCGCCGAATTCGGCGGGAAAATAAAACTCCATCTCGTTCCCCAAATCATTTTTGCCTGCTGCGTTATGACACGGTCATGACAGCGGGAAAACGTCCCCATTGATAAAGTTCAAAGGAAACTTTGCGGATCGATATCGAGCTGCACATGCACGCTGCCCCGTTCCTTCGGGCCATTGGCCAGAAGCGTTCGAAGGAAGGATTGCATGTCGGAATTGCGCCGCCCATGCACCAGCAGGCGAAAACGGTGCCGGCCACGGATAAGCGCCAGCGGCGCTTCCGCCGGGCCGAGCAGCATGATGCCCGTAACCTGCGGTGCTGCCGCCCTTAAACCCCGCGCATGGGTTTCGGCCTCCGCACGCGTATCGGCGGAAACGATGATTGAGGCAAGCCGTCCGAAAGGCGGAAGAACGGCTTTTTCCCGCTCCACGATCTCCCTTTCGTAAAAGGCAGATGCATCGCCGGACACGATTGCCTGCATGACAGGGTGTTGCGGCTGGTAGGTTTGCAACAGGCCGTGGCTTTTCAGCCCGGTTCGCCCGGCGCGACCGGTCACCTGCGAGAGCAGCTGGAACGTTCGCTCCGCTGCGCGCGGATCGCCATTGGCAAGCCCGAGATCGGCGTCGACAATACCGACAAGCGTCATAAGGGGGAAGTTGTGCCCCTTGGCAACCAGCTGCGTGCCGATGACGATGTCCGCCTCTCCCTTGACGATCGCCTCCAGCTCCAGACGCAGCCGCTTGACGCCCATCAGGTCAGAGGAGAGCACGATGGTGCGGGCCTCGGGAAAATGTTTCTCCACCTCCTCGGCGATCCGCTCTACCCCCGGCCCGCAGGCCACCAGATGATCGAAGGTGCCGCATTCCGGGCAATGGTCCGGCGTCGGCTCGTTGTGACCGCACTGGTGGCATTGCAGTTGATTGCGGAACCGGTGCTCCACCAGCCAGCTCGAACATTGCGGGCACTGGAAACGGTGACCGCAGACCCGGCAGAGCGTCAGCGGCGCGTAACCGCGACGATTGAGAAAGAGCAGGGACTGCTCGCCCTTTTCGATGGTTTTGCCGATGCCGCGCAGGAGAACCGGCGAAAGAAACCCTCCCCTTTCCGGCGGATGGCGACGCATATCGATCAGATGCAGATCGGGCATCGCCGCATCGCCGAAGCGCGTATGCAGATGGATGGTGTTATAGCGGCCAGAACTGCCGTTGACCTGGCTTTCCACTGACGGCGTGGCGGAGACCAGCACCACCGGGAAATCCCCGATCCGGGCTCTGACGACCGCCATGTCGCGGGCATTGTAAAAGACGCGGTCTTCCTGCTTGTAGGCCGGGTCATGCTCCTCATCGACGATAATGAGGCCGAGATTGTCGAAGGGAAGGAACAGCGCCGAGCGCGCGCCGGCCACCACCTTCACCTCACCCGTCACCGCCTGTCGCCAGACCTTTTCGCGCATGCGCGGCGACAGGTCAGAATGCCATTCCGCCGGCTTGGCGCCGAAGCGGTCGTGAAAGCGATCCAGGAAGGCCGCCGTCAGCGCGATTTCCGGCAACAGGATGAGGACCTGCTTGCCTTGTCGCAGCGTTTCCGCCACCGCCTCGAAATAGACCTCGGTTTTGCCGGAGCCGGTCACACCATCAATCAGTGAAACATGGAAACCACCCTTGCGCACATCCTCGAGAATTTCCGATGCCGCCTGTTTCTGCGGGCCTTCCAGTCGCGGCTCGGCATAGTCGGGATCAGGATCGGCCAAAACGGGCGGCGCGGGCAGAAAAACCGTCTCGAATACGCCCTGCTTGACCAGACCATCGACAACGCTGGTAGAAACGCCGGCGGCATGGGCAAGGCCACTCTTCGTCCAGCCATGGCCCTCGGCCGCCAGCTCCATCACTCTCTCGCGGGCGGGAGTAAGCCGCTCCGGCCTGCCTTCGGTCAGCCGCAGCCCCTCGATCATGGGTTCGGGATCGAAGGCGGCGGGCGCGCGTAGGGCCATGCGCGCCACAAGGCCGGGCGGAGAAAGCGTGTAAGCGGCAACCCAGTCGATGAAGCGCCGCATTTCCGCTTTCAGCGGCGGGCACTCGAAACTCTTGGTGATGGGCCGCAGCTTTTTCGGATCGACGCTCTTCTCTCCTGCATCGTCCCACACCACGCCGAAGACCTGCCGTGGTCCAAGCGGCACCTGAACGATGGAGCCGGTCTCCACCACCATATCGTCAGGCACGGCATAACTGTAGGGTCCCGGCGCCGGCATCGGCACGAGAACGGGCACCGTGCGCGTGAGCGACGGCGGGTCGAACAGAGCCCCAAACAGATCGGACGAATCTTTTGCCATGATGTGGCGAACATGCCCCGGCGGAATGAAAAAGGAAACCGCCCGGATGTAATGGCTGACCCCGGTAAAGTCCACGCCAGATGCAAAGCCCAGGCGCGAGCCTTAACCAAATACTGACCATAAGGGCATAGCGTTGGGAGAGGAATGGAGCGCCCCGTGACCGAAATTCTGACTTTTGCCACACCCGATCTCTTGAACGAGCGCCAATCCTGGCTTGCCGCGATTGCCGGTGAACGTCGCCTTGCGAACAATACCGTCGAGGCCTACGAGCGCGACACTCGCCAGTTTTTGACATTCCTCACCGGTTACATCGGCAAGCCAGCTTCAATCGCCGATATCGCCGATCTGCGCCCGGTCGATCTTCGCGCCTTTCTGGCCAGTCGTCGCAGGGAAGGCGCCGGCGCACGCTCGCTGGGGCGGCATCTGGCGGGCCTGCGTTCCTTTCTCCACTATCTGCAAAAGAAAGGTCTGGTGAATGCGGCCGGGGCCACCGCCATGCGCTCGCCGAAACAGCCGAAATCTCTGCCAAAACCGCTGACGGACCGGCAGGCGCTGAAAATAACCACCACCGAGGCACAATTGAATGAAGAGCCGTGGATTGCCGCCCGTAACGCTGCGGTTCTCTCGCTTCTTTATGGCTGCGGTCTTCGCATCTCCGAGGCGCTCGGGCTGGCTCCAGCCGACTTCACGCCCGACGCCCGCAGCCTTCGCATCACCGGCAAAGGCAACAAGACCCGGATGGTGCCTTTGCTGGCGGTGGTAACGGAAACGGTTGAGGCCTACAAAAAGCTCTGCCCCTATCATCTGGCTGCCGACCAGCCGCTATTCCTCGGCGCGCGCGGCGGCAAGCTGCAACCTGCCATCATCCAGCGCGAGATGCAGAAGTTGCGTGGCGCTTTCGGCCTGCCGGAAAACGCCACACCGCATGCGCTGCGCCACTCATTCGCCACCCATCTACTGGCCGGCGGCGGCGACCTGCGCACCATTCAGGAACTGCTCGGCCATGCCAGCCTCTCCACCACGCAGATCTATACCGGCGTCGATACCGCAAGATTGCTGGAAATCTACGATAATGCCCACCCGCGCGCATGAAGCAGGAAATGCTTAACCATAGTCATTAATCAGACGTCCAAGCCGCCGTTCTATAAGTGGACTAGAACCGGATGGTACCTATGCAAAGCCTGATAAAGCCACAAAATCTCACCGCCACCCTGATGGGCAAGACCGGCGACACCCTGCTCTGGTTGCTCGCCGCTCTGCACGTCACTGCTGTCGCAATCCTCTTCGCAACGTTGCTATCGTTAGGTGAGGCGCAAGCCGCCGAACAGGAGATAAGCTGCACGGGCAGCGATATTCTCGTGGAGATGCGCAAGAGCGACCCGCAGGGCTTCGCGAAGATCGAACAGGAAGCGGCAGCTATCCCGAACGGCAAGGGCAACTTCTGGCGCATCGAAAAAGCTGGGACAGCACCGTCCTTTCTTCTCGGCACCATGCATGTCACCGATCCACGTGTTCTCGGAATGCCAGCGGCCGCAACACCCGCGTTTGAAAAAGCCGCGACGGTCATCGTGGAATCGGACGAAATCGTCGATGACAAGAAAATTGCGGCATCGCTGCTGACAAGACCCGACCTCACCATGTTTCTGGACGGCAAGTCGATCACCGACATCCTGTCACCCGAAAATGTCGCACGCCTTGAAAAGGGTCTTAAGGAGCGCGGCATTCCGCTGAGTGCCGTTTCGCGCATGAAGCCATGGATGCTGTCGAGTTTCGTCGCCCTTCCCGCCTGCGAATTTGCCCGCAAGGCCACTGGCCTGTCTTTCCTTGACAAGAAGCTCGCTGAAGATGCAGTCGCGGACGGAAAGCATCTTGTCGGGCTGGAGACCATGGTGGAGCAGCTTGCGGCCATGTCTGAGCTGCCAATGGAATTTCATCTGCAGGCGCTGATCGAAACGCTCGAATTGGGCGACCGCATGGACGACATCATGACGACAATGACCGATCTTTATGTCAGCGGTGACATCGGCATGACCATGCCCATGCTGAAGAGCATCGATCCCAAGAAAGCGTCTGAAAATGACCAGGGCTACGCCGCCTTCGAGCAACGCATCATCACCGATCGCAACCACGTCATGGCGGAGCGATCGGCCCCTGAGCTTGCCAAAGGCAATGTCTTCATGGCCGTCGGCGCTTTGCACCTGCCGGGCGAAGAAGGCGTAATTGAACTCCTGCGTGCGCAGGGCTTTACCCTCACACGGGTCGACTGATCCACTCGTCTCCGGTCTTGACGGGGCGGACATTGGCGCAAAACGGCCGCATCGTCGCCGGCACGATGCGACGATGAAACGGCCCGACGACGAAAAGATAGAGACGCCCGAACAGATTCTTGCGCCGGACGATAGTCGTGACCTTCACGATCTGCCGACCAGGCTCCTGTTCCACATCGACGACGATACGGAAATCGAGATGGTTGTCGTCGAAGCCGAGCACTGTCCGGTCCGCAGTAGACGACAGCACGGGAAATCCGCCCGCCGAAGTACCCGCCGCCAGCTCGACCGTTCTGAGACCGAAAAGCGATACGAGACGGTTTCGAAGCGCCATAAGGCCGCTGATCCATGCCGGAGGATGATCGAGGAGAAGTCTGCTCACATCGAGTGAACTCGATGCGGCCGTCACCATCTCTCCTTCAAAGCAATCCCGCCAGTCCGCGCCCGGCAATATGTCTTCGCTATCCCGCATCCCATAACCTCATTGCCCCCTTGTGTGGCGAGGCTCATCATCACTATTTCCGATCATCCGGGAACGTGACAAACCGCCGCTAATGGCAGTTCGAGCGGGTTTAGCTTCAGAAAATATGAAGAGACAAAGAGATAGAGCGTTTTCGCTTTCGGAAAAGCGGGAATGCGTTAGCCGTGCGTCATACGCTTCAGAACATTGGTGCGCCAGTAGAACTGATGAACCAGAACTGCAGCGACGTGGCCGGCGATCAACACCCACATAAGCCCCTTGAACGGCCCGGAATGCAATTCTCCTGCTACTCGCGCGCCGAAATAATAGGCCGCAATGCCCGACAATGGCAGGGCAAAAAACAGCGCGTAAAAGGTGAAATGCGCGACCTTCGCGGCGATTTGAGAAGCGCGCGGTTCATTGGCGGGATGCGGCGGCACCCCCTGGAAAAACCGCAGACAGAGGCGCAGAACCGCAAGGGACAGGACGGCAAAGCCGACATACGCGTGAATATTGGCCGAGGAGATCTGGTCCGGCGTCAGCGTTTCACCCCGCCGCATCAACCGATACGCATGGGCCATGCCGTCCGGAAACGACAGGTTGAAGAAGATCAGAAGCGCCATCGTCCAGTGAAGGATACGCTGCGGAACGGAGAAGGAAACTTGAGTGGAGGACGCCATTTTATTGCCTTTTATCAAAAGGTTAGACAGGCTATGGCGCAACTATGCTGAACCCCGGCCTGCATTGCAAGCCGGGGTTCGCTTTATGGCTGAAATTTAATATTGGCTACAATCACATATGGATCGGCTTGAAGAAAGTCGCCAGCGCCGCTTCCTTCACCGCTTCCGACATGGTCGGATGCGCATGGCAGGTGCGGCCGAGATCTTCCGAGGAACCACCGAATTCCATCAGCACGGTGATCTCGTGGATCATTTCGCCAGCGCCGAAACCAACGATATGGCCGCCGAGAACCCGGTCGGTTTCCTTGTCAGCGAGGATCTTCACGAACCCATCAGTCACCTGCATGGCGCGGGCGCGACCATTGGCGGTGAAGGGGAACTTGCCGACCTTGTAGGCGACACCAGCGGCCTTCAGTTCTTCTTCCGTCTTGCCGACGGAAGCGACTTCCGGCTGCGTATAGACCACGGCCGGAATGACATCGTAGTTCACATGGCCGCGCTGGCCGGCGAGAATTTCCGCAAGAGCGACGCCCTCGTCTTCCGCCTTATGTGCCAGCATCGGGCCCTTCACCACGTCGCCGATGGCGTAGATGCCATCCACATTGGTCTTGAAGTGGCCGTCGATTTCGACACGGCCGCGGCTGTCGAGCACGACACCGGCTTCCGCAAGACCGAGACCCTCGGTGTAGGGCTTGCGACCGGTGGAGATCAGCACAACGTTGGCTTCCAGCGTTTCAGCCGCGCCACCCTTGACCGGCTCGAACACCACCTTTGCGCCGGTTCCCGTCTTTTCAACGCCCGTCACCTTGGCACCGAGCTTGAAATCGAGACCCTGCTTGGCGAGCAGACGCTGAGCCTGCTTGGAGACTTCGCTGTCCATGCCGCCGAGAATGGTGTCGAGATATTCGACGACGGTGACCTTCGCGCCAAGACGCGACCAGACCGAACCAAGCTCGAGGCCGATAACACCGCCGCCCACAACGATGAGCTTTTCCGGAACCTTGGAGAGCGCAATCGCGCCGGTGGAGGAAACGATGACGCTTTCATCGATATCCACCTGGACGCCGGGAATACCAGCAACATCAGAACCGGTGGCGATGACGATGTTCTTGGCTTCGATTTCCTGGCTCTCGCCCTTGTCGTTGGTGACGGAGACCTTGCCGGCGGATACAACCTTGCCCGTGCCCTGGAAAGCATCGATCTTGTTCTTCTTGAACAGGAAGGCAACGCCGTCGACATTGGCTTTCACCACGCTGTCCTTGTGCCCCATCATCTTCTCGAGGTTCAGCTTCGGAGCGGCGACTTCGATACCAAGCGTATCAACGCCATGGGCCACATGCGCGAAGGTTTCGGAAGCGTGCAGCAATGCCTTGGAAGGAATGCAGCCGACATTGAGGCAGGTGCCGCCATAGGTCGCGCGCTTTTCGATCACTGCGACCTTCAAGCCAAGCTGTGCCGCCTTGACCGCGCAAACATAACCGCCGGGACCCGTACCGATTACCACTACATCATATGCCATGTTTCTGTTCCTGATTGATTGCGGGCAGGATTTTGAACCGCCCTGCTTCCGTTTGACCTGAAACTCAGGCCGCTTTTTCCGTTGCGAGTTTTATACCGAGAGCGATGAAGACCACGCCACTGGTGCGGTCGATCCATTGGCTGGCGCGCTGAAAAGCTGCGCGCATGCGCGGCGTCGTCATGAACAGGCTGACGCCGACGAACCACAGGATAAGGCAGCTTGCCATGACGAGCCCATATCCGAACTTGATGCCAACAGGCGTATGCGCGTGAACCACCGTCGAAAAGATCGACAGGAAGAAAAACACCGGTTTGGGGTTAAGCGCGTTGGCGGCAAAACCGAGCGTGAAGGCCTTCAATGCAGTCTGGCCGCTTCTGGCCCGAACGCCATCTTCGCCTTCCGCAGCCGGCAATTCGGTCTTGCCGGCGCGTAGCGCCCTGATGCCGATATAGATCAGATAGGCAACACCCAACCACTTGACGATGTTGAAGAGATAGATCGACTGGGAAATGATGAGACCAAGTCCAAGGATCGTATAGGTGACGTGGAACATCAGGGATGTGCCAACACCGAAGCTGGTGATGATGGCCTGCTTGCGCCCATGCACCATGGCCTGACGCATGACCATCGCCAGATCGGCGCCGGGAGAAACGATCGCGAAAAAGAAGATCGCCATCAGGGATGCAAGTTCGATCAGATACTGATGCATGGGAAAATCAACCTCTAAAACATCAACACGAAAAGCATCAGCCCAAGACCGAGCATCGAACCGAGCCAGACCAGCGAGCGGATATAGGGCACACCAGCGAGATAAAGTGGAATATAGACCACCCGGCAGATCAGCCAGATCAAAGCGCCGGTGAAGGCCAGCCCGGACGGATCGCCGGCCATGATGACACCGAAGGCGAGCGCAATGAAAGCGGGATAGGTCTCGCGAAAATTCGCCGAGGCACGCGCGGCGCGTCCGGCAACCCTGCCCTGCGGCTTCTTTTCAGCATCCCGCGGACCGGCATTCCAGTCCAGCCCGAATTCCCGCGTTGCCGTCATTCCCTGCAGCGCAATGTGGGCGGCCAGCAGCAGGACGCTGAACCCGATCAGCGGCAAAAAGGGTGACGCGGCAAGAAATGTCGGCTGCACTTTCGCTCTCCTGATGGCATTTCAGCGGGATCGACTTGAAACCCCGCTGAAACGAAAAGCAAGACCGATCAGAGATCGAGAACCAGACGTTCCGGATCTTCGAGGCTTTCCTTGACGCGAACGAGGAAGGTCACGGCTTCCTTGCCGTCAACGATACGGTGATCGTAGGAGAGCGCAAGATACATCATCGGACGGATGACGACCTGACCACCGATGGCGACCGGACGCTCCTGGATCTTGTGCATGCCGAGGATGCCCGACTGCGGCGCATTGAGGATCGGCGAGGACATCAGCGAGCCGTAGACGCCACCATTGGTGATGGTGAAGGTGCCGCCCTGCATGTCGGCCATGCCGAGCGAACCGTCGCGCGCTGCCTTGGCGAGACGGCCGAGTTCCTTTTCGACACCAGCGATGGAGAGCTGGTCGGCATCGCGAATGACCGGAACGACGAGACCCTTGTCGGTGCCGACAGCCATGCCGACGTGACAATAGTTCTTGTAGATGATGTCCGTGCCGTCGATTTCGGCGTTAACCGCAGGCAGTTCCTTCAGCGCGTGGGTCACGGCCTTGGTGAAGAAGCCCATGAAGCCCAGCTTGACGCCGTGCTTCTTCTCGAAAACGTCCTTGTAGCGGTTGCGCAGATCCATGACGGCGCTCATGTCCACCTCGTTATAGGTGGTCAGCATGGCGGCCGTGTTCTGTGCATCCTTGAGGCGACGTGCGATCGTCTGGCGCAGGCGGGTCATCTTGACGCGCTCTTCGCGAACCTGATCCTGCTCGGCCGAAACCGGACGGGGAGCAGCAGCAGCGACCGGAGCGGCGGCAGGTGCCGAAACACCCTTGGCAACAGCGGCGAGAACGTCGCCCTTCAGAACCTGGCCACGCTTGCCCGAACCGTCGACCTGATCGGCGGAAAGATTGTTTTCAGCAAGCAGCTTGCCAGCGGCCGGTGCCGGCGGCATGGCGCTGCCAACAGGAGCGGCGGCCACGGCTGCGGCAGGTGCCGGTGCAGCAGCAGGCGCAGCAGGCTTTGCTGCGGGTGCAGAAGTTGCGGCGCCGGCAGCACCTTCGGCGATCTGGCCGAGAAGGGCGTCGAGACCGACGGTTTCGCCGTTCTGCACGACGATTTCGGTCAGCACGCCGGAGGCGGGCGCCGGAACTTCGACGGTAACCTTGTCGGTTTCGAGTTCAACGAGAGGTTCGTCGGCCTTGACGGTATCGCCGACCTTCTTGAACCAGGTGCCGACGGTCGCTTCGCTGACGGATTCGCCGAGGGTTGGTACGCGGATTTCAGTGGCCATGATATAGTTCCGTTATTCGGGTGTCTTTTTTGCGGGGCGATGCGGGAGAGTTCTCACTCTCCCAGCGCGTCTTCCAGGAACGCAGCAAGCTGCGCCAGATGCTTGGACATCAGGCCGGTCGCCGGAGAGGCGGCAGCCGGACGGCCCGTGTAACGGACCTTCTGGTACTTGGCGTCGATATGCGCCAGAACCCATTCAAGGTAGGGATCGATGAACGACCACGCACCCATGTTCTTCGGCTCTTCCTGGCACCACACCATTTCCGCGTTACGGAAACGGGAAAGCTCGTTGATGAGCGCCTTGGCCGGGAACGGATAGAGCTGTTCGACACGCAGCAGGTAGATGTCGTCGATACCGCGCTTTTCACGCTCCTCGAGCAGATCGTAATAGACCTTGCCCGTGCACATGACGACGCGGCGGATCTTCGAGTCCTTCTGCAGCTTGATCGGACCATCCTTGATGACCTCCGCATCGTCCCACAGGAGACGGTGGAAGGAGGACTCGCCTGCAAGCTCCGCAAGCGACGAGGTGGCGCGCTTGTGACGCAGCAGGGACTTCGGCGTCATCAGGATGAGCGGCTTGCGGAAGTCACGCTTCATCTGGCGGCGCAGGATATGGAAGTAGTTAGCCGGCGTCGTAACGTTTGCAACCTGCATGTTGTCTTCGGCGCACATCTGCAACCAGCGTTCCAGACGGGCGGACGAATGTTCCGGACCCTGACCTTCATAACCATGCGGCAGGAGGCAGACGAGACCGGACATGCGCAGCCACTTGCGTTCACCCGAAGAGATGAACTGGTCGAACACTACCTGGGCGCCGTTGGCGAAGTCGCCGAACTGGGCTTCCCAGAGCGTCAGTGCATTCGGGCGGGCAAGCGAATAGCCATATTCGAAACCGAGAACCGCTTCTTCCGAAAGCATCGAGTTGATGACTTCGTAGCGGGCCTGCGTCGGCGAAAGATTGGCAAGCGGGATGTAACGCTCTTCTGTCTCCTGATCATAGAGAACCGAGTGGCGCTGCGAGAAGGTGCCGCGTTCGCAGTCCTGACCGGACAGACGGATCTTGTGGCCGTCTACGACCAGCGAACCGAAGGCCAGAGCCTCAGCCATCGCCCAGTCCAGCCCCTCACCGGTCTCGACCATCTGAGCACGGTTTTCCATGAAGCGCTGGATCGTGCGGTGTGCGCTGAAGCCTTCCGGAATGGTCGACAGCTTCTTGCCGATTTCCTTCAGCTGCTTCATCGGCACGCCGGTCTTGCCACGACGCTGCTCATCGGCATTGTCGGCGGCGCGCAGACCGGACCACTGACCATCCAGCCAGTCGGCCTTGTTCGGCTTGTAGGACTGGCCTGCCTCGAACTCCTGCTCGAGATGGGCGCGCCAATCGGCCTTGATCTTCTCGAAATCGCCTTCGGTGATCAGGCCTTCTGCAATCAGGCGGTCAGCATAGATGCGGGCGACAGTCTTGTGGCCACGGATGACCTTGTACATCTTCGGCTGCGTGAATGCAGGCTCGTCGCCTTCGTTATGGCCGAAGCGACGGTAACAGAACATGTCGATGACGACAGGCTTATGGAACTTCATGCGGTATTCGGTTGCAACCTTTGCCGCATAAACCACCGCTTCCGGATCATCACCGTTAACGTGGAAGATCGGCGCCTCGATCATCTTGGCAACGTCGGACGGATAGGGCGACGAGCGCGAGAAGGCCGGGTTCGTCGTGAAGCCGATCTGGTTGTTGATGATGAAGTGCATGGTACCGGCAACGCGGTGACCGCGCAGGCCGGAGAGGCCGAGAATTTCGGCAACCACGCCCTGACCCGCAAAAGCGGCGTCGCCGTGCAACAGGAGCGGCAGCACCTTTGCGCGTTCCGACAGCGGAATGATGTCGCCGTCCCATGTCTTGGCAAGCTGGTCCTGCTTGGCGCGGGCCTTGCCCATGACGACAGGGTTGACGATTTCGAGGTGCGACGGGTTTGCCGTCAGCGAGAGGTGAACCTTGTTGCCGTCGAATTCGCGGTCTGAGGAGGCACCGAGATGGTACTTCACGTCACCGGAACCTTCGACGTCATCAGGCTTGAACGAACCGCCCTTGAACTCGTGGAACACGGCGCGGTGCGGCTTGCCCATCACGTTGGTCAAAACGTTCAGGCGGCCGCGGTGAGCCATGCCGAGCACGACTTCTTCCAGACCGTCCTGGCCGCCGCGCTTGATGATCTGCTCAAGTGCCGGGATCAGCGATTCACCACCATCGAGGCCGAAACGCTTGGTACCCTTGAAACGCACGTCGAGGAACTGCTCATAGCCTTCGGCTTCGACGAGCTTGGACAGAATCGCCTTCTTGCCTTCCGGCGTGAAGTCCACACCCTTGTCCGGACCTTCGATGCGTTCCTGGATCCAGCCTTTTTCTTCCGGGTTGGACATATGCATAAATTCGACGCCGAGCGTCGAGCAATAGGTGCGCTCGAGAATATCGACCATTTCGCGTACGGTCGCGTATTCGAGACCGAGGACGTTATCGATGAAAATCTTGCGGTCGTAGTCGCTTTCCTCGAAGCCATAGGATTTCGGCGAAAGCTCGTTATAGTCCTCAACGGCGCTGGCAATGCCGAGCGGGTCGAGCTTGGCGTGCAGATGGCCACGCATGCGGTAGGCGCGGATCATCATGATGGCGCGGACGCTGTCACGGGTCGCCTGAAGCACTTCGGCCGGGCTGACGGCCTTGCCGGTATCGGCGCTCTTGGCCTCGGCTTTCGCCTGAACCTTCTTCTCGATGGCCTTCTCGACCGTAGCCCAGTTGCCATCAAGCGCGGATACCAGGTCGCCGTTTGCCGGGATCGGCCAGTTGGCGCGCTTCCAGGAGGCGCCCTTGGCTGCCTTCTTCACGTCTTCCGGATTATCGGACAACGCCTTGAAGAAGCTCTGCCACTCCGGCGACACGGAAGAGGGATCCTCTTCGTACCGGGCATAGAGCTGCTCGATATAGGCTGCATTCGCGCCGTCCAGAAACGACGTGATCTGAAACTGCTCGTTCGCTTCTTGCCTTGCCATTGTGTTCTTGCGGACTTGTCCGTCCGCCTCCTCGATGCCGTTAGGGCCGTTTATCGGCCTGCCGCTTGATTATTGCTGTCTGCCGCCGGAGCGGTATGCCGTCTGTCTGTCGTTCTTTGCGGCTTCGGGCAGCGTGGCGTTAGAGCCGCACCGCCCGTTACCGGTCTCATGTGGTCTCAGCCCTTGAGGACTTCAACCAGCGTCTTGCCGAGGCGCGCCGGGGAAGGCGATACCTTGATGCCTGCAGCTTCCATTGCCGCGATCTTCGATTCCGCATCGCCCTTGCCGCCGGAAACGACAGCGCCGGCGTGGCCCATGGTGCGGCCCTTCGGAGCCGTACGGCCCGCGATAAAGCCAGCCATCGGCTTCTTGCGGCCCTTCTTGGCTTCGTCGATCAGGAACTGTGCCGCATCTTCTTCAGCCGAACCGCCGATTTCGCCGATCATGATGATCGACTGCGTGTCTTCGTCGGCCAGGAACATTTCCAGCACGTCGATGAACTCGGTGCCCTTGACCGGGTCGCCGCCGATGCCGACAGCCGTCGTCTGGCCGAGGCCTTCGTTGGATGTCTGGAATACGGCTTCATAGGTCAGCGTGCCGGAGCGCGAAACGATACCGACCGAACCCTTGCGGAAGATAGAGCCCGGCATGATGCCGATCTTGCATTCTTCAGGCGTCATGATGCCCGGGCAGTTGGGGCCGAGCAGGCGCGAGTTCGAACGGTCGAGGCGAGCCTTGACGCGCACCATGTCCATCACCGGAATACCTTCGGTGATGCAGGTGATGAAGGGGATCTCAGCCTCGATGGCTTCGATGATGGCGTCGGCTGCACCTGCCGGCGGAACATAGATCACGGATGCGTCTGCACCGGTCTTTTCCTTGGCTTCGGCAACCGTTGCGAAGATCGGCAGGCTTTCGCCCTTGGAGCCGGTCCAGGTTTCGCCACCCTTCTTCGGGTGAATACCACCGACCATCTGCGTGCCGTAATAAGCAAGCGCCTGTTCGGTGTGGAAGGTACCGGTCTTGCCGGTCAGACCCTGAACGAGGATCTTGGTGTCTTTATTAACAAGAATAGACATTATTTCCGGTCCCTCAATTAGCCGTTGATCGCCGCGACGATCTTCTTGGCTGCGTCGTCCAGGTCGTCAGCAGCCGTAATCGCAAGGCCCGATTCGTTCAGGAGCTTCTTGCCAAGTTCGACGTTGGTGCCTTCGAGGCGAACAACGAGCGGAACCTGCAAACCGACTTCCTTCACCGCGGCGATAACACCTTCGGCGATGACGTCGCACTTCATGATACCGCCGAAGATGTTGACGAGGATACCCTCGACCTTCGGGTCGGCCGTGATGATCTTGAAAGCTGCAGCAACCTTCTCCTTGCCGGCGCCGCCGCCGACGTCACAGAAGTTTGCCGGCTCCTTGCCGTAAAGCTTGATGATGTCCATCGTCGCCATGGCGAGACCGGCACCATTGACCATGCAGCCGATGTTGCCATCGAGCGCAACGTAAGCGAGGTCCCACTTGGAGGCTTCGATTTCCTTGGCGTCTTCTTCGGTCTCATCGCGCAGCGCCTTGACGTCGTCATGGCGGAACAGCGCGTTGCCGTCGAAGGACATCTTGGCATCGAGAACGCGCAGATGACCGTTTTCCATGACGATCAGCGGGTTAACCTCGAGGAGAGCCATGTCCTTCTCGTTGAAGGCCTTGTAGAGGATCGGGAACAGCGCCTTGGCGTCTTCCGCAGCAACACCCTCAAGCTCGAGCGCCTTGGAGATCGCAGCAACGTCAGCGTCGCTCACACCCTTTTCCGGGTCGATGGCGATGGTGTGGATCTTCTCGGGCGTGTCGTGGGCAACAGCTTCGATATCCATGCCGCCTTCGGTGGAAACCACGAAAGCAACGCGACCGACCGAGCGATCGACCAGCAGCGAGCAGTAAAGCTCGCGAGCGATATCCGCACCGTCTTCGATGTAAAGGCGGTTGACCTGCTTGCCGGCATCGCCCGTCTGCGCCGTTACCAGCGTGTTGCCGAGCATATCCTTGGAGTGGGAAACGACTTCTTCAATCGTTTTTGCGAGACGGACGCCACCCTTGGCGTCGGGGCCAAGTTCCTTGAACTTGCCCTTGCCGCGGCCGCCAGCGTGAATCTGGCTCTTGACGACGTAGAGCGGGCCGGGAAGCTGCTTTGCGGCGGCTTCGGCTTCTTCGACCTTGAGGATGGCGACGCCTTCAGCGACCGGCGCGCCATAGCCCTTCAGAAGAGCCTTGGCCTGATATTCGTGAATATTCATGGAATAATCCCTGTTTGGAGCCGCTTGAAGCGCCCTGCATCCTTATCTGACGCAGGGCGCTTCAAGCTGTTGAATCTACGCATCGTGCCTTGCAAAAATCCAATCCGGTTTTGCGCCGATGCGTCAGGCTATTACTTCAGCGACGGAGCGATGTTGATGCAGGCTTCGCAAAGACCGGCAACAGCGCCGACGGACTTCTGGAAGGCGGCTTCTTCATCCTTGTTCAGCTCGATCTCGATGATGCGCTCGATACCACCGGCGCCGATGATGGTGGGCACGCCGACATACATATCGTCCACGCCGTACTGGCCCGACAGATGGGCAGCGGCGGGCAGAACGCGCTTCTTGTCCTTGAGGTAGGATTCAGCCATTTCGATCGCCGAAGCGGCTGGCGCGTAATAGGCCGAGCCGGTCTTCAGCAGGCCGACGATTTCCGCACCGCCGTCGCGGGTGCGCTGGATGATCTCTTCGAGACGCTCGGCGGTGAGCCAGCCCATCTTGACGAGATCGGTCAGCGGAATGCCGCCAACGGTGGAGTAACGCGCCAAAGGCACCATCGTATCGCCGTGGCCGCCGAGAACGAATGCCGTTACGTCCTGAACCGAAACGTTGAACTCTTCGGCGAGGAACAGGCGGAAGCGAGCGCTGTCGAGAACGCCGGCCATGCCGACGACCTTGTTCTTCGGAAGACCGGAAAACTTCTGAAGCGCCCAGACCATGGCGTCCAGCGGGTTGGTGATGCAGATGACGAAAGCGTTCGGGGCATATTTCTTGATGCCGGCGCCGACCTGCTCCATGACCTTGAGATTGATGCCGAGAAGATCGTCGCGGCTCATGCCGGGCTTGCGGGCGACGCCTGCAGTGACGATGCAGACATCAGCGCCTTCGATGGCAGCGTAGTCGGACGCGCCAGTGAGCTTGGCATTGAAACCTTCAACCGGTCCGGACTGGGCAATATCCAGACCTTTGCCCTGCGGGATGCCGTCGGCAATATCGAAGAGGACGATATCGCCCAGTTCCTTCAGGCTGGCGAGATGCGCCAGCGTGCCGCCGATCATGCCAGAACCAATAAGTGCAATCTTTTTGCGAGCCATCGAATGCTTCCTCTAGAGCTTCAATTCAATTTCACCACGCCACCGGCAGCCAAATTGTCGCACTTCGATTAGCCCCATTGGCCAAAATTGGCAACAGATTCTTTTGGCATGAATATTTTCAATCGTTTAGATCATTATTTTCTTACGTAAACGTAAGAGAATGCGTCACGAAAGTGTCAAACTTTCTGCCGTTTTTCATGGTGGAGCACCAGATAATCTGCACTGCGCATCTCAAACAGGCGCGAGGCGGTGCGATCGAACTCGAAACCTTCGGTGCCCTTCCGCTTGCCGAGCAGGTCCTCGGGCATGGCCGCAGCGGAGGCGAAGAGGCGGACGCTGTGATCGTACAGCGCGTCTATGAGAATGATAAAACGCTTGGTTTCGTTCCGTTTGTCGGCATTGAGAAACGGGATGTGGTCAATGAAGACTGTATCGAAACGATTGGCTATCGCGAGAAAATCAGAAGCGCCGAGCGGCTTTTCGCAAAGGTCGGAGAAGGAAAAGCGGGCCACACGGCCGCTGGCGCGCGGCACCAGAATGGAGCGGCCCTTCATCGGTATTTCAGTCGGCGCGACAAGATGGCCGCCGGTCATGTGCCGCCATGCCATATCCATGGCCTGATCCGCCGCACCGTCGAGTGGCGTGACATAGACCGGCAGGCTTTCCAGCTTTTCCATGCGGTAATCGGTGGGGCTGTCCAGCGTCACCACTTCCACATGCTTCTTCAGCAAATCGACAAACGGCAGAAACAGGCCGCGATTAAGCCCGTCCTTGTAAAGATTGTCGGGCACAACATTGGACGTTGTTACCAATGTGCAGCCATTGGCAAAAAGCTCGCTGAACAGCCGGGCGAGGATCATCGCATCGGCAATATCCGTGACGGTGAACTCATCGAAGCAAAGAAGCTCCGCTTCCGCCAGAAGCTGGGCTGCCACTGGAGGAATGGGATCGGCCTGCTTGGTTTCGCCATTCTTGAGCTTCTGCCGATGCGCGTGCACGCGATTATGGACATCAGCCATGAATTCGTGAAAATGGCAGCGCCGTTTGGAAGAGACGGGCGCCATCTCGTAGAACATGTCCATCAGCATCGTCTTGCCGCGGCCAACGCTGCCATGGACATACAGTCCCTTGACGAAGGCGGCCGGGCCAGCCTTGCGAGCGAACATCCAGCCGAGTGCGCTTTTTTTCCTGGCGGGTTTGCGCGCTTTCAAATCGGCAAGGATACGGTCGAGGTGGGCCGCAACGCCGCGTTGCGCGGCATCCGCCTGCAAGGTGCCAGCTGCCGTCAATGCGTTGAGCTGTTCAACGACACTATGGTTGTAGTCAGGCAATGGCTTCATGGAAAAGCGCCCCGGTCGCGGACGGACGCCCGCGACGAATGGAATGGCTTGAAACAGGCGAGGCGATCCGGATGCACCGGAGATGCTCTATCGGCTGAGGCTCAGCGGCTGGCCGCTATTCGTCGTGCCGTCAAAACGCGCATCGGCGCTCTTGTAGACGCGGCCGATCGTATCGCCGGAACGGTTCTTGAAGAGGACCATCTTGCCGGACACTTCCCAGGACCCCATCGCCGTGAGTTCGCCGGAGCAGCCACGCGTGCCGCCACGAGAACCGCTGCCGAGATTGGTAAGCGTCAGGAACATGTCGCAATTGGCGCCGCCATTGGAAACGCGCCAGTTGCCAACCATGGATTCCTTGGTGACATCAAGCGCCGTTGTCGGCGGAGCGGCAGACGCCATATCAGTGCCGCCAGGCGTCGCAGAAGCGGGTGCTGACGGGAACTGACTGCCGGAAGCACCACCGGGTGGCGGCAGGGCGCCAGACTGAACGGAGGGAACCGGCTGTGCCTGCAACGGCGGCGTATAACCGGGATTGTTGCTGGTGTTGTTGTTGTAATCGTAGGAGGTACGTTGGCAACCGGCCAGGCTCATTACAACCGCAAGACCCGTCACCACATATCTGAATTGCATATCAAGCTCCCGATTCTCTCGCTTCCGGAAAGACCATGATCAAACAAGAAGGCTGAATTATTACCAAAGCCTTATCTTGCGCAAGCGATGGCTGGGATAATTACCATTTCGGTCGATTTTTACCGAAATTTCCCGCGCCCGGTTGTAAAAAAGGGCCGCGGTCCAAACCGCGGCCCGATAGATTTTCTGTCCAAACGAATCGTCTTCAGACGCGACGCTCGACCATCATCTTCTTGATTTCCGCGATCGCCTTGGCCGGGTTGAGCCCCTTCGGGCAAGCCTGCGCGCAGTTCATGATGGTGTGGCAGCGATAAAGACGGAACGGATCTTCGAGATCATCAAGACGTTCGCCGGTTGCTTCGTCGCGGCTGTCGATCAGCCAGCGATAGGCCTGCAGCAGAACGGCGGGGCCGAGGTAACGGTCGCCGTTCCACCAGTAGCTGGGACAGGAAGTGGAGCAGCAGGCGCACAGAATGCACTCGTAGAGACCGTCGAGCTTCAGGCGGTCCTCATGGCTCTGCTTCCATTCCTTGGCAGGCGTCGGCGAAACCGTCTTCAGCCACGGCTCGATGGAGCGGTGCTGCGCGTAGAAGTTCGACAGGTCCGGAACGAGGTCCTTCACCACTGGCATATGCGGCAGCGGATAGACCTTCACCGTTCCCTTGATCTCTTCCATGCCCTTGGTGCAGGCGAGCGTGTTGGTGCCGTCGATGTTCATAGCGCAGGAACCACAAATGCCTTCACGGCAGGAGCGGCGCAGCGTCAGCGTCGGGTCGATATTGTTCTTGATGTACAGCAGCGCATCGAGAACCATCGGCCCGCAATCGTCGATATCGATATAATAGGTATCGATGCGCGGGTTCTGGCCATCATCCGGGTTCCAGCGATAGATCCGGTATTCGCGAACGTTCTTGGCACCATCCGGCTTCGGCCAGACTTTGCCTTCGCTGATCTGGGAATTCTTGGGGAGAGCGAGTTCAACCATATCCAGTTCCTCAAATCAGTAGACGCGAGCCTTCGGCTCGATCTTTTTCGGATCGATGCCGTCGGCGATCAGGTCGGTGTGAACAGGGCGGTAGTCGAGCTTGACATCACCTTCAGGGCTGACCCAGGCAAGCGTGTGCTTGCGCCAGTTCACATCGTCGCGACCGCCGAACGGACCATCGACGAAATCCTCACGGGCATGCGAACCGCGGCTTTCCTTGCGCGCTTCCGCGCCATAGACCGTGGTGATCGCGTTGGCCATCAGATTGTGCAGTTCGAGCGTTTCCACCAGATCGGAGTTCCAGACCATCGAACGGTCGGTAACCTTGACGTCAGGCAGTTCCTTCCAGATGGCGGAAATGCGCTGGCAACCGCTTTCCAGCGATTCCTGTGTGCGGAATACGGCGGCATCGTCCTGCATGGCGCGCTGCATCTTGTCACGCAGCACCGCCGTCGGCGTCGAGCCGTTGGCATAACGCAGGCTGTCGAAGCGATCCATGATCTTGTCGCAGGCAGCCGTGTCGAGAGCCGGAACCGGCGCATCGCGGTCGATGACCTGGGCTGCACGGATGGCGGCAGCGCGGCCGAAGACCACAAGGTCGATCAGCGAGTTGGAGCCGAGGCGGTTCGCGCCGTGAACCGAGGCGCAACCGGCTTCGCCAACGGCCATCAGGCCGGGAGCGATGCGTTCCGGGTTCTCGGCGTTGGCGTTCAGCACTTCGCCCCAATAGTTGGTCGGAATGCCGCCCATATTGTAGTGAACGGTGGGCAGGACCGGGATCGGCTCGCGCGTCACGTCAACGCCGGCGAAAATCTTGGCGCTTTCGGAGATGCCCGGAAGACGCTCATGCAGGATCGCCGGATCAAGGTGATCGAGATGCAGGAAGATGTGGTCCTTGTTCTTGCCGACGCCACGACCCTCGCGGATTTCCATGGTCATGCAGCGAGACACCACGTCACGCGAAGCAAGGTCCTTCGCCGAAGGAGCATAACGCTCCATGAAGCGCTCGCCTTCGGAGTTGACGAGATAACCGCCCTCGCCGCGCGCGCCTTCGGTGATCAGGCAGCCCGCGCCGTAAATGCCGGTCGGGTGGAACTGAACGAATTCCATATCCTGAAGCGGCAGGCCGGCACGTGCGATCATACCGCCGCCGTCGCCGGTGCAGGTATGGGCAGACGTTGCCGAGAAATAGGCGCGGCCGTAACCACCGGTCGCCAGCACCACCATCTTGGCGGAGAAGCGATGGATCGTGCCGTCATCGAGGTTCCACGCCACGACGCCGGTGCAGCGGCCATCGGGCGCCATAATGAGGTCGAGCGCGAAATATTCGATGAAGAATTCCGCATTGTTGCGCAGCGACTGGCCATAAAGCGTGTGCAGAATGGCGTGGCCAGTACGGTCGGCAGCGGCGCAGGTGCGCTGTACCGGCGGGCCTTCGCCGTAGTTCTGCATATGGCCGCCAAACGGGCGCTGGTAGATCTTGCCTTCGGCATTACGCGAGAAGGGCACGCCGTAATGCTCCAGCTCATAGACCGCCTTTGGCGCTTCCATGGCGAGATATTGCATCGCGTCGACGTCGCCCAGCCAGTCGGAGCCCTTTACGGTGTCGTAAAGGTGCCACTGCCAACAGTCGGGCGTCATGTTGGTGAGAGAAGCGGCGATACCGCCCTGCGCCGCGACCGTGTGGGAGCGCGTCGGGAAAACCTTGGTGATGCAGGCCGTGCGGAACCCCTGTTCCGCCATGCCGAGCGTTGCGCGCAGACCCGCGCCGCCGGCGCCCACCACGATCACGTCATAGGAGTGATCGACGTAGGTGTAAGCCTTGCCATTCTGGGAAGGTGAACTGATCGATGCCATGGCCGATTTATCCTGCGAATGCGATTTTCAGAATGGCGAAGATGCAAAGACCGCCAATGAGAACCGCGAAAAACGTATTGAGCATCAGAAGAACGAGCTTCGAAACCTCGCCGTGCACGTAGTCTTCGATGATGACCTGCATGCCGAGCTTCATGTGAATGAGGCCGGAAACCAGCACCAGACCCATGATGACCGCAACGAGAGGGTTGGAAAGCGCCGCCGCAACTTCCGGATAGGGAGCGCCGGCATATTTGATGAGAAAGACCACGAAGAAGATCAGCAACGGCACGTTGGCGACGGCCGTAAGGCGCTGGCGCCAGAAATGGTCGGTGCCTTCCTTGGCGGAGCCGAGGCCACGAACCTTTCCGAGAGGTGTACGCATATCCATGACAGGCTATCTCCTTAGCGCACGATCAGGGCGATGACCCAGATCAGCGCGGTCAGACAGATCGACGCTACAAAGGTCGCCTTGGCGAGTTTCGTGTTGAAGTTCTTCTCGAAGCCATGGCCGAGATCCCACATGAAGTGGCGAAGGCCGCCCAGCATGTGGTGAACGAGAGCCCAGGTATATCCGATCAGGATAAGCTTGCCGATGATCGTACCCATTGCCCAGCTGACCCAGTCGTAATAGGCAGGGCCGGAAGCAAGTGCGATAAGCCACCAGGCGACAAGAAGCGTTCCGAAATAAAGCGCCGCACCCGTGATGCGGTGCACGATGGATGCGACCATCGTCGGAATCGGCTTGTAAATTTGAAGATGCGGCGACAGAGGCCGGTTATTTGTCACGTTCGCCATCAGAACCTCGCGGCGTTTTCCCGTGCACCCGTCATATCGGGCGCCCCCAAGCAACAGCACATGACGAAAGAATGTGCATTGCACCAACCGCGACGTTTAATCACATGGGAGCATCACGACAAGCACATTTCATGACCGATTCCAATTTAATCGATTGGTTCACGAATTTTTTTTGGAATTTTTTTGCTCGAAAATAAAAAAACGAGCATTTCCAAGATTTACGCCTTCAAAATATTTACCTTTACGTAATTTCGAAATCATGTAATTTACTATTCGTTAACCGAAAAAATCCGGAGAATGAGGCTCATGTTACAGCGTCGAATCGCAGCTCTGGCGGTGATGACTGCAGGCATTATTTTCACGGCACTGCCTCCTGCTGCGGCAGGTGATTTTTATAGTCGCCACCATTATCAGCATCGTCAGTCACAGTTGAGCTTCTCCACGGACGGACTGCCCTCCACCCTTTCCGGCGGCACTTATGTGGGTGGAATATCCGCCCTGAGAGTCCGCGGGAACGGCAATTATTTCGCGATCAATGGTGGGCTTTCGCGACAAGGCGCAACCGTCAATATGGGCGCGCAGCTGGCACCGAAGGCGAAAATCATCAACGTCCGCGCCGAAACGACAGGCGACGCCTGCGATTACCAGCACGGCGTCTGCATCATCAGGCCCTGATATAATCAGACAAAACGCCAGACGGTGGTTTTTTTGACTTCACTGTCCTCCAGGGCCCGCGTCACCGGCACCTGATAGGTTGCCTCGGCGTGAAGGCGCTGTTTGGGCAGGTAGGCCCGCCCCGGATCGCCGACGAGCACGGTCACGCCCCTATCCGCCAGCTCCAGAAACCAAGGCACGAGGAGATCGGCAAAGGCGCGATCATAAAACACGTCGCCGGCCAGCAGAACATCCGCCTCAACCGGCGTCCCAACCAGATTGCGGCCGGTAAAATCGATGGCCACACCATTGAGAGCCGCATTCAGCCGAATGGCCGTTTCCGTCCACGGATCGATATCGGCGGCTAAAACAGCCGCGGCACCCGCCTTTACGGCGGCAATGGCGACCAGTCCGGAACCGCTGGCGAAATCCAGCACACGTTTGCCGGAGACACTTTCAGGATGATCGAGAATGTAGCGGGCAAGCCCCTGTCCACCAGCCCAGGCGAAAGCCCAGAATGGCGGCGGCAGGCCGATCTCTTCCAGCTCCTCCTCCGTCTTCAGCCACAGCTCATGGGCTTCGGTCGCAAGATGAAGGCGCAATTCCGGCACATGTGGTGGATGCATGATGCCGGTATTATCGAGAATGAAGCGTTCGGGATCGGTCCTCACCAAAAGCTCAGTCCGGAGATTTCGGTGGATTGGAAAGGCCACCCATGCGGCAGACTTCGAGATATTCCTCTTCCGTCACCGGCTGCACCGAAAGCCGCATGGAGGTGACCAGCGACATCTTTTCGAGTTTCGGATTGGCCTTCACATCCTTCAGCGAAACCGGTTTCGGCATGTCGCAAACGGCGCGGATATCCACGCAATCCCACTTCAGATCGCCCTCTGCGGTCGAATCCGGGTGCGAAAGGGCGCAGACTTCCACGATGCCGACGACATCCAGCCCTTCATTCGAGTGGTAGAAAAAACCCTTGTCGCCGATTTTCATGGCGCGCATGTTGTTGCGGGCCTGATAATTGCGCACGCCGGTCCATTCTTCGCCAGCCTCGCCCTTGGCCTTCTGCATTTCCCAGGACCATTTGAACGGCTCAGACTTGTAAAGCCAGTAATTCGCCATGGCCGGTCACGCCCCCGGATTGTTGAAGACCCAGTTATAGGGCTTCACATCCACGCTTTCGAACAGGCCGGCCTTTGCATAGGGATCGGCATCGGCAAGGGCCTTAGCCGCATCGATGTCGGCAGCTTCCACGATGACAAGGCTGCCATTCGGCTTGCCTTCGGCATCCAGAAACGGTCCGGCAATCTTCAGCGTGCCTTCGGCGTTCAATTTGTTCAGGTGCTCCAGATGAGCCGGGCGCGTGTCCATGCGCACGTTCAGATGGCCGGGCTTGTCCTTGCAGATAAAGGCAAACAGCATTTTCGTCTCCTCGCTGGCGCATGTCTCCCAAAAGTGTAAGCGGTTTTGGGACCAGGACATGCGTAAAAACTATCCGAAGGCCACACTCATTCAGTGGTGATGGGCCTTGTCATCAATTGTTGCATGGCGCTCGCCACGTCCAGATTGCCGTCGATGATGGCCGCAACCGCCTCGGTCACCGGCATGTCGACAGCGTGATGTTCGCCGAGCCGGGCGGCAACGGCTGCCGCAAAGGCGCCCTCCACCAGCCCGCCGGACATGTCCTTGCCTTCGCCCCGGCCAAGCGCGATGCCGAAACGCAGGTTTCGCGACTGGTGGCTTGTGGCGGTCAGCACGAGATCGCCAAGGCCGGAAAGACCGCGCACGGTATCGGCCTTGCCGCCCATGGCAACGACCAGACGCGACATCTCGGCAAGCCCCCGCGAAATCAACGCCGCCCGTGCGGAATCGCCGAGGCCCGCACCTTCCACGATGCCGGCGGCAATGGCGAGCACATTCTTCAGTGCGCCGCCAAGCTGCACGCCCGTGCGGTCGGTCGAGGCATAAAGCCTGAACGTTCTGCCGGAAATCGTGGTCGCCAGCCGCTCGGCGATGACAGCGTCTTCCGCCGCTATCGCCATCGCCGTCGGCAGTCCGAACGCGATATCGGCCGCAAAACCCGGACCGGAGAGAACGGCGATTGGATGATGCGGCAGTTCCGCTTCCAGAAGTTCCGTCAGCAGCCGGCCGGACACCCGGTCGATGCCCTTGGCGCAGGTAACGATGATACAATCATTAGCCAGATAAGGACCGTAATGGCGCGCCGCATCGGCATGGGCCTGAGAGGGCATGGCAAACAACACGATGCCTGCATTGGCCAGCACATCCGGCTCAACGGAAAATTCCAGCGCATCCGGCAGGTCTACACCCGGCAGGGCAGCCTCGTGAATACGATCAGCCCTAAGATCGGCCATCAGGGACGCATCACGGCCGAGCAGGGTCACGTCATGCCGGTTCTCCAGCGCGATGACGACGGCGAGCGCGGTTCCGAAGGCGCCAGCGCCGATGACGACGATTTTCTCCCGCTGCATCAGGCCTTGGCTCCCCTTTTGCCGAAACCGATCAATGTCTCCGCGCTGCCATCAAGCGGCCAGCGCGAGCGCGGCGCGATCTCCAGCGCATCGGGTTCCCGGCCGCATGCCATCCGCTCCAGACCGGCCCAGGCAATCATCGCGGCATTGTCGGTGCAGAGCCGGTGCGGCGGTGCGACAAAGCGGAACCCGTGGGCATCACAAAGCGCCTGGAGGGTCTGGCGGATTTCCGTATTGGCGGCAACGCCGCCGGCCACGACCAAAGCGGGCTCCGTCTCGAGATGCGGAAACTCTTCCTTAAAGCGGGCAAGCCCACGGCCGATACGGTCCTTGAGCGTGCGTGACACCGCCTTCTGGAAGGAGGCGCAGATATCGGCAATATCCTGATCCGAAAGCGGAGCGATCGCGGTTGCCGCCTGCCGCACCGCTGTCTTCAGACCGGAGAAGGAAAAATCGAGTCTCGTCTCGCCGACCATCGGGCGCGGCAGTGCAAAACGGTCAGGGTTGCCTTTCGCTGCTGCCTTTTCAACCGCAGGCCCGCCGGGATAGGGCAATCCCAGAAGCTTAGCAGTCTTGTCGAAGGCTTCCCCAAGCGCGTCATCAATGGTCGTACCCCAGCGCTCGTATTCACCCACACCGCGAACCAGCACAAGCTGGGTGTGGCCGCCGGAGACCAGCAGCATCAGATAGGGGAAGGAAAGACCGTCGGTCAGACGCGCCGTCAGCGCATGGCCTTCGAGATGGTTGATGGCGTAAAGCGGCTTGTCTGCAGCCTTCGCAATCGCCTTGCCGGTCATCAGGCCCACCAGCAGACCGCCAATGAGGCCGGGGCCGGATGTGGCCGCGATGGCATCGACGTCCGCAAGGGTGACACCCGCCTGTTCCAGCGCTTCTTCCACCAGCGTGTCCAGCGCCTCGACATGGGCGCGGGCAGCAATTTCGGGCACCACGCCGCCATAGGCGCTGTGTTCCTCAAGCTGCGACAAAACGACGTCGGACACGATCTCGCCACGTCCGTCCGCATGCCGAACCACAATGGATGCAGCGGTTTCGTCACAGCTTGTCTCTATGCCGAGGATACGAAGAAAGGGGGTCATCAATTCTGTTCGTTCATTGCGATCATGCGCTGAGTTGGTCTAAGACAACTCCGGTAACAATGGATAGACGCGGATGCAAACAAAACCTTTCCGAATCGGCACGCGCGGCAGCCCTCTGGCGCTCGCACAGGCTTACGAGACCCGTAACCGGCTGATGTCGGCACACGGTCTGCCGGAAGATATGTTCGAAATCGTCGTGCTTTCCACCAAGGGTGACCGGATAACCGACCGCGCTTTGTCGGAGATCGGCGGCAAGGGTCTGTTCACGGAAGAACTGGAGAGCCAGCTTCTTTCCGGCGAGCTCGATATTGCCGTGCATTCCTCCAAGGACATGCCGACCGTTTTGCCGAAGGGCCTTTATCTTTCCGCTTTCCTGCCGCGCGAGGATATGCGCGACGCCTTTATTGGTCGCACCGCACCGAAGCTTCTGGAACTACCGCAGGGCGCCGTTGTCGGCTCCGCATCCTTGCGCCGCCAAGCGCTGATTCGCCGCCTGCGTCCCGACCTGAGCGTCATCATCTTTCGCGGCCAGGTCGAAACCCGCCTGCGCAAACTGGAGGAAGGCCAGGCGGATGCCACGCTTCTCGCCTTTGCCGGCCTGAAACGGCTGGGCATGGAGAACGTCCCGACGGACATTCTCGACCCGAAGGAATTTCCACCAGCCCCCGCGCAGGGCGCGATCTGCGTCGAGAGTCGTATTGGCGACACACGCATGGACGAGTTGCTTTCACCTATCAACGACATACCCACCTACGATGCCGTTACCTGCGAGCGCGCCTTTCTGGCCGCCCTCGATGGTTCCTGTCGCACCCCGATTGCAGGCTTTGCTACCTGCCACGGCGAGGAACTTCATTTCTCCGGCCTGATCCTCACACCGGACGGACAGACGAGCCACAGCGTCGAGATTTCCGGTGCTCGCAAGGATGCCGAGGACTTGGGTCGCAAGGCCGGTGAAGACGTGCGCGCCAGGGCAGGCAGCAACTTCTTCGACGGCTGGAGCTGAGCCGATGCGGATCGTCGTCACCCGGCCGCTTCGTTCGGGCGAAAAGACGGCCGCAAAGCTTGAAGCCCTCAGTCACGAGCCGGTGCTTCTTCCGCTGTTTCATCCCGTCCACCACGGCCAGCGCGCCATACCAGCGCTATCGGAGCCGCTCTCGGCCATCGCCGTGACCAGCGCCGAGGCCTTGCGGGCGCTTAGAGATTTCCGCCACCGACTTGCGCCCCATCTTTCAAAACCGCTTTTCGCCGTCGGCGAGGCGACGGCGGAAGCGGCGAGGGAAATCGGCTTCCAAAACATCCTCACCGGATCTGGCGATGCGGTGGCTCTCGCGGGGCTTGTCTCGGAGCATCGCCCCCTAACGGAGAGCACAGATCCATTGCTCTATCTTGCCGGCACGCCGCGAGGCGCCGTGTTCGAGGACGGAATTGCCGCTGCGGGAATTTCCTTCCGGACCGTCGATTGTTACGAAATGCAGCCGTCAGATCTTTCAGACGATATGCTCGAAACAGCACTTGTGAAGACAGCTGCCGATGTGGTCCTGCTCTATTCGTCGGAAGCCGCACGGGCCTTTTTCCGCCACGCATCGTCGGAAAAATATGTGGCGGCGCTGACCACCACACAATTCGTCTGCATCAGCCGCAATGTGCTTTCACTGGTTCCGGAAATCTTCCGCGCGAACGCCGCAGCCGCCGAAGGGGCAAACGAGGCAGCCATGTTTGAACTTCTCCACCGAAAGTCTGGAACCTAATTCAGGCTCGCCTCTTTCCTTTGCCGCCGTCACTGACTAGGTTTAGACTATTGCAGGCAGAAATGAGGTTGTCATGGTATCGGGAAAGCCGCCACGCCACTCCAAGTCAAACGCCGAACCGGTCACCATCGACCTGGACGCAAAAGACGTGAAAGCAATTTCCGCCGACGTGGATGCTGCGAAGACTGATGACAAGACCGGCGAGACGACACCGGCAGCAGCTCAGCCAAACGTTCCTCCCAAGCCAGAAGCAGCCGAAACGTCCAGCCCGGCTCCCGTTTGGGAACAGACGCATAAAACACCCATGGAGCCTGCACCGAACGTTCACAAGGCGGAACCGGCAACCGGCAAGCCCCAGGTGGAAAAACCTGCCGACAAACAGCCCGAGACAGCTTCGCCAAAACCCGAAGCGAAACCGGTGACCAGCGCGACTGACGCAAGCGCTGCTTCCGCTTCCTCGGCGGGCGCAAAGCCATCGACAGGCGCGTCATCCTCCGGACCGGCCAAGCCATCCACGCCACAGCAATCCGAGCGCAAACAGGCGGCAACCTCCGGTGTGATCGCGGCGGGTATCGTGGGTGGCCTCGTGGCGCTCGCAGCTGCCGGCAGCATGCAATATGCCGGCATTCTGCCCTCGTTTAATGTGAGCAAGACCGGAAGCGATGAGATTGCCGCATTGAGAACCGAGCTAGGGAGCCTGCGTCAGCAGCTCGCCAATGTTCCCGCAGCAGGAGGGGATACCTCAGCGCTGGAACAGCGCATCGCCGCTCTTGAGGGCGCAAAGGGCGAAGCCCCGCAGGTGGACGCACTTTCGGAAAAAATAACCGCGCTGGAATCCGCGCTCACGTCAGAGCGTTCCGCGCAGGCCTCAGCAACGGCGGAACTGACACGCCGCCTGACTGACGCGGAAACCAAGATCAATGAACCGCGCGACGATATAGAAGTCGCCCGCGCCATTGCGTCGGCCGCACTGAAAGCCGCGATCGATCGCGGTGGGCCGTTCCTCACTGAACTCGACACATTGTCCAAGGTAACCCCGGACGATCCGGCAATCGCATCCTTGCAGTCTTTCGCCGCAACCGGCGTGCCATCGCGCTCGGAGCTGATGCAGAAATTCCCCGACGTTGCGAATGCGATGCTTTCGGCGATCAATCGGCCCGATCCCAATCAGGGCATCATGGAACGTCTGACGGAAAGTGCCTTTTCGCTGGTGAAGGTCCGCCCCGTCGGAAACATCGAAGGCGAGACCCCCGACGCCATGATCGCGCGCATGGAAAACAAGTTGCGCAACGGAGATCTGCAGGGTGCGGCACTTGAATGGAATGGGCTTCCCGAGGCCGCCAAGACAGCATCCGCCGACTATAAAAAATCTCTGGATGCGCGCATCGAGGTCGAAAACCTGGTGGGAGGCACGTTAAACCGCGCCATCACCAGCACCGGCAAGCAGGGGTAAGGCATGACCAGAATTCTGACTTTCGTCCTCATCGTTCTGGCGCTCGGTTTCGGTTTCTCCTGGCTGGCGGATAGGCCCGGTGTCCTCTCAATCGTCTGGCAGGGCCAGCTGATCGAAATGAGCCTGATGGTCGCCGCCTCCATCGTTGCTGCACTGGTTGCGGCCGTCATGCTGGTCTGGTGGGTCGTCAATGCCATATGGACATCGCCGAACGCGGCACGACGCTATTTTCGCGCCCGCAAGCGCGACCGAGGTTATCAGGCGCTCTCCACCGGCCTCATCGCTGCCGGCGCCGGCAACGCCATTCTGGCCCGCAAGATGACGGCCCGCACGCAGGGGCTTCTCAGTGCTGATCAGGAGCCGCTGATCCACCTGCTCGATGCGCAGGCCGACCTCATCGAAGGCAAATATGACGAGGCGCGGCGCAAATTCGAGGCGATGGCCCGCGATCCTGAAACCCGCGAACTTGGCCTTCGCGGCCTTTATATCGAGGCGCGCCGACAGGGAGCCCATGAAGCAGCCCAGCAATATGCCGAGGACGCAGCCGAAAAAGCCCCTTACCTGCCCTGGGCAGCACAGGCGACGCTGGAAACCCGCTGCCGCAACGGCGAGTGGGATGACGCGATCCGCCTGCTCGACCAGCAAAAAGCAGCAGGCGTCATCCAACGCGGCGAGGCTGAGCGGCTGAAAGCTGTGCTTCTTACCGCAAAGGCCGGTGAAAAACTGGAGAGCGACCCGGTGGGGGCGCGTGAAGACGCAAAACAAGCCCTGAAGCTTGCAAAAAGCCTTGTGCCCGCAGCATTGATCGCAGCAAAATCCTATCTGCGCGAAGACAATCTGCGCAAGGCCGCAGCGGTTCTGGAACCGGTATGGAAGAACGATCCCCACTCGCAGATCGCCGATCTCTATGTTCGGGCGCGCAGCGGCGATACGGCCATTGATCGCCTTAAACGTGCCGAACGGCTTGAGAGCCTGAAACCCAACAACATCGAATCTCTGTTTGCCGTGGCGCAGGCAGCTCTCGACGCCAAGGAATTTGCCAAGGCGCGTGCCAAAGCGGAAGCCGCCGCCCGGATCGAGCCGCGCGAAAGCATCTTCCTGCTGATGGCCGACATCGAGGAAGCCGAAACCGGCGATCAGGGGCGGGTGCGTTACTGGATGGCGCAGGCGCTGCGCGCACCGCGTGATCCCGTCTGGGTGGCAGATGGTGTCACTTCGGAAAAATGGCTTCCGGTTTCGCCCGTGACAGGCCGTCTCGACGCGTTCGAGTGGAAAGCGCCTTTTGGCCAGCTTGAAGGACCTGTCGAAGACCTGACAATCGAAAATGCGATTGCAGCAGCACCGGCAAGGACCGAACAGGCTCCGACCCCGATCGTTGTTGAAGTGGCACCTCAGCCCATTGTTGTGACGAAACCCGCACCCATCGAGGTCAAGCCGGACGTATCTGCCCCGAAGGAGAAAAAGCCGGCAACAAATGAAGTTCCGGTGGAAGCCAGGCCAGCGGATGCGAAGACAGAACCAGTGCCATTTTTCGGTGGTGCACCGGATGATCCCGGCGTCAAGAAACCCGGCGTGGAAGCCGAACCCAAAACCCGGCTAAAACTCTTCTGACAGGCTATCGATGTTCAACCAGATCCAGTCGTTTATTCAAAACCTCGTTGGCCAGCATGCGGATGAATTCAGCCCCGATGATCTGAGGGTCGCGGTGGCCGCCCTCTGTTTTCAGGTAATGGAAGCGGACGGCACGGTCTCCAAAAGCGAGCGTGATCGCCTTCGTGAGATCCTCCACGACTATTATCATCTCGATGCCGGCAAGCTGGACGCGCTTCTTGCCGCCGGCCAGGAGGCAGGCAAGGAAGCGGTAGACTATTATCGCTTCACCACCGATATACGCCGCCATCTCGATGAAGAGCAGCGCGTGGAGCTTATTGGCATCCTCTGGGATATTGTTTACGCTGACGGCGAACGAAGCGAGATGGAAGATCATGTGATCTGGCGCGTGGCCGATCTACTCGGTGTTTCCGTGCGCGACAGGGTTCTGCAACGTCAGCAGGCCGCCACCAGGTCCGGACCCGCTGAAGAAAGCGAAAACGAAGACGATGCTGTTTGACCCCTCCAGGCAACAGAGAAAACAACCTTCGCTGCTCGTCATCCTGCATCAGGAACGTTCCACGCCCGGCCGCGTCGGCCAGATGCTGGTGGAAAAAGGCTATCGGCTAGATATAAGGCGCCCCGCGCTTGGAGACGATCTGCCGCAAACGCTGGAGAAACATGCGGGCGCCATTATCTTCGGCGGCCCCATGAGCGCCAACGACCCGCATGACTATATCAAAGCCGAAATTGACTGGCTGAAAGTGCCGCTGAAGGAAAACAAACCCTTTCTCGGTATCTGCCTCGGCGCACAAATGCTGTCCAAACATCTGGGTGGTAAGGTAGAGGCCGACCGTGAAGGCAAGGTGGAAATCGGCTGGTATCCGCTTCATGCGACCGAACACGGGCGATTGCTGATGCCGCATTGGCCGAAGATGGTCTATCATTTCCACCGCGAAGGGTTCGATTTGCCGCGGGGAGCGGAGCTTCTGGCATCGGGCGAAACCTATCCCAACCAGGCTTACCGATACGGAAAAAACGCCTGGGGACTGCAGTTTCACGCAGAACTGACCCGCGCGATGATGCACAGCTGGGTGGTGCGTGGCGCACAGCGTTTCGGCATGCCCAATGCGCAGGTCGGCAGCCAGCATCTGGAGGGGCGCATGTTGTTCGACACACCGCTCCGGTCCTGGCTTGGCAATTTCCTTGATCTGGTTTTCGAAGGCAAACCGCAGCGCTGAGGCGCGTCAGCGTCAGCGTCAGCGTGGTGCGTCGAGATTATCGATCCTGCGCAGCTTCGAAAAGCCGAGTGCCCAGATGACCGCAACCGCAAGCGTGCCCGCCCCGCCGATAACGACGGCTGGCACGGCCCCGACGACATGGGCCATGGTGCCGGCGCGGAACTCACCCAGCTCGTTGGACGCCCCGACAAACACCATGTTCACCGCATTCACGCGCCCGCGCACCTCATCCGGCGTCCAGAGCGCAATCAACGTTTCCCGCACGTAAACCGACACCATGTCCGATGCGCCCATGACCACCAATGCGGCAATGGACACCCATGCGGTTTGAGAAAGTCCGAAAACCACGGTGGAAATGCCGAAAAACCCGACACCGACGAACATCAGCAGGCCGGCATGGTGGCGGATGGGCCTGAACGCCAGAATGACCGCGACGGTTATGGCGCCGATACCGGGTGCCGCGCGCAGAAGCCCAAGCCCCCAAGGCCCGAGTGTCAGCACTTCCTTGGCGAAAATCGGCATCAGGGCGACAGCGCCTCCGAGCAACACGGCAAAAAGATCGAGCGAGATGGCGCCGAGAACCACTTTTTCCTGCGAGATGAATTTGAACCCGGCCAGCATGGTCTCGAGGCTGATCGCTTTCGCCGGACCTCGTTGGTCCGGTTTGCGGATCGTCACCGCCAGCATAGCGGACACGATGAACAGCACGAGCGCCACGCTATAGGCCACGGAAGCGCCGAGACCATAAAGCAGGCCACCGGCGACAGGGCCAAGAATGGACGCCATCTGCCACGAAGAGGAGTTCCAGGCGATGGCGTTCGGCAAATCCTCGACAGGCACAAGATTGGGAGCCAGCGATTGCACCGCCGGCCCCATGAAAGCCCGCTCTATGCCGAACACGACGAGAATGGCAAAGACCGGCCAGGGAGAAAAGCTGTGTGCCAGCGTCAGGCCAAGCAGAGCCGCCGCGCAACCGGCCGCGATCAGAAGGCATACGGCCATAATGCGCCGGCGATTGTGCCTGTCCGCCACCGTTCCAGTGACAAGGATCAAAAGCAGCGATGGCAGAAACTGGAAAAGACCGATCAAGCCGAGATAAAAGGCATTGCCGGTGACCTCATACATCTGCCAGCCCACGGAAACGCTGACGATCTGGATTGCGAAGGCCGAAAAAAACCGGGCGCTGAAAAAACGGCGATAGGAACTATGCCGGAATGCACCGAAGCGGTTTTCGGCAGAAGGCAGGGACATCGGCTGGGTGCTCTCGAGACAATATGAGAAGTCTGCAATAGAGCGATACGACAAGAATCGCCAGCCCTATAGGCGCAACACTTGCCGGTTCACGAGCGAATGTCTAAATGTCTTGCAATCAAGATACGGAGATATTGATGCTTGCCCTGTTTCAGACCATCGATCTGGCTTTGAACCTCTATACGTGGGTGCTGATCGCCAGCGCCATTTTTTCCTGGCTTTACGCCTTCAACGTCATCAACTCCCGCAACCAGTTCGTGAATGCCATCGGCAGCTTTCTGGTCAACGTCACCGAGCCGGTTCTGCGCCCAATCCGTAGCATTCTGCCTAATCTCGGCGGCATCGATATTTCGCCGATCATCCTTCTGCTGATCATCTTCTTCATCCGCTCCTTCATGTGGAATACACTCTATCCCATGGTCGCTTGAGCGACCTCTGGCAAAAACACGGCGATCACATACGCCTGTCCGTTCGCCTCACCCCGAACGGGGGACGCGATGCCATTGACGGCGTGGAGCAGGATGCTGACGGAAATGCCCATCTGAAGGCTCGCGTCAGCGCAGTGCCTGAAGGCGGCAAGGCGAACAAGGCCCTGGTCATTTTGCTGGCGAAAAAATTCGGCCTGCCCAAATCGTCCATCACCTTCATTTCAGGTGAAACAGCGCGTAAAAAAATCCTCCGGATCGATACCGACCCGGAGGATTTCGAAAAGCTTTTTAGAAAGCTGGAAGTCTAAGGCAACGGGCTGAAATCAGCCCTGCGTCTTGTAGCGCTCGATGGCTTCGACGATAAGCTTCTTGGCAACGTCGACATCCTGCCAACCGCCCATCTTCACCCACTTGCCGGGCTCCAGATCCTTGTAGTGCTCGAAGAAGTGCTCGATCTGCTTCAGCGTGATTTCCGGCAGGTCGGTGTAGTTGTGGACCTTGTCGTAACGGCGCGTCAGCTTCGGAACCGGAACGGCGAGGATCTTCTCGTCCTTGCCGCCGTCGTCTTCCATGATCATGACGCCGATGGGGCGCACATTGATCACGCAGCCAGGAACCAGCGGGCGGGTATTGCAGATAAGAACGTCGATCGGATCGCCATCGTCGGAAAGCGTGTGCGGCACGAAGCCATAGTTACCCGGATAGGTCATAGGCGTGTAGAGGAAGCGATCGACGATCAGCGCACCGGCGTCCTTGTCCATCTCGTACTTGATCGGCTGGCCGCCAACCGGCACCTCGACAATAACATTCACGTCTTCCGGCGGATTCTTGCCAATGGAAATTGCATCGATACGCATTCGCTTCCCTCATTCGACGGGGTTGGATTTGGTTTTCGATACTGGGAAAGTCGCCGTATTGCAACATGGCTTTAGGCGGATAAGGCAGAATGCCGAATTTGAGGGCATCGGGATTGCGAATGGCCGACCGGAAAAAATGAAACCGGCGTGAAATCACCCGGCTGCGTACTTAGTTCCAGACGAAACCGATCTTGCGCAGCGACCTGCCGCCGAAATCTTCCATGCCCTCGGCGATGTCCCGGCCGCCATGCGAACGGAAAAACCGATTGGCAACCTCGCTATCTTCGAGGCACCAGACCACAACACCGTTGCAGCCGAGCGAGGTCAGCAGCCGGCGAGCTTCCGTGAATAGCAGCGAGCCAAGCCCGATGCCCTGATATTCCGGCCGCAGATAAAGCTCGTAGATCTCGCCGTCATGCGGCAGCCCACGCGCACGGCTTAAGCCCAGCGTGGCATATCCGGCAACCACGCCCTTCACTTCCACCACCAGCATGGTTGCGGAACCCCGGGTCGCCTTCTTCCACCAGATTTCGCCGCGGCGCTCCAGCATCTGCGTCAGCGGTCGGTGCGGGATCAGCCCGGCATAGGCCTGTTGCCATGACAGACGGTGCGCTTCGGCTATTGCGCGCGCATCTTGCGGTTCGGCTCGGCGAACATCTATGGATAACGTTTTCATAACGCGATTCTGGCCCCGACCATGAAAACTTGCCAGCCATAAAGGTTAACGACAGCAAGCTTACCCACAGCCTATTCATGTGGACGACCGAGAAAAATTAACGCATCCTTAACCTTTGACACAAGGGTCTTTCGACTCATGCACAAATAAAACATGCGCATAAAAAAACCCGGCTCGCGGCCGGGTTTTTTCAAATTCTTGACGGGAAGCCGCAATCAAACTGCCAGCTTCGCCTTTTCGAAACGCTTGCGATCGTTGGCGTCGAGGAACATCTTGCGCAGACGGATGGACTTCGGCGTCACTTCCATCAGCTCGTCGTCCTGGATCCAGGAAAGCGCGCGGTCGAGCGTCATGCGGATCGGCGGCGTCAGCTTTACGGCTTCATCCTTGCCGGCGGCGCGGATGTTGGTCAGCTGCTTGCCCTTCAGCACGTTCACTTCGAGATCGTTATCGCGAGAGTGAATGCCGATAATCATGCCGGCATAAACCTTCTCACCCGGCTCGATGATCATCGGGCCACGATCTTCCAGGTTGAACATGGCGTAGGCGACAGCTTCGCCCGAACCGTTCGACAAAAGAACGCCGTTAACGCGACCAGCAATCGCACCCTTGTACGGCTGATAGTCGTGGAACAGGCGGTTCATGATCGCCGTGCCGCGCGTGTCGGTCAAAAGTTCCGACTGGTAGCCGATCAGGCCGCGGGTCGGAGCGTAGAACTTCAGACGAACGCGATTACCGCCGGAGGGACGGAGCTCAGCCATTTCAGCCTTGCGCTCGGACATCTTCTGAACGACGACGCCGGAATGCTCTTCATCGACGTCGATCACGACTTCTTCGATCGGCTCCATCATGGCGCCGTTCTCATCCTTGTGCATGACAACGCGCGGACGCGAAACTGCAAGCTCAAAGCCTTCGCGACGCATGGTTTCGATGAGAACTGCCAGCTGCAATTCGCCACGCCCGGAAACGAAGAACGAATCCTTGCCTTCAGCTTCTTCAATCTTCAGCGCGACGTTGCCTTCGGCTTCCTTGAACAGACGGTCGCGGATGACGCGGCTCGTGACCTTGTCGCCTTCGGTGCCAGCAAGCGGGCTGTCGTTGACGATGAAGGACATGGTAACGGTCGGCGGATCGATCGGCTGTGCGGTCATCGCCTCAGTGACGGAAGGGTCACAGAAGGTATCGGCAACAGTGCCCTTGGAAAGACCAGCGATGGCAACGATGTCACCTGCATGGGCTTCATCGATGGACGTGCGCTCAATGCCGCGGAATGCGAGGATCTTGGAAATACGACCGGTTTCGATCGTCTTGCCGTCCTGGCCAAGTACCTTCACGGCCTGGTTCGGCTTGATCGAACCGGAAGCGATACGGCCGGTGATGATACGGCCGAGGAAGGGGTTGGCTTCGAGGATGGTACCGATCAGACGGAACGGGCCTTCTTCAACAGTAGGCTCCGGAACATGCTCGAGAACCAGATCGAGCAACGGTGCAAGACCCTGATCCTTCGGACCTTCTGGGTTGACGTTCATCCAGCCGTCACGGCCGGAACCGTAAAGGATCGGGAAGTCGAGCTGCTCGTCGGTAGCATCGAGGTTTGCGAAAAGGTCGAAAACTTCGTTGATGACTTCTTCATGGCGGCCATCCGGACGGTCGATCTTGTTGATCGCCACGATCGGACGAAGACCAACCTTCAGCGCCTTGCTGACGACGAACTTCGTCTGCGGCATAGGGCCTTCGGAACTATCGACCAGAACGATCGCGCCATCCACCATCGACAGGATACGCTCAACTTCGCCGCCGAAATCGGCGTGGCCGGGGGTGTCGACGATGTTGATGCGAACACCCTTCCACTCCACCGAAGTCGCCTTGGCAAGAATGGTGATGCCGCGTTCCTTTTCGAGATCGTTGCTATCCATCACGCGTTCCGCAACGCGCTGGTTGTCGCGGAACGAGCCGGACTGCTTCAGAAGCTCGTCAACGAGCGTCGTTTTTCCATGGTCAACGTGCGCGATAATCGCGATGTTGCGAATTGCCATTGTTCAAAATCTCTGAGGTTGGGCGCTACCGTCGTGAGATGCGCCAATTTAGTTTGGCGCGCTCATAACCTTTTTTTTGCAAATGCGAAAGGGGGGCATTGTCATATGCCCCCTGCGCTCAGGTTCTAGCTCAAGAATATGACAGTCTTTTATACGAGGCCGCGCTTCAAAAGCATGGCATCGGGACTTGGCATCTTGCCGCGAAAAGCGAGATAGGCCTCCTCCGGATCGATCGAGCCACCGACTGAATAGATATTCTCTTTCAGCTTGCGCGCCATTTCACCATCGAAGGCGTTGCCGGTTTCCTCGAAGGCAGAAAACGCGTCGGCGTCCAGCACCTCCGACCACATGTAGGAATAATAACCGGCCGAATAACCATCACCGGAAAACACATGCTGGAAATGTGGCGTCGCATGCCGCATGACAATGGACTTCGGCATGTTCAGGGCGGAAAGCACCTCACCTTGTACGACCATGGGATCGCCGACGCTGTCACGGGTGTGGAACGCCATATCGACGATGGCCGAAGAAGTGAATTCCACCGTGCTGAAACCGGCATTGAAGGTCTGTGCTGCCAGAACCTTGTCCAGCAGCGCCTTTGGCATCGGTGCCCCGGTTTCATAATGCAGGGCATATTTCTCCAGAATTTCCGGCACGGTCAGCCAGTGTTCGTAAAGCTGCGACGGCAACTCGACGAAATCGCGCGACACACCCGTTCCGGAAACGGAAGGATAGGTGACATCAGATAACATGCCGTGCAGGGCGTGGCCGAATTCGTGAAACAGCGTGCGCGCATCATCGAGCGAAAGCAGCGCAGGCTTTCCCTCTGCCGGTTTTGCAAAATTGCAGACATTGTAGATGATCGGTATTTCACCGACAGTGCCGTTCTTCAAAGGCAGCTTGTGCTGCGACTGGAACGAACTCATCCACGCGCCGGAACGCTTGGACGGGCGGGCGAAATAATCGCCGAGGAACATGGCTTTCAGGTCGCCCTTGTCGTCGCGGATTTCAAAAACCCGCACATCGGGATGATAGGCGGCGACACCCTTGATCTCGACGGCACGAATTGCAAAAAGCCGGTTGGCCACATCGAAACACGCATCGATGATCTTTTCCAATTGCAGATACGGCTTCAATTCAGTCTCGGAGAAGCTGAATTTCTGTGCCCGCAGCTTTTCGGCGTAATGGCGCCAGTCCCAGGGCATCACCTCGTGGTTCTTGCCCTCCGCGGCGATGATGGCGGCAAGTTCAGCCTCCTCCTCACCTGCGCGCAGCACGGCCTTTTCCCAGACCTGGCCCAGAAGACCGTTCACGGCATCCGGCGTTTTTGCCATCGTGTCGTCCAGCTTGTAGGCAGCAAAATTCTTGTAGCCGAGAAGCTGTGCCTTTTCCTCACGCAGTTCCAGCGTACGGCGGACGGTTGCGCGGTTGTCGGTATCGCCACCATTTTCGCCGCGAGCCACCCAGGCCTTGAAGGCTTGCTCGCGCAAGTCGCGGCGTTCGGAGAAGGTCAGGAATGGCTCGATGATGGAGCGGGAAAGGGTAACGGCAAATTTGCCGTCTTCGCCATGTTCGCGCGCGGCACCCGCCATGGCATCACGCAGAAAACCGGGAATGCCGGAAAGCTCGTCGTCGGTAGAAAGCAGAAGTTTCCAGCTCTTTTCATCCGCCAGAACATTCTGCCCGAATTTGGCGCCGAGACCGGCAAGCTCTTCATTGATGGCCGCCAGACGCTCCTGACGGTCCTTCTGCAACTTTGCGCCGGAGCGCACGAAACCCTTCCAGTGCCGTTCGAGAACGCGTTTTTCCTCGCCGATCAGGGAAAGCGCATCGCGCGTTTCCCATAGCGTGTCGATGCGTCTGAACAGCGACTCGTTCATGCCGATCTTGGAATAGTGCCGTGACATTTTCGGCGCGATTTCCCGCTCCAGTGCCTGAATGACGCTGTTGGTGTGGGCACCCGCCTTATTCCAGAACAGCGCCGAAATGCGCGAGAGTTCGTCGCCGGCGATTTCAAGCGCGGTCACGGTGTTTTCGAAGGTCGGCGCCTGCGGATTGCCGGCAATCGCATCGATTTCCTGTTCATGGGACAAAAGGGCGGCTTCAAAGGCCGGAGCAAAATTCTCATCCTTGACCGCATCGAATTTCGGCAGACCGTTCTGACCGTTCCAGGTAACGAGTGCGGGATAGGGCGCGGTCGTGGATGGCATTTCATCTTCCTTGTACAATTCCGGTTTACGCCCATATGGGCATGCCTCCACCGCCAATTCAATATGCCGGAATTTGGTGTGGAAGACATGATCGTCAACACCGCCAAGTATTGACCGGCATGGCGACGGCATGTTTTGATTTCTCGCAATAATATCCCATGATGGAGATATGTATTATGGAGATTTATTCTTTAAGGTCTGCCAATAGTTTCCTTTTCAGGGACAATCCCAAAAACAGCAGCCCCGTGGGAAGCCCCGATTTCGGCAAGGCAGCCCCATCCGACGCGGCCACCGGCTTTGAAGAAACGATAGACCGCATCGATTTCACCCGTGTCAGCCCCCGGCAATTGCGGGAAATCGCGCAGGAATATTACGATACCGGAAAAATCAGCCACGATACCTGGCTTGAGCTTTCGTCCGAACTTCCGGCACAGACGCTGAATGCCAATGGCGAGGTGATTGACATTGCCGACGTGACCGACGACACGGATTTCGACTTTGTGACGTATTTTTCTGACCGGATCGAGATTGCCCGTTCCATTGGCACGACGGATGAAGTGGAAAAAATGCAGGGTGTATTGTCTTTTTTTGCTTCGACGTGACGATGACAGGCAATGTTGTTGGACGTCCGCAATCAAACTGACGAATACTTTACGCAATTTTCGATAATATGATTTATGCGCCATTGCTTATCGTCCGAAACTTAGTAAGGCTGACTTACCAAAAGGCGAAGCATGGGCACACGCGAAAAAGATTCATTGGCATTTTTGCTGAACAGCGGCGCACGCCTGCTGAACAGTGCATTTGAGCGCCGTATCTCGGAAGCCGGACTGGGCCTTACCCCCGGCGAGGCAAGAGCATTGCTGACAGTTGCGGTTATCGATGGCAGCAAGCAGGCTGACATCGCCGCCCGTCTCGGCATCGAACCCATGACGATCTGCGCCTATCTCGACAAGTTGCAGTCACTCAATCTGATAGAACGCCAGCAGGACCCGCAGGACAGGCGTTCCAAACGTATCGTCCTGACGAAAACATCCGCCGACATGCTGGAAGCTGTCGGTCACGAAATCGACCAGCTCGTTCTTCAGGCCACACAGGGACTGAACGAAGAGGAAGTCGCGCTTTTCCGTAGCTTCCTGCAGACGCTTCGCAACAATCTGCAACCGGAACAGCAGGGCCAGAACGGCTGATCGCAATGTCGAAAACGATCATGTCCAGAAAACGCACGGCTTTGCTCGGAGCATTGCTGACAGCGCTGGCGCCCATTTCCATGTCGATTTACACGCCGGCCATGCCGGAACTGACACGGGTTTTCGCAACCAGCGACTCCGCCATAAAACTCAGCCTGTCGCTCTATTTTGCCGGTTTTGCCTTAGCCCAATTGCTTGCCGGGCCGGCATCCGATGCCTTCGGACGGCGCAAGGCGAGCCTCGTCTTCCTGTCGATCTTTCTGGGCGGCGGTGTGCTCGCCCTCTTGGCCCCAACCATCGAAGTGCTGCTGTTCGCGCGCCTCGTTCAGGGCATCGGCGCTTCCGTTGGCATGACTGTTGCGCGCGCCGTGGTGCGCGATCAGTTCACCGGCCCGGAAGCCTCCAGCATCATGAACCTCATCGGCATCATGCTGGCGATCGGCCCTGCGATGGGGCCGACGATCGGTGGTCTGTCACTTGCGGCTTTTGGCTGGCAATCGGTGTTTTTCCTCATGGCCGGTCTCGGAGCTATCGCCATCCTTTCGGTGGTGCTTTTTCTGCGTGAAACGACGGTGCCTGACAAAACCAGGATCCGACCCCGACACCTTCTGTCGGCCTATGCCACATTGCTGAAGCAGCCGCGTTTTCTTCTGGCCGCCCTCGTGCTCGGCGGCTCCATCGGCGCACTTTATGCGCAAGCCACCATGCTGACCTTCATCCTCATCAACGAAGTCGGCATGTCCCCCACGGCCTTCGGTGTCGGCATGCTGATGCAAACAGGCGCCTATTTCTTCGGTTCGATTGCGTTGCGTTACATCGCGCCAAGACTGGGCGACCGGCGTTCCGTCGTGCTTGGCCTTTGTTTTTCCGGCACGGGCGGTCTTCTCATCATGCTGTCGGTTTTCCTCGTGCCGCCATCCTTCCTCTCCATCATGGGGCCCGTCGCAGTGGCGACCGTCGGGATCGCGCTGTTGACGCCTTCGATGGTCACGGCGGCCCTCGCCCCCTTCCCGCATATCGCCGGCTCGGCATCGGCCATGATGGGTTTCATCCAGATGGGATCTGGTTTTGCGGGTGGGGCAATGGCCTCGCTGATAGGTTCCCCGCTGACCAGCTTCGGCATCATCATTCCGGTTATGGAATTCGTGGCCGTTGCCAGCTACATCGGCTTTCGCGCCGTTTCCAGAAGAGAGACATGAAAAAACCCGCAGGCGTTGCCACCTGCGGGTTTTTCCAATTCATGCTTCAGCAGAATTACTTGCCGAGATTACGCTTCGCCAGGGTGCGCAGGCGCAGGGCATTGAGCTTGATGAAGCCAGCTGCGTCCTTCTGGTCATAAGCACCGTGGTCGTCCTCGAACGTCACCAGCGCGTCGGAATAGAGCGACTTCGCGCTCTCGCGGCCGGTCACCATGACATTGCCCTTGTAGAGCTTCAGCGTCACTTCACCTTCCACATGCTCCTGGCTCTTGTCGATCAGGGCCTGCAGCATCTCGCGCTCGGGCGAGAACCAGAAGCCGTAATAGATGAGTTCGGCGTAACGCGGCATCAGATCGTCCTTCAGATGCGCGGCACCCCGGTCGAGCGTGATGGATTCGATCGCACGATGCGCAGCCAGCAGGATGGTGCCGCCCGGCGTTTCGTAGACGCCACGCGACTTCATGCCGACGAAGCGGTTCTCGACCAGATCGAGACGGCCGATGCCGTTTTCGCGACCATAATTGTTGAGCGTCGCCAGAAGCGTGGCAGGCGACATTTCCACACCGTTGATGGAGCAGGCATCACCCTTGCGGAAACCGACCTTGATAACGGTTGCCTTGTCAGGCGCTGCTTCCGGGGAAATGGTGCGCATGTGCACATATTCCGGGGCTTCCTTAGCCGGGTCTTCCAGAACCTTGCCCTCGGACGAGGAGTGCAGCAGGTTGGCGTCGACGGAGAAAGGCGCTTCGCCCTTCTTGTCCTTGGCCACGGGAATCTGGTTCTTTTCGGCAAATTCCAGAAGGTCGGTCCGGCTCTTGAAAGTCCAGTCGCGCCATGGGGCGATGATCTTGATATCCGGGTTCAGCGCATAGGCCGAAAGCTCGAAACGGACCTGGTCGTTGCCCTTGCCGGTGGCGCCATGCGCAATGGCATCGGCGCCGGTCTTCTTGGCGATCTCGATCAGGTGCTTGGAAATCAGCGGGCGGGCGATGGAGGTACCGAGCAGATAGACACCTTCATAAACGGCGTTGGCACGGAACATCGGAAAAACGAAATCACGCACGAACTCTTCGCGGACGTCCTCGACGAAGATTTCCTTGATGCCCAGCAACTCGGCCTTCTTGCGCGCCGGCTCAAGCTCTTCGCCCTGGCCGAGATCGGCGGTGAAGGTCACGACCTCAGCGCCGAGTTCCGTCTGAAGCCACTTCAGGATGATCGAGGTGTCGAGGCCGCCGGAATAGGCGAGAACGACTTTCTTAACGTCTTTCGGGAGTGCCATTATGATGTCCATCTGCATGATGACGGCATCGGGGTACCGCCATTTCCTTGGGATTTCGGCACTTTTACAGTGCAACCCGAAAACTGTGAAGCGATTTTCGGAAAAGATGCCCGACAAAACAACGAATAGGACGAAAGGGCAATAGGCATTTGCGAAAGGTCAGATCCCCGCAACAGCGCGTCATGACTGGAACGAACGAATTGTCACATGCATTATGCGATTTCGCGCTTTAACATGAAGCGGCGCGATCAACTTGAAGACCGTGAATGAAGCCACTCAGGGTTCAGGCAACGTTGCAAACGGCTGGAAACAGCACAAAACGACGCGAAAGGAAAACCTATGACGACCATCCACCCCGCATTCAAGGAAGATAATGTCGCCGTCATCACCGGCGCGGCCTCCGGTATCGGACTTGCCGCGGCCCGGAAATTCGCCGGTTTCGGCATGAGCGTCGTCCTCATCGATCTCGACGGTGACAGGCTTGCCGCAGCGCATGCTGATATTCTGACCATCGCAAAGGATGGCGAAGCACAGATCGTCGCAATACCGACCGACGTGTCGAAACTCGATGAGCTTGAGGCGCTGGAACGCGCTGTCATCCAGCGTTTCGGGCGGGTTCATGTGTTGATGAACAATGCCGGCATCCAGCCGGGCAGCGCCATCTTCGGCGCTCAGGCCAACTGGGAAAAAGTCATCAACGTCAACCTGATGGGTGTCGTGAACGGCAGCCGGGTGTTTGGGCAGGGCATGGTCGCCCATGGCGAGGCCGCGCTCATCATCAATACCGGTTCGAAACAGGGCATCACCACCCCGCCGGGCGATCCGGCCTATAATGTCTCGAAGGCCGGCGTCAAAGCCTTCACGGAAGCGCTACAGCACGAGCTGCGCAATATTCCGAACAGCGCGGTTTCCGCCCATCTCCTGATCCCCGGTTTCGTCTTCACCGGCCTCACGGCAAATGGCAGGACGGAAAAACCAGCAGGAGCCTGGACCGGCGAGCAAACCGTTGATTTCATGATCGAGAGCATCGCCAGGGGCGATTTCTATATTCTTTGCCCGGATGGCGAAGTGGATCGCCCGACGGACGAGAAACGCATTCTGTGGGCAGCTCAAGACATCGTCCAAAATCGTCCGCCACTGTCGCGCTGGCACACCGAATATTCCGCCGCCTTCACCAGCTTCCTCAAAAACTGATCGCCCGACGCCGCCGCACTTTGAAAGTTGCGGCGGCTATCCACTTTTGATCATCCCCGGTTTTCGTACCAATGTCCCGGCGCGCAAAAACATTGGCAGAAACGCGAATTCGCGTTAAGCAACGGCAGTCTCCAGCTTTACGGGTGCCGCGATGGATTTCGTTCCGAGCCTGCCAACACTTGCCGCCTTCACCGTCGCCATCCTGCTTCTGGCGGTAACGCCCGGTCCTGACATGACGCTATGGATCAGCCGGTCAATACGCGAGGGTCGGGCAGCGGGTTTCATGACCCTTGTGGGCACCAATCTCGGTATTACCGTGCATACGATGCTGGTTGCCTTCGGCGTCGCGGCCCTCATCGTCGCATCGCCTACAGCCTTCCTCATCCTGAAGACCGGCGGGGCCGCCTATCTTGTCTGGCTCGCCATTCAGGCGATCCGCAAGGGCTCGGATTTCGTGATGGTCAAGACCACGGGCGAAAAACAGCAATCCTCACTGAAATCCGCCTTGCTGAACGGTATTTGGGTCAATCTGCTCAATCCAAAGGTCATCATCTTTTTCATGACCTTCCTGCCGCAATTCGTCAGCGCATCCGATCCGCATGTCACCGGCAAGCTTATTTTCCTTGGGCTCTGGTCAATCATCGTGGCGCTGCCGATCGGCATCGGCATCGTCGTTGCCGCCGATGTGCTGTCGGCCTGGCTCCAGCGCAACAAGAAGGTTTTGCGCGGGCTGGATTATACGATCGCCGGTGTATTTTCGCTTTTCGCCGTCAAGATTTTCCTCACCCAGACGCGATGACGCACAAATAAAAAAGGCGCCCGCAGGCGCCTTTCGGATAACTCATCAGCCAATCAATAGCTCATCGTCATCAAGCGTCTGGCCGCGTATCTTGCGGAACATGTCGATAAGATCTTCGACCTGAAGACCCTTGCGGCTTTCGCCGGACACATCGAGCACGATTTCACCGGCGTGCAGCATGATCGTGCGGTCGCCATAGTCCAGCGCCTGACGCATGGAATGGGTAACCATCAGTGTCGTCAGCTTGCGCTCGGAAACCACCTTGCGGGTCAGCTCCATCACGAACTCCGCCATGCCGGGATCGAGTGCTGCCGTATGTTCGTCAAGCAGCAACACGTCCGAACCGGAAAGCGTTGCCATGACAAGCGAGACCGCCTGCCTTTGCCCGCCGGACAACAGGTCCATGCGGTCCTTCAAACGATTTTCCAAACCGAGATTGAGCGAAGCGATACGCTCCCGGAAGAAATCCCGCCTGCCGCGCCCAAGCGCCGGCAACAAGCCGCGACGCTCTCCGCGAGACGCCGCAAGAGCAAGGTTCTCCTCAATTGTGAGCGCGCCACAGCTGCCAGCCAATGGGTCCTGAAACACGCGCGCCACCCGCCCAGCCCGGCTGGCGGTCGTTTTGCGTGTGACATCGGCGCCACCAACCATCACCTTTCCGGCCGTCGGCAGGACATCGCCCGCGAGAACGCCGAGAAGCGTGGATTTGCCGGCACCGTTGGAGCCGATCACGGTAACGAAGGAACCATCCTCGATGGTAAGATCAATCTTGGCCAGCGCCTGCTTTTGCAGCGGTGTGCCACGCCCGAAGATGACCTGAATGTCGGAAAGGGAAATCACGATGTTGCTCCCCCGCGGCGCAGTCGAGGCAGGATCAATGCAATGGCTACCAATACCGCCGTAACGAAATTGAGATCGGAGGCCTTGAGACCCAGCACATCGCTCGACAAAGCGAGCTGGATGGCAAGGCGGTAGGCGATGGAGCCGAAGACACAGCCGATGAGCGCAATCAGAATGCCCCTCGAGCCAAACAGCGTTTCGCCGATGATAACGGCCGCAAGCCCGACGACGATGGTGCCGACACCGGCAGTCACATCGGCAAAGCCATTGGTCTGCGCAAAAAGCGCGCCGCCGAGCGCGACCAGTGCATTCGAAAGCGCCATGCCAAGATAGATCTGGTTGCCGGTCTTCACCCCTTGGGCGCGCGCCATCCGCGCATTCGCGCCCGTCGCCCGCATGGCAAGGCCCGCGTCGCTCTCAAGGAAACGCCAGACGAGAATGACAGCGAGCAATACCAGAACGCCGATAAAGAGTGGCCGCACGAGATATTCGGAAAGACCGAGACCGTAGAACGGCGAGATCATCGTATCCTGATTGAGCAGCGCCACATTCGGTTTTCCCATCACCCGAAGGTTCACCGAAAATAGCGCGATCATCGTCAGGATTGACGCAAGCAGGTTGAGTATCTTGAACCGAACGTTGAGCGTGGCCGTAACGATGCCAGCACCGGCGCCGGCAACCATCGCAATCGCCGTCGCGACCCAGGCATTGAGGCCGGCGATGATCATCACGGCCGCAACGGCTGCGCCGAGCGGAAAGGAACCGTCAACGGTCAGATCAGGAAAATCAAGTACCCGGAAAGCGAGATAGACGCCGATCGCCACGAAGGCGAAGACCAGTCCCAGTTCCACGGCACCCCAGAAAGCGATTTGGCTCACGGTAATGTCCTTGTTATTGCCGCCGCGTCGGCGGATACGGGCACCGTTGCGTGCCGCGCAAAGCGGGCGGCGAGTGACCGCCGCCCGAAGTCCGGTTTAGTCGATGACCTTGGTGGCGCGCTTCGTCACGCTTTCGGGGAAGGTGACGCCAGCTTTTTCAGCAGCCTTCTTGTTGATCACCAGATCGGTGCCGACGGCAACGGTTGCCGGAATGTCGCCGGGCTTCTCACCCTTGAGAATGCGAACAACGACAGCGCCGGTCTGCTTGCCAACGTCGAAATAGTTGAAGCCGAGAGCCGCAACCGCACCGCGCGCGACGGAATCCGTATCGGCGGCATAAAGCGGAATTTTCGCCTCACTCGCAACTCCGGCTGCCGCCTCGAAAGCGGAAACGATGGTATTGTCGGTCGGCACGTAGATCACGTCGGCCTTGCCGACCAGTGCGCGCGTCGCGCCCTGCACTTCGGCGGATTTTGTGGCGACAGATTCAACGACCTTCAGGCCGGCCTTTTCAGCCTCAGCCTTCAGCGCTGCAAGCGTCGAGACGGAGTTGGCCTCGGCGGAGTTGTAGATAAAGCCGATGGACTTGGCGTTGGGCGAAATTTCCTTGATCAGCGCCAGATGCTCAGCAACCGGCAGCATGTCGGAAAGTCCGGTCACGTTGCGGCCGGGCTTTTGCATGTCCTTGACGAGCTGTGCGCCAACCGGATCGGAAACAGCCGTGAAGACAACCGGAATGTCGCGCGTCGCCGCAACGACAGCCTGGGCGGACGGTGTGGAGATCGGCACGATGACATTGGGGGCTTCGCCCACGAACTGACGCGCAATCTGCGCTGCGGTGCCTGGATTGCCCTGCGCGGACTCGTAGAGGAACTTGAGGTTCTCGCCTTCCTTGTAACCGGCTTCGGCAAGCGCTGCCTTGACGCCGTCACGTGCGGCGTCAAGCGCCGGATGTTCGACAATGGCGGTGACGGCAACGGTGACGTTTTCAGCCTTGGCCGGCAGAACGAGGGCGCTCGCGGCTGCGAGCGCCAGAATGAATGCACGCATAGGTATCCTCCAGTTGGTTTCTTATTGCCGTCTTATTAGAAACAAGACCGCCCGAAATCAATCAAAGAACCGTAACGAACCAAGCTTTCTGCCGCGATTGGCGTCGATTCAGTCGTCCGCACCGTGGTTGGCAATCATCATCGCCTCGAAAGCCAGCCTTTCGGTTTTGCGCATGCGCTCGGATTCCGATTTCAGCTGGCCGCAGGCAGCGAGAATATCGCGGCCGCGCGGCGTGCGGATCGGCGAAGCGTAACCCGCCTGATTGATGAAATCCGCGAACTTCTCGATCTGCGCCCATTCGGAGCACTGGTAATTCGTGCCTGGCCACGGATTGAAAGGAATGAGATTGATCTTGGCTGGAACGCCCCTCAGAAGCTGCACCAGCATCTTGGCGTCTTCCAGACTGTCGTTCACATCCTTCAGCATCACATATTCGAAGGTGATGCGGCGGGCGTTGGAGACACCCGGATAATTGCGGCAAGCCTCGATCAGCTCCTTCAGCGGGTACTTCTTGTTGATCGGCACCAGCATGTCGCGCAGATCGTCGCGCACCGCATGCAGTGAAATCGCCAGCATGACGCCGATCTCATCGCCCGTGCGGAAGATTTCCGGCACGACGCCCGAGGTGGACAGGGTCACGCGACGCTTGGAGAGCGACAGGCCGTCACCATCGGTGGCGATCAGAAGTGCGGTCTTCACATGTTCGAAATTGTAGAGCGGTTCGCCCATGCCCATCATCACGATGTTGGAGACCTTGCGGCCTTCACTCGGCACATAGGCGCCGACCGGCGTCGAACCGTCAGGAAAATCGCCGAGCCGGTCGCGGGCGAGCAGAAGCTGGGAGAGAATTTCCTCGGCCGTCAGGTTCCGCACCAGACGCTGCGTGCCGGTGTGACAGAAGGAACACGTCAGCGAACAGCCCACCTGGCTCGAAATGCAAAGCGTGCCGCGTCCTTCTTCGGGAATATAGACCGTCTCGATCTCGACAGGGCGTCCCGCACCGCGCGGCGGAAAACGCATCAGCCATTTGCGGGTGCCGTCGTTGGAAATCTGCTCCTCGACGATTTCCGGGCGGGCAATGGTGAAGGCTGCTTTCAGCTTTTCCCTGAGTTCCTTGGCAACATTGGTCATGTTGTCGAAATCCGAGACGCCGCGCACATACAGCCAGTTCCACAACTGGCTGACACGCATCTTCACCTGCTTCTGCGGCACGCCGATCTCGGCCAGCGCCTCGCCCATTTCCTCACGCGTCATGCCGATCAGCGACGGCTTGCCGGACATGAGATCGCTATTGGCGATCAGGGGAGTTTTGACTGCCAGACCGGCAGGGGCATGCAATACGGACATCACGCTATCCCATCATCCAATGCATCGCACGACCGGCCTTTAGGAAAGGCGGAAAATCGTCTGCATGTCGAGAAAATCAAAGGCGGAGCACTTTTCGCGCATCCGCCTGTCAATGTTGCCGCGCCTTTAGCATCAAACAAGCAAAAACGCAAATGGCCGGTCGATGACCGGCCAATCACAAAGCTGACGAAGCGTCAGGATTACTTGCAGCTTTCGATCTGCTTGAAAGCAGCCGAAATGCCCGAAAGCGAATAGGAATAGGAAGTCGCAGTACCGCGGCCGGACACCGCCTTCACCGTCATCGACTTGCCGCCCTTCATCGCGGCCACGAGAGCGGGTTCTTCGGCAGCATTTTCAACCCAGGCAGCCTTGTCCTTGGTAAACATCACGAAGTTCTTGTTGTCGATCGTGACATTGACCTTGGAGCCCTGCTTCAGCGGGTAACCCACCATGGCCTGCGGCTCGTAGGAAATATTCTGGCCCGGACGCTGCGACACGATGAAGAAGATATCGCCGTGATCGACGCTAGCCGGTTCCTTGGAAGTGGGGATGGAAAGAACGTAGCAGACGGTGCTGTTGCCCGATTTGTACGAATAGGCGCCCCATGCATTGAACTGCTGGATGCGCGTGGGCGACTGTGCAGATGCTACGCCGACGCTGGTCAGCAAAATGGCCACTGCGGTTGCTACACTTCTTACAAACATAGAATTTCCTGCCGGGTTATTGTCTTCCATTGGCCCGAAGCAGCGGCGGGCTCCATGTGTATGGATCGGCCACGTTCAGGTGCGGATCGTCTTTTCTCATTGTGGTCAGGAAGCGGTTACCAAACCGTCAACAACACGTATAAAATGCCGAAAACGTCTTGAAGTGTTACAGATCGGCTACGCCCGCACCCTGAGAAGAAAGGCGTGGCACGCCCTCCCCGTCATGTCTATGACACACAAATTCAGGCAACAATTTGTCACCTGCCCGGCTCCGAGGAGCCTCGTCATCACAGACGTGTTATTCGGCCTCCTGCTGCCGTTTCAGCATGGCATCCGCCGCATCGTAATGCTCCATCTTGATGTGGGCGCGGATCATCGCAAGCGCGGCCGTAATGACCGCGATGTCGTCGGTAAATCCAACGACCGCCAGCATGTCCGGTATGGCATCAAACGGCATGATGAAATAGGCGAGCGCGGCCAGAATGATGCCCTTGGCACGCAGCGGGGTATCCCGGTCGATCGCGCAATAATAGGCTGCTGCCGCATCGCGCGCGAAGGGCACCTTGGTCATCACACGCTTAAGCTTTGGCCAGAATTTGGCGCGCACGACGCGTTCGCGTTCGCCCTGGCTGCCCGTTTCCCCGGGCAAAAGAATTTCACCGATTTTCACATCATCCATGATCGACGGTCCTCCGGTCACGGTTATTATATGGGAGTTAAAGCCCGCCGTTCAATTCCCACGGCCCGTTGCCGCCTTCTGCATGGCCTCCGCGAGCAGGAAATCCCGCTCGGTAACGCCTTGCGAATCGTGGGTGGTGAGGCAGACCCTGACGCGCGAATAGACGTTAGACCATTCTGGATGATGATTGAGCTTTTCTGCCACGAGTGCGGACTCCGCCATGAAACCAAAAGCCTCCGCAAAACTCGCAAATTTGAACGACCGGACGATTGCCGCCCCGTCCTCGCGCAAGGACCAGCCTTCGAGTTTTAAAAGCGCCTGCCGGACCGCTTCCGGTTCAAGTCTGGGATATTTCATGCATCTTGCCTCCGCTTGACATGCGATCCGCTGTTTCGGACAAACATTAACGCCTCAACGACCGGATCGACGCATATTCAATGAAACATACAGCCGTTCTTTTTGTCTGCATGGGCAATATCTGCCGCTCACCGCTTGCCGAAGGCATTTTGACAAACCTTGCCGAAACCGGAGGCCTGTCTCGCCAACTCACTGTCGATTCCGCCGGCACCGGCGGTTGGCACACCGGTACCGCCCCGGATCGCAGATCCATCGCAATCGCCCGCAAGCATGGCATCGATATTTCCCTGCAGCGTGCGCGGCAGGTCAGCCAGGCCGATTTCGAAACCTTCGATCTCATCCTTGCCATGGACGGAGGAAATCTCGCGAAACTGCTCCGAAAGGCGCCCGAAAACCGGAAGCACAAAATCCACCTGTTCCTGGACTACGCTTCGGGACGCCACGAAAACGTGCCCGATCCCTACTTCGGTGGCGACGACGGATTTCTGGCCGTCTACAACATGCTTTTTGCGGGATGCAGCTCGTTGCTCGAGAAGATGGCGCTGGACCGCGCTTCGTGAAGCGGGAACACCTCTTCCACGATGTAGGGTCCGCCACCCACCGATTCCTTGGACGACATCAGCACGAAACGACCGACCGTGAAGGCCGATGTGCGGAAATTGCCGCGTCCGGAAAGATACTGCACCACATCGTCCAGCCGTGAAGAGCGCAACCGCGCCAGCGTCACATGCGGCATGAACTTGCGCGGATCCGGCGGCAGGCCGATCCTCTGACAGATCCTCTCGACCTCCGCCTGAAGCGCATTCATTTCCGGCGAGGGGGAAACCCCCGCCCAGATCGAATGCGGTTTCTTGGAGCCGAAGGAACCCATCCCGTTGAGACTGAGCTGGAATTCCGGCCTGTCGATCCGGTCCAGCCTGTCAACGACCTCATCGGCGGTTCTCCCGTCGATATCGCCGATAAAACGCAGGGTTATGTGATAATTCTCCACATCGATCCACCGGGCTCCCGGCAGACCACCGCGCAACAATGACAGGCTCATAGCCGCATTGCGCGGAATTTCGAGGGCGATAAACAGTCTCGGCATGGCGAGCTCCCCGAATCTCTTGGCAGAACAAGCATAGCGAATCATGCAATGCAGGCGGGCGCAAGTGCTTATTTTTTTTGCGCACCGATTGTCTTGATGAAGCTTTCAACAGCCGGCAAAGATTTCTCCACCATCATCGCCACACCCTGCGTATTGGGATGCATCTTGTCCTCCAGCTTCAACTTATCATCCGTCACCACGCCATCCAGAAAAAACGGATAAAGCGGCAGGTTGTATTTTTCTGCAAGCTGCGGATAGATCGGGTTGAAGCGCTTGGCGTAATCGTCACCCATGTTCGGCGGTGCCATAATGCCGACTAGCAGCACCGCTATGTTGCGTTTCTGAAAGCCGGAAATGATGGCGTCGAGGTTCTTTTCCGTCTGTTCCGGCGCAATACCGCGCAACGCATCATTGGCGCCGAGTTCCAGAATGACCCCGTCCGTGCCATCGGGAACCGACCACTCCGCCCGAGCCAAACCGCCTGAGGACGTATCGCCGGACACACCGGCATTGGTGACGGTAACATTGATGCCCTTGGCCTTTAATGCAGCTTCAAGCTGTGCCGTATAGCCATCGGTGGGGGGTAACTGGTAACCCGCCATGAGACTGTCGCCCAGGCCAACCAGTTGCAATGTCCGCTCCTGCGCCATGGCCGCCGAGGCGGAAAAGGCGGCGGCGAAAATGACGATGAAGTGAAACAGGGCAGCTTTAAATCTCATCACGGCTTTCCTAACTTGGTTTGCATTGTCTGAAATACCGTCCGCATCGACACCGCCAGACTGTTTTCATCATATATAGGAACGAGAATTGTGACGAAAAGCATCATAGAGCTTAAGAAGGCCGACCTCACGCTCGGCAACGCCGCCGCCTCCGTTCACGTTCTCAAGAGCATCGATCTTGCCATTGGCGAAAGCGAGGCGGTGGGGATCGTCGGCCCTTCCGGTTCGGGAAAATCGACCCTTCTGATGGTGCTTGCCGGTCTCGAAAGGCTGGATAGCGGCGAGATCGTCATAGCGGGCACGGAATTGCATAAGCTCGGCGAGGATGCTCTCGCGGATTTCCGCGGCAAGAATATCGGCATCGTTTTCCAGTCTTTCCACCTCATCGCCAATATGACGGCGCTGGAAAACGTAGCCGTTCCGCTAGAACTGGCCAACGTGCCGAACCCCTTCGAGATCGCCAAACGGGAACTCGTAGCTGTCGGTCTCGGCGAACGCCTCAACCATTATCCCGGCCAGCTCTCCGGTGGCGAACAGCAGCGTGTTGCGATCGCCCGCGCGCTTGCACCCTCCCCCGCCGTGTTGATCGCAGACGAACCGACCGGCAATCTGGATGCGGATACGGGCCAGCAGATCGCCGATCTTCTTTTCTCAAAACAGGCCGAACGCGGCATGACGATGATCCTTGTCACCCATGATCCGTCACTGGCCGCCCGTTGCTCGCGACAGATCAAGGTGCGCTCCGGCGAGATAGAGGGTGACAGCGCCACTGCCCATATGGCCCGGGCGGTATCGGCATGATCGGCTCCATTCTCCCGTCTGTTGCCAACATCAAAAACGCATTGAGGCTCGCGCGGCGCGAAATTCGCGGCGGCCTTCGTGGCTTCTATATTTTCCTCGCCTGCATCGCGCTCGGAACCGGCGCCATTGCCGCTGTCAACTCCGTGTCACGCGCCGTCACCAGCGCGATTGCGACGGAAGGCCAATCGATACTGGCTGGCGATGTGCGCTTCGAGCTGCGCAACAGGGAGGCAACCGCAGAGGAACGGGCCTACCTCGATGGCCTCGGCAAAATCGCCGTTTCCACCGGGCTGCGCTCCATGGCGCGCCTTGCCGATGGTTCCGAACAGACGCTGACGGAAGTCAAGGCCGTAGACGGCGCCTATCCGCTTTACGGCGCGTTCGTGGCAGATCCAAACCGCCCTCTGAGCGAGCTTCTGGCTGCGAACGGCGATACCTATGGCGCCGTTGCCGCGCCGCTTCTCCTGGAGCGGCTGGGCATCAAGGTCGGCGACGACATCCTTCTCGGTAATGTGAAGCTGAAACTGACCGGCACGGTTGTCGACGAGCCGGATGCCCTGTCCGACGGCTTCGGTTTTGCCCCAAGGCTGATGGTCAGCCGCGATGCGCTTTTCGCCTCAGGCCTCGTTCAGAACGGAAGTCTGGTCGAACACGCCTACAAGATCATGCTGAACGATCCTGCAGCGCGGGCCACGATGACCGATGCGGCCAACAAGACGTTTCCCGATGCCGGCTGGTCCATCCGCACGAGTGACCGGGCAGCGCCATCGCTTACCGAAAACGTCAACCGCTTCTCGCAATTCCTGACGCTGGTGGGCCTGACCGCCCTCATCGTTGGCGGTGTCGGCGTTGCGAACGCCGTTCGCGCGTTCCTCGATTCCAAGCGCACCACGATCGCCTCACTGAAATGCCTCGGCGCGCCGGCTTCCGTGGTCACCATGACCTATCTCTTCCAGATCGTGTTCATTGCCGCCGTTGGCATCATCATCGGCCTCGCTGTGGGCGCCATCGCCCCGCTGATCGCCATGCGGTTCCTGGAGGGTGTGCTTCCGGTGCCGAAAGAGCTTGCCTTTTATCCAGCAGCACTTGGTCTTGCCGCCCTGTTCGGCATCTTGACGACACTTGCCTTCGCCATCGTGCCACTCGGCCAGGCGCGCGAAGTTCCCGCGACCGCCCTTTTTCGAGAGCAGGGGTTCGAGGAGGGCAGCTGGCCGTCCTGGCCTTATCTCGCAGTGACGGGCTTGTTGTTGGCTGCGCTGGCCATACTTGCCATCTTTTCGGCAGAAGAACGTTTCATCGCCTCGGTTTTCCTTGCCGCCATCGCCTTCGCGTTTGTGGTACTGCGACTGGTGGCGTCAGGCGTCAAGGCCATCGCCAAACGCAGCCCGCGCGTTCATTCCGCCGCCCTTCGCCTGGCGATCGGCAATATTCACCGGCCGGGTGCGCTCACCCCCTCCGTCGTTCTCTCCCTCGGCCTCGGGCTGACGCTGCTGGTGACCCTGACGCTGATCGACGGCAATCTGCGCCGCGAACTGACCGACAGCCTGCCGGAACGAGCGCCGAATTTCTTCTTCGTGGATATTCAGGGCACCGAGTTGCAGGGTTTCCGCGATCTTCTCAGGCAAGAAGCGCCTCAGGGCACGCTGACCGAGGTGCCGATGCTGCGCGGCCGCATTCTGGCTCTTAATGGCCAGGACGTGACGAAGATAGATGTGCTGCCATCCGGCCGCTGGCTGCTGCGCGGTGATCGGGGCATAACCTATTCGCAGGATGCTCCCGAAAACGCCAAGCTGACCGAAGGAACATGGTGGGGACCGGATTATAGCGGCGAGCCGCTGGTCTCTTTTGCGGCGAAAGAGGCGCAGGAACTGGGCCTCAAGATCGGCGACACCGTTACCGTCAACGTGCTCGGCCGCAGCATCACGGCAAAGATCGCCAATCTGCGCAATGTCGAATGGGAATCGCTGTCGATCAATTTCGTCATGGTGTTTTCACCCAATACCTTCCGTGGCGCACCACATGCCTGGCTTGCCACACTCGCCGACCCCTCCGCATCCGCAAGCGAGGAGGGCCAGATATTGCGCGCCGTTACCAACGCCTACCCGACGATAACAAGCGTGCGCGTGAAGGACGCCCTCGATGTGGTCAACCGGCTGGTCGGCCAGCTTGCAACCGCAATTCGCGCCGCAGCGGCCGTTGCGCTCATAGCCTCCGTCCTCGTCCTCGCCGGCGCTCTTGCCGCCGGAAACCGTGCCCGCACCCATGATGCGGTCATCCTGAAAACACTGGGCGGTACACGCAGCCTGCTGATCCGCGCCTTCTCCTATGAATATATGATGCTCGGTCTCGCCACCGCGGTTTTTGCGCTTTTCGCCGGCGGCGTCTCCGCCTGGTTCGTCATTTCCCGCATCATGAAGCTGCCCTCCAGCTTCCTGCCGGATGTGGCGATCGGCACGGTCGTCGTCGCCCTCGTCATGACGGTAGGCATCGGCCTCATGGGCACATGGCGAATTCTCGGGCAGAAGGCCGCTCCGGTTTTGCGGCAGGCGGGTGAATAATCTTCGGTTGTGCACTGCTTAACTTTAACGATTAATTCTTTGTAATGATCGCTGAAACGTGAGCGCTTTTCGCGCATATGGTGTCTTTTCGACTGCGAAAGGCCTTGTATCGGACACGTTCTGCCATCATATTCTTGGGCAGGCTTGCTGAAGCTCCGCAGCGGCGCCCGGGAGGTATCCCGACACCGTAGCAATTACGGAGCTCAAAAGAGGAAACAATGGCTGACTTCAATAACTACCAGAACCGCATGGCCCAGACCCGTGCACAGACTGGTGCGATGATCGATGAAGGTCTTCGTGCCTACATGCTCAAGGTTTACAACCTTATGGCACTGGCTCTGGTCATCACCGGTGTTGCGGCGTTCGCTACCTTCACGCTGGCGACCACCAATCCGGCTTTCGCCCAGTTGCTCTATGCATCGCCGTTGCGCTGGGTTGTGATGCTCGCACCGCTCGGACTGGTGTTCTTTCTTAGCTTCCGTATCCAGAACATGAGCGTTTCTGCCGCCCAGATGACCTTCTGGGTCTATGCGGCACTGATGGGCGTGTCCTTGTCTTCGATCTTCCTGGTCTATACCGGCCAGAGCGTCGTACAGACGTTCTTCGTGACCGCTGCCTCGTTCGGCGCGCTCTCGCTTTACGGTTACACGACGAAGAAAGACCTTTCGGGCATGGGTTCGTTCCTGATCATGGGTCTGTTCGGCCTGATCATCGCGTCCATCGTCAACATCTTCCTCGCCTCTTCCGCGCTGCAGTTCGCGATCTCCGCGATTGGCGTGCTGATCTTCGCTGGCCTCACCGCCTATGACACGCAGAAGATCAAGGAAATGTATTTCGATGGCGACGAAGTTGCCGTGGCTGGCCGCAAGGCGATCATGGGTGCGCTGACGCTCTATCTCGACTTCATCAACCTGTTCATGTTCCTCCTGCAGTTCATGGGCAACCGTGACAAGTAAGGGCAGGAACCCAACTGGCAAACATGCAAAAGGCGGCCATTCGGCCGCCTTTTTATTTACCGAAATTCGAGACTTGATCGCCTCTCCACCCGCGTGTCCGCATGAAGCTGCGGCAGGGTAGCTCGTCCCGTCTCATCTCACTCGATGAGCTTCAGGACCTTGTCGAAAACCTTGAGAACCTGCGGCAGCTCGTGGCCACGTTTGAGAATGCGGCCATCCGTATTCACAACGCAATAGGCCCCCTGTTTCGCCGCCAGCTTGGGGTTCTTCTCGATCCTGTAGAGCGGCATTTCACCCGAGCGTTTAAACACTGAAAATACCGCCTTTTCCCTCAAGTGGTCGATGGCATAGTCGCGCCACTCGCCCTCTCCCACCATGCGGCCATAAATGCGCAGGATCGCATCCAGCTCGCGCCGATGGAATGTAATTGGCAGAGGGTCTTTGTCTTTTTTGTACTCGCGGAGATCGACAACGGTGGAACTGTCGCGTGAAGCGGTCTGAACCTGCTGCACATCCGGTTGATCGGTCATCCAATACCTCCGATTCCACCCAAGTCGTCCGATTAATGTGAGCCGGAGAAGACAAAATTGCAAGTCTCGAACAGCCATTGAACATGAGATCGCAACTTTGGAGGAGGGTTTTACGGTCTTAGGACGGCAGCGAAACCCGGCGTCTGCGACGCAGAAAGACACCTGCCGGTGCCCATAAGGACGCTGCCATAGAAAAAAGCAGGGGTAAAAAAGGTAACCATTTAGGCAGCCATTTTAGCATGGCCTGCCGTATTTCGGTCAAACCATGGCCCGAATTGAATGGAATAGTCCTATTGTCAATTGATGCCTAGGCACCAAGATGACCCGATCCGGTGCATTGACCCTTTACCCCCAGCCCCCAATGCCCGGATCGGATCTTCCATCGCCAGACAGGCGATCAGTGTGTTTCGTTCCCCAGTAAAATACTTGCACCGACGATTGCCGCCGGATCGCCGCTGGCATTTGCCGTTTGCAACAGCACGGCGCAGCCACCCTTTTTCACCTTTGCCACCACGCTTGCCGGAAGCTTCACCGTCATCGGTGAACCATCCCACATGCCAACCGTTTGCACGTCATAGACGCTGTGCCAGTAGGACATTTTCTTCCCCTGATTTTCGCCTTTCTGCACATCAACCGTCTGCTCGCGCGTGAAATAGGCGACCACGACATCGGCCTTGCCGCTACCGGCGCCAATATCGATCTCCACCTCGTCACCGGCAAATTTGGACGCGACCGGCACGTTCAGCCCCTGACCCTCGCGCTTGAAAGCATCCAGCCTGTCGTAAATCCCGCGGACATCCGCACCCTTGACGTGGTCGCGACCGTTCAGGATGGCCTGCGGCGTATAGACACCGTTGCGGCCGAGAGCGCGCATGTAGCCATATTGCCGCTCTGTATTTTCCTTCGATGCCAGGGAATCTGTCCAGCCAAGATAATTCCAGTAGTCGACATGGTAGGAGAGGCCGACCACATCACCCTTCTGGATCATCTTGCGTAACGCTTCGTCCGCCGGCGGGCAGGACGCGCATCCCTGCGATGTAAACAACTCGACAACGCCCTTCACAGCCTCCTGCGCATGCGCGGATGTGACGAGGAACGTGCCGAGAAGACATATCGACAGGGGCAATTTCAGCGGCATTACAAGAACCTTTGTCCGGAGCAGATATCCAGACGAATTGATGCGATCAACCCAACCGGATGCAAACCGGAAAATAGCGTCTATTCCACTTCAATAGAAAGTCACGAAGGGGTGAGTGGCAATCACAAAAAAAGAGATGATGAAACGCAAAGACGCCGGGAAAAATCCCGGCGTCCCTTGTTGGTCTGAGCTTTGTCAGGCAACCAGATCGCGAAGAACCGTCTGCAGAATGCCGCCATTGTTCATGTAGATCACTTCATCCAGCGTATCGATGCGGCATAGAAGTGGAACTTCCTTCACCGAACCGTCGCTGTAGGTGATCTTGGCGATCTTCTTTTCACGCGGCTTGATTTCACCTTCGAGACCATCGATCTCGACGACTTCATCACCCTTGAGATCAAGGCTCGCCCAGGTCGTGCCTTCCTCGAAGACGAAGGGAACGACGCCCATGCCGACGAGATTGGAGCGGTGGATACGCTCGAAGGACTGTGCGATGACTGCCTTGACGCCGAGCAGGTTGGTGCCCTTCGCCGCCCAGTCGCGGGAAGAACCGTTGCCATATTCGACACCGGCGAAGATGACGAGCGGAACGCCCTCCGCCTTGTACTTCATGGCAGCGTCGTAGATCGACATCTCTTCCTTCGACGGATAGTGGATGGTGTAGCCACCTTCCTTGCCGTTCGGGCCGAGCATGTGGTTGCGGATGCGGATATTGGCGAAGGTGCCGCGCATCATGACTTCATGGTTGCCGCGACGCGTACCGTACTGGTTGAAGTCGGCAACGCCCACGCCGTGCTCCGTCAGATAGGCGCCGGCGGGCGAAGCAGCCTTGATCGAACCGGCCGGGGAAATGTGGTCGGTTGTGATCTTGTCGCCGAAGAGACCGAGAACGCGGGCGCCCTTGATGTTCGTAAGGCCCGTACCGGTCTTGCCCATGCCCACGAAGTAAGGTGGGTTCTGAACATAGGTCGACTTGTCGTCCCAGGCATAGGTCTGGCCCGGGGGAACCTGAACGGCCTGCCAGTTCGCGTCACCCTTGAAGACATCAGCGTACTTCGATTCGTAAAGTTCGCGGGTGACGTATTTCAGGATGAATTCCTGGATTTCCTGCGAGGTCGGCCAGATATCCTTGAGATAGACCGGATTGCCGTTCTGGTCGTCGCCGATCGGCTCCTTCGTCAGGTCCTTCTGGACCGTGCCGGCAAGCGCGTAAGCCACGACGAGCGGCGGCGAGGCGAGATAGTTCGCCTGAACATCAGGCGAGATACGGCCTTCGAAGTTGCGGTTGCCGGAAAGAACGCCGGCCGTGATCAGGCCCTTGTCGTTGATCGTCTTGGAGATCGGTGCGGGCAGCGGGCCGGAGTTGCCGATGCAGGTGGTGCAGCCGAAACCAACGAGGTTGAAGCCAATCGCATCGAGATCCTTCTGCAGACCCGACTTGTCGAGATATTCGGCAACGACCTGCGACCCCGGCGCCAGCGAGGTCTTTACCCACGGCTGGGACTTCAGACCCTTGGCAACCGCATTGCGGGCGAGAAGGCCGGCAGCGATGAGAACGGAAGGGTTGGACGTGTTGGTGCAGGAGGTGATGGCGGCAATTGCCACATCGCCATGGCCGAGATCGAACTCCTCACCTTCAACCGCATAGCGGCTGTGGAGCTGACCGGGCTTCTTGTAGTCGTTCTCGAGAGCCGTTGCGAAATTCGGTGCAATGGTTTCGAGCGGCAGACGGCCTTCCGGACGCTTCGGACCGGCCATGGATGGCACGACGTCGCCGAGGTCGAGTTCAAGGGTGTCGGTGAAGACGAGGTCGGAACCGTCGCCGGTCCGCCACATGTCCTGTGCCTTCGAATAGGCTTCGACAAGCGCGATACGGTCCTTGGTGCGACCGGACATGGTCAGATAGTTGATGGTCTCGCCATCAACCGGGAAGAAGCCGCAGGTAGCGCCATATTCCGGACCCATATTGCCGATGGTGGCACGGTCGGCCAGCGTCATCGAATCGAGGCCAGGGCCGAAGAATTCGACGAATTTGGAAACCACGCCCTTCTTGCGCAGCATCTGCACGACGGTCAGCACGAGGTCGGTCGCAGTCACGCCTTCCTTCACCTTGCCGGTCAGCTTGAAGCCGATGACCTCAGGCAGGAGCATGGAGACAGGCTGGCCGAGCATCGCTGCTTCAGCCTCGATACCGCCAACGCCCCAGCCGAGAACGCCAAGACCGTTGATCATGGTGGTGTGGCTGTCGGTGCCGACGCAGGTATCCGGGTAAGCGATCGTTTCGCCGTCCTCTTCCTTGGTCCAGACGGTCTGGCCGAGATATTCGAGGTTTACCTGGTGACAGATGCCGGTACCGGGCGGAACCACGCGGAAGTTCTTGAATGCCTGCTGGCCCCACTTCAGGAAGCGGTAACGCTCGCCATTGCGCTCATATTCAAGCTCGACGTTTCGGGCAAACGCCGTCGGCGTGCCGAATTCGTCAACGATAACAGAGTGGTCGATCACGAGGTCGACGGGAACGAGCGGATTGATCTTTTCCGGGTCGCCACCGAGCGACACCATAGCATCGCGCATAGCGGCGAGATCGACCACAGCCGGAACGCCGGTGAAGTCCTGCATGAGAACGCGGGCGGGACGATAAGCGATTTCGTTTTCGGTCAGGCCCTTATTGTTCAGCCACTCTGCAACGGCCAGAATATGCTCCTTGGTGACGGACTGGCCGTCCTCGAAACGAAGCAGGTTTTCCAGAAGAACTTTCATGGAATAGGGGAGCTTGGAAACGCCCTTCAGGCCGTTTGCCTCAGCCTTGGGAAGGCTGAAATAGACGTAGTCCTTACCATCAACGGTAAGGACGGAACGACAATGAAAACTGTCGAGTGATTTGGGCATGGATAAAAAACCCCGCTTACTCTGATAGCCAACACGTGCGTGCGGACACCTATGCACTCATGCACATCAGGATGCGGGTACGACCATTTCCGCTGTCCGCACGTGAAAATTGCTCCTCGCAATCGTCAAGTCCGGCGCAAGATGATGTTCACGCCGGCCGCTGGCGTGGTTGACACCCATATAGATAATTTCTCAGAAACGTGCCAGACCATTCAGGAAATCAAATCGATTTTTTTATGCGAGACGATGAAAATCTTATACGGAAACGCAGCATGGATTTGACGGCGGAAAATCTTGGCGTGCGGCGCGGCGAAGATTTCATATTCATGAACATTTCCTTCAAGTTAAGTGACGGCGAAGCGCTGGTGCTGACCGGCCGCAACGGCTCGGGAAAATCCACGCTTCTGCGCACTGTGGCCGGCCTGCTGCGCCCCGACCAGGGCTGGGTAAAGATAGCCGGCAAAGGAATAGAAACGGACATGCGCCCATCGGAGGCCTGCCATTATCTCGGCCATCGCAACGCAATGAAAACGGAACTGACGGTTTCGGAGAATCTGTGGTTCTGGAAAGACTTTCTCGGTGACTTCGCCAGCGGCGCCGGTGTCGATATCGATGAGGCGGCAGACATCGTCGGCCTTGCGGGCATCGCCCACCTGCCCTTCGGTTACCTGTCCGCGGGTCAGCAGCGACGTTTTGCCATGGCAAAGCTTTTGGTCGCGTGGCGGCCGGTGTGGATTCTCGACGAGCCGACAGCGGCGCTCGACAAAGCAGCGGACGGCATGTTTACGGATCTGGTCAAGAGCCACCTGAGGAGAGGCGGCATCGTCATGGCTGCGACCCATCAGCCGCTTGGGCTCGACAATGCGCGGGAATTGCAGATGACGGGATTTGCAGGTGTGGAGGCTTGGGCATGATGGGTGCGTGTGCGGGGTATGCCCGCCTACCGAGGCGCCTCCAATGACCGCCCTCTTCCTCCGCGACCTGAAACTCTCCATCCGCGCCGGCGGTGGCGCGCTGATCGGCGTCTTGTTCTTCATGACCGTTGTCGCCGTCATCCCCTTCGGTGTCGGGCCTGATCTCAATCTGCTTGCACGCATTGGCCCGGCCATCGTCTGGATCGGCGCGCTGCTCTCCACCCTCCTCGGCCTCGACAGGCTGTTTCAGGCAGAGCGGGATGACGGCTCGCTAGACCTCATACTCATGCAGGAAAACCCGCTTGTGCTGACCGTGCTCGTCAAATGCCTGGCACATTGGGTGGGAACGGGTCTGCCACTGGTCATCGCCTCGCCGCTCATCGGCCTGTTCATGAATATGGACGAAGTGGCGATCGGCGCGGTGATGCTTACACTCCTTGTCGGATCGCCCGCCATTACCTTCATCGGCGCGGTGGGTGCCGCTGTCGCCGTTGCCTTGCCGCGCGGCGGCCTTCTGGTCTCCATCCTTGTGCTGCCATTGGCCATTCCGGTACTGATCTTCGGCGTCAGCGCGTCCTATGCGGCGGTGCAGGATCCGGCACCCTTTCTGCCGCCCTTCCTCATTCTCTGCGCGATCACGTTATTTTCAGCCGTGACCGGTCCTTTCTTTGCCGCTTTGGCATTGCGCAATGTTATGGATTGATGAAACGGCAATTGCCGATCTACGATTGACGGCGATCAATTGCGGGGCAGCCATTCTCGGGTTACACAAACGGCATGAACCAGCAGACTTTCACCATCACCAAATTCAGTGATCTCGCCAATCCCACGCGGTTTCTGGCGCTCTCGGCACGCATTCTGCCCTGGCTTGCGGTCCTGACGGCACTGGTGCTGGCCGCCGGTCTCTATCTGTCTTTCACGACAGATGGCGACTACCAGCAGGGTTATACCGTGCGCATCATGTATGTGCATGTCCCCTCCGCCTGGCTTTCGATGATGTGTTATACCGTCATGGCGGTCTCAGCGATCGGCACGCTCGTCTGGCGTCATCCGGTTGCGGATGTCAGCCACAAAGCGGCCGCACCCATAGGCGCTGCCTTCACGCTGATTGCGCTTGTTACCGGCTCGCTCTGGGGTAAACCCATGTGGGGAACCTGGTGGGTATGGGACGCGCGGCTGACGTCCGTCTTCGTGCTTTTTCTGATGTATCTTGGCCTGATAGCGCTCAACCGCGCCATGGACGACCCTTCCAGAGCCGCCCGTGTCAGCGCCGTGCTGATCCTCGTTGGTTTTGTGAATATTCCCATCATCAAGTTTTCAGTTGAATGGTGGAACACGCTTCACCAGCCGGCAAGCGTCATCCGCATGGGCGGCTCGGCAATCGATTCGGAGTTTCTCTGGCCGCTTCTGACCATGGCGATTGGCTTTACGCTACTGTTCTTCACGTTGCACATCGCCGCAATGCGTAATGAAATCTGGCGCCGGCGCGTGGCAGCCCAACGGCGGCTTGCCGCCCGCATGGCAAACCGGGAGGCATGAGAACATGACACACGCCTTTTATATCGGCATGTCCTATGCGGCGACGGGCCTTGTCGTCCTCTGTCTCATCGCCTGGGTCATCCTGGATGGTCAGGCGCGCAAACGGGAACTGAAAGAACTGGAAGCATCCGGCGTGCGCCGCAGGGCAAAAGCCGGTTCTGCGGGTGAAACCCGATGACACAGGCCAGCCAGGACCAGAACACCAAAGCCAAAAGCACGGGGCGCACGCGATATGCCCTGGCGCTTCTGCCGCTTCTGCTTTTCGGCGGTTTTGCCATTATCGCCGGCAAGATGCTCTACGATCAGGACGTCAACGGGCTGGATATCAGCGCCATTCCGTCGGCGCTCATCGGAACCAAGGCGCCCGCACTGTCGCTGCCGCCGCTGGAAGGCTCAAACCTGCCGGCCCTCAACGATGCCGCCGTCAAGGGTAAGCTGACGCTGGTCAACGTCTTCGCCTCCTGGTGCATTCCGTGCCGTCAGGAGCATCCCATCCTTCAGGAATTGGCGAAAGACAAACGCATCACCGTCGTCGGCATCAACTATAAGGACAAACCGGACAACGCGCTTCGTTTTCTCGGCGAACTCGGCAATCCCTTTGCCGCGATAGGCGTAGACCCGAACGGCAAGGCCGCGATCGACTGGGGTGTCTATGGTATCCCTGAAAGCTATCTGGTCGGCGCCGACGGCACGATCCTCTACAAAAAGGTCGGCCCCTTCGATGCCCGCAGCGTCGAGCGGGATTTATTGCCGGCAATCACCGCTGCGGCCGGAAAGTAGCCCGCGCGCCGAACGATACTATACCTTGGAAATCACCCTTAGCGACGGCCCTTCGGCTGTCGCCTGCAAACCCATTCCTTCAAGCACGACCTGATTGCGGCCACCACGCTTTGCCGCATACAGGCTGTCGTCAGCGCGTTTGATCGCATCGTGAATTGAATGATCTCCCCTCGCGACAGCTGAAACGCCGAAGCTTGCCGTGACCTTGGTGGCCACGCCACGGCTACGCCAATCCAGCGACAGAAGGTTCAAACGCATGGCATTGGCGAGGTGACCGGCCGCGGCGGCGGTGTGGCCGGGCAGGAAAACCACGAATTCCTCGCCACCGAAACGCGCCACCAGAGCGTCGCTACGCGCGCTTTTCCTCAGAAGGTCTGAAAGGCCGATGAGAACGATATCACCGGCGGCGTGGCCATAGTCATCGTTGATACGCTTAAAATGATCTATGTCGCACGCAATTACTGCGCCTATTGGTGTCCCGCTGCGAAAATCGGGAACGCGCCGGTCGAACCCACGGCGGTTCAGCACATCCGTCAGCGGATCGTGCTCAGCCGCTTGCAGGTGCCGGTCGACAGTCACGGAAATCTGGCTCGCGAGTACGGATAGCGCAAGCAGAAAGCCGAATATGCTCGCGGCAAGCTGCATGTAGAAAGCATAATCGGATTCGAAGAATTCACTGAGTTCGATCATCGAACCGTTCGGCGTCATCACCAGCAACATGCCGATGCGCACCAGCGTTTCGAGCACCACGAGTGACGCAATCGCCACCATCAGCCTATCTGCAAGCGCCAGGGGCCGCTTCCGCACGATCCAGACCGGGATGGCGAGCAGCAGGGCGCAGACAAGATCACCGATGACCAGCTCACGTTTCAGATCCGGTGTGACGAAGACATGGAACGAGACCAGCAAAACCGCCGCAGCCACGATCGACAGTCGCGCCGTTGTATAAAGTGACCGTCCGAAATGGGTGAGCAGCGCATGGCCGTAGAGAAAAAAGGCAGAGAAAAACAACAGGTTCGAGACGATCGCCTGTACTTCGAAGGGCAAGCCGCCAAGCACCAGAGGTGCGGCAAAACCAAACGCCGCCGAAAGATATCCGAAACCCCAATATCGCGCCGAAGCGTGGCCGGTCCTCTGCAGGAACAGGAATACCACACCGAATGTCAGCATGATGAAGGGGAGAAGATAGGCGAAATTATCTTGCACAGTGTTCTGCCGGACGAAAAGACGAGCCTTTGAGCCCGGACACTACCGCAATGCCCTTAAGAAAACTTGCATATAAGGCAGGGTTTTCGTGCCTTTCCGACGCACGTACGGGCAGATATCTTCACATTGGCGGGAGCGCGTTCTGCCATTGCTTGATCGCTTCGACGGGCCAGACAAGCATCACTACGTTCAGCGTCAGATTATCGCGGATCAGCCAGCCGGTGAAGATTTCAAAGAAGATGGCGATCACAACCGTCAGCCACACCGGCACGCGGGCGGCGAAGAGGAAACCCAGCGCCATGAAAACGGTGTCCATCGCGGAGTTCAGGATGCTGTCGCCGGTGTAACCCAGCGCCATGGTCGCCGTGCGGTAACGATCGATGATGAGCGGCGAGTTTTCGAGAATTTCCCACGCTGCCTCTATCAAAACCGCAAAAGAAAGCCGCATGGAAAGGGGTTTCTTGCGAAACAGCAGCCAGGCGAGCCCGTAAAACAGGAAGCCGTGGATAATGTGTGAGGGCGTGTACCAGTCGGCAAGATGCTGGGAATTGCCCGGCGTGTTCACACCGGGTTCGAACAGCTTCACATAACCGCATTCGCAAATGGGAATGCGGCCCATGGCATAGAGGATGACGATCTGCAGGAGAAGAAGTCCGGCGGCGACACCGAACCATTTGAACGAGCGCGGACGGGAAGCCGGCACCTCTGCAACTGTCATTTTTCGTCCTTGTTCAGCGGTTCGAGCGAATGACGCATGACGAGCGGCATTTGCGCCATGGTGAAGATGATCGTGATCGGCATCGTGCCCCACACCTTGAACGCAACCCATGCGTCGGTTGAGAACATGCGCCAGACCACCTCGTTCAGCACGGCGAGAAAGAGGAAGAACACGCCCCAGCGCAGCGTCAGCTTGCGCCAGCCCTCATCGTTCAGCCTGAAGGCCGAATTGAAGACATAGCCAAGCAGCGATTGGCCGAAAAACAGGCCTCCCAGCAGAATGACGCCGAAGAGCGCATTGACGATGGTTGGCTTCATCTTGATGAAGGTATCGTTCTGCAGCCACAGCGTCAGCGCACCGAACACGAGAACCACGATGCCTGATATCAGCGGCATGATCGGCAGCTTGCGCGTCAGCATCCATGAGACGGAAAGCGCAATTGCGGTTGCGATCATGAACAGGCCGGTGGCGATGAAGATCGGCCCGCCGAACTCCGTCAGTACCGGAAAAGTGGAGGCCAGCCATTCGCCGCGGGAATTGGCGAAAAAGAACACCATAAGCGGGCCAAGCTCGAGCACGAATTTCAGGAGCGGGCTGATTTCCGCCACCATCTTTTCGCTTTCCTTGGAATTGCTTTCAATATCCATACTCAAACTCCCGCAATGGCCTTGGCGAAATCTTCCGCCTCGAAGGGCTCCAGATCGTCCACGCCTTCACCCACACCAATGAAATACACCGGCAGCTTGTGTTTGGCGGCAATGGCCACGAGGATACCGCCCCGCGCCGTGCCATCCAATTTTGTCATAATCAGGCCCGAAACACCCGCAACATTGCGGAATATCTCCACCTGGTTCAAGGCGTTCTGCCCGGTCGTGGCGTCCAGTGTCTGAAGCACGGTATGCGGCGCATCGGGATCGAGCTTGCCGAGCACGCGCACGATCTTTTCCAGCTCCGCCATCAGCTCCGTCTTGTTCTGCAAACGGCCGGCAGTATCAATGATGAGCACATCGCTTTTTTGCGCACGCGCCTGCTCATAGGCGTCGTAAGCGAGACCCGAGGCATCCGCACCGAGCTTGGTGCCAATGAATTGCGAGCCGGTACGATCCGCCCAGATCTTGAGCTGCTCGATTGCCGCCGCACGGAACGTATCGCCGGCCGCGAGCATGACCTTGAGGCCAGAGCCCGAGAGCTTGGAGGCGAGCTTGCCGATGGTCGTGGTTTTGCCGGTGCCGTTCACGCCGACGACGAGAATGACATGCGGCTTGTGTGAAAGATCGAGTTCCAGCGGCTTGGCGACAGGTTTCAGGACCTTGGTGATCTCACCCGCCATGATGCGCGCCACATCCTCGCCACTGACATCCTTGCCGTAACGTTCCGAAGACAAGGCGCCCGTGATGCGCATGGCGGTCTCGACACCGAGATCCGACTGGATGAGAAGGTCTTCCAGTTCGTCGAGCGTATCCTCATCCAGCTTGCGCTTGGTGAACAGCGCCGAAATCTGGGTGGTAAGTTGCGAGGAGGTGCGCGCAAGCCCGGCCCGCAGGCGCTGGAACCAGCTGAGCTTCGGCTGCGGCGCTTCGGCGACAGGCTCTTCGCGCTCGCTTGCCGCTGCAAAACCTTTCGGCAAGATAGGCGAAACGGCAGGGGGCTCGACGGCACCGGCAGCCTCCGCCTCATCGAGCAGCGCATCCATCGCATCTGCATCGAGCACGGCATCGGCAGCTTCGGGCAAAACCTCGGCCTGTTCTTCGGCAGCGGCTTCGGCCTGCAACAGCGACAGCGGAACAACGCCGATGTCTCCGGCCTGCTCGGCACCGGGCAGAAGCGGCGCGTCCTCTTCCTCCTGGTCATCGGAAAGGGCCGCATCAGCATCCGGAGCAGGCCCACCGGCCGTCTCAATCTCCAGTTCGGAAACCGGGTCTTTCTCGACAATGGGATGTGCTTCGGCTTCGCTCAGCGCCTCATCGAAAGAGACATTTTCTCTGGCGCGTTCAAGCGCGGAATCCTCTTGCGGCTTGCCGTCAGTCCCGGCCTTGTCCTTGCCGAAAGAAAAGACTTTTTTGATGAAGCCGAGGGCCATGGTCGTTCCCGTGTCTTTTCCTGTGCCGCTTCAGGCCGCGTCCGCTGCGAGAAGCTTCATGTTCAGATGTTTGCCGTTGTGGCCGGTAATCTCAACCTGCGCAAGAGTGCGCGGGAGAAGATCGGGCGCCGCCACCAGCGTGAAATTGTCGGTATGCGCAAAACCGGTGTTTTCAACGAGGATCGTTTGCGTCGAACCAACCATATTTTGCAGATGCACGAGCCTGAGTGCCTCGCCACGTTCGCGAAGCCTCGCCGCCCGCTCCTTCACCAGCGCACGGTCGAGCTGCGGCATACGCGCCGCCGGCGTGCCGGCACGCGGGCTGTAGGGAAATACGTGCAGGCTGGAAATGCCGCATTCTTCCGCAAGCGTCGCGGCGTTTTCGAACATCTCTTCGTTCTCGGTCGGAAAACCGGCGATCATATCAGCACCGAATGCGATATCCGGCCGGAGCGACCGCACCTCGTGACAGAAACGGATGGCATCGGCCCGCAAATGACGGCGTTTCATGCGTTTCAGGATCATGTCGTCGCCATGCTGGAGGGACAGGTGAAGATGCGGCATGAAACGCGCCTCACCTGCAATCAGATCCATCAGATGGTGGTCAGCCTCGATGCTGTCGATCGAGGATAGCCGAAGTCTCAAGATTTCCGGCACCTGCTTCAGCAATGTTTTGGCAAGAAGCCCTAGCGAAGGTTCGCCCGGCAGGTCGGCACCGTAGCTGGTAGCATCCACTCCGGTCAGCACGATTTCGCAATAACCGCTTTCCACCAGCCTGCGCGCCTGCTCCACCACAGCGCCCATCGGCACGGAGCGGGAATTGCCCCGCCCATAGGGAATGATGCAGAAGGTACAGCGATGATCGCAGCCGTTCTGCACCTGAATGAAGGCACGGACATGCCCGTCAATGTGCTTGACCATCTGCGGCGCCGTCGCCTTGATGCTCATGATGTCGTTGACGCGCAGCTTTTCTTCCGCCGAAACGCCGAAATCCGGCAGTGCGCGATAGGAGGCGCTTTTCAGCTTTTCCTCATTGCCCAGCACCGCATCCACTTCGGGCATCTCGGCAAAGGTCTGTTTTTCAGTCTGGGCAGCACAGCCGGTCACGATGATGCGCGCATGCGGATTGTCGCGCCTTGCCCGACGGATGGCCTGGCGCGCCTGGCGCACCGCCTCGCCCGTCACCGCGCAGGTATTGACCAAGACGGCATTGTTGAGCCCGGCCTTTTCGGCCTCCGCCCGCATCACTTCCGATTCATAGGTATTGAGACGGCAGCCGAAGGTTATGACCTCGACGCCGCTCATATGGCCCCCTGCTCAGCCACGGCATCGCGCGAAAAGGCGCCGCTGATGGGATCGACCATGCCGGACCATTCCCATTCGGCCGGCCCCGTCATGATGACGTGGTTGTCCTCGCGCCACTCAATTGTCAGCGGCACACGCACAGGGCTGGAGGCGACATCGATGGTGACCTTCCTGCCCGTGCGGCCGGTGCGCGCAGCGGAAACGGCAGCGGCACATGCGGCAGAACCGCAGGCGAGCGTCAGCCCGGCGCCGCGCTCCCAGGTGCGGGTGCGAAGCGCACTGTCGGAAATAACCTGTGCCAGGGTGATATTGGCCTTTTCAGGGAACATCGGGTGGTTTTCCAGAAGCGGACCAAAGCGTTCCAGATCGAACTCCATCGGATCGCGATCCACCCAAAAAATGGCGTGCGGGTTTCCCATGGACATGACGGCGGGCGAATGCAGGATTGGCGCGTCGATCGGCCCGATCTGCAACTCGATGCGGCTCGTATCGTGGAACTCTTCAGAAAGCGGAATGTCGCTCCAGCGAAAACGCGGCAGGCCCATATCAACGGAAATCATGCCGTCTTCATGCTCGACGGCGTTCAGGATGCCCGCCACCGTCTGGAAGGTGAAGGTGGTCTTGCCGGTTTCAGAGGACAGCGCCTGCACCACGCAGCGCGTGCCGTTGCCGCAGGCCTGCGCCTTCGTGCCGTCGCAATTGAGGATATCGATGAATGCATCGGTGCCGCCGACACGCGGATCGTGGATTGCCATGATCTGATCGAACTGCGTGGCGGGATCGGCATTGAGCGCAATGGCCGCCGCAGGCGTCACCATATCCCTGCGGCCGCGCATGTCGACAACGAGGATCTTGTTGCCAAGCCCGTTCATCTTCGCAAATTCGACCGTATCCGCCATCGTACTGAACCTGAAAACTACCTGAAACCGGAATAAAGACGGGCTTTGCCCGCACTTTCGCTCTATATGGCGGAAAGGACGGCAAATTACCAGACTGTTGCGGCGCAAACCGCTGAGCCGCTCAGGCGGAAGGTACGTCGAAGACTTCGCCGGGCCGCATGGGCTGGAAGCGGCTCTCGTCTATCCCCTGCTCAGCAAGCGCTGCCTTCAGCGCGACAAGAGGAGCTTCGACCGCTTCATCGGTCAGTTGCACAGTGCCCCAATGATGGCCGCAGACATGTGCCGCACCGCAGATCTTCATGCCTTCCACGGCTTCCGCAGGGTTCTGGTGCTGGCCCTTCATGAACCAGCGCGGCTCATAGGCGCCGAAAGGCAGGTTGGCGAGACGGAACTCACCGTGTTTCTTGCGCGCGGCGTGATAATTGAGGCCGTCGTGGAAGCCGGTGTCGCCGATATGATAAATCTTGCCATAAGGCGTTTCGATGACGAAGGCCGCCCACAGCGCCATGCGCCGGTCGTTCAGCCCACGCGCCGACCAATGGTGGCACGGCTCGAAATGAATTTTGACCGAACCAATCTCAAGGACATCGCCCCAGTCCCCCACCTTGATGCGCGCTGCCTCGACGCCGGTGCGGATGATAGCGTCATTGCCAAGCGGCGTGATGAAAAGCGGCTTGTGCGCGACATGCAGGCGCTTCAGCGTTTCCATATCCAGATGGTCGTAGTGATTATGCGTCACCAGCACCAGATCGATCGGCGGCAAATCCTCAAAACGGATGCCCGGCGGGTTGACGCGTTTGGGACCGGCGAAGCTGAACGGGCTGGTACGCTGCGACCACACCGGATCGATGAGAATATTCAGCCCTGCCGTCTGGATGAGAAAGGAGGCGTGACCGACGAAGGTGACGCGAATGTCCTTGCCGTCGATGCGGGGCTCCGGCTTTGCGAACGGAAACGGGCTGGGATAGTTTTCCGGCCACGTGGCGCGCTCACCGTTGAAGCGCCATTTCAGGAGGCCCATGAAATTGCCGGGCGGCGAACCGCCGGGATTGAAGAAACGCACCCCGTCGAAATGATCGGAGACCGGCCCACTATAATAGGCGCTGGCGTTAGAGCGGCGCGCAAACAGGCCGCCGCCCGCAAGAGCAAGCAGACCAAGTGCGGAAAAACGAAAGAAGTTTCGACGTTTCATGGGAAAGGTATAAGAAGCCAGGCGACGCCGTTCAAGCACCGCCATCGCAGCTTTCGTCTGATCACGTAAAGATGACAAGGCATGCTTTGCCGCATGAAAACCGGCACTGTCTTGACTTTCACGGCACTTTCCTGTTTATCGCGGCCAATCAGCTGGCAGTTTCACGACTCCAAGCCGCCGACCGGGACCCGCAAAGGTATAAAGAGATCCCGGAGGTCAACACCCGACAGCGCGATGCGCCCTCGGGTGCTTTTTGGCTTTGCGTCTTGTTTTTGGCAGCGAAAGCACCGACGTTTCGGAGATCCCGGAACGAAGAAGGAAGAAACGATGTTTGAAAACCTCCAGGACCGCCTTGGTTCCATTCTGAATGGACTGACCGGCCGTGGCGCGCTGACGGAAGCCGATGTTGCCGCCGCCCTGCGCGAGGTTCGCCGTGCGCTTCTGGAAGCGGACGTTGCGCTGGAAGTCGTGCGTTCCTTCACCGACAAGGTGCGTGAAAAGGCTGTCGGCGCAGCCGTTCTGAAATCCATCAAGCCCGGCCAGATGGTCGTCAAGATCGTGCATGACGAACTTGTCGAGATGCTCGGCACCGAAGGCGTCTCGATCGACCTGCATGCGGCCGCCCCCGTCGTCATAATGATGGTGGGTCTGCAGGGTTCGGGCAAGACCACGACCACAGGCAAGATCGCCAAGCGCCTGACCGACCGCGACAAGAAGAAGGTGCTGATGGCATCTCTCGACACGCGCCGTCCGGCCGCACAGGAACAGCTTCGCCAACTGGGCGTGCAGACCGGTGTCGATACGCTGCCGGTCATCGCCGGCCAGTCCCCGACAGATATCGCCGCACGCGCCGTGCAGGCCGCCAAGCTCGGCGGCCATGACGTCGTCATTCTCGACACCGCCGGCCGCACCCATATCGACGAACCCTTGATGCTGGAAATGGCCGACATCAAGAAGAAGTCCAACCCGCATGAAATCCTGCTGGTCGCGGATTCGCTGACCGGTCAGGACGCCGTCAATCTGGCGCGCAATTTCGATGAGCGCGTCGGCATCACCGGTCTCGTGCTCACCCGTATGGATGGCGACGGGCGCGGTGGTGCGGCCCTCTCCATGCGCGCCGTCACCGGCAAGCCGATCAAGCTGATCGGTATCGGCGAGCGCATGAATGAACTCGACGAGTTCCATCCGCGCCGTATCGCCGACCGTATTCTCGGCATGGGCGACATCGTCTCGCTGGTCGAGAAGGCTGCCGAAAACATCGATGCGGAAAAAGCCCGTGCCATGGCCGAGAAGATGGCCAAGGGCAAGTTCGACCTCAACGATCTCTCCGACCAGCTTGCGCAGATGAAGAAGATGGGTGGCATGGGCGGTATCATGGGGCTGATGCCCGGCATGGCCGGCATGAAGGACAAGATGGCTTCCGCAGGCCTCAACGACAAGATGTTCGACCGCCAGATCGCCATCATCTCGTCGATGACCAAGGCCGAACGCGCCAATCCCGATATCCTCAAACACAGCCGCAAAAAGCGCATCGCCGCCGGTTCCGGCACCGATGCCGCCGAAATCAACAAGCTCTTGAAGATGCACCGTGGAATGGCCGACATGATGAAAGCCATGGGCGGCAAGGGCAAGGGCGGCATCATGAAGCAGATGATGGGCGGCCTTGCGGGCAAGATGGGGCTTGGTGGCATGATGGGCGGCGGCATGCCTGATCTGTCGAACATCGACCCGAAGCAGCTCGAAGCGCTTCAAAAACAGGCTGAAGCTGCCGGTCTTGGCAAGCCGGGCGCAATGCCCGGTCTCGGTGGTCTGCCCGGCGGGCTACCCGGTCTGGGCGGGACAAAGCTGCCGGGTCTTGGCGGCATGCCGGGCCTTCCCGGCTTCCCGAAAAAGAAGTGAGGGCGACGCCAGTGAACAACGCAGAAGTGAAAGCCCAGCTTTCCGAATACCGCCAGTCGATCGACAATATCGATGCCGCACTGGTTCACATTCTTGCCGAACGTTTCCGCTGTACCAAGGCGGTGGGCGTGCTGAAGGCAAAATACAATTTGCCGCCGGCGGACCCGGCGCGCGAGGAATACCAGATCGAACGCCTTCGCCGTCTGGCAAAGGATGCCAATCTGGATCCGGATTTCGCCGAGAAGTTTCTAAACTTCGTCATCAAGGAAGTCATCCGGCATCATGAAGCAATAGCCGCCGAACATGGCGGTAATGAAAAGACCGCCTAACCGGCGGACAAGCTATCTCAAGGAGTAAATAACATGGCACTTAAAATTCGTCTCGCACGCGGTGGTTCCAAGAAGCGCCCGTACTACCAGATCGTCGTTGCTGACGCCCGTTCGCCCCGCGACGGCCGTTTCCTCGAGAAGGTCGGTTCCTGGAACCCGATGCTCGCCAAGGACAACCCGCAGCGCATCGAGCTGAAGGCTGACCTCATCAAGGAATGGATCGCCAAGGGCGCACAGCCGACCGACCGCGTTCTGCGCTTCCTCGCAGAGGCAGGCCTTGCCGATCGCGCCGCTCGCAGCAACCCGGAAAAGGCACTGCCGGGCAAGCGCGCTCTGGAACGCGTTGCAGAAAAGAAGCAGAAGGCTGAAGACGCAGCTGCTGCCGCAGCAGAAGCTTCTGCTGCAGAATAATCTGCAATAGAATTTTAGAGAACGGGTGGCGTGGTTTTCCATGCCGCCCGTTTTTTGTTTATTTTGGTATCAACAAACTTTAGAGCGTCAGGAACTATGCTCTAACGCGTTGGATCTGCGCATCGTGCCCTGTGAAAATCGATTCCGATTTTTACGCTGATGCTGTAAACCAGACGCAACCAACACCAGAAGACGGACGGCCCGATGGCAAAGCTGGAAAACCCGATACTCATGGCAAAGATCGGCGGCGCACAGGGATTGCGCGGCGAAGTCCGCGTCAGCACCTATACGGACGAACCGATGGCGCTCGGCGATTACGGCAATCTGGTCAGCGCCGATGGCCGCGTCTTCGAAATTCTGGAAGTCCGCGAGGGCAAGAATGTGGTTGTCGTCCGCTTCAGGGGTATCAACGACCGCAATGCGGCGGAAAGCCTGAACGGGCTCGAACTTTTCATCGAACGCGACAATCTGCCGGATGACGAGCTGGACGACGACGAATTTTATTATGCCGACCTCGAAGGGCTGGAAGCCGTCGATGCCGAAGGCAAAAGCTATGGCGCCGTCAGCGCCGTTTACGATTTCGGCGCAGGCGACCTCCTGGAGCTGAAAGGTGCGGGCCGCCGTCCCGCCCTCATCCCCTTTTCGGAAGCAGCCGTGCTTGAAATCGATCTGGAGGCGAGACGCATTCTCATCGATCCCATGGCTGCCGGCCTGATCGACAATCCGGACGACAAAGACGAAACCGGCGCATCGCCTTTCGGCAAGAAATAAGGTCATGACGTTCAAGGCTACCGTTCTGACGCTCTACCCGGAAATGTTTCCCGGGCATCTCGGATATTCGCTGGCGGGCAAGGCGCTGGAGCGCAAGCAATGGTCACTTGAGGCCGTGCAGATCCGTGAATTCGCCACCGACAGGCACAGAAGCGTGGACGACACACCGGCAGGCGGCGGCGCCGGCATGGTGCTGAAACCCGACATTCTGGCCGCAGCCATCGACCATGTTTCAGATGGAGATACGCGACCGCGTCTGCTGATGAGCCCGCGCGGCAAGCCACTGTCGCAAGACCGAGTGCGCGAACTGGCGGCAGGCGACGGCGCGATTATCGTGTGTGGCCGCTTCGAAGGGGTCGACCAGCGGGTCATAGAGGCGCGCGGGTTGGAGGAAGTGTCGATCGGCGATTACATTCTCTCCGGCGGCGAGCCGGCCGCCCTGACGCTTCTGGACGCCATTGTCCGCATTCTGCCGGGCGTCATGGGCAACGATCTCTCAGGCGTGCATGAGAGCTTCGAGGGTGGGCTTCTGGAGCATCCGCACTACACCCGTCCGCAGGTCTGGGAAGGCCGCGACATCCCAGCCGTTCTCACCTCTGGCAATCACGCCGTCATCGACAAATGGCGGCACGAGCAGGCGCTGGCGTTGACGAAGGAAAGACGGCCCGACCTGCTGGAAAAGGCCAAGGTTTAAACCGAGACGAAATAATAGGCCGTCAGCACCAGCCCGACTGCAATGACCAGCCAGCGGATGATCCACTGCGGCACCCGCCTTGCCGTGTGCACTCCCACATATCCGCCAAGCGCGGCCGCCGGGAACATGATGAGGGCGGCCCACCAGGAAACGACGCCGCCGCTGACGAAGATCGTAATGGCGATGATCGCGATCACCACCGAGAGCAGGTTCTTCAGGGCATTCAGATGATGATAGCTGCCACCCGAGGTCATTCCGAGGATGGCCAGCATCATGATGCCCATGCCCGCCCCGAAAAAACCACCATAGATGGAGGCGAGCCCCTGAAAGAAGAGGCTCGGCACATTACCGGGTGAACGCTCGGCACTGGCCTTCGGTCGCAGCCACGGGCCAGCGGCAAAAACAACCGTTGCGGCCAGAAGCAACCATGGCACAAGCTGGCGGAAGGAGGGGTTGTCGAGCGACAGGAGCAAAAGCGACCCCGCCAGCCCGCCGACGATGGAGACGGCCGACAGGAGGATCGCCTCGCGCCAGTGGGCGCGGATTTCAGGCCCGTAGGCGATCACGGAGGTGATGTAACCGGGAAACTGCACGATCGCCGACGTGGCATTGGCGACAATCGGCGGCAGGCCTGCAAGCGTCATCGCCCCGAAGGTCAAAAAGGTGCCGCCACCGGCGATCGCATTGACCACGCCAGATAGAAAGCCGGTCGCAAACAGCATCATGATAATAAGTACGGACATGGCCCCTCCCAAGGTTTTCATGCCATAACCGGGGAAACGCACCTTCGCAACAGCCCGTACGTCGCCCACAATTGATAAAATATTGTCATGAAGGGATGACAAATGGCGCTGCCTCGTGTATGTGCCCGCGTGGAATTGGGGTTTTCCCCTTTAACCGCAAGCAAAGAATGGCGAACCCGCTCCTGCCGCACGGCATGGTCTGAAGGCATTGACCGACAGACGAAACGTTGAGCGCTCTGGCTGTTTCAGAAGAAATCAGAGGTTAACATGACCAATATCATTCAGCAGCTGGAAGCCGAACAGGCTGCCAAGATCGAAGCGAAGCGCACCCTGCCTGAGTTTTCTCCGGGCGACACGCTGCGCGTCAACGTGCGCGTTACCGAAGGTAACCGTACCCGCGTTCAGGCTTACGAAGGCGTTTGCATCGCCCGTTCCGGCGGCGGCCTTTCCGAGAGCTTCACCGTTCGCAAGATCTCCTACGGCGAAGGCGTCGAGCGCGTATTCCCGATCTACTCCCCGCTGGTCGAAGGCGTTGAAATCGTTCGCCGCGGTAAGGTTCGCCGCGCGAAGCTCTACTACCTGCGCGATCGTCGCGGCAAGGCTGCCCGTATCGTTGAAAACACCGGTACGCGCGCCCGCAAGCTGAACGAATCCGAGCGCCAGGCAGTCGCCGAAGAAAAGGCACGTCTGGAAGCTGAAAAGGTAGCAGCAGCACAGGCTCTCGCCGCCGAAAAGGCAGCAGCCGAAGCAGCAGAAGCCAAGGCAGCGGAAGAAGCAGCAAAGGCTGCGGAAACTGCAGCGGAATAAGATTTCCATTTTGATGGATTTACGGAGAAGGCGGTCTTTGGACCGCCTTTTTTGTTGCATCGATGCGCTATAACAATCTGGTGGGCGACATAGCGTCACGTCCAGCCTTCGACCCCATCTCCGTATCGACAGATCAAGATCAAAGTCGTATTGCTACTTATCTCTTTGCCTAATTTATTTAGAACATTCTCTAATAGCATTGCCTAGTTTCACTTATTGTGCAATTTTCGCGCAGTTTTAGGTGTTGATATGTTTTTTTTTAATTCTTTTTTAACAAAAAATAAGCGCGCTTTCTTCGCTGTCGGCATTGCCAGCGCACTCATGAATATTCTCAATCTTTCCGGCTCCCTTTTCATGCTGGAGGTTTATGACCGGATTCTGCCGAGCAAGAGTATTCCTTCTCTTGTCGCTCTCGTTGTTCTGCTGGTTATTCTCTATGCCTTTCTTGTGGGGTTCGATGCTCTGCGCGGCCGGATATTGGCTCGCATCTCGGACAATATGGACGACGATCTCAATCAAAAGCTCTTCAGGGCATCAATCAGCGCACCACTTGCCGCCTACGGCAAGGTAGACGGGCTGCAGATCGTCGGCGATCTCGATCAGATACGTCAATTCTTGTCCGGGCCGGGACCAGCAGCTTTCTTTGATATTCCCTGGCTGCCCATCTATCTGCTGATCTGTTTTGCCTTGCATCCCTGGATCGGTTTTGCCGTGCTTGGCGGCGCCCTGGTCCTTGTCGTGCTGACGCTCGTAACCAACTGGCTGACCGAAAGGGCGACCAAACAGGCCTACACCGTGCGCGGACAGAGAAATGCACTCGTCGGCAGCAGCCAGCGCAACATCGAGTCCATAAGAACCATGGGCATGATGAATGCGGTGACGTCGATGTGGGACGATCTGCACTCCAATTACCGCGCCGTCACACTCTCGACGTCGGACACGGCGGGCATGCTCGCCGCGATTTCCCGAACATTCCGCCTTTTGTTACAGTCGGGTGTGATGGCAATCGGCGCCCTGCTGGTTATCGAGGGGCATGCGTCAGCGGGTAGCATCATCGCAGGCTCCATCCTCTCGGCCAAAGCGCTGGGCCCTGTCGAACACGCAATTGCAAACTGGCGCAGCTTCATGACTGCGAGACAGGGCTGGAAACGCATCAACGAGTTTCTTGAACTCGTACCGGAACCCGCACAGCCGCTTTCCCTGCCGCCACCGAAATATACCGTTGCCATCGATCGCGTGACCGGCGGTCCGCCCAATGGTGCGCGAGATACCGTGGCCGATATTTCCTTCACGTTGAACGCGGGCGATGGCCTTGGCATCATTGGGCCGAGCGCTTCCGGTAAATCCACGCTGGCACGTTTGATAACCGGTATCTGGCCCTATGAGCGCGGCTCCGTGCGCTTCGATGGGGCCGCACTGAACCAGTGGGATTTCGAGGTTCTCGGTAAATCCATCGGATACATGCCCCAGCAGGTGGAGCTGATGCCAGGCACGGTCGCGCAAAATATCGCGCGCTTCGACCGTGACGCAACGGCGGAAGCCATCGTTTCGGCAGCCAAGGCCGCTCAGGTTCATGATCTCATCCTGAACCTGCCCAACGGTTACGACACCTATATCGGCGACCGTGGAGAGGCATTGTCAGGCGGGCAAAAACAGCGCATCGGCCTGGCGCGGGCGCTTTTCAGGGAGCCATTCTTTGTCATCCTCGATGAGCCGAACTCCAATCTGGACAGCGAAGGCGAGGCAGCCTTGCGCAACGCCATTGGCGACATAAGGGCGCGGGGCGGCATCGTGGTCGTCATTGCCCATCGTCCGAGCGCCATCGAAAGCGTCAATCTTGTGATGGTGATGAGCAACGGCCGCATGCTTCGCTTCGGCACCAAGGAAGAGGTGCTTGCGCAAATCCTTCGTCAAAATATTCGCCAGGTGCCGGAAACAGAAGAAGAAGTACGCAAGCTGGAAAGCCGGGTGGGTGAAAATGGTTGAGGGAGAAAAAACCGGCGTGACGAAAACATCTATCGTCAAACACTCAACCGCCGTAGTCGTTCTTGCTGCCGGCCTTCTTTTCGGCCTGGGTGGCTGGGCGGCTCTCGCGAAGCTTTCGGGGGCAGTCGTCGCCACGGGCCGGGTCGTTGTCGAAGGCAACTCCAAGAAAATTCAGCACCTTTCCGGCGGTATTGTCAGCCAGATCAATGTTGCGGAAGGTGACACGGTGGAGGCCGGTCAGGTTTTGCTGCGGCTGAGTGGCACGATCGTTCAGGCAAACCTGTCCATTGTCGAAAATACGCTCGCGCAGCTTTATGCACGCCGTGCGCGTCTGCGTGCCGAAATCTCCGACGCCACCTCTTTCACAACGCCGGAAGATCTGGCCGTCTTGACCAATTCGAAGGCTGCCAAAACATTCATCGACAGTGAGCAGAACCTTTTCAACAGCCGTCGCAGTGCACTGATTGGCATGAAGAAGCAATTGGTAACGCGCAAGGATCAGCTAGCCGATGAAGCGCGGGGCATGGACGTGCAGATTGAGGCAACCAACAATGAACTTGCTATCGTAAGGGAAGACGTCTCAAAGACACAGGAGCTATATGCCAAGGGGCTGGTAACGCTTCAGCGCCTCAACCTTCTCAAGCGGCAGCTTTCCAATCTCGAAGGTCAGCAGGGCCAGTATATGGCCGCGCGTGCGCAGACGGTAGGCAAGCTGAGCGAAATGGACTTGCAGTCGCTTCAGCTTGACGAGGACCGCAAGTCCGAGGTCACTAAAGATCTGACCTCAATCGAAGCCACCGTTGCGGAATACGAGGAACGGCTTGCGGCAACACGCGACCAGCTCGACCGCCTCGATATTCGCTCGCCGATTGCGGGGCGTATCTACCAGCTGTCGGTACACAACATAAACGGCGTCATCCAGCCGGGCGAAGTGCTTATGCTGGTGGTGCCGGCAAAGGAAGATCTTGCAATCGACGCCAATGTTCTTCCAAACGACATAGACCAGATCTATGTCGGGCAGCCAGTGACCATTCGCTTCACGGCTTTCAATCAGAGCACGACGCCGGATGTAAGCGCTGAAGTCGCAGTCGTCGCCCCGGACTTGCAGACAGATTCCCGAAGCGGTGCGTCATTTTACGCACTGCGCATCAAGCCGAGCAAAACTGGAATGGACCATATACCAGGTGGACGGTTGTATCCGGGCATGCCGGCCGAAGTCTTCATACAGACAAGCGAAAGAAGCGTTCTTTCCTATTTTGTCAAACCGTTCCAGGACAGGCTTAGAAAGACGTTCCTGCAGGAATAAAAGACTTTCATTACATGCTTTCTTAGAAACGATTCGCAAATACACCAAGAGCGAGAATTTTTCCAAAAAAAACAATTTCTCATATTGTCTTGCCATTTATAATGTACTAATTATCACCCGCAATATTTATTAAATTTAATTTCGATACATCGAATTCTCAAAAATTTATAGGAGAGTAAAATGGCGTTAAAAGTAACTTTTGGTAATGGCGGCGCGGCATCGGTTTCGTCGCTCACCAGCCTGATCGATCAGGAAGCATATAAGCTCCTCACGGAATCCACAGCACAGGTCAAAAACGGCTCTACGCTCGATTCGGGCGCTGTCAGTGTTGGCGCTGTGGCGGTTGCCGGTACCGGTGCTGGTGGCACTGTCGATGTCGGCTACGACCCCAACGCAAACGGCTTCACATTTGACGTATCCTCGGCATGGAATTCGGTGAAGAACGCTCTCGCCCAGTCTGACACCTCTGAAAACCTTAAGTTCAAGGATTTCGTACAGGTAGACGTTCACCTCGGCGGCACCGGTTCGTCCACCGTTGAAGTTCTCAATGCCAAGCGCGGTAACATCACGACCGGCGCAGGCAACGACACGGTTACCGTATCTGTCGTTTCGAACGAAAAGACCTGGGTCAACAATTTCAACATCGACACCGGCGCAGGCAACGACACGATCACCGTCAAGGCAGGCGCTGCCTTCAATGACACGTCGGCTGCGGGCACGGGCGGTCTTGCCGCCAATACCGGCGCTGTGAATGGTGGTGCTGGTATCACCGACGGCAGCTACACCTCCGTCAAGATCGATGCCGGTGCGGGTAACGACTCTATCGACCTGAGCGGTGTAAAGCTCGCTTCGTCGCTGGTCACCGGTGGCAAGGGCATCGACCACATCATCGCAAGCGGTGGCGCCGATACCTTCGTCTTCAATCTGGGTGACATGGCGAAGAGCTTTGCCACAGATACCATCGAAGGCTTCAACGCCTCCATGGACAAGCTCAAGCTGGTCGGTACAGTGATCGATAACTGGGCGGTTTCGACCTTTGATAACGATACCGTCCTCAGCTACAACGTTACTGGCGAGCACAAGGGTGAGAAGATCATTCTCTCCGGCGTTCACCTGACCGGCAGCGATTGGTTCACGGCGTAATTTCTCTCGAAGAGAATTTCATCGGTTACCGTTTAAATGGATCATGGCCCGGACATATCCGGGCCATGATTTTTTACATATGCGGCGGTTCGGAAATTATACCTGCGCTTCGCAATCTTGCAGATCAGGCGGCCTCGGCCTGATTGCCCATTTTTCTCGCCGCGATGATGACGAGCACACCTGCCAGCGCAAGGCAGAAGGCAAGGAAGAACATCGGCGCAATGGTGCTGCCGGTCTGGTCCTTGATCCAGGGCACCACGTTCTGCGCCACGAAACCACCGAGATTGCCGACGGAATTGATGGCGGCGATGCCGGCAGCGGCACCGGCTCCCTTGAGGAAGCGGCCGGGCAGGCTCCAGAACACCGGTTGGCCGGCAAAAATGCCCGCAGCGGCGATGCAAAGGAAGGCAAACTGCAATACCGGATCGCTGAGCAGCGCCGACATCAGCAGGCAAAACGCGCCGACGAAGGCAGGGCCGACGATATAAGGCGTTTTGTTTTTTGCCTTGTCAGCCGCCAGGGGCACGACGAAGAGAGCGACGGCCACGATCACCCAGGGGATGATGTTGATGAAGCCGTTGGCGGTGTTGGAAACGCCGAAGCTCTTTACGATTGTCGGCAGCCAGTAGCTGAGACCATAGGCCGCCAGCGGAAAGCCGACATAGCAAAGCGCCATGAACAGCACGCGCGGATTGATCAGCGCCTTGAAGCCGTCCTCCGCATGCTCTTCCATGCCCTTGTTTTCTTCGGCCAGTCGGTTCTTCAACCAGTCCTTCTCGGCCTGCGTCAGGAACTTCGCTTTTTCCGGCGTATCGTCCAGATAGAAGAAGGTAACGATACCAGCGATCACGGCGGGAATACCCGTCGCCAGGAACACCCATTCCCAGCCGGCATAACCGAGGAAACCATCGAGATCGAGCAGCATGCCGCCAAGCGGTGCGCCGATGGCATTGGCAAGCGCACTGAAGATCATGAACAGGCCGATCATGCGGCCGCGATAATCGCGCGGGAACCACAGCGTCATAAGGAACAGCACGCCCGGGAAGAAACCGGCCTCGCAAAGCCCGAGCAGGAAGCGCAGGATATAGAACATCGTCGCATTCTGCGTGTAGGCAAGCGCGATGGTGACGGCACCCCAGGACACCAGAATGCGGGCGAACCATTTGCTGGCGCCGAAACGGTTGAGGAAAAGGTTGCTCGGAACCTCAAAGAGGAAATAGCCGATGAAGAACAGCGAAGCGCCAAGTCCGTAGGCATATTCGCTGAGGCTCAGCGCATCGACCATCTGCAGCTTGGCATAGCTGACATTCTGCCGGTCGATATAGGCGATGAGATAGAGAAGGCCAAGAAACGGCATCAGCCGCCAGGTGATCTTCGAGATTAGGGATTTTTCCGATACCATGTGCTTTTCCCTCCCTTCGATTGCTCGTCGAAATGCAAATGATAAGGGGACCCATCTATATGTGCGCCGCAAGATACGCAAGTTGCATTGCATCATAACCAATGCCGAAAGGGCTGCGAAACCGGCATTTTAAAGCCCTGAGTGCATGATGCGGCGCACATCAAAGCCGCCGGGTCACCGTTTTACGGTCTGCGTGCATTCATATTGCCGCGAAACCGGCAATCTGCTATGAAGACCACTATGGGATCTAAATTCGGATGTCTCGCGCAGAATGTTTATGTGCTGCAGGACCACAAGCGTCTGCCGGCACGGTTTTTTGCGCGCATTTCCGGGGCGCTCAACAGCCGACTTAGGCTCGCCTGACAGCACCCGCTGTCCACCGCCTTACTGAACCCTGATTTTACCTTTCCATGACAAGGCATAGAGCCATGAGCGCACCCCGCACCTTATACGACAAGATCTGGGACGACCACGTCGTCAATCGTGACCCGGACGGAACCTGTCTTCTCTATATCGACCGTCACCTGGTCCATGAGGTGACGAGCCCGCAGGCCTTTGAAGGCCTGCGCATCGCCGGCCGTCCGGTCCATTCGCCCGCCCGCACGCTTGCCGTCGTCGATCATAACGTGCCAACCACAGCCGACCGGCTGGAAGGCATCAAGAACGAGGAAAGCCGTATCCAGGTGGAAGCGCTTGCGCAGAATGCCAAGGATTTCGGTGTCGAATATTATTCCGAGCGCGACAAGCGTCAGGGCATCGTCCACATCGTTGGCCCGGAACAGGGCTTCACTCTGCCGGGCATGACGATTGTTTGCGGCGACAGCCACACCTCCACCCATGGTGCTTTCGGCGCGCTGGCGCACGGCATCGGCACGTCGGAAGTGGAGCATGTGCTGGCGACCCAGACGCTGATCCAGAAAAAGGCCAAGAACATGCTGGTGCGTGTCGATGGCAAGGTTCCGGAAGGCGTCACCGCCAAGGACATCATCCTCGCCATTATCGGTGAGATTGGCACAGCGGGCGGCACCGGCCATGTGATTGAATTTGCCGGTGAGGCAATCCGCTCGCTCTCCATGGAAGGCCGCATGACGGTTTGCAACATGACCATCGAGGGCGGCGCCCGTGCAGGTCTGATCGCGCCTGATGAGACCACTTTCGACTACATCAAGGACAAGCCGCGCGCGCCAAAGGGCGAGACGTTGGAACAGGCCATCGCCTACTGGAAGACGCTGAAATCCGATGAGGGCGCCCATTACGACAAGATCGTGGTGCTGGACGCCGCCAATCTGCCGCCGATCGTCTCCTGGGGCTCATCGCCTGAGGACGTGACGTCCGTCGAGGGCATAGTTCCCAATCCGGATGATATCGAGGAAGAAAACAAGCGTACTTCAAAGTGGCGTGCGCTGGAGTATATGGGCTTGAAACCCGGTACGCGCATCACCGATATCGCCATCGACCGCGTTTTCATCGGCTCCTGCACCAATGGCCGTATCGAGGATTTGCGCGCAGCGGCAAAGATCGTCGACGGCCGCAAGGTCGCACCCACCGTCTCGGCCATGATCGTGCCCGGCTCCGGTCTCGTGAAGGAACAGGCGGAAAAGGAAGGTCTGGACAAGATTTTCCTCGAAGCCGGTTTCGAATGGCGCGAACCGGGCTGCTCCATGTGCCTTGCCATGAATGACGACCGCCTGAAGCCTGGCGAACGTTGCGCCTCCACCTCGAACCGCAACTTCGAGGGCCGCCAAGGCTACAAGAGCCGCACCCACCTCGTCTCCCCCGCCATGGCAGCGGCGGCGGCCATCGCCGGTCATTTCGTCGATGTGCGCGAGTGGCGGTAATTATCGATAACGTCTGAAACGAAAAACCCCGGATCACAATCCGGGGTTTTTTGTTAGCATCTCATTCCGCAATGATCTTCACCCGCTGGCCGGGCTGAAGCGTGGCGGTGGCGCTCATCGCATTCATCATGCGGAACATGTCGAGCTTGCGGTCGGTCCCCATCATCCGTGCGGCAATCGTTGCCACGGTTTCACCGGGCTTGACCGTCACCACGCGCACGCGCAGAGGTTTTAACGATGCGATCTCCTGCGGCGTCATCTTGCGGAAACTCGTGCGCAATACGTTGGCGATGGAATCGAGCTGCGTGTTACCCTTCGGCACGGCCGTCAGGAAGCGGAATATCTGCTGACCAACACGGATGACGGTAACGTCAAAGTCCCATTTGTCCGCCGTCGCACGGGCTGTCGCAGCCTCCAGACCGTTGATCTGCGTTTCCTTCACGGTTTCCGGCATCAGGCCGGCAACCCAGCCGCTGGTAAGGTAATTGGCAAGAGTGGTCTGTTTCGGATCGGCCACGCCGTCGAAACGGATCGCCACATCGCCCGGACCCGTCGCAAGAACGGCCTCCACCTTGTTGTCGATGACGAAACCTTCCGGCACATCGAAACGGATACCGAGCGTTCCGTGCAGGAAGGTCTGGCCCCGGACATAACCCTCCTGCGGGCTGTCGCCGTAAAGCAGGCCGTCTATGCCATCCAGAAACCAGTCGCGACCCCGATCCCCGACCTGACCGTCCTGGCCGAAGGCGCGGGCATGCCGGCGTGCAAGCTCGATGCGCTGCGGCGTGTTGGGGTGGCTGGAAAGAAAGTCGAGGCTCTGGTCATTTTCGGGATCAGCCGAGGAGAAACGCGCATAGGCTGCCATGGAATCCAGAAACCGCGGCGATGCGAAGGGGTCGTAGCCGGCCTCACCCAACATGCGCACGCCAATCACGTCCGCCTGCAATTCCTGCTGGCGCGAAAAAGCCGCAAGCCGCAGCTTACCGCGCGCAAGCGCCTGCTTGCCGGCGAGATCGCTCGACAGAACCTCGGCGACCACACGGCTTGCAATCACCTCCGCCTCTTCCCGGCGCTGGCGCTCGATGCCGTGGTTTGCGGTAACGTGGCCCATCTCATGCGAAAGCACGGCGGCCACTTCCGAGGCATCGTTGGCGAGAGCCAGAAGCCCGCGCGTCACGTAAAGATACCCACCCGGCAGCGCAAAAGCGTTGATAGCAGGCGAGTTGAGGATGGTGATGCGATAGGATTGCTGCGGATTTTCCGAAACAGCCGTCAGCGCGCCGGCGATACGGGCGACAAGCCGCTCCGTCTTGGCATCACGATATTCGCCACCATAACTCGCCACAATACGCGGATGCTCGCGCGCGCCCATCTGCGCACGGGGATCGTTCTTCTGCACCTCTTCCACGGTCTGCGGATTGTCCGAAGGCCGCAAGGTAGACTGGTAGGCCGGGCTGAAGAGAGACTGACACGATGACAGGAATACGGCAGACGCCGTCAGCACGGAACACACGGCAGCCATCCTGCCCGAACGGCGAAGGCCTGAACGGGAGAAAAGCCTCCACTGCGCAGTCATGCTATTTCTCATTCTCTATGCCTGCCCCTAACGTTCCTGATCATCCGTTAATTGCAGACCAGAATAACAGATTCGCCCCAACGAGCCATGAATGTCGAAACGGTAAAAACGATCCATCAAGTCCGGAATATTCCTGAAGAACGCAATAATTCTCGTCTTTTCTCGGGCAACGACTTGAAACTGGCAAGTGCAAATTAACGCCATTGAAGTTATCTAAAGCGATTGCCAGCGGCACGCGTCGAAAATAAGGCGATCAGCCGTTCAGAAAACTGTCGACCGCCTTCACATTTTGTGTGGCGAAGAAATCTGCGGTCGAGCCCGCATAGACAACGCGGCCACGATCAAGAAAAACCACCCGCTGTGCCAGCTTTTTTATGTCGTCTGGATGGTGCGTAACAATAATCGCCGTATTTTTTGTTTCGGCATGCAAGTCGAGAAGCAGGGAGGTCATGCCCGCCCGCAGCCCCGGATCGAGCGCCGCGAAAGGCTCGTCCAGCAGCATGACCGGTTTTTTCCGGACCAGCGCACGCGCGAGCGCCGCCCTTTGCCTTTCCCCGCCGGAAAGCGTGCCCGGCAAACGTTTGTCAAAACCCGCAAGACCAACGCGTGTGAGCGCCACGTCGATCCTCTGCCTGTCTTCCTCCCCCAGCTTCAGCCCGGGGCTGATGCCGAGCGCGACATTGGTGAAGATATCGAGATGGGCGAAAAGATTATTATCCTGGAAGATCGAGGAGACCGGTCGTTCGGAAGGATCGAGCGCCTTCATGTCCCGCCCGCCGATCAGGACGCGCCCGGAATCGGGCAATTCAAAACCGGCGATGAGATTGAGGAGCGTCGACTTGCCAGAACCGGATGCACCGACAACGGCGGTCATCTGGCCTTGCGGGAATGTACAATCGAGATCGAAATCCTGCGTTCCGAGCCGCAGCCTGACCTTGTCCAGCCCCACGGCAAATTCGTCACCCGTCATATGCTCGCCCTTGCTGATTGGGATTGCCGTGAAACGCCGCCCGCGGCAAGCAGCAGGCAGACGACGCCAAGGATGAACGCGTATCCGGCGGCATCATTGGTGCGGTAGCTGCCCATATTGCTATAGACCAGCCATGGCAAGGTGATGAAATTTTCCGATCCGAACAGGGCGACCGCCCCGAGATCACCGAGCGACAGGGCCATGGCAAAGGAAAACGCCATCAGCAGTGGCCGCCGCAATACCGGCAGATCGGCGAACCGCAGCCGCGTCAATCCCTGAAGCCCAAGGCTGGCGGAGAGCCGGGACGTGCGTAAAAAATGGCTGGTGAAGGCTGGCTCCAGCACCCGCATGGCAAGCGGCAACGCCATCAGCATGTTGATGAGCGCCACGAGAACGGGAGCATAAAAACTGACATCTCCAAAGGGCCGCAGCAACAGGAACCACCCGCTTCCCAGCACGACGGGCGGTACCAGCAGCACCAGCGATGACCCCGCCCCGAGCGTGGCGGACAAAAGGCGCAAGGGTTGAGCCGCGTGCCGTTTGGAACCCACGGCCTGTCGCGCACCGATGATCGCAAAGCAGCAGAGCACGACGAGAGTTGCGGAGAACGCAGCGATTGCAAGGCTGGTCGCCGCCGCACGCAGGAAGATCGGCGCTGACAAAAGACGCGGCAGATCGGCCCCCAAACCCGAGACGGTTATGGCAACAAGCGGCAGGCCGACCAGCAGAACCGCAAAAATGATTGCCGCTCCGTCCCACAGGCGCGCGCCAACACGCTTGCCGTCGAAACGGCGAACAGGGCGACCAATCGAGGCAATTTCCGCCTCGGGCGATGGCAAAAAGGCAAGAAGGCCGAGCAGAACTGCTGTGATTGCAATCTGCAAAACCGAAAGCGCGATTGCCCGTTGCGGATCGAAATCAAACCGAAGCGCCTGATAGATTGCGACCTCAAGTGTCGTCGCCGCCGGTCCACCGCCCAGCATAAGCACTAGCGTGAAGCTGGTGGCACACAGCATGAAGACAAGCCCGGCAATACCGGGAACAAGCCGCGAGACGGCCGGCCACTCGATGAAGCGGAAAACCGAAACCGGCCCCATGCCAAGACTTGCCGCCATCCGCCAATATTCGCCCGGAATCCGCTCCAGCCCGGCCAGCATCAGCCGCACCGCAAGCGGCAGATTGAAAAACACATGGGCGATGAGAATGCCGGAAAGGCCGTAAATACTGAAGGGCTGCTCCGCACCGGCAAAAACAAGGGCAGTATTCAAAACACCCTGCCTGCCCCAGATCGTGATGATGCCGAAGGCGCCGACGATGACCGGCAGCCCCATCGGCACAGCCATCAACCTGATAATCCAAATCCGCCCCGGAAAATCCTGTCTGCGGGAGAGCGCAAGCGCCACCGGCAGGCCGAGAACAATGGAAAGAACAGTGGACAACGTTGCCTGATAGAGCGTGAAGCGCAGGATGCGCAGCGTGTAGGCATCCACGATTCCGGTGGCGGATGTGCCGGCATCGAAAGACAGGAGTGCTGAGACAGCAAGCGCCATGAACAGGAAAACGGCGGCAAACGCCGCCGTTCCGCCAATGATCGACCATCTGTAGTCGCGACGCAGCATCATGCGCGGGCGTGCCTCTTGCTCAGTTCATGCTCATGGCCGCAAGCCATTCGTCGATCCAGGCCTTGCGGTTCTTCGCCACCTCTTCCGGGTCCATCAGGAAGGTCTTCTGCGGTACGACGAGTTTGGAAAATGCCTCAGGCAGGGGCGTGGACGTTGCCGCGACCGGCATCATCCAGTTGTTTTCCGGAATGGCATCCTGAAATCCTGATGTGAGCGTGAAAGCGAGGAACTGCTTCGCCAGTTCCTTGTGCGGCGCGTTTTTGAGAAGGCCGGAAACCTCGATCTGGATGTAGTGCCCCTCGGAAAAAGCCGCGGCCTGATAGCGATCCGTCTTTTCCGAGACCATGTGATAGGCAGGCGACGTGGTGTAGGAGAGCACCATCGGCACCTCACCCTTGGTGAAAAGGCCATAGGATTCCGACCAGCCCGGCGTGACGGTGAGAATGCGCTTCCGGAGCTTCGCCCAGGCTTCCGGTGCCTTGTCGCCGTAAACGGACTTCACCCAGAGCAGCAGGCCAAGCCCCGGCGTGGAGGTGCGCGGGTCCTGAATTGCGATTTTCTGTGAAGGATCGCCGTCCACCAGATCCTTCAGGCTCGTCGGCGGATTTTTTATCGTCTGCGTGTCATAGACAACGGCGAAATGACCGTAGTCGTAAGGGACGAAAATGTCGTCCTTGTAACCGCCCGGCACCTTGGCCGCCGATGCTTCGATACCGCTGATATCGAAGAGGCCGGTCTGTTTCGCTTCCGCGACCAGATTGGTGTCGAGACCAACAACGACATCCGCCTTCGACGCTGCCCCTTCAAGCTTCAGGCGGTTGAGCAGCGCCACGCCATCCGCCACACCGACGAAATTGACCGTGCAATTGCACACTTTCTCGAAGGCCTCTTTCACCTTGGGGCCGGGACCCCATTCGGAAACGAAGCTTTCATAGGTGTAGACGGTCAGTTCCTGTCTGTCCTGAGCAGTGGCAAGACCGGGCAGAAACAACGAAACGGCAACGAGGGAATTCAGGAAAAGACGACGGCGCACGGGTATCTCCTCAAAAAACGAAAAGGGAAATAGCCGCTTGCCTTAAGCCGTCTAATCCCTCCGCCGGTATGAACCGGATCAGGTTCTTCGGGTTGGCAAGCCTCTCAGCCTTTTGCACGCAAGCACAAAAGACACCCCGTTAGATCAAGATGATGATGTAGTCCCGCTGTCTCTGATTGGCAAGATGGCTGCCGTCAGGCCTGCTGCACCATGTGCACCAGTTCCCAGACATGGCCGTCGGGATCCTGAAAACTACCGGCATACATGAAACCGTGATCCTGAACCGGTTTCCAGCTGCTGCCACCCGAGGCGAGCGCCGTTTCGATCATCCGGTCGATTTCCTCACGGCTTCCCGCTGTGAGACAGGTCAGGACCTCGGTGCTGCGTGTGGCGTCGGCGATATCGCCATTGATGAAATCACGAAAACGCTCCTCCTGAAGAAGCATCACGAAGATGTTCTCCTCAACGATCATGCAGAGCGTGCGGTCATCCGAATATTCCGGATTGAAGGTGAAACCGAGAGCCGTGAAGAAGCTTCTCGATGTCTCGATATTCTTGACCGGCAGATTGACGAAGATCATGCGCATTTTCTGAACTCCTCCGAACCCGCACAGGAAACGGCAATTCCGCCTCCCTGTCAAAGGTGGATGAGACCTCAGTCAAGAAATCGCGACCCAGTCACCCTTCAATTTCCTCGCGCAGCATCTCCAACTCCAGCCATTCCTCTTCCATGGCTTCGAGCTTTTCGCGCAGCTTCGTCATTTCCTGCGCCAGCGTATTGAAGGTAGCCGGGTCCTTGGTGAACAGATTGGGATCGGCCATGCGCTGCTCACGCTTGGCGATTTCGCCCTGCGCCTTCTCCATCTCCTTTGGAAGGTTTTCGAGCGCAAATTTTTGCTTGAAGGAAAGCTTGCCCTTGGCCTTTGAGGGGTCCTGCGACGCGGAGGCGGAAGGGGCGGTCTTTGCCTTTTCCTGCTTCTCCGCCTTGCGCTTTTCTTCCGCAGCACCCTTGCGTTGCGCCATCATGTCCGAATAGCCGCCGGCATATTCGATCCAGCGTCCGTCCGGCTGGTCCGGATTGGCGGGCGCAATTGTGGAGGTGACGGTACGGTCGAGGAAGTCGCGGTCGTGGCTGACGAGAATGACCGTGCCGGAAAACCCCGCAACGATCTCCTGCAACAGATCGAGCGTTTCGATATCGAGATCGTTGGTCGGCTCGTCAAGGATCAGCAGGTTGGTAGGCCGCGCCAGAATGCGCGCAAGAATAAGACGGGCGCGCTCACCACCGGAGAGGTTGCGGATGGGCGTGCGGGCCTGTTCCGGCTGGAACAGGAAGTCCTTCATGTAACCCGTCACATGTTTCAACTCGCCATTGACCAGCAAATTGTCGCCGCGACCGTCGGTGAGGTAATGAGCGAGCGTATCGTTTGGATTGAGATCTTCACGCTTCTGGTCAAGCGTCGCGATTTCCAGATTGGTGCCGAGCTTTACCGTGCCGCTATCGGGCTGAAGCTGGCCGGTCAGCATCTTCAAAAGCGTTGTCTTGCCGGCACCGTTCGGCCCGACGAGACCGATGCAATCACCGCGATGCACCCGCAGCGAAAACGGCGCGATGATCACGCGCTCGCCGTAAGACTTGGTGATTGCGTCTGCCTCGATGACCAGTTTGCCGGATTCCCGCACCTCCGCAGCCGTCGCCTGCACGCTGCCCTGCGGTCCCTTGTGGCCGCGATAGTCCGCACGCATTGCCTGAAGCTCGCCCACGCGGCGCATGTTGCGCTTGCGTCTCGCGGTCACGCCGTAACGCATCCAGTGTTCTTCACGCTCGATGGCCTTGCCGAGCTTGTGCTGCTCCAGCTCTTCCTCTTCCAGCACCTTGTCGCGCCATTCCTCGAAATGCGCAAAACCGCGATTGAGACGGCGGGACTGGCCGCGATCCAGCCACACGGTCGAGGTCGAAACCTTTTCCAGAAAACGCCTGTCGTGCGAGATCAGCACCAGCGCGCTACGCGTCTGCTGCAACTCGCCTTCAAGCCATTCGATGGTGGGCAGGTCCAGATGGTTGGTCGGCTCGTCCAGCATCAGAATATCGGGTTCAGGCGCCATGACGCGGGCAAGGGCCGCACGCCGCGCTTCGCCGCCGGACAGGCTATCCGGATGTTCCTGTCCCGTCAGGCCCAGATGCTCGAGAATATAGGTAACGCGATAGGGATCGTCGCCAGGTCCCAGCCCCGCCTCGGCATAGGCCTGCACGGTGTCGTAACCGGCAAAATCCGGCGCCTGTTCCAGATAACGGATGGTGGCGGAGGGGTGACGGAAAACCTCGCCCGACTGCGCCTCGACCAGACCGGCGGCGATCTTCATCAGGGTCGACTTGCCCGAACCGTTGCGTCCGACAAGGCAGATGCGGTCGCCCGGCTCCACCTGAAGATTGGCGCCGTCGAGCAGCGGGGTCACGCCGAAGGTCAGCTTGATGTCATCGAGTTTCAAAATTGGGGGTGCCAAGGCGTCAGGCTCCGGTCAGATCATAAGGGCGGGCGAGCACGATGGCTTTTCCGCTTTTCAGCGAGAAATGCACGGGGCCGCCATTCGCGACATTGGAAATAGTGCGGGAAGAGCCGAAAGCAAGCGGGAAATCCTTGAGAGGATAACGCACATTGCCGATATCGAGCCCCACAAGGTCGGTAAACCCGGCAACGGAAAACAGCGCACCGGGAGGCAGATCAAGATCGAACGACCCTGCCAGCAGCGGGCGGGCCTCCTCTTCGCCGGAGGTCAGCGTAACGTTGAGACCACGCTCAGTAAGCGCCACGGCGTAAAGAAGGTGCTGAAGTGCGTGGTCGCTTCTCGCTCCACCAAGCGCGCCGGCAAGCACCAGAGAACGCGCGCCGCGGGCAAGTGCCTCCGACACCGCAATTTCGCCATCGGTCACAGCCTTTGCAGCGGGATAGGGCTGTCGCACCACATCGGGCCAGGCGTCCAGCAGGTCCTTGTCGGTGGAATCGAAATCCCCCACCCAGAGCTCGGGTGTGAGCCCGAGCGGTGCGGCATGGCGCATGCCGCCATCGGCCGCAATCACACGGCTACCCTCAACCGCCGCTTTGAGGCGGTCGGTAACGGTGACATCGCCGCCAAGCAGAATGGTGAAGCGTTCTCTATCCATGCCCTGCCTTATCGCACCTCAGGCAAAAATGGAAAGGCAGAAACCCGATGAAATCAGCCGATATTGATTTTCGTCGGCTTCGGGATTATGAAACGCCTCAGTGGTGATTTGCCGACCGGCTTGCAGCCACTTTAAAGAAGTCGCTAAAGGGTCGAGGAAAAGGGTAATTTCCTGGGACCGGCTGCGATTTCGCTGCCGGTTTTTTTGTTTTCGCAACGTTCTTTACGTCATCCGAAAAGAGAGTTCGACATGCCGATCAAGATTCCCGATACGCTTCCCGCCTTCGACACCCTCGTTCATGAGGGCGTGCGGGTCATGACAGAAACGGCGGCCATCCGGCAGGATATCCGCCCGCTCCAGATCGGGCTTCTCAATCTCATGCCGAACAAGATCAAGACGGAAGTGCAGATGGCGCGCCTCGTCGGCGCATCGCCGCTGCAGGTGGAGTTTTCGCTGATCCGCATTGGCGGCCATCGTGCCAAGAATACGCCGGAAGAGCACCTTCTGTCCTTCTATGAGACATGGGAGGAAGTGCGCCACCGCAAGTTCGACGGTTTCATCATCACAGGCGCGCCCATCGAGATGCTTGATTATGAAGACGTGACCTACTGGAACGAGATGCAAAAGATTTTCGACTGGACGCGAACCAACGTCCATTCGACGCTGAACGTCTGCTGGGGCGCGATGGCCGCCATCTACCATTTCCATGGTGTGCCGAAATACGAACTGAAGGAAAAGGCTTTCGGCGTCTATCGTCACCGCAATCTCTGCCCCTCGTCGATATATCTCAACGGTTTTTCCGACGACTTTCAGGTTCCGGTCTCACGCTGGACGGAAGTGCGCCGCGCCGACATCGAAAAACACCCGGAACTCGAAATCCTGATGGAGTCAGAGGAAATGGGCGTATGTCTGGTGCATGAAAAAGAGGGCAACCGCCTCTATATGTTCAACCACGTCGAATATGATTCAACCTCGCTTTCGGATGAATATTTCCGCGATGTGAACTCGGGCGTTCCAATCAAGCTGCCGCATGATTATTTTCCGCACAATGATCCGGAGCTTGCCCCGCTCAACCGCTGGCGCAGCCATGCCCATCTGTTTTTCGGCAACTGGATCAACGAGATATATCAGACGACGCCTTATGACCTCGAAGCAATCGGCAAACTAGCGGCGTAAATTGCGGGATTGCGAATTGCCGGAAAATGACGCAACGTCCGCCGGCAATTCAAAGATATCGGGAGAATGACGCAATGAGCGACGCGGCGGCACGGGAGAATTTCGGTTTCACGGCAACCGGCGAAAAGGTTGAGCGCGTCACCATCTCGAGGGGCGGGCTGACGGCCAAGGTTATCACCTGGGGCGCCGTCATTCAGGACCTACGCCTCGATGGGCACCAGCCGCCGCTCGTTCTCGGCTTCGATACATTCGAGGACTACAAATATTCATCCTATTTCGGCGCCACACCCGGCCGCAACGCCAACCGTATCGGTGACGGAAAATTCTCGATCGACGGGCACGAATACCAGCTGGAACTGAACGAAAAAGGCGTCAGCCACCTGCATGGCGGCAGCGACGGGATGGGCAAACGTAACTGGATGCTGATGGAACACGGCGAAAGCCATGCGGTTCTGCAGATCATCGATCCCGACGGCCGCGCCGGTTATCCCGGCAATTGCACGGTGACCGCGACCTATACGATCCGCGACGGCGGCGTGCTTTCGGTGGTCTATGAAACGGTGACCGACCAACCGACCATCGCCAATATCTGCCAGCATTCCTATTTCAACCTCGACGGTGCTGATACCGCACTTGGACATGAGATCAGCATCGCCGCTGACTTTTATCTGCCAACCAACGACAAACAGATCCCGACAGGCGAAATCCGCTCCGTCGAAGGCACCGTCTTCGACCTGCGCCACCCGACGCCGATGCGGCGAACGGAGGATGGCGAGCAGGTGCTCTACGACCATAATTTCTGCCTTTCGCCCGAGCGTCGTGCCAAGCGCAAGGTTGCCCGCGCCTATTCGCCCGCCTCCGACATTGCCCTTGAGGTTCACACCACCGAACCCGGCGTGCAATTTTATTCAGCCTTCAAGCTGAATGTTCCCGTTCCAGGCCTCGATGGCCGCCATTATGGCCCCTTTGCCGGTTTTTGTCTGGAAACGCAGATATGGCCTGATGCCGTCAATCATCCCGATTTCCCCTACGCGATCCTGCGTCCCGGCGAGACCCTGCGTCAGGAAACCGACTATATTTTCAAGAAGGGTTGAGGCGGCGGGCTGGGCTCAGTCCAGCACGCATCCCACATAACCGCCCGATGCCCGGGCACGCCGTTCGATAAGGCCGGCAAGCCGTTGCAAACCACGCCCCGGCTTGCTGGCAACGCGATCGATGGGATTGGGCAGAGAAACGGCAAGCAGTGCCGCCTGGCGGGAGCTGAGCTTTGCCGCCGGTACCTTGAAATGGTGCTGTGCTGCGGCCTCGATGCCGTAAATGCCGGGTCCCCATTCCGCAACGTTGAGATAAATCTCCATCATCCGTTTTTTGGACCAGACGAAATCGGCAGCAATCGCCAGCGGCAACTCCAGCCCCTTGCGCAAGAACGAGCGGCCGTTCCAGAGGAACAGGTTCTTGGCCGTCTGCATGGGAATGGTGCTGGCGCCACGGGTGGACGCGCCTTCGAGCGCATTGTTGACCACGGACTGCATCTGGTTCCAGTCAACGCCGCCGTGGAAACAGAATTGTCCGTCCTCGGACATCATTACGGATTGCACAAGGCGCGGCGAAATATCCTCGAGCGGCACCCAGCGCCGGTCATAACCCTGAAGTGTCACCAGATCGGCAAGCATCAGCGTCGAGACCGGCCGCATGAAAGGCAGGGCATAAACCGGGATCAGCAGATAGGGCAGGATCAGCAACGCCAGCAAGGTCATGATGATACGCTTTGCCAACGTGCGAAAATCCACCTTCGGACTGCTCCGGTCTTCCGCCAGCACGGCGTAATCTGCGTCGCTTTCAGGCGTACTGCTCAATATTCGTCAAAGCCCCGCACCAATCGAAGCCTTTCATATTCCATTGCCGCCTTCAAGGCGAGTCCGGTCAAACAGTTGACCTCAGGAATCACGAAAAGGTTGCCTGACCCCGCGCGCCATGCCAAAGAGCGCGACATGGACGCTCAGATGACGAATTTCGAAACGAAGCTGCGCGATAACGCGGCACAGACCGAATCCCTGCTTGGTCGCCTGCTTTCCGCAGAGGCGCGTGCGGATGAGATTACGCGCCCGCAAAACCTGCTCGACGCCATGCGTCATGGTGTGCTGAACGGCGGCAAACGCCTGCGGCCCTTCCTGGTCATAGAAAGCACGGCCTTGCTCGGCGGAAATGCCGAAGCAGCCCATCATGTCGGTGCCGCGCTGGAGTGCCTGCATTGTTACTCGCTGGTGCACGACGATCTGCCAGCGATGGATGACGACGACCTGCGCCGCGGCCAGCCGACAGTGCACCGCAAATTCGACGAGGCGACCGCCATTCTCGCAGGCGACAGCCTGCTGACACTCGCTTTCGACATTATCGCATCGGACGAAAATCCTCTCCAGGCAGACCGCAAGGCGTCTCTCGTTCTCTCCCTTGCCCGCGCCGCGGGCGTCGGCGGCATGGCGGGCGGTCAGGCGCTCGATCTGGCTGCGGAAAAGAACGCACCTGATGAGACCGGCATTATTACATTGCAGGCTATGAAAACCGGTGCGCTGCTTCGCTTCGCCTGCGAGGCAGGCGCGATCATCGCCGGCAGCGATGTTTCCGAAAGACAAAGACTGCGCCTCTTCGGTGAAAAGATCGGCCTTGCCTTCCAGCTTGCAGACGATCTCCTGGATCTGACCGCCGATGCCGCCACCATGGGCAAGGCAACCGGCAAGGATGCCGCACGCGGCAAGGGAACGCTGGTGGCACTACGCGGTGAAGACTGGGCGCGCCTCAAGCTTCAGGAACAGGTGGCGGAAGCCTCCGAACTTCTGGCCCCCTACGGCGAAAAGGCCGCGATACTCATCGCGGCCGCCAGATTCATCGCCGAACGGAAAAGCTGAGCCGGTTTCCCGGCTCACCGTTTTTCAGCCAATCAGCCCTTGAGCGGCGAAATCAGCACTTCGACGCGACGGTTCTGGGCGCGGCCATCCGGCGTTGCGTTCGAAGCGATCGGCTGCGAGGGGCCGAAGCCGAGCGTCGAAATACGGCGCTGGTCGACGCCGCGTGCGCCGAGATAGTTTGCAACAGACGCCGCACGACGCTCGGAAAGCGCCTGGTTGTGCTGCTGGCTGCCGGTGGAGTCGGTATGGCCGTTGATGTCGATGAGCGTGCGGTTGAACTTGTTCAGCACGATGGCGACGGAATCGAGTGTCTGATAGAAGGGCGGGATGACCTGATCCTGATCCGTCGCGAAGGTGATGTTCGACGGCATGTTGAGAACGATGCTGTCGCCACGGCGGCTAACGGAAACGCCAGTGCCCTGAAGCTGGGCGCGAAGCTCGGATTCCTGACCATCCATGTAATTGCCGATTGCGCCACCGGCGAGTGCACCGATGCCGGCGCCGATGAGGGCTGCGTTGCGGCGACCGACCGGCGAACCGCCGACAGCCAGACCACCGAGAGCACCGACGACAGCGCCGATACCAGCGCCGCCCGCCGTGTTCGACATCTTCTGCTCACCCGTATAGGGATCGGTGGTGGTGCAGGCGGAAAGATAGGTCCCGCAAAGGGCAACGATCGCGATTTTTTTGATCATGTGTTTTGATGCTCCGAAGGGTTCAGGCGGTATGACAGTGGAATTTCGGCATTTTCACGGTAGTTTTTACTCCGCCGCATCTTTCCGGCCAAAACGCTTTTCGATGTAATCGATCACAAGCGCTTCAAAATCCGCAGCGATGTTGGGACCGCGCAGGGTGAGCGCCTTCTCGCCATCGATGAAGATCGGTGCAGCGGGGCTTTCGCCGGTTCCGGGCAGTGAAATGCCGATATCGGCATGTTTGCTTTCGCCGGGCCCATTAACGATGCAGCCCATGACAGCAACATTGAGCGCTTCCACACCGGGATATTTTTCACGCCAGATCGGCATGTTCTTGCGAATGTCATTCTGGATATTCTGGGCAAGTTCCTGAAAGACGGTAGAGGTGGTGCGCCCGCAGCCGGGACATGCCGCAACCACAGGAATGAACTGGCGGAAACCCATGACCTGCAGCAATTCCTGCGCCACCTGCACCTCGCGGGTGCGGTCGCCGTTCGGCTCAGGCGTCAGCGAGACGCGGATCGTGTCGCCAATACCGTGCTGCAGCACATAACCCATGGCAGCAGACGAGGCGACGATGCCCTTGGAACCCATGCCGGCTTCGGTAAGACCGAGATGCAGTGCATGGTTGGAGCGTTCCGACAGCATCGAATAAACGGCAATCAGGTCCTGTACCTGGCTGACCTTGGCAGACAGGATGATGCGGTTGCGCGGCAGGCCGATTTCTTCGGCAAGCTCTGCGGAAATCAGTGCCGACTGGACGATGGCTTCGCGGGTGACCTGACGGGCAGAGAGCGGAAAACCCTCCTCCTTGTTCTTGTCCATCAGCGTCGTCAGCAATTCCTGATCGAGCGACCCCCAGTTCACGCCGATGCGAACCGGCTTGTCATAACGGATCGCCGTTTCGACGATTTCGCCGAACTGCTTGTCCTTCTTGTCCTTGAAGCCGACATTGCCGGGATTGATGCGGTATTTCGCAAGTGCTTCGGCACAGGCCGGATGATCGGCCAGAAGCTTGTGGCCGATATAGTGGAAATCGCCAATCAGCGGCACGTCCATGCCAAGGCGCAGCAGCCGTTCGCGGATTTTCGGCACAGCGGCAGCGCTCTCATCGCGATCGACGGTGATGCGCACCATTTCAGAACCGGCCTGGAAGAGTGCCGCCACCTGCTGCACGGTGGCGTCGATATCCGCCGTGTCGGTATTGGTCATGGATTGTACGACGACAGGCGCACCGCCACCCACGATGACGCCCCCTACGTCGACGGCAACGGATGCACGGCGGGGCTTTGGATCGTAATCGGCGTGTGACGTCATGGCGGTCTCTGGAGCTTGCGGCAAGGTCTGGCAATTGAGGTGAAACAAGGGGGCCTGCTTGTCAACACCCAACGCATAAGAGCTTCTACTTTACCGCAATCATGGCAAAATTCGAGACGCCTATTCCTTGCCCGCACCATCCGCATGCCGGGCGAGCCGCGAAAGCAGCAAAACCACCACATGCAACAACGGCAGAGCGAGAAATACGCTGGCCAGGCCGGTATGTTCGGCAATGAAGCCGATGGCCGAGGGTGCTACCAGAATCCCGGAATAACCCATGGTGGTGACTACCGACAGGCCGATGCCGGGTGCCAGTCCCGGCATGTTCCCCGCCGCCGAAAAGGCGATCGGCACCATGTTGGAAATACCGATGCCGGCAATCGCGAAGCCGATGATCACAAACGTGGAATTTCCCGCAAGACCCGCAATCAGAAGGCCCGCAATCGACATGACCGAGCAGAACCGCAGGGTGTTGACCGCGCCGAACCGGTCGCGCACCAGATCGCCGGCAAAACGCATGGCCGCCATGGTCATGGAAAAGGCGGCGAAAGCGAAACCGGACTGGGACACGGAAGCGCCGAGTTCATTGCGAAGATAAAGGGCACCCCAATCGAGGATCGCGCCTTCCGGAATCATCGAAAACAGCGCCATCAGACCGATAATCCACGGCAAGGGCGTCAGCGGCAAGCGACCTTTCGGACGCTCCTCCTCGGCATGCGGGCGATCCGCAAGAACGCGCGGCCACGCGACGACGAGCAAAACAAGGGCGATGACCGTCAACGCGATCGCATGCCCCTGCACGCCAATGGCCGTGATGAGATAGCCGCCAAGACCGGCGCCGATCAGGCCGCCCAGGCTCCAGAAAGCATGGCACGACGACATTATGGCGCGGCGCATGTCACGCTCGACCGCCACCGCATTGGCGTTCATGGCGACATCCATCGCCCCTGTCAGCCCACCGAACAGGAAAACCGCAATCACACCTGCCCAGATCGTGTCTGCCCAGGAGATGAAAAGCAGTGTCGGCAAGAAAATAGCCGCACTCGCAAGGCTGACCGTTCGCGATCCGAAACGGGCGATCTGGGAACCGGCGATCGGCATGAAAACCAGCGAGCCGACGCCGAAAACCAGAATGATCAGGCCAAGCGCACTTTCACTGAGGGATAAGCGCGCCGCAAATTCCGGTATTTTGGGCGCCCACGATCCCATCATGAAACCGTTCATTAAAAACAGCAGTGATACACCGAGCCTGTGCCGCGTCAGATAGGAGGAGCGCTTGACCGTCGGCGAAAATGTCGTGGGGCCGTTCATCGGTAATATCCTTCAGACTTGACCGTGAGAGAGTTGGACGGCGTCATCGTCGCCGAAATGAACTTGTACGCCTTTAGCCGACAGCGCCTCGACCAATGTGCGGTCGGCGTCATGTTCCAGCACCAGGGAAAGAGGCGGAGAAAAGTCGTGCACGTGAAACGCCGCCTTGTGGCCCAGCTTTTCCGTGGTGATGGCGGCAACAATCCGCTGGCTGGCGCTGCAGGCAAGCCGCTTGAACACGGCGTCCTCGAAAATATCCGCCGACAAGCCGGTCTCAGCCGCAACACCGCAAACGCCAAGAATACACAGTTCGGGCCGCATCAGCTCGAGTTGCCGCAACGCCATGGCGTCGATGGCCGCACCGACGGCCGGATCGACCTTGCCGCCGATCATGATCAAAGCGATATCGGCGCGCCCCGTGAGTTCAGCGGCAATAGCAGGCGTATTCGTTACCACCGTCAATTTGAGACCGGCGGGGATAGCTCTTGCAATGGCCAGATTGGTGGAGCCGGCATCGATAAAGACGACCATGCCCGGCTCAAAAAGCGGAATTGCTGCGCGCGCCAACGAAGCCTTGCGATCGGCATCCTCGGCGATCCGTGTCTTCAGCGGCACCGTCTTGCTATCGGAAAGCAACGCCCCGCCATAGACGCGCAGACACTCCCCGCGCGCCGCCATATCCCGCAGATCCCGGCGGACCGTATCTTCCGAAACGCCGAAATTCTGGGCCAGATCCTGCGCAAGCACGCGGCCGCTTTGCCGTAACTGTGCAAGGATGAGCGCCTGCCGCTCGCTGACAAAATGATCGCTCATCGGAACTCATGCATAAACAGGAACAAACGTGCACGAACATGCATATTTGAGTTTTAGCGAAGGTGCAACAGCAAAACGCCCGCCGGGAGGGCGGGCGTTTATAACGAAAGACAAAAATCGCTGCTAGCGACGCCGTATGGGCATCATTCCGCGTAAGCGATCAGCAGATCCTTTGCGTCGATCTGGTCACCCGGGCGCACGAGAACCTCGGCGACCTTGCCATCGCGTTCGGCGTGAAGCGCGGTTTCCATCTTCATGGCCTCGATGGAGAGCAGCACGTCGCCGGCCTTGACCTCCTGACCCTGATTGATGAAGACGCGGCTGATCACGCCCGGCATCGGCGCACCAATATGTGTGCCATTGCCGAGTTCCGCTTTGCGGCGCACCGCAGAGCCGGATGCGCCATGAGCGCGATCCGGCACCTTGATGCGGCGCGGCTGGCCGTTGATCTCGAAGAACACCGTCACCATGCCCTTATCGTCAGTGCCTGAAGAGGCTTGATTGACGATGACCAGCGTTTTGCCGCGCTCGATATCGGCAAACAGCTCTTCACCGTCCTCCATGCCATAGAAATACGCATGGGTGGGAAGCACGGAAACCGGACCGTAGGTCTCGGATGTCAGCGCGAAATCGGTGAACACCTTCGGATACATCAGATAGGATGCGAATTCGAAGTCGTTCACGGAACGCTCGAGTTTGGTCTCGATCGCCTTTCTCTCCGCATCGAGATCGGCATCCGGCAGCAAAGAGCCGGGACGAACCGTATAGGGCGCGTCACCCTTCAGCGCCTTTTTCTGCAGGGCTTCCGGCCAGCCGCCTGGCGACTGTCCAAGATCGCCCTTCAGCATCGAAACCACCGAGTCCGGGAAGGACACTTCGCGATCAGGATTTTCCACGTCGTCGACCGTCAGATCCTGGCTCACCATCATCAGCGCCATATCGCCGACAACCTTGGAGGACGGCGTGACCTTGACGATATCGCCGAACATCCGGTTGGCGTCGGCATAGGCCTGCGCGACCTCGTGCCAGCGGCTCTCAAGACCGAGCGAGCGCGCCTGCTCCTTTAGATTGGTGAATTGCCCACCGGGCATTTCATGCAGATAGACTTCCGAGGCAGGGCCCTTCAGATCGCTTTCGAAAGCCGCATACTGGTTGCGCGCCGACTCCCAGTAGAACGAGATGCGGCGGATCCATTCCGTATCGAGACCCGTATCGCGTTCCGATCCGGCCAGCGCTTCCACGATGGAACCGAGGCAGGGCTGGGACGTGTTGCCCGAAAGCGCATCCATGGCGGCATCCACCGCATCCACGCCCGCATCGACGGCGGCAAGCACGGTCGCAGCCGCAATGCCGGATGTGTCATGCGTGTGGAAATGGATAGGCAGGCTGGTCGCCTCCCTCAGCGCCTTGAACAGCACCTTGGCAGCGGCAGGCTTCAGAAGTCCCGCCATATCCTTGACGGCGATGATGTGCGCGCCTGCACGCTCCAGCTCGGCGGCGAGGTTGGTATAATATTTCAGGTCGTATTTTGGACGCGCAGAATTGAGGATATCGCCTGTGTAGCAGATGGCCGCTTCGCAGAGCTTGTTCTCCTCGGCGATCGCATCCATCGATACGCGCATATTCTCCACCCAGTTCAGGCAGTCGAACACGCGGAACAGGTCGATACCGCCCTTCGCAGCCTGACGGACGAAATATTTCACGACATTGTCTGGATAGTTCTTGTACCCGACGCCGTTCGCACCGCGCAGCAGCATTTGCAGCAGCAGGTTCGGCGCACCCTCGCGTATCAGCGCCAGGCGCTCCCACGGGTCTTCCGTCAGGAAGCGCATGGAAACGTCGAAAGTGGCGCCGCCCCAGCACTCCAGAGACAGAAGCTGCGGCAAGGCCTTGGCATAGACGCTTGCGACGCCGGCAATGTCATAGGTACGCATGCGCGTGGCCAGCAGCGACTGATGGCCGTCGCGCATCGTCGTGTCCGTTACCAGCACCCGCTTTTCGTTGCGCATCCAGTCGGCAAAGCCCTTCGGCCCCAGCCGGTCGAGCAATTGCTTGGTGCCATCAGGCGTCGGCGCATCGATGTAGGGAACCACCGGCTGTGCCGCATTTGCCGGTGGCTTGACGCGGCCCTTGGTTTCCGGATGCCCGTTCACCGTCACATCGGCAAGATAGGTGAGCAGCTTCGTAGCGCGGTCCTGACGCTTGACCTGTGCAAACAGCTCCGGCGTCGAATCGATGAAGCGGGTCGTATAGGTGTTGTTGCGAAAACTCGCATGGCCAATGATGGCCTCGAGGAAGGTCAGGTTGGTCGCAACACCGCGAATTCGGAATTCGCGCAGCGCGCGGTCCATGCGGCTGATCGCTTCATCCGGCTGCGGCGCCCAGGCCGTTACCTTCACCAAAAGCGGATCGTAATAACGGGTAATGATCGCCCCCGAATAGGACGTCCCGCCATCCAGACGAATGCCGAAGCCGGACGCCGAGCGGTACGCCGTTATACGGCCGTAGTCGGGAATGAAATTGTGCTCCGGGTCTTCCGTGGTGATACGGCACTGCAGCGCATGGCCGTTGAGGCGGATATCCTCCTGTTTCGGCACACCCGATTCCGGCGTGCCGATGGCGGCCCCTTCCAGAATATGGATTTGCGCCTTGACGATATCGATGCCGGTCACGACTTCGGTGACGGTATGCTCCACCTGAATGCGCGGATTGACCTCGATGAAGTAGAATTTGCCGGTATCGACATCCATCAGATATTCGACCGTGCCGGCGCCGATATAATTGGTCGCAGCCGCAATCTTCAAGGAATAGGCGGCCAGTTCCTGACGCTGCGCTTCGCTGAGATAGGGTGCCGGCGCGCGCTCAACCACTTTTTGATTGCGGCGCTGGATCGAACAATCGCGCTCGAACAGATGCACGACATTGCCATGGGTATCACCGAGAACCTGGCTCTCGACGTGGCGGGCGCGCTCGAGCAGCTTTTCGAGATAGACCTCGTCCTTGCCGAAAGCAGCCTTCGCCTCGCGCTTGGCCTCGGTGACCTCGCGTGCCAGATCCTCCTTTTTGCGGATGGCGCGCATGCCGCGACCGCCGCCGCCCCAGGAGGCCTTCAACATCACGGGATAACCGATCTCTTCGGCCAGCCGCTCCACCTCTGCCATATCGTCCGGCAGCGGCTTGGTTGCAGGAACAACGGGAACATTGACCGAGATCGCCAGATTGCGGGCGGCAACCTTGTTGCCGAGCTGGCGCATCGTATCCGCCGTCGGTCCGATGAAGGTGATGCCAGCCTTGTTACAGGCCTCAACGAATTCGGGGCTTTCGGACAAAAGGCCGTAACCGGGATGGATCGCGTCCGCGCCGGAAAGTCTGGCCACGCGGATGACCTCCTCAATCGAGAGGTAGCTCTCGATCGGTCCCATATCCTTGGCGAGATGCGGACCCCTGCCGACCTGATAACTTTCATCCGCCTTGAAGCGGTGCAAAGACAGCTTGTCCTCTTCCGCCCAAATGGCGACGGTTTTTATCCCCAGCTCGTTCGCTGCCCGGAAAACTCGGATCGCAATTTCGGATCGGTTGGCAACAAGTATTTTCGATATTTTCAAGACGGTCTCCCCACACGCCAAAACAGAATTTCTGCTGCACTGCGGAATTAAGCAGCAAAACCCGGTCTTGAAAAGGGCAATTCGGGAGAGAAGCGTACTGTCGTAACTAGCTCAGCAAGCCGTTGCGAAAGGCGAGTGCTACAGTATGCTGCCTGTTCTTGGCGCTGAACCGACGCTGGATTCCATTGATATACCAGTCGACCGTGTGATTGGAGATCGATAGCTGGCGTCCAATTTCGGTTGAGGTCATGCCATCAGCCATCAGCGTCAGCACTTCCATTTCCCGCCTTGTAAGTTCAAGAGCGGAAACATTCGGCGCGTTGTTGAGGTTATGGACCTGGCCTGAAAGATCGAGCAGACGCCAGAACACCGCGCGCGTGGCCGCATCCAGCAGCTCAACGTGCAACGAGGGCAATTGCCGGTCCTCGCCGCCAAGGAACACCGCGCCGATGAATCCCGCGCGCCCGTGCACCGGAAAGGCATACCCACCCTGCAGACCGTAACGGCCGGCATCGTGAAAAAACACATTCGCCCTTTTTCGATGCATCGCGCGGGGCAGGCCCTCAAGCGCCTCTTTCCACTGAAACGGCTTGTGCACCATGCCGATCACCTTACGGACGGGATCGACGAGATTATATTTCTTGGCGCGGTAGACCTCGATCCACCCTTCCGGGAGATGTTGTGCGAGAATCTGGCCGGTGGAAGCAAGCTCCCCGGTCATCCGCCGGCTGACGAGGAAATATTCGAAACCATATTCGCGAATAAGTGTTACAAATTCGGAGCGAACACGATCAGCGTTTCCCGTCTGGTAGCACGCAGAGATGAAGTGAAGAATATCATGCATAAAGACACATGCCCGGAGCTTGGCTGGAAGGGATGACATGAAGGACATGGTCCCGCGAGGACGTCATGTTACTCGGGCGCCGGTCGGTTCAGACTGAACATATCGTCGTTAGCAATCCCTGAAACGAACATGCAAAATCTTGTGACGGCGTCCCCTAGAAACATCGGGTTCAGTTTTTTTTCGGTTCGCACGCGTGCTCGGTTTGTTAAGCCGCCATTCAGACTGAAAGAGCGATAATTACACAAATTTCGCCGTCTCATGCAACCTTGCTAAAACAGCATTGTATTGAGACCGAACAATCAACCGCTCGAAACAGACGCTGGACTGGATTGAAAATTTGACCTTGTTTCAGGTTTACACACGCGCCCTGCGCTATCTGACCGTACATAAATGGCGGGTGTTGATCGTTGTCATCGCCAACATCATTCTTGCAGCGATCACCATTGCCGAACCCGTGCTGTTTGGACGGATCATCGACGCCATCTCCTCCGGCTCCGATGTCACGTCCATCCTCATCCTGTGGGCGGGTTTCGGCGTCTTCAACACCGTGGCTTATGTCGCTGTCGCCCGCGAGGCCGACCGGCTGGCCCACGGTCGCCGCGCGACCCTGCTGACGGAAGCCTTCGGCCGGATCATCTCCATGCCGCTCTCCTGGCACCATCTGCGCGGCACCTCGAACGCGCTGCATACGCTTCTGCGCGCCAGCGAGACGCTGTTCGGCCTGTGGCTCGAATTCATGCGCACGCATCTGGCGACTTTCGTCGCGCTCGTGCTGCTTATTCCGACAGCCATTGCCATGGACCTGCGCCTCAGCTTCGTCCTGATCGGTCTTGGCATCGTCTACTGGTTCATTGGCAAGTGGGTGATGGGCCGCACCAAGGATGGCCAGGCTTCGGTCGAGGAACATTATCACAGCGTTTTTGCCCATGTCAGCGATTCCATCAGCAACGTGTCCGTCCTGCACAGCTACAACCGCATCGAGGCTGAAACGAAGGCGCTGAAATCCTTCACCGAAAAACTGCTGAGCGCCCAATATCCGGTGCTCGACTGGTGGGCTTTCGCAAGTGCCTTGAACCGCACTGCCTCCACCGTTTCGATGATGATCATCCTCGTCATCGGCACCGTGCTGGTGAAGAACGGCGAATTGCGCGTCGGTGACGTGATTGCCTTCATCGGTTTCGCCAATCTTCTCATCGGCCGTCTCGATCAGATGCGTCAGTTCGTGACCCAGATTTTCGAGGCGCGCGCAAAGCTCGAGGATTTCTTCGTGCTGGAGGATTCCGTCAAGGAACGGGAAGAACCGGGCGACGCCCGCGAATTGTCCAATGTCTCCGGCACCGTGGAGTTCCGCAACGTCAATTTCGGTTTCGCCAACACCAAGCAGGGTGTCCACGACATCTCGTTTACGGCCAAGGCCGGCCAGACGATTGCCATCGTCGGACCGACGGGCGCGGGCAAGACCACGCTCATCAATCTTCTGCAGCGTGTCTATGATCCGGATTCAGGCCAGATTCTGATCGATGGAACCGACATCTCGACGGTGACGAAGAACTCGCTCAGAAACTCCATCGCCACGGTGTTCCAGGATGCCGGCCTTCTGAACCGCTCCATCCGCGAAAACATCCGCCTTGGTCGCGAATCTGCTACCGACGCGGAGGTCGTGGAAGCAGCAGCAGCTGCTGCTGCGACGGATTTCATCGACAGCCGTATCACCGGCTACCTGACCCAGGTGGGTGAACGGGGCAACCGCCTGTCCGGTGGCGAGCGCCAGCGTATCGCCATTGCGCGTGCTATCCTGAAGAACGCTCCCATCCTGGTCCTTGACGAGGCAACCAGCGCGCTGGACGTGGAAACGGAAGCACGGGTTAAGGCCGCCGTGGACGCGCTGAGAATGAACCGCACGACCTTCATCATCGCTCACCGCCTTTCCACGGTGCGCGATGCCGATCAGGTGCTGTTCCTCGATCAGGGCCGTATCATTGAAAAGGGCACGTTCGACGAGCTCAGCCAGCGTGGCGGACGCTTCACCTCGCTGCTGCGCACCAGCGGCCTGCTGACAGAGGACGAGGGCCAGCCCCGGCCTAAAGCCATCGCCTCCTGACACTCTGGCTTACGGAATATAATAAGGGCGGGCACCGTGGTGTCCGCCCTTTTTCTTTGTCCGTTTTCCAAAGTCTGCGAAGCAGCAGACATGTGCCTTGATAATGCAGGAAAGGGCCAAGCCTTAGCCTTAGCCTTAGCCTTAGCCATCAGCATTCAGCGATCCAACAGCGCAGAAACATGGCCCTGTAAAACTGCTCTGCCTGCGTGCCACGTCGAGAGGAGCACGGCTCACATTCTCGTTGGCCCTTGCAAGACCGTCGCGAGGCTGTGTCATTTCTCTCATGAGATGATGCTGGAGATACCCGCCAGGACAAAGTTGTCACCGCGCCTCCGTACAGACAAACAATACCAGGGCAGCCACAATAAAAATTAAGGCCCCTGCGTCACCGCAGGAGCCTGATTTTAAAAGCAAACGTAGAGCCGATCGTCTCAGTCGAACGGGATCACCCGATCGTCAGCCGACAGGGGCTTGCCGTCGACGGATACCGAGACCTCCGCCGTGCCGGCCTTACGGCTGACGACGATGTCCTTTGCTTTACCGTCCAGCGTGATCTTCACCGAGAAGCCGCTCCAGTCTTCGGGCAGCGACGGCGCGATGTGAAGCTTGCCTTCGGTTCGGGTGATACCGAGAATGCCCTCGATCGCGGCGCGATAGAGCCAGCCGGCGGAACCCGTGTACCAGCTCCAGCCGCCGCGACCTGCATAAGCGCCCTCACCATAGACATCGGCGGTCACCACATAGGGTTCGACCCGATAGATTTCGGAGGATGCCGCGTCGAGCGCATGGTTGACCGGGTTGAGCAGCTTGAAGCAGTTCCACGCCTCCTGCGCGCGCCCCTGCTTGGCAAGGGCAAGCACTACCCAGGTCGCCGCGTGGGTATATTGTCCGCCGTTTTCGCGCACACCCGGCGGATATCCCTTGATATAACCCGGGTCATGCGGCGCCCGCGAGAATGGCGGGGTGAACAGACGGATGATACCGGCCTTTTCATCGACCAGATGCTCAATGACGGCGTCCATCGCCTGCCGTGACCGCCCTTCTTCACCCTCGCCGGAAAGAACGCTCCAGCTCTGGCCAAGTGAATCGATCTGGCATTCCTCGCTGGTGGCGGAACCGAGCGGCGTGCCGTCATCGAAATAACCGCGACGGTAGTAGCTGCCGTCCCAACCCGCAGTTTCGAGAGCATTGCGAAGCTTTTCGCGATGCGCCGACCACCTGCCGACACGGTCTGCATCACCGCGCTTTTCGGCGATCGCGATGAAGTCGCGAAGCGCTCCGGCCAGGAACCAGCCAAGCCAGACACTGGTGCCCTTGCCGCCGATGCCGACACGGTTCATGCCGTCGTTCCAGTCACCGCCGAGGATCAGCGGCAGACCGTTTTCGCCGGTGCGATGGATCGCGAGATCAAGCGCCAGCGCCGCGTGTTCGTAGAGGCTAGCGGATTTGTCGCTCGTCTCCGGCTGGAAGAAGGCATCGTGCTGCCCCGGCATCAATGCCGGTCCCTTGATGAAGGGGATGCTTTCATCAAGGATGGCCGCATCGCCCGTAGCCGAGACATACTGGTTGATCGCATAAGCGAGCCAGACCACGTCATCAGAGATCGTCGTGCGGACACCGGCACCGGTCAAAGGCAGCCACCAATGCTGGACATCGCCTTCAGCAAACTGGCGGCCTGCCGCACGCAGGATCTGCTTGCGAGCGAGCTCCGGCTGGTAGAGCAGGAATGCCAGCGTGTCCTGAAGCTGGTCACGGAAGCCGAAGGCGCCGCTCGACTGATAGAAGGCCGTGCGCGCCAGAATGCGGCACGCCAGCGCCTGATAGGGCAACCAGCTATTGACCATGTGGTTGAAGCCGGCATCGGGCGTGGTAACCTGCAACTGGCCGGTAAAGCCAGTCCAGAACGCCTTGCTGCCCTCCAGCACCGACTGGAAATCCGCCGCACGGACTTGTTCGACCAGCGTTGCCGCCTCCTCCGCATTGTCGGCATCGCCGAGAATGAAGGTCATATGCCGTTCTTCGCCCGGCTTCAGGTGGATTTCCTGCATCAAGGCGGCGCAGGGATCGCCGTCCACCTCGGTGCTGCCACTGAGTGCCGCACCGGACACGATGCCCTGTGGAGCCTGTGCAGAACCAAAGCGGCCGATGAATTCACGGCGGCTGGTGGTGAAGCCGCTTGCCTCGCTGTCGAGCGTCAGGAAGGCAGTGCGGGTGCTATAGTCGATGCTGTAAGGGTTGGAAGCAAAAATCGCATTGCTGCCGGCATCGTGCCTGCTCAGGATGAACGGCGCAGATTTCTGGCCATTATTGCCCAGCACCCATTCCACATAAGCATAGACTTTCAGGCGGCGGCTTTTCGAACCCTTGTTGCGTACGATGAGCTGCGAGAACTTGACCGGCTTTTCACGGTCTACCGTCTGTGTCACCTCAACTTCAAGCTTATCCGTCTTGCCGGTCATTACGGAGTAACCTAGACCGTGACGGGTTTCGAACAGGGCTTCCGGATCACGCGAAAGGGCAGCACAGGGCGTATAGAGCTTTCCTGTTTCCACATCGGCAACATAGAAGGCCTCGCCCGGCCGGTTGATGACCGGATCGTTGCTCCAGGGTGTCAGCTGATAGTCACGGGAATTGCGGCTCCAGGTGAAACCAGCGCCTTCCGCCGACACATGGAAGCCGAAACTTTCGTTCGAGATGACGTTGATCCAAGGGTGCGGCGTGGATTGCCCACCATGCAGGCGCACGACATATTCCTCACCGCTTTTGGCGAAACCACCAAAACCGTTCCAGAAATCGAGATCGCCGGCATCCTCGACAGCTTCAGCGACGGGGAACGCAGGCACCGGCAGGCGAGCCTGCGCGGCCTCAGTCGCGCCGTCAGGACCGCGATGCGCCGCAAAAAGCGACACGGCGCGGTTGATCTGGTCGACAATCTTGCCATTCCTCACATGCAGCACGACACGGGAGGCCGCCAGAAGCGCGCTCCAGGTCTCTTCGTCCATCAAGTCGCGGCGAACGGAGAACACATGCGGCCTACCACCATCGGCGGGATTGATGCGACGCTGTGCCTCGGAAATATGATCCAGCGCATGCTGCATATCCTGTGCATACGATGCGGCCCGTTCGTTGACGATGACGAGATCGAAGATCACGCCGCGCGAACGCAGATATTCGTGGGCGCTGAGCGCCTCACGGGCAATATCCATGTCCATATCGTCGTTGATACGCAGGCTGAAGATCGGGAAATCGCCCGAAATTGCAAGCGGCCAAAGCGCCCGCTGCGAAGCGAGGCCCGTTTTCAGCGTTTCCGAGTCCGCGCGCAGATGCATGTCCGGATAGGTCAGATAACGGCCGAGATGCTGGAAAGCGGCGGCCTGCTGCGAAGTGACACCCACATGGCGCATCTGCACCTGCGTGCGCGTCCATGCATGCACGAGTTCATGGGCAAATGCGTCAGGATGGCGATAACGGTCGATCGCCTTGTCGACTTCCTCGCGGCTCGGCGCGGCAATCGTCCAGAAAATCACGCTCACCTTCTTGCCGGCCGGTACGCGCACAGTGCGGCGCAACGACAGGATTGGATCGAGCGTGAAGCCGTCGGTGTTGGAAAGCGTGGCACCCGTATCGAATGCAGCCGCTTCACCGAGCGATCTGCCGCGGCCGATGAACTTGGCACGGTCCGTCTCGAACTCCGTCGGGCGCGATGGGCCGGCGTTATCGGCAGCAAGATGCGCGATGATCGTTCCGGGCTCATTCGGGCTGCGGCGGTTACGCCAGGCGCGGATGACATCGCCGCGCCGGCCGATCTCCGTCTGCACGAACATGCGCGAGAACAGCGGATGGGCGTTGTCGTCGTCTTCCGACGCAATGACCGGCTCCATATAGGAGGTCACTTCAATGTAGCGATCCTCGGAACCGACATTGAGCAGCGTGACGCGGCGGCCATCGGCATCGTGCTCGGTGGCGACGATGCATTCAACGACGCTCTGCAGATCGCCGACATTCTTGTGGAATTCGGCCTTGTCGTCGGTGAAGATCGTCTTGGTCTTTTCGCCTTCGATGACACGCGGCTCAGCCGTCGCACTCCACCATTGTCCATTGGTGGTATCGCGCAGGAAGATGAAGGTTCCCCAACGATCCTCCGTCGGGTCGGCCTTCCAGCGGGAAATCGCCTGACCGTTCCATTTCGAATATCCCGCACCCGTTGAGGTGAGCATCGTCGAATAATGGCCGTTCGACAGGAACACCACTTCGCGGTCGCGCACGGCCGGGTCGGCGATGGAGCGCACTTCCGCACGCAGCAGGTCTGCCTGTTCCTTGCCTGGGGTTTCCGGCTCGTATTTGGCGCTCATGACAGGCACTTCGCGCGGTGCCTTTTCCTGCAACAGGAGTTCGGCCGCCTCGATTACCGGGTCGGAATGGAAGAGTTCGCGCAATACACCGTCAAAGGCGACGTTGGCGACAGCCGCGATCGACATGCCGTGGTGGTGGGCATAATAGTTGTAGACCACCGCGCAGACCTTGCCGTCAGGCACACGTGTCGGCGTGAAATCCACGGCATCATGGAAGCCGTACTGTCCAAGCGCGCCAAGCTTGCGCAGCTTGTCGAGGTTTTCCAGCGCACCGTCAGGATCGTACTGGCTGGCGAGGATCGACGCATAGGGTGCGATGACAGCATTCTGGCCGAGACCGCGCTTGAGGCCAAGCGTCGGCACACCGAAGTTGGTGTACTGGTAGTTCATGTTGTGATCGCGGGCATTGAACGCCGCTTCGGAAATGCCCCATGGCGTGCCGAGACGGCGGCCGTGGTTCATCTGTTCCTTGACGATCAGATTGTTGGTCTGGTTGAGAATGCCACCCTGACGCTCCTGCATGACGAGCGGAGGCATCAGATATTCGAACATCGAACCCGACCAGGAGACCAACGCGCCCTGCGCACCGATCGGCACGACCTGGCGGCCGAGACGGTACCAGTGCTCGGTCGGCAGATCGCCCTTGGCGATGGCAAACAGGCTGGTCAGGCGGCATTCGGACGCCAGAAGGTCGTAGCAGGCCTCGTCCAGTTCCTTGCTTTCGACGCGGTAGCCGATCGACAGAAGACGGCGATCCTTGCGATAAAGGAACGTGAAATCCATCGAGAAAGCGAGGTTGCGGCTGCGGTCGCGCAGCGATGCAAGACGCTGGCGTAGCGGCTCCATATTGGTGAGGTCGATGGCGCTGTCTGAAATATGCGCCTCGCAGCAATCCACGAGCAATTGTGCCCAGCGCGTCACTTCCGCGCTCTGCGCAGACTTCACTTCGTGATCGACATTGGTAGCGAGCTTTTGGATGTCGCGCGCGAGTACCGCAAGATTGATGACGCGGATCGATGCGAATTCATGCTCGCGCTTGACCGAGGCAAGAGCGTTCGAAAAACCGATGATGCGTTCTTCGAGGCGGCGATGCAGCGGACGCAGGTTCTTGCGGTCGTCAGGCAGCGCTTTCAGCGTTTCGCGCAGAATACCGGCAAGATCGCCGATACCGTCGAGATTACCCTGAAGATGCGCGGAAGGCGCTTCTGCCCACTGGCGGCAGGCAGACGAAACCGCAATCAGGTGACCGGCGAGATTACCGCTGTCCACCGCCGAAACGTAACGGGGACCAAGCGTCTGCAGCGTGTCCGTATGGTACCAGTTGTAGAGATGGCCGCGATGTTTCTCCATCTTCTCGACGGTCTGGATCGTGTTCTCGATCCGCTCCAGCGTATCGGCAAAGCTGATCCAGCCAAACTGGCGCGCCGAAATGATGGAAAGCAGGTAAACGCCGATATTGGTAGGCGATGTACGCGAGGCAACGATCGGCTCCGGCGTTTCCTGGAAGTTGTCCGGCGGCAGGTGGTTTTCCTGAGGTGTCACGAAGGCTTCGTAATAACGCCACGTGCGACGCGCGATCTTGCGAAGCTCGAAAGAGACGTGTTCCGAAACGAACAGCCGGTCTTCGGTTTCCGCCGACTGGCTGACATACCAGGCAACGGCGGGAGACAGAACCCAGAGCAATGTGAAGGGAATGCCGATCAGGAAGGCATTGTCACCGGGCAGCGCCGCAAACAACAGGCCGAGCATGGCCACAACAGGCGCATGCCACATCTGGCGGAAATAATAGGTGATGCCGCCCTGGGCGCTAGACTGCATGCTGGCGGCGGTGCGCCATTCCAGCATCAGCTTGTGGCTGACGAGCAGACGGTAGAGCGAACGGACAATTGCATCCGTCATCATGCAGGCAGAATCGGCAATGAAGACGATACGCAGCGCAACCTGCGCATTGGTGGCGCGGATTTCCGACCAGATGGTGTGGAAATGCGCCTGAGGCACGATATCAGTGGAGCGCGGCACGAGGCCGGAAAGCAGCGAGAGCGTCGGAGCGACGAACAGCGAGAAGATCAGCAGGATCTGCCAGATCAGCGCACCGAGCGGGTCCATGAAATACCAGCCGAGGATCGAGGCAAAGAACCAGGCAATCGGCGTCAGCGAACGGCGCAGGTTATCGACCATCTTCCACCGGCCGATCGCGGTAACACCACGGGCGCGGTCGAGAATATAGGGAAGCAGCTGCCAGTCGCCACGCGCCCAGCGATGCTGGCGCGAGACTTCCACCTCGTAGCGGGTCGGGAAATCCTCGACCAGTTCCACATCGGTCACCAGCGCGCAGCGCGCAAAGGATCCTTCGAGCAAATCATGGCTGAGGATGGAGTTTTCCTCGATCCGGCCCTTAAGAGCCGCCTCGAAGGCATCCACGTCGTAAAGACCCTTGCCGGTGAAGGTGCCTTCGGAGGTCAGGTCCTGATAAACGTCGGAAACGGTGAAGACGTAGGGGTCGATACCGCGATTGATCGAGAAGACACGCTGGAAGACGGAGGCATCCTTGCCCGTCGTCAGCGAAGGCGTAACGCGCGGCTGCAACAGGCCATAACCTTCAACCACACGTCCTGAGACCGGATCGATGACGGGGCGGTTGATAGGGTGATGCATCTTGCCGACGAGCTTGGTCACCGCATCGCGCATCAGGCGCGTATCGGCATCAAGCGTCATGACGTATTTGACATCGGCCGGCACGATATTGGCGCCACCGAGGAATGTCGTGTCCTTGTCGCCGCGCAGCAGCATGTTCAGTTCATGCAGCTTGCCACGCTTGCGCTCCCAGCCCATCCAGCAGCCTTCGGACGGGTTGTAGATGCGGCGGCGGTGCAGCAGGTAAAAACGCGTCTTGCCATCGAAGGCATAACGGCTGTTCAGCGCCGCCAGTTCTCGCTTGGCATATTCGAGAATCTCGAGATCGTCGCCGGACTGCTCATATTGGGCATCGCGCCAGTCGCTGACCAGCGCGAAATAAATCTCGCCATGCGGATTGGCGAGATAATGCACCTCGATATTGCGCATCATCTCGTCGACGCTGTCGCGGCTGGTCAACATGCAGGGCACGGCAACAAGCGTGCGGGCGTCCTGTGGAATACCGTTCTTGAACTCGTATCCCACCAAACGGAACGGCTTCACGAAGAAAGTGACGAGCGTGTTGAACAGACCGGTCGCGCCTTCCGAAGCAGGCAATGCAAACATCAGGAGGAATGCGGTCACCACATACCAGGGCATGCCCGCTTCGGCCAGGAACCAGCCGACGGCAAGCATGACGAGCGCGGTGATGAGAAACACTGGCGCCGCAATTGCGAGCCAGTTGAACTTGCGCATTGACCGGACGATATGCTGCGAGACCAGCGGCCTGTAAGCGAGCACCTTTTCAAGCTCGAACCGGCGCTGACCGACGAGTACGGAGCCGACATTGACGCGATGGTTTTCAGACACCGCGGCAGGCTCGCCGGATCTCGCCATTTCCACGGCGGCACGCGCGACCTCTACCTCTGTCTTGGGGGAGCGACGCGCCAGAAGCTCGATCGTGTTGCGATAGGTGTTGCGAGAACCGAAATCGAGAATCTCGTAATCGGTTTCCTCGCGCAAAACCTTGTCGATATGGCTGACTTCCTCGAACCACACCGACCATTCGGTATCGTCGATTTCCCTCAGGCTCTTGACGATATTGCCCATCGTCACATTGCCGGAGGCCAGCCGGTTGTGTTCCGACATCATGACATTTTCAGCGTCGGTGCCCGCAGCATGCAGGCGTTCTTCAAGCCAGGCCACCGCAAAACCCGAAGTCTGCGAGCCGTTTCTGAGGCGATAGAGGAACTGCGTCGCAAACGTCGGGTCATCGACCAGCGAATCGACCTGCTTGAGAAGTGCCGCGGAGGCTTCCGCATCGTTCAGGCGAATGATTTCGTCGACGACTTCATTCGCCTTCTGGCGCATGCGGCGCGAGCGTTCCACGCGAATGGAAATGCGGCGAAGATTTTCGATGAGGACGAAACGGATGATGGAGGGCAGCGCCCACAATTCGCCGATCTGCAGCGTCTTCGACGTCTGATAGCCATCTACCAGCGCCGTCATGTTCTCGCGCGAGACCGTGCTGTGGGTATGGGCGACATAAAGCCAGCCGAGCGCCATGACCCGCGGGATCGTCACGCCGCCCACCGTCATTGTCGGCAGCTGGCGATAGAACTTGCGCGGAAAATCGCGGCGGACTTCCTGGATCGCCTCTTCGATGACGTAGTGGTTGTCGAGCAGCCATTCCGCCGCCGGCGTTATCGTCGCGCCATTTTCCGCGTCGACGGCCGTTGTGCGGTAGACCCGCAGGATTTCCTTCTCGTTCTCACGGTGGCGCTCGAAGAAGTCGAACTCCATGAAGCCGGGAAGGGTATCGGCACCGTCGCGCGAAAGCGCGGCACCGGCATCATGCAGTTCCTCGACCGTCATATAGGACGCGCGGATCGAATCATTGTGATCGATCTGCTTCGTCTCGGAATCACGGGCGGCGGCGGTCGGGGTAATATGAAATGACATCGGCTCGTATTCTGAACTTTATGGAGAATTGTTCGACTTGACCGGCGTTTCGTCCGTGGCGGGAATACGCACGAAATCGGGCCACGCTATATTTATGACTTATCCTGAACCTTCGGTGAACCGGATCAGACGTTGTGTGCAACGCATCGTCAAACGGCGAATATCCGCAAGCACGGCGTTTTGCTGCGCGATCCCTCCGAGCATGCAAAGCCGGGGATCTCTGCGGAGAATGGATTTTCGACGACAGGAAAATTTCGCCCTATGGCCCGGCAATGCCGTTCCAACCGGATTTCGCACCTTCCCCCACGGCGAAAATTGTTCGCGCAACGTCAGATAGTCCCCCTTTGACACCTGAAGGGCAACGCGAGGCCGAGAAGGCCTGCGCCACATCCGAAACGCTAATGCCCCAGGACGTCTATAGTTCCATGCCACCTGTCGCGATACGATGCAAGCGATGAATTTCAAGGCATTCCGGCTCCGGGAACGCCCCTTACATGACCGCGTATATGCTGCTATGAAATTTGCAAAAAGCGCTGGAAAAAAGCGGCGTAACCAGGGACTTCGAAAATGACCAGACAGACCGCAAACATTTCCTCCTTCGCCAACCATATGCCGGATGTGGTGGCAATCCGCCGCCACCTGCACCGGCATCCCGAAATCGGTCTTTCCGAATTCCAGACCTCGGATTTCATTGCCGGACAGCTGGTGGAAATGGGTTACGAAGTAACGCGCGGACTTGCCGGAACCGGTATCGTCGCCACGCTCCGCAATGGCGACAGTGCCCGCACGCTCGGCATTCGCGCCGATATCGATGCCCTGCCGATCCGTGAGGAAACCGGAGCGGAATATGCAAGCGCCAATGATGGCGTCATGCATGCCTGCGGCCATGACGGACACACGGCCATGCTCCTGGGAGCCGCGAAGATCATCGCCGAACGCAGGAATTTCGATGGGACCCTGCATCTGATCTTCCAGCCGGCGGAGGAGAATTTCGGCGGCGCCCGCATCATGATCGAGGACGGACTGTTCGACCGCTTCCCATGCGATGCGGTTTTTGCCCTCCATAACGATCCCGGCGTGCCCTTCGGACAATTCGTCCTGCGCGACGGCCCGATCCTTGCCGCCGTCGATGAATGCAGGATCACCGTCAACGGATATGGCGGCCACGGCGCCGAACCGCAGGATGCGGCCGACCCCATCGTTGCGGGCGCCAGTATCATCATGGCCTTGCAGACGGTGGTGTCCCGTAACATCCATCCGCAACTGTCGGCGGTCGTCACTGTTGGCGCATTCCATGCTGGTGTTGCGAGCAACGTCATTCCCGAGAAGGCGGAAATGCTGCTCACCATCCGTTCCTTCGACGCGGGTGTGCGCGACGAACTGGAAAAGCGTATCCGGGCGATAGCCGAAGGCCAGGCGGCCAGCTATGGCATGAGTGTCACGCTCGATTACGAGCGCGGCTACAATGCGACCGTCAACCACAAGGCGGAAACGGACTATGTCGCCGGTCTGGCCCGTCGTTTTGCCGGGGCGGAAAAGGTGGTTGAAATGCAGCGCCCGTCCATGGGCGCGGAAGACTTCGCCTACATGCTTGAAAAACGGCCCGGCTGCTACTTCTTCCTCGGCACCGCGCGCACCGAAAACGACCCGCCGCTGCACCATCCGAAATTCGACTTCAACGACGATATCCTACCAATCGGAACCGCCTTCTGGGTCGATCTGGCGGAGGATTATCTGAAGGCGTGAATGAATATAAAAAGGCCGGTCGGAGGAGCGACCGGCCTTTTTTTCTCAAGTTTCCTGATGAGAAAATCTGGGAGGATCAGGGAACGAGACCGAGTATGACCGCCGCGACAAAAGCCACGCACACGCCGACAAGAGCCGCGTGAACCGAATCTCTCCAGTTTCGCTGCGACTGGGGCTGCGAGACAAAGTCTCTTGCTTTTCCGGCCTTGGAATAAGACATTGTACAACTCCCTTCCCTGCTCGGCCCGTCAAAGCGGGCACTGCTTATTTCCCGTGAAGAATAGCTTTATTCCCCACTGTTTCAGTAGAGATAAAATTCCATAAGTTCGGCGCATTGGGAAAAATACGGATCGCGACTTGCCGCCGGACAAGCATCAATCTACCCATTGCGCAGGATCAACGTCGCAGACGGCATTTCCGTTCAAAATCATTGGCAGGCTCGGATAAGGACCATGACGGATATAGACGCCATCATCATAGGAGCCGGGGTGATCGGACTGGCGACGGCCCGCGAGCTGGCGATGCGTGGTCTTTCCGTCATCATCCTCGAAGGCGAAAAGGAATTCGGTTCCGCCACCTCGTCGCGCAACAGCGAGGTTATTCACGCCGGGCTTTATTATCCTGAAGGCAGCCTCAAGGCACGCCTTTGCGTTGAAGGCAGGGAGCGGCTTTATACGTTCTGCCAGAGCCATGGCGTTTCGCACCGCCGCTGCGGCAAACTCATCGTGGCAGCGAACGCGGACGAGACGGCTCTGTTGGCGGCCCTCAAGGAAAAGGGTAACGCCAATGGCTGCGACGACCTCGCACTGATCGATGCCACGCAGGCGCTGTCGCTCGAGCCTGCGCTCACCTGCGTAGCGGCCCTGCTTTCACCTTCGACCGGCATCATTGATAGCCATGGTTATATGCTGGCGCTGCTCGGCGACGCGCAAGACCATGGCGCAGCCCTCGCCCTGAATGCACCATTCGAAAGCGCGGAAGCGACCGGCAACGGTTTCCGCGTTCACGTTGGCGGCAAGGAACCTCTCAGCCTGACATGCCGGCTGCTCGTCAACTCCGCCGGCCTTCTGGCACCGCTGGCAGCAAAACAGATCGAGGGATTGCCGAAGCACACGATCCCGGAGGCGCGTTTCGCCAAAGGCAGCTATTTTTCGCTGACCGGCAAGTCGCCTTTTTCACGGCTCATCTACCCCGCTCCGCACACCCACGGCCTTGGCGTGCACCTGACGCTGGATCTTGCCGGCCAGGCCCGTTTCGGGCCGGATGTGGAGTGGGTCGACACCATTGATTATGCCGTCGATCCCCGCCGCATGGAGGGTTTTGGCGACGCGATCCGCCGCTATTGGCCGGGCCTACCGGAACACGCGCTGATCCCGGCCTATTCGGGCATCCGGCCGAAGATTTCAGGACCCGACGAACCGGCCATGGATTTTCGCATCGACGGGCCGGAAACCCACGGACTTGCCGGTCTCGTCAATCTTTTCGGCATCGAAAGCCCCGGCCTCACCGCCTCGCTGGCGATAGCCAACGAGGTTGCGGCACGGCTCGAGGCCTGATCCCACCCGGATCTCAGCCGAAACGGGACAGTGCGCTCGCCATGATCTCCGGATCGACATTGCCGCCGGAGGCAACCGCAATCACCGTTTCGCTCTCCAGCTCGTTGCCGTGAAACAGCGCCGCCGCCAAGGCCACCGCGCCGCCCGGCTCGACAACGACCTTCAGCCTGTTGAAGGCGAGAACCATGGCCCGCAGTGCTTCATCTTCGGTCACGGCAATGCCTTTTCCGCAAAGCCCAACCATAATCGGGAAGGTGATGTTACCGGGCTGAGGCGTGACGATTGCATCGCAGATCGAACCGGAAGTCGTTGCATTCCGCTCGATCTTGCCCGCTGCGAGTGAGCGCGCCACATCGTCGAACCGCTCGGGTTCTGACGTCCTGACCTTGTAGTTCGGCGCTTTCGCCGCAAGGGCAAGGGAGATGCCGGATGTGAGGCCGCCGCCGCCGCAGGGCACGAGAACCTCGGCCGCATCGATACCGAGTTCCAAGCCCTGTTCGGCGATTTCCAGCCCGACAGTCCCCTGCCCTGCAATCACCAGCGGTTCGTCGTAGGGCCTGATCAGGGTCAATCCGCGCTCGCTCGACAGGCGGTCGCCAATGGCGTCGCGATCGTCATTCGCCCGATCATAGAGCACCACTTCCGCACCATAGTCGCGGGTATTGTCGATTTTGATTTTTGGTGCATCGGACGGCATGATGATCACGGCAGGCACGCCGTGCAGACGAGCAGCAAGCGCGACGCCCTGCGCATGGTTGCCCGAGGAAAAGGCGATCACGCCACGGGCGCGCACATCGGCCGGCAGACCGGATACCGCCGACCAGCCGCCGCGAAATTTGAACGAACCCGTTCTTTGCAGGCACTCGGCCTTCACGAACAGCTTTCGCCCGGCAATCTCATCCAGAAAATGCGACGACAGAAGCGGTGTCCGTACCGCATGTTCGCCGATGCGCTGGCGCGCTGCCTCAATCATCGAAATATCTGTCATGCCCTGCCCCTGTAATGCGGATGTTGGGTGTACATTAGGAGGTCGCAATTAATAGTGAAACCGGCTGGACAAGAAAAATCCCCGGTCTTGGCCGGGGATCTTTCGTCATGCGCTTGCAAATGAATGGTCAGTGGTTGTGCCGGGGCATCTTCTCGGCAATCCGGCGGAAATCCGCGGCCCCTTCCAGAACCGCACCGTCCGAAAGCTGGGTCACCGATTGACGATAGATGCGCTGCCAGGGCGTGGCATCCGCAGGCACCGCAGGAATGCCATCGGCCTTTCGGGCAGCAAGCTCTGCATCCGGTACCAACGCGTCGCACTTGCCCTGATTGAAATCGATGCGGATCACATCACCCGTGCGAAGCCATGCCAGTCCTCCACCGGCGGCACTTTCTGGCGAGGCATTGAGGATCGACGGGCTATCCGCGGTTCCCGATTGCCGGCCGTCGCCGATTGTCGGCAGGCTGGTGATGCCTTTTTTCAACAGCGCGTCCGGCGGCTGCATGTTGACGACCTCAGCCGAACCCGGCCAGCCGAGCGGTCCGGCCCCGCGAATGACGAGAATGGTGCGCTCATCAATATCGAGAGAAGGATCGTTGATACGGGCGTGATAGTCTTCCGAACCATCGAAAACCACACATTTGCCCTCGAAAATCCCCTCACGACCCGGCTCGCTCAGATAACGCTGCCGAAATTCCGCCGAAATCACGCTCGTCTTCATGATGGCGAAATCGAACAGATTGCCCTTGAGGACGAGGAAACCGGCCCGTTCCTTGAGCGGCTTATCGTAAGGAAGGATCACGTCGCGGTCGGTCGATTCCCGCCCGTCCAGATTTTCCGCCAAGGTCTTGCCGGTCACGGTCGGACAGCTCCCATCAAGCTTGCCTGCCTTCAGAAGCTCCCACATAATGGCTGGCGTACCGCCGGCACGGTGATATTTCTCGCCCAGCCATTTTCCGGCGGGCTGGACATTGGCGATGAGCGGAATGTCATAACCGTGAATCTGCCAGTCGTCCTCGCGAAGTTCGACGCCCGCATGTTTCGCCATCGCCGCCAGATGCGGCTGGGCATTTGTCGAACCGCCGATTGCCGAATTGACGCGGATCGCGTTCAAAAACGCCTCGCGCGTCATGATATCCGAAGGCTTGATATTCTCGACAACCAGTTCGACGGCGCGGCGGCCAGTGCGATAGGCCATCTGGCCGCGTTCGCGGTAAGCGGCCGGGATTGCGCCGCAGCCGGTCAGCGACATGCCGAGCGCTTCGGCAATGGCATTCATGGTAGAGGCCGTGCCCATGGTGTTGCAGTGACCGACCGAAGGAGCGGATTCGAGCGCCGCCTGCAGGAATTCCTCGCGGGTGATTTCGCCGGCGCCGTATTTGCGGCGCATGCGCCAGATGACCGTGCCGGAACCAACCAGATCGCCGTCATGATATCCGTCGAGCATCGGCCCGCCGGATAAGACGATAGCCGGAATATCAACCGTGCTTGCCGCCATCAGCGCCGAAGGCGTGGTCTTGTCGCAGCCCGTGGTCAACACGACGCCATCGAGTGGATAACCGTAAAGCACTTCCACCAGGCTGAGATAGGCAAGATTGCGGTCAAGCGCCGCTGTCGGTCGCTTGCAGTTTTCGAACATCGGATGGGTCGGAAACTCGATGGGGATGCCGCCCGCATCACGGATACCATCGCGCACCCGCTTGACCAGCTCGACATGGACGCGGTTGCAGGGCGTCAGGTCGCTGCCGCTCTGCGCGATGCCGATGACCGGCTTGCCGGAACGCAGCTCTTCCGGCGTCACGCCATAATTCATGAAGCGCTCCAGATAGAGCGCCGTCATGTCGAGATGGTCAGGGTTGTCGAACCAGTCCTGGGATCGCAGCCGCCGCACGGGTGTCTTGTCGTCGCTCATGAGACCGCCTCAGCCCTGTTCCCGGTTGTTGAGTTTTTCGAGGTAAAGCAGGATACCGCTATGGTCGATATCGGCTCCACCATCGCTGACGAAATCATCGAACTCCCGCGTTACCTGCTGGGTCAAAGGCAACGTCAGGGACAAATCCTTCGCCGTCGCCAGCACCCCGTTCAGATCCTTGAGCTGGAACTTGGAGGGTCCGCCTGGCGCGAAATTGCGCTTCACCATGCGTTCGCCGTGCAATTCCAATATCCGGCTTTCGGCAAAACCGCCACGTATGGCGTTACGGAACCCTTCGCGGGATGCCCCGCCCGCTTCCACAAGCATCATCGCCTCGGCAACCGCGCCGATGGTGATGGCGACGATCTGCTGGTTTGCGAGTTTGCAAAGCTGGCCCGCACCGGAGGGGCCGACATAGGTGAGCCTGCCCATCGGCGCGAAGAAATCCGTAAGACCAGAGATCAGCGCCTCATCGCCACCGGCCATGATCGCGAGCGTACCCGCCGTTGCGCCCGGCACACCGCCGGAGACCGGCGCATCGACATGATGAATGCCCATTGCCCGTAGCCGGGAGGAGTGTTCGCGCGCAATAGGCGGCGCAATGGAGCTGCTGTCGATGACAACAGCGCCTTTTTCCAGCGCGTCCGCCACACCCGCCTCGAACAGCACCTCGCCCACGGCTTTACCGTCGCTCAGCATGGTGATGACGATATCGGCACCCCTGGCGGCTTCGGCCGGCGATGCCGCGAGAACCGCGCCATCGGCAACCAGCGCCTCAGCCTTTTCGACGCTACGGTTCCACACCGCAACCGAAAAGCCCGCGCCCAGCAGACGCCGGGCCATCGGCCCGCCCATCAGGCCTGTGCCGATAAAGGCAACCGACCGCTTTTTCTCCTCCCCGCCGACACTCATTTCAGTGAACCTCCCAGTTCGTCCTCGATATGAACCTGAATGATCTCCTCGAAGGAGCTTTCAGCCGTAAAGCCAAGTTCACGGGCGCGCTTTGCTTCGAAACCGGGCGCCCAGCCTTCGCACATGCGCATGATCATCTCATTCGGCTCGCGGCGAATGAGGGCAACAGCCTTTTCGCCTGCAACCTTGCGCAGCGCTTCAATCTGTTCGCCAACGGTGGCGCTGAGGCCGGGCATGGACAGGTTGCGGCGCGGACCGACCTTTTCCACGTCGATCGTCGCACCATGAAGAAGGAAACCAACAGCGGAACGCGGCGAAGCGTGCCAATGGCGAATGCTTTCCGGCACCGGCAGAACCGCTTCCTGACCAACCAGCGGCTCGCGCAGGATGTTGGAGAAGAAGCCGGAAGCGGCCGCATTCGGCTTGCCGGGGCGAATGCAGATCGTCGGCAGGCGAATGCCGATACCGTCAAAGAAACCGCGACGGCTATAGTCGGAGAGCAGCAGCTCGCAGATCGCTTTCTGCGTGCCGTAGCTGGTCAGCGGCGTGGTGTGGAACTCATCCGGAATCGGATAAGGGAGCGGCGCACCGAATACGGCGATCGACGAGGTGAAGACCACGCGCGGCTTGTAACCGTCCTTGCCGTTGGCAATGCGGATGGCGTCGAAGAGATAACGCGTGCCATCGAGATTGATACGGTAGCCCTTGTCGAAATCAAGTTCGGCTTCACCGGATACGATGGCAGCAAGATGAAAGATCACATCGGGGCGGGCTTCGACCAGCTTTTCGGCTTCGCCCGGCGCGGACAGATCGGCTGCGCGCGCATCAACCGCACCGGAGAAGCCGGCCGGCGCTTCAGGCTGAAACACGTCGATAAGCGTGAATCTGTCAATCGACTTGCCGCCAAGCGATCCATCCTTGACGAGACGCTGCGTCAGCTTACGGCCAACCATGCCTGCAGCACCGATGATTGCGATATGCATATCTTCCTCCTCTTTGGCCCGGTCATTCTCCCGAGACCGAAAAAACATCATCGGCTCGTGAACCGATAAATTAGCTTGTAAGGTTGTCTGATAACCTTATATGGTTTGATTGAAAATAGTATTTTTTCACAAACCGGCAAAAGCAAGGGCGAAAGACCTTTGCCCGGATATTTTAGGGCGGATTGGACGGAGAGGGTGGAATGACGATCGTGAGCGAACACGATATCGAGGAATTGCGGTTCTCGCTGAAGAACAGGCTGGGCGAGGCATTGCTGCTGACATCGCAGGAAGACATGCTGCGCTATTGCCGCGACTGGCATGGCGACGTCACCAGTTCGGCGGTAGCCGTCATCCGCCCCCGTTCGACCAAGGAAGTCTCCGATACGGTTCGCGCCTGCGCTGAACTCGGTCTCGCCATCATCCCTCAGGGCGGCAATACCGGGCTGGTGCTCGGCGGCATTCCCGATGAGCCAAAGCGTCAGGTCGTGCTGAGCCTCGAGCGCATGAACGCCATCCGCACCATAGACAGCGACGATTTTTCGGCTGTCGTTGAAGCTGGCTGCATTCTGTCGGAATTCAAGGATGCGGTTCAGGACAAGGGAATGTTCTTTCCGCTGTCGCTCGGCGCGCAGGGCAGCTGCCGCATCGGCGGCAACGTCTCCACCAATGCTGGCGGCATCAACGTTCTGCGTTACGGCATGACCCGCGAACTGGTGCTGGGTCTCGAAGTGGTATTGCCTGATGGCACCATCTGGAATGGCCTGTCGACGCTGCGTAAGGACAATCGTGGCATTGACCTGAAGCAGCTTTTCATCGGCGCGGAAGGAACACTCGGCATCATCACGGCCGTGTCCGTAAAGCTCTACCCCAATCCAGAACATGTCGAGACGGCACTGCTCGGCCTCAATTCGCTGGATGACGCCATCAAGCTTTATCGCCGCGCCCGCCGCGAATGCTGCGACCTGATGTCCGCCTTCGAATTCATGCCGCCCGTCGCCTTCACGCTCGCAATCGAAGCAATCCCTGACCTTAAAATGCCGATCGCCGGAGATTATCCGGCCTACGTGCTGATGGAAATTTCCGGCTCGGGGCTAGTAGACACTGCCGACCTGATGGGACGGTTCCTCGAGGGCGTCATGGAAGACGGTCTGGTGCTGGACGGCGTCATCGCCTCCTCGCGAGCACAGGCGCAATCTCTGTGGCTTTTCCGCGAGGGCATGAACGAGGGTCAGGCGCTACGCGGCAGCCATATGCGCACCGATATTTCCGTGCCGCTGTCAAAACTTGCGGCGTTCGTGGCCGAAGCAGAGGCTGAACTGGCGGAAAAACTGCCGGAATGCCTGGCGGTTTCCTATGGCCATGTCGGAGACGGCAACGTCCATCTCAACGTGCTGCCGCCAAACGGAGCAACGCCGCAGGAGCGCGAAGCCTTCATCTACAAATCGAAAACCCTCGTCAACGAAGTCCTTGACCGTTACGTCGGCAGCATCAGCGCCGAGCACGGCATCGGCCGCCTGAAACGCTCCGATTTCGAAAGCCGGCTATCTGATGTGCAGCGCCGGATGATCACGGGTTTGAAAAATGCCTTTGACCCCGATTTGCGGATGAATCCCGGTTGCCAGATAACCCTGCAACCGGATAGCTAATCGACAAACAGCAAAGGCGGCGGAATACGCCGCCTCTGAAAACCCCGCTGACGGCGAAGGAGGAAGTCGCCTGCCGCGGGAAAAAACGGACCAATCGTTTCTGTGGAACGGGAGCAATCATGACGCTGGAGTTCAGTCAGATACATCGCAACGATCATCTGCCCGGCCGGATCGCCGCGGAGATCGCCCGCGAAATCAATGATTCGAAACTCGGGCCGGGCGACAGGCTGCCGACGGAACATGTTCTGGCGAAAACCTTCGGCGTCAGCCGCTCGGTCATCCGTGAAGCGATCGCGCAATTGCGCAACGAAGGTTTTGTCGAAACACGGCAAGGCGTGGGCGCTTTCGTCACCGATCCCCGGCAGAGACTGTCCATTCGCATCGAGCGGTCCCGTCTGAACGATCCGGAAAATTTCCGCGATCTCTTCCAGCTTCGCATGCCGATGGAAATCGAGGCGGCGGGTCTCGCAGCACTCCACCGCAACCCGCAGCAGCTGGCGCGGCTGGCGGCGGCACTGGAAAAGATGCGAACGACCGACGACTGGTCGACGGAGGGCGTTGCGGCCGATCTCGACTTTCACCGTATTCTGGCGGAAGCGACGCAGAACGAATATTTCCTGATGTTTCTCGGCTTTATCGCAGAACGCATCAGCTCGGCTATCAACATCGCCTTCTCCCGTGCTATTTTCGGGGAAATCCTAGAGGTGACGATCGCCGAACATGTGGCAATCTTCGAAGCCGTCGAACGCGCCGATGCGACTGCGGCCAAGGATGCGATGCGCAAACATCTGCTAGGGGCAGCAAGCCGGGTCAATCTGGAACTGGATATCTTCTGAGCCGCAGAAGCTTAAACGGCAAAGCTATAGGACAGGTTTCGCTGCTTTCCGGCAATCCAGAGGCGAAAGACGATAATTTTGTCTGCGGTGCCGCTAGACTCGCTGTAAAAGTCATACTAAGAAGAATGAGATTAGGTTGTCAGACATCCAGACAATATGACCGCAGGAGGCGGCTGTCGGAGGGCTGAAGGGGAGGATATATATGACCGGCTCAAGGTCCATCGACGCTACCGCTATTTTGCCTGAAGACTTTGAAAACGCCCTGCTCGTCGGCCGCGTATGGTCGAAAAGCGAAGGCGGCCCCTGCCCCGTTCTGCTCAAAGGCGGCGTGCTATACGACCTCACCTCTCTTTCGCCGACCATGTCGGAACTTCTGGAAAAGACGGATCTGGTGGAGCTGCTTGCAGACACCGGCACATTCGTGGCGCTTGGCGCGCTCGAGGCCTTTCTGGATGGCTCCGCTGGTGAACTTCTCGCCCCCAACGATATTCAGGCCGTCAAGGCTGCAGGCGTGACCTTCGCCGACAGCATGCTGGAACGCGTGATCGAGGAGCAGGCCAAGGGCGATCCACTTCGCGCGCAGGAAATACGCGGACGGCTGGCGCCGGTTCTCGGCGACAATCTCAAGGGACTTGAGGCCGGTTCGGAAAAAGCAGCCGAAGTGAAGAAACTGCTGCAGGAAATGGGCCTGTGGTCGCAATATCTGGAAGTTGGCATCGGTCCGGATGCGGAGATATTCTCCAAGGCGCAGGCCATGGCCTCCGTCGGCTGCGGCGCGCTGATCGGCGTTCACCCGAAGTCGCAGTGGAACAACCCGGAGCCGGAAGTGGTGCTGGCCATTGCCTCCGACGGCCGTATCGTTGGCGCGACGCTTGGCAACGACGTCAACCTGCGCGACTTCGAGGGCCGCTCCGCCCTCCTGCTCAGCAAGGCAAAAGACAACAACGCATCCTGCGCAATCGGTCCCTTCATCCGCCTGTTTGATGGACGCTTTACCATCGAAGACGTGAAGAAGGCGCAGATATCGCTTCTGGTCGAAGGCGAGGACGGCTTCACCATGACGGGTGCAAGCGCAATGCAGGCGATCAGCCGCACGCCGGAAAACCTCGCTTCCCAACTCTTGAACCGCAACCATCAGTATCCTGACGGCGCCGTCTTTTTCCTTGGTACGATGTTCGCGCCGGTAAAGGACCGCCATGGCCCGGGTCTCGGCTTCACCCACTCCAAGGGCGACCGTGTCGAAATCTCCACGCCCAAGCTCGGCAAGCTGATCAACTGGGTCACGACGACAGACGAATGCCCGGAATGGACATTCGGCACCGCGGCCCTCATGCGCAACCTGGCGAAACGCGGGCTGCTCTAGGCAATCCAGCAAAACTGCATCGCGGTTTTGCGCCCAGAATTGCGAAAACCCATAGGTGGAGCATTGAGGGCGATCCTTCGTCGAAAATGCTCCAGATATTTCTTCGGGAGGGGAAAATGCAAAAGACCATCAATCTCTTTTACCGGATTCTCGAAATCATTCTCGTCCTGCTGCTCGCCGGCATGTCGATCATGGTCTTCGTCAACGTTGTCATGCGTTACACGATGAATTCCGGCATAAATATCTCGGAAGAATTGTCGCGATACTTCTTCGTATGGCTGACCTTCATCGGCGCCGTACTGACCTTCCGTGAAAACAGCCATATGGGCATCGAAACTCTCGTGATGTTCCTGTCGCGCCGCGCCCGTGTCGTGTGCATGGTCTTGTCGAACATCATTATTCTGGGCTGTTCCGCCATCTTCTTCTGGGGAACATGGAAGCAGTCTGCCATCAACGCCAGCATGCATGCGCCAGTCACCAAGCTGTCGATGATCTGGGTCTACGGCATCGGCATGTTCACCGGCGGCCTGATGTTCATCATCGCTCTGGAACGCCTCTACCGTTATGTGACGGGCCGCGTGACAGAGGATGAAATCGCCCAGTTCGCCGGCGAGAACCTCACGATCGAACAGCTTTCGGAGCGCTGATACCATGACACTTTTCGTTTTTGTCGGCTCTCTTCTCGGAGCCATGGCGATTGGCGTTCCCGTCGCTTTCTCGCTGATGTTCTGTGGCGTCGTGCTCATGTGGTACATGGGCATGTTCAACACAGCGATCATCGCCCAGAACATGATCTCGGGCGCGGACACCTTCACGCTGCTCGCCATCCCCTTCTTCATTCTGGCTGGCGAACTGATGAACTCCGGTGGTCTTTCCCGCCGCATCATCGACTTTGCGATTGCGCTTGTGGGCCATATCAGGGGCGGTCTCGGCATCGTGGCGATTGTCGCGGCCATCATCATGGCCAGCATCTCCGGTTCGGCCGCTGCCGACACCGCAGCCCTTGCCGCAATCCTCATCCCGATGATGGCGAAAGCCGGTTACAACATTCCGCGCTCCGGCGGCCTCATCGCTGCAGGCGGCATCATTGCCCCGGTCATTCCGCCCTCCATGGCCTTCATCGTCTTCGGCGTCGCCGCCAACGTTTCGATCACCCAGCTTTTCCTTGCAGGTATCGTACCCGGCATTCTGATGGGCATTTCGCTGATAATCGCCTGGCTGATCGTGGTCCGAAAGGATAACATCAAGCCGCTGCCCAAGACCTCGGGCAAGGAACGTCTGGTTGCCACGGTCCGCGCCGGCTGGGCGCTTGGCATGCCGGTCATCATTCTGGGCGGCATCAAGGCAGGCATCATGACGCCGACGGAAGCCGCCGTTGTCGCTGCCGGCTACGCTCTTTTCGTCGGCATGGTGATCTACCGCGAACTGAAGCCGGCGGATTTGTTCCACGTTCTTCTGCGCGCTGCCAAGAGCACTTCGATCATCATGTTCCTTGTCTGCGCAGCCCTCGTCTCCGCATGGCTCATCACGGCTGCGAACATTCCAAACGAAGTCGCCGGTTATATCGAACCGCTGATCGATCGTCCGATGCTTCTGATGGTTGCCATGATGGTGCTGGTCTTCATCGTAGGAACCGCGCTCGACCTGACACCGACCATCCTGATCCTGACGCCCGTTCTGATGCCAATCGTCAAGCAGGCAGGCATCGACCCGGTCTATTTCGGCGTCCTCTTCATCATCAACAATGCCATCGGCCTGATCACCCCGCCGGTCGGTGTCGTGCTGAACGTCGTCTCAGGCGTCGGACGCATCCCGCTCGGCAAGGTCACGATCGGTGTCTGGCCTTTCCTCGTTGCAGAAACCATCGTTCTGGCGTTGCTCGTGGTTTTCCCGGACATCGTGATGGTTCCGCTGCAGTACCTTCGTTAATCGCCACTTCTCAACCAAAATCCAAGGGAGGATATTATGAGAAAGCTTCTTCTGACCACCACGGCCATCGCTTTTGCGGTGGGCGCCGCAGCCCCGGCAATGGCTGAATTCAACAGCCGCAACATCCGCGTTTCGAACGGCATCAACCAGGACCACCCGGTCGGCAACGGCATCAAGGCCATGCAGGCCTGCCTCGACGACAAGTCGGGCGGCAAGCTGAAGCTGACGGCATTCTGGGGCGGCGCTCTCGGCGGCGACCTTCAGGCGACGCAGGCCCTGCGCTCCGGCGTTCAGGAAGCGGTTGTTACGTCCTCGTCACCGCTCGTCGGCCTGATCCCGTCGCTCGGCGTCTTCGACCTGCCGTTCCTGTTTTCCAATGCCAAGGAAGCCGATGCCGTGATGGACGGCGCCTTTGGCGACATGATGAACAAGAAGCTGGAAGAACAGGGCCTCGTAAACCTGGCCTACTGGGAAAACGGTTTCCGCAACCTCTCGAACTCCAAGCACGCCGTGAACAAGTGGGAAGACTTTTCCGGCCTGAAGGTTCGCGTGATGCAGAACAACATCTTCCTCGACACCTTCCAGAACCTCGGCGCCAATGCAACGCCGATGGCTTTCGGTGAAGTGTTCTCGGCACTTGAAACCAACGCGATCGACGCACAGGAAAACCCCTATGTGACGATCGACACCTCCAAGTTCTACGAGGTGCAGAAGTACATCACCGAGACGAACCACGCCTACACGCCGTTCCTCTTCCTCTTCTCCAAGCCGATCTTCGACAGCTACACGCCCGAAGAACAGACGGCCCTGCGCGAATGCGCAGTCGTCGGCCGTGACGAAGAGCGCAAGGTCATCCGCGAACTGAACCAGAAGTCGCTGGAAAAGATCAAGGCTGCAGGACTTGAAGTGAACTCGCTGTCTGCGGAAGAGCAGGCACGTATCCGCGAAAAGTCGATGGTCGTCTACGAAAAGCACAAGGCTGAAATCGGTGCCGACGTCGTTGACGCCGTTCTGGCGGACCTGAAGAAGATCCGCGGCCAGTAATCCTGTCTGGATAAAATTAAAACACCCGGAGGTCAGCCTCCGGGTGTTTTTGTCTATGCGAATACAGAAAAGAAAAAAGGCTGCCAAAGCAGCCTCTTCCAGAAAATCAGGACGCCGTGCGGTTTTGCCGGTTGGCGATGAGATCTTCGACCACCGCGGGATCGGCAAGCGTCGATGTATCCCCAAGCGCGCCGAAATCATCCTCGGCGATCTTGCGCAGAATACGCCGCATGATCTTACCCGAACGGGTCTTCGGCAGGCCCGGCGCGAACTGGATCTTGTCTGGCGTCGCAACCGGCCCGATCTCGTTGCGGACGTGCTTTACCAGCTCCTCGCGCAACGCATAGTCGCCGCTCTGGCCCGCCATCAACGTGACATAACAATAAATGCCCTGCCCCTTGATGGCATGCGGGTAACCCACGACCGCCGCTTCCGAAACCTGATGATGCGAAACAAGTGCCGACTCGACTTCGGCGGTGCCGAGGCGGTGGCCGGAGACGTTCAGCACGTCATCGACGCGGCCAGTGATCCAGTAATAACCGTCCTCATCGCGCCGGCAGCCGTCACCGGTGAAGTACTTGCCCTTATAGGTCGAGAAGTAGGTGTCGACGAAGCGCTGGTGATCCCCGTAAACGGACCGCGACTGGCCCGGCCAGCTATCAATGATGCAGAGATTGCCGTCGGCCGGCCCCTCCAGCACGTTGCCTTCGGCATCGACCAGCTGCGGCTGCACGCCGAAGAACGGCCTTGTCGCCGAACCCGGCTTCAGGTCCGTCGCACCCGGCAGCGGCGAGATGAGAATGCCGCCCGTTTCCGTCTGCCACCAGGTATCGACGATGGGGCTCTTGTCCTCGCCGACCACATGGTAATACCACTCCCACGCTTCGGGATTGATCGGCTCGCCCACCGTGCCGAGAAGCCGCAGGCTTTCGCGCGACGAACGCGTGACGAACTGGTCGCCCGCCCCCATCAGGGATCGGAGCGCCGTCGGTGCAGTGTAGAAGATGTTGACCTTGTGCTTGTCGATGACTTCCCAGAACCGTCCCTGATCCGGGAAGTTGGGAACGCCTTCGAACATCAGGGTCGTCGCACAGTTCGCCAGCGGCCCGTAGACGATGTAGGAATGGCCGGTGACCCAGCCGACATCGGCGGTACACCAGAAGACCTCCCCGTCCTTGTAGTCGAAGACGTATTCATGCGTCATCGACGTATAGACGAGATAGCCGCCCGTGGTGTGCAGCACGCCCTTCGGCTTGCCGGTGGAGCCTGACGTGTAGAGGATGAACAGCGGATCTTCCGCCCTCATCTTCACCGGCGGGCAATCCGGTTTCACCGTGGCGATCTCCTGATGGTACCAGATGTCGCGGCCGGGCGCCCAGCCGGTCTTGCCGCCGGTGCGGCGCACGACCAGAACCTTGTTGACGATGACATATTGCTTGGCAGCAATATCGATCGCCTTGTCGGTATTTTCCTTGAGCGGGATCGGCTTGCCGCCACGCACGCCTTCATCGCAGGTGATGACGAAGGTGGACTGGCAATCGACGATGCGGCCGGCCAGGGCTTCCGGCGAGAAGCCGCCGAACACGACCGAATGAATGGCGCCGATGCGGGCGCAGGCGAGCATGGCATAGGCCGCCTCGGGTATCATCGGCATATAGATGGTGACCCGGTCGCCCTTCTTGACACCATGCTTCTTCAGCACGTTCGCCAGGCGGCAGACATAGTCATAGAGCTGATTGTAGGTGATCTTCTTGTCGATATAGGGATTGTCACCTTCCCAGATGATCGCCGTGCGTTCGCCATGCGTCTTCAGGTGCCGGTCGATGCAGTTGTAGGAGACGTTCGTCAGGCCGTCCTCGAACCACTTGATCGGCACTCTTCCCTTGAAGGACGTGTTCTTGACCTTGGTATAGGGCTTGAACCAGTCGATCCGCCGGCCGTGCTTGTCCCAGAACTTCTCGGGATCCTCGACGCTCTCCTGATACCATTTCTGGTAACGCTCATTGTCGATGAGCGTGCGGGCTTTCGCCGATTTGAGCACGGGGTAGATTTTGGCAGACATGAACTCCTCCTGGAACCAGATATGGCTTGATATGCGCGACCTTGAGACTCCCACCTCAGGCATGTGTTGAATTCATAGCAGTTCAAATGCACACGGCAATTAGACAAAGGCATTTGTTTCGCAAAGAATTGCAATTATGATGCAATCCGGTTATAGAGCGCCAATATCCCGGAAATCAGTGGTTGATACCACGCCCGCGACCCCGGCGCGGACGGACAGAAGGACTGTATCTATGGCTCAACAATTGCTCATGCCAAAAGCTACGGCTGTATGGCTGGTAGACAACACCGCGCTGTCGTTCGATCAGATCGCCACGTTCTGCAAACTGCATCCGCTCGAAGTCAAGGCAATCGCCGACGGTGAAGCCGCGCAGGGCATCAAGGGCCTCGACCCGATCGCGACCGGACAGCTTTCCCGCGACGAGATCGCCCGCGCTGAAGGCAACCCGAACCACAAGCTCAAGCTTTCCGAGCCAAAGGTTCGTGTGCCGGAATCCAAGCGCCGTGGCCCGCGCTACACGCCGGTTTCCAAGCGTCAGGATCGTCCGAACGCCATTCTCTGGCTGGTCCGCAATCATCCTGAGCTGAAGGACGCGCAGATTTCGCGTCTTGTTGGCACCACCAAATCCACCATCGAGCAGATCCGCGACCGCACCCACTGGAACTCGGCAAACCTCACCCCGATGGACCCGGTAACGCTTGGTCTCTGCAGCCAGATCGATCTCGATCTTGAAGTTGAACGCGCATCGCGCGGCCGACCGCTGCCGACATCAGAAGAGCTTGGCAACACGCTGCAGCCGGCAACGGCGACGGAAGGTCTGGATTACAACTTCCAGCGCGACGAAGAAGAAAAGCAGATCGACGCGGACGCCGTCTTCAAGAAGCTCAGCTCGCTGAAATCGGCTCCGAAGGACGAAGACGAGGACGATCACTACTGATCGAAAGTCTTTCCGTTTATGAAAACCCGGCCGTCGTGCCGGGTTTTTTTGTTTTCAGAGCTTCAGGGCATTTCCAGTAAACCGGCTATGCGCTTTTACCGGAAATGCTCTAGCGGGCACCGAAGATTGCCGAGCCGACACGCACGCTGGTGGCGCCGAATTCTATCGCTGTCTCGAAGTCCCCCGACATGCCCATGGAGAGCTTCTCGAGGCCGCATTGTCTGGCAAGCTTCGCCAGAAGCGCAAAATGCGGACCGGGATTTTCATCCGCAGGCGGAATGCACATCAGGCCCTCGACCGACAATTTCAGCTCGTCCCGGCAAAAAGCCACGAAGGCGACGGTCTCGCGTGGATCGATGCCAGCCTTCTGTGGCTCCAGCCCGGTATTGACCTGCACATAAAAACGAAGGCTGCGGCCCTGTTTGACGCATTCCTCGGAAAGCGCACGGGCGATCTTTTCCCGATCAACGCTCTGTAAGACGTCGAACAGCGCAACGGCATCCGCCGCCTTGTTGGATTGCAGCGGCCCGATCAGGTGCAGCTCTATACCCGATGTCTTTTCTTTAAGCGCAGGCCACTTGCCCTGCGCTTCCTGTACGCGGTTCTCGCCGAACACGCGCTGGCCGCTGTCGATGACCGGCTGGATCTCTTGCGCATCGAACGTCTTCGAGACGGCGACGAGAGAAACATCCGTCGCCTTGCGGCCGGACTTTTCCGCTGTCTCCGCTATGCGTTGCCTGACATCCTCAAGACGTGCTTCGATTTCCATCACAGGACCTCTATTTGTAACATTCTGAACGCTAACTAGACGCCGATTGCCTTGATGCCAAGCGGGTTTAGCACCATTTGAGGCACGCTGGCCAAGATTGAACGCCCGGAGGCCCCGCCAAACTTGACGCCCCGGTCGTTTCATGGTGAAGGTCAGCGCAAATTTTTCCCCTCGATACCCGGAATTCTAAACAATGGCCATCGAACGTTACAATCCTCGCGACGCCGAGCCGCGCTGGCAGCAGAAATGGAACGAAGACAAGGTTTTCGTGACCGACAACAGCGATCCGCGCGAGAAGTATTACGTTCTAGAGATGTTTCCCTACCCGTCGGGACGCATTCACATGGGCCACGTCCGCAACTACGCGATGGGCGATGTCGTTGCGCGCTACAAGCGCGCGCGCGGCTTCAACGTTCTGCACCCCATGGGCTGGGACGCCTTCGGCATGCCTGCCGAAAACGCGGCTATGCAGAACAAGGTTCACCCGAAGGACTGGACCTATCAGAACATCGCCACCATGCGTGGCCAGCTGAAATCCATGGGCCTGTCGCTGGACTGGACCCGCGAATTTGCGACCTGCGATGTGGAATATTACCACCGCCAGCAGGCGCTGTTCGTCGATTTCATGGAAAAGGGTCTGGTCTACCGCAAGCAGTCCAAGGTCAACTGGGATCCGGTCGACCATACCGTTCTGGCCAATGAGCAGGTCATCGACGGCCGCGGCTGGCGTTCCGGCGCGCTGGTCGAACAGCGCGAATTGACGCAGTGGTTCTTCCGAATCACCGATTTCAGCCAGGATCTGCTGGACGAGCTGGACACGCTGGATCAGTGGCCGGAAAAAGTACGCCTGATGCAGAAGAACTGGATCGGCCGCTCTGAAGGCCTGTCGCTGCGCTGGCAGACCGTTGCTGGCACAGTGCCGGAAGGCTTTGCCGATATCACCGTTTATACCACGCGTCCCGACACCCTGTTCGGCGCATCCTTCCTGGCAATCGCCGCCGACCATCCGCTGGCAAGAGAGCTGTCGGAGAAGAACCCTGATATTGCCGAGTTCTGCGACGAATGCCGCCGCCATGGCACGTCTCTCGCAGCGCTGGAAACAGCGGAAAAGAAGGGTATCGATACCGGCGTCAAGGTCGTACATCCGCTGGACCCGACGTGGGAACTGCCGGTCTATGTCGCCAACTTCGTGCTGATGGACTACGGCACCGGCGCGATATTCGGCTGCCCTTCGGGTGACCAGCGCGATCTGGATTTCGCCCGTAAATACGATTTGCCGGTGGTGGCCGTCGTTGCGCCGGAAGGCCCCGACGCTGCCAGCTTCACAATTGAAGACGTCGCCTTCACCGATGATGGCGTGATGATCAACTCCGGCTTCCTGAACGGCATGAACACGACTGACGCCTTTGAGGCGGTCGTGCAGAAGCTCTCTGCCCAGACGCTGGGCAACACGCCGCAGGCCGAGCGCAAGGTCAATTTCCGCCTGCGCGACTGGGGCATTTCCCGCCAGCGTTACTGGGGTTGCCCGATACCCGTCATCCATTGCGAAGTCTGCGGCGTAGTTCCGGTTCCGAAGAAGGACCTGCCGGTCAAGCTGCCCGACGACGTGACCTTCGACGTGCCCGGCAACCCACTGGATCGCCACCCCACATGGCGTCACGTTGCCTGCCCGCAATGCGGCCATGACGCACGCCGTGAAACCGACACGATGGACACATTCGTCGATTCCAGCTGGTACTACACGCGCTTCACCGCGCCTTGGGAAGATGAGCCGACGGATCCGAAGGCCGCAAACCACTGGCTGCCGGTGGACCAGTATATCGGCGGCATCGAGCATGCTATTCTGCACTTGCTCTATTCGCGCTTCTTCACCCGCGCCATGCGCGAGACCGGCCATGTCGGCGTCAAGGAGCCCTTCAAGGGCCTCTTCACGCAGGGCATGGTTGTGCACGAGACCTACAGCCACGGTGAAGGCCTGACCCGTGAATGGGTCGCGCCCGCCGACCTGCGCATCGAAGAGACTGACGGTGCCCGCCGGGCATTCCTCTTGTCCTCCGGTGCGGAAGTGAAGATCGGCTCGATCGAGAAGATGTCGAAGTCGAAGAAGAACGTGGTCGATCCGGATGACATCATCGCATCCTACGGTGCGGATACCGCTCGCTTCTTCGTCCTGTCGGATTCTCCGCCCGACCGCGACGTCATCTGGTCCGAAGCCGGCGTGGAAGGCTCAAACCGCTTCGTACAGCGCGTCTGGCGCATCATCGGCGAAGTCGCAACCGAACTGAAGAGCGTCACGCCGAAGCCCGCGAGCGAGGGCGAGGGCCTGGCAGTATCCAAGGCGGCCCACAAGACGCTGAAGGCCGTTCAGGAGGATCTGGACAAGCTTGCCTTCAACAAGGCGATCGCCCGCATCTACGAACTGGTCAACGCGCTCGCAGCTCCGTTGGCGGATGTCGCGGCTGGTGGCAAGCCTGATGACGTCAAGGCGGCGGCGCGTGATGCCGTCGAAATCCTCATTCGCATCATTGCCCCCATGACGCCGCATCTGGCCGAAGAATGCTGGTCGGCGCTGGGTAACGAGGGTCTCGTCGCCCAGACGCCGTGGCCAACTTTTGTACCCTCGCTGGTCGAGGAAAACGATGTGGTCATGCCCGTTCAGGTCAACGGCAAGAAGCGCGGCGAATTGACAATCGCGCGCGATGCGGATCAAGATGCGGTCCGAGCGGCTGCCCTTGCGCTGGATGCCGTCAAATCCATTCTTGCCGGTGGCGAGCCCAAAAAAGTCATCGTGGTTCCGCAGAGGATTGTGAACATTGTTGTCTGACGTTTTTTCGAGATGGAGCCGCGTTGCGGCAGCAGTTTCCGTCGTGATGATGGCCGGTGTTCTGGCAGGCTGCCAGGTCCGCCCGCTTTACGGCGAGGCTTCCGGAACCAAGGAGAGACTGGCGGCTGTCAGCATCTCGAATGCCGGCGACCGGATAACGCAGGAAGTGCGCAATCAGCTGATCTTCCTGGTGTCCGGCGGTGCGGGTGAACCGGCTACGGCTCAGTACAACGTCAAGTTATCCGTAAGCTCGAGCGCCACGTCCACGGAAGTCGAGAACTACGATCTGACGACCAGTACCAACAGCAATTATAACGGCCCTTACCCAGGCCGTGTTGTGATGAACGGTAATTACGTCCTGACGCGTATTTCCGACGGCCAGATCATGCGCTCCGCGCGGCGTAGCGTAACGGCGCAGGTGGATCTGCCACAGCAGGAATTCGCCAAGATCAGGGCGATCCGCGACGCAGAAAACCGTGCGGCCCGGGAACTGGCTGAAATTATCCGTACCGATATCGCCGCCACCCTTGGCCGCTGAGAGCGGCGGCCGTGGCAGAGATAAAATCGCATGAATTTGAGCGCTTCGCCGAAAATCCGGCGGAGCGCTTTCGCGTTTTCGTGCTCTACGGCCCGGATCGCGGCCTCGTGTCGGAGCGAGCCAACCTCATCGCCAAAAAGACCGGCATTGACCCGGATGACGCATTTGCATCGTTGAAGCTGAGCGCATCCGACCTGCAGGGCGATCCCGGCCGCCTTCTCGACGAAGTGAACGCCATCGGCCTTTTCGGCGGCGAAAAACTCGTCTGGATCAAAAGTGCCTCGGCTGAAAAGGCGCTGGTGGATGCTCTCCAGATTCTGGCTGAGACGCCGCCCGAAGCCAGCTTCCTCATCATCGAGGCCGGCGACATTAAAAAAGGCACGGGCCTGCGCAAGATCGCAGAACCCGCTCGCTCTATCGCAGCAATCCCGTGTTATGCGGATGACGCCCGTTCGTTGAATGCGTTGATCGATCAGGAACTGTCTGCCGACAATCTGCGCATTGCCCCTGCCGCACGGCAGAGGCTGATCGAGCAGTTGGGCGGCGACCGGATTGCCTCGCGCAACGAGATCCGCAAGCTTGCGCTCTATTGCCGTGGCGCAGAGGTGATCGAGGAAGATGATGTGCTGGCAATCATCGGCGATGCCAGCACGGTTTCGGCTGACGACGCCGTCGATGCCATCCTGAAGGGCGACAGAAACGCCTTTTTCCACGCGACCCAGAAGATCGTCTCGTCGAAGACGCCGATCTTTCTCGTGCTTCAGGGATGCCTCAAGCAATTTCAGTTGCTGGATCAGATGCGCGCCGAAATGGATGAGAAAAAGCAGCAGGCCGGGCAGGTCATGCAAACGCTTGGACGCCACATCCATTTTCGCAGGAAACCGGTTATCGAAAGGGCGTTGCGAACCTGGCAGCCAGCGGCGATCGCCCGTGAGATGAACCGCCTGCAAGCGGCCATATTGCAAAGCCGCCAGCGCCAAAGCCTGGAAGACAGCGTGGCGCTTTTGACCCTGCTATCGACCACATTGCAATCAGGCCGCGGCGGATAACTCGCTGAAGATCGGCAAAAAGCCCTCACGCTGACGCTGCGAGGGCTTTTAAAATCATGATACCAAGGACACCAGTCGTTGAGAACTCAGTCGCCCTTACCCGGCTCGGCAGAGAAATAAAGCTCGAGCTTGCCTGTCACGCCATCCATTTCCTTGGCTTCCGGCAAGGGGTCGCGCTTGATGGTGATATTCGGCCAGATCGCCGCATATTCCGTATTCAGCTTCAGCCACTTGTCGAGACCCGGCTCAGTGTCAGGCTTGATCGCTTCGGCAGGACATTCCGGTTCGCACACACCACAATCGATGCATTCGTCAGGATTGATAGCGAGGAAATTTTCACCCTCGTAAAAGCAGTCGACAGGGCAGACTTCAACGCAATCGGTGTATTTGCAGCGGATGCAATTGTCGGTCACGACATATGTCATGATGAACTCCAGAATATGCAGGCCGGGTCTGTGGGCTTCGGAACACAAGCCGTCGCCCGGAATTCAGACAGCGCAATTTTGCAAGTGAGGTAATGCCTTTGCCTTCAGATAGCAAGGATAAACAATTCTGAAAAACCGCTAAGACTTGAAGGTTTATTCTATTCTTTGTTTCCGTCGCTGTCCGACAGGAACCTGTCGAGCGCCCTGCGCTCTTTTTTGGTGGGGCGACCGCTTCCCGGCTGACGTATCGCCTGCTCCAGCGGGCTCAGCCTGTCGGAAGGCTCGCGCGGCGGCGTCAGATCGTCGTAGAGAAGTTTGGCCTCTTCATAGGGCCCGCGCCGCTCGCCCCCGGATTTGACGACAAGCACCTTGTCCATGCGCTCGAAACCGATATCGAGCCTGTCACCAGCCTTTACCAGATAGCTGGGCTGGCGAATGGAGACACCGTTGACCTTGACCTTGCCCGACTGAATGTAGCTCTGGGCAAGTGAACGGGATTTGGCCATGCGGGCAAAGAACAGCCACTTGTCCAGACGCTGGCGCGTGCTTTCGAGTGGCTGTTCGTTGCTCCCCATAGCTTACTTCTTCAGCTGCTCCTTGAGAGCAGCAAGCTTGGCGAAGGGCGAATCCGGATCGATCGGCTTTTCCTTACGCGGCGGCTTGGCTTCGAAACGCTGCTGACCCTGCGGTTTCCCGCCACGGTCATTGCGGTCCGGCCTGTCCTTGCGCTCCCCGCGATCCTGACGATCATTATTGCGGTTGTTGCCACGGTCGGGACGTCCGCCATCACGCTTGCGCTCGCCGTCACCGCCACGATTGGCAGCCTCGCGATTTGCTCCGTCACGATTATCGCGACGGCCTTCGCCACGACGTTCACCCTGTTCGCGTGGCGCCTGATCGCGACCCTCGCCACGGCCTTGACCGCGATTGCCGGGACGACGGTTTTCACCACGCTGGTTTTCGTTGCGACCACCCGGACGCCAAAGAAGAACAGGCTTCGGCTCGGCAGCCTCGGCGCTTTCCGTCGGCGCAGCCTCGCTAACAGCAGCCTCTTGGCCCACAGCTTCCGCAACCGGCGCTTCTTCAGCAGCTTCGACAGTCGTCGTCTCGGGAACCTGCTCTTCCGAAGCCGGTTCCTCGTGTTCGGTCTCTGCGCTCTCGTCTTCCGTCACCGCTTCAGAAGCGGCCGGAGCGGCAGCACCGGTCTGGTTGGCGAGGAAGGCCTGCGCCTCTTCCGCCGTTACCTGATCGGCACGATAACCGAGACCCTTGAGGATTTCTTCCATGTCGTCGAGCGTTGCGCCGAGAATGGAAAGCATTGCGGTCGTCGTCGTGAAACGGCGGCCGTCATAAGCGCCTTCCGGACGCGGCTGCTGACCGGGCTTCCACTGCAACAGCGGACGGATGAGATCGGCCAGACGCTCGAGAATGTCGATACGCACGGCGCGCTTTCCGAGGAAACGGAAACCGGCGAGCTTGTAGAACATCCGCTCGAAGGTCGGGTCCGTCACGACAGAGGTGCGACCGGCGGCCAGCACCGGAATGAGATCGCCGTAACCCGGCTTGCCGAGACCATCGTTCTTCAGCGCCCAGAGCAGCGTGACAAGCTCCGCCGGAGCGGGCTTGAGAAGCGCGGGCAGGAAGACGTGATAGGCGCCGAAACGCACGCCGTAGCGGCGCATGGAGGCACGCGCATCCTGATCCAGCGACTTCACGTCTTCGGTGACGTCACGGCGGAACAGGACACCGAGATTTTCGACCAGCTGGAACGCCAGCCCCTTCGCCAGACCCTGAAGGTCTTCGGCGCGCGAAATATCGTCCAGCGGCTTCAGCACGGTCGCAATCTGATGATTGACGAAACGTTCGACGCGCGCCAGCGCATGATCGCGGGCATTGCCGCTCAACTGCTCGTCGGCAAAGAGGATCACGCGCGGCTTCATGATATTGTCGCCTGCCGAAAGGCGGGCCACCGGTTCGCCCAACCAGCGAACCAGACCATCGGAGCTCAAAGCGAGATCACCGTTTCCGCTGGCGTGCAGACGCGCGGCACGCGCCTCGTATTCGAGCGCGAGCGCCTTCTGCGCAGCAGCCTGCACGGCCTTCTGATCCGGCCCTTCCATTCCCGGCACCGGCGTGAACCGGAACCCGGCCAACTGGCCGACGTGATGTCCTTCTACGAAGACATCACCATTTACACTGATTTCAGCTTCAAGCATCGCATTCTCTCTCAGGCGCCTCATGAGCACAGATGTCCTGCGATCAACAAAGCGTTTCGTCAACCTTTCATGTAGAGCATCGGACAATCGATCTTCGATTTCCCGCGTCTTTTCTTGCCAGTGTGTCGGATCGGCAAGCCATCCTGGGCGGTTCGATACATAAGTCCATGTTCTGATCTGCGCAATCCTTGCAGACAAGGTATCGATCTCTCCATCGGTACGATCGGCGCGGCGCACCTGTTCGCCCATGAAATCTTCATTCACCGTGCCACGTTTTACCAGATCGAAATAGAGCGTTGAGATCAGATCAGCATGTTGAGCGGGCGCAATACGGCGATAATCCGGAAGCGCGCAGGCCTCCCAGAGTTTTTCCACCCGCGCCTCCGTCGTCGCCACGTCGATGATTTCAGGGTAGCGCGACAGATATTCGAGCGCCTGCTGGTCGATCGCCGGCAAGGCCCGTGACAGTCCCTGGATCGCCGGGGCGGCTTCGAGGCTCAGACGCAGATTGGTGATGGAGGAAAAATCGAAATTTTTCGTCCGCCATTGCAGCACCTTCACCGAGTCGAACTGATGGGTTTCGATACGCTCCACCAACTCGTCGTCAAATGGATCGACGCGCCCCGTCACGCCAAAGGTGCCATCGCGAAGATGGCGGCCGGCGCGGCCGGCGATCTGGCCGATCTCGCCCGGATTGAGATTGCGGAACTGATAGCCGTCGAACTTGCGGTCCTGCGCAAAGGCGACATGATCGACATCGAGGTTGAGACCCATGCCGATGGCATCAGTCGCCACGAGATATTCGACGTCGCCGGACTGGTAGAGCCCCACCTGGGCGTTGCGCGTACGCGGCGAAAGCGCGCCCATCACAACGGCTGCGCCACCACGCTGGCGACGCACCAGCTCGGCAATGGCATAGACCTCTTCCGCCGAAAAGGCGACGATTGCCGTGCGTTGCGGCAGGCGGGTTATCTTCTTCTGGCCCGCATAAAAAAGCTGCGACAGGCGCGGACGTTCGACCACGGTAATTCCCGGCAGCAGCTTTTCGAGGATCGGGCGCATCGTGCCCGCACCCAGAAGCAGCGTTTCCTCCCGCCCGCGCAGATGCAGCACGCGGTCGGTAAAGATATGCCCGCGCTCCAGATCACCGGCCAGCTGCACTTCATCGATGGCGACGAATGCGGCCGTTGTCTCGCGCGGCATGGCTTCCACCGTGCAGACGGAATATTTGGCTTTAGGAGGGGCGATCTTTTCTTCGCCGGTTATCAGCGCCACATTCGGCGCGCCCACCTTTTCGACAAGACGGGTATAGACCTCACGCGCCAGAAGGCGCAGCGGAAGGCCGATGACACCGTTGCCATGTGCCACCATGCGCTCGATGGCGTAATGGGTCTTGCCGGTATTGGTGGGGCCGAGAACGGCCGTGACACCGCGGCCGCTCAGGATCATGGGGCGAAAATTCAACGTACTATCCGTGAATCGACTTCATCTGCTTGCTGTACCGCCCGCCATTCACTGATACGGGCCGCACACGCAACACACATGGCAACGCCCGCCGACAAAGGCAATAGGCCTTGTCCGCAAAGTGGTAACAGGTCCTTCCCCGCCGGAATTTTCCTTTTTGATTCAGATACTTGAAATATTAAAAAGAATCCGGCGAAACCGGAATTGATTCGGATACGGAACAGTCTGCGAACGAATCGAATACGAATCGCTGACTCCAATGGATTCAGCTTTTGTTCTCCGCAACATCTGGTTGGCAGATGCCTGCCCTATACCAGATTGTGAATCCGGGTAAGTCCTTGTCCGGATTCAGCTTTGCGGCACCGGCTTCCGGCGGAAAACACCGGAATCGACTGTCAAGCGGCAATCGCTGGAAAGCCGCTCCGGCACAGGCAGGAACGGCAGTATCAGAGCGCCTCGCCGGCAAGCAGGCGCGGCGCGCCCGCATCTGTCGTGCCGGCAGCCTGACCGATGAAATAGGATTTCAGACCCGGCAAACGATCGACCACACCCAGACCGAAATCACGCATGACGCGAATGGGACCGACATCATTGGAGAAAAGCCGGTTCAGCACATCCGTCGTCACGCCCATCCGCAACGTGTCGAAACGCCGCCAGGACTGGTAACGGTCGAGAACGTTGAGAGAGCCGATATCAATGCCGAGACGGTCGGCCTCGACCACGGTTTCGGCCAGTGCCGCAACATCCTTGAAGCCGAGATTGAGGCCCTGACCGGAAATCGGGTGAATTCCATGCGCCGCATCGCCGGCAAGTGCAAAACGTGGCGCGACGAAGGAACGCGCCAACGTCAAGCCCAGTGGAAAGGCGCGACGGGGACCGACGGGACAGACCGGACCGAGCTTGTGGCCGAACCGGCGTTCAAGTTCCTCCTCGAACACCAGATCGTCGGCAGCAACCAGCCTGTCGGCATCGGCCGTACGTTCGGTCCAGACAAGCGAGGAGCGGTTCCCTTTCAAGGGAAGCACGGCGAAAGGCCCCGACGGCAGAAAATGTTCCTCCGCGCAGCCCTCATGCGGCCGCTCGTGTTCAACGGTGGTGACGATCCCGGACTGATCGTAATTCCAGTGCACGGTTTTTATTCCTGCCATATCCCGCAAAGCCGAGCGGACCCCATCGCAGGCTATGAGCAGTCGCGCCTCAAGCGACGAGCCGTCGGAAAGTGAAATAGCCGTCGATTGCGGGCCGGCGGAAAAGCCGGAAACACTGAGACCATGGCGGATTTCGACGCCGAGGCGCTCACACAGGCCTCGCAGCGCACCCACCATCGCGACATTCGGGACCATATGAGCGAAGGGCCTGCCCTCCTCCACCGCGCCGTCAAATGTCAAAAACACCGGGCGAACCGGATCGGCGGTCTTCGAATCGGTGACGATCATCTTGTGGATCGGCTGGGCCTCCGGCTCGATCTCGTTCCATATGCCGAAAACGTCGAGCATACGCGTGGCCGCCGCGATAATGGCGGAGGCGCGGACGTCCTTCTTCCAGACATCCTCGGGAGCGGCTTCAACCACCTGCACATTAAGATGTCCGGCTGCCTGCTTAATTGCGACAGCAACGGAAAGGCCGACATAACCGCCGCCTGCCACCACCACGTCCAGCATCGCGCTTCTCCTCAAATCTTGTGCACGCATCATCGGCGCACTATAGACCATGTGACGTCTTCCTACAGCCGGAGCAGGCCGAAAAAATGTCGCATCCCTCGCAAACGTCAGATCCGATGGCCAATCTGATCTCCACACTCGATCTCGAGAAGCTGGAAGAAAACCTGTTTCGGGGTGAAAGCCCGCAAATCGGCTGGCAGCGCGTTTTCGGCGGCCAGGTCATCGCGCAGGCATTGATCGCAGCTCAACGAACCGTGGATGACGACCGTTTCGTTCATTCACTGCATTCCTATTTCATGCGCCCCGGCGACCCGCTGGTGCCCATCCTCTACCAGGTGGAACGCATTCGCGACGGTGCAAGCTTCTGCACCCGGCGCGTGGTCGCCATCCAGCATGGCAAGGCGATCTTCTCCATGTCGGCGTCGTTCCAGATCGTCGAGGACGGCTTCGATCATCAGATAAGAATGCCGGATGTGACGCCGCCCGAAAGGCTGATGAGTGAAGATGAGATGCAGGCGGCCTTCCTCGCCAACGCACCCGCTTCGATCCGAAAATACTGGAGCAACAAGCGCCCGATAGAGATCCGGCCGGTTTCGCTGACCCACTATATTTCGAAGGAAAAGCTGGAACCGCAGCAGGATATCTGGGTTCGCGCTGTCGGCGATGTGCCGGACGATCCACGTTTCCAGTCAGCCATTCTCGCTTATCTCTCGGATATGACGTTGCTCGACACGTCGCTCTATGCCCACGGAACGACGATCTTTGATCCGGCCATTCAGGTGGCGAGCCTCGATCACGCCATGTGGTTCCACCGTCCCTGCCGGCTGGACGACTGGCTGCTCTACACGCAGGACAGCCCCAGCGCCTCGGGAGCACGCGGTTTGACCCGTGGCAATATTTTCACCAGACAGGGTGAACTGATCGCCTCCGTCGCACAGGAGGGTTTGATCCGCAAAAGGGCAAATGCTTAAATAATGCGCTTTTTTAAAAAATCGCACATTTAATAGACGAAAATTGCGCCACCCAATGCCCGTTTTTCAGACGTCTGTCATATAATTTTTATATTTCAATAACTTAGAGGCCGCATCAAAACTGGCACGCCCCTTGAATGTATGTCCGTAGTCGCTGTTACTGATCTGCCAGCGCGAGGAGAGTCGGCTCCGTGCCGAGGACAAACAAAGGATGGGAAACCAGATGAAAATTGTGATGGCCATTATCAAGCCGTTCAAGCTGGATGAAGTGCGCGAAGCGCTCACCGGCGTCGGCATCCAAGGCCTGACCGTGACCGAGGTAAAGGGTTACGGACGCCAGAAGGGACATACCGAGATTTATCGCGGCACGGAATATGCGGTGAGCTTTCTTCCCAAACTGAAGATCGAGATCGCGGTTGCATCAGACGTCGTCGACAAGGCTGTCGAGGCAATCGCGTCGGCTGCAAAAACCGGGCAGATCGGTGACGGCAAGATCTTCGTCTACTCTATCGAACAGGCCGTGCGCATCCGTACCGGCGAAACCAACACAGAAGCGCTTTGAAGCACGGCTGACAGGGAGTTTTCTAGCTATGCAACTCAACAAGTTTTCAACGCTCGGCAAACTGGGTGCCGGTGTGGCAGCCCTGATGGCCCCGGCAATCGCCTTTGCGCAGGATGCCGCGCCGGCAGTAGCAGCGGCGGCCCCCGTTCCGGAAAAAGCCGATACCGCATTCATGTATGTCGCGACGATCCTCGTGCTTTTCATGATCATTCCGGGTCTCGCCCTGTTTTATGGCGGCCTCGTGCGCACAAAGAACATGCTCTCCGTTCTCATGCAGTGCACGGTCATCGGCGCGGTCATGATGCTCGTCTGGGTAATCTACGGTTACTCCTTCGCCTTCGGCGGCGGCACCGGCCCGTATTTCGGCGGTTTCGGCAAGCTGTTCCTGTCCGGCGTTTCGCTTGACAGCACCTCGGCAACCTTCTCCCAGGGCGTCGTGATCTACGAATACACCTTCATCGCCTTCCAGATGACCTTTGCGGCCATCACGCCCGCGCTGATCATCGGTGCATTCGCGGAACGCGTGAAGTTCTCGGCAGTCATCCTGTTCACCATCCTGTGGGCCACCTTCGTCTACTTCCCGATCGCTCACATGGTCTGGGACGCGAACGGCCTGATCTTCGGCATGGGCGCTCTCGACTTCGCCGGCGGCACGGTCGTTCACATCAATGCCGGTATCGCCGGTCTGATCGGCGCGATCATGGTCGGCAAGCGTACCGGCTTCGGCAAGGACATGATGGCCCCGCACTCCATGACGCTGACGCTGGTTGGCGCAGCCATGCTGTGGTTCGGCTGGTTCGGCTTCAACGCCGGCTCCAACCTCGAAGCATCTGGCGGTGCGGTTCTTGCAACCATGAACACCTTCCTCGCCACTGCAGCAGCCATCGTTTCCTGGTCGCTGGTTGAAAGCTTCACCCGCGGCAAGGCTTCCATGCTGGGCGCAGCTTCGGGCATGATCGCCGGCCTCGTCGCCGTAACGCCTGCGGCCGGTTCCGTCGGACCCATGGGCGCTATCGTTCTCGGCCTCATCGTCTCGCCGATCTGCTACTTCTTCGTCTCGGTTGTGAAGAACAAGTTCGGCTACGACGACACAGCTGACGTCTTCGGTGTCCACGGCATCGGCGGCATTATCGGCGCCCTCGGCACCGGCATCTTCACGTCGCCGCTGCTTGGCGGCACTGGTAAGGCGGACTTCTCCATCTCCTCGCAGCTCTGGACGCAGTTCGTTGCCGTCGCCATCACCATCGTATGGTGCGCAGTCGTCTCGGCAATCCTCTACAAGATCGTCGACGTGATCGTTGGTCTGCGGGTTCCGGTCGAAGCGGAACGCGAAGGTCTCGACCTTGCGACCCACGGCGAAGCCGCCTACCACTCCTGATATCCGGGAAAAGGGGTTCTCCATCCCCTCTCCCAAAAGAAGGCCCGCTTCGGCGGGCCTTTTCTTTGCCGCAAATCCGGAAGCGGCTTTTAAAAAACCGCATGGTTAACACGACATTAACCAGCAAGCTGTTAGTTTTCCCTGTCAATCCGGGATCTGGTCAACTGCCGGATCTTGCCGAAACCACAAAAACTACGGGTTCAGGGACATGGGCAGAATGAATTCTCCGACATTCGACGGTCGTCACACGCGTTTCGTGCTGACGGCGTTTTTCGTGCGGCAGGTCATGGCTCTTGCCGGTTTTGCGTTGCTTGCCACGATTGCGCTGGGGATTACCGCACTTGCCACATGGAACGTGGCGGACCCCAGCCTGTCCTATGCAACAGGCAACCAACCCACCAATCTTCTCGGTTACGGCGGCGCAATCTTCGCCGATATCGTGATGCAGTTCCTCGGCCTTTCCGCAATCATCGCGCTTTTGCCGGTGATTGCCTGGGCGATCGCCCTGATCGCCGGTCGCAAGTTCAACCGGATACCCGCCCGCCTCGTCGCCTGGATCGCCGGCGCCATCGTCTGCGCCGCCTCGCTCGGCTGTTTTCCCGCGCCCGTGACATGGCCGCTGCCGAACGGCATCGGTGGCGTCATCGGCGATATGATCCTGCGCTTCCCTGCTCTCTTCATCGGCGCTTACCCCACCGGCACGATTGCGACGGTGCTGGGCGCTATATTCGCTGCTCCCGCCGCCTTGATGATGCTGTTTGCCGCCGGTCTCGTGGGACGCCCGGAAGATGACCTGGAACAGGAAGAACGCGCGCCGGTCGCAAACAAGGCCCGTGCCACCCGTCAGGTAGAGGAAGAAGACGATGACGAGGGCGAAGGCTTCTTCGCCAATATTCTCGCCTTCGGCGCAATCGCACATTACTGGTACATCTCGCAGGCCCGCCTTCGCCGCCTGTTCGGCCTGAAGTCGAAATCCCTGCACGGCGAATTCGAACACCCTTACGATTTCAACGAATATGAATTCGGCACGCTGAACGAACCCTCCCGCCTCAAGACGGCGATCAACCGCCTCGACCAGCGCGCGGAACCGTCTTTCGAAGAACGCGCCGCATCCCGTCGCCAGATGTCGCCTCCCTCCATCGCGCCCGATCATGATGCGGACGGGGACGACGAACCGTCGTTGGACGCAGACGGTCGGCGGTTGCCCAACGGCATTCTCTCGGACGACCACAGCCTGGACGAGAACGACCCGAAGTTCGTGGCAAGACAGGCACCTGGGCGCGGCCAACCCAGAATAACCGCCCCTTCCGCACGCCCGAAGCCCAGCGAGCGCGTGGCAAGGGAAGCGCAGGCCTCCTTTATTGCCGCAGACGGTTTCCAGCTGCCCACCGTGCATCTTCTGGCGGAACCCAAGAACGTCGTTCGCGACCATACGCTGAACGAGGAAGTGCTGGAGCAGAATGCCCGCCTTCTGGAAGGGGTTCTCGAGGATTTTGGCGTCAAGGGTGAAATCATTCACGTCCGCCCCGGCCCGGTCGTCACGCTCTACGAACTGGAACCAGCACCCGGCATCAAATCCTCGCGCGTCATTGGCCTTGCCGATGACATAGCCCGCTCCATGAGCGCGATCGCCGCGCGCGTTGCCGTCGTGCCTGGCCGCAACGCCATTGGCATCGAGCTTCCGAACCAGACGCGTGAAACCGTGTTCCTGCGTGAACTGGTCGGCAGCCGCGACTTTGAAAACAGCAAGGCCAAGCTCGCCATGGCGCTCGGCAAGACCATAGGCGGCGAACCCGTCATCGCCGATCTTGCCAAGATGCCGCATCTTCTCGTTGCCGGTACCACGGGTTCGGGCAAGTCTGTCGCCATCAACACCATGATCCTGTCGCTGCTTTACCGCATGTCGCCGGAGCAATGCCGCCTGATCATGATCGACCCGAAAATGCTCGAACTATCGATCTATGACGGTATTCCGCATCTGCTCTCCCCCGTCGTTACCGATCCGAAAAAAGCCGTCGTGGCGCTGAAGTGGACGGTGCGCGAGATGGAGGAGCGCTACAAGAAGATGTCGAAGATCGGTGTGCGCAACATCGATGGCTTCAACAGCCGTGTGCAGCAGGCGATCGACAAGGGCGAAATCCTCACCCGCACGGTGCAGACCGGCTTCGACCGCCAGACCGGCGAGGCAATGTACGAGACGGAAGAATTCGACCTGAAGCCCCTGCCCTATATCGTCGTCATTATCGACGAAATGGCGGATCTTATGATGGTGGCAGGTAAGGATATCGAAGGTGCCGTACAGCGCCTCGCTCAGATGGCGCGTGCCGCCGGTATCCATGTCATCATGGCAACTCAGCGTCCGTCCGTCGATGTCATCACCGGAACCATCAAGGCGAACTTCCCGACCCGCATCTCCTTCCAGGTAACGTCGAAAATCGACAGCCGCACCATTCTGGGCGAACAGGGCGCCGAACAGCTGCTCGGCATGGGTGACATGCTCTATATGGCCGGTGGCGGCCGCATCCAGCGCGTGCACGGTCCCTTCGTCTCCGACAATGAAGTGGAAGAGATCGTCGCCTATCTCAAGACGCAAGGCACGCCGGAATATCTGGAAGCGATCACCGAGGAAGACGATGAGGAAGGCAATGGCGGCGGCCCGGCCGGCGCCGGCAATTTCTCCGATTCGGAAGACCCCTATGATCAGGCCGTGGCTGTCGTGCTGAGGGACGGCAAGGCCTCAACTTCCTACGTCCAGCGGCGTCTCGGCATCGGCTACAACCGCGCCGCCTCGTTGATCGAACGCATGGAGCAGGAAGGCATCATTGGCCCCGCCAATCATGCCGGAAAACGTGAAATACTCGTACCAACGGAAGCAGACATCATCGAGCGGTAATGCACGTCGCCCAAAAGGCTGTAGTGGTTTCGGGATAACGACATGCGTGAGGCGAAGACGGCAACCAAGCGGGGCGAAGAAGCGTTAATACACGCTTTCAACGTCATGAAGCCGCCGCCTTTATGCGGAAAATCGCTGCGATGAAGGAGAACAGAATGAACGACCTCACTACCGGCGAGATTGCCACCGCAAACACACCAGAGAACGGCGTGACGCGACGTGGCTTGCTGACGGCGTTTTCCATGGCTGCGGTCATGGCCGGCCTGTCGCCGCTCAACGCATTCGCTCAGGCTGCCGGTAACAGCGCGACCGCGCAGAAAATTGCCAATCACTTCTCGTCGGTCAAAACCATGATGGGAGAGTTTGTCCAGTTTGGCCCGCGCGGTGAACAGACCGGCGGCAAATTTTACATCGAACGGCCCGGCAAGCTTCGATTCAATTACGAAGACCCCTCGCCCATGCGGGTCATCTCCGACGGCAAGAATGTCGTCATCGGCAACATGAAGCTGAAGACATGGGATTTGTATCCATTGTCAAAGACCCCGCTCAGCCTGCTTTTGTCCGACAAGATCGATCTGAGCAACCAGAAGGTCCGGAACGTGAAGGAAGAGTCGGACCTGACCACCATCGTACTGGGTGACAAGAGCGTGTTCGGCGATTCCACCATTACCCTGATGTTTGACCCGAAAACCTTCGATCTGAGGCAATGGACGACGACCGATGCCCAGAACAAGGACACGACTGTCATGATCTTCAACGTGCAGACGGGCGTTAACCTCGACGAACGCGTTTTCAACATCAACTACGAAGAAGTCCGCAAACGCGGCTAAGGCCGGGGCGCTCCACGGCGACAGTTCAAAAGGCGGCCCTGCGGTCGCCTTTTTTATTTTGCCGCTAAAATGCATTCCCGTTTTCATCGCGATGTTATAAGCCTGCGCCCCGGAAACATGTCTCGAAACAATCGGCTTCGAGGCTATAGAAGCGGAGCACATGCATGTCGTTTTCGATAACCACCTGGAACATCAACTCGGTCAGGCTCAGAATGCCGATCGTGGAGCAGTTTCTGGTGCGTTACAAACCCGACATTCTCTGCCTGCAGGAAACGAAATGCCCGAATGGCGAGTTTCCGATGAAGCCGCTGAAGGCGCTCGGTTACGAGCACGTCATCATCCATGGCCAGAAGGGCTATCACGGTGTGGCAATCGCTTCGAAAATTCCGCTGACAGAAGATCACCGTCAGGACTATTGCGGCATAGGCGATGCACGACACATTTCCGCGATTTTTCAGGTTGGATGGCGCCGCATACGGCTGCATAATTTTTATGTTCCGGCTGGCGGTGACGAACCCGACCGGTCGATAAACCCGAAATTCGGCCACAAGCTGGATTTCATCGAAGAGATGAAGGCGCTTCGCGCCGACGGTGTGCCCGGCACCTCGTCCATTCTCGTGGGCGATCTCAACATCGCGCCGCTTGAAAATGACGTCTGGTCGCACAAGCAACTGCTGAAGATCGTTAGCCATACACCGGTGGAAACCGACGGCATGCTCGATATCATGAAGAAGGGCAACTGGCTCGACCTGATGCGGTTGAACGTGCCTGATAGTGAAAAGATTTATACCTGGTGGAGCTACCGCGCCAAGGATTGGGAAGCCGCAGACCGTGGCCGCCGTCTCGACCATATCTGGTCGTCGCAGGATCTCGGCCCCTCGCTTGAAAAGATCGATATCTTGCGCGAAGCACGCGGCTGGAACCGGCCATCCGACCACGTTCCGGTTACGGCCCATTTCCGTTTCTGAAGCGCTGGCTCTTTAAAATCAGGAGAAGCGGTTCTGCAAACGGGCCGCGCCCGCAGCGAGTGCGGCGATATTATCGCGAATGCGTGCCGACACGATATCGGCAACCTCGGGAAACTCCTCCACCAGCCGGTGAAAGAGAATGCGCGTTATCCGGATGACCTCGGAATCCTCCGCGGCAATGGCGGTGAACTTCCTCTCACAGAGCGTGAAAAGCGCCAGCTCCGAAAGCAGCGCCCCCTTGCCCGGTGTCGCCTGCAACGCGGGTTTTCCATCCCGCCCGGCCGTAAATAGCTCGAAATGGCCTGACGTCACCGCAAAGGCGCACTCGGCCGGGGAATGTTCCCGGAACAAAGTCTGACCGGCCGCCACGCGGCGGCGTTCCGCGCCGAAGGCGATCAGCCGCAACTGATCGTCGCTGAAGCCCGCAAACAACGGCACTTGCCCCAGAAGCATGATGTCATCCGTCAAGGCCATGTCGATTGCTACTCCAGAAAACCGCCTGCACCACTATAGCGGTTTTCGGATATCGGCCTTCAAAATACAAGATGTCAGAATATTCTGCGTCCTTTCGAACGCAGAAAGGGCGTTCGTTCAGGGAACGATCTTGTATCCGCCGTTCTCGGTCACCAGAATTTCGGCATTGGAGGGGTCTCGCTCGATCTTCTGGCGCAGACGATACACATGCGTTTCGAGCGTATGCGTCGTCACTCCGGAATTATAACCCCAGACCTCTTCCAGCAAGACGTCGCGGGTGACGACGGCGCTCCCGGCTCGGTACAGATAACGGATGATCGCCGCTTCCTTTTCCGTCAGCCGGATTTTTTTGCCGTCTTCCGTCGTCAGCAGCTTCTGGCTGGGTTTGAACTGATAGGGGCCAACGGTGAAAACCGCGTCCTCGCTCTGCTCGTATTGACGCAGCTGCGCCCGGATGCGGGCCAGAAGGACGGCGAAGCGGAATGGCTTCGTCACATAATCATTGGCGCCCGCTTCGAGACCGAGAATAGTGTCGGAATCGGTATCGTGCCCGGTCAGCATGATGATCGGTGCCTTGAAGCCACCCTTGCGCAGCAGCTTCACCGCCTCGCGGCCATCCATGTCAGGAAGACCGACATCCATGATCAGAAGATCGACCTGGGCAGTCTTTGCGGTCTGCATCGCCTGCGCAGCGTTTGCGCCGCTCAGAAGCGAGAATTCCTCATAGGGAGATAGTTGCTCAGTCAGCGTCTCCCGAAGATCGTCGTCGTCGTCCACCAAAAGGATAGTGCGAGCCGTCATTCGGATTCTCAGCCTTTCTTACTTTAGCGCATCGGCCCAAAAATCGCCGTTGATTTTCGGAAAGCGCAATGCGTAGTTTAAAAGAGTTAGAGCATCCATTGTGCCTCCGAAATAAGGCACGGCGCTCTAATTGTCAGCCAATTCAGCGGTTTGCCGATAAAAGGTCAACCCATTGCCATGATATTACGAAGTGCTATGACTTCACGTTAGATAACCTGCAAAGCAAAATCTCGTGAAAAACATGAGCAGACAGCCCGTAAAGCAACATAAACGCGCATCGACGCTCATGGTTCGGCCGGCGCCTTTGAAAATAAGCCGGGCCATCGTTCAGCTCGGGCATCTCACCTTTCCCGCAGCGATCGGGCGCAACGGCCGTACCGTGCTCAAACGCGAGGGAGATGGAAAGTCACCGATTTCCGTCGCGCGCCTGCTGCACGGATTTTATCGCGGCGACCGAACCCCCGCCATCGCCACGACATTGCCGATGCAACGGACGCAGCAATCCATGCTTTGGTGCGACGAGCCACGCAGCGCCAGTTACAACAGGTTGGTCAAGTCCCCTTTCGCACTGAGCCACGAGGAGATGATGCGAAAGGACGGCCTTTATGACGTTTGCCTCGTGCTCGATTGGAACATCACGTCGAGAAGTCGGAACCGCGGTTCGGCAATCTTCATGCATATGATCCGCCCGGGATATGAGCCGACCGCCGGCTGCGTCGCTCTCCATCCCCGCGACATGAGGCGCATTCTGCCTTATATGCGCAAGGGTACGAAAATTCGCATCCTGTAGATCAAGCACAAAAAAACCCGCCATTCTTGGCGGGTTTTTTTAAAAAAGGAGAAAGCCGGTGATTACGCGGCTTCTTCCTGAGAATCGTCCTCTTCGACGGCCTTGCCGCGCTTCGGACCTTTGGCAAGGTTGACTTCCACCAGGCGAACAGCCTCGGTTTCAGACATCTTGTTGACAGCAGCAATTTCGCGCGCCATGCGATCAAGAGCAGCTTCGTAAAGCTGACGCTCGGAATAGGACTGCTCCGGCTGGTTTTCCGCACGGTAAAGATCGCGCACAACTTCAGCAATCGCGATAAGATCGCCGGAATTGATTTTCGCATCATATTCCTGGGCGCGGCGCGACCACATGGTACGCTTCACACGCGCCTTGCCCTGCACCACTTTCAGCGCCCGCTCGACAAAATCGCCTTCGGAAAGCTTGCGCATGCCGATGCTCACGGCTTTAGCGACGGGAACTTTAAGACGCATCTTGTCTTTTTCGAAATCGATGACAAAAAGCTCAAGCTTCATGCCGGCAACTTCTTGTTCCTCGATGGCAGAAATGGTACCGACACCATGAGCGGGATACACAATCGCTTCACCGGTTTTGAAACCGTGATGTGCTGGAGATTTCTTCTGCTGGGTCGTCATTCGTTCTAAAAACTCCCTGTTACATACCCGGCAACGCCGGGGTTGGGTCGGTCAGGCCCTGATGAGACGGGGGAACCGTCAGGTGACTCCGCACTGGTCCAGCCGTGCACGCAAAAACACACCTTCCCGCATTGCGGGCTTCGATAACGTAAACGCTCGATATGTCACGGAAACCGCGTGCAAAAGAGGTGTTGCTTTCGTGGTGTTTTTGGGCACACAAATGCCACGCTGTGGATCAGTATCGTTGGTGTACCACAAAAATAGGCACAAATCAATAATTTGCTTCGACCGTGGCCGCAACATCACATGGCGGCCAAAGAACCACCTATAAATGGGCTACCGGAATACTGTCAAATGCTTCGTAACCGGTCCCTACCGTATAAGAAGCAAAAAAATTTCACTTCCCAACTGAAGAAACACGAAAGCCTCTTAAACTCTTCGTAATTACACGCCAATATCCGATTCGAATGAAAAGGCAAAATCCGCAAATTGACGGTGCTTTTTTACGTTAAAGTGTGATTTTTGGAGGAATCCACATCAAATGGGCTACAGAAATAATCCAAAACGCGAAAAACAGATCGAAAAAGCACGACAGCAGGCAATCGCCGAAAACGCGCCATTTCTTGATCCGGGTATAGTCTATGGAAGAGCAAGCGCCGACGACATAGAATATTATTCCGCCGAAATGCTGGCCGCAAGCGCGGCGCACAGTTTCGAGGCTCTTTCGCGCTGGACTGGAGACGCGCCCCATATCAGCATCGCCCAGGTGGAGGGCGTCACCCCGCGGGATATTCCGGTAACGGTTCTGACGATTATCGGCCGCAATATGCCCTTCCTCTACGATTCCGTCATGGGTGAGGTCACAAGCAGCTATCGCGGCCTCTATCTCGCGGTCCACCCCATTCTGGTGCCGGATGCAACGGCGCAGGCGGGTTATCGCCTTGCGGAGCCTGATGACGATCCCACCGGGAATATCAGCCTCATCCAGCTGCACATCGCCCCACTGACCCAGCAGGCAGCAACGGCGCTGGAAGAAAGATTGCGTTTCGTGCTGGCGCAGGTTCAGTCCGCCTACAGAGACTGGCGGCCCATGCTGTCGAAACTCGACGAAGCCCTAGACGAATTGTCAAAACGCGGCTCCTCGCGGCGCAAGACCGAGCGCGCGGAAGCCGTCGAGTTTCTCAACTGGCTTCGAAACGACAATTTCACCTTCCTCGGCATGCGCGATTACACCTATTCCGGAACGGGAAAGAACGCGAAAATCGAACGCGGTGACGGCGTCGGCCTCGGCAGTTTGAGCGATCCGGATGTGCGCGTGCTGCGCCTTGGCAAGGACGCCGTGACGACGACGCCTGAAATCCTCGCCTTCCTCGACGGTCCGGATTTCCTCATCGTCACCAAGGCAAATGTGAAGTCCATCGTGCATCGCCGCGCTTATATGGATTATATCGGCATCAAGCGCTTCGACGAGGACGGCAATGTCATCGGTGAATTGCGCATCGTCGGCCTTTTCACCGCCACCGCCTATACGCGTTCGGTAAAGCACATCCCGCTGCTACGTGCCAAAATTGCGGATGTCGAGCGGCATTTCGGTTTTGATCCGAACAGCCACTCCGGCCGCATTCTGCAGAACACGCTGGAAGCCTATCCGCGCGACGATCTCTTCCAGATCGAAACGGATCTTCTGATCCGCTTCATCGAGCAAATCATGGAACTGAGCGACCGGCCACGCGTGCGTGTCCTTGCGCGTATCGACCGTTTCGACCGCTTCGTCTCGGCCATCATCTTCGTGCCGCGCGAGGAATACAATTCCTATGTGCGCGAGAAGATCGGCGACTATCTTAGCAAGGTCTATGACGGGCATATTTCCGCCTATTACCCGGCCTTCCCCGAAGGCGCTGTCGCCCGCGTCCATTTCATCGTCGGCCGCACGGAAGGCAAGACGCCGCGTATCGCGCAGGACAAGCTGGAGGATGCCGTCAGCGATATCGCAGCACGCTGGATAGACCATTTCGTTGCCCTTTCCGAACCTGGCGCGCCGGTGCTGGAGGTGGATCAGGCCTATCAGGAAGCCTTCACGCCGGAAGAGGCGATTGGCGACATGGCGGATATTCTGGCCACTGTGAAGGGTGAGCCGGTCCGCATCGAATTTTACCAGCAGGAAGGCCAGTCAGCTGAGACGCTGTCGCTGAAGATCTTCCATCGGGATGGCCATCTGCCACTGTCGCGCCGTGTGCCGCTGCTGGAAAACCTCGGTTTCAACGTCATCAGTGAGCGCACCTTCGACATCGGTGTCATCTCGGATGGCGAAAAGCGCGATATCGTGCTGCATGATATGGAACTCGCCGTCGCCAAGGGCGTGACGCTGGATCTGCCGCAATACGGACAGAAACTCGAAGAAGCATTCCTTGCTGCCTTCTCCGGCAAGGTCGATAATGACAACTTCAACCGGCTGATCCTCGCCTGCGGCCTAACCGTGCGCGAAGTGTCCGTCCTGCGCGCCTATGCGCGTTATCTGCGCCAGACCGGAATCGTTTATTCCCAGGAGCATATTTCCGAAACGCTCTTTAAATATCCGGCCATTTCACGGAATATTTTCGCGCTGTTCAAGGCTGGCTTCGATCCGTCCATCGACGAGAAGAAGCGGCTGAAGAAACTGGCAGAGATGCACAAGACGATCGAAGCGGCATTGAGCGGTGTTCCCAATCTCGACGAAGACCGCACCTTGCGGCGTTATGTCAACGCCATCGACGCCACGCTTCGTACCAACTACTTCCAGAAAAACACCGATGGCACGCCGCGTGACCTGTTGGCGTTCAAGTTCGATCCCAAACATCTGGACGGCCTGCCCGATCCGCGTCCCTTCCGCGAAATCTTCGTCTACGGAACCGAAGTAGAAGGCGTGCATCTGCGCTTTGGCAAAGTGGCGCGCGGCGGTCTGCGCTGGTCGGATCGCGGCCAGGATTACCGCACGGAAGTGCTCGGTCTCGTCAAGGCGCAGCAGGTCAAGAATGCGGTGATCGTTCCCGTTGGCGCCAAGGGCGGCTTTTTCCCGAAGAACCTGCCTGTTGGCGGCTCCCGCGACGAGGTCTTCAATGCAGGCCGTGAAGCCTACAAGACCTATATCCGCACTCTTCTGTCCATCACCGACAATATCGTCGACGACGCCGTCGTACCGCCGGCCGATACGTTGCGGCTTGATGGTGACGATCCCTATTTCGTCGTCGCCGCCGATAAGGGGACCGCGACATTCTCCGATACGGCAAACGGCCTTGCCCACGACGCCGGCTTCTGGCTGGACGATGCCTTCGCATCGGGTGGTTCCGCCGGTTACGACCACAAGAAGATGGGCATCACCGCGCGCGGTGCCTGGGAAACGGTAAAGCGTCATTTCCGCGAAATGGACACCGACATCCAGACCACGCCCTTCACAGTGGCAGGTGTCGGCGACATGTCCGGCGACGTTTTCGGCAACGGCATGTTGCTATCGGAAAAGATCAGGCTGATCGCAGCCTTCGATCATCGCGATATCTTCATCGATCCGGATCCCGATACCGACAAATCCTTCGCTGAGCGCAAGCGGCTTTTCGAATTGCCACGCTCAAGCTGGCAGGATTACGACCGTTCGACGCTCTCTAAAGGCGCAATGATCATCTCGCGTTCCGAAAAATCGGTGACGCTGACGCCGGAAGCCGTCGCTGCCATCGGCATCGACAAATCCGTCGCTACACCCTTCGAGATCATGACCGCCATTCTGAAGGCGCCAACCGATCTTCTGTGGTTCGGCGGCATCGGCACCTATATCAAGGCGGCGGTGGAAACCAACGCCGAGGTGGGTGACAGGGCGAACGACCCCATCCGCGTCAACGCCACCGAGCTGCGCGCCAAGGTCATCGGCGAAGGCGCCAATCTCGGCATTACCCAGAAGGGCCGTATCGCCTATGCGCTGGCGGGTGGGCGTTGCAATTCCGACGCCATCGACAACTCGGCCGGCGTGAATTCCTCCGACGTCGAGGTCAATATCAAGATCGCCCTCGCCTCCGCGGTCAATAGCGGTCGCCTGACGATGCCGAAGCGCAACCAGCTTCTTGCCTCCATGACGCCGGAAGTGGCGCAGCTGGTGCTGCGCAACAACTACCTTCAATCGCTGGCAATCTCGCTGACGGAGCGGCTTGGGCTTGCAAACCGGGAAGAACTCGGCCGCCTGATGAGCGCGCTGGAGGCAACCGGCCAACTGAACCGCAAGGTCGAAACCTTGCCGAGCAATGCCGAGCTCAGCGAAAGATATGCCACCGGCAAGCCGCTGACCCGGCCGGAAATCGGCGTGCTGCTTTCCTATGCCAAGCTGACGCTGTTCGACGCTCTGGTGGCAAGCCCGCTGCCCGACGAACCCTATCTCCAGCATCTGCTCGCAGACTATTTCCCGGCCAAGATGCAGAAGAACTATGCAGACGATATCAAGGCGCATCGCCTGCACCGCGAAATCGTTGCGACAGCGCTCGCCAATGCCGTGGTAAACCGCGGCGGCCCTGGCTTCGTGCAGAAACTCGCCGATGCGAGCGGCCTCCTGTCGGCTGATGTCGTCAAGGCAGCGGTGATCGTGGAGGATGGTTTCGGCCTCAAACGTCTTTGGAGCGAGGTCGACGCGCTCGACGGAAAGATCGGCGGAGAAGTCCAGAACGGACTTTATGCCACGATCACCCGCATCTACTCCGATGCAAGCAGGCTTTATTTGCAAACCGGGAGCGTGGGCGCTGGAACGAGCGACATGGCAACCGAAATCGAGCGCCTGAAAACTGCCATCAAGACGCTATCGCCGGCAGCGGCGAAATATCGCCGCGAGCTCGGCGTCACGGAAATCGACGGTGTTCCCTCTGGCCTTCTGGAGGAGCTGGATACGCTTTCCCTGCTGGTCTATGTGCCTGAAATCATGCGTATCGCCGAAAATGCGGGCACGACGCTTGCCCGTGCCGCCGAAAGCTACGCCACGGTCTCCTCGACCTTCCGCGTCGCGCGTCTGCTGGATGCAAGCCAGCGCATCACACCGGCCGATCACTACGAGAGCCTGGCTCTCCTGCGCAGCCAGGACCAGATCGCCTCGTCGAGACGCCGGATCGTCATCTCGGCCCTCACCGAGTATGCGAAGGAAAAGGACCCGGTTCAGGCCTGGTATGCGGCCGACCGCGTGCGCGTCAATCGCATCGTCTCGGAACTCGGTGCACTGAGCGAAAGCGGCGATACCAACCTCGCCCGCCTGACAGTGGCGGCAGGGCTGCTTGGTGATATCGTTCAGACGCGCTGATCGACCATTCGACAAACGCCATCCGGGTGACTGGCCCGGATGGCCATAAATGAAGCGTTTGCGCCGGCATCACGCATTTTATCCCCCATATCCGATAGGACGATGAATGACTGTCCCCTCCCCAAATGCGGAAACAGTGGTTGCCAAACGCGGCATCTGGGGCTGGGTCATGTTCGATTGGGCGGCACAGCCCTTTTTCACGGTCGTTACGACCTTCGTTTTCGGACCCTACTTTGTCGCCCGCCTCACCGATGATCCTATTTCGGCGCAGGCGACATGGAGCAATATGGCGACGGTCTCCTCGATCATCATCGCCCTCTTCTCGCCCATCCTCGGCTCCATTGCCGACCAGTCCGGCGCGCGCAAACCGTGGATCGCCTTTTTTGCCGCCATCAAGATCGTCAGCCTTTTATTCCTCTGGTTTGCAGCACCGGGTTCGCCGATCATCCTGCCCATCGTCTGCATGATATTCGCATCCATCGCGGCGGAGTTTTCGATCGTCTTCAACGATTCCATGATGCCGCGACTGACCAATCCGCAGAATGTCGGACGCATTTCCAATCTCGCCTGGGGGCTCGGTTATCTCGGCGGCATGGTGGTGCTGATTGCCGTGGTGACGCTTCTGGCCGCAAATCCACAGACAGGGCTGACTATCGCCGGTATCAAGCCGCTTTTCGGTCTCGATCCCGCAACCGGCGAGGACGCCAGAATAACCGGCCCGATAGCCGCAATCTGGTATTTGCTCTTCATTCTGCCGATGTTTCTGCTGACCCCGGATGCGGACAGGGGCCTACCCTTCGGAGCGGCGATCCGCTCTGGTCTTGCGGAGCTCAAGACCACCCTGCGCGAACTTCGAGACAGACCCGTCCTGTTGCGGTTCCTGATTGCACGTATGCTTTATCAGGACGGCGTCAACGGCGTGCTCATTCTGGGTGGGGTATTTGCGGCGGGAATGTTCGGCTGGGCGACGATGGAAATCGGCCTCTTCGGCATCCTGCTCAACGTCGTCGCCATCGTGGGTTGCTTTGCGGCCGGGCGCGTCGATCAGAAACTTGGCTCGCGGATCACCATCCTCATCAGCCTGGTTCTTCTGCTCATCGCAACGGTCGGCATCGTCTCGACAGAAAAGGCCTCGACACTGTTTGGCTGGATCCAATTGCCGACAGCGGATAATGGCGGTATCTTCGCAACCGGCGCGGAAAAGGCCTATCTGCTCTATGGCATATTGATTGGCCTCGCCTTCGGTCCCGTTCAGGCCTCGTCGCGTTCCTATCTGGCGCGCAACATCACCATTGCCGAGGCGGGACGCTATTTCGGCATCTATGCGCTATCGGGCCGCGCCACCAGCTTCATGGCGACGCTGTCCTTTTCAATAGCAACCTACCTCAGTGGCTCCGCACATATCGGCATGGCCACCCTCATCGTTTTTCTGGGGTTGGGGTTTGTTCTGTTGCTGCGCGTCCCGGAACGGGCGGCAAACTGAAGAACCGGAGAGAGCATTTGAGGGGTCTCACTCGAAATGCTCCAGCCTCCTTCAGAGCTGATCGAGTTTTTGCTGCAATGCGCGCAGCTGCGACTTCAGCTCATCGATTTCGGATGCATTCGGCTTGCGCGTTTCCTTGGGCGCCTGCGGCATTGCAAAAGGCGTAAACCCCTGCATTGCCTGCCGGAACAGTTCGGTATTGCGGCGGATCTGCTCTTCCATCATTTGCAATGGAGCCTGGAAATTCCGCGCAAGCGACCCGTCACCGAACGCCTTGGCCATATGCTCCTGCATCTGGCTCTGCTGATCGGAAAAGGTTTTCATCGAATGTTCGAGAAATGTCGGAACGACCATCTGCATTTGGTCACCGTAATAGGAGATCAATTGCCGCAGAAACGCCGTTGGCAAAAGCGTATTGCCGGTTTTGGCTTCCTGTTCAACAATGATCTGCGTCAGAACCGCATGGGTGATGTCTTCGGATGATTTGGCGTCCTGAACCTTGAAGTCCTCGCCGCGTTTAACCATCTGCGCCAGATCATCCAGCGTCACATAGGTGCTGGTTCCGGTGTTGTAGAGCCGCCGGTTGGCATATTTTTTAATGATTGTTTCGCCGTCGTGTTTTGCCATGCCCGCCTCCTCGCGATGATGGTATTTTCTTGTTTTTTGGTGTTATTGCTCTTCCCGCGCGAAGTGTATGCGCAAAACAAGCCCCGTGACAAATGTTTTGTGCATCGCAACAGTTTGTTTTTTGCGCAGCAATTTTCCGCAAGATTCCGGCTTGATTTAGCAACATCTTTTAAAGCAACTTTCGGCATTTGACTTGTATTCAAAGCTTTGCCAGTCTCCGCCCGCAAGTGAGGAGAAACAGATGACGCCTTCAATCGTGATTGCCAGCGCTGCGCGCACTGCCGTCGGTTCTTTCAATGGTGGCTTTGCCAATACGCCCGCCCACGAGCTTGGGGCAACCGTCATCAACGCCGTCCTGGAGCGCGCCGGTGTCGCAGCCCATGAGATCGATGAGGTCATCCTCGGTCAGGTGTTGACGGCAGGCGAAGGGCAGAACCCGGCGCGGCAGGCGGCAATGAAAGCCGGCATTCCGCAGGAAGCAACCGCCTTCGGCATCAATCAGCTATGCGGTTCCGGCCTGCGCGCTGTCGCACTCGGCATGCAGCAGATCGTTACCGGCGACGCGGCCATCATCATTGCCGGCGGGCAGGAATCCATGTCTATGGCGCCCCATTGCGCCCATTTGCGTGGCGGCGTGAAGATGGGCGATTTCAAGATGATCGACACCATGCTGAAAGACGGCCTGACGGATGCCTTCTACGGCTACCACATGGGCATAACCGCCGAGAACATCGCCCGGCAATGGCAGCTTTCCCGTGATGAACAGGACCAGTTCGCTGTCGCATCGCAAAACAAGGCCGAAGCCGCGCAGAGCGCCGGCCGTTTTGCAGATGAGATCGTGGCTGTCACGGTCAAGGGCCGCAAGGCAGATATTATCATCGAAGCTGACGAACACATCCGTACCGGTGTTTCGCTAGAAACCATGGCAAAGCTGCGCCCCGCCTTCGACAAGGAGGGCACGGTAACGGCCGGCAACGCCTCCGGCCTCAATGATGGCGCTGCTGCCACACTTTTGATGTCGGAGCAGGAAGCGGCAAAGCGCGGTATCAAACCGCTGGCGCGCATCGCCTCCTGGGCGACGGCGGGTGTCGATCCGCAGATCATGGGAACCGGCCCCATCCCCGCCTCACGCAAGGCGCTGGCCAAGGCAGGCTGGTCGATCGGCGATATCGGCCTCGTTGAGGCCAACGAAGCCTTTGCCGCCCAGTCCTGCGCTGTCGTGCGTGAGCTTGGTCTTGATCCTGATATCGTCAACGTCAATGGCGGTGCGATCGCCATCGGCCATCCGATTGGCGCATCCGGCGCCCGTGTGCTGAACACGCTGATTTTCGAGATGCGCCGCCGCAACGTATCGAAGGGCCTCGCAACGCTCTGCATCGGCGGCGGCATGGGTGTTGCCATGTGCATCGAGGCGCTCTGAAAACCGCCGTGCGGCCTTCCAAAAAGCAATTCCGGTTCAGCGGCCAATAGGATAGAAGCGGTCTCCCATTGGCCGCATTTCTGTGGCCGTTGAGCACGGCTAAAACAGTTCAGGAAATGGAGGCCATATGAGCCGGGTTGCGTTGATTTCGGGCGGGACAAGCGGCATAGGCGCAGCAATAGCCCGCGCCTTGCAGGCAGCCGGCTACCAGGTGGCCGTCAATTACGCCTTTACGACCGATAGGGCAGAGGCCTTCCAGAAAGAAACCGGCATACCCGCGTTTCAATGGGACGTGCGAGACTATGATGCCTGCGCGAAAGGCATAGCCCAGGTTGAAGAGGCCTTCGGCCCCGTCGAGGTACTCGTCAACAATGCCGGCATCACCCGCGATGCGATGTTTCACAAGATGACACCGCAGCAATGGCGCGAGGTGATCGACACCAACCTCACCGGCGTCTTCAACATGACGCATCCCGTCTGGCCGGGTATGCGCGACCGCGGCTTCGGTCGCATCGTCAATATTTCCTCCATCAATGGCCAGAAGGGCCAGGCTGGCCAAGTCAACTATTCCGCCTCAAAGGCTGGCGATATCGGCTTCACCAAGGCGCTCGCCCAGGAAGGCGCAAGCCGCAACATTACCGTCAACGCCATCTGCCCCGGTTACATCGGCACGGAGATGGTGAGGGCTATACCGGAGAAAGTGCTGGCCGAGCGGATCGTGCCGCAAATCCCGGTCGGGCGCCTGGGCGAACCGGAAGAAATCGCGCGCTGCGTTCTGTTTCTCGTGTCGGACGAGGCTGGTTTCATAACCGGCTCCACGATGACCGCAAATGGCGGGCAATATTTCGCCTGAGATCGGGACCCCTTCTAACGGGAAGGAAGCAGGTAAACTTTTCGTGATATCCGCCCTGGTAATATCGCCACGCACAAAAACTTGATCGAAAAATACCGCAATATAGGAACTGCTAAACTAATGAAAATACGACAGTTTTCGTATAGTTTAGAATGAATCCAGAGTTCACTTTCGGATATCCTCGGAGGTTTTTCTTGACAGTGGGTGTCCTGTTTTGGTTTAAGAACGAAAACAACGTGTTGCGTCATACAGGCAGTCGATCATGCTGGTTTGCAGCTGCAATTACATCACCGACCACGATATCCGGGACGTCATTAACGAACTCCTCGATGAGGACTGTTGGCAGCTTATCGTTCCGGCAAAAGTGTATCATGCCATGGAAAAACGTGGCCGCTGCTGCGGCTGTTTCCCGACTGTCGTCGACCTGATCATACAGACAACTGAAGAATATCACGCCCGTCGCCACTCGACGGAAGCAGATGTTTTTGATTTTATGTCCCGCTTGAAGCGATTCCATGAAGAGAACAGGAGAGCGGACATTGAAAGGCGACACAAGAGTCATCGAGCGGCTTAACGAAGCCCTTTTTCTAGAACTCGGTGCGGTAAACCAGTATTGGCTTCACTACCGACTTCTGAATGACTGGGGCTACACCAAGCTTGCAAAGAAGGAGCGTGCGGAATCCATCGAAGAGATGCAGCACGCCGACAAGATCATCGATCGTATCATTTTCCTGGAAGGTCATCCCAACCTCCAGACCCTGGCTCCCCTGCGCATCGGTCAGAACGTCAAGGAAGTGCTCGAAGCCGATCTGGCGGGCGAATATGACGCACGGACGTCCTACAAAAAATCGCGCGACATCTGTTCCGAGGCCGGAGACTATGTCTCGATGAAGCTGTTCGAAGCCCTGCTGATCGACGAGGAAGGTCACATCGACTTCCTAGAGACCCAGCTCGAACTGCTCGGCAAGATCGGTGCGGAAAAATACGGCCAACTCAACGCCGATTCCGCCAACGAAGCAGAATAAGCTTTCGCAATCGACCAAAGAAAAGGCGGCCAGTGGCCGCCTTTTTTATTACTTGCCGGCAAGGTGCCGGAATTCCGCAACCACTTTCTCGTAGACCGCGCGCTTGAAGGGCACGATGAGCTCCGGCAGGCTTTCCATCGGCTTCCAGTCCCAGGCGTCGAATTCAGCCGTATGCCCTGTTGGAGGTGGGTCGATCTGGATTTCGCTTTCGTCGCCATCGAAACGGAAGGCAAACCAGCGTTGCGCCTGCCCGCGATACTTGCCTCTCAGGCCGATGCCGATCAGTTCGGGCGGCAGATCATAATGGATCCAGTCGCTCGCTTCCGCCAGCAACGTCACCGTTTTCATCCCCGTCTCTTCGTAAAGTTCGCGAATGGCGGCCGTCAAAGGCCGTTCACCGTCATCGATGCCGCCCTGCGGCATCTGCCACAATTGCGGTGAACCGTCATATTCCGAATTGCCTTCGCTGATGCGCCGGCCGGCCCAGACAAGGCCTTCGGCGTTCAGAACCATAATCCCCGCACAGGGACGGTAAGGCAAATCTTCTGCTTTGATTGTCATTGGAAACCCGCACTGTCTGCGCGCCGAAAAGGCGCTAAGGAATGGCCGTGCAGAAGGTTTACTGCCCCGCCTGCTGCGAAACAAGCGCAGAAACACCAACGATCTCAATACCGCGACCGCCCGCCTCCCGCGACCACTTCGAGATTGCAGCGATGCTTTCGTCAAAAGCCGAGGCAACGCCGATCGCCTGACCGTTACGTCGCGCGATCCGCTCCAATTCGTCCAGCTTGCGCAGGATAGTGGCTTCGGTGACCTCACCGTCAAGCAGAACATCGGCAAAGCCCTGCGGCGCGGAAATGGCTTTGGCAATCCCGCCGCTCAGCGACTGCGCCGAAGAGGCATCGTCCAGAAAAAGCAGCCCGCGCTTGCCGATATCGCGCATGACCGGCTCGAGCGCCGCCTGCTCGGAAAGGAAACGCCCGCCGAGATAATTCATGATGCCAGTATAATTGGTAATTTTCGCCATGGAGCGATGCAGCCGGTCGATATTGACCTTCGCGGGATCGCCCGCCAGCAGCGTGTCCGGGCCGGGATTGGTGCCGGGATACCCGAAGGGCTCCAGCGGTATCTGGAGAAGGATTTCATGCCCCTCACGGCGTGCTTCCTGCATCCAGCGCTGCAGGCTGTTGCCGCTTGCAGCAAAACCGAGCGTCACCTCCGGCGGCAGTTCCCGGATCGCCTTTTGCGAACCCGTCTGGCTGAGGCCGAGACCACCGACCACGATCGCCACCCGGGTGCCGCGTGCGCCGGACCACGGCCGGGCATATTGCTCCATCGGCCGCAAACCATCGGCACCGACGACGGGCAATCTGCCGAATGCGGTTTCTTCCAGCAATGCATCATTCGGCCGCGTGGCCATGCGCGGATCCTGACCGTAGGTCTGGCCGCTCATCAGCACCGGTCCGTCGCTGTCACGGGGGCGAGGAGAATAGACCGATACCACATTGCCATCCGGCATCGTCGCCCGATTTATATTGGCGCCGGAGCGGCCGCTTTCCGGCTTCAGACCAGCCGTATCGTTGGGATCCGCCACATCGGCTGCTGCCGTTTTCGGAGCATCTTCGGGGAGCTGGGGCTGGGTGTCCGGCCCGGAAGCCGTCTTCTGGAGATTGCCGGGAGACAGGGCCGTATAGACGGAAAGCCCGCCGATCGTCAGAACTGCAAGCGCGGACAGAACCATAATGACGGAAAAGCGCCGGTTGATACCGGCGCTTTTTTTCTGTCGACCCAGAAGCGGTTTTCGCAGGTCAGAAGGCAATGAACGATCCGTCCAAACGGTTAGGCAATCGAGAAAATGCGCCGGCTGGCCGGCGCATCCATCTTACTGCTTGTTGACCACAGCCTTGTCCGGGTTCGGCGGGAACGACGGATCGGTCTTGGCACCGCGCAACAGGTCCAGCGCATAATTCAGCTGGATATCGTCCTTGGCTTCCGGCGGAACGTAAGCAGAAGAACCCGAACCTTCGTCCGTTTCGCTCTGGCCCTTTATATGGCCGGTCAGGCTGGATTCACCTTCTGTCGTGACGCGGCCCTGCAATTCCGGCGGCAGCGGCTGTTCGACCTTGATATCAGGCGTAATGCCTGTGCCCTGGATCGATTTGCCAGACGGCGTGTAATAAAGCGCCGTGGTCAGACGCAGCGCGCCGGCCTCGCCGAGCGGGATGATCGTCTGGACCGAACCCTTGCCGAAAGAGCGCGTGCCGACCACAGTCGCGCGACGCAGATCCTGCAGCGCACCGGCGACGATTTCAGACGCCGAAGCAGAGCCACCGTTGATGAGCACGATAACCGGCTTGCCATCGGTCAGATCGCCAGCTGTCGCATTGAAGCGGCGGGTCTCGTCCGGGTTACGGCCACGGGTCGAAACGACTTCGCCACGCTGGAGGAAGGCGTCGGAAACATTGATCGCCTGATCGAGCAGACCACCGGGGTTGAGACGCAGATCGAGCACGTAGCCCTTCAGCTTGTCAGCCGGCACATCCGTCTTGATCTTCTTGATCGCCTTTTCGAGATCGTCATAGGTCTTCTCGGTAAATGAGATGACGCGAAGATAACCGACATCGCCCTCGACACGGGACTTGACCGCGCGTACGGCAATGACATCACGCATGACGGTGAATTCGAGCGGTTTGTCGGCGCCCTGGCGGATGATCGTCAGTTTGATCGGCGTCTTGACCGCGCCGCGCATCTTCTCGACCGCCTGCTCCAGCTTCAGACCGCGAACCGGCGTACCGTCGATTTCCGAAATATAGTCGCCGGCAAGAATGCCTGCGCGCGAAGCCGGCGTGTCGTCCATCGGCGAGATGACTTTGACCAGTTCATTTTCCATGGTCACTTCGATGCCGAGACCGCCGAACTCACCCTTGGTCTGGGTGCGCATGTCGTTGGCGTCCTTGGCATTCATGAAGCTCGAATGCGGATCAAGCGAGCTGAGCATGCCGTTGATGGCATTTTCGACCAGCTTCTCGTCATCCGGCGGCGTCACATATTGCGCACGCACACGTTCGAACACGTCGCCAAAGATTGACAGTTCCTTATAGGTCGAAGGCCCGGCCGCCTGTGCCGGCATGCTCGCCGAATAAATCACACTCATCGCCGTGGCGCCCATAAGCCCACCGATAAGGAGAAGCGAAACCTTACGAATCATTGTGCGCCCTTCCGGTATTTTTTGCGGTCCACCAAGGTTGGGAATCAACCGGCACACCATCTTTCCTGAACTCAATGTAGAGCGTTGGCCGGTCGGTTTCCAGCGCCAATGCTGCTGCACTCGCTACTCTTTTTGCACCCATGGAGGCGATTGGCTCTCCGGAGAACACAAACATTCCCTGTCGTGTCCTCACATTGTCCATTCCCGTCATGACCACATGGTATCCGTCACCCGTATTGAGGATGATCATTCGGCCGTAACTGCGAAAATCTCCAGCAAATACAACAAAGCCGTCTGCGGGTGCCGTCACGATGGCCTCGGGCCCGGTCGCGACGACAATTCCCTTGGAAAAGTGGCCCGTACCATCCGCATCGCCGAACCGGCGCAACACATCTCCAGCCACCGGCAGGTCCAGCTTTGCCTTCAAACTCGCGAAGGGATATGCGGGCGCAATACGGTTTTTATCGGGCATTCCCGCCTCGGCTGCGGCACGCTCCTTCTCACGTTCCGCTTCGGAAAGACGGGCCACGCGCTGCTCTTCCGCACGCGCCCTTTCCATGGCTTCCCGCACCGAACTGATCTCACTTTCAAGCGAACCGACCAGACCCTCGAGGCTGGTCGCCTTGCTTGCAAGCTCCTCGGATCGCTTGCGTTCCGCCTCCAGCGCCGCGGCCGTCTGCGAATTTCTGCGGTCGTTTTCAGCAAGCAGCAGGTCGAGGCGTTTCTCCTCTTCCAGACTTGCCGTCATCATACCCGTAAGATCGTCCTTTTCGCGAGCGATTGCCTGCCTGACGTCGGTCAATTCTTTGAGAGCAGAAACCAGCTTGTCGGTCTCACCGCGAATGCCGGGCACGACGGCGCCGAGAAGAATGGCGCTGCGCACCGAGGCCAGCGCATCATCAGGCGAAACGAGAAGGGCGGGGGGAGGGTTTCTGCCCATACGCTGCAGCGCCGCCAGAACCTCCGCCAGCACACCACGCCTCTCGCGCAGTGATGCCTTGACGCCATCTTCGCGGACCGAAAGCTTGGCCAGACGATCCTCGCCATCGCTGATCTTGGTTTCCAGCGCCTTGCGGCGCGCAGCCGATGCTATCAGCTCGTCGCGGATACGGGCGCTATCCTGATTAAGGGAAGCAATGCTTTCTTCGAGATTTCGGGTCTTGTCTTCCGAAAGTCCGATGCTGTCGACCAGCTCTTCCAAATCCTGGCGGTTCTGATCACGGCGCTTTTCCAGCGTCTGAAGCGCCTCCGGCGACGTATCACCCTCACCAGCAGGCGCGGCACCCGCATCATCGCGCGAAAAGGCGCGTTCAACGGGGGAAATCCCCAGGACAAGGACAGCGAAAACCGCGCCCGCAAGGGCAGCGTGGCGTTTTCGTTGAGACCTCTTGTCCATTTGAACTTTCTTTGATGCCGAAGCAGGAGCGCCGATACTAGGGATTTTGCCCCAATCTTCCAAGAGGCCAGAAACAGGCTGGCTTCAAAGCCTTCACGCCTTTCCGTCTCGCGAAGCTTCATGTTGAAATTGAGACAATTTTCCACATGAAGATCACGCTCAAACGCGATGATAGGGATGACCGGAGAGGATGGTGACGGCGCGGTAAAGCTGTTCGGCGATCAGAATACGAACGATCTGGTGCGGCCATGTGAGCTTGCCGAGATTAAGAACGGCCGCCGCTCTGTCGTAAAGTGCAGGATCTAGGCCGTCGGCGCCACCAATCGCGATCACGAGGTCGCGCTTGCCGCTATCACGCAGATCGCCAAAAAACGAGGCAAAGGCCGGGCTATCCAGCGCCTTGCCGCGCTCGTCCAGCAGCACGAGCACAGTACCATCAGCCAGATGTTTTTCCAGCATCGCCGCTTCTTCGCGCTTGCGCGTCTCCGCGTTCGATGCCCGGCTTTCCGCGACCTCGATCACGCGCGAAAACTCCAACCCGATCGCCGGGCCGGTCTTGGCAAGGCGTTCGATATAACGGGTCGCAAGATCCTTTTCCGGGCCGGATTTCAGCCGTCCCACCGCAAAAATCGAAATCCGCATCGCAAACCTGCATCCATCGTGACCGAACAGGGTCACGCTCTTAACAGCATAGCCTACGGATTCCTATGCGGCCGGCTTGCTTTCCGACCACACACATCGACCCGAAATCAAAATGATATTCGGGAGGCCCGATGTGCGACGTCAAAGGCTCACCGCATCAATGCAGCGTGTCTTCCGGCATTTCCGGCGTCGCCCACATTTTTTCAATGTTGTAGAAGACACGGATTTCCGGACGGAACACATGAACGATGATATCGCCGGTATCGATCAGCACCCAATCTCCGGTCTCCAGACCTTCGACGCGGGCGCTTCCAAACCCTTCATCCTTCATATCCTTGAGAAGATGCTCGCAGATCGCCGAGACATGCCTGTTCGATCGCCCGGAGACCACCACCATGTAGTCCGCAAGCGCCGATTTTCCGGCAATGTCGAGAGATACGATATCTTCAGCCTTGGAGTCCTCGAGGCTCGCGAGGACGGTTTCGAGGGCGTGGTCGGCGGCATCGGCGCCACTGTCCTGACCCTTCGGGATAGCAACAAATGCTCTTCCCTTGGCGTGTACTGTTGTCAGAGGTTTTCCCTTTCCAAGAATGACAAAGCAGGCACTGGCGACGCGAATCTGTGCGTCACCAGATTAAGGTGGCACCAAAGCATTAACTTTTCAAGATATGGAGCCTTCAACGGCTGTCGCATACATCATTTGTGATTATTGCGGAGCGCCGTCGAACTGAGCGTGGAACGCGGACCATGGATAAAGACCCAGGCAGGTGCCTTTTTTTTCCACAAAACTCCCGCATCATCCTCATCGATCCGCGCCTGGCTATAAGCCTGCGCCATGGTGGAGGAGAGGTAGGAGAGGGTGGAACCCGGCCGGTCGATCACCGCAATCGGAAAGGTCTCGGCGATCCTTCGCCATTGTTGCCAGCGATGGAAGCTTTTCAGATTGTCGGCTCCCATGATCCAGATGAAACGGACATGCGGATTTTTTGCTTTCACCTTGGCAAGCGTATTGGCCGTGTAGCTGATCCCCAGCGATTTTTCAAAAGCCGTCACCTTGATGCGGGGATCGCTGACCAGCCTTTCGCAGGCAGCGATACGATCCTCCAGAGACGCCAGTTCCGAGCGGCTTTTCAGCGGATTGCCTGGCGTCACCATCCACCAGAGCTGGTCTAGACCCAGCCTGCGAAGCGCTATTTCGGCAACAAGGGCATGGCCGGCATGCGGCGGATTGAAGGAGCCGCCAAACAGCCCGACGACCATGCCGCGCTCCGCATGCGGCATGGTGAGATAACGTCTGTCGAGGCGTGTTTCGACCAGCAACTATCAGGTCCGCGTCTGACCGGTGCCATGCACGCGGTATTTGAACGACGTGAGCTGCTCGACACCAACCGGGCCGCGTGCATGCATCTTGCCCGTGGCGATGCCGATTTCCGCACCCATGCCAAATTCACCGCCATCGGCAAATTGCGTGGAAGCGTTATGCAGCAGAATGGCCGAATCGAGTTCGTTGAAGAAACGCTCGACCACCGCTGGGTCCTCGGCGATCACCGCCTCCGTGTGGTTGGACGAATAGGTGCTGATGTGCTCGATCGCGCCGGAAATACCGTCCACGACAGCAACCGAAATGATCGCATCGAGATATTCGGTGCGCCAGTCATCTTCCGTTGCGGCTTTCAAGCCCTCGACAACATTCCGCACAGCCTGCGAACCGCGTACTTCACAACCGGCCTCGATCAGGCCCTTGACGAGCGGTTCAAGATGCGTGGCAACAACAGCGGCATCCACCAGCAGTGTTTCCGCCGCGCCGCAAATGCCGGTGCGGCGCATCTTGGCATTCACGACGATGCGTTTCGCCATGTCGAGATCGGCCGATCCGTCGACATAGATATGGCAAATACCTTCCAGATGCGCAAAGACCGGAACCCGCGCCTCAGACTGCACCCGCGCAACCAGGCTTTTGCCGCCACGCGGCACAATCACGTCAACCGCGCCATTCAATCCACCAAGAAGCGCGCCCACGGCAGCGCGGTCGGTGACCGGCACTAGCTGAATAGCGTGCTCGGGAAGACCGGCGATCTTCAGGCCCTCCACAAGGCAGGCATGGATAGCACGCGATGAATGTTGCGAATCCGAGCCGCCGCGCAGGATGACCGCATTGCCCGCCTTGAGGCAGAGCGCGCCGGCATCTGCAGTCACATTCGGGCGGCTTTCGTAAATCACGCCGATGACGCCAAGCGGCGTGCGCACGCGCTCGATCTTCAGACCGTTCGGGCGATCCCAGGCGGCAATAACTTCGCCAACCGGATCAGGCAGCGCGGCAACCGAGCGGATGCCTTCGGCGATGCCGGCGATCAGCGCATCGTCAAGCGTAAGCCTGTCGATGAAGGAAGCGGCAAGGCCGCTATTATCCGCCGCCGCCAGATCTTTCCTGTTGGCGGCAAGGATCGTTTCCCTCGACGCCTCGATGGCGGACGCCATGGCGAGAAGCGCACGGTTTTTCTGATCCGTACCTGCGATGGACAACGGTCGCGAAGCAGCTTTTGCCTGTGCACCGATGGTCATCATCAGTGCATCAATATCATGGCTCTGCTTCACGGCCTGTTCAGGCATGGACCTCATCCTTTTCAGTATTTTTAACTTTCACGGCGGCACCCGTCATCACCAGATCGTCGCGATGGATCATCGCCGCACGCCCGACATAGCCAAGTATCGCCTCGATCTCGTTGGACTTGTGACCGATGATAAGACGCGCCTCTTCCGCATCGTAGCCTGCAAGGCCGCGCGCGACCTCTCGGCCTTCAACGCCGATAATGGCAATCGCATCGCCGCGTCCAAAATTGCCCTTCACCACCCGCACGCCCGCGGGAAGCAGGCTTTTACCGGCATAGAGCGCTTTTTCCGCACCCGCATCCACATGAATCTCACCTGCCGGCTGCAACTGACCGGCAATCCAGGTCTTTCGCGCCGTCACCGGTGTGCCTGATGGCGCAAACCACGAGGAGCGGGCGCCGTTTTCGATGGCCTTCAACGGATTGAGCGTCTTGCCGGAAGCGATGATCATGCCGCAGCCGGCAGCGGTCGCGATCTTGCCGGCATCGATCTTGGTGCGCATGCCGCCGCGTGAAAGCTCGGAAGCCGCACCGCCTGCCATGGCCTCAATCTCGGGCGTAATATCTGCAATCGTCTCAAGGAACTTCGCATCCGGATCAAGATGCGGCGGAGCCGTGTAAAGCCCGTCAATATCAGACAGCAACACCAGAAGATCGGCACCGGTCATGGTGGCCACGCGGGCGGCCAGACGGTCATTGTCGCCGTAGCGGATTTCGGTGGTTGCCACCGTGTCGTTTTCATTGATGATCGGAATAGCACCGATCTTCAGCAGCTGGTTGATGGTGGCGCGCGCATTGAGGTAACGGCGGCGCTCCTCGGTGTCGGACAGCGTCAGCAGAATCTGGCCAGCGACGATCTCATGCCGCGACAGGCTTTCCGACCATGCCCGCGCCAGAGCGATCTGGCCGACGGCCGCCGCTGCCTGGCTTTCCTCCAGCTTTAATGCGCCGGAGGGCAGACCGAGCACCGTGCGGCCTAGCGCGATGGCGCCAGAAGACACCACCTGAACATCTGCGCCGTTTTTCTTCAGCGCAGCGATGTCCTCGCAAATGGCGTCGAGCCAACCTTTCTTGAGCCCGCTTTTCCGGTCCACCAGAAGTGCCGAACCGATCTTGATGACGATCCGGTGGTGGCTACCCAGCGGTTTGCGGGTGAGGCTCATAGGCGATCGTCCTCTTCCTCGGCCTCGCTATCCACAGGCATTGAGCGGTCGGGAAGGGCGGTCTCGCCGCCATTGCTTGCCGAGACGATGATATCGCGAAGGGCGCGCAGCGCCTCCGTCATACCAATGTGGGCAGCGGCAGACAGAAGGAGCGGAGGACGGCCGCAGGCCTTTTCCAGTTCCTTTGCCTTCTTTTTCAGTTCTTTTTCGTCCAGCACATCGATCTGCGAAAGCGCCACGATTTCTGGCTTGTCGGTCAAGCCGCCACCATAGGCATCCAGTTCGGCCTTAACAGTCTTATAGGCCTGCCCGACCTTTTCTTCCTGCGCGGAGACGAGATGCAGAAGCACACGGGTGCGCTCCACGTGGCCGAGGAAACGGTCGCCGATGCCCACACCCTCATGCGCGCCTTCGATCAGGCCGGGAATATCGGCCAGCACGAATTCACGGCCGTCGATGGTCGCGACGCCGAGATTCGGATGCAGGGTCGTGAATGGATAATTGGCGATCTTCGGCCGCGCGCGCGTCACGGTCGCGAGGAATGTCGACTTACCTGCATTCGGCAGACCAACGAGACCGGCGTCAGCGATCAGCTTCAGGCGAAGCCAGAGCGTCTTTTCTTCGCCCGCAAGGCCCGGATTGGCATGGGTCGGCGCCTGATTGGTCGAAGACTTGAAATAGGCGTTGCCGAAACCGCCGTTACCGCCAGCGGCAAGACGAAAACGCTGGCCTTCCTTTGTGAGGTCGACGATCAGCGTCTCGTTGTCTTCCTCGAAAATCTGCGTGCCCACAGGCACTTTCAGAACCACGTCGGAACCCTTGGCGCCGGTGCGGGTCTTACCCATGCCGTGCTGTCCGATCGAGGCCTTGAAATGCTGCTGGAAGCGGAAGTCGATCAGCGTGTTGAGACCGTTGACCACCTCGATCCAGACATCGCCGCCGCGTCCGCCATCGCCGCCATCAGGGCCGCCGAACTCGATGAATTTTTCGCGCCGGAAGGAAACGGCGCCCGCGCCGCCATCACCGGACTTGATATAGATTTTTGCTTCATCGAGAAATTTCATCGGACTGCCGTTCTGTCGGTTTGCGGGCACATCAGCTCAAGGCGTTGTGCCAAACAAAAATATCGTCGTTTCGAATACAAGCGCTTCTCCACAAGGTCAAAGACTATCGTGCGGGAAGCGCCTGCGTGAGACAAGGCCGGTTTGCGGCAACCGGCCTTGTTTTGATTGTCAGCGGTGCTGCGGAACGAAATCCTCAGCCGTGATCGCCGTATCGATATGCGCCACCATCGCAGCACGCGCCGTGGCGTAAATCTGGTGGCAGCCAGTCACCCGGAAGCCCAGTTTTTCCTGCACGCGCAGCGAAGCCGGATTATCCGCAAACACACCGGAGTGGAGAACCACACCGGGCATGCGGCGGAAGAACCGCTCGACCACGGCGGCCACCGCCTCGGTCATGTAACCCTTGCCCCAGTAGAACCGGTTCAGCCAGTAGCCGAGATGCCACTCGCCATGCCGCAATTCGACCGAGACGACGCCGATGAGTGTATCGTCACCGCTTGTGATGGCGAAATCCCAATCGGGCAGGGTGCCTGAAGTGCGCAGGACCAGCCATTCCAGCGCATCCTGTCGATGATACGGCGCGGGAACACGGGCCAGCATCCTGGTCACGGCAAAATCGCCAAGCGATTCCGCAATGCTGCCGGCATCGGAAAGCCGCTGCGGACGCAGCACCAGACGCGACGTCTCGATGACCGGGCAGGGGCCGGGCGGCGCGACCGTCGCAGTTGCCCGGTGACGGGTAAGCTCGATCGTGCTCATCCCATGTCCCCCCAGCTCTTCAGCGAAACCCAGGTCTTGCGGTCCAGCCTGTACCATTCTACCGGTACCATGCCGCCCAGTGCCAGCGAACCGACCATGCCGGAACCCTGGAACTGGAAACCGCACTTCTGGATGACCCGGCGCGAGGGGATGTTGGTGACCCGGCAGCGGGCATCGATCTGGTCGATTTCACGCGTGCGGAAGGCCATGTCGATCAGCGCATGCGTGGCTTCGGTCATGTAGCCCCGGTTCCAGTAGGGTTCCCCCAGCCAGTAACCGATTTCCAGCGTCTTTTCGTCTTCCTGCGGTTCAAGCGCGCAGCAACCCAGAAACTCGCCATTGTCCATGCGGGTAATCGCATAGACGCACTTGCCGATCTCGCCAGCATTGGTGCGTCGCACGAAGTCCGCGGCGTCTTTGGCCGTGTACGGGTGCGGCATACGCGACACCATGGTCGCGATATTGGCATTGTTGGCAAGATGGGCAAGGGCGTCGATGTCTTCTTCGTGAGGCTTGCGTAAAACCAGCCTCTGCGACAGTAAAACGGGGCAATCGCTCCTCGACCGATCGGGCCTCGGCCGCTCTTCGGGTGACCGTGATTGGTCAACCCTCAACAATTCAGCTTGCATGGTTCAGTCCCTCCTGGGGGTTAAAGAAAAAGGGGAGTTGGGTGGTACCCCATCTCCCCTGTTTTCTTGACTGAACCTGATACGTCTCAGCCGGGTCGATGGGACACCGGCTGCATATGACGCTTACCGGCTTATTCTGCGGCTTCCGCTTTCGGGGCCACGGATACGAATACGCGGCCGTTGGCCTTCGTACGGAAGTTCACGTTACCTGCGGTCAGTGCGAAAATCGTGTGGTCCTTGCCGATACCAACGTTGGCGCCCGGATGCCACTGGGTTCCGCGCTGACGCAGAATAATGTTGCCTGGAATGACAGCTTCGCCGCCGAACTTCTTTACGCCAAGGCGCTTGGATTCGGAATCGCGACCGTTACGCGATGAACCGCCAGCTTTTTTGTGTGCCATTGGAGTTCTCCTTTAAACCTTGTTTCCCGTGTCGCGCCGATCAGGCAGCAACGATGTCCGTGATGCGGACGACAGTGTGATGCTGACGATGGCCGCGCGAACGCTTGGAGTTCTGACGACGACGCTTCTTGAAGGCGATGACCTTCTTGCCGCGATTGTGCTCGACAACTTCAGCCTTGACGATGGCACCCTTGACAAAGGGAGCACCGAACTGAGCGTCGGCGCCTTCGCCGATCACGAGAACTTCGGTGAATTCTACGGTTGCGCCTGCCTCTGCTTCCAGCTTTTCGATGGTCAGCACGGCATCGGCCGCTACGCGGTACTGCTTACCGCCGGTCTTGATGACTGCGAACATTTGTTATCCTTTCATGTTCGTTCCGGCTCTGCCCGCCAAAGCAAGCTGGCCGTCTTTTTATCAGTCGGAGTAGCGGAAATCCGTCAGGACTGAATGCCCTTTTGAAAGTCTGCCGGTGAAGCCGCCTTTGAGGGGCGGAATAAACAGAAGGCGCAATACGCCATCAATTTGGGTGCGAATTACGCGAGACATCAGTTTATGTCAAGATGACGGATGTTTGAAAAGTAACTCTAACGCCAAGAATTTCATGCTTTTTTGGCAAGCGAAGCAGTCAGGTCTCGAAATTTGCGCAGCAAGTGTTTATATGGGCCTTCAACAAGGAGCAGAAATGGCCCGCATAGACCAGACCGACGATTGGCGGGACCGCCATGCGCCGACACTTTCCGCCTTCGAGTCGCTTGCGATCGAGGCATATGGCCACCTGCCAGTAGAATTCCGTGCGTTGACCAAGGATCTCGTCATCGAGATCTCGGATTTCCCGACAGACGAAGTGTTCGAGGACATGGCGCTCGAAACACCGTTCGACCTGCTGGGATTGTTCGAGGGGCGCGGTATCTCCGAACGTTTCACCATGGAAACCGGCGAGATGGTGAACCGCATCACGCTTTATCGCCGCCCCATTCTCGACTACTGGGCCGAGAATGAGGAAACGCTGGGCGACATCATCACCCATGTCCTCATCCACGAGATCGGCCATCACTTCGGCCTGTCGGATGACGACATGGAGCGGATCGAGGAAAGCGCCGACGAGGCCGCGGCGGAGCGCTGAGCCTGCCGACAGCCACGCTTCTTATTGCTCGCCGAGCTTCATATCCGGGTGGTATTCCTTGCCCTCGACCACCTTGGTCACGGCCTGGCCGCAATGCATGACACCGCTTGCGGCGTTGAAGGCGTAGCTGGGCGAACCGGCAAGTTCCCACCCCTTGTTCAGAGCTTCGGTGACCCGGTGACAGAACTTCGCGTCATCGGGACCTGTAATGAAACGATAGACCTTCACGTCTTTTGCGCCTTTCGTTGTGTGATGATATCGGCCATGGCAACCAGCCTTTCGGCTTGGCTCACATGCAGCCGTTCGATCATCCGCCCGTTCATGTTGATGACGTTCAATTCCACAGATTCGGGTTTTGCGAAAGCGTCAATAATCGCCCTGGCTTCAGCGACAGCGGCCTCATCGGGGCCGAAGTGACGATTGGCGGGCTCGATCTGGGCCGGGTGGATCAGCATCTTGCCATCGAAGCCCATGGCGTGGCCCTGCTCGCACTCGGTGCCAAAAGCCGCGATATCGCGAAAATCATTCGACACGCTATCGATGACATCAAGCCCATAGGCGCGGGCGGCAAGCACCACCTGCATCATCCATGGCACGAGGTAGGTTCGCCCGGGCACGGAAGGAACCCGTGTCTCCTTGCGCAGATCGTTCAGTCCGAGGACGAAAGCGGCAAGCCGTCCATCCGGCGTATGGGCAGCGTCAGCAATGGACGCTGCGTTCAACACACCGAGCGGCGTCTCGATCATCGCCCAGATTTTCAAGCCCTGGGGCGCATCGGCCTCCGCCAGAAGGTCGGCCACATCGTGAATATCGGCGGGCTGCTCTACCTTCGGTAATAATACCGCATCCGGCCGGCAGGAAAGCACGAGCTTTAAATCCTCCATACCATCCGGCGTTGACAGCGGATTGATACGGATAATGATCTCGCGTCCCGCAAAGGGCGTATCCGAAAACAGCCTGCCCAGATTCTCTCGCGCTTCGCCCTTCACATCGGGTGCAACGGAATCCTCCAGATCGAGAATAACCCCATCGCAATCGAGATCGCGGATTTTTTCGAGCGCCCTGACATTGATGGCCGGAACCGACAGCAGCGAACGGCGCGGTCTCACAGGAATATTTTCGAAAAAATTAGTCATGCCGCACTTGTGTCAAGCTTTTGTGACATCTGCAACACGACAATCCACTGAATCCTCTTGCAAGCCGGAAGAAGAAGGCCCACATTCGTCTGGAAAGAAAGGTTGAATCATGCAAGGCATCCGTTCATTTTTCATTGCCGCATCCGGCATCGCACTTCTGGCTTTGGTGGCTCTTTTTACCGCCTCGCTTACGGTCGCTTTTATCGGCGTGCTCGCCGTTCTCAGCGCTGCCCGTCTGCTTTCGGCGCGTATGAAGCCGGCACCCATTCCGGTCAAGCCCCGCAACCAGCGCGATATGCGCGTCTGGAACGACGGCAAAGGCACGATCATCGATCTCTGAGATCGTTAATCCTGTTAAAATGCGAGAACGCTGCACGCGGCGTACCGAAGAATGCGGGTTTGCGCTTCTAAAGCGATCCGTTTTGCAGTATTTCCCGACAGAAAATATCCGGCGGGCGTCAGTCCACGCCGGATTTTGTGACCAGGGAAACACGGGAAGCGACAGATGGAAAAATTCACCAAGCTGACGGGCGTTGCTGCGCCCATGCCGGTCGTCAATATCGACACCGATATGATCATTCCCAAAGACTATCTGAAGACCATCAAGCGCACGGGTCTTGGCACCGGCCTTTTTGCCGAGTCGCGTTATCTTGAAGATGGCTCGCCCAATCCAGATTTTGTGCTGAACAAGCCCGCTTACCAGAACGCCCAGATCCTCGTCGCGGGTGACAATTTTGGCTGCGGCTCTTCGCGCGAACATGCACCATGGGCGCTTCTCGATTTCGGCATCCGCTGCGTGATCTCCACCAGCTTCGCCGACATCTTTTACAACAACTGTTTCAAGAACGGCATCCTGCCTGTCGTCGTCAGCCCCGAGAATCTCGAAAAGCTGCTGGACGACGCCTCGCGCGGCTCGAACGCCGTTCTGTCCATCGATCTGGAACGTCAGGAAATCAGCGGCCCTGATGGCGGCACGATCACCTTCGAGATCGATGAATTCAAGCGCCATTGCATGCTGAACGGCCTCGACGACATCGGCCTGACACTGGAGCATTCCGGCGCCATCGACACGTTCGAAAAGGCAAATGCCTCGGTCCGCCCCTGGGCCTGACCGCACTTCTATCCTCTTTTAAAAGCCGATCCCGTACAAAACCGTACCGGATCGGCTTTTGCTTTGCTTGAAAAGCCGTTGAGGCGGGGATAAGAAGCCCCCGATCCCGTTCGGCTGGCGACGTGACTTGTGAGGCGGCAGGACGGAAACGAGTTTGACGCCGCGCTCGCCGCAATCGAAAACCCTTCATGATGGTTTCCGGCGCGCCGCCCAAGGAGGGTTCTCATGACAGTCCGCACGCTTTTCCTTCTGCCCGGTGACGGTATCGGCCCCGAGGCCATGGCCGAAGTCCGCAAGCTGATCGACTATATGAACAGCGCGAAAAATGCCGGCTTCACCACGCAGGAAGGTCTGGTCGGCGGCTCCGCTTATGATGCCCATGGCGTGGCGATTTCCGACGCAGATATGGAAAAGGCCCTTGCCGCCGATGCGATCCTGTTTGGCGCCGTTGGCGGCCCGAAGTGGGATGGCGTTCCCTACGAACACCGCCCGGAAGCCGGCCTGCTTCGCCTGCGCAAGGATCTCGAACTTTTCGCCAACCTGCGCCCCGCCATCTGCTACCCGGCACTTGCCGAAGCCTCCTCACTGAAGCCGGAGCTGGTAGAGGGTCTCGATATCCTCATCGTCCGTGAACTGACGGGCGGTGTCTATTTCGGCGAGCCCAAGCAGATCATCGACCTCGGCAACGGCCAGAAGCGCGGTATCGACACGCAGATCTATGACACCTTCGAGATCGAGCGCATCGCCAGCGTCGCTTTCGAACTGGCACGCACGCGCGATAACCGCGTCTGCTCCATGGAGAAGCGCAACGTCATGAAATCTGGCGTTTTGTGGAACCAGGTTGTCACCGAAACCCACGCTGCGAAATACAAGGACGTTCAGCTGGAGCATATGCTGGCCGATGCTGGCGGCATGCAGCTGGTGCGCAAGCCCAAGCAGTTCGACGTGATCGTGACCGACAACCTCTTCGGCGACATGCTTTCCGACGTCGCTGCCATGCTGACGGGCTCGCTCGGCATGCTGCCGTCGGCATCGCTTGGTGCACCGGATGCCAAGACCGGCAAGCGCAAGGCCATGTACGAGCCGGTGCACGGTTCGGCACCTGACATTGCCGGCAAGGGCATCGCCAACCCCATTGCCATGATCGCGTCCTTCGCCATGTGCCTGCGCTATTCGTTCAACATGGTAGATGAGGCAACGAAGCTCGAAACTGCAATTGCGAACGTGCTCGACAAAGGCATCCGCACCGCCGACATCATGTCCGACGGTTCCCGTCAGGTCAGCACCTCCGAAATGGGTGACGCGGTTCTCGCAGAATTCAAGGCGCTTTCGGCGTAACGCTGACAGCAACCGGTTGGGCAGGCGGCACGGTCGCTTGCCCATCTTCCTTTGGCAAAAGATGTTCATATCTTTTGTCAGTCAGCGTCTTCAAAAAGGCGACGATGGCGTCCACACGCTTGTCGTCCAGCGCCGGTGCGGAAGTCAGCTCTGTCATGGCGATATTATCAGGCACTTCCGGCGCATCCCAGGTTTTACCCGTTTCAGGGTTGATCTGCCGGCTGGGTTTCTTGCTTTTGTATTTCACGTAAAACAGCACCACCGTGCGCAGATCCTTAAACACGCCATTGTGCATGTAGGGACCAGTGACAGCGACGTTGCGAAGGGTAGGCACCTTGAACTTGCCGCGCTGAGCCGGATCGCCGGCCACGGCGGGATTTTGTGCCAATCCGAGATCGACCGCATCCGGCTTGGAGCCGTTGGCTGCCCTGACCGACGTGTTGGCCGGAACACCGATGTTGAAATATTTGTGGTTGGTGAAGAGGCCGTCTTCCAAACCCTTGGCGCCACGGATTTCATGGCAGGTATTGCAATTGGTGAACTGCGTCGAGGAGATAAGAACCCGGCCCAGCTCCTCCTGATCGGTCAGCTTTTCTTCGCCGCGCAGGAAACGGTCATACCTGGAATCGAAGGTGGAGAATTCATCGGAACGCTCGAAGCTTGCCAGCGCCTTGGTCATCGCAGCAAAGGCGCCTTCGTCACTCTGGAAAACATCGTTGCCGAACTGTGTGCCGAACGACGCAACATAATCAGGGTTTTCCTTGAGCCGTTTGACGACAGAGGCTTTATCCGGCATGCCCATTTCGATCGGGTTGAGCGGTGGTCCACCCGCCTGGTCTTCCAGCAGGGAGGCACGACCATCCCAGAATTGCCCGCCGACATACTCTCCCGCAGCGTTCCTGCCGAAAGGCGGCGTGAACCGGGCATAGGCTGCAGTCGGCGCATTGCGGTCGCCCAGCGAAATCCCGTCATCGCCGAGAGAGACGTCCCGGCCGACCTTGTCGCTTTCGCGCGCATCGGAAAAACCGGCCGCCTGCATATGGCAGGTGGAACACGCCATCGTTCGGTTCATGGAAAGATTGGCATCATCGAACAGCGCCGCGCCGAGTTTTTCAAGCGTTGCATAATCTTCGCCGCCGTGAGCCTGCATCTGACCAGCACCGATCTCGAGCGGAACCGGTATCATGGCCACGGCAAGGGCGGCAGAAATGAATAGGCGCAGTCTTTTCATTGAAATAGCGTTTCGGAAACTCGGGACGACAGTGGTTATATAGCACTTACCTATCGCACCAGACTACAAACTTTCTCAGCCCGCTCCACTTTGACGCAACCCCGCATCCGGACGCCAAATTGCTTACCCGGCTTTGGCTATCGCGTGGAAGAAAGTGCCTGAAACAAGATCCCGCCTGCCACCGGAAGGGCCGAGCGGACGACCCTGCCCGTCAGCGATCTGAGCGAAAGGCTCATCGTGACCCGGATCGATAACACGCGCATAGTGAAACTCGTGACCGCGCAGAACCTCGCCCGCTTTGCCCAGCGGCCCATCTGCCACGATTGCAGCCTGCCGGTAACCGAGGTTCATCTTGCGCGTGGCGAAACTGGTGGCATGTGACAGAAGCCCGGTCATGGCATGGGTGACGCCATCGGCATCTTCCAGCGCCGCTCCCAAAACCATATAGCCGCCGCACTCGCCATGCACCGGCTTCGTCTCGGCAAAACGGACAATGCCTGCCTTGAACACGGCAGCATCGGCAAGCCTTCCAGCGTAAAGTTCGGGATAACCACCTGGCAGCCAGCAAATGTCGCAGGTCTCATCGGGTGCCTCGTCGGCCAGCGGTGAGAAGGGCACGACCTCTGCCCCCGCTGCATGCCAGTGGTTCTTGAGATGCGGATAAAGAAAGGTGAAAGCCGCGTCGTCTGCAAGCGCGATGCGCTGGCCGGGCGGCGCAATCGCTGCCTCCACCGAGCCGGAGGGCACATCCACAGGCGCAGCGAGCGAAAGCAAGGCATCGAGATCAATGGACCTTTCCATCGCATCCGCCAGCCGTTCTATATGCGCGTCGATTTCCGGATGTTCGCTGGCCTGCACCAGGCCCAGATGCCGTTCCGGCAGGATGAGTGACGGATCACGCAGGACGCATCCTGCGACAGGCAGACCGATTTTTTCGATGGCCTCCGTGCACAGCGTCCGGTGTCTTTCGCTGCCGGCGCGGTTCAGCACCACCGCCGCCATGGTGACAACAGGATCATAGTGGGCAAAACCATAGGCAACAGCAGCGGCTGTCTGCGATTGACCCGACACATCCAGCACCAGCAGCACGGGAATGCCGAACAGCCGGGCCAGATCCGCCGCAGAACCGGTGCGGTTTTCCGCCACGGGGATACCGTCGAACAGGCCCATGGCGCTTTCGATCAAAACGAGGTCAGCACCATCAGCCTGTTGCAACAACAGGTGTCGAAGCAATTCCGGCTGCATGGCCCAGCTGTCGAGATTGAGGCCGGATGTGCCGGTGGCGAAGGCATGGAAGCCGGGGTCGATATAATCCGGCCCCGTCTTGATGCCGCGCACCTTGATGCCGCGCCGGGCAAAGGCCCTGAGCAAGCCGATTGTTACGCTGGTCTTGCCGGATCCAGAGCGCGGTGCGCCGATGATGATCGCCCGTGTGGTCATAAGGTCGGCACCCCAAGTCGGTCGCGCATCGAAATGATCTCGCCAATAACGATCAGCGCCGGCGCCTCGAATTTTTCCCGTTTTGCATCGTCAGCTATGCTTTCCAGTGTGCCGATGAAAATCCGTTCCTGCGCGGTCGTTGCCGACATGATGACGGCGACCGGCGTCTTGCCCGAACGACCGCCCTGCATCAGAAGACCGGCGATCGAGCCTATGTTCTTAAGCCCCATATAAACGACGATGGGTTCCTGTGTCTTCGCCAGTGCCAGCCAATCCAGATCCTCTTCGGTCCCGGCGGCATGGCCGGTGGCAAGCGTGACAGCGCGGCTGATACCGCGCATGGTGGCGGGAATGCGCGCTGAAGCAAGGGCTGCAAGCGACGAGGTCATGCCCGGCAAGATACGAAATGGGATGCCGGCGCGGACAAGCGCCTCCGCCTCTTCGCCGCCACGCCCGAAAATAAACGGATCGCCACCCTTAAGCCGCAACACCTTCTTACCCTGCCGGGCGAGATCAATCAGCGAGGCAGTGATGTCGTCCTGCGTTGCCGACGGCTTGCCGCCGCGCTTGCCGGCAAAGACGATTTCAGCCTGAGGCCCCAGGGAAACGACATCGTCGCTCACCAGCGCGTCGCGCACGATCACATCGGCCTGCGAAAGCGCGAGCGCGACTTCGAGCGTCAGATAACGCACATCGCCCGGACCCGCGCCTGCGAGCCAGACATGCCCGGCCTCAAAGACCGGACCTTTTGCGGCGATGCTGTTCAAAACCTGCGCTATCGACATTCTTCTCGGCTGCTTTTTTAACGATGACGGAAATAGCCGTCCCGGCTATAGGAATTCATATGGAAACGGATGGAAAGACCCTTCGCCGCGGCTGGACCACGGGCACTTGCGCGGCAGCCGCCACGAAGGCGGCCTGCGCTGCCCTTCTGACCGGCGAGTTTCCTTACCCTGTCGAAGTCGAACTTCCAAGCGGCGCGAGGCCGGCATTTTCTCTCGCCACCGAGGAAAAAGGTGAAAACTTTGCAAGAGCCGGCGTCGTCAAGGATGCTGGCGACGATCCCGACGTGACCCATGGTGCGCTGATCGAAAGCACCGTGCGACGGGGAAAGCCCGGCAGCGGCATAACCTTCAAGGCTGGAAAAGGCGTCGGCACCATCACCCGGCCTGGATTGCCCCTGCCGCCGGGCGAACCCGCGATCAACCCCGTACCGCGCAAGATGATCGAAACCGCCATTCGCGAAGTAGCCGGAGACGGTGCAGATTTCGAAGTCGAGATTTCCGTTCGGGACGGCGAGAAAATCGCGGAAAAGACCCTGAATGGCAGGCTCGGTATTGTCGGCGGCATTTCCATCCTTGGCACCACCGGCATCGTCATCCCGTTTTCCTGCTCGGCATGGATCCACTCCATCTGGCGCGGCATCGATGTGGCGCGCGCCACCGGCTGCACCCATCTGCTCGGCGCGACCGGCAACACCTCCGAAAAGGCAGGGCAGGCAGTTTACGGCCTGCCAGAGACCGCACTGATCGATATGGGCGATTTTATCGGTGGCATGCTGAAATATCTGCGCAACCACCCCGTCGAACGGGTAACCATTGCCGGCGGCGTCGCCAAGATGACGAAGCTCGCCCAGGGCATGCTGGACGTGCATTCCAAGAAAGGCCTGGCCGATCTTGATGCGCTGGCGGTACTCGCAACCGAGGCTGGCGGAGATGAAAATCTTGCCCTCGCCATTCGTCAGGCCAACATGGTTGCGCACGCCTTTGAGCTGGCCGAACGCGCGGGGATAGACCTCGGCGCGATCGTTGCGGAAAAAGCCTGGGTAACAGCGGCTGCCGCTTTGAAGGTGCCCGGCATCGAGCTTGATATTCTGGTGTTCGATCGTCAGGGCACGCTCAAGGGACGCACCGCCTCCACGCCGTCGCATCAGCCCTTCGCATCTTCCTTCGGGGAGCGGAACCGCCGGACATAATCGGTACTATAAAGTGCGCTCTCGCGAAAATCCGTCGAGGCAAGCCCATGCCCGACGAAAATCAGCGCGGTCCGCTCCACCGGTTCGGCCGCCAGTTTTCCTTCGATGTCGAACAACGTGCCGCGAATGACCCGCTCATCCGGCCAGGAGGCGCGGACAACGATGGCGACTGGGCAATCGGAACCATAAAGCGGCGTCAGTTCTTCCACCACCTGGCCGATGGCATGGATGGCGAGGTGGATGGCAAGTGTCGCCCCCGTCGCACCGAAGGCTTTCAGCGTCTCGCCCTCGGGCATTTTCGAAGCGCGGCCCGAAATACGGGTCAGAACAAGACTTTGCGCCACTTCCGGCACCGTCAATTCCCGCTGCAGGGTGGCAGCGGCAGCAGCGAAAGAGGGCACACCTGGAGTCACGGTATAATCGAGACCCAGCCGTTCCAGCCGGCGGATCTGTTCACCCATGGCGCTCCAGACGGACAGATCACCGGAATGCAGCCGTGCCACATCCTTGCCGGCCTTTGCCGCCGCAACGAATTCCGCCTCGATCTCATCAAGCGACAGTGCTGCCGTATCGACAATGCGTGCATCCGTCGGGCAATACTCGATCAGCGCCTTCGGCACCAGCGAGCCGGCATAAAGGCAGACCGGGCAGGTAGCAATAAGATCGCGCCCGCGCACCGTGATGAGATCGGCAGCGCCCGGACCGGCACCGATAAAATGAACCGTCATTTTTGTTCTCCATGTTCGATGGCGCGGTCATTTCGCGCATCGATCGTCGTGGCGATGGCTACCGTCACATCGCCAACCACGAGACGCGCCGCGACCAGCCGCGCATTTTCTCCGGCGGCAGCAAGTGCCGCCGCTTCACTGACGCTGGGCGTCCCGGCATGATCAAGGCTTGCCTGTGAAAATGTCATTGTTTTCGAAGCAGCCGCCTCGAGCTGTTCCTTCGATACGATTTCAAGCGGCAGCGCCAGACCTTTCGCCGCTTCCGCAAGACCAGCTTCCTCGGCCTTGAGAGGCGCCGTCGCCAAGCGTTCTGCCGTCATGCCGAATGCGAACTCGGCAGCTCTCACAGCTGCAATAATTGCATCCGAACCCGTGCCTTTGCGACAGCCTATGCCAGCGACAGTCACCATGGCTTGACCCAGCTCCATTGCGTCACCGGCATCGCCGGACGCCAGCCCGACATGGAGCCGACAGCAACAACGCGCGACACATCGACACGGATCATCGAACCGCCGAATCTGGCATGGGCCGCAAGCAGCACCGCTTCCATTTCAAGCGTCACCGCATTGGCAACCAGCCGCCCGCCCGGTTTCAGGGCCTCCATAGCGCCTTCCAGCACACCCGTTTCGCTGCCGCCACCACCAATGAAGATCGCATCCGGTTGAGGCAGGCCTTCAAAAGCCGCAGGTGCTGCACCGATCATGACTTCAAGCCCCGGAACGCCAAATGCCTCGGCATTGCGGGCGATACGCTCCGCCCTGTCGGTATGCTGCTCTATGGCGATGGCACGGAGCGAGGGGTGCGACAGCATCCATTCAATACCAATCGAACCCGAACCGGCACCGATATCCCACAGCAGCTCGCCCCGGCGCGGAGCCAGCGATGAAAGCGTCACGGCACGGATTTCACGCTTGGTGATCTGCCCGTCATGTTCGAACAGGCTGTCATCCAGCCCCTGCACAAAAGGCAGGACGCGTGCGCCCTCAGCAGCAACGACATCGATAGCCACGACGTTCAAAGGATCGATGTCGTCAAAGGTAAAATCTACCGCCCTGATTTGCCGCCGCCTCTCCCGCTTTCCGCCCAAAGCTTCGAGCAGGACAAATTCCGACTGGCCGAAACCGGATTGAGACAGCAATTCCGCAATGAGAGCGGGCGCGCGCTCATCCGAAGTAAGCGCGATGATCCTCGCTCCGGGATGCAGATGCGGTCGCAAAAGATCGATGGAACGCCCGTGCAACGACACGCATTCGGTCGACTGCAAAGCCCAGCCAAGCCGCGCCGCGGCCAGCGAGAAGGCGGAAGGTGAGGGATAGCAGACTGTCTCCTCCGACGGTATCCGCCGCAGAAGTGTGACGCCGGCGCCATACAAGAACGGATCGCCGGAGGCGAGCACGCAGACCCGTCTACCGTGCAACGCCACGACATCGCTCATCTCCGCATCGAACGGCACCGGCCAAGGGCGCGCCTCACCACGAATGGCTGCAGCCGCCAGTTCCAGATGACGTTTGCCACCGAAAACAATCTCGGCCGCCTCTATTGCCGCCACGGCATTGCGACCGAGCCCATCCAGCCCATCTTCGCCAATGCCGACGATGAAAAGCCATGGCTTGCCTTTCTTTTCAGTGGAAGCTTTCTTTTGAGTGGAAGCGTTGCCCGTTCCGGAATATTCAGACGTCATGACACGCTCCATACTCATCCTTGGCGGCACGGCGGATGCCCGCATTCTCGCCGGCAAGCTGGCGGTGGACTCCGGCTACCGAATCCTGCTCTCCATGGCCGGTCGTACGCTTTCGCCAGTGGAACAGCCGGTGCCGATGCGCAGTGGCGGGTTTGGCGGTGCTGCGGGTTTGGCGGATTTCATCCGCACCGGGAATTTCGATATTCTGGTCGACGCCACCCATCCCTATGCGGCGAGGATTTCCGCCAATGCCATCGAGGCGGCACGACTTGCCAAAGTTCCGCTGATCATGCTTTCGCGCCCCGCCTGGGAGCGCCAACCGAATGACAATTGGCAGAGGGTCGATACCGTCGAACAGGCTGTTATCGCGCTCGGCGATGAAGGCAAGCGGGTGTTTCTGGCGCTCGGCCGGCAGGAACTTCTTCCTTTCGAGGCAGCACCCCAACACAGCTATCTCATTCGCAGCGTTGATCCGGTAGAGCCGCCGCTGAAGGTGCCGGATGCTCGCTATATTACAGCGCGCGGCCCCTTTGCGCTGGATGAAGAGATCCGCATGCTGGAGGAAAACCGTATCGGCACTGTGGTTTCCAAGAACTCCGGCAGCAACGCCAGTTACGGCAAGATCGAAGCGGCGAGGCGGCTCGGTCTGCCGGTTATCATGATCGAGCGGCCGCCACAGCTGAACGCCGCAATCCTCAATGGCGCGAACGTGCCGGATATAGCGACTGCGCTCACCGCCATCCGCCATCAGCTTTCTCTTCTCGAAAAACGCGGCGAGTAAACCAGCGGATCTTTGTCCGAACGCTCGATAAGACGGGTTTCCACCGAACCAACGATGATGCAGGTGGCCATATCCGCCATGTCGCTCGATGCTTCCGACAAAGGCACGACCCGGATGCGCTCATCCGCACGGCCTGCCGCACGGCCAAAGATCACCGGCACCGAGCCGGGCAAATGTGCGCGCAAAAGATCGAAGGCGGTGCCAAGCTGGTGCGGGCGCGCCTTGCTGACGGGATTATAGAAAGCCATCACCAATCCGGCTTCCGCAGCCGCGATCAGCCGCTTTTCAATAATCCCCCAGGGCTTCAAATTGTCCGACAGCGAGATGGCGCAGAAATCATGCCCGAGCGGCGCGCCGGCTCGTGCAGCAACAGCAAGCATGGCCGTCACGCCCGGCACGACCGAAAAGTCTATCTCACGCCATTCGCGCGGGCCATTTTCAATCGCCTCGCAAACAGCCGCCGCCATGGCAAAAACGCCGGGATCGCCGCCCGAAACCACGCAGACCTTGCCGCCCCCGGCTGCAAGCCGCAGAGCCTGTTCGGCACGGGAGATTTCCTCGCGATTGTCAGAGGCATGGCGACGTTGGTCGGGTCTGAGCGACAGCCGATCGAGATACGGAATGTAACCGAAGAAATCCTCCGACGCCTCAACGGCGGCGAGCGCCTCCGGTGTCACCTGCGCAGAACTGCCAGGGCCAAGGCCGACAACGACCAGCCTGCCGGTCATGGCGCTTCACCGCCAGCGGGTCTGGTTTTCCAGCCAGGTACCAGAACCAGCGAAAAATAGGGGGCGGGTGATGCGTCCCGCTCGATCAGCGGCACCGCATGGCTGTTCGCCATGGTGCCGCGCTCGACATACAGCGCTTCATTAAGCTTGCCGGCCTTTTCCAGCGCCCGGCGGATCTTCGGCAGGTTGCGCCCGACCTTCATGATCACGGCGCCATCCGTGCCGGACAGACGCTCTGTCAGAACATCTTCGGCAAGCGTGCCGGGAAGCACGCTCAAGATATCGTCACCCTGCACCAGCGGTAGACCGGCCATCGACCAGCAGCCGGACATGGCGGTAATGCCGGCAACGACCTCCGCCTCATAGGAAGGCGCAAGCCGCAGATGAAGATGCATATAGGAACCGTAAAACAGCGGATCGCCTTCCGACAGCACGGCGACATTGCGCCCGGCATCGAGATGGGCAGCAATATCCATTGCCGACTGATCGAAAAATGCGGCGATCGCACCGCGATAATCCTCGCCGTTTTTGTCGCTCTCGACGGTTACCGGATAGACCAGCGGCATTTCCAGTGTGCCCGGACGAATGAAGGCCTCAACGATACCGCGACCATTGCCGCTGCTGCCTTTCTTGCAGAAGAAGGCGAGAACATCGGCATTTTCGATGGCGCGCACGGCTTTCAGCGTCAGAAGCTCTGGATCGCCGGGGCCGGTGCCGACGCCCACGAGTTTACCCCTGGAATTTTCGAAAAGAGCCGCGCTCACAGACCTGCCCTCGCAACGGCGTTGACGGCAGCGGCCGTCATGGCCGATCCACCCATACGTCCCTTGACGATGGCATAGGGAATGCCGAGCAAACTAGCCTCCAGCGCATCCTTCGATTCCGCCGCACCGACAAAACCGACCGGCATGCCGATGATGGCAGCTGGACGTGGAGCGCCTTTTTCAAGCATCTCCAGAAGATAGAACAGCGCTGTCGGCGCGTTGCCGATAGCAACGAGAGCACCGTCCAGCTTTTCCGCCCAGAGATCGAGTGCGGCGGCGGAACGGGTATTGCCAATCGTTTTCGCAAGCTCAGGGGTGCGCGGATCGCGAAGGGTGCAGATCACGTCATTATTGGCCGGAAGGCGGGCGCGGGTCACGCCGTGGGCGACCATTTCCGCATCGCACAGAACGGGCTTGCCCGCCAGCAAAGCACCACGTGCAGCGACAACGAAATCCGGAGAAAAACGGAAATGGCTGGTCGCTTCCACCAGCCCGCAGGCATGGATCATGCGAATGGCGATATCCGCCTGATCTTCGGTAAAAGCGGACAAATCCGCTTCCTCGCGAATGATGGCGAAGGAGCGCTCGTAAATCGCATTGCCGTCGCGAATATAGTCATGGTCGGTCATCGGTCATCCTGTCGAAGCGCGGCAACGATTGCCTCCTTACCCAGACGGGCAAGCAGGTCGGCAGCGTTTTCCCCGGGCTTATGTTCTTTTTCGTAAAGACGGGCAAGCCGCGAAAGCGCCGTCCTCTGTTGCTCGAAAGGTAAAATACCGTCCTGCGGGTCGCAGGCGCGGCTCGAAAACGAAAAGGCGAGACCATCGGCGGTGCCGGAAAAGGTCAAAAACGAGGGGGCAGGATGCGCGCAACCCTTTCCGCAGCCGGAGAGATGCAGTGTGAAGGAGCCATCGAGCATGGAAGCTAGTTCCCGCGATGCAAAGGCCGCCAGATCATGTGTGGGAAAGAAAGCCGAAGCGCACCCCGGCGTGCCGGGACAGACAGCGATGGAAGATCGCGCATCACCTGCCCGTGTGATGAAACCGGCACTGTCCGCAATTTGCATCAGCGCATCGCAAGCATCCCGCGACCCGAAAAATAGCAGGCTATGATTGAGCGACGGCCGCAATGTTTCGATATCAAATGCGCGCGCCAGTCCACAGAGCCGCGACAGATCGGAAGCACGAACTTGCGCGAAAGCAGGAGTGATAACGGCAGCAAAGGTACCACTACCGGCCGCCATCAGCCCCAGGGGAGAGGAAGGCGCAGGCATCTCGCCTTGGCTCTCGCTATCTACCAGGCGGTCTCCGCAAATCGCCTTTATCGTCCGCAAATCCAGATCGCGGCCACGGGCAAGCGGTCCTTTGCCGGCCAGATGGACGAGCAGCAACAGGACAACATCCGCCGCCTTGTCGGCCTCAACAAATCCCGCGCGCAACGCCTTGCTCTCCGGACCTCCGACAAGCAATTGCCAGAAAACTCGATGATCGAGCCGCACCGCCTTCAGACGGATATCGGCCAGCAAATCGCCCATGGAAAGACGGCCGCCCCCATCGATGATGACGGACATTTTTGCGGCGAGCTTTTCGTGCAGCGCCAGCGCGGCAGCCTCTCTGCGAATCTCATCCGCAATAGCACTGCCATCGGCGATTTCCCGATCGTCCCGACCGGAAAGAGGTGAGGTCTCGACTGCCAGTCCGTCGCGAAGCGGCAAACCAAGCGCCAGAACATCATTCTCCAGGTCGCAGGCGCTTTCCCGCGTCAGGCCGCGAAATTGCAGGCTGCCGCGTGCCGTGATGTCGATCACCCCGTTGCCGTGTCGCTCAGCAAGTTCACAAAGCGCGATCATATCATGGGGCGCAATATCCGCCTCGAATGCGATGCGCGACAGGTAGCCGTCACCGGTCAGCATCGGGGTCGACAAGGCCGGACACGTGCCACGGCGGCCAAACGGCTGGACCGGATCGGAAGGGGCCATCCTCATGCGCCGACCCTTTCAGAACGGGGCAGGATCAGCATTTCAAGTTCCGCATCCACCGCATTGCGGCGGCTGTGCCACAACCCGCGACGACGGGCGGATAAAAAGCGCGTCGCCATGACCTCCGCCGCCTTCGGATTTTCCCGCAGGATGAAATCGCGCACGTCCTCATTGCCGAAATAGGCGTCGTAAAGCGCCTCGATCAGCGAGGAAGATACCGCATGGGTGGTTTCCGCAAAACCGATCAGCCGGTCAACCGTCTCGGCAAATTCCGCCGCCCCGCGCGGGCCGTGCCGCATCTGTCCGGCAATGAAGCGCGGATTGACGGCGCGGGCCCGAACAACGCGCGTCAGCGCCTGCGAAATGGATCGCGCGCGCGGACGCGCGGGATCGGTGGTATCCAGCGCCACAATATCGGCAACGCCGCCAAGGAGTGCTTTTGCGGCGGAAAAACCACCGATAAAGGCGACATCTGACGAGCCGTCGAGAAGATCGCGGCCCGGATCGTCACCGGTGTGAATGAGAAGATCGGCCCGGCGCACCAGCTCGACAAAACCGGCATCCTCGAAAATCTCAAGCCCATCCGCACCGCCAAAGGCATGGCTTGCCGCATCCAGATACGCCTGGCCCAGTTCCTCGCGTTCTTCCCATTTTCCGCTGGCGAGTTTTTCCTCTGTGCCCGCACCATAGGTGCCGGGTGCGGAGCCGAAGATGCGTGCCGGTATATGCCCGAGTGCCGCCGCTTCTTCCGCCAGCGGATTGTCACCCGGCGCTTCATCCCGCCGCGCGACGGCCTTGGCAGCGGCGTCTAGAAGAGCGATCAACGCCGGAAACATGTCGCGGAACAGGCCGGAAATCCGGAATGTGACGTCGACACGCGGCCGCCCGATACTCGCCGGCGGTAGAACCTCGATGCCTGTGACGCGGCCCGTCGCCGGGTCATGGATCGGTCTCGCTCCCATCAGATGCAGCGCCTGCGCCACATCCTCGCCGCCATTGCGCAGGCTGGCGCTGCCCCAGAGATCAAAAACCAGATGTTTCGGCCAGTCGCCATGGGATTGCAGATGGTGCCGAAGCACTTCTTCGCCCGCCATGCGGCCCAGCTCGAAAGCCGTCGGCGTCGGCATGGTGCGCGGATCGGCAGCATAAAGATTGCGGCCCGTCGGCAGGACATCGAGACGCCCGCGCGCGGGTGCGCCGGAAGGACCGGGGACAATATGGCGGCCATCGAGCGCGGCAAGCAGCGCTGTTTTTTCCGCCGCAGCACTTTCAAGCCTCAGAAGATCGGTCTCTCCTTCGGGGCTGCGGCCAAAAACATGCTGGCCATCCTTGATGGCGAAGTCCTTGAGATCGCAGAGGAAGGCGTCGATGCGCGACAGCGCCGCATCGGCATCGTCCTTTGCACCGACACCGGCATCCGCCGCAAGACCGGTTTCCAGCGCCTTCTCCACGATCAGTTTCGCCAGCCGGTCGCGGCGGCGGCGGTCGAGCCCATCCGCCTGCGCATATTCGTCGACGAGCTGTTCCAGAGCCGATTGTTCCGGCGAAAGCCCGGCATCTACCAGCACAGGCGGAACATGGCCGATCGTGACGGCAGCGATCCGCCGTTTGGCAACCGCCGCTTCGCCCGGATTGGAAACGATGAACGGATAGACCACCGGCAAAGACCCGGTGACGATTTCAGGAAAACAATCGCGGGAAAGCGCAACTGTCTTGCCGGGCAGCCATTCCAGCGTGCCATGCGCACCGACATGCACAATGGCATGCGCCCCTGCGACACGCTGCATCCAGGCGCCGAAAGCGACCAACGCATGACGTGGCGGCAGGGCAGGGTCATGGTAATCCACCCGCCGATCCTCATTTCGCCCACGATCCGGTGCCAGGGCTACGAATATCTGGCCGAAACGGGCGACGCGAAAACGGAATGCGCCGTCGGCTAGTGCGTCGTCCTGTTCGGCCGAACCCCACGTGCTATCCACGAAGACGGCAACCCCTTCAGGCAAACCCAAAAGAAAATCACGATAGTCTGAAAGTCCGACAGCCGCTTCCTGCTGCTCGACACAATCCAGCAAAGCCCGCGCCGTTTCGGGAATATCCGAAACGACATATCCTGCCGCGGCCAGATCGCGCAGCATTTCAAGCACGCTTTGCGGCACATCGAGACCAACGGCATAACCCGTGCGCCCCGGCGCAGCACCGGGATAATCCGGCATCAGAATGACGATCCGCCGTTCCTGTGGCGTGGACTGTTTTAATTGCAGAAAGGCAGCGATTCTGTTTGCCACCTGTTCGACGCGATCAGCCTCCGGTACATTGATGAGGCTGATGCCGCCATCAGTCCGCACCTGCTTGAATGATATCGCGCCAGCAAGAATCCGGCCATCGAGTTCCGGCAGGACCACATGCATGGCAAGATCGGAAGGGTTTAGACCGCGCGCATTTTCCGCCCAGCCGTCCCGTCGCGTCGTCGCCATAACCACCTGAAACACCGGCACGCCGAGGCGGTCAAACAGGGTTTTACCGCTGTCGTCCATCTGGCTGGCAAAAGCCGTGGCGGCAACGATGGCGGCGGGCTGGAGTTCGGGCAGTACTGTTTCGAGAAAGCGGATCGCCTCCCCATCCTTAAGGCCGCTGACGAAAATCGGCAATGGCGCAAAACCGCGCTGAGAGAGCGCGTTAAAAAGCGCATCCACCGGCGCCGCATCGGCCGCAAGAAGCATGGAGCGGTAAAAGAGAATGGGAAGGACAGCTGCACCGGCGGGAAAACCGGCGCAGGCTTCCGCCTGATCCACGACGCCTTTACCCGGCCGGTAAAAGCCGGCTTTCGGCAGCGGTTGAGCCTCGATATCTGGCCATGCGCCACCACTTACAAGGGCAGCAAGACCAATGGCAAGCCGGTCCATATTTTCCCGCCCACCCTCGCGGAAGAAGGCGAGGACGGACGCCAACGTCTGGCGATCAACAGTCGAGGCTGCTTCGAGCTTTTCGTCTCTCTCACTGCATTCACCCGGCAGGAGCATAAGTTTTATGCCACGTCGCCGCGCCATCGTGCTGAGCTGATCGACGCCATAGCGCCAGCGTTCCGCGCCGCCGAGAATCCGGATAAGGATGACACGGGCATGTTCGGCCGTCTTTTCGATCCACAGATCGACCGACATCGGATGCCGAAGCTCGGAGAGGTTGGCGGCGGACAGGGACGGAAGCGCGCCCTCTGCCTGCCGCCATGCCTGTTCCAGCCCGGCAAGATCGCTTGCCGAAAAAGACAGCATCACCACATCCGATCGCGGCTGGTTGAGATCAACCGGCTCGATCAGGTCGTCCAGAGACGAAGATGTGGTGGCGAGAATGTGCATTTCTATCAGGCGGCCAGCATCTGTTCGATCTTTTCGCGGTTGAGGCCCTTTTCGCCTATGACGACGAGGCGGCTGCGGCGCTCTTCACCGGCCGCCCAGGGACGGTCATAATAATGGTTGACGCGGCTACCGACTGCCTGCACCTGCAGGCGCATCGGCTTGGTGGATACTTCGACGAAACCTTTGATGCGCAGAACATTTTCCGCAGCCGCCGTCTCGGCGATACGAGCCGCCAGCGCTTCCGGATCGGTCACGGCCGGCAGGTCGATGACGAAGCTGTCGAAATCGTCATGTTCGTGGTCAAGTTCACCATCGTGATGGGTGCGGCGGTTTTCGATATCCTCTTCAACCGCAAGACCGAGGCCGATCAGCACGGCCGGATCGATGACGCCATTCGAGGCGACGACGATCTTTGCGGCCCGCGGCAAATGCTCGAGAATATGAGCCTTCGCCTTGTCCAGACCGGCGCTATCGAGCAGATCCGCCTTGGTCAGCACGATAAGATCGGCACAGGCGATCTGGTCCTCAAAAACCTCTTCGACCGGATCGTCGTGATCGAGGGCTTCGTCATTTGCGCGCTGGGCGGCAAGGGCTTCCATGTCATGCGCCACCTGACCCTCGGCAAGGGCAGCGCCATCCACAACAGCCACAACAGCGTCAACCGTCACGCGGCTCTTGATGGCCGGCCATTGAAATGCCTGCACAAGCGGCTTGGGCAGGGCAAGGCCGGAGGTCTCGATGAGGATATGCTCCACCTTCGGCTGGCGGCTCAGAATCTGCTCGATGGCCGGCTGGAAATCATCCGCCACCGTGCAGCAGATGCAGCCATTGGCCAGCTCAACGATGTTTTCCTCCGGGCAGCTCTCAATGCCGCATCCCTTGAGGATATCCCCATCGATGCCGATATCACCGAATTCGTTGACGATGATGGCAAGCCGCTTGCCATCTAGCTTTTCGAGAAGACCGCGCAGCAGCGTGGTTTTTCCAGCCCCCAGAAAGCCAGTGACGATGGTGCAGGGAACGCGGTCCAGAAGGGTGCTCATGATCTCTCCTCGGTAAAATCGAATGGGGGAATGCGCGCCACCATGCCGCGCTTCAATGTGTCGGGGCGGCCGCGCCAGGGCATCAGGCCGTCTGCGGAGGCGGCCAGCATTTGCGCGCCCGTGAGCAGGTCTTCCGCATCGTTGGTCGTCAGCCCGCCGAATACATAGGACCAGCCATCGGCACCGCGCAGCACGGCACTGAGGCCGCGTTTGCAATTGGCAAGGCAATTGACGGAGCGAACATCGATGCCGGAGTCACGCGCTTTTGCGATGGCAGCTTCCGCAAGGATGGTGCCGGGGCGCGGCTCCGCATTGGGATCGGTGTAGTCGCGACAGCTTCGGCAGACAAAAACGACCACGCCGGAAGCTGTGTTGGCTTCCATTGTCCCGTCCGCACAAGAAGATGTTGTGGTAATATCCAAACCGTTCCGCTTTCCGCGTCTTTAAACTCATCGGGGTGCGGATGTCGAAAACAGCGCACTGAAAAGCGCGGCTGCAAATCAATTCGACCGGCTGACCGGAGCACCCCGCCCGGGAGACGTTTTTTCCTGAACGGCAGGTCTCCTGGCTTGCGGCTTTAAAACACCCTGCACCACCTTCCCGGACCAATTTTATGGTCCAGTGGCTTCACAGTGCGGGCTTACCGCTTACAGTTGCGGGGGCAGCCACGGAATGACCCGGTATGGGGTGGAACCGTGTTCCCTCTTAGCTTTTCCCGTTGCCGGGAAAAGACCGTCAGTGCCCTACCCTTAGGCTGAACGGGCGTGACGGTCAATGCTGCCGGCTTGTCGATTGCCGGGTGCGGCAAATTGAGTATAGTCGCCGCTCCGAATGGCGGGGGCATACGGTCCCGCGCCTCTGGACGAGAAGGAAAACGCGATGACACGCGATATCAGCGACAGCGAAGCCGAACGCCACCGGCAGAAAATGGTCAACCGCAAGACGGTTCAGGATGCCGAAGTCGCGGAAAAGACCATCGAAAAAGGTCTGCTGATGATCAATACCGGCCCTGGCAAAGGCAAATCCACGGCCGCTTTCGGCCTTGCCCTGCGCATGCTCGGCACAGGGCGGCGCGTCGGCGTCGTGCAATTCATCAAGGGCGCATGGTCGACGGGTGAACAGCAGGCCCTGACTTTGTTCGGCGACAGGGTGGAATGGCGCACTATGGGCGAGGGGTTTACCTGGGACACGCAGGACCTGAAGCGCGATGTCGCGGCAGCTAAAAAGGCCTGGGACGAAGCGAAAGCACTGATGGCCGACGAGACGATCGGATTGCTGGTTCTCGACGAACTGAACATTGCGCTCCGCTATGATTACCTGCCGCTGGAAGAGGTCGTCGAAACGCTTTCCAACCGTAGATCCGATCTGCATGTCATCGTTACCGGCCGCAACGCCAAACAACCGTTGATCGACGCTGCCGACATGGTGACGGAAATGACCCTCGTCAAACATCACTTCAAGGCGGGCGTAAAGGCGCAGGCCGGGATAGAATACTGACATGACTGCACGTGTGCTGATGTTTCAGGGAACCGGCTCGGATGTCGGCAAATCGCTGATGGTGGCTGGCCTTGCCCGCGCCTTCGTCAGGCGTGGCCTGTCCGTCATGCCGTTCAAGCCGCAGAACATGTCGAACAATGCGGCGGTCACTGCCGATGGCGGCGAGATCGGTCGCGCGCAGGCGCTGCAGGCGCGGGCAGCAGGCGTTCCGCTGTCGGTTCACATGAACCCGGTGCTTTTAAAGCCGCAGAGCGAAACCGGCGCACAGGTCGTCGTACAGGGTAAAATTGTCGGCAATGCCAAAGCTGCCGATTATCAGCACATGAAAGCCGGGCTGATGCCGCGTGTGCTGGAGAGCTTCGAGCACCTGAAACAACAGGCCGATCTGGTGCTGGTGGAAGGGGCGGGAAGTGCTTCCGAAATCAACCTCCGCGCCAACGACATCGCCAATATGGGTTTTGCCCGCGCCGCAGATGCTCCCGTGATTCTGATCGGCGATATCGACCGGGGCGGGGTCATCGCCAGCCTCGTGGGCACAAAAACCGTTCTCGAACGCGATGATGCCGCGATGATAGAGGGCTTCATCGTGAACCGCTTTCGCGGTGACCCTACGCTGTTTTCAGACGGCATGCGGATGATCGCGGAAAAGACCGGCTGGGCGTCCATCGGGCTATTGCCGCATTTTTCCGATGCTGCGAAATTGCCAGCGGAGGACGCCCTTGGGCTTACTGGCCCAGCGCAACAAAAGCCCGGCGCGAAAATCCGCATTGCCGTGCCAATCCTGCCGCATATTTCCAATTTCGACGATCTGGATCCGCTCGACATGGAGCCGGATGTGGAACTGATCCGAGTGCGGCAGGGCGAGACCATTCCCGCCGATTGCCGGCTGGTTCTGCTCTGCGGTTCGAAATCCACCATAGCTGATCTCGCCGTGCTGAAAAATGCAGGCCTCGACATCGACATCAAGGCACATGTGCGCCGCGGCGGTTATGTTCTCGGTCTCTGCGGCGGATACCAGATGCTTGGAAAAACCGTTGCCGACCCTGACGGCATCGAAGGACCACCAATGACGGTCGATGGGTTGGGCCTGCTGGATGTGACGACGGTTTTGACCGGTGACAAGAGGCTCGTTTCCGTGCAGGGACAGAGTTTCGACGGAATTCCATTATCCGGCTATGAAATGCATGTTGGGGAAACGACGGGTGCTGCGGGCAAACTGCCATTTTCGACCATCGACGGGCATGCCGATGGCGCAATTTCGCCCGATGGCCGCATCCTAGGCACCTATATCCACGGCCTGTTTGCGGATGACCGCCAACGCGGGGCGTGGCTTGAGCGCCTTGGTGGGCAGAGCACGCAACTGAACTATGATGCGCAGGTGGATGCCGTTCTTGATCGCCTGGCTGCCCATATGGAGAACCACCTCGATCTCGACAGACTGCTTTCTATAGCGCGATAAGGATTGCCAGCAATCCGAACAGCGCGATCAGCAAGAAGTCTGCGATCCTCGCCAGCCTGAGCGCTTTGCGAATATCGCCAGCAACCAGTGTCGCTCTTCCGCCTTCGCCCATGAAACGAGCCTCGATCATCTGCCCGCCATAGGAGCGCGGCCCGGCCAGCGCAAAGCCCAGTGCCCCGGCCAATGCCGCCTCCGGCCAGCCGGCATTGGGAGAGCGGTGATGCCGCGCATCGCGGCGTATCGCGGCAATTGCCCCTTTCGGTGATGCACCCTTCACGAAAAACGCGGCGACCACGAAAAGACCGCCGCTCAGTCTCGATGCCGGCAAATTGACCAGATCGTCCAGCCGGGCCGACGCCCAACCAAAGGCCTCATGGCGTGGCGAGCGATGACCGATCATGCTGTCGGCCGTGTTGATTGCCTTATAACCCGCACCGCCTGGCAGCCCCAGAATACCAAGCCAGAGGGAAGGGGCGACAATGCCGTCAGAGAAATTCTCAGCCAGGCTTTCAATCGCCGCCCGGCAGATTGCCGCCTCATCCAGCGCCTGCGGATCGCGCCCGACGATCATGGAGACAGCTTTGCGCCCGCCGTCAATCCCCTCGCGTTCCAGCGCAATGGCGACGGCCTCCACATGCTGTTCCAGACTTTTTTGGGCCGGAAGTGACGCCCCAAGCACCGCAACAAGCAACAGACCAAGGGGCAATAAAAGCAGAACAGATTGCACTAACCATGCGACAAGCACCGTCAGCGCCAGAAAAACGGAAAGCGCCACGACGCCTGCCGCCTTGCGCTGCGAAAATGAAGCACTCTCCCGGTTCCATTTTTTGTCCAGCAGCGCGATAAGCGAACCGATCCAGGTGACGGGATGACCGATGCGTTTGAACAGCCAGTCCGGATATCCAGTCAGGCGTTCGATCAAGAGCGACAGAAAAGCGAGAGCGAAGAACATGGGCGATAAGGTACCGGAAAAAGCGCAGGCTGCGATCCGTCACGGCGGCAATCTCGGCAAGGCGCGTCTGATGTTTTCTGAAGCGCCGGAACCGTGGATCGACCTGTCGACCGGGATCAATCCGCACTCCTACCCGCATTCTCCCGTTCCCGCCAGCGCATTTGCCCGCCTGCCGGAGCCTGACGCGGCCGAAGAATTGAAAAGGCTGGCCGTCGCCTCTTTCGGCGCACCATCAGCCGGGCATGTGGCTCTGTCCCCCGGCACCCAAATGCTGATGCCATTGCTGGCTCAGCTGGCACTCGAACGCGGAGCGAAAAGCGGAGCCGTGCTCTCCCCCGCTTATGCCGAACATGCCCGAACCGCGCGCATGGCCGGACTGACCGTGACCGAGGTAGACCATATCAGTGATCTGTCAGCGTACGACTATGCGGTGGTGGTCAATCCCAACAACCCCGATGGTCGCATCACGGATCGAGAAGCTTTGTTGTCGCTGGCCGAGGCGATGCGCCGCAAAGGCGGCCTGCTCGTCGTAGACGAGGCCTTTATCGAGACAGGACATACGGAAAGTCTTGCGAATGCCGCAGGGCGCGACGCGCTGGTGGTGCTGCGATCCTTCGGCAAGTTCTATGGCATGGCAGGGGTCCGGCTCGGTTTTGCGCTTGCGCATCCCGACATCGCTGCCGAACTGGAGGCAAGGCTTGGCCCCTGGGCAGTATCCGGGCCGGCGCTCAACATCGCGACGCAGGCTTTGGCAGACAGGGAATGGCAATCATCCATGCGCCTCCGGCTTGCGGCAGAAGCACAGCGTATGAGTGAATTGCTCGAAAAAGCGGGCCTGAAGATTGCCGGCGGTACGTCCCTGTTTACCCTGGTGCGGGACCACCGGGCTAAAGAACTGTTCGATCACCTTGGCCTGCACGGCATTCTGGTGCGCATTTTTGATGAAAGGCCGAACGACATGCGTTTCGGCCTTCCCGGCAGCGAAGCGGAGTGGCAGCGCCTCACGGAAGCGCTGTTATCCTTCAATCATCCCTTGAACGTGTAGGTCGCAATAGAATCCGGCTTCATTTCAATGGAGAAACCGGGCAGCTTCGGCGGCATGTACGCGGCATTGCGAATATCGCAGGGTTCGATGAAATGCTCGTGCAGATGGTCGACATATTCGATCACGCGGCCTTCCTTGGTGCCGGAAACCACGAGATAGTCGATCATCGACAGATGCTGCACATATTCGCAAAGGCCGACGCCACCGGCATGCGGCCAGACCGGCAAATTGTATTTGGCAGCAATCAACAGAACCGCCAGCACCTCGTTAAGACCACCCATGCGGCAGCTGTCGATCTGCACCACGTCGATTGCACCTTCGGCGATGAACTGCTTGAACATGATACGGTTCTGGCACATTTCGCCGGTCGCCACCTTCACGGAGCCGATGGCTGCACGGATCTTGCGATGGCCGGCGACATCGTCCGGGCTGGTCGGCTCTTCAATGAAGAAGGGCTTGGCGAAGGCAAGTTGCTTGACCCATTCAATCGCCTGATCCACTTCCCACACCTGGTTGGCGTCGATCATCAGATAACGGTCGGGGCCGATCACCTCGCGGGCTATGGTGAGGCGGCGGATATCGTCTTCGAGATCACGGCCAACCTTCATCTTTACATGGTTGAAACCGGCATCGATCGCTTCCTGGCAAAGACGGCGCAGCTTGGCGTCGTCATAACCGAGCCAGCCGGCTGATGTGGTGTAGCAGGCGTAGCCTTCGTTCTTCAGCGTCTCGATACGTTCCTTTTTGCCGCTTTCGGCTTTTTTGAGGATCGCAAGCGCATCGTCCTTCGTCAGCACGTCAGTTAGATAACGGTAATCGACGATATCGGCGATTTCTTCCGGGCTCATATCGGCAACAAGCTGCCAGACCGGCTTTCCCGCCTTTTTGGCCAGCAAATCCCAGACAGCATTGACGACAGCGCCGGTGGCGAGATGCATCGCGCCCTTGTCCGGGCCGATCCAGCGAAGCTGGCTATCACCAGTCAGGTGGCGCCAGTATTTGCCGGGGTTCTCGGTCACCGTCGCCAGATCGGTTCCCACCACCAGATGGCGCATGGCCTTGATGGCCATGCAGCAAATCTCATTACCGCGGCCAATGGTGAAGGTCAGCCCGTGGCCTTTCAGTTCCGGTTCGTCGGTGTCGAGAATGACGTAAGCCGCCGAATAATCCGGGTCGGGGTTCATCGCATCCGAACCATCAAGGCTCTGGGAGGTCGGAAAACGCAGGTCGAAAACTCGCAGATCAGTAATTTTGGTCATGGCCGTTCACTCGCGGTCAGTGTCAAAGGATATCGTTCAGTCATGGTGGAAGGTTTCTTCCATCATTGCCCACCACTCGCCTTCCTTGCGGCTTTCGAGTGGTTGCTGGCAGGGAATGGTGAAAGACCACCATTCCTGGTTCTTTGGGCTTGCCGCCATCTTCGCCATATCGGCGCTGAAATCGGTGCCGTGATATTCCCAATATCCGAACAGCAGATTTTCCGGTTCGCGCAGGAAGATCGTGTAGTTGCGGATGTTGCAATCGCTGATGAGCGCCAGAATTTCGGGCCAGACGGCGGAGTGCAGTCTTCTATATTCCGCAATCATGTCCGGTTTGACGCCGATGACCATTCCCATGCGCTGCATACAAAACTCCGTTATTGCTTGATGGTGGCGAGCGCCGCACGCAGTTTCTGCTGCGGCACGTTTAACCCCAGACGTTCCGCCGCTGCGATGACCGGGACAAAACGACGGCGTTTCTTTTCATCGTGATTGCCTGAAATGTCCGCGAGCCGGTGGGCGAGAAAGGGGTTCAGGAAACGCTCCCGCACAGCACGGATATAGGCTTGCGCTTCTTCCCCCATGCCTTCTGCGGCAAAGACCGGCAGAACCTCGTCCAGCCAGAGCGTTTCCAGATCTCCCGAAAGCGCATCGTCGGCCATTGCCTGCCGCACCGTCTCGTCTTTCGCACGGGCATCCCGCAACCATCGCTCCGCCAGATAGGAATGACCAAGATTGAGCAGGAACAGCTTCAGCTTTTCATAGCGGTCGAGATCATCAGTCAGCACCACCGAAGGGTGGGTGCAGGGCAGAACAAGGCCCTCCTGCTTCTCGATTGCCCAAAGCGCATAGGGCTCGGCAACTGCGCCAACCGGATCGATCGGCTCGGAAACGATGCGGTCTACAAGGCTGTTGGCAAAACGGCATTTCTCATTCAGGTAGAAGCCGAAACCCGCCGGCAGCTGCCATTCGTCGGCAAGCTGGCGAACAACCTCTTTCAACCGGTCGCCGTTGCGCGGAACAAGCTCGCAAGGAAAGATCGATACAGGGGCTTCCGGATTGGTCTGAAAACGTTCCAGCAGCAACAGGCAGAGCTTTGCCGGAAAACTCTTTGGCACAAGCGTGAAGTCGTCGGCAAGACCCGGCCCGTCGAACGAATCCAGCTCATAACCGCGGTCACCCGTATTGGACAGAATGACCCCTGCCCCGCAGGCGATGCGCCGCACCTCGGCCCAGTCGGCCGCCGCCGTCAGCGCGCGCGCGACAGCCTTACCTGGAATTTCCTCATCCACCTCTTGCCCATCGCGAATGCCGCGAATGCGCACCGGATAGGGCGTGCCATCGTTCAATGCTGCCACACGCTTCAGGCTCTCCGCATTGCCGGTCGTCTGGACGATTGCGATGCGCCCGAGAGCCTCGCCTTTTTCCAGCGCCTGCGAAATGAACAAATCCGCATGGGCCAGAAGAAAGCGGCTGGTACCGAATTGCAGGATGGGTGTGTCGGTCGTCATGCGACCTCCACCATGCCCTTGATGACTCCGGCTTTCGGATCGGTCAGCCCGGCGAATTTGGAAGGCACATCGGCAAGTGTCATGCGGTGAGTGATGAGTGCCTCCGGTACCTTGCCTTCCCGCAGCGCCTGCAGCACCCGCTCGAAATCCTCCGGCGTGGCGTTGCGGCTGCCGAGCAGCGTGGTTTCGCGCTTGTGAAACTCGGGATCGTTGAAGGAGATGTCGCTGGCCACGATGGAAACCAGCACATAGGAACCGCCGTGGCCGACGAAGGAAAAGCCACGCTCCATGGCTTTAGGATTACCGGTCGCATCAAAAACGGCATCGAAGAAATCGCCGCCGGTGATATCCGACAGGCGATCCTTGTCGCCCTCGCCAAGCGTCACCGTATGGGCAACGCCGAGATGGTCCTTGCAGAAATCCAGCCGGTCGGTGCGCCCGTCAATCATCGTCACCTCGCCGCCATCGAGAACGGCGAAAACCGCAACCGCCATGCCGATCGGACCGGCGCCGACGATCAGGACCTTCTGACCCTTTTCCACCGACCCACGACGCACGGCATGCGCGCCAATCGCCAGAAATTCGGTCATTGCCGCCTGATCGAGGCTCAAGCCCTCCGCCTTCAGCACGAATTGCTGCGGAACGCTCAGATATTCGACCATGCCGCCATCGCGATGAACGCCAAGCACGCCGATGTTGCGGCAGCAATTGCTCTTTCCTTTGCGGCAGGCGCTGCACTCACCACAGGAAATATAGGGTATGACGGTAACGACATCGCCCGCCGAAAGATGGCTGCCTTCCGGCGCCTCTTCCACCGTGCCGGAAAGCTCGTGGCCCATGATGCGCGGATAGGAAAGATAAGGCTGATTACCGGTGAAAATATGCAGGTCCGTGCCGCAGACACCAATGCGACGAATACGCACCAGCACTTCACCTTCGCCACGGGCGGGCTTTGGTAGTTCCTTGGGGACAAGTTGACCGGGGGTCTCGCAGAAAATCGCCAGCATGCATCACCTGTTGGGAAGGGAATAAAAACGAACGGCGTTGCCGCCAAAGACGGCCGCATGGTCGTGCTCAGGCACGATTTCGCGGCAGAAGTCCAGCCATTCCTGATAGTTGCCAGCCAGCCGCAATACCGGCCAGTCACTGCCGAAGATCACGCGTTCGCCGCCGAACAGTTCCAGAATGGTTTCGGCATAGGGCCGGACGGCTTCCGGTCTCTGCTCGCCACGCTCGGTCAACAGGCCGGACAGCTTGCAATGGAGGTTGGGAAGGGTCGCCAAAGCTGCCATGTCCCTGCGCCAGTCGCCATATTGGCCCGTGGCGATAAGCGGCTTTGCGCCGTGATCGATGACAACAGGCAATTGCGGATGGCGGCGCGCGAAAGCGAGAAGATGCGACAGATGCGGCGGCAGGACCAGCGCATCGAACACCAGTGCATGTTTCACCAGCGCATCCACAGCGGCATCGAGCGCGGGATCGTCGATCCAGGTCACATCATCCATGCCTTGCAGCATCGGCCGTACGCCCTTGAAGGCCGGATGTTTTGCCCGCCGGGAGATTTCCGCCGCAGCATCCGCGGACTTCATGTCCACCCAGCCGACCACGCCCTTGATGAAATCGGTGCTGCCAGCCAGATCGAGCATGAAATCCGTATCGGCCGCACTTTCCATCGTCTGCACCAGCACCGTTCCGGAAACTCCGGCCTTTGCCAGCAGAGGAGACAGATCCTGCGGAAGAAAATCCCGGTAGATGGCAGCCAGAGACGGTGGCGGCCATTGCCCGGCACGATCCTTCATCAGCCAGAAATGCTGGTGGGCATCGATGATCATCGCTTCAGGCCTTTGTGCCAGGCACAGGTGCGCCTTCGGAAATCAGGCCACGCTTTTGCAGCTCCGACCAGAATTCGTCCGGAACAACCTGTTCGAACCATTTGATGTTTGCGGCAAGTTGCTGCGCATTGCGCGCGCCGGATACGACCGTGACCGAAGCCGGATGCCCGAGCGGAAACTGCAGCGCAGCCGCCTGCAACGAAACACCAACGTCGTCACAAACGCCCTGAAGCGCATCCACCCGCGTGATGATGTCGGCAGGCGCATCGGCATAGTTGAATTTGCGGTTGCCTGCCAGAATGCCTGAATTGAAAGCACCGGCGACCACGATCGCAACGCCGGTTTCCGCGCAGCGGTTCATGAAGGCAAGGCTCTGCTGCTCCAGAAGCGTATAACGGCCGGCAAGCATGGCAACGTCGATGTCGAAAACATCCATGGCGTCGCCGACGATTTCCCACTCGTTGACGCCGAGGCCGATAGCACCCGTCGACCCTTCCTCGCGCAGCTTGCCGAGTGCCCGGAAGCCGCCGCCGGTGGTCAGCTGCTCCCAGTAGTGCTGGTGCTTTTCGCCATGCGTGAAAGAGCCGATATCGTGCACATAGAGAATATCCGGCTTCAGAACGCCGAGCCGCTGCAGGCTCGCTTCGAAGGAGCGTAGAATACCGTCATAGGAATAATCATAGACCGGGCGGAAAGGCAGCGGCGCAATATAGGCGTCCTCTTCCGGGCCCACAGTTTCATCAGGAACCATGACGCGACCGACCTTGGTGGAGAGGGTGTATTCGCTTCGGTCATGCTCCGTCACCATGGTTCCAAGGCGACGCTCCGAACGCGTGTAACCGTAAAAAGGTGCGGTATCGAAATAGCGAATGCCGCTTTCCCATGCCTTGTCGAACGCACCTCTGGATTCCTCGTAGGGCGTAACGCGGTAGAGATTACCCATCTGGGCGCAACCAAGGCCCATGACCGTGACTTCAACGGCACGGCGCGGCAATTTACGTGTATCGGAGACTTTCATCGCAAGGGCTTCCTGAATTTTTCGGTAGAGCGGATGTTGAAAACCGTATGCGGTATTGACTGAAATCCCGCTTCTGAAATTTGTGAGGCGCGCCGCTCAAAGAGCGGCGCGCCGTCATGCGTTAATAAAGAACGTTCTTGGCTTCCGGCTTCTCGATATTGTCCTTGGTGACAACAACAACGCCGGTGTCGACGAACTTTTCGACCTTTTCCTTGCTGATGAGCTTGGAAACAGTCTGGATGCCCTTTTCGCCCATCTGATACGAACCCTGAACGACGATGCCGGCCAGCGTGCCGTCCTTGACAAAGCCCTGAAGGTCCTGGTTACCGTCAAAGCCGATGCCGACAACCTTACCTGCCTTACCGGCCTGGGCGAGCGCGCGGCCTACACCGATTGCGGTGGGTTCGTTGGCGCCGAAGATGCCCTTGAGATCGGAATTGGCGGCCAGAACGTCGGTTGTCTGGTTCAGCGCCGTCGCCATCTGCGACTGCGAATAGAACGGACCTACGATCTTAAGGTTGGAATGCATCTGGATATAGTCGGTGAAACCGCCAACGCGTCCGATTTCCGAACCGGCACCGGCGACGTAGGACATCACGGCGATCTTGCCTTCCTTGCCAACCTTGTCGATCAGCGCCTGAGCAGCCAGTTCGCCGGCTTTCTTGTTATCGGTCGCCAGGAAGGACTGATAATATTGCTCGGAACCCTTGGCGAGCTGTGAGTCGATCAGAACCACGGGAATGCGGGCTTCCCAGGCTTTCTTGACAGCCGGAACCAGCGCATCAGGATCGGAAGGAGCAAGAACGATACCCGAAACCTTACGGTTTACGGCGTTTTCAACCATGTTGACCTGATCGGCGATGGCCGATTCAGAAGCCGGACCCTGGAAGGTCATGGTGTTGCCGGCAGAGTCCTTCATCGCCGCATCGGCGCCCTTCTGAACGTTCTGCCAGAAGGTGGAATTGACGGTCTTGACGATGACGGCGATTTCGCCGGCCTGCACGGTGGAGACGCTCCACAGCGCGATTGCGGATGTCAGAAGGGCGGTCGTAAGCTTGTTCATTTCTTCCTCCGTGATGTCGGCATACCGGGCCTCCCGTGCCGATCTTGTTTGCGGATAGGGTCCGCAGCCCTGTATCAGCGACGGTTGCGCAGCTGGTCGATCCAGACGGTGACCAGAATGACAAGACCGATGATGATCTGTTGCGTGAAGGCGGACACGCCATTCATATTGAGACCGTTGCGCAGGATGCCGATGACGAAGGCACCGATTGCCGTGCCTGAAATCGTACCCACGCCGCCGATGAGCGATGTGCCGCCGATAACGGCGCTGGCAATGGCGTCCAGCTCATACATCACGCCCTCATTTGGCTGGGCTGTGACGAGGCGCGACATCAGCACGCAACCGGTCAACCCGGCGAGCGTACCGGACAGGATGTAGGTGAAATTGGTGACGCGTGCGACGTTTACGCCGGACAGACGCGCAGCATCCGCATTCGAACCGACGGCATAGATGTGACGGCCAAGGATGGAGCGGTTGAGCATGAAGGAAACAGCCAGCGCAATAACCACCATGAGGATGACGGGGTAGGGAATGCCCGGAAACACCACGTTCGGAAAACCGTCATCACCGATGTTGACGATGCGGAAGAGGGCGCCGTTGCCGAGTTCACCGAAGGATTCGCCGAGGCCGGAAACCGCTCGCGCGCCGGTGATCTGCAGTGCCACGCCACGGGCGATCAACATCATGCCGAGTGTCGCGATAAACGGTGGCAGCTTGAAGCGCGTGACCATGAGGCCATTGATGAGACCGCAAAGCGACCCCGTCAGAATGCCAAGCAGCATGCCGACCGGCACCGGCATACCCAACTCCTTCACCGCAAGCGCGGCAACGACCCCGGCCAGAGCAAGCACCGAACCAACGGAAAGATCGATGCCGCCGGTGATGATGACGCAGGTCGCACCAATGCCGAGAAGGGCTATGGAGGTCACCTGAAGTGCAATGGTCATGGCATTGTTGACGGAGAAGAAGGCGCTGCTGGTGGCGGAAAACACCATAACCAGCACAACGAGACTGCCAAGAGCCGCAAACTTCTGGATGATGTCCTTCTGGCGGTCGCTGAAAGCGAAGCTCTTCTTGGGTTCTGCAATATTAGCCATGTCGTTCCTCACTGCGCGGCCCGGCCGTAACCGGACGCGTACCGCATGATTTCTTCCTGATTGGTCTTGGCGGTCTCAAGCACGCCCGTGATCCGGCCCTGGTGGAAAACGGCGATACGATCCGTCAGTCCCAGAATTTCCGGCAGTTCCGAACTGATGAGAATGACGCCGATGCCCTGTGCAGCCAGCTCGTCCATGATCTTGTAGATGGCGAATTTTGCGCCGACATCGATGCCGCGCGTCGGCTCGTCGAAAAACAGCACGCGCGACTGCCGGAACAGCCATTTGCCAATGATGATTTTCTGCTGATTGCCACCTGAAAGCAGCCGCACCGTCTGTTCGATCGAAGGGGTACGGATGTTAAGGAGATCGACGTAACGTCTGGCGACATCGTCGTGCTTCTTGAAGTCGATCAGCCCGAAGCGGTTGGAGACCTCGCCGATATTGGCAAGCGTCGTATTGGCCGCAACCGACATCTTGATCGCAAGACCATCGCTTTTGCGGTCTTCGGACAGATAGGCGATACCCTCTTCGATGGCATCTCGCGGGGAACTGATGGAAAGCTCCCGCCCGTTGAAAACGACCTTGCCAGCATCCAGAGGATCGGCACCGAAGATAGCCCGTGCGACTTCCGTGCGACCCGCACCCATCAGTCCGGCAAAGCCGAGAATCTCACCGCGCCGCAGCGAGAAACCGACATCGTGGAACACACCCTTGCGCGTCAGCCCTTCCACCGAGAAAATAACATCATCCGTAGGGCGCGACGTGCGTTCCGGGAACTTCTCCTCCAGCGAACGCCCGACCATGCGCGTGACGATATCGTCAACGGTGATCGATGCAAAATCGTCGGTGGAAATATAACGCCCGTCCCGCAAAACCGTCACGCGGTCGACGATTTCGGCCATTTCATCGAGCCGGTGGGAAATATAGACGATGCCGACGCCAGAAGCCTTGAGATCGCGGATCACCTTGAACAACAGCCGCGTTTCCTGCTCGGTCAGCGAGGAGGTCGGCTCATCCATGATGAGGACTTCAGCATCCAGGGAAAGCGCCTTGGCAATTTCCACCATCTGACATTGAGCGACCGAGAGGCCGCGGACAATCTGGTCAGGGTCGATATCGACGCCCAGCCGATCGAGACAGCGCTTTGCATCAAGCCGCAGCTTCTTGCGGTCAACGAGGAAACCACGGCGCGGCTCGCGGGCGAGATAGATGTTCTCGGCAACGGAAAGATGCGGAACGAGGTTGAGTTCCTGATGGATGATGGCGATGCCGGCGGCTTCGGATTCCAGCGGCGATGCATATTGCACTTTGACGCCCTTGTGCAGGATGGTTCCGTCGCTTGGCTGGTAAACGCCGCTGATGATTTTCATCAGGGTGGATTTTCCGGCGCCGTTTTCGCCGCAGACAGCGTGAACCTCGCCGCTGCGCAAGTCGAAATGCACATTCGACAACGCTTTGACGCCCGGAAATTCCTTGCTGATGTTTTCGAGACGCAGGAGGCCTGAACCAAGGCCGCGCGCCGTCTCCTCAGGCGAAAAATCGCCTCGAATTGTCGATGCGCCCTGCGACATCAAGAAACCTCCACCCGCGCTCCCCGCTCCACCGGGGGCAATAATGAGCCAAATGGTTAGGCCGCTTTTTTAAAATGGTCAAGCCAATTAGCCCAAAATTTGAATCCCGCGTCTGATACACGCGAAATCATATCGAAAAACTTCCTGAAATAACATTTTAAATTCATGTACTTATGTAATTTCTTGCGTATTGATGCGCTTGGCGCTACGGTAAGGCCAAATTCAGATAACAGACAAGGTTCGTCAGAAAACACATGAATGGTCAGGCCAAAATAGCGGAACCACGCAGGCTTTATCAGCAGATTGCGGACCAGATACGCGAGCTGATCGATCTGGGAGAGTTTCTGCCTGGAACACGACTTCCCGCCGAACGGGAACTGGCACAGAAGCTCGGGGTTTCGAGACCATCACTGCGCGAGGCACTGATTGCGCTTGAAATCGACAACACCGTCGAAATCCGCATGGGTTCCGGTGTCTATGTGTCCACCGAGGCCCTTCAGACAACCCACAACACCAAATCCTTGGGCGACAGCCCCTCCGAACTGATGCAAGCGCGCGCAGCGCTGGAAGGCGCAACAATCGTACTGGCGGCGAGCCGCATGACCGATGAAACGATTGCAAACCTTCGCCAGATTCTCAACACGATGCAGCAGGAAATCGAGGCCGCGCGCAAACCTCTCGATCAGGACCGGCTTTTCCACGTCACTATTGCCGAACAATCCGGTAACAGCGTTCTGGCCCGGCTGGTGGCAAACCTCTTCGATGAGCGCCACAGCCCGATTTCGGCACAATTGCGTGTGAAATTTGAGGATCGCGATACCTGGACCCACGCCCTTCAGGAGCACGAGGCGATTTTGGCGGCCCTGGAGTTGAAAGATCCGCTGCTGGCGCAGGCGGCCATGCATACCCATCTGGAAGGTTCCAAGAGACGCTGGGTAGACGGCTGAATTCAAAACATAGCAGGCAATGTACCGGGGAGGAGAAAAACCCGTGAGTGAGAATTCCGAGGCAACCATTTTGCTGAACGCCAACGACAATGTCGCGGTGGCACGCCGGTCGATACCGGCCGGTGGTGCGACGGGCAGAGGCGATCTGACAGCCCGGGAGCTGATCGGACGCGGCCACAAGGTGGCCCTGACGTTTATCAGATCCGGAGACGAGGTCCTGAAATACGGACAGGTGATCGGCATCGCGACACAGGATATCGAGCCTGGCCGGCATGTGCATCTGCACAATCTCGCCATGGTGCCTTCCGAACACACGCATCAGTTCAGTGTCGATATCGAGGAAAAAGGCATGCTGCCCGAGGGCGAGCGCCGGACCTTCAAGGGTTTTGACCGGGGTCTCGGTGGCGTTGGCACACGCAACTATATCGGCGTCATCGCATCCGTGAACTGTTCCGCCACCGTATCGCGTTACATCGCCGATTATTTTAACAAGCAGGGCGGCCTTGAAGGGTTCGACAATGTCGACGGCGTTGTGGCACTGACCCATGGCGGCGGCTGCGCGCTCAATACGAAATCGGAAGGTTATCGTCTTCTGATCCGCACCATTCAGGGTTATGCCCGCCACCCGAATTTCGGCGGTATTCTGCTGATCGGCCTCGGCTGTGAGACCAACCAGATCGCCCCTATCCTCGAACATTACAAGATGGAGGAGGGCGAACGGCTGCGCACCATGACGATCCAGCAGCACGGCGGCACACGCAAAACGATCGATGCCGCCATTGCCGAGATCAAGGCAATGCTGCCAATGGTCAATGCTGCCCAGCGCACTGAACAGCCGCTTTCGAAACTGAAGGTGGCGCTGGAATGTGGCGGTTCGGATGGTTACTCCGGAATATCGGCAAACCCGGCCCTGGGATATGCATCAGACCTCATCGTCCGCAACGGCGGTACAACGGTTCTTGCCGAAACGCCGGAGATTTACGGTGCTGAACACCTGCTGACGAAGCGTGCCGTCACGCCTGCTGTTGCCGAAAAGCTTTTGCAGCGCATCGACTGGTGGCGGGATTATACCGCTCGCAACGGCGATGAGCTGAACAACAACCCATCGCACGGCAACAAGCTTGGTGGACTGACCACCATTCTGGAAAAATCGCTGGGCGCAGTGGCCAAAGGTGGCTCCATGCCACTGAAAGCGGTCTACGAATTCGCGGAAACCGTTACTGAGCAGGGCTTCGTCTTCATGGATACGCCCGGTTACGATCCTGTTGCCGTCACCGGCCAGGTCGCCGGCGGCTGTAACGTCATCTGTTTCACCACCGGCCGCGGCTCCGTATCGGGATTCAAGCCGGCACCCTGCATCAAGATCGCCACCAATTCCGAAATGTATGAACACATGAAGGAAGACATGGACCTCAACTGCGGCGAGATCGTTACCGGCGCGGAAACCATCGAGGAATCCGGCAAACGAATTTTCGAGCACATTCTTGCAGTCGCTTCGGGAGACAAGACCGTCAGTGAGATTTACGACTACGGCGACAATGAATTTGTGCCGTGGCAGGTGGGCGCGGTTACCTGACCCGCTTCCAATATGTGCATCGGACTGTCCCACGTGAAACAAAAGGCCCGGAAATCACTTTCCGGGCCTTTTAAATTCTGTGCGCCGTTTCTGCTTAATGGCGGAAGTGACGCATGCCGGTAAAGACCATCGCCACATTGTGCTCATTGGCCGCATCGATCACGTCCTGGTCGCGCATGGAACCACCAGGCTGAATGACTGCGGTGGCACCTGCTGCAATAGCTGCAAGCAAACCATCGGCGAAGGGATAAAACGCTTCAGAAGCCACGGCAGAGCCGCGCGTCAGCGGCTCAGCAAGGCCGAGTGCCTTGGCCGCATCTTCCGCCTTCTGGGCGGCGATACGGGCGGAATCCACCCGGCTCATTTGTCCGGCGCCGATACCTGCCGTCTGGCCATCCTTGGCATAGATCACCGCATTGGACTTCACGTGCTTGGCAATCTTGAAGGCGAACTTCATGTCTTCAAGTTCCTGAGGTGTCGGCACACGCTTGGTGACCACCTTCAGTTCCAGATCCTCCACCATGCCGTTGTCACGGCTCTGAACCAGAAGACCGCCGGAAACCGTCTTGGCCGTAATGCCGGCAGCGCGCGGATCTGGCAGGCCACCAGCTTCCAGCAGTCGCAGATTGGGCTTGCGGGCGATAATGGACTTTGCCTCTTCCGTCACATCGGGTGCAATGATGACTTCGGTGAAGAGCTTGACGATCTCTTCTGCCGTTTCCGCATCGAGCGTGCGATTCAAGGCGATGACGCCGCCGAAGGCCGAAACGGAATCGCATGCCAGCGCGCGCCGGTAGGCTTCTGCAAGTGTTGGACCCGTCGCAACACCACAGGGGTTGGCGTGTTTGATGATCGCTACAGCCGGCGCATTCTCCGGCAGGAATTCCGCTACCAGCTCGTAGGCTGCATCCGTATCATTGATGTTGTTATAGGAAAGCTGCTTGCCCTGAAGAAGCGTCGCCGTGGAAACACCGGGGCGCTTTTCGCCGGTCAGGTAAAAACCGGCGCTTTGGTGCGGGTTCTCGCCGTAACGCATTTTTTCCTTCAGCGCACCGCCGATGGCGCGGTAATCCGGCGTCTCGATAGCCAGCGCCTCAGCAAACCAGTTGGAAATCACCGCATCATAAGCCGCAGTGCGGGCATATGCCTTGGCGGCGAAGGTCTGGCGCAGCGCGTAGGAGGTTTGACCGTCATCGGCCTGCAGGGCTTCCACCAGCGCAGGGTAGTCGGACGGATCGGTGACAACAGTGACATAGGCGTGGTTCTTGGCCGAAGCGCGGATCATTGCCGGGCCGCCAATATCGATATTCTCGACCGTCGTGGGGTAGTCGCCACCCTTGGCGCGAACCTCCTCGAAGGGATAGAGATTGATGACGGAGAGATCGATCGCCTCGATACCGTGAGCCTTCATTGCCTCGACGTGATCAGCATCATCCCGGATAGCCAGAAGTCCACCATGCACGTTGGGATGCAGGGTCTTGACGCGACCATCCATGATTTCCGGAAAATTGGTCACATCGGAAACATCCGTTACCGGCAGTCCCGCGTCAGCGATGGCCTTTGCCGTGCCACCAGTCGACAGCAGCTTGACGCCAAGTTTGGACAGGACAGTCGCCAGCTCGATAATGTCCGTCTTGTCAGAAACGGAAAGAAGGGCTGTACGGATTTTGACTTTATCGGGAGCGGGGATTTTTTTGGAAACGACAGCCATCGGGCATACTCCGTTTGACGGGGAGGACAGGCTGGACTGGGATTGATCCAGCAATTGCCGCCGCGTTAACACAGCTTGCCATATTAATAAACAGCGGGGACGCGGAACGGCGAAAACTATGGCGGTTTTTGCCTGAAACTCGCCAGGAATCCTCTACGCCTTGCGTTCGATGATCCAGCGGATTTCCCGAGTGTTCGCCAGATTGAATGGCAGCTCGATCTGCTGCGAAGGCCGCATGCCGGATGCATCCGCCATAAAAACATCCTCGGTCACGAAAAGCTCCAGTCCCGGCGCAGAAAACAGCCAGGTGGTTCCATCCGCTGCCTCCAGATAAACCGACTCCTCGTCCTGTTGGTAAAGCTGGATGTGGGGATGGATATGGAACCGCGATACCGCCGATATGGATTGCAATTGCGCCTTCACCACATTCTCGTCGGCCCGAAGCAGATCACGGCCCTTTATCTTCGTACCGGCAACATTCAGCTCAATTTCCCGATCGTGATAGCAACCGAAATTCTGCAAATAACCGTCATGCGACGCCCACAGGACATCATTGCCATTTGCATCCGTTCCGCGGCGGCTCTCCACCTGACTGACACCGGAAACCATGATCGGCCCGAGCAGTCTCGAGCGGGATAGTCTGCAAGACGACGTGTCGGCCAGCGTGACTGTCGAATGGGCCGCCGTCGAGCGGCTCGCCCGCTGATATTCGGGTGCTGCGTTTTTCGGGAAGCCCGAATTGACGATGAACCGGCTCTTGCCACAGGACATCTCAAAGGACAGGCAGCCCGAATGGGCGTTACGCGAAAGCTCCGCCGAGCCTGGATGACCAGTATCCACGATGATGACCGTCTCATCAGTTGCAAGACGATGATAATTGACATCCGGCAGCATTTTGGACGGCCGGCCGGCTGTCTCATCATAACGAAGTACCGACACAAGTTCATTGGCAAGCGTGGCGGTGGCGCCATTGAACAGCGCCAGATCGCCGCCCTGATGGCGGAAAAACCGGATGGCCGGAAACATCCTGTCAATCGCCGGCACCAGCCCCGAGGGCAGATCGTGACCGAGATTGATGTAGCTTTGCCTAAGCGGCAAAAGATCGAGCAGCAAATCCAGCATGACCCGCGGATTGCGGGAAACATGCCCGCCATCTGGAAGAATCTGGCGTTCCATTTCCTGCGCCAGCTTCATTCCGTGCCGAGTAATATGGGAAAGGCGGGTCGGCATGGCGATGGACGCGACGGCCAGCGCAATCCTGATCCGCAGCCTCGCTTCCCCATCCGGCGCATGTTTGACGATCCTGTCGAGATAACGCACGTGAAACGCAAGACTTTTCAGGAAACGACGATAAAAACCCGCATCGGCCTCATGTAAAACGACGGGAGAATGGGACAGCCAGGCAATCAGCCTTTGTGCCGCGATCTCCGGAGACCAGGCGATCCCCGCAACCCGCTTGCCGTGAATAGTCATCCATTCGGCAACGATACGGCGCGCCCGCTTGCTGGCCTCACTCGATCTGTCGGAACGGATATGCCGCAGCCAGCCAAATGCATGCAGCCGCTCTTCAAAAACCAGCGAGGGATAGTCCACCTGAAATGGCGATAGACCGCCGGTCTCGACGACGCGACCGGCGAGCGCAATCCGGCCCCGCAGCAATTCCTCGGCAAAATACGGATCGATTGCCCTCAGATCGGTCGGCGCCGCCACGAGACCATCGGGAACGCGATTGGCAAACCGGGATATGCGCAGGCGCAAAGGAGCGAGGCCCACACACAGATGACGATACGCCATCCGCGAGAGAAGACCGGCGGCATTGATGCTGCCTGCAAAGGACCCTGACAAGCTGTGTTTCCCGTTTCACATGTTTTGTTTTTATGAGTGAACCGTGATGATCGGAACGTATCGGCAATTATCCAATGATTCGCGGAAGCTTGGCTTTTTTCTACTTCTTACGCAAGACACTGCTAAAAAACCCGTCGATGCCGCCGAACATATCCGGCGTTGTACGAAGATCGCCTTCGGCAGTGACGGCGGCTTCCATTCCTGGCCAATCGTCCTTGCGAACGGCAACACGCTCGAAGTCCGGGTTTTCCGCTAGGACCTGTGCAATCATCGCTTCCCCTTCAGAGGGATCGAGCGAGCAATTGGAAAACACCACAATGCCGCCGGCTCCCACCAGCGTGAGCGCGTGTCGCAACATCTGGCCCTGAAGAGCTGCAAGCTTGGCAATATCATTCTCGTCCTTCGTCCAGCAGACATCGGGATGTTTACGCAACGTGCCGGTAGACGAGCAGGGGGCATCCAGAAGAACGGCGTCGAAAAGCTGTTCCGGCTGGTACTTCAGCATATTGGCTTCAACGGTTTCGGCGTGAAGACCAAGCCGGTCGAGATTTTCCCTGAGGCGGCGAAGACGATTGCCGGATTGGTCCAGGGCAGTCACCTTCGCGCCGGCAAGCGCGAGCTGGGCAGTCTTGCCGCCCGGAGCTGCACAGAGGTCGGCAACACGTTTGCCGGAAATATCGCCCATCAGCTTCACAGGCATGCTGGCCGCGAGATCCTGAACCCACCAGGCACCCTCGGCAAAGCCTTCAAGCGAGGGAATCTGGCCTTCAAATTCACCGAGACGGACACTGCCATTCGGCAAAACCGTACCGCCCAGCTTTTCCGCCCAGACAGCCTGATCCTTCTTCACCGTGAGATCGATGGAAGAGGGCGTCAGCTGCGCTTCGGAAATCCGTTTGGCAACCTCATCTCCATAAGCCGAAACAAGCCGAGCGTAGAACCAGTCCGGCAGCACGGGCACATCCGCGATCGCCTTTTCGATTTCTGCTTTTTCCCGGCCCAATCGCCTGAGGACGGCATTCACCAGCTTGGCAAAGCGCCTGTTGCGCGGATCGCGGTGTGCCTGTTCCACGGCAAGATCGACCGCAGAATGATCGGGGACATCAAGGTGAAGCACTTGCGCTGCGCCAACGACAAGGACGTGATGAAGCGACCGGGCGCCCTGCGGCAACGGTCCGTCAAGCAGCATCGACAAGGCGGCTTCGATACGCGGAAGGTGGCGAAGCGCGCTGTTGACGATCGCTCTCACCAGCGCCCGGTCCGCAAGGGATAGCGCGCGATAGACGGGATTGCCGTTTTCGCTGTCCAGCATACCGTCCAGCGAGGTTTTCTTTTCCAGAACGGCCGCCAGAATGCGGGTTGCGGCAACGCGTGCAGCAAGGCCGGGTTTATCCTGGAAAGACGAAGGGCCGTCTTCGCGGCCCCTTGCATGGTCCTGTCCCGGTTTTTTGGACCGCGACGGCTTATTTTGAGTATCGGATGTCAAGACCACGGTCCCTTGCGCTCGTTTTCTTTGCCTCGTCCCCAGCCCGTATTGGGAACGGAGCCTGATTTGCGCTGAGGTCTATCACCCGATGGCGCTGGCGTCGATCCTCGCGGGGAAAACTCCTGTGCCATAGCGTGAAGTGCCGCCACCCGGTTTTCCGTATTCGGATGCGTAGAAAACAGGTTGTCCATGCGCTCACCGGACAGGGGATTGATGATGAACATATGCGCCGTCGCCGGGTTACGCTCCGCATCCTCATTATGAATGCTCTGCGCCATGCCCGAAATTTTCTGCAGTGCCGAAGCGAGCCAGAGCGGATTGCCGCAAATTTCCGCACCCCGCCGGTCGGCAGAATATTCCCGGGTACGGCTGATCGCCATCTGCACCAGCATCGCGGCAAGCGGCGCCACGATCATCGCAACCAGTACGCCGATAAAGCCCAGCGGATTATTGTTGTTTTCACGATTGCCACCAAAGAAAAACGCGAAGTTGCCGAGCATCGAGATGGCGCCTGCCAGCGTCGCGGTCACAGTCATCGTTAGCGTATCTCGGTTCTGCACATGGGCCAGCTCATGCGCCATGACACCAGCCACTTCTTCAGGGGTGAGGCGCTCCAGCAGGCCCGTCGAGGCGGCGACAGCGGCATTCTGCGGGTTTCTTCCCGTCGCGAAGGCGTTCGGCTGCGGGCTATCATAAATATAAACCTTGGGCATCGGAAGATCGGCATTATGCGAGAGATCGCGGATCATGTGGAAAAATTCAGGCGCATTCGCCTCATCGATCTCGCGTGCACGATAGGCCGACAAGACCATCTTGTCCGAATTCCAGTAGGAGAAAAGATTCATACCAGCGGCAATAAGCAAGGCAATCATCATGCCGCCCTTACCGCCGATCAGAAAACCGACACCCATGAACAATGCCGTCATGAAGGCCAGAAGCATTGCCGTGCGCATCATGTTCATATGTCAAATTCTCCTTGTTACCACTCAGGAAATATTCCGGGGTTTATAAAGCCCATCTGTTTATATAATCTGGTGAACGGCAAACATATTTCAATATCCCGTCATAGGGAGGATTACTCATGCAGGATGCGGATAATGACAACGGCGCGGAAATGCTCAAGCGGCTTTCGCCGGCGGCGGAACGTGCGTTGAAGGAAGCGGAAGAACGGCGCAAACAACAGGCGGATCTTCAATTGCCGCAGGAAACCGGCGGTCGCGGCGGCGCGGAACCTGTTCGTTTCGGTGACTACGAAATAAACGGCCGCGCTATCGACTTTTGAGCACCACAGCATAAAAATACCCGCTAAACGCGGGTATTTTATCAATTAAAACAGATACTTGCTTATTTTTGCTCCAGAAGCCGGCACACGGCTTCCAGCTGCTCTAGCGTGCGGTATCCGATGCGGATTTGTCCCGATCCGCCTTTGTGGCTGATCTTCACGTCCAGACCGAGAGCATCCGACAGGCTGCGTTCAAGCGCGACCGTATCGGAATCCTTCTCAGCCGAAGGCCGCTTCTCCAAGACGTCACCCTGCGACTTGATGTCGTTTTGCGCCAGGCGCTCGGCATCACGCACCGAAAGACCCTTGGAAACGATAGTCCGAGCCAGACCTGACGGATCGGAAGTGGAAACAAGCGCGCGCGCATGGCCAGCGGAAAGCGAACCATCCGCCAACATGTCTCGAACCGGATCGGGAAGTTTCAGAAGACGAAGGCTGTTTGCAACATGGCTTCGGCTCTTGCCGATGATTTCACCGAGGTCGTTCTGAGTGTAGCCATGTTCGGCGATCAGCTGCTCATAGCCCATCGCTTCTTCAAGCGGATTGAGATCGGAACGCTGGACGTTTTCGACGATAGCCAGCTCCAGAGCCGTGCGGTCGTCTACATCCCGAACGATGACAGGAACGTCCGTAAAACCGGCCAGCTGTGCCGCGCGCCAGCGCCGTTCACCAGCGATTATCTCGTAACGGTTGACGCCAATCGTTCGCACGACCACAGGCTGAACAATCCCGTGCTGACGAATGGATGAGGCAAGATCCTGCAACTCATTTTCGTCAAAGTGTCGACGTGGGTTTCTCTGGCTGCGAGCGATGAACTCGATCGGGATGGCGCGATCCGCACTAACGGCGCGCTGCGGTTCACCCACCGGCACAGGCTGATCCATTTCGCCGATCAACGCCGCAAGACCGCGTCCGAGTCGACGCTTGGAAAGATCATCACTCATAAGATATTACTCCATATAGTCCGGCAAAACGTCAGGCCGCCTTGCGCAGACGCTCTCTCTGGATCACTTCGGACGCCAATTGCAAATAAGCCTGGCTGCCAGCGCATTTCAGATCATAAAGAATTGCCGGTTTACCATAAGACGGCGCTTCGGAAACCCGAACATTGCGCGGAATGAGAGTGTGGTAAACCTTTTCTCCCAGATGCATCCGCACATCGGAAACCACCTGCTGGGCAAGATTGTTGCGCGCATCGAACATCGTGAGAACGATACCCTGAATATCAAGCTGCGGATTGACGGAGCCGCGTATCTGGCTAACCGTATCCAGCAGCTGGCTGAGGCCTTCCAGCGCAAAGAACTCGCACTGCAACGGTACCAGCACCGAATGGGCGGCGGTCATGGCATTCATCGTCAAAAGATTAAAAGAGGGCGGGCAATCTACCAAAATATAGGAATAGTCTCTGGCTTCCTGCGTCTCCATGGCAGTACGCAACAGAAAGACGCGGTTGGCAACATTCGCAACCTGCATCTCAAAGCCCAGAAGATCCATCGTTGACGGGACGATATCGAGGTTCGGAACTGCTGTCGGAACCGCAACTTCGGCAACGGTATGCTCACCCACCAGAAGATCATAGGAAGAAAGCTTGCGCTCTTTGCGGTCGATTCCCAAACCTGTGCTAGCATTACCCTGCGGATCAAGATCAATGATCAGCACCCGCTCACCAATAGCCGCCAATGCAGTAGCCAGATTGATGGCCGTCGTTGTTTTTCCAACGCCACCCTTCTGGTTTGCGACTGCGATAATCCGGTTTTTTTCAGAAGTCATACCGCACCTGACCAGCTCGTCAGTGCCTCTTAGTGAGGTTACTGATTTCAAGAACAACAGAATCTGCCTCAATGGCACTCTGGTGTTTTATCAGATCAAACTGCCAGCGGCCATGCGCTTTCTGCAGTTCGGATTCATAATCCCTGCCTTTATTGAAATATGCCCTGAGATTTGGATTATTCTGCGCCCACGGGTGAATATATTCAAAAAGTAAATTCATCTCGGCGAGGGCTCTCGCCGAAACCGCATCGCAATTTTCAACGGTTTCAGGCGCTTTTTCAATTCTGACTGGATGAACCGCGCCTCTTGCGCCGGTTTCCTTCAGCGCAATTCGCAAAAACGCAGCCTTTTTATTGTTGCTCTCTACCAGATCGACCCAACCATCACCCAGTTCCGCGAGAAAAATCGCTGTAATGATGCCCGGAAAACCGCCGCCGCTTCCCAGATCAATCCATTTTTGTGGTTGAGGGGCGAGCTGAAATATCTGTGCACTGTCCGCGACATGCCGGCTCCAGAGCTCAGTGAGAGTCGAAGGCGCAACCAGATTTGTGGTTTTGTTCCACTTCTTGAAAAGCTCGACGAAATGCTCGAGCCTCTCCTGTGTTTCACGTGAAACACTCTGGCCGTTTATCTTCATGGTCCGACTCGCTATTGGTGCATGCGCAATTTTTCACTTCCTGATGCGGAGCCTTTCCGCAGAAGTGCGAGAAGCAGCGATATCGCAGCAGGTGTCATACCGTCAACACGCGCAGCCTGGGCAATGTTCTCTGGACGTGCCTTTTCCAGCTTTTGTTTCAGTTCGTTGGAGAGACCGGACAAAGACTGAAAATCGAAATCATTGGGGATTTTTCTGTCTTCGTCTCGCTTGATATCCACAATATCCGCGCTTTGGCGCTGCATATAGACAGCGTAACTCGCTTCGATTTCCAAAACCTCAGCGACCCTGGTATTAAGCGCCCGTAGCTCCGGCCAATGATCGGCAAGAGTTTCCATTGTGATATCGGGGTAGGCGAGCATTTCATAAACCGAACGACGTTGACCGTCCTGGTTGAGTTTCAATCCCTGTTTAGCAGCCTGGGAGGGACTGATGGAAATGCTCTTCATCAGCTCGCGACCCCGATCCAGATCGGAGATAAAATCTGCGAAGCGTTTTTGGCGGTCATGCCCGATAATGCCGGCCATCTGGCCGATAGGTGTAAGTCGCAAATCAGCGTTGTCAACGCGCAACGAAAGCCGATATTCGGCTCGCGACGTAAACATGCGATAGGGTTCGCTGACACCTTTGGAGGTGAGATCGTCGATCATCACACCGATATAGGATTCGGTACGACTGAAATGGATAGGGTCTGCATTGCCTGCATATAGCGACGCATTCAACCCGGCAACCAGACCCTGGGCGCCTGCTTCTTCATAACCCGTCGTGCCATTGATTTGCCCTGCCAGGAACAATCCCGGAATTTTCCGGCATTCCAGAGAAGGCTTCAGCTCACGCGGATCGACATAGTCATATTCAATCGCGTAGCCGGGCTGAATGATGTTGACTTGCTCAAGGCCGGGGATGGTGCGGATAAACTGCTCCTGAACTGAGGCAGGAAGCGACGTCGAAATACCATTTGGATAAATTGTGTGGTCATCGAGGCCTTCTGGTTCCAGAAATATCTGATGACCGTCCCGTTCACCGAAGCGTGTAATCTTGTCTTCGATCGACGGACAATAGCGCGGACCAACACCCTCGATCTGTCCCGAATACATCGCTGACAGATGAATATTATCCTGAATGATCTTGTGTCCGGCCGGCGTCGTTCGGGTTACGCCGCATTCGATCTGTGGATTGACAATGCGATCAGTCATAAAAGAGAACGGAACGGGATCTTCATCGGCCGCTTGCCGATCCACAGCGTTCCAATCGATCGTGCGACCATCAAGCCGGGCAGGGGTGCCGGTCTTCAGCCGGCCCATAGCAAGGCCCAGACGGCCAAGCGTTTCGGAAAGGCCAAGAGACGGTTTTTCACCAACCCGGCCTGCGGGAATCTTTTCGGAGCCGATATGAATAAGGCCGCGTAGAAAAGTGCCGCTCGTCAACACAACAGCACCACAAGGAATCCGGCTACCGTTTGCCATGATTACGGCGCAGACCTTATCATCCGCCATTTCAATATCGAAAGCATCACCTTCAATAATGCTAAGGTTTTCAATCGCATTGATTTCCCGTTGCATGGCCTCGCGATAAAGTCGCCGATCAGCCTGCGTGCGCGGCCCGCGGACGGCGGGGCCTTTTTTGCGATTGAGCATACGGAATTGAATTCCCGCTGCATCAGCAACCCGGCCCATCAAACCGTCTAGCGCATCAATTTCGCGGACCAGGTGTCCTTTACCGAGACCACCGATTGCCGGGTTACAGGACATCACCCCAATAGTCTCTCGCTTATGGGTAACGAGAGCGGTTTTAGCGCCATGTCGTGCAGCGGCCGCCGCAGCTTCGCTGCCGGCATGTCCACCACCGATAACAATGACATCAAATGACTGGTGCATATCCCTGCGCCTTATCCCAAATCATCGGCTTTGCCGTATTGGCAACCAATGTTTCACGTGAATCATTTTCCTATGCAGAATTCCGAGAAGATCACGCCCAGCAAATCTTCCACATCGACGCGGCCAGTAATGCGTCCAAGCGATGTTGCTGCGAGTCTCAAATATTCCGACCTTATCGCAAGGTCCATGGTCTCGGAATTGAGCGCATCACTAACATAGTTCAGCGTCTCTTCAAGTCGTTTTTTGTGCCGGGCGCGGGCAGGGACCAATGTCTGTGCAACACCAACCCTGCTTTCAATCTCTCGCTTGATCAATAGACGCAATTCGTCGAGACCGACGCCTTCCCTGGCGGAGATGGCGAGATCAAAAACAGCATCAACTGTAGAAGAGGAAATCGCGGTTTTTGTCCGTAGGCGCAAATGGCGAGCATTTTCCAGCGAAATGATCGATTGTTTCGGAGTCGAATCGTTATCTTGCAATATCAAAATAAGATCCGCGGTTTCCGCTGTCAGAACGGCCCGCCTTACACCCTCCTTTTCGACCACATCCTGCGTCTCCCGGATTCCGGCCGTATCGAATATGCGGACCAGGTAACCGTCGAGATTAATATCGACGCTCAGCACGTCTCTGGTCGTGCCAGCAATGTCAGTGACAATAGCAACGTCACGGCCGCTCAGAGCATTAAGAAGCGTGGACTTGCCAGCGTTAGGCTCTCCCACCAGCGCCACCTTGAACCCGTCACGAATAATCTCGCTGCTTCCGCCGTTCTGGAGATGGCCGGTGATTTCACTGTGAAGTTGCATCATCGCGTCCCACACCTGCGCGGCAACTGAATCCGGCACATCTTCCTCGTCGGCGAAATCCAGTTCTGCCTCGATCAGGGCGCGAGCACGCGTCAACCGGCCTGCCCAGCCATCGTAGAGCGCTGACAGCTTACCGGTGCTCTGCTCAACCGCCAGACGCCGCTGCATCTCCGTTTCAGCCTGCAGCAGATCCGCCAGACCTTCGATTTCGAGAAGATCCATCTTGCCGTTTTCAAACGCGCGGCGGGAGAACTCGCCGGCATCCGCCGGCCGAAATCCTTCGAGCAGCTCAAGCTCGGCAAAAATTGATGCGACAACCGCACGGCTTCCGTGGCTGTGGATTTCGATGCAGTTCTCACCCGTAAAGGAATTTGGTGCAGGGAAAACGATCATCAGTGCCTGGTCGATGATCTCATTGTTTCGGTTTCGAATCGAACATAAAACCGCCTGCCGCGGTGCGGGAAGGTCACGACCGGTCAACGTCACAAAGGCTTCGAACGCGCCGGGCCCACTGATCCTGATAATAGCGACGCCGGCCGGCAATGCTCCACTGGAGAGCGCATAAATGGTATCGGCGGAAGCTGGCATCATTCACCTCGGTTAAAACAGTCAAGCCGCATCCGAATGAACGGATGCGGCTCTAAAGCTTTGTCGATGGAACCGGTAAAACTCCGGATCAGGTATTCATCGATTCGAAGAAATCAGAATTGGTCTTGGTCTGCTTCAACTTGTCGATCAGGAATTCGATGGCATCCATCGTTCCCATCGGCGCGAGAATGCGGCGAAGCACGAAAATCTTCTGGAGATCCTGACGCGGCACGAGCAGGTCTTCCTTACGTGTACCGGACTTGAGAATATCGAGTGCCGGGAAGATACGCTTGTCAGCGACCTTACGGTCAAGCACGATTTCCGAGTTACCCGTACCCTTGAACTCTTCAAAGATGACTTCGTCCATGCGGCTGCCGGTGTCGATCAGCGCGGTCGCGATAATCGTCAGCGAACCACCTTCTTCGATGTTACGTGCGGCACCGAAGAAACGCTTCGGCCGCTGCAACGCGTTGGCATCCACACCACCGGTCAGGACCTTGCCGGAAGACGGAACGACCGTGTTATAAGCTCGGCCGAGGCGAGTGATGGAATCGAGCAGGATAACGACGTCGCGGCCATGTTCGACAAGGCGCTTCGCCTTTTCGATGACCATTTCGGCCACCTGGACGTGGCGTACAGCCGGTTCGTCGAAGGTTGACGACACCACCTCACCCTTGACCGAGCGCTGCATGTCGGTGACTTCTTCCGGACGTTCGTCGATCAGAAGAACGATCAGGTAACATTCCGGATGGTTAGCCGTGATGGAATGCGCGATGTTCTGCAAGAGAACAGTTTTACCGGTACGCGGCGGCGCGACGATCAATCCACGCTGGCCCTTGCCAAGTGGCGCGACCAGATCGATCACACGCGACGACAGATCCTTCGATGTCGGAAGCTCCAGCTCCATCTTGAACCGCTCATTCGGATAAAGCGGCGTCAGGTTATCGAAGTGAACCTTGTGACGGATCTTTTCAGGATCGTCAAAGTTGATCGTGTTGACTTTGAGAAGCGCGAAATAACGTTCGCCTTCCTTGGGTCCACGGATCGGCCCCTCAACAGTATCGCCGGTCTTCAGAGAGAAACGGCGAATTTGCGAGGGCGAAATGTAGATATCGTCCGGACCCGGCAGATAATTTGCATTTGCGGACCGTAGAAAACCGAAACCGTCCTGCAGGACTTCAACGACGCCTTCGCCGATAATTTCGATGTCCTGGCTCGCGAGAACCTTGAGGATTGCGAACATAAGCTCCTGCTTGCGCATGGTGCTCGCATTTTCAACTTCCAGGGATTCAGCAAAAGTTAGCAAGTCGGTAGGCGATTTGCTCTTAAGTTCCTGAAGCTTCATTTCAGCCATGAAGGAAAGACCGTTTGATAATGTAATGTCGGGGGAGGGCGTGTTCGCGAATCAGATGCTGAGGGAGAAGCCGCAGATGACTGAATAATTCACATGCCACGAGATGAGTGGTCCGAAAATAGCGATTGAATAGGGCTACTGCAAGAGGAAAGCACGAATTCCGCGAAATTTATCGGTGCGACCTCTTAACCGAAGGGTTTCACAACCACAAGTATGACTATGAGGATCATCAGTACCGTCGGAACCTCGTTCATCAACCGCCAGTGACGGGCAGGCCTGATATTTTCATCCCGGGCGAACCGTTTGGCACTGCGGGTGAAATAGACATGGGCGATGGTTAGAAGCACCACCAGTGCGATTTTCGCATGTAGCCAGCCGCCGGAAAAACCATAAACCGACCATGCGAGATAAAGCCCCAATATCCAGCTTATCATCATCGCCGGGTTCATGATGACCTTGATCAACCGCTGTTCCATCACCTTGAAGGTTTCGGATTGCTGCGAACCGGTGGGTGCATCGGTGTGGTAAATGAACAGGCGCGGCAGGTAAAAAATCGCCGCCATCCAGGAAATCACCGCGATGATATGAAGCGCCTTGATCCAGAGATAGAGATCGGCCGGATCGGCGTAAAACAACAAAGCGGCAAAAGCGGCAAAGACACCGAGCGCCATACCTGCGCGAAGGGCAGCCCTATTTCCTGAGCGGGCGGAGGTCTGCTTCTCGCCGCTCATGCCCCGGCTCCGCCGGCACGCACCCGCTGCACCAGCCTTGCAACGTTTTCCGGATCGGCCTGCGGCGTGATGCCATGGCCGAGATTGAAGATCAGCGGTCCCTGTCCCAGAGCCTGCAGCACAGCGTCGATACCGTCCTCCAGAGCCTTGCCACCCGCCACCATCAGCATGGGGTCCAGATTGCCCTGTACCGGGCCTTCCTTCTGCAAGTCCCTTGCGAAACCGAGTGGCACCGACCAGTCGAGCCCGATGGCGTCTGCGCCCGTTTTGCGGCGATAATCCTTCAAAAGATAACCGGCCCCCTTGGCAAAGGCGATGATCTTCGCGGAGGGGCGGCGAGCGCGCACCGAAGCGATGATACGGGCGACGGGTTTTACCGCATATTCCTCGAATTCCTTCTCGCCAAGCACCCCGGCCCAGGAGTCGAAAATCTGCACCGCATCGGCCCCGGCATCAATCTGCGCCACAAGGTAGTCGGCGGAAACCTCAGCCAGCAAGGCAAGAAGCTTTTCCATGGCTGCCGGCTCCCGATAACCGAACAACCGCGCCGGCGCCTGATCAGGCGTTCCGTGGCCGGCAATCATGTAGGTTGCAACCGTCCAGGGCGCACCGCAAAAACCGAGAAGCGTCGTCTCATCAGGCAAGGTCTGGCGCAAACGTGAGACGGTTTCGAAAACGGGTGAAAGATGCGCAATCACGTTGCTCGCATCCAGCCTGTCGATACCATCCACATCGATCGGATCCATGGCCGGACCTTTTCCCTCGCTGAAGGAAACATTGCGATCAAGCCCATCCGGTATCACCAGAATATCGGAAAAGAGGATAGCTGCATCAAGACCGAACCGGCGAATGGGCTGAAGGGTCACTTCGGTTGCCAGTTCGGGATTATAACAGAGATCGAGGAAACTGCCGGCGTTCTTTCGCGTTTCCCTGTACTCCGGAAGGTAACGCCCTGCCTGCCGCATCAGCCATATGGGCGGAGGTGTGACCGTCTGCCCGTTCAACACCTTTAAAACCTTACGCTCGCTCATGCCACCCAACTTCCAAAAAATAAAATCTAAGAGATTTAAAAGATTTTCTATTTCTTAGAGTCGGTGAGTAGCAAGGATTAAAATCTTTCCAGTCGATATGCCGCAGTCGGGTGTAAGCGCCAAGACCTGAACACGGCATTTCATCGCTTCATCGCAATAAATGGGATAATAGATATTTATCTAATATTTTCAGAGATTTAAGTTATATCCTTTGAAGCCTTTGCCTGTGGATCATCTGTGGACAGTTTTGAACAAGTTCAGAGTTTCCAGACAATTCACAGGCATGCCTGATAGCAAGGACGCCACTTGCGGATTGTGGAAAAAACCCACTTTATCCACGAGGCGGCTCGGCCCGCGGAACAATTCGGAAGTTTGTCCCGGTTTATCAACAGCGAGAGAAAAACAGCGTGGAGAACAAAAAAAGTTTCTTCCATTTGCACCTGATTTCGGACTCAACCGGAGAGACTCTCATGTCGGCCGGTCGTGCCGTCTCGGCGCAGTTCCACGCTTCGATGCCGGTGGAACATGTTTATCCGATGATCAGGAACCAGAAGCAGCTCGCCCAGGTGGTGGATCTGATCGACAAGGAACCGGGCATCGTTCTTTATACGATCGTGGATCAGCAGCTGGCCGAGTTTCTGGATTTGCGCTGTCACGCGATCGGGGTGCCCTGCGTCAACGTCCTCGAGCCGATCATCGGCATTTTCCAGACCTATCTAGGCGCACCTTCGAGACGGCGGGTCGGGGCGCAGCACGCGCTGAACGCGGATTATTTCGCGCGGATCGAAGCGCTCAATTTTGCGATGGACCATGATGACGGGCAAATGCCGGAAAGCTATGACGAAGCCGATATCGTCATCATCGGGATCAGTCGAACGTCGAAAACACCGACAAGCATCTATCTCGCCAACAGAGGCATAAAAACCGCCAATATACCGGTCGTTCCAAACGTGCCGTTGCCGGAAAGCCTTTATGCCGCCACCCGTCCTTTGATCGTTGGTCTCGTCGCGACATCGGACCGCATATCGCAGGTACGTGAAAACCGGGAACTCGGCACGACCGGTGGATTTGACAGCGGGCGCTACACGGATCGCGCTACCATCATGGAAGAGCTGAAATATGCGCGTGCGCTCTGTGCCCTTAACAATTGGCCGCTGATCGATGTTACACGCCGCTCCATAGAGGAAACGGCCGCGGCAATCCTTGCCCTTCGCCCGAGGACACGATAATCCGGATCGCACCATTCGGAGCAGATAGTCGATGAAACAAGAGTTGATCCTCGCCTCGTCCAGCGCATCCCGTCAGATGTTGATGCTCAATGCGGGGCTGACATTTTCGGCCATCCCGGCGGATATTGACGAGCGCGCGTTCGACGAGCAGCTGGAAAAAAATGGCGCAAAGCCGGAAGAGGTTGCGCTGGAACTGGCCAAGGCCAAGGCGCTTGCGGTAAGTGCCCTGCATCCGCAAGCACTCGTTCTTGGATGCGACCAGACGATGGCGCTCGGTGCCCGGGTGTACCACAAGCCAAAAACCATGGCCGAAGCCGAAGCACATCTGCTCTCATTATCCGGCAAGGTTCATCGATTGAACAGTGCAGCCGTTCTTGCCCGCGGCGGTGATGTCGTATGGCAGACGATTTCCAGTGCCGAGCTTTCGGTGCGAACTTTGAGCGCCGAATTCGTCTCCCGCCACCTGCAACGCGTGGGTGAAAAGGCCTTGAGCAGTGTCGGTGCCTATCAGCTCGAGGGCGAAGGAATCCAGCTATTTACTTCGATAGAGGGGGATTATTTCACCATTCTTGGCCTGCCGCTTCTGCCTCTCTTAATGAAACTGCGCGACATGGATGTCATCGATGGCTGATTCACGTGAAACATTAACTATAAATGCCTTCGTTGTCGGTTATCCGATCAAGCACTCCCGGTCGCCGATCATCCATTCTTACTGGCTGAAGAAATTCGGGATACCCGGCTCCTATAAGGCCATTGAGGTTGCCCCCGATGACTTCCCCGATTTCATCACGGCACTAAAGGAACAGGGACCTGGTGCAGCGGTGGGTGGCAATGTCACCATTCCGCACAAGGAAGCGGCCTTTAAGTTGGCGGATAGTCCCGACGAGCTGGCGGAGGAACTGGGTGCAGCCAATACCGTCTGGATGGAAGAAGGCAGGCTGCATGCCACCAACACGGATGGCTATGGCTTCGTTTCCAATCTCGATGAGCGCCATCCCGGATGGGAGAAAACCGACCGGGCGGTGGTGTTCGGAGCCGGCGGTGCAAGCAGGGCCGTCGTTCAGTCGCTGCGGGACCGCGGCATTGCCGAAATCCATGTCCTGAACCGCACGGTCGAACGTGCCCGTGAAATGGCCGACCGTTTCGGTGCACGGGTTTTTTCTCATCCTCAGGGCGCGCTTCATGAAGTCATGCAGGACGCCGGGTTGTTTGTGAACACGACATCGCTGGGTATGGACGGAACGGAAGCGCCCGAGATTGATTTTTCGCCGCTCGCTGCAAGTGCTGTTGTAACCGATATCGTCTATGTGCCGTTGAGAACCCCCATCCTCCAGATGGCGCAGACACAGGGTATTGCGACGGTCGATGGGCTTGGCATGCTCCTTCATCAGGCAAAACCCGGCTTTAAAAAATGGTTCGGCAAAACGCCGGAAGTTGATGACACTCTTCGTTCCCTCATCATTGAGGATATGGAGAAACATTGATGATCGTCATCGGTCTCACCGGCTCGATCGGAATGGGAAAAACGACCACGGCGAAACTGTTTGCCGCGGAAGGGATACCGGTTCTCGATTCTGATGCGGTTGTGCACGACCTCTATTCAGCAGAAGCCGTGCCGATGATCGAAGCCGCCTTTCCGGGCACGACCATTTCCGGCACGGTCGACCGTCTTGAACTCGGTAACATCCTCAGGGAGAATCCGGCTAATTTTAGAAAGCTGGAAGCAATCGTCCATCCGCTTGTTCGTGAAAGACAGGAAGCTTTTCTCCGTAAGGCGAGAGAGGAAAATCAAAATTTCGCCGTTCTCGATATCCCGCTGCTGTTTGAAACCGGCGCGGAAACGAGGGTCGATAAAATAGTCGTTGTTAGTTGCGCGCCGGAAATACAGCGCCAGCGGGTTTTGTCCCGTCCAGGAATGACGGAAGAGAAATTCGAAATGATATTGGCCCGGCAAATGCCCGATGCCGAAAAGCGCCGGCGCGCCGATTTTATCATCGATAGCGGAAATGGTGTCGAAGCGGCACGGGATCAGGTAAGAGAAATTCTGCAGAGACTAAGTGCCGGTTCGGGCAACGGAGAGAAAAATGCGTGAGATCATTTTCGATACGGAAACCACAGGCCTTGAATCGAAACTGGACCGCGTGATCGAAATCGGCGGAATCGAGCTCAACAACCATTTTCCGACCGGCCGCACATTGCATATTTATATCAACCCGGAAGATCGAAAGGTTCACCCGGACGCGCTTGCGGTGCACGGCATCACCGACGACTTCCTGAAAGACAAGCCGAAATTCGCCGAAGTCGTCGACGAAATCCGCGAATTTTTTGAAGGTGCCCGCTGGGTGGCGCATAATGCGACATTCGACATGGGTTTTATCAATGCGGAATTTGCCCGCCTTGGCATTGCGCCGGTCTCATCTGAATTGGTGACGGATACGCTTTCGCTTGCACGCCGCAAGCACCCGATGGGTCCGAATTCCCTCGACGCACTTTGCCGGCGTTACGGGATCGACAACTCCCACCGCACCAAACACGGCGCGCTTCTCGACTCCGAACTGCTCGCCGAAGTCTACATAGAAATGATTGGTGGGCGCCAGACAGCGCTCGGTTTCGGTGCCGGCTCCAAACAGCAAGCGGTCACTATCGAGGATGATGATGTTCCGCATGAGCCGCTGCAAAGGCCGCATCCTCTACCATCAAGACTGGATGCGGAGACCATCGCGGCGCACGGCAAGCTCGTTCTCGGCATGGGCGACAAGGCGATCTGGAACCGTTACCAGAATTAAGTGCGCCTGGCGCTTAGATGCGCCGTTGAAAAATGACGAGAACCGTCAAATAAAAAACCCGGGCGATGAACCCGGGTTTTGTTTTGTGTGAACTCTAAAAAGAGCGGCGTCACGTACAATTCAGTTCGGTACGGCCTGAACCTTGGCTCTGGCCTGTTCCTCGGCAACGCGCTGCGAAAACATCTGCGCGAAATCGATCGGATCGATCATCAGCGGCGGGAAGCCACCATTGCGGGTGACATCGGCGATGATCTGGCGTGCGAAGGGGAACAGCAGGCGCGGGCACTCGATAAACAGCACCGGCAGCATATGTTCCTGCGGGAAACCGGCAATGCGGAACACGCCGCCATAAACCAGCTCGGCTGCAAACAGAACCTTGTCGCCATCCTTGGCTTCGGCATTCAGCGTCAGCACAACGTCGAAATCCGAACCCGAAATCGGGTTTGCGTTGACATTGACATTGATGTTGATCGACGGCGCATTGTCACGAGCCTGAAGCGAACGAGGAGCACCCGGATTTTCGAAAGAAAGATCCTTGATGTACTGGGTAAGAATGTTGAGGGAAGGACTAACTGCGCCCTGTGCGCCATTTTCAGCGGTCATTACGTTTCCTCGCGGCGTGATTTCGTGGAAGGCGGTCTATCATTTCGACTTGAGCCTTACAACCCTCGTGCTCTCGCCTCTCTAACCCTTTGCCGTGCTTCAGGGTTTGGGCAGGTTGCGATCATCCGGCTTTTGGGACCAGGGAGAATCCTTGGGCCCTTCGCGGTGAAACTCCTCTTCGTCGAGGTCCACGACCTTGGAGCTACCCTTATTTCCCTTACCATTGCTGAACCCGGAAAAGTCACCGGGTTGCGGCCCGGTCTGGCCGCCGGGTTGACCCGACTGGCGAAAAGAACCGGCCACGACGACGCGGGGTCCGAGGATCTTCCAGAAAAAACGTCTCACCGTTTTCGACAGAAGCAGGAGACCGAGGATATCGGTGATGAAACCCGGGATGAACAGCAGGATGCCCGCCACGACGCGCATGGCGCCATTGACCAGCTCATCGGCAGGCTGGGCGCCGGTGCGCCCTGCGGCCTGAAGATTTCTCACCATGCCGATGCCGCCGAGCCGCAGGATCAGCAACCCCAGAAACGACGTGAACAGGACGAGCGCCAATGTCAGCCACAGACCGATTGTCTTGCCGACGATGATGAAACCGGCAATTTCCAGGATTGGCATCATCAGGATGACAATGGGGAGAAAGGAAAAACGCATCTTCTAGCCTTGCGTGTGCATCTCTGGCAGATTGCCGGTTCCCGAGAACACCGATGATTGAATCTGCACATTTGAATGATGATAAGATGCAGACTATATGATGTTCAGGTTTTTGAATTTAAATGGCGGTTTTGGTAAAAGATGGGCTTTAGCGACTTTATCACATTGTTTTTTCTCGTTGCAGCGGTGCTGATCTTTCTTCAGCTGCGCAGCGTTCTTGGTCGCCGAACCGGCAATGAGAAGCCGCCATTCGACCCTTACACGCCGCGCGATGTCGCGAAAGGCCCCGTCACGGACGATAACAAGGTCGTGACCCTGCCCAAACGCTCTGAGGCGGAGGAAGAAAACCGCTTTGCCGAGGCGGATGCTCTGGCACCCGTCGATACTGCCTTGAATACATCCCTGCGCGAGCTGATGACCAAGGACCCGACCTTCCGCCCCAAGGAATTCCTGAACGGCGCCCGCATGGCCTATGAGATGATCGTCATGGGTTTTGCCGATGGTGACCGCAAGACGTTGAAGAACCTTCTGTCGAAGGAAGTTTTCGACGGGTTCGAGGCGGCCATTTCTGAGCGGGAAAGTCGCGGCGAGGTGGTCAAGTCCACTTTCGTGGGAATAGAGAAGGCCGATATCACCCAGGCCGGTATCCGCGATTCCGAAGAGCAGATCACGCTCAGAATAGTCAGCCAGCTGATTTCGGCCACCTATGACAAGGATGGCAAGCTGGTGGACGGCGATCCCGATGCGGTTGCGGAAGTGGACGACATCTGGACCTTCTCGCGTGATGTCCGCTCGCGCGATCCCAACTGGAAGCTGATCGCCACTGAATCCGAGCAATGAACACGCCCTTTTCGTTCGAAGAAGTTTCTTTCGGTGATCTGCCGGGATGGCAGGAGGACGATCCGCGTAAGCTGTTTCCGGCGATGCGGACGATCCTGTCACATCTTCGGAATTCAAAACCCTACAGGACCGGCGCGCTGGGTCTCACCGCCGGCGAACTGGCCTCGCTTCTGGAACTGGCCGATGAGGAACAAGCGGATAGTCCCCAGCAGGCCCGCCGGTTTTTCGAGACGAATTGTGTACCTTTCAAAATTTCACCACCCGGCGGAAAACGCGGTTTTGTAACTGCCTTTTATGAACCGGAGCTTGAGGTATCGTCAGTCCGCGACGATGTCTGGAAGTATCCGGTCTACCGCCGCCCACCGGAGCTGGTGGATATCGACGACGAAAATCGCCCGAGCGGTTTTGATCCGTCCTATGCTTTTGGCAGAGAGGGCGAGGACGGCATTTCCTATTTTCCCGATCGCCGCGCGATCGACGAAGGATATCTGCAGGGCAGGGGGCTTGAGATTGCCTGGGCGAGATCGAAGGTCGATCTGTTTTTCGTCCACGTTCAGGGTGCTGCCCGTCTTCTGTTTCCTGATGGAGAGGTGAAACGTATCACCTATGCCGCTAAGGCCGGGCATCCGTTCTCGCCGATCGGTCGGTTGCTTCTGGATCGTGGGGAACTGGATCCGAAAACGATCTCGATGCAGACAATTCGCAAATGGCTCGCCGACCATCCGGATGAGGTGGATGGGGTGCTATGGCATAATCGCTCCTATATTTTTTTCCGGGAGGCTGATGTTGCCGGCCTGGATATGGGACCGATCGCCGCCGCCAAGGTGTCGCTGGTCGCCGGGCGGGCGCTTGCGGTGGACAGGCTCATCCACACCTTCGGTTTTCCCTTCTTTATCCATGCGCCGTCATTGACCCACCTGGATAATGGCAAGCCCTTCGCGCGGTTGATGCTGGCGCTCGATACCGGCTCGGCGATCGTTGGCCCGGCACGCGGCGACATTTTCACCGGCTCGGGTTTTGAAGCCGGGGAACTTGCAGGCACAGTGCGCAACGACGCCGATTTCTATATGCTGTTGCCGCATGTTGCTGCGAAAAGGTATCGGCGATGAAGGGCAGTCGAAAGCTTGGCAAGGAAGAACGCATTCTGTGGGGTAAGGTCGCAAGAACAGCCAGACCTATCTCCGGCAGGCTGGAGGATTTGCTGGCTTTCGACGATATCGAGGAAGCCGCGGCGCAACCTGTCGTCCCGCAAACGGCAAACGCCGTCTTCCCTAGGATGCTCGCGGAGCCGGTGGACGTTTCGCCCTTTACGCCGGACAAGAAGCCAAAAATTCATCAACCGATGGAAAAGCCGGTTAAGCGCAAGTTGACGCGCGGGCGGTTGCCGCTGGAAGGCCGTATCGATCTGCATGGCATGTTTCAGAGCGAAGCCCATGCGGTTCTGCTCGATTTTCTATTGCGGGCGCACGAACGGGGCCTCCGGCACGTGCTCGTCATCACCGGCAAGGGTCGCTCCATCGGCAGCGATGGTGCGCTGAAAAGGGCCGTGCCCATGTGGTTCGCCAAACCGGAATATCGTTATTTGATTTCATCCTATGAGGACGCATCCGCCAATCACGGCGGCGATGGCGCTCTCTATGTCCGGTTGGCGCGCCGCAAGGGTGAAAAATCATGACGCCCTTTGCAGAAGCTGTGCGGCTGCTTCGTGAGCGCAAGGGCGTGACACAGAAGGAGATGGCAGCGGCAATCGGCGTTTCCCCCGCTTATCTCTCGGCACTGGAGCACGGCAAACGCGGCAAACCGAGCTTCGATCTCCTCCAGCGCATCGCCGGATATTTCAACATCATCTGGGATGAGGCGGAGGAATTGTTCTTTCTCGCCGGCTCCTCCGACCCCAAAGTGGCGATCGACACGGTCGGTCTGCCGCCGCAATATACGGCTTTTGCCAATCGGCTGGCGCGGGATATTCGCAAGCTGCCGCTGAGTGTGATAGAGGAACTGTCAGCGGTGCTACAAAAAAGCCGTTCTTGCGATTGAAACCCCTCTATCCCCTGCTTTATGCAGCGTTCTGAGGCATGTGGCCTTTGGGATTGAGTGTAGAATTTCTATAGTCGTATGTCGGATTTGAGTGATTCGCGGGCTTCAGGCCTTCTCACTGAAAACTTGGCCAGGAAATTTTGGAAAGAGTACTTATGACCGAAACATCGTCAAGCGAAGTCGGCGCCAACACTGAATACGGAGCCGATTCGATCAAGGTCCTCAAGGGTCTTGATGCTGTGCGCAAACGGCCCGGCATGTATATCGGCGATACCGATGACGGCTCCGGTCTGCATCACATGGTCTACGAGGTGGTCGACAACGCCATCGACGAGGCGCTCGCGGGTCATGCCGATCTGGTGACGGTGACGCTGAACGCCGACGGTTCGGTGACGGTAACGGACAACGGACGCGGCATTCCGACTGATATCCATTCTTCCGAAGGCGTTTCCGCCGCGGAAGTCATCATGACGCAGCTTCATGCGGGCGGAAAATTCGACCAGAACTCCTACAAGGTTTCCGGCGGTCTGCATGGCGTGGGCGTTTCGGTCGTAAATGCGCTCTCGGTTTGGCTGAAGCTCAGAATCCGCCGCAATGGCAAGCTGCACGAAATCGGCTTCACCCATGGGGTTGCCGATGCTCCGCTCTCGGTCATTGGCGAATATGAAGGCCGCTCCGGCACGGAAGTCACCTTCCTGGCGAGCCCCGACACCTTCACCATGACGGATTATGATTTTGGTACGCTGGAGCATCGCCTGCGCGAACTGGCGTTTTTGAATTCCGGTGTTCGTATCGTGCTCACCGACAAGCGTCATTCTGATATCAAGCAGGAAGAGTTGCTCTACGATGGCGGTCTTGAAGCCTTCGTGCGTTATCTCGACCGGGCCAAGAAACCGCTGGTGGACAAGCCGGTGGCCATTCATGGCGAAAAGGACGGCATCACGGTTGAGGTCGCGCTCTGGTGGAACGACAGCTACCACGAAAATGTGCTCTGCTTCACCAACAACATTCCGCAGCGCGACGGCGGCACCCATATGGCCGGCTTCCGCGCGGCGCTCACGCGTCAGATGACATCCTATGCCGAGACTTCCGGCATCATGAAAAGGGAAAAGGTCAGCTTGCAGGGTGAGGACTGCCGCGAAGGACTGACGGCAATTCTTTCCGTCAAGGTTCCCGACCCCAAGTTTTCTTCGCAGACGAAGGACAAGCTCGTTTCGTCCGAAGTGCGCCCTGTCGTGGAAAGTCTCGTCAATGAGGCCCTGTCCACTTGGCTCGAGGAACATCCGTCCGACGCCAAGATCCTTGTCGGCAAGGTGGTGGAAGCGGCCATTGCCCGTGAAGCCGCTCGCAAGGCGCGCGAACTGACGCGCCGCAAGGGTGCGCTCGATATCGCCTCTCTGCCCGGCAAGCTCGCCGATTGTTCCGAACGCGATCCGGCGAAATCCGAACTCTTCCTCGTCGAGGGTGACTCCGCAGGCGGTTCGGCCAAGCAGGGCCGCTCGCGCGAAACGCAGGCCATCCTGCCACTACGTGGTAAGATCCTGAACGTTGAGCGCGCCCGTTTCGACAAGATGCTGTCCAGCCAGGAAATCGGCACGCTGATCACCGCGCTCGGCACGTCGATCGGCAAGGACGAATTCAACGCAGACAAGCTGCGCTACCACAAGATCATCATCATGACGGATGCTGACGTCGACGGCGCCCACATTCGTACCCTGCTGTTGACCTTCTTCTTCCGCCAGATGCCGGAACTGATCGAGCGTGGCCATCTCTATATCGCCCAGCCGCCGCTTTATAAGGTGACGCGCGGCAAATCCGTGCAGTACCTCAAGGATGAGAAGGCGCTGGAAGAATATCTGATCTCGATGGGCATCGAGGATACGTCGCTGACGCTCGGCTCCGGCGAAGTACGCATCGGCGCTGACCTTCGTGAGGTCATTCTCGATGCGGTGCGCATGCGCACGCTGATCGACGGTCTGCATTCCCGCTACAGTCGCTCCATCGTGGAACAGGCCGCCATTGCCGGCGCCCTGAACCCCGAGCTTTCGGCCGATGCCGCCCGTGCCCAGGAAACCGTTGCCGAAGTGGCCCGGCGTCTGGACATGATCGCGGAAGAAACCGAACGCGGCTGGTCCGGCATGGTGCTGGAAGATGGCGGCTTGCGCTTCGAGCGCATGGTACGCGGTGTCAAGGAAATCTCGACGCTCGATATGGGCCTGATCGGTTCGGTCGATGCCCGTCATATCGATCAGCTCGCGGCCCGCACGCGCGATATTTACGTCACTCCGCCGGTTCTGCAACGCAAGGACGGCACTATGGAACTGGCCGGACCGCGTGCGCTTCTGGATGCTATTTTCGCCGCCGGCCGCAAGGGCCTTTCCATGCAGCGTTACAAGGGTCTCGGTGAAATGAACGCCGAGCAGCTGTGGGAAACCACACTCGACGCCAATGTGCGTTCGCTGCTGCAGGTCAAGGTCAACGATGCGACGGATGCCGACGGCCTGTTTTCGCGCCTGATGGGTGATGAGGTGGAACCGCGCCGCGACTTCATTCAGGAAAATGCGCTCAGCGTTGCCAATCTCGACATTTAATCCTGTGGGACGTCTCGCGTGACGATTCACGTGAAACGAAACTTTAACGAAAGGCCCGGCGGTCAATTTCCGCCGGGCCTTTTGTCATCTGTGTTGTCGGATATCAATCGGCCTTGCCGGTGAACCGTCCCTTGAAAGCTACGTCCGAAAGGGGGAGGCGCTTGCTGGGCACTTCCCGTTCTGCCAGATCGTCAGGAAGAACAGCCTTGTCGGTCAATGTGCCGATGGCAACTGCGGCCTCCACCTTATATCCATCCGGAACATCAAGCTTTTCCACGATCTGGTCTTTAAATATGCCTGCCATGCCATGGGCGTGGTAACCGAGCAGATGCGCCTGCATGGCGAGTGAAAACCATGCCGCACCGGCATCGAAGGAATGGGTCGCTGAAGGCTTTTTCTCACCCTCTCGTGAAATATTGTGGTCGCGGGAAAGGATGAAGAGTAGCACCGAGGCATTTTTTGCCCAGCGCTGGTTTCCTTCCATCAGCAGTTCCACGAAGAGCGGCCAATCCTCGCTATCTTTGTGCGCGTAGACAAACCGCCACGGTTGCTGGTTGGATGCCGATGGCGCCCAATGCGCGGCATCGAGAATGGTCAGCAGATGCTCGTTTGGCATCGCATCTCCATCGAATGCGCGCGGAGACCAGCGATCGAGGAAGAGTGGATCGACGGGATATTCGGATTGCCGGGAATTGCTGTTCGTCACGGGCGTGTCCTTTTGATTGTCGGGAGGGAAAAGGTATTTTTCGAAAGTCGAAGCAGTCAAGGGGTGACAAGTATGAATGTATCGTTCATATATGCATCACCTTGTCTGACAACCGGGAGAGAGTTCCATGAAATTGATGCGCGTTGGCCAGCCTGGCCAGGAAAAACCTGCGATCCTCGACGCGGAAGGAAAAGTCCGCGATCTGTCTGCTCATGTCAAAGACATCGGCGGTGAAGCCATTTCTCCGGAAGGCCTGAAGAAGATTGCCGCCATCGACCTCGGCACTCTTCCCGTAATCTCCGAAGAGCGCATTGGCGCTTGCGTTGCCGGAACCGGAAAATTCATCTGCATCGGCCTTAATTTCTCTGACCACGCCGCTGAAACCGGTGCGACCGTACCGCCGGAACCGGTCATTTTCATGAAGGCGACCTCGGCAATCGTCGGTCCGAACGACAACGTTGTCATTCCGCGCGGTTCTGAGAAGACCGACTGGGAAGTCGAACTCGGCGTCGTCATCGGCAAGACCGCGAAATATGTATCTGAGGCTGATGCTCTCGACTACGTCGCCGGTTATTGCGTTTCGCACGATGTTTCTGAGCGCGCGTTCCAGACTGAGCGTGCCGGACAGTGGACCAAGGGTAAATCCTGCGACACCTTCGGTCCGATCGGCCCCTGGCTGGTCACGAAGGACGAAATCACCGATCCGCAGAACCTCGGAATGTGGCTGAAGGTGAATGGCCAGACAATGCAGGACGGCTCCAGCAAGACCATGGTTTACGGCGTCGCGCATGTCGTTTCCTATCTCAGCCAGTTCATGTCTCTGCATCCCGGCGACGTCATTTCCACCGGCACGCCTCCGGGCGTCGGCATGGGCCAGAAGCCCCCGCGTTACCTCAAGACCGGCGATGTCGTTGAACTCGGCATTGAAGGCCTCGGTTCCCAGAAACAGACCTTCGTTGCCGACATCTGATTATCAACAAACGTTCAACTGAAATTGAGGCGCCGGAGGGAAACCACCGGCGCCTTCGATTTTGTGCAGTTGCGAAAAGCTGCTATGGTCAAAAAAAGAGCTTGATCCGCGAGGAGGCGTAATCAGTGTTCTACCACCTCTATGAAATGAACCATGCGGCGATGGCGCCACTGCGCGCCGGTGCCGATATGATGCGCCAGGCATGCAGCAATCCTTTGAACCCGCTTTCCAGCACCGCCTTCGGGCGAAGCCTCGACGCAGGCTTTGAGGTATTCGAGCGCCTGACGCGCCGTTACATCAAGCCGGAGTTCGGTTTGGCGACTACCACCGTCGATGACCGGACCGTTGCCGTCACTGAAGAGATCATGTGGTCGCGTCCCTTCTGCAATCTCGTTCATTTCAAAAAAGAACTCGATGCGGCCCGCAAACCAGATTCGAAGGTGCTGCTGGTGGCGCCTATGTCAGGCCACTACGCCACATTGCTGCGGGGAACGGTCGAGGCGCTGCTGCCATCGGCGGATATCTATATCACCGATTGGATCGATGCCCGCATGGTGCCAGTCACCGAAGGGACATTCGATCTCGACGATTACATCAGCTACGTCATCGATATGTTGCGCGAGATCGGGCCCGGCGCCCATGTGGTCGCTGTTTGTCAGCCCTCGGTTCCGGTTCTGGCCGCAGTGTCCCTGATGGAAGCCGATGGTGACGGTTTCGCGCCTGCATCCATGACGCTGATGGGCGGTCCGATCGATACGCGCATCAATCCCACAGCCGTCAACGGTCTGGCCACGGCCAAGCCAATCGAATGGTTCCGCGACAATGTCGTCATGCAGGTACCGTGGCCGCAGCCGGCTTTTGGCCGGAATGTCTATCCCGGCTTCCTGCAATTATCCGGCTTCATGTCTATGAACCTCGACAAGCACATGACGGCACACAAGGATTTCTACCTGAACCTCGTCAAGAACGACGGCGATTCCGCTGAGAAGCATCGCGATTTTTACGATGAATATCTGGCCGTAATGGATTTGACGGCGGAGTTCTACCTGCAGACAGTGGAAACCGTCTTCATCGAACACGCGCTTCCCAAGGGAAACATGCAGCATCGGGGCAGGGCGGTCGATCCCGCTGCCATTCGTAACGTCGCGCTGTTCACCGTGGAAGGCGAAAACGACGATATTTCCGGTGTGGGCCAGACCAAAGCCGCACACGATCTTTGCCGGAACATCCCCGATGAAAAGCGTGCGCACTACATGCAGCCCGACGTCGGTCACTACGGCGTTTTCAACGGGTCGCGTTTCCGCAAGGAGATTGTGCCGCGCATGGTGGAATTCATCCGCAAGAACCAGACTGTCTAGCGCTGGAAGCCAGGCGATGCCGCGCATTTGCGTGGCCAAGCCGGTGTCGAATCGGCTATGAACAGTCCATGTTTTCGTTCCTCAGAAAATCCGTGAAGTCGCCGGCGCCGAAAAAGGTAGCGCCCAGCCAGCGCACCGTCGAGGTGGCTGGCCGTCATGTGCCCATTACGGTGAAGGAAAACCCGCGCGCCACGCGCATCACCTTGCGCATCGAACCCGGCGGCCGGGCCCTGAAGCTGACGATCCCGATGGGGCTTCACCATGGCCAGGTGGATGATTTTCTCGAAAGGCATCAGGGCTGGATTGAAGGCAAGCTTTCGAAAATCAGCCCAGATGACGGTTTGCGTCATGGTGCGTCGGTTGATATTCGCGGCGTATCCCATCGTATCCATCACACTGGCAGCCTGCGTGGCCTGACTCATATCTCCAAAGACGAGGACGGCACCGCGGTATTGAAAGTCAGCGGAGCGCCCGAACACCTGCGCAGGCGGGTGTCCATGTTTTTGAAAAAGGAAGCGAAGGCTGATCTGGAGAGGCTTGTTGCGGTTCACGCGAGCGCGGCCGGAAAGCCCGTGCGATCCATCAGCATGAAGGACACCCGCAGCCGCTGGGGATCGTGTTCCCATGATGGAAATCTGAGTTTCTCGTGGCGTATCGTCATGGCTCCGGAAAAGGTCATCGATTATCTCGCAGCCCACGAGGTTGCGCATCTGAGGGAAATGAACCACGGCCCGAAATTCTGGGCCCTGTGCGAAAAACTCTGCCCGCATACGCAGGAAGCCAAGGAATGGCTGAAACGTCACGGCTCTAAACTCCACGCCATCGATTTTGATTGAAAGTGGAGACGTGCATCGCCATCTGGATTCACGTGAAACATTCCATGGAAAACGGGTGCGATTTGGCTCGACTCTTGTCGCATTTCGTGTCAGGTCGCGGGTATGAAACCGGATATCAAGATTTGCGGATTGAAGACACCGGAAGCGCTGGAGCGTGCCGTCAGGCGCGGCGCCTCCCATGTCGGCTTTATTTTCTTTGAAAAGAGCCCCCGCAACATCGAGCCCGATATCGCCGGCAGGCTGGCGGAAGCCGTCCGTGGCGCCGCAAAGGTGGTCGCCGTTACCGTCAATGCCGACAATGATGATCTGGACGAGATCGTCGATCTGCTGAGACCGGATATTCTGCAATTGCACGGTAGTGAAAGCCCTGAGAGGGTGCTGAACATCAAAGCACTCTACGGCCTTCCGGTAATGAAGGCGCTTTCCGTTCGCGACGCCGCTGATCTTGCCAAGATTGATCCCTATATAGGCATAGCCGACCGTTTCCTGCTGGATGCCAAGGCGCCTGCGGGTTCCGATTTGCCGGGCGGCAACGGAGTATCCTTCGACTGGACCATCCTGCGCTCTCTTGACGGAAGTATCGATTACATGCTTTCCGGGGGATTGAACAAGGACAATGTCGCGGAGGCTCTGGCCGAAACCGGAGCTGGCGGACTGGATTTGTCGTCCGGTGTGGAGAGCGCGCCGGGCGTCAAGGATCTTGCGATGATTGATGCATTCTTCGATGTGGTGAATGATTGGTCGAAAGGCCCAAAGGGAGCTTGAAGTGAACGACGCGCCAACACCCAATTCTTTCCGCGCCGGTCCCGATGAGGACGGCCGTTTTGGCATTTACGGAGGCCGCTTCGTTGCCGAAACGCTGATGCCGCTTATTCTGGATTTGCAGGCGGAGTGGGAGAAGGCAAAGACCGATCCCGAATTTCAGGCAGAACTCAAATATCTCGGCGCTCATTACACTGGCCGCCCGAGCCCGCTTTATTTCGCGGAACGCCTGACGGCCGAACTGGGCGGCGCCAAGATCTATTTCAAGCGCGAAGAGCTGAATCACACCGGCTCGCACAAGATCAACAATTGCCTTGGCCAGATCCTGCTTGCCAAGCGCATGGGCAAGACCCGTATCATTGCCGAAACCGGTGCCGGCCAGCACGGCGTTGCCTCGGCGACCGTCGCCGCGCGCTTCGGCCTGCCCTGCGTCGTTTATATGGGCGCGACGGATGTTGCCCGTCAGGCGCCGAATGTTTTCCGCATGAAGCTTCTGGGCGCTGAGGTAAAGCCGGTAACGGCTGGCCACGGCACTCTGAAAGATGCCATGAACGAGGCGCTGCGCGACTGGGTCACCAATGTCGACGACACCTATTACCTGATCGGCACAGCTGCCGGCCCGCATCCCTATCCGGAAATGGTTCGCGATTTCCAGGCCGTCATCGGTGAGGAAGCAAAGGCACAGATGCTGGAGGCGGAGGGCCGTCTTCCGGATATGGTCATTGCGGCTGTTGGCGGTGGCTCGAATGCCATCGGCATCTTCCATCCTTTCCTTGATGACAAGAGTGTCCGTATCGTCGGCGTCGAGGCTGGCGGCAGGGGTCTTTCGGGCGAGGAGCATTGCGCTTCGATCACAGCCGGTTCACCGGGCGTTCTGCACGGAAACCGCACCTACCTTCTTCAGGATGCGGATGGCCAGATCAAGGAAGGCCATTCTATCTCCGCAGGTCTCGATTATCCCGGCATCGGCCCTGAGCATTCCTGGCTGAACGATATCGGCCGCGTGGAATATGTACCGATCATGGACCACGAGGCGCTGGACGCCTTCCAGATGCTGACGCGCCTCGAAGGCATCATTCCCGCTCTGGAGCCAAGTCACGCGCTGGCGGAAGTCATCAAGCGCGCACCGAAGATGGGCAAGGATGAGATCATCCTGATGAATCTCTCGGGTCGTGGGGACAAGGATGTCCACACCGTCAGCAAGTTCCTCGGAATGGAAATGTAAGACCATGACTGCACGTATGGACAAGCGCTTTGCCGATCTGCGCGCTGAAAACCGCCCGGCTCTGATTACCTATTTTATGGGCGGCGACCCGGATTTTGAAACCTCGCTCGGCATCATGAAGGCCCTGCCGGAAGCAGGCGCCGACGTTATCGAGCTCGGCATGCCGTTTTCCGACCCGATGGCGGATGGCCCGGCGATCCAGCTGGCAGGACAGCGCGCGCTGAAAGGCGGCCAGACGCTGAAAACCACGCTCGATCTCGCCCGCGAGTTCCGCAAGGAAGACGACGCGACCCCGATCGTGATGATGGGATATTACAATCCGATCTACATCTACGGCGTCGACAAATTTCTTGACGATGCGTTGGCGGCTGGCGTCGATGGTCTGATCGTTGTCGATCTGCCGCCTGAAATGGATGATGAGCTCTGCGTGCCCGCCTTGGCGCGCGGCGTGAATTTCATCCGTCTCGCCACGCCGACGACGGATGGCAAGCGCTTGCCGACCGTTCTTAAAAATACCTCAGGTTTCGTTTATTACGTATCGATGAACGGGATTACCGGTTCCGCACTGCCCGATCCTTCGTTGATCTCTGGCGCGGTCGGTCGTATCAAGGCGCATACTGAACTGCCGGTTTGCGTCGGTTTTGGTGTCAAGACGGCCGATCATGCCAAAGCGATCGGTGCCGTGGCGGATGGCGTGGTGGTCGGTTCGGCCATCGTCAACCAGATTGCCGGCAGTCTGACGAAGGACGGGCAGGCGACCGCCGATACCGTGCCATCCGTCACGACGCTGGTAAAAGGACTTTCAACGGGCGTGCGTGCGTCGCGCCTTGCCGCTGCGGAATAAGCGCGCGGCCCAGTCAGGAGTAGTCAGTTGAACTGGATCACCAATTACGTACGGCCCCGGATCAATTCCATGCTTGGCCGCCGCCCGGAGGTTCCTGAGAACCTGTGGATCAAGTGCCCGGAAACGGGCGAGATGGTCTTCCACAAGGATCTGGAAGATAACAAGTGGGTCATTCCGGCTTCCGGTTACCACATGAAGATGCCGGCAAAGGCGCGTCTCGTCGATCTTTTCGATGGTGGCGTCTATGAGGCCTTGCCGCAGCCGAAGGTGGCGCAGGATCCGCTGAAGTTCCGCGATTCCAAGAAATACACCGACCGTCTGCGCGACAGCCGCACGAAGACCGAGCAGGAAGATACTATCCTTGCCGGCGTTGGTCTCCTGAAAGGCCTGAAGATCGTTGCCGTTGTGCATGAATTCCAGTTCATGGGCGGTTCTCTCGGCATCGCGGCCGGCGAAGCCATCGTCAAGGCTTTCGAGTGCGCCATTTCAGAGCGTTGCCCGCTGGTCATGTTCCCGGCCTCCGGTGGCGCCCGCATGCAGGAAGGCATTCTGTCACTGATGCAGCTGCCGCGCACCACGGTTGCTGTCAACATGCTGAAAGAAGCAGGCATGCCCTACATCGTGGTTCTGACGAACCCGACGACTGGTGGTGTCACTGCTTCCTACGCCATGCTGGGTGACGTGCATATCGCCGAGCCGGGCGCCGAAATCTGCTTTGCGGGCAAGCGCGTGATCGAGCAGACTATTCGCGAAAAGCTCCCGGAAGGCTTCCAGACATCGGAATACCTGCTGGAGCACGGCATGGTGGATATGGTGATCGATCGCCGCGAAATTCCCGATACGCTGGCAAGCCTTCTCAAGATCATGACGAAGGCTCCGGCAGAAGCAAACGCGGTCATTCCGCTTGCGGCTTCGGCCTGACGGAAAAATATGTCGCCCGGAGGCGGGAAGCGCCTTCGGGATGACGTTATACGTTGCATGATTTCATCTCGGGTGCGGCGGACAAATGGCCAAGACAACGCCTGAAAGGCGAACAGAAGATATGACGAAGCCCGCAATCGGCGAGGCCGAACAGATCATCGAAAAGCTGATGCAGCTTCACCCCAAGGGTTTTGATCTTTCACTGGACAGAATTTCCCGTCTTCTGGAAAAACTAGGCAGCCCTCAGAAAAGGTTGCCGCCGGTTATTCATGTCGCAGGCACCAACGGCAAGGGTTCGGTTACGGCCTTTTGCCGCGCATTACTGGAGGCGGCAGGACTTTCCGTGCACGTTCACACCTCTCCGCATCTCGTGAACTGGCATGAACGTTATCGCATCGGCGTTTCCGGCGAAAAAGGCCGTTATGTCGATGATGCCGTCTTTGCGGATGCGCTGCGCCGCATCGAAGCTGCCAACGGCGGCCAGATGATAACGGTTTTCGAAATTCTGACCGCCGCGATGTTTCTGCTCTTCGCGGAGCACCCGGCAGATGCTGCCGTGGTCGAGGTTGGACTCGGTGGGCGCTTCGATGCGACCAATGTGATCAACAACCCGGCCGTTTCCGTTATCATGCCGATATCGCTCGATCATCAGGCCTATCTCGGCGACCGGGTGGAACTGATTGCCGCTGAAAAGGCCGGCATCATGAAGTCGGGTTCCCCTGTCGTCATTGGTCATCAGCAGTATGATGCGGCGCTGGATACCCTCGTTTCCACGGCTGAGCGTCTTGGTTGCCCGGCATCAGTCTATGGGCAGGATTTTTCCGCCCATGAAGAATTCGGCCGTATGGTCTACCAGGATGAATTCGGCCTGACCGACGCGCCGCTGCCACGTCTTCCCGGTCGACACCAGCTTGCCAATGCCGCTGCCGCGATCCGGGCCGTCAAGGCTGCCGGTTTTGAGGTGACGGAGCGGATGATCGAAAAGGCCATGACAACAGTGGAATGGCCCGGCCGTCTTCAGCGTGTCCTAACCGGAAAAGTCGCTGAAATCGCTCCGAAGGATGCGGAAATCTGGATCGATGGTGGTCACAACCCAGGCGCGGGCGAAGTCATTGCCGAGGCAATGGCGGGGTTTGAAGAAAAGACACCGCGCCCGCTGTTCATCATTGCCGGCATGATCAACACCAAGGATCCGGTGGGCTATTTCAAGGCTTTCGCCGATATTGCGGAGTATGTCTTCACGGTTCCAATCGGCGGCACTGATGCCGCAATCGATCCCGTCGTGCTTGCCCATGCGGCCTTTGATGCCGGTCTGGTTGCGGCGCCTACATCTTCGCTGACCGAGGCGCTGGACGAGCTATCGCGTCGCTTCGATCCCGAAGGGCCGCCGCCGCGCATCCTGATCGGCGGCTCGCTTTATCTTGCCGGAAACGCGCTTGCATTGAACGGTACGGTTCCCGAATAAAAAAGCCCGGCATCGCTGCCGGGCTTTTCTTTATTCCATGGAAAGTAGCTTACGCGGCGCCGGAAATCCAGGCCGAAAGCGCTGTCTTGGGCGCAGCGCCGACCTTGATGTCAGCCACTTCGCCGCTCTTGAAGATGGCAAGAGTCGGGATGGAGCGAACGCCGAACTGGGCAGCCAGTTCCGGGTTTTCGTCGATGTTGAGCTTTGCGACCTTGACCTTGCCGGCAAGCTCAGACGAAATTTCTTCGAGGCTCGGCGCGATCATTTTGCACGGGCCGCACCATTCGGCCCAGAAATCCACTACGACAGGTTCGGAGGATTCGAGGACTTCGGACTGGAAGTTGGCGGCGTCGACTTTTACGGTAGCCATATCTGGCTCTCCTTTCAGTGAATCTTTTCCACTATCGATGTGATGCGGGGGCGTCGAAATTTCAATGCCCCGGTATCTCACTTTGTCTTTATTGCGGCAAGGGCTTGCTTCATGGCATCGTCACCAACCGTCATAAAAGCGGCATTTTCCGTATAAATCAGCGCGCAGACAAATTCCTTGCCGGGATAAAGCGGTGACAGAATTTCGCGATAGATGGCAAGCTGTGCCGTGTGGGAGAAGGGTATCTCGTGCGCGTCGCGCGGCGGCACGCGGTTCGTCTTGTAATCGACCAGAATGACGCGGTCGCCATCCACTGCCAGCCGGTCGATACGGCCGGAAACCGCATAATGCTGCCTGCCGATCGTCATGGTCCCCATAATGGAAACTTCTGCGCGGCTATTGGGCGAAAATGCCGGCTGCACCGCTGGTTCTGACATGACCCGCAAAACCGCCCGTATCAGATGTTCGCGCTCGGCAGACGGCCAGAACCGTGCGGCACGTTCGGCATAACGGCGGGCTGCCTCTTCCCGCTCACTCTCGGCAAAATCCGGCAGGGCCTGCAGCATGCGATGCACTAACCGACCGCGTTGCAATGCCAGCGAGGAGACATCGGCTTTTTCGCCGAAAAGCGGCGAACGCACGGCAAGATCGTCCGCACCGTCATCAATGATGGTGCCCGCACCGGAAGGGCTGAGTGGCCTCGGCAATGATGGCAGGGCGGGCAAGGGGGTAAGAAGCCCAGCCGGGAGAGCATATTCTTCTTGCGTCTGTGGTTCAGGCAGCCTTTTCGGAGCGGGGGTCGAACGAGCATCGGACTTGCGCCAGACAAGCCCCTGCCACTCTTCACCATCGGCCATAAACTGTTGCGGCTGGCAGTGCTTTTCATTGTCGGCAAGTGCTGCCTTGACGATGGCGTGCCAGCATTCGGGATTTTCCTTCTGGCCGCGATAACCGCAAACGACCAGATGATCGGCGGCACGTGTCATCGCCACATAAAGCAGCCGGCGATATTCGTCTTCCGCGGCCGTCTTCAGGCGTTCCTCATCGGCGCGAATGAGATGATTGGAAAAACCGCTGCCAGGCAGCCAGACGGGGAAGGCATCCCCGTCTGCTTCAACGAAGCGCAGTTTCGGGACATGACTGTGGTTGAAGGCTCTCGAACCGCCATCGACCACAAAAACAACCGGCGCTTCTAGACCCTTGGAGGCGTGCACGGTCATGATCCGCACTTCACCGCGATCCTTGTCCTGTTCGCGTTTCACCTCCGGCGAATCCGTTTCCAGAACGGATAGGAAGGCTTGCAGGCCGGGCAAGCCGGTCCTTTCATGGTCAAGCGCAAAGGACAGGAACTCGTCCAGAACATCGCTCGCCTCGTTGCCGAGACGACCCAGGAATTTTTTGCGCCCGTCATGCAGGGTCAGAACCGCAGCGAAGAAATCATGCACCGTTGCCGTTTTCGAAAGCCCGATAAAGTTCTTGAGCTTGTCGGCGACTGCGAAGAAGCGGCTGTTCTCGTCTTTCGAAAGCGTCTGCAATCTTTGCCACACGCTCTCCGTATCGGATCGCGTGGCAGCGACGTCGAAAACATCGTCTTCGGAGAGATTGAAAAGCGGGCTTTTCAACAGCGCGGCCAGAGAAAGGTCATCCTCAGGCAGCACGACAAAACGGCCAAGCGCCAGAAGGTCCTGCACGGCGATGTGATCGGTCAGGCGAAGACGGTCGGCACCGGCGACGGGAATGTTCTTGCGCCGTTTCAGCTCACGGGTCAGCGCATTGACGAAAGCATGGCGTTTTCTGACCAACACAAGAATATCGCCGGGCTCAATAGCGCGTTCCACGCCCTTTTCGATGATTGTCTGGTTGCCGATCATGCCGGCAATGCGCGCGGCGATCCGGCGGGCAACGATGGTGGCCGGCGCGCTTTCCCGAAGTGCATCGAAAGGTGCCGTCCAGTCTTCTTCGTCCTCGGTGGTTTCCGGCGCCACCATATCCCAGACTTCCACGGTGCCGGGGTGGCCGGCGCGGTTGGAGCGGTGTTCGACTGGCTCGTTATCGGCGCTGAGGCCGCTGGCATTTTTAGGGTCCGAAAAGACCTGATCGACGGCGGCCAGCACATCTTCCGTGGAACGGAAGGACAGCGGCAGGCGGATGCGGTGAAATGCCTGCTCCACCGAATCGACACGCCTTTTGGTCTCGTCGCGCTCCTGCGAAAACCGCTCCGGTCGTGCGCCCTGGAACGAATAGATCGATTGCTTTTCATCACCGACGGCAAAAAGCGTGCGCCGCCCCATGCGGGCGCTCTCGCCGCTGAAGAAGTCCGCCGCCAGCGACTGGATGATCGACCATTGCACAGGGCTGGTATCCTGCGCCTCATCGACGAGAATATGGTCGATACCCTGATCTAGCTTGTAATGCACCCAGGCGCCCGCCGTATCGCGGTTGAGGAGATTGGCGGCGCGCTCGATCAGATCCTCGAAATCGAGCTGGCTTCGCTGCTTTTTCAGATCCTCGAAATCGCCGATCAGTCTCTCAGCCAGAACAAGCGCGCATTTCGTCGCCTCCAGCATTCGCACCAGACGATAGCGGTTGCGACAGGCCACGACATGGTCCCGCGCAAGCGTCAGCGCGTCGACGAGATCGGGTGCGGATTTCTGCATGCCCTTGTTGATGACATAGGCATCGGATTTTTTCTCGCCCTTGGCTGTCAACAGCGCAGCTTCGATGAATTCCATGCGCCGCACGGAATCCGTCTGCCGTTTCGCTTCCCGCAGGGCATAAGCGACATCTATGACTCGCGATCCGCCCACTTCATCGGCAAGCGTCAGATAGGTATCGAGGGAAAGCCCCGAGAGACCGGGCAAGGGCCAGAATGCCGCCGCTGCCGTTTCTTCGGTTTCACCCGCGTCTATCTGCATTGCCTGCCGCAATTGGGCATCGATGCCATCAGCCTGTTTTGCATCGATCAAAAAGGCACGAAGGGCGCTGCGATTGGCGATGATGGCGGTGAGTAGCGATTCGAGCCCGCTTTCGTCCGCCAAATCAAGCACATAGGCGAGAGACTGCGCGAGATCGGTGTCTCCCTCCGTCGAAACCGCCGTTAAAAGCGACCGACGTGCCTCAGCCAGCAGGGTTGTTGCGGCGCGGTCATCAAGGACGGAGAAGTGGCCGGCGACATTGGCCTCCAGCGGGAACTGATGCAACAAGGCTTCGCAGAAGGCGTGGATCGTCTGGATCTTCAGCCCACCGGGCGTTTCCAGCGCCTTGGCGAACAGCCGCCGCGCTTCGGCCAGCTTGATGCGATCCGGCATCTTTCCTTCGATGGCAGCGACGCGATCCCCAAGATCGTTATCCGGCAACGTAGCCCATTCCGCCAGACGGTCGAAAACGCGGCTCGACATTTCGGACGCCGCTGCCTTGGTATAGGTGAGGCACAGAATTGCGGAGGGTCGGCACCCGGCCAGAAGTAGACGGATGACGCGCTGGGTCAGCACATGGGTCTTGCCGGAACCGGCATTGGCCGAAACCCAGGCGGAACTTGCCGGATCGGAGGCGAGCCGCTGTCGGTCGCTCGTCCAGTCTATCCAGCTTTGCGGGGTGTCCGTGGCAGGCCCGTGATCGATAGGGTCAATCATCATCGCCGTCTCCCGGTTCTGCCGTCGACCATTCCGAAACCCGGGCGAGGTGGTCATATTCCCCACCGTAGGATTGTTGCTCCTCCGGCACCAGCCGCGAGGCAAAACCGTTCTCGCCATCACGCAGCGAACGCACGAACTTGGCCAGCTGATCGATTGATTCGGTTGCCAGCTCGATTGCCGATTTCGGTGCTTTTTTGCCACCCCGGTTGGAGTGTTCGTTGTTCACCTGGTCGGCAAAAAAACGGGTACCCGGCCGCAGGCGCACATAGATAAGGTTTTCCGGTGTCTGCGAACCCGCCTCGCGGAAGGCGCCCCGCATCAGTGCTGCCGCTTCCAGCGCGAGCTGCGGGTCGAGCAGCGCGCGCGCCTGATTGACTGAAGGCGCAAGCCCCGTTTTGTAGTCGATAACATCCGCCTGACCGCCGGTCTTGATATCTATGCGGTCGGCGATGCCGGTCAGCCTTATGCCTGCCTCGGGGATTTCCTGTCCGGCACGCGCCTCGAAAAAGCTGCGGCGGATGGATGGATGTCGTTCTTTCTCCCAGTCGATGAAGGCGCGTGCCACCGCCTCGAATCGCGGGCGCCAGATGACATCGACATGTGCAGGAAGATCTTCCGCGTCGAAACTTTCATCCAGAATACGCTGCATGGCCTCGAGCGATGCCGGTGTGCCGGGAATATGCCCCTCGCGGGAATAGCGCTCGATGATTGCATGATAGAGCGTGCCACGGTCGGCGGCATTGGGATCGCGGTTGAAGCCATCAAGCGGGTTGAGCTTCAGGATACGCCGCGCATAGATCGAATAGGGGTCACGGCGCAGCCTGCCCACTTCGCTGAAGGAATAGCTCTTCGGCTGCAAGTCGGCCGGCGGTTTGGGGGCAGGGCGCTTTGCTGCTTCCTGATCGATGCTCGCATCCATCAGGGCCGCCCAGTGGCGATAGGTCTCGCCGCGCTTCTTCAGCTGGTCGGCAAAATCCTCCCCGCCGAGTGCCAGCAACCGTTGCAGCCAGCGTGATGCGACTGCGGGTGTCGAGCCCTGTCTGAGCGCGCGGCTGTAGAAAATCTGCCGTGTCCCGTTCGCCATCTCGAAATCGTGCGCCAGCTGGCCGATGCGCCGTTCCGGCGGTTCCAGGCCGATGGCTGTCTTCATGTTGCGGGACAGAAACGGGTTGTTTGCCGTCTGGCCCGGCCAAAGCCCTTCATTGAGACCGCCGATCACGACAGTGTCGACGCTTTGCAGTCGTGCCTCAAGGGCACCGAAAATGAAAATGCGCGGATGGCGCATGGATCGCGGCTTGATCGATTCGCCAGCCACCAGTGCCGCGAAGATATCAGCCCATTGCGGACCATCCGCATCCAGGATTTCGCCGCTTTCCATCAATTCGCCAAACAGGCCGGAAAGCTTGTCGCCTGCCTCGCCGGACCAGAGAGTGGCAAGATCGTTGTTGTCATCCGCGCAGATGGCTTCGATTACCCGGCCCGTCCGCTCGGCCCAATCGGAAAGCGGCAATTTGTCCGTGAAAGACCGGCCTGAGCGGTCGCGACGAACGAATGCGCTGCCAAGCGGCTCTGTCGAAACGGCGATCCGGCGTGCCAGATCGCGCGCGGCATCTACGCTTCCCTCGGGCAGTGCCAGCCTCCAGGCAGGCGGATGCCGGTCATCGCGCTGCGCCGCCAGTTGCGCATCGAGAACCGCCTCCAGATTGCCGATTTCGGTTTCGACGCGGCCGCCTCTAAGTGCGATCAATTCCAGCGCCTTTGATGCTTTTGTAAAAGCCTCCAGCGAAAGCCCGAAACGGCTGAGCGGATGTTTCAGAAGGGAAATGACCGGCACCGGATCTCCGGGCCTGAGGATCGCTTCCAGTGCGAGTTGGGTCAGTCCGGCCTGCGGCGTGGCGGAAAGCGGCGTACCGGCGGAATCGTCGGCTTCGATACCGAAGCGCTGCAATTCCGTCGCCACGCGCCTGGCCAGTCCGCGATCGGGCGTGATCAGCGCGGCCTGAGACGGGCGGCCAGCGCCCGGCGCTTCAAGCGCCAGCCGCAGCGCCACCGCAATTGCGGTTGCCTCTTCGCGCTCGTTTGCAGCTTCTATCAGGGTCGCTGCCGCAAAAGCATCGTCGAAAAATCCGGGTTGCTTGTCCTCACGCCAGCGGTTCCAGTCGCTGGTGGATTTGGCAGGAGCAAGTGCTGCCGAAAAAACCGCCGCGCGTTTTTCAAGATCGCTATCGATAGCGCCGATCTGAACGACATCGTCTCGCATGATGTCGAGCTTCTGCAACAGCATGTAGAGCCCGTATTGCGAATGGGTGCGGCTTGAAGGATCGGTAGGGTCCTCGGCAATAGCCTCCCATTGTTCCTCCGGCATCGTAAGATCGAGGCCCGGAAGCACGACGACGCCCTGGGGCAGGGAGGCGACAGAGGCGATAAGGTCTGCTGCTGCCGGAATTGAGCCCGTGGAGCCCGCAACGATGATTGGTCCGGTGTCCGGCAGGTTGGCAAGCCGGTTCGCCTCCGCCCTCAGGATGCCGTTGCGATGTCGGCCTGCGGAAGTTCGATTGAGTTCGGCAAGACGGGCGGGCCAGAACACGCTGGCGATTTTCAGGAAATCCGCCGTCAGCTGCCACCATTGGGCGTGATCGCCGGTATCGAGATGCGCGAGCGCCTCCCATTCCTTTTCTTCCGTATCCATCGCATCGATCACTTCGCCAAGCGCGCGCGCCAGCCATATGGCGTCGGCAGGGCTGGCTGGTGCGACAAGTGGTGAGTCCGAATGGATGGCCCTGATGGCGTCCGGCAGGCTGTTGCGCCATGCCAGAATGAGGCGCGCCAGCTCGATTTGCCGGCCGGTGCCGGAAATCGGGGGCGCCAGATCCATGATCTCAGGATTTTCGATCTCGAAGAAGCCGCTGTCGTCATCGGTTTCGCCGAGCGGCCGGATCAGTGGCAAAATGGCGGAACGACCGCCCAGAAGATCGACAAATTCTGAGCGCAGCACGCGGGCGGAGCGCCGGGTCGGAACATAGATCGTCACCTTGGCAAGCGAAAGCGGATCCGCAGGGTCATATTTATAGCCGGCTGTCAGTGTCCCGTCACACAGCGTTTCCGCGAGCGTTTTGAGGAACGGTGTTCCCGCAGCGATCGTCAGGACGCGCTTTGCGTGATGGGTCAAAGTCATGCAGAGCGCTTTTCCCTGTATTGCCGGATGATACTTTCGGCATCGTCTATCGCATCGGGAGTGCCGACGGTTATCCAGTGGCCATCCAGTGAAAGCCCGAAAAGCCGGTCTTTCTCGATGGCGCTGTCGAAATAGATATTCAGGTTGAAAGCATCCCCCGGCGCATCGTCCAGCAGGTGCGAATCCATGGCAATGGCCCCAGCATAAACCACCGGGTTCGTGTCCCCGTCGCGATACCGCGCCAGTCTACCATCCGAAGAGAGGTTGAAATCCCTCTTGCCGTTATGACCGGTGGTACGGTCCATATCGACGCAGAGCATCGCCATATCCATGCGCGTGACATCGAAGAATTGTGCAAGCTTGCGCAGGTTGCTGACGGCATTCAGCTGCTCGCCAATCCAGAAAAGATCGGCATTCATGACGAAGACGCGACCTGGCTCCAGAAGTTTCAGGCCCTTGGCAAGCCCGCCACCGGAATTCATCAGCTGCGAGCGCTCGTCGGAAATCAGGATTTCGGCGTCGGTACGGGTTTCAAGATGGGCGATCATCTGATCGGCATGGTGATGGACGTTGACGACGATCTTCTCGGCGCCGGCCTCGACAAGGGCGTCGAGCGCGTAGTCGATCATCGGTTTGCCGGCGATCTTGACGAGCGGTTTCGGGATCGTATCCGTGATCGGGCGCATCCGGGTGCCGAGCCCGGCGGCCAGCACCATCGCGTTCTTGATCGTCATCTTGGTCAACCGTCTTTCAGTCTTTAAAATTCCATGCCCATATGGACGCACCAGTCTTTGAGCGGTGCAAGTTCGGGATGCGAAAGCGCTGCGGAAAGATAGCGAAACGTCCTTGGCATATGTTTCATATAACCGGGTTTGCCATCGCGTTCCAACAGCCTTACCCAGATACCCGCCAGTTTGCAGTTGCGCTGCGCCGACATGATGGCGAAAGCCTTGAGAAAGGACGCCTCATCGAAGGACGGCTCGTCTCGTCTAATGTCGAGATAGTGCGAAAGCAGGCGTTCCTGCAGTTCGGGCGAAATGGTAACCCGCGCATCCTGCACGATGGAGGCGAGATCGTAGGCCGTCGGGCCGATCATCGCGTCTTGAAAATCGATCAGTCCGACTTGCCGGATGCCTGCATTATGCTCTTGCCAGAGAATGTTCGGCGAATGGAAATCGCGCAGAAGTAGCCCGCTTTCGCAGCCACTGAGCGCGTCTATCAGGCCGTCCCAGAGAGCATAATAGTCACGCTTCTCGGTATCGGACAGTGATTTGCCGCGTTTGTGGGGCAGATACCATTCCACCAGCAGCGACACCTCGATCTTCATCGCCGGTCGATCGAAAGGAGGCACTTCGTAGGTGCTGCCGTCACCAACTGGCAGCTTGCGCGGTGTCGGAGCTTTATGAAGGGCGGCGAGGCAGGCGACGCTTTGCAGATAACGTTCCTCTATCGGCGTTCCGTCAGGCGCAAGCACCCCATCCCGCCCGAGGTCCTCCAGGAGGAGAATGCCCTGATCGGTATCCGCCGCCAGTATTTCAGGCGCGCAAAAGCCGCTATTTCGCAGATAATTGCCGATCGCCACGAAGGAACGGGCATTCTGGGCAAGATGGGCGATTTCCGCATAGGTCTTGCCGTCAGCAACGATCGCACCTCTCAAAGGGCGTCGCCAGTCCATCAGGATAAGGTCCGGACCATCGGTGGAAATGGTCTCATAGGCGCGTGTGGAAGCATCGCCGCTTAGGAAATGGCGGGTCGCGTCGCCCTTGCCATTTTTCGCAAGAAAATCGCGAATGGCAAAAACGCGCTCAAGGCGTGCTTTCTGTTTCGCGGGAGCATCGATTACAGCCCGACGCCCGCCACCGGAGTGTTCCAGCCGCAGGCTGATGGTCTGGTTTGGCGGAAGGATGTCGGCGGCGATATCAGGCCACTCGATCAGGCAGATACCGTCTTCCAGCATCTCGTCGATGCCGAGTTCGTCCAGTTCTGAGACGTCAGACAGTCGGTACAGATCAAGATGGGCAACGGGAATGCGTGTTGGATAGGTCTGGATGATCGTGAATGTGGGGCTTGGAACTTCAAGATCAGGTGCATCCGCCATCGCCCGGATGAAGGCGCGGGCGAGGGTGGATTTGCCCGCGCCGAGATCTCCGATCAGCGCGAGGCAATCGCCAGCTCCCAAAGCCAGCGCCAGATCTTCGCCTAACCGGATGGTGTCCTTTTCCCCATTGAGGGAAAGGGTGATCGGCAGGATATCGTCACTCATTCTGCGGCGATGGAATGCGGGTGCACGCCCGAAGGAATGCGGCAGGTGACGATGGTGCCGTTGCCGGGCCGGCTGTCGATGCTGACAGTGCCGTGATGCAGGCTGACGAAGCTCTCCACGATAGAAAGGCCAAGGCCAGCGCCGGTCCGCCGCCCGCCGTTGCCGCGCGTCTCGAAGCGGTCAAACACGGCCTTGAGCATGTCTTCGGGGATACCCGGTCCCTTGTCCGCCACCGAGAACAGGAAGTCACCCTCGCTGCGCTGGCATGAAAGCTGAACGGAAGACCCTTCCGGCGCAAAATTGATTGCATTGGTGAGGAGCTTGATGAGGATCTGCTTCAGGCGCTGGTGATCCGCCACCAGACTACCGAGATGCGCGGGTGCGACGATCTCGAGCGAAATACCGCTTTCCTGTAGCCGGTCGGCAATCTGCACCGAAACGTCATCGAGCAATTCGTTGAGATCGTTTTCCGAATAGTTCAACTGCATGATGCCAGCATCGACGGTCGCGAGATCGAGGATGTCGTTGACGATGGTCAGAAGAACCGAGGAAGAGGTGGAAATATGGTCGAGATATTCTGCCTGCCGGTCCGTCAATTCTCCAATACCCGGGGTCTTCAGGAGATCGGTAAAGCCAATGATATTGGTCAGCGGCGAGCGCAACTCATAAGAGACGTGCTGTACGAAATCGTTCTTCAGCTCGTCGGCCTTGAGCAGTGCGTCGTTCTTTTCCTTGAGCGCCCGCTCGGCCCGCACGCTGTCAGTCATGTTGACGAATGTCAGCATGGTCTGCGCATCCGGCAGCGGAATAATGGCGTAGTCCAGGACCAGGCCTGAGAGTAGCTCCAGCGTTCCCTGTCTCGACGGGCGTTCGTCGTCAAAGCTTGTGATGAACTGGCTGAAAGAGCGCCAGCCATCCGGCTTGTCGTAGGATTGCGTGCAGGCGGCCTCCACGGCGCGGATGTGGGTTCCAGTTTCCGCCTGCTCGGCGGTAACGCCCCAGAGGGCCCTGAATGCCGGGTTGGAAAGGCGAATACGTCCGTCCGCACCAAACACGGCGACACCTTCGGCCAGATGGTCGATGGTTTCGCCTTGCACCTTCACCAAGGTGTTGTAACGCATCTGCAGATCGACCTGTTCGGTCAGGTTCTCGAAGACCCATGTCGCGCCACCCTGCGGGTGGGCGGTCGCGATAACCCGCAACGTCTGGCCGTTGGGCAGATGCCACAGATCGGTCTTGGTATCGAGAGAGCGGTAAACGGAGAGTGCCGTCTCTTTCCAGTTTTTCCAGTTCAGCTGCTCGGGCAATTTGCCGGCGGTGCGCAGCCTGTCGAGAAGCTCGGAATTATCGGGGCCGGATTCCAGGAAAACCAGATCGAATCCCCACAGGCTGGCAAAGGCCTGATTGTAGAATTGCAGCCGCTGCCGGCCGTCGAAAATGGCGACGGGCGTTGCGAGATGATCCAGCGTTTCGGCGTGGCTTTTCAGAACCCGCTTCATTTCCTCGCGGGTGGTTTCCGCTTCGGTAGCATCGATGGCGATGCCTGCAGAACCGCCTGCCGTCTTGATATCGACAACGTCGAAGAAGGTACGGTTTCCGGAAACCACCGTCGAAATGCGATCGTGATAGGGGGAACTCGGAGTAGCGGCCGCACGTATCTTCTGCCGGGTAACGGTGTTCAGAAGCTCGCGTTTCTCCTGAATGGTCTGTTCGGCATCGCGCGCATCCACAGCGTGCGCATAGGCGTGGTTCACCCATATGAGTTCGCCTTCGCCATTGCGCCGCCAGACGGGCTGTTCGATCGAATCGAGAAGTTCCTGAAACGTGGAGACCGAGGCGATCAGGCGCTCGCGCTCCACCTGCAATTCGGCCAGTTCGGCGCGCAGGTTGTTGAGGGCGACGAAACGCGCGAAGGCATTGCCGCCGGAAACCCGGCCTTGAACTTCAATGACTTCGCCGCGCTGCGTCTCGATGGTCAGATCGAAACTCTGTGCGTGGCTGCGAAGTTTTTCGAGGGATTTTTCAAGCTGGCTCGCGGATGATGGCTTCAGCCAGCGCCCGAAGGCCAGAAAATCGTGATCCGCCTGCGGTGCGCCCGTCTCTACGGGCAGTTGCCCCAGGAATTCGGGGCGCTTGTCCACGCCGTCCCAGATGACGATGCGCCGGCTCTTGTCGGAGATAAGCGCCTCGTATTTCGCGATCTTGTGGTGGGATTCTGCCAGCGCCTTGCGGTATTCACCGCTCTCCGCCTCGATATTACCGCGCTGGCGCACCAGCCAGACGACGGAAAACAGCGTTGCCGAAAGCATGCCGACAAAAAGCGAATAGGTGATGGTTTCTCCGGATGAAAACAGCCGCGCGCCGGTCTTTGCGACAAGACCGTCCTGCGCCAGCGCCACATTTGCAGAACCGGCGAGAACCGTGCCGGACATCAGGACGGGAAGCCGCGAAAAGCCTGTCCGCACAGCACTGATCGCCAGCCGGCAACGCGCCATGGCCGCGCCCAATGCCACGCCAGCATGCGTGTTTTCAACGCGTTGAACTGTCTGCTCGCGCAGATCCGAATTGTGAACCGTCATCCCCGGTCTGTCTCCGTCCTATGTGCCGCATCTTCGACAAGACATCCCATTTCGTCCCCGCCGCCCTTTGGCGTGTCCGAATCAAGTTCGATGACAATACCGTCTTCATAAATCTGCGGAAAGGGAGCGCGCAAAAAAGATGCCGCGCGCTTTGTCAAGCGCACGGCATCTACATATTGTGTAATTTCAGTGGATATTAACTATGAAATTAATATCTGTAGTGTTCTGCCTTGAACGGACCCTGCTTCGAGATGCCGATATAATCAGCCTGAAGGTCGGAAAGTTCGGTCAGGCGCACGCCAAGCTTCTCGAGATGAAGGCGTGCAACCTTTTCGTCGAGGTGCTTCGGCAGCACGTAGACTTCGTTCTTGTATTCACCCGGCTTGGTGAAAAGCTCGATCTGGCCCAGCACCTGGTTGGTGAACGACGCCGACATGACGAAGGAAGGGTGACCTGTGGCATTGCCAAGGTTCAGCAGGCGGCCTTCGGACAGCAGGATGATGCGGTTGCCCTTCGGGAACTCGATCATGTCGACCTGTGGCTTGATGTTTGTCCACTTGAGGTTACGCAGCGAAGCGACCTGAATTTCATTGTCGAAATGGCCGATATTGCCGACGATGGCCATGTCCTTCATCTCGCGCATGTGCTCGATGCGGATAACGTCCTTGTTGCCGGTGGTGGTGATGAAGATGTCAGCGGAAGACACAACGTCTTCCAGGCGAACGACCTCGAAACCGTCCATGGCGGCCTGAAGCGCGCAGATCGGGTCGATTTCCGTGACCTTCACGCGGGCGCCAGCGCCCTGCAGCGAGGCAGCGGAACCCTTGCCGACATCGCCGTAACCGCAGACCACGGCAACCTTGCCGGCCATCATCACGTCGGTTGCGCGGCGAATGCCGTCTACCAGCGATTCCTTGCAGCCGTATTTGTTGTCGAACTTGGACTTGGTGACGCTGTCGTTGACGTTGATGGCCGGGAAGGGCAGGAGGCCCTTCTTGGCAAGATCGTAGAGACGATGAACGCCTGTCGTCGTTTCTTCCGTCACGCCCTTCAGCGCGTCACGCTGCTTGGTGAACCAGCCGGGGGAAGCCTTGAGGCGCTTGTTGATCTGCGCGAAAAGAATTTCCTCTTCTTCCGAACCGGGGTTGGAAAGAACGTCCTCACCGGCTTCGGCGCGCGCGCCGAGCAGAATGTACATTGTGGCATCGCCGCCATCATCGAGGATCATGTTGGAGAGGCCGCCATCGGTCCACTGGAAGATCTTGTCGGTATATTCCCAATATTCCGTCAGGCTCTCACCCTTGACCGCGAAAACAGGAATGCCGGCCGCTGCAATGGCTGCTGCGGCATGGTCCTGCGTCGAGAAGATGTTGCAGGACGCCCAGCGGATGTCCGCGCCCAGTTCCTTCAGCGTCTCGATGAGGACACCGGTCTGGATCGTCATGTGAAGAGAACCGGTGATACGCGCGCCCTTCAGGGGCTTGCTCTCGCCGAATTCCTTGCGGCAGGACATAAGGCCAGGCATTTCGGTTTCGGCGATGTCCAGTTCCTTGCGGCCGAATGCGGCAAGGTTGATATCGGCGATGATGTAGTCCTTCTCAAGGCTCATGAAGTTCTCCAGATCAGAAATGCCATGCCTATTGGCCCGGCTTTTAAACGTAGCAGGGGTTTAGCAGGCCAAAAACGATCTGGCAATAACGATATAAAGAAGTCTTTATGTCTTTATATGGGAGTGGGGTCAGGCTTCTTCGCCGAAGCGGTCGGCAACAAGTGCCTCAAGTGCGGCGAGCGCCTCTTCCGCCTGGTTGCCGCTCGCCTCGACATAGACACTGCATCCCGGGCTGGCCGCCAGCATCATCAGACCCATGATGGAGGTGCCGCCAACGGTCATTCCGTCCTTCGACACCGTAATCGTCGCGTCGAAACCCTCGACCATCTGCACGAATTTTGCAGATGCCCGGGCGTGGAGACCGCGCTTGTTGATGATCGGCAATTCCCGGGAGTGAGGCGACATGGGGCTGACTTCTTATTTGCCGCTTAAAACGCGGCTGGCGACGTTGATGTATTTGCGACCGGCGTCGGATGCGTCCTGGAGCGCCTTGTCCATGTTGTCTTCGCTGCGAACGCCTGCGAGTTTTATCAGCATGGGAAGGTTGACCCCGGCGATGACTTCGACATTACCGTTGTTCATGACGGAGATGGCGAGATTGGACGGTGTGCCACCGAACATATCCGTCAGAATAATGACGCCATTTCCATCATTGACGCGCGTAACGGCGTCGATGATATCCTGCCGGCGCTGATCCATGTCGTCTTCGGGACCGATACAAACCGTCTCGATCAATTTCTGGGGACCGACGACATGCTCCAACGCATGGCGAAACTCCTCAGCCAGCTTGCCATGGGTGACAAGCACTAGTCCGATCATGAAATGCTCCCTTGCACACGCACTCTCATTGCCGACTATCGCAACGCGGCAATCCTGTCCATCGGTGGGATTTCATCTTGATGAGGAAAATGCGAATCGCAAGCCTAAAATCGCCTGAATCATGGTCACTTCACGTTCGTTTTAAAAAGATTTTGAGCAAGTGCAGCAAATTTTCCATACGGCGTAAGACTGGAAAGCGGAATACGCAGAAGCGGAAGATGCCCGCCGCAGGGCAGCAACAACACCTCGTTATCCTCCGGAAGTCTTGGATTTTCCGGTGAAAGAACTGTCGTAACGGCGAAATTTAGTCCGGCGCTCGGGACGCTGTTGACGTTAACGATGCCGCTGCCGCGCAATTCCAGTAGTCCGGCTATTGCTTCCGGCCGCTCGGCGATAATGTTTTCGCCGTCGCGATACACGAAAATCTGATCATCCGCGATCAGTGCCGCCGGCAATCCGCATCGTTGCGCCTCCGTCAGAAAGCTGAAGGCAAGCTCGCTTTTGCCGCTGCCGGACGGTCCGGTGAAGAGAATGCCGGTGTTGTCGACGACAATGGCGGTTGCGTGCAGGTTGAAGCGTTCAGCGTTCATGGGTTTCGGCCGCCGGCAGCGACAGGGTGAAGCGCGCGCCTGATATCACGCCGTATTTGTCGACGACATTTTCCGCCCTGAGGCTGCCGCCATGGGCTTCGGCGATCTGGCGGCTGATGGAAAGGCCAAGGCCGGAATTTTGGCCGAAACCTTCGCTTGCCGGTCGGTCGGTGTAGAAGCGCTCGAAAATCCGGTCGATATCCTCGGCCTGAATGCCGGGGCCATTGTCTTCCACCTGCACGATGCAGCGGTCCTTGTGACGGGAAAGGCGCACGGTGATGCGGCCGCTTTCCTCGGAAACAAAAGAGCGCGCATTCTCGATCAGGTTGGTGACAATCTGCCCGATGCGAAGATCGTGACCGTTCACGACGAAGGAGGTTTTGGCTCCCGCCTTCCGGTCGGCGACATAGTCGATCGCCACGCTCTTTTTCTTTGTGCTGATCTGGCGGGAGATATCTACCAGACCCTTCATAAGAACGTCGAGATCCAGCGGCGATGCATCGACGCGCGCCAGTTCGGCATCGAGCCGCGAGGCATCCGAAATATCGCTGATCAGGCGGTCGAGGCGGCGGACATCGTGGAAGATGATTTCGGTCAGCCGCTGTTTGGACTCTTCCGTCTTGGCGCGCGGCAGGGTTTCCACGGCGCTGCGCAGCGAAGTCAGCGGGTTCTTGAGCTCGTGGCTGACATCGGCGGCGAAACTTTCGATTGCGTCGATACGGTCGTAGAGCGCCGTCGTCATTTCACGAAGCGCTATGGAAAGGTTGCCGATTTCATCCTGACGCGCCGAAAAGTCCGGTATCTCCTCGCGGGTTCTCGCTCCGCGACGCACGCGGATCGCAGCCGCCGAAAGCCGCCGGAGCGGCGTGGCGATGGTGGAGGACAACAACAGGGAAAGTACGATGTTGACGAGCGTGGCGATGCCGAACACGCGCATGATGGCCAGGCGCTCCGCATGCACGATCTTGTCGATATCACCGGCCTGCGTGGACAGGAGCAGAACCCCGAGCACGGCCCGGAAGCGCTGCACCGGCACGGCGACCGAAACGATCAGCTCACCCTTTTCGGTAACGCGAACGACTGCGCCGCGCACGCCGGTCAGCGCATTCATCACCTCCGGATAGATCGAGCCGTCGCCACCTGGCGCTTCCTTGTATTGCGGCAGGCTGCTCGGTTGCAGCATGCGGTTGAACATGCTGGTGAACCATTCACCCCAGGTCTGGGTTTCCGGCGTCACCGGCGGCAGATCGAAGCGCAGGACCTGGCCGCGGGAATAGAGATGGCGGGAATCGAGAAGCAGGTTGGCATCGGCATCGAAAAGCCGAGCGCGGGTCCGTGTCGGCGAAATCAGCCGGCGCAGCACCGGCGCCACCCGTTCCGGATTGATCGGGAAACTCAAGTCCTCGTCATTGGGGGCGGGCGTGATGCTTTGCCCCGCCTGCAATTCCAGCAGCTTTTCCGGATTGATGGTGATGGAGTTGGTATCCACCGAGGCGGAGGCCGAGATGGCGCCGGCGATGATCTCGCCCTGCGTCAAAAGGCTTTCCACCCGCGCATCGATCAGCCCCTCGCGGAACTGGTTGAGGTAGAGAATGCCACCGACCAGAACGACCGTCGCGGCCACGTTGAAGAACAGGATGCGGCGCGTGAGGCTGGAAAACACAGCATTGCCAAAAATGCGTCGGACGATCGTCAGCGGATGGATACGATGGCGGCGTTCGCTGCCGCGATCTTCGGCATCGTCACTGTCCGAGACTGTTTCCGGCGTTTTCTTCAACAAGTCTATGTCCTCGCCACCACAATTCCGGTGGTCTCTCCCGATTGCGGCTCGTTCAAGCCGCTTCGCGGAAGCGATATCCTACGCCATAAAGCGTTTCAATCATATCGAAGTCACCATCGACCAGTTTGAACTTCTTGCGAAGGCGCTTGATGTGGCTGTCGATCGTGCGGTCGTCAACATAGACCTGTTCGTCGTAGGCCGCATCCATCAGCGCGTCGCGGCTTTTCACCACGCCTGGTCGCTGTGCAAGCGAATGCAGGATAAGGAATTCGGTAACGGTCAGCGTCACTGGCTCGCCCTTCCAGGTGCAGGTGTGGCGTTCCTGATCCATGGCCAGCTGGCCGCGTTCGAGCGTGCGCGCCTGTTGATCAGCCGTCGGCTTCAGCGTGCTGCCGCCGGTCGCAGCGGAAGCCTCGCGGCTGCTGGCGCGGCGCAGGATGGCCTTGACGCGTTCCACCAGAAGGCGCTGCGAGAAGGGTTTTGTGATGAAATCGTCAGCACCCATCTTCAGGCCGAACAATTCGTCGATCTCTTCATCCTTGGAGGTCAGGAAGATAACCGGAATATCCGATTTCTGGCGAAGACGCCGTAAAAGCTCCATGCCGTCCATGCGCGGCATCTTGATGTCGAAAATGGCGAGCTGCGGCGGACGGGCAATCAGTCCGTCAAGCGCGGAGGCGCCGTCCGTATACGTTTCGACCCGGTAGCCTTCGGCTTCGAGCGCGATCGATACCGAAGTGAGAATATTCCGGTCGTCGTCGACAAGCGCGATCGTCTGCATGTAGTTGGTCTCCATCGTCATTTTCTCGTAACTCCCGACATCCACCCAGCCAAGGTTGCGCGCCGCGAGCCACTCTCATGAGTATAAAGGTGGAACAAATTGTGGCAAAGGAAAACTCACAACCAAATCGCCTGGTGTGACTAGGGCAATTCCGGGAAAACGCCGCAGCTGGATTCTAATGCGTCTTCAACCGATTTAAAAAGAAATAAAATCTTTTAAATCGATTAATATATTGAAATCACTAAGTTATTTAAAGTTTCACTCTTGCGTTTCTAAAAGCCGCCACGTATTTTCCGTGAAAATTTCAACGGCCTTATCGTCATTTACAAGGAACGCGTCATGAACGAGCTTGGGGTTCATAATCCTGCCAATGGAGTTGCGGAACTCGGACTGGGCGAGGCCTCCCGCGTCTTTTATAACCTCAACGAAAGCGAATTGTACGAAGAGGCGATCCGCAACGGCGAAGCCGAGCTGACGGCGGATGGCGCACTTCGTGCCGTTACCGGTCAGCATACGGGCCGTTCTCCGAAGGACAAATTCGTCGTCCGCGACGCTTCCACCGAAGACACTATCTGGTGGGACAACAACAAGCCGCTGTCGCCGGAAAACTTCGAGCTGCTGCGTCAGGACATGCTTGCGCACGCCGCCGGCAAGACGCTCTATGTTCAGGACCTGATCGGCGGTGCCGATGAGGAAAACGCCCTGTCGACCCGTGTCGTCACTGAGCTTGCCTGGCATTCGCTGTTCATCCGCAACCTGCTCATCCGCCCGAAGCGGGAGAAACTGGCAGGCTTCAAACAGAAGCTGACCATCATCAATCTGCCGAGCTTCAAGGCTGATCCGGCGCGTCACGGCGTCCGTTCGGAAACCGTCATCGCCTGCGATCTCACCAATGGTCTCGTCCTCATCGGCGGTACCTCCTATGCCGGTGAAAACAAGAAGTCGGTCTTCACGGTGCTGAACTACCTGCTGCCGGCCAAGGGCGTCATGCCGATGCATTGCTCGGCCAACGTCGGTCCCGAGGGTGATTCCGCCGTGTTCTTCGGCCTGTCCGGCACCGGCAAGACCACGCTGTCGGCTGATCCGTCGCGTACGCTGATCGGCGACGATGAGCACGGCTGGGGCGAACACGGCATCTTCAATTTCGAAGGCGGCTGCTACGCCAAGGCGATCAAGCTGTCGGCCGAAGCCGAGCCGGAAATCTATGCCGCGACCCGCCGTTTCGGCACCGTTCTCGAAAACGTCGTGCTGGACGAAAACCGTGTTCCGGATTTCAACGACAATTCGCTGACGGAAAACACCCGCAGTGCCTATCCGCTGCATTTCATTCCGAATGCATCGGAAACGGGCATTGCCGGTCATCCGAAGACGATCATCATGCTGACTGCGGATGCCTTCGGCGTGTTGCCGCCGATTGCCCGGCTGACGCCGGAACAGGCCATGTACCACTTTCTTTCCGGCTACACGGCAAAGGTTGCCGGGACGGAAAAGGGCGTGACTGAGCCGGAAGCGACGTTCTCCACCTGCTTCGGCGCACCCTTCATGCCGCGCCACCCGGCGGAATACGGCAACCTGCTGCGTGAGCTGATCGGCAAGCATGGCGTGGACTGCTGGCTGGTCAACACCGGCTGGACCGGCGGTGCTTACGGCATCGGCAAGCGTATGCCCATCAAGGCGACCCGCGCGCTTCTGACGGCAGCCCTCACCGGCGAGCTGAAGGGTGCCGAATTCCGCACCGATGCGAATTTCGGTTTCGCCGTGCCCCTGTCGCTGGAAGGCGTCGATGCCGCGATCCTCGACCCGCGTTCGACCTGGGCCGACGGCGCAGCTTACGACGCGCAGGCGAAGAAGCTTGTGTCGATGTTCGTTACGAACTTCACCAAGTTCGAAGATCACGTCGACAGTAAGGTGCGCGATGCAGCACCGGGACTGCTGCTTGCGGCAGAATGAATAAGCCTCGTTTATGAGGAGGAGGGGAACCCGGCCTTGTGCCGGGTTCTTTCGTTTCGTGCCTTGTTTTCATTTTTCCCGATCTGTGGCATCACCGGCGCGGAGAAAAAACATGGCCAGCGCCCCGCTTTACATCAGCAACCGAATTACCATCGCCGGCTGGGAGCTGACGGAGCAATTCGTGCTGGCCGGCGGGCCGGGTGGCCAGAATGTCAACAAGGTCTCGACGGCGGTTCAGCTGTTTTTCGACATCGCCAATTCTCCCTCCCTGCCGGAACGGGTGACGGCGAATGCCCTGCGTCTGGGCGGGCGGCGTGTTTCGAAAGAAGGCGTGCTCATGATTGAGGCTAGCCGGTTTCGAAGCCAGGAGCGCAATCGCGAAGACGCGCGTGAACGGCTGAAGGAACTGATTCTTGAAGCGGCAGCGCCGCCGCCGCCGGTGCGCAAGGCCACCAAGCCGACCAAGGGTTCCGTCGAGCGCCGCCTCAAGGCAAAATCCGGCCGGTCGGATGTCAAGAAAATGCGTGGCAAGCCATCAGGCGACTAGGTCGCAGCTGGATGGCAAAATGTTTCGCACTTGTCATAGACCTTCAGATATCGTCTGGTAGACCTCCTACAACCAAGGAGGGTGCTATGGGTCTGTTCAATTTCATCAAGGAAGCGGGAAAGAAGCTTGGTATCGGTGGAGATGATGCCCCCGATGTCGAAGCCGTCAAAAAAGAACTCGCTTCCCACGATCTCGGCACCGACAAGGTTCAGGTCGAGGTGGTGAACGATAAGGTCGTTCTGAAGGGCGAAGTGGCCGACCAGTCGATTTTCGAAAAGGCAGTCATCGCCGTTGGCAATACGCTCGGCATTTCCAAGGTCGAGGCCGGCGAACTGACGGTGGCAGAAGCGCCGGCGAAGGAACCCGTTTTCTACACGGTCAAAAAGGGCGATAATCTCTGGAAGATCGCTGAAGCCCAGTACGGCAAGGCAAATGGCGGCAAGAACAACATCATCTTCGAAGCCAACAAGCCGATGCTGACCCATCCCGATAAAATCTATCCCGGTCAGGTTCTGCGCATTCCTGACCTTGCCTAATAACGGATTTTAACCGCTGCGATGGAGATGCCGCTTTTGCGGCATCTTTCACAATTTGCGAAGCGCCACCGTGTCGATCAGGTGGTTTTTGCCCTTGCGCAGGATAAGATCGGCGCGTGGACGCGTGGGCACGATGTTCTGGCGCAGGTTCTTCAGGTTGATGTTTTGCCAGAGGCCCTCGGCGATGCTAAGCGCCGCCTCTTCGCTGATCGACGCATAGCGATTGAAGAATGAATTCGGGTCCCGGAAGGCGGTTTGCCGCAGATTCATGAAGCGGTTCACATACCAGTTGTGAATGAAGTCCTCATCCGCATCGATGTAGATCGAGAAATCGAAGAAGTCGGAAACGATCGGCACGATCCGCCCGCCCGCCGGCAGGTCGCGTGATTGCAGCACGTTGATGCCTTCGAAGATGAGGATATCCGGCTGGTCGATGACAGTGAATTCGTTGGGCAGCACGTCATAGGTCAGATGCGAGTAGCGTGGCGCCTTCACATTCGGCTGGCCCGCCTTGATCGCCGAGAGGAAACGCAGCAGCGCACCGATGTCGTAGCTTTCCGGAAAGCCCTTGCGCTCCATCAGGTTTTCGCGCCGCAGCACCTCGTTCGGGTAAAGAAACCCGTCGGTGGTGATGAGATCGACCTTCGGGCTGGAGGGCCAGCGGGCCAGAAGCTCCTTCAAAATACGCGCCGTTGTCGATTTTCCAACCGCCACCGACCCGGCAATGCCGATGACGAAGGGCGTCTTGTTGACATCCGCCATGTTCAGGAAGCGGTTGCGCTGTTCGAACAGCAGCTGCGATGCTTCCACATGCGATGACAGGAGGCGCGACAGCGACAGATAAATACGCCGCACTTCGTCCAGATCGATCGGGTCGTCCAGCGAACGCAGTCTTTTGACCTCGTCGGCGGAAAGGGTGAGTGGTGTGTCGGCGCGAAACTTTGCCCATTCTTCCGAGCTGAAGAAGTGATAGGGCGAATATTCATCCGGGCGGAAATGATCGAGTGTGCTCGGCATGCCTCTCTCCCCGCTGCCTGCCTTGACATTCATGATGTCGGCCTCGCTGCCTTTTCCGCAAGTCCGGTCTGTCCGGTCCGGCGCTCCAGCTCGGCAAAGACGTCGGCAAGGGGAATGTCGGCGATCTTCAACACCACCAGCAGGTGATAAAGCAGATCGGCGGCCTCGTTTTTTAGCCCGTCGCGGTCTTTCGCGATGGCGGCGATGACGGCCTCAACAGCCTCTTCGCCCAGTTTTTTCGCCGCACGTTCCTGGCCCGCCGCAACAAGTTTGGCCGTCCAGGATTCATCGGGAGAGGCGGCGGCGCGTGTCGCGACGATGCGTTCCAGATCGGAAAGGGAAAATGCGCTCATGGAAAGGTTCCTGCAATCAGTCGAGACGCATGGCGATGCCATGCTCGGCCATGTAGCTCTTGGCTTGCCCGATCGAATAGGTGCCGAAGTGGAAGATGGAAGCGGCAAGCACCGCGGTCGCATGGCCATCGCGAACGCCGGCTACCAGATCATCCAGCGTTCCGACGCCACCCGAGGCGATGACGGGCACGCGAACCTGATCGGCAATGCTGCGTGTCAGGCCGATATCGTATCCGCTTTTGGTGCCATCGCGGTCCATCGAGGTGACGAGCAATTCGCCGGCACCGCGTTCGACCATCTTGATGGCAAATTCCACGGCGTCGATTCCGGTTGGCTGACGTCCGCCATGGGTGAAGATTTCCCAGCGCCCGTCTTCCCCGTCCTTCGAAACCCGCTTGGCGTCGATGGAGACGACGATACACTGGTTGCCGAATTTGTCGGCAGCCTGCGCGACGAAATCAGGATCTTTCACCGCTGCGGAATTGATGGAGACCTTGTCTGCACCGCAGAGAAGCAGCTTGCGGATGTCAGCCACGGCGCGGACGCCGCCGCCGACGGTCAGCGGCATGAAGCAATGGTCGGCCGTGCGCGATACCACGTCGAAAATCGTGTCGCGATTGTCGGACGAGGCGGTAATGTCGAGAAAGCAGAGTTCGTCCGCTCCCGCCGCATCATAGGCCTTCGCCGCCTCGACTGGGTCGCCGGCGTCGATAAGATCGACGAAGTTCACACCCTTGACGACTCGACCGTCTTTCACATCGAGGCAGGGAATAACGCGGGCTTTGAGGGTCATGCGCTTACCTCCTTGGCAGCCTTGATGAGGGCGAGCGCCTCGGCAGGATCGATGCGCCCGTCATAAAGCGCGCGGCCTGAAATTGCGCCCTCTAGCTTTGCGGCATCCGGCTGCAACATGCGCTTGATGTCTTCGATGGAAGCAAGGCCGCCGGAGGCGATGACGGGGATCGACACGGCATCTGCCAGTTCGAGTGTCGAGGCCCAGTTGATGCCAGCCAGAATGCCGTCGCGATCGATATCGGTGTAGATGATGGCGGCAACGCCGGCACCTTCGAAACGTTTGGCAAGTTCGATGACGCCCAGTTCTGAGGCTTCCGCCCAGCCCTCAACAGCAACCTTGCCGCCTTTGGCGTCGATGCCGACAGCGACCTGATCGGGGAAACGCTTGCAGGCTTCGATAACCAGAACGGGATCGCGCACCGCCACGGTGCCGAGAATGACGCGGGCAAGCCCACGGCTGAGCCACGCCTCAATATGATCGAGAGTGCGGATGCCGCCGCCAAGCTGCACCGGGTTTGTCGTGGCCTTGAGAATGGCATCGACCGCTTCGCCATTCACCGTCTGGCCAGCGAAGGCGCCGTTGAGATCGACGACATGCAGCCACTCGAAACCTTGGTCCTCGAAGGACTTCGCCTGTGCGCCGGGGTCCGTATTGTAAACGGTTGCCTGCTCCATATCGCCGAGTTTCAGGCGAACGCACTGGCCGTCTTTAAGATCGATTGCGGGAAAAAGAATCATGTCAGGGCTTCCAGCGCAGGAAATTGGAAATCAGGGCGAGGCCGAGCGTCTGGCTTTTTTCCGGGTGGAACTGCGCGCCAGCCATATTGTCGCGACCAACGAAAGCCGTCATCGCGCCACCGTAATTGGTGGTGGCGATGACATCCGCCGGTTGTTTCGCCGCCAGATGATAGGAATGCACGAAATAGGCATGCAAGCCGTCAGCGCCGGTTCTGATACCGTCGAACAGGGGATGCTGATGCCGGATTTCCAGCGTATTCCAGCCAATCTGCGGGATTTTAAGCGCCGGATCGGATGGCGTCATTTCAATGACATCGCCTTCGATCCAGCCAAGCCCCGTGCTGACAGTCTTTTCGAGACCGCGCGAAGACATCAGCTGCATTCCGACGCAGATGCCGAGGAAGGGATGAGCTTTTTTCTCGACGGCTTCGATAAGCGCCTCATGCATGCCGGGCACAGCTTCGAGACCGGCGCGGCAATCGGCATAGGCGCCGACGCCTGGCAGGACGATGCGGTCCGCAGATGCGACGTGATCCGGCTTATCGGTCAGGTCAATGGTTGCATTGATGCCGGCTTCGCGGGCGGCGCGCTCGAAAGCCTTGGTGGCCGAACGCAGGTTGCCAGAACCGTAGTCGATGATCGCGACGCGCATGTCAGCGCCTTCCATTCAAGTCGAAAAGAAACGATCCGGAGGGATCGTTGACGAAGTTTTTGTCACCGCTCTTCTGCGGCGAGGGTGTCCATACCGGCTGCGACAGCTGTCCCGACGGCTCGGTATTTTCGGAAAGATCGGAGAAATATATCTCTTCGGCACTCGAAAGATCAGGGGCGGAAATGACCGAGGTCATCTTCCAGCCCTTGCCTATCAGGTGCCGGACGAGAAAATCGCGCCCCTCCAGTGCAGTGATGAGGGCAATGGCGACGCTGCACAAAATGCCCACCGGTTCGAATCCGGGTAACATTGATGCCCAACCGGCCAGAACAAGAACTGCAAATACGACGATCGCGGCCAGCCACAGCCGGTTTACGGCCAGCCACAGCCAGGGCGCAATAAGTGCCAGCCAGACGAAACGGTCTGCTATGAAGCGGGTCGTCTTGTGGTCCCTGTCCGGCCCGTTGGGGGCTTCCAGAACGAGATAGCTTGTCATGGGCTTCCTGACAGCTTTGGCGGTCAGGCCAGCATGCCCTTTGTCGAGGGAACGCGGCCTGCCTGCCGGGGGTCGATCTCGGTTGCCGCGCGAAGAACGCGGGCAACGGCCTTGAAGCATGTTTCGGCGATATGATGGTTGTTGGCGCCGTAATGGTTCAGGATATGCAGCGTGATGCCGGCATTCTGGGCCAGCGCCTGAAAGAATTCGCGCACAAGCTCGGTGTCGAATGTGCCGATCTTGGGCGCGGAGAAGTTGACATTCCACACGAGGAAGGGACGGCCGGAAATATCCACGGCAGCCTTGGTCATCGTCTCATCCATGGCAAGATCGAGCGAGGCGTAGCGGGTAATCCCGCGCCTGTCGCCCAACGCCTTCGCGATGGCCTGGCCGATGGCGATGCCGGTATCTTCGACCGTATGGTGATCATCGATATGCAGGTCACCTTGAACCTCGATATCCATGTCGATCAGCGAATGGCGGCTCAGCTGGTCCAGCATATGATCGAAAAATCCCACCCCGGTGGAAATTGTCGACTTGCCGGTGCCGTCGATATCCACGCGCACCGAAACCGAGGTTTCGTTGGTCTTGCGGATGATCTCGCCTTTACGTTCTGCCATCTGTGGCCGCTCCGTGAAAATGTCGCCGTTCCTTATCAGCACGAGACACAAATATCCAGTTGTTCCATCGTCTTGCATGATCTGCGCAAAACAGTGCAGTGCGGGCAGGATTTGCAATCGTGAAAAGCAAACTTACATAGATGCCGAGAAGGGCCGGATGCCGGCCCGTTAACCGCAGGCCCGGTAGGGCAGACAGGTGTTTAATGACAACGATTATTACAGTCAGGAAGGGCGGCAAGGTCGTCATGGCTGGCGATGGTCAGGTAAGTCTTGGCCAGACCGTCATGAAGGGCAATGCCCGCAAGGTTCGTCGCATTGGCAAGGGTGAAGTGATTGCCGGTTTTGCCGGCGCAACGGCGGATGCCTTCACGCTGCTCGACCGTCTCGAAAAGAAACTCGAGCAATATCCCGGTCAGCTCATGCGCGCGGCCGTAGAGCTTGCAAAGGACTGGCGCACGGATAAATATCTGCGCAACCTCGAAGCCATGATGCTGGTGGCCGACAAATCCACGACACTCGCCATCACCGGTAATGGTGACGTGCTGGAACCTGAACATGGCGCGATCGCCATCGGCTCCGGCGGCAACTACGCCTTTGCGGCTGCCCGCGCCATGATGGATACGGACAAGTCGGCAGAGGAGGTGGCGCGCAAGTCGCTCGATATCGCCGCCGATATCTGTGTTTACACCAACCATAACCTCGTCATCGAAACCCTCGACGCCGAGTAAGCATATTTCTCACCCCCATTTCTCACCCAAGGGTCCTGTGGGCCGGGCCAGAATGGCCGGCCGGGACAGGAAAGCCGAGAGGACAGAATGACCACTTTTTCTCCCCGGGAAATTGTCTCGGAACTGGACCGCCACATCATCGGCCAGCATGATGCGAAACGTGCGGTCGCGATTGCACTGCGCAACCGTTGGCGTCGCCAGCAGCTCGATGAGAGCCTGCGCGACGAGGTGATGCCGAAAAACATCCTGATGATCGGACCGACCGGTGTCGGCAAGACGGAGATTTCCCGCCGTCTCGCCAAGCTTGCCGGCGCGCCCTTCATCAAGGTCGAAGCGACCAAATTTACCGAAGTCGGTTATGTCGGTCGCGATGTCGAGCAGATCATCCGCGATCTGGTCGAGATCGGCATTGGCCTCGTGCGTGAAAAGAAGCGCGCGGAAGTACAGGCTAAGGCGCATCAGAGCGCCGAAGAGCGGGTGCTCGACGCACTGGTCGGATCGACCGCGTCACCCGCGACACGTGAGAGCTTCCGCAAGAAGCTGCGCGACGGCGAGCTGGACGACAAGGAAATCGACATCGAAGTGGCCGACAGCGGTTCGGGCATGCCGGGCTTTGAAATACCCGGCATGCCGGGCGCCAATATCGGCGTTCTCAACCTGTCGGAAATGTTCGGCAAGGCGATGGGCGGCCGCACCAAGAAGGTACGCACCACCGTCTCGAAATCCTATACCGATCTCGTTCGGGACGAATCCGACAAGCTGCTCGATAACGACATGATCCAGCGCGAAGCGGTGAAGTCGGTGGAAAATGACGGCATCGTCTTCCTCGATGAGATCGACAAGATTGCTGCGCGCGATGGCGGCATGGGTGCCGGCGTCTCGCGTGAAGGCGTGCAGCGCGATCTTCTGCCGCTCGTTGAAGGCACGACTGTCTCGACCAAATACGGGCCGGTGAAAACCGACCATGTTCTGTTCATCGCTTCCGGCGCGTTCCATGTGGCAAAGCCGTCCGACCTTCTGCCGGAGCTTCAGGGCCGCCTGCCGATCCGTGTCGAGCTGAAGCCGCTGACGAAAGAGGACTTCCGCCGTATCCTGACCGAGACGGAAGCAAGCCTCATCCGCCAGTACAAGGCGCTGATGGCGACGGAAGAACTCGATCTCGACTTCACGGACGATGCGATCGACGCTCTGGCCGACGTGGCTGTTCATCTCAACTCGTCGGTCGAGAATATCGGTGCGCGCCGCCTGCAGACGGTGATGGAGCGTGTTCTCGACGAGATTTCCTTCAACGCACCCGATCGTGGTGGCTCTGCCGTCAAGATCGATCAGGAATATGTCAAAAAGCACGTCGGCGATCTTGCCGCCGATACGGATTTGTCCCGCTATATTCTCTGAATATCTTGGAGAGCAAAGACACGAGAGTGCGGCCACATTTGCCGCACTCTTTTATTTTACGGCCTTGTCTCGCATTCAGCCCCCTTTTTGTTTATGGGAAAGGCTGCATTCCGGTTGGAACCGCTTTATGGAATGGTCCGGTTTTCTCTTGGTTCGGGAGAGGTCGGCTTGAGAAAAGGCATTCGCTCGTGCGCAAAACTCTTCTGGCATTTGCCGCCGCTTTGACGTTCACCGTCGTCTCGTCTTCTTATGCCGAGGCCGCGACGGTCGTCCCGCCTGGCAATCGCAATGCCGAACAGCCGGGCATTCCGGGGGCTTCCGCACGTCGAACCAAGGGTTCCAATACGTCTTTCGAGCGTAAATACCAGAAGGTGATCGACCTCCTGTCTTCCGACAGGGCACTGATCGGCAAGATCAAGTCTACTGCCGGGCGCTACGGTATCGATCCGATCCACATGATCGGGGCGATTGTCGGCGAGCATACCTATAACGTCGACGCCTATGACCGCCTGCAATCCTACTACGTCAAGGCTGCCTCCTATGCCGGCAGCAGCTTCCGTTTCGGCTACAAGGACGAAACCATCGCGCAGTTTCTGACGCATTCGCAATTCGCCAGGTGCCAGTCGAAAAAGGATTCCTATAGCCTTTGGAACTGTCGGGAAGACGTCTGGGACGACAGCTTCCGCGGCAAGACGGTAGATGGCGTTGCCTATCCGAACAATCGTTTCAGCGCTGTATTTTTCCAGCCCTTTTATGCCGGACAGACCTTCGGTCTCGGCCAGATCAATCCGCTCACGGCATTGATGTTGTCCGACATGGTGTCGAAAACCTCAGGTTATGAGAAGCTCGACGAAAACGATGCGACCGCCGTTTATACCGCGATCATGGACCCGGATCGCTCGCTCGCCTTCATGGCAGCTTCCATCCGCAAATCGATCGACGACTACAGGTCGATTGCCGACATGGATGTTTCCAAAAATCCTGGTGTAACGTCCACGCTTTATAATGTCGGCGGATCCGCGCAGCGCGCTGCCGCTCTTGCCCAGAAAAATCGTCAGCGCGCCGCAGGTGGGGAACAGCCGCTTTTGCCGGAAGAAAACTATTACGGCTGGCTGGTGAACGATCGCATCAAGGATTTGCAGGCGCTTTTGTAGAAAAAGACGATTATCGTCGGCATTCTTTCCAAAACGGAAATAATATTTGGTTGCCTCTCGCAATTGACGAGCGCCTGCCTCAGCGTCCAATCTGCGCCCTTGAGATAAAGAGGAGGCGCATATGAGCCGCACCAATAAATTCGGTCTTTCCATTGATGACAGGCTTTATGCTTTTTTGACGGATGACGTTCTGCCGGGCACGGGTCTTGATGCAGAAACCTTCTTCGAAGGCTTTTCGGCCATCGTCCACGAGCTTTCCCCCAAGAATCGTGAATTGCTCGCAAAGCGCGACGCCTTGCAGGAAAAACTGGATGGCTGGTACCGGCAGAATGGCGCCCCGACGGATTTTGATGTCTATGAGGGCTTCCTGAAGGAAATCGGCTATCTGCTGCCGGAAGGACCCGGCTTCAAGGTCGAAACCAGCAACGTCGATTCGGAAATTGCCGCTGTCGCAGGCCCGCAGCTTGTCGTGCCGGTCATGAATGCCCGTTATGCGCTGAACGCCGCCAATGCCCGCTGGGGTTCGCTTTACGATGCACTTTACGGCACGGATGCCATTTCTGACGCCGATGGTGCAGAAAAGGGCAGGGGCTATAATCCGAAACGCGGCGAAAAGGTCATTGCCTGGGCGCGGAACTTCCTCAACGAATCAGCTCCGCTCGAAACGGCAGGTTGGTCGGATGTGACCGGCTTCAAGATCGTTGACGGCCTCTTGCAGCTTGCAATCGGTGACAGCAAAACGGGCCTGAAAGATGCCGAGCAATTCAAGGGCTTTACCGGCGATGCGGAACAGCCGGCAACGATCCTGCTTGGCAAGAATGGTCTGCACACCGAGATCGTCATCGATCCCTCGACGGAAATCGGCAAGGGTGACAAGGCAGGCATCTCGGATGTCATTCTCGAATCGGCGCTGACAACAATCATGGACTGCGAGGATTCCGTTGCCGCTGTTGATGCCGAGGACAAGGTGCTGGTTTATGGCAACTGGCTTGGCCTGATGCGCGGCGACCTGACGGAGAAGGTTTCCAAGGGTGGTAACACCTTCACCCGTAGTCTCAACCCGGATCGTTATTACACCGCCCCCGATGGTGGAGCACTTACTCTGCCGGGGCGCTCCCTGATGCTGGTGCGTAATGTCGGTCACCTCATGACCAATCCGGCGATCCTCGACAAGGATGGCCGCGAGGTGCCGGAAGGTATCATGGACGCCGTCATCACAGCGCTGATTGCGCTTTACGATGTCGGCCCCTCCGGCCGTCGCCAGAATTCCCGTGCCGGTTCCATGTATGTCGTCAAGCCGAAGATGCACGGGCCGGAGGAAGTCGCCTTCGCCAACGAGATTTTCACGCGGGCCGAAAAGCTTGTCGGCATGGCGCCGAACACCATGAAAATGGGCATCATGGACGAGGAACGCCGCACCACGGTCAACCTCAAGGAAAGCATTCGCGCGGCAAAAGACCGGGTCGTCTTCATCAATACCGGCTTCCTCGACCGCACGGGCGACGAAATTCATACCTCGATGGAAGCGGGTCCGATGATCCGCAAGGGCGATATGAAACAGGCGGCCTGGATTGCGGCTTACGAGAACTGGAACGTCGATATCGGTCTGGAATGCGGCCTTTCCGGCCATGCGCAGATCGGTAAGGGCATGTGGGCCATGCCTGACCTGATGGCCGCCATGCTGGAGCAGAAGATCGCGCATCCAAAGGCAGGCGCCAACACCGCCTGGGTACCTTCACCCACGGCTGCGACGCTGCATGCCACGCACTATCACAAGGTCGATGTCGCAGCCGTTCAGGAAGACCTGAAAAGCCGGGGCCGGGCAAAACTCTCCGATATTCTATCGGTGCCGGTCGTGCCGCGTCCCAATTGGACGCCCGAGGAAATCCAGCGCGAACTCGACAACAACGCGCAGGGTATTCTGGGATATGTCGTGCGCTGGGTCGATCAGGGCGTCGGCTGCTCCAAGGTGCCTGACATCAACAATGTCGGACTGATGGAGGACCGCGCCACGCTGCGCATCTCCGCGCAGCATATGGCCAACTGGCTTCGCCATGGCGTGGTTACGCAAGAGCAGATCGTTGAGACCATGAAACGCATGGCCGCCGTGGTCGATAGCCAAAATGCCGGAGATCCGGCCTATCTGCCGATGGCGTCCAACTTTGAAGGATCGGTCGCTTTTCAGGCCGCCGTCGAACTTGTGCTGAAAGGCCGGGAGCAGCCTAACGGTTATACGGAACCGGTTCTGCACCGCCGTCGCCTCGAACTGAAGGCGAAGCAGGCGGCTTGAGGCCGACAGGCACTCCAGAGCACGTCTTGTCTGAACGGAATGTTCGACGTGCTCTACCTTAAAACCGCTATGCACTTTTACTGGGAATGCTCCAGAAACAAAAAAGCCGCCGGGAATTCCACGGCGGCTTTTTCTTTGTCTGGTATCTGATCTTACTGGATCACGACAACCTTGGTGCTGCGGCCGGGACGGACGCGGCTGTAAAGGTCGATGACGTCCTGGTTGATCATGCGGATGCAGCCGGAAGAGGCGGCGGTGCCGATTGATGCCCATTCAGGCGAACCGTGGATACGGAACAGCGTATCCTGTCCCTTTTCGTTGAAGAGATACATGGCGCGCGCGCCGAGCGGGTTGGAAAGACCCGGACCCATGCCTGCCTCGACATACTTTGCGACTTCCGGCTTGCGGTCGGCCATTTCCTTCGGCGGATGCCACATCGGCCATTCCTGTTTCCAGGCGACGTAGGCTTCGCCGGCCCAGGCAAAACCAGCCTTGCCAACGCCGATGCCGTAACGAACTGCGCGGTTGCCGGGCAGGATATAATAAAGGAAACGCTCACGCGTATTGACGATGATCGTGCCCGGCCGTTCGTTATTCTGGAATTCGACGATCTGACGACGGAACTTCTCGTTCACACGATTGATCGGGATGGCGGGCAGCGCATAGCCCGCGTCGGTCACAGGGCCGTAAACATCGTTGAAGATCTGGACGGTTTCGACCTTTGCCGGAACCGGGTTAGCGACCGGCACTGACGCCGCTACCTGGCCGGATGATTGGGATGTGGTTTCGGCGCAGCCGGCCAGAGCCAGTGCTGCCGTCAGACCGAGTGCAGTCAATGAGGTACGGATGCGCATATCGTTCTCGCGGAAAATTCGCCAAATTGTGCGAAGGAGTAGGCTTAATTGGATAAATCGGTTATTTTCCATTAAGCCGTTCTTGGCAAGCCGATACGCTGCTGCAGGACGAATGTGACTTTAAAATTGCCGGTTGATTGCCTTTTTGCAACAATAGGCCAAACGCCTCAGTAGCCTTTATCCATGACTATTCTTTCGCTTACCAACAATAATCCGTTAATCGACGGTCGCCAGTCGGACAAGGCGATGCTGGTGCGCCGCGGCGTTCAGGTGCTTTTGCACGAGATGCGACATTCGGTTTTGCCGGAACTGCCGCTTGCAAGCGGACGACGGGCCGATCTCATCAGCCTTTCGGCAAAGGGTGAAATCTGGATTATCGAAATCAAATCCTCGATCGAGGACTTCCGTGTCGATCGTAAATGGCCGGAATACCGCCTGCATTGCGACCGGCTGTTTTTTGCCACCCATCCGGAAGTGCCGGTCGAAATCTTTCCGGAAGAATGTGGGCTTATACTGTCGGATGGCTACGGCGCCCATATGCTTCGCGATGCGCCGGAGCATAAATTACCGCCCGCAACCCGCAAATCGGTGATGCTGGATTTCTCGAGAACCGCTGCAACCCGGCTGATGCTGGCGGAGTGGACGACCGGGCGCAGCTTCGGAGAGTAATGCCCGGTTCCAGACCATATCCAGACGTAAAACCGCTTCTCACTTGTACTGTAAATGCTCTACTTCGGCGCGCGTTTCGCCAGAATGCGCTGCAGCGTTCGCCGGTGCATGTTAAGCCGGCGGGCGGTTTCCGAGACGTTGCGCTCGCACATTTCATAAACTCGCTGAATATGCTCCCAACGCACCCGGTCGGCCGACATCGGGTTTTCGGGCACTTCAGTCTTTTCACCCTTGCGCTGCGTCAGCGCATTAAAGACATCGTCCGCATCGGCCGGTTTGGCAAGATAATCCAGCGCCCCAAGCTTCACGGCGGTAACGGCGGTTGCGATATTGCCGTAGCCCGTCAGGACGACAATCTGCGTATCGTCCCGGTACTGCCGGATGGCTTCGATGACCTCGAGACCATTGCCATCCGTAAGCCGCAAATCAACGACCGCATATTTGGGCGGCGCAGCCTTGGAACGGGCAATGCCTTCGCTGACCGTCTCGGCGGTATCGACGATAAATCCGCGTGTTTCCATGGCCCGGGCAAGCCGGCGCAGGAAGGGACCGTCGTCATCGACGATCAGCAACGATCTGTCAGCTCCGATCGGGTCGTCGTTATCCGTTGTCGCGCTGATGGGGGTCTGGTCTTCTGTCGTCATGTCTCAGGCCTTTCGGCAACTTAGTCGGCTTTTTCTTCTTATCGCCGCTTCCACGTGGATGGTAAAGTCAACGGTCTCTTTTATCGTCCATAAGCGCTCGAGGCCAGACGATTGTGACCCGCGCTCCGGTTCCGCTCAAACCGCGATTTTCGAAGGTAACGGTGGCGCCGGAGCGTTCCAGCAATGTCTTTGCAATGAAAAGCCCGAGTCCCAGCCCTCCCGCCCGGGTATCGTTGTGACGTTCGGTCACATAGGGTTCACCAATGCGGGCAAGCACGTCATGGGCATAACCCGGTCCATCATCCTCAATGGTGACGGCGACATTCTGCGAATCGTAGTCCACGGTCACGGTCACTTTTTCCCGCGCATAGTCCACGCCGTTTTCGATGAGATTGCCCAGCCCGTAAATAACGCCTGCATTCCGGATGCCAACCGGCTCGTCGATCCGGTTGTTCTTTTCGACGAGATCGAGACGGATTCCGAATTCCCGGTGCGGCGCCATCACCTCCTCAATCAGCGAGGAGAGCGGCAGGCGACGCATATGCTCCTCATCATCGGTGGAAAGTGATGTAAGGCGGCGCAGAATATCCCGGCATCTTTCGCTCTGGCTGCGCAGCAGCGCTATGTCTTCGCCAAACCTTTCATCATTTCCGAGTTCCCGTTCCATTTCCTTGGCGACGACGCTGATTGTCGCCAGCGGCGTGCCCAGCTCGTGTGCCGCAGCGGCGGCCAGACCGTCTAGCTGCGAGAGATGTTTTTCCCGCTCCAGCACCAGTTCGGTCGCAGCCAGCGCATCGGCCAGCTGATTGGCCTCGTGTGAAACGCGATAGGCATAAAAGGCCGCGAAAGAGGTCGTGGCAATGATCGCGACCCAGGTGCCCACATGCAGCAGAAGCTGGATCGGCAGCACCTCACCGGGATACCACGGAACTGGAAACGGCGAAAAAGCGATTGCCGTCGAGCAGATGACGGCAAATGCGAGCAGAATAAGCGAGTGCCGAAGCGGCTGCGAGGCGAAGGCGATGATGACCTGCACGCAGATCAGCGGTGCGAAAGGATTGGAAAGACCACCGGTGATGTAGATGAGCGCCGTCAATTGCAGCAGGTCGAATGCCAGCAGCAATGTCGCTTCCCAGGGCTCCAGACGATAGGTGGAGGGAAAACGCGCAGTGAGAAACAGGTTGGCAAGCGCCAGTGCACCGATCAAAAGGCTGCAAGCCAGAAGTGGCAGGGGGAAGTTCAAGCCGAAAGCAACAAGCAGGATCGTCGCACTTTGCCCGGCCACCGCCAGCCAGCGCAACCATACGATGGTTTGCAGCCTTATCCTGCGGCTGGCGCGGCCAAGCCTTGTTGTTTCGATCGGATGGCCAGCCACCTTCATCTCCTTTGTGCTTTTCATCGTCATCACGTTCCGCGCGGTTTTGCGCGGCTGGTCGGCAATGCCGATGCCGGGTCCTCAGGCCATGGATGGCGCGGATACCTCCCGCGCATGTCCGCCCGTACATCTTTCCACGATCCTGCCCAGAAACCTGGAAGATCGCGTGTCGTCTGTATCGGCCTGTGCGCCGGCGAGGTCAATTCCAGCAGCAGCGGCAACCGCCCCTGCGCGATGGCGGGATGAGCCGTCAGCCCGAAAAGCTCCTGCACACGAATGGAAAGCGTCGGTTCGCTGGCATCGTAACGAATGGGATGCCGCTGGCCCGTCGGCGCTTCGAAATGCGTCGGCGCAAGCCTGCCGAGATCGCGTGCGACCTCATAAGGCACCAAGGCTAAAAGTCCCTCGGAAAGGCTGCCGGGCCGGATATCCTGAAGGCTGCGGGCGCCTTGCTGGAAGGGCACGAACCATTCATCCAGCCGTAAAAGCAATGCAGCATCGCTGACATCCGGCCAGGGGTCGCCGATGCTGGCATTCAGAAAGCCTATCCTGTCGCGCAACTGCTGGGTTTCTTTTGTGAACGGAAGAATTCCGACACCAAATTCCCGAACGCCGTTGGCAAGTGCCTGCGCCGCCTGTTCGCCCTCCGGGCGGGGCAGGGGCGTTTCGTCGAGGATGATGGCGCCTAGGCGCGTGACGCGGCGTGCACGCGCCTGACCGCTTGCCTTGTCAAACAGCAGCTGGTCCTGCTGCACAATAAGATGCGGCATCCGCTCTTCTATATCGGTGCGCTCGATGCTTGCTGCCGAAAGGATGCGCGGCTGTGCCGCACGCCCGGTAATATCGGCAACCACCAGCATCCTGCTTGCCGCCAGCCGTTCGGTTTCGGCAAGTTCTGCACCCCGGCCGTTCGCCATCACATAACGACCGCGCGCTCCTCGCTGAAGCGCAATCCGGTCCGGATAGGCGTGCAGCAGCAAGGGGCCGGCCTCGCTTGGCTGTTCATTCATAGTCTGCGCATCGCCGATCGCATCTAGAAGTCTCGAAGCCAGCTTGCGTGCCGCTTGCGCCCTTTCGCTTCTCTCGGAAAGAAAGCGCCGCAATCTTTCATCGAGATCAATGTCGGTTCCGCCCAGTCCCTGTTCCGTCAGCATGACGGCGAGCATCGCCGCCTTTTTTCCCGCACCTTCGCTCCCCGCTGCAATTACCATTGCCGCAAGCCTTGGCGGTAGTGAGAGGCTGCGCGTCAGGTGGCCGCGTCGCGTCAGCGCGCCGCTTTCATCGAGTGCGCCCAGATTTTTGAGAAGCGCGATCGATTCCTTCAATGCCGCTTCGGGAGGGGCATCCAGAAATGAAAGCGCGGAAGGATCATGAACGCCCCAATGGGCAAGATCGAGTGCAAGGCCGGAAAGATCACTCGCCAGAATTTGCGGTGGCGTGAAGGCGTTGAGCGCTGCCGTCTGTCCCGGATGCCACAGGCGGATCGCAACGCCGGGTTCCGTTCGTCCGGCTCGGCCCGCCCGCTGGTCGGCGGAGGCGCGCGAAACCCGCACTGTCTCCAGTCTCGTGATTCCCGTTGCCGGTTCGAAAACCGGTAGTCGCTGCAACCCGCTGTCAATCACCACACGCACGCCGTCTATGGTGATCGATGTTTCTGCTATCGATGTGGCAAGCACGATCTTGCGCCGTCCGGCCGGTGCCGGCTTGATCGCCGCATCCTGCTCCTTTTGCGAAAGATTGCCGTAAAGCGGGATGATATCTGTATCGTCGGAAAAACGCCCCTCCAGCCGGTTGGCCGTGCGGGTAATTTCTGCCTGCCCCGGAAGGAAGGCAAGAATGGAGCCTGTTTCCGATGCATGAGCTTCGGTAATCGCCTTTGTGACTTTCTCTTCGACAGGCACACCCTGCCAGCGGTCCTCGTAGCGTGTGTCGATTGGATATGTGCGGCCGAGGCTCTGAATGACAGGGGCATCGCCCATCAGCGCACTGATGCGTTCCACATCAAGGGTGGCGGACATCACGAGGATCCGCAGATCGTCTCTCAGTCCCTCCTGAACGTCGAGCGCAAGTGCCAGTCCGAAATCGCCATCGAGTGAACGTTCGTGAAACTCGTCGAAAATCACCGTCGAAACGCCGGCAAGTTCCGGGTCGTCCAGAACCATCCGGGCGAAGACACCCTCAGTCACCACTTCAATCCGGGTTCTTGAGGAGATGCGATTGTCGAGCCGCATACGATAGCCGACGGTTTCTCCAACATTCTCCTGAAGAAGATCAGCCATGCGTCCAGCCGCGGCCCGGGCGGCAAGCCGACGTGGTTCGAGAAGAATGATCTTGCCGTCGCCCCGCCATTCCTCACGCAGGAGATGAAGCGGCACCAGCGTTGTTTTGCCCGCACCCGGCGGAGCCGAGAGAACGGCACGCTTTGACCCGTCCAACGCTTGGGCAATCTCGGCCAGAACGTCGCTGACGGGAAGTACGGGCAGATCGATCTTTATATGGGCTGGCGTTCTGGTCATGCAAACAGGCCTGGGGCAATCGGGTTGATGTCTAAGCGTCTCTTTTGCCGTTTCTAAAGCACGGCCCGGTGCTTTGACAGCCGGCGGAGAGGGTTTCGCAAGAGCTCTTCCGGCTAAATTGTGGTTCTTCGCAAGCTATCTGTCGTGAAGGGTGGGAAGGGGTTCCCGTATGCACAGCCAAAAGAGACGAGGATTCCGTCCTTCCTATGCCTCCCTGGCGGTCCGCCTTGAAACTATCTTTTATTTTCATACGGTTAGCAAAAATGTCAGTTTTTTGACGATAGGTGTGTTGACTTGTTTGAGGGTGATCTCTTATAAGTCCGCTCACTGAACGAGGGCGGCGGCGCTGCTGGCGACGAAGTCTTTCGTTCTAAAGAAATCATGTTGATGAGCTGACTGCTTGTTGTTTTCCA